>NZ_AUDJ01000056.1 GCF_000425405.1 Ferrimonas kyonanensis DSM 18153 | reverse complement strand
TTTTTCCTGGCCCCGGCCACTCAGGAACCGCTGGCGCTGGAATGGCGCGGTAATTATTCCAGCGAGCAGGTGAGCGCCGAGGCGGCGGGGATCGTGATCACCCTGTTTGCCCTCGGTCATCTGTCGTGCAACTTCCCCCATTATCCGAAAATCGCTGAGCGTTACCACCAACTGAGAGATTACGTTGGGGGGCATAACGAGGCGGCCAAGATCTGGCGTTTGATTGATTAATTTCTATTGGGGGGCTGACGCCCCCTTATTGGCTTGGAGACAAGTTGTATGTGTGTTTTGACAGGAAATCAGGTGGCCGGGATAATGACCCTCCCCCGCCCATCCTGGCCAAGTGTTTTGTCAGTGTGGTGCGTTCGCTCAGTGCAATTCAGGATAACCACCACCATGATCCGATCCGTTTTTGAGGCTATGGACGCCAAACCGGCCAAGGTAATCGCCGATTTGATGCGTTTTGATACCCGATCCCGCTCTGAACTTTCAGAGGCGTTAACCGAGTGCGCCATTAAGTTGGGGTTTGTGGAGCGGCGCCCGGCTCCTCCAGGGCTGACGTTGCAGGATTGGATTAAAACCAATAAAGCGCCGCTCTGGGCTCGCCAAGCGGCACAGGTGATGTTGATGGCGCATGGCTGGGTGCCGGAGACAAGCGCCGATTGGGCGCGGTGGGCCTTTCTTCATATTCGCAGCAATGAGTCTGGGGCGTCGCTCCCCGATATGCTTGCCACCCTCCCCGAACAGATCGACGCAAAGACAGCGGTTGGGTGGCTGGTGGCCGCTCGCGAAGCCGATCAACTCTATAAGGCGCTCAAGGCGCTAAAGGGGCGCAAATGAAACCCGAAACCCGAACCAATTTTAGCGAAGTGCTCAGGCTGACGGCGCAGTCCTCCCGCCCGACGATGGCTCTGCGAGTGGTCGCGGCCTTGCTGGATAGTCAGTCATTTAGGCTGTCCATGCCCGAGCTGGTGGAGCAAACGCTCTCGGAGGGGGGGAACCCTGCTAACCATCACGGCAACTTGCGCAGACTCTTAAAAGAGTTGGCTGATCTGGCACTAGTTACGGTTTGCATCGAAAACGATCAAGGCGAACGATTTGATACATCGGCAAGGGGCCGAAACTCGGTGCTGTATCTGCGCCCCTCGGTAGCGAAGCTGGTTTATGCTCGTGATTGGGAGCGGGATAACCTGGCAGAGATCTTTGCGGGCCATAATTTGGGGTAATACCACTTTTTTGACCTCTTTTTTCGTGCCGGCCGTCACCAGGTGGGCCCGAAAACGCCACCATTTCAGCCGTCGGCCAGCTGCGCCAGGTTGTGATTTTGACGGCATACCTTGATGTTGTGACATTATCGCTTTTTATGTCACGAAAACTAGGCGATACGCCATTTATCGAAAGGATAAGACCATGTACCTATCATCTGCGGCGTGGAACTGCGCCCCTAACGGCTCTGTAGACTGGGCCCTGTATGTCAGGGTGACTCTGGAGTGGGTCAGCTCCCCTCTGCTTTGTCGAGACACACTGACCGCCCCGAGTTGGGTTGTCATGGGCC
>NZ_AUDJ01000055.1 GCF_000425405.1 Ferrimonas kyonanensis DSM 18153 | reverse complement strand
TGGTGGAGCTACACGGGATCGAACCGTGGACCTCTTGCATGCCATGCAAGCGCTCTCCCAGCTGAGCTATAGCCCCAAGCCTTAGACACTTTTTGGGAAGCATTCCCTGAGTGCGTGGCGCATTGTATGGATGCCCCCAAAATGTGTCAACCGGTTTTTCAGGAATTAGCTCTGTTTGCTATAAATTCCACCGCCTTGTTGATTCTGGCTACAGCCCTTGTGCGACCAATAAACAACAGGGTTTGATCAAGGCCTGGGGACTGGCCTGCACCGGTCACGGCAACGCGCAACGGCATACCCACTTTGCCCATGCCTACTTCCAATTCAGCCGCAGTATCCTGGATAACCTGATGCAGGTTTTCTACCGTCCAGTCCTGCAAGGCTTCCAGCTTGGCTTTTACATGCAACAACGGCTGCTCAGCAACAGGACGCAGGTGTTTCTTGGCGGCGGCAGGATCAAAGTCGTCGAAATCTTCATAGAAATAGCGGCTGGCTGCGGCCATCTCCTTCAGAGTCTGACACCTTTCCGCCATTACGGTCACCAACTGAGACAGCTGTGGGCCATTTTCAGTATTGATGTTCTGATCCTGCATGTGCCAGCGGAGCTGCTCTGCTACATAGTGTGGATCCATGCTCTTCATATAATGCTGGTTCAACCAAAGCAGTTTATCGGTATTAAATGCTGAGGCGGATTTGTTGATGGCCTCCAGGCTGAACAACTCAATCATCTCCTGACGAGAGAAGATCTCCTGATCACCGTTAGACCAGCCCAGCCGCACCAAATAGTTCAGCAACGCTTCCGGCAGATAACCGTCATCACGGTATTGCATCACACTGACCGCGCCATGACGCTTGGATAACTTGGCTCCATCATCACCCAAAATCATCGATACATGGGCAAACTCAGGAACCGGAGCCCCCAATGCCTTGTAGATATTGATTTGTCGCGGTGTATTGTTGATGTGGTCTTCACCACGAACAACCTGAGTAATTCCCATGTCCCAGTCGTCTACTACCACACAGAAGTTGTAGGTTGGCGAGCCATCAGTACGACGAATGATCAGATCATCCAATTCAGTATTCGCCACTTCGATACGGCCGCGAACGTGATCGTCAAAGACAACTGTCCCTTCCTGAGGGTTACGGAAGCGAATCACATAAGGAAGGTCCTTGTCATCACCATCACGGCACAAACCGTCGTAACGCGGCTTCTCACCATTGGCCATTTGAGTTTCACGCAACTCATCCAAACGCTCACGAGGACAATAACATTTATACGCTTTGCCTTCGGACAGCAACTGGTCAATCAATTGATTGTAACGGTCGAATCGTTTGGTCTGATAGTAAGGCCCTTCTTCCCAGTTCAGTCCCAGCCACTCCATTCCTTCCATAATGGCATCGATGGCTTCCTGGGTTGAACGCTCAAGATCGGTGTCTTCAATGCGTAACACAAATTGGCCACCCTGGTTGCGAGCGTACAACCAAGAATAGAGAGCAGTTCGGGCACCACCGACGTGAAGATAACCGGTTGGGCTGGGAGCAAAGCGAGTTTTAACAGTCATAACCTTCTCTGATTCTGTCGAATACTGATTTCTGCCACAGAAAGGCAGATAGAAAATCGCGTTATTCTAGCAGCCCGTCAGCGCTTCCCCCAAATATGATTTACCCTGTGTGTGTAAGAGGCGGTCGAGGCCGGGCTCAAGCGCCCACCTGCCCGCAAGAAACCAACGTGATTTGCAGGGTGAGACCGCCGACACGGTCATAAAAGCAACAACCAAAAGCGCAACTTGCATCGTTAATGTTCGTTGCGTTCAAATTGCCGTCAGGCGGCGTGTTTCGGGGAGAAATTTATTGACACTAAAACACTGCCCCCTATAATACGCCTCCGTTGCTGAGGGCGATTAGCTCAGTTGGGAGAGCACCTGCCTTACAAGCAGGGGGTCACTGGTTCAAGCCCAGTATCGCCCACCACTT
>NZ_AUDJ01000054.1 GCF_000425405.1 Ferrimonas kyonanensis DSM 18153 | reverse complement strand
CTGTTGGCTTCTGGCTGTGGGCATAGTCTCATCCTTGAAACTAACAAAATCACAGTATAGGTGATGGCTTCAGAGCTATCTTAGTATGGGTGTCTCTTTTAGCCGGTATGGGTGTCTCTTTTAGCCGGATTGTAGCCAGCCAAGTTGCTCCCGCTGAGTGGAGCGTTATGTTCTAAGGGGGAAAATTGAGAACTGCGACAAAGTGCATATTACTACTGTCTCTAACAACAATAATTGGTGCTCTAGTTGTATTGTTTGATCCAGTTGCACATGAACATTGGAACCCGGTAAGAACTAGTAATTTGGCTAATGAAAGCATAGAGGATTTAAGCCAGCTGAAGAGAAAGGATTTAGCTAGAATTGTTATAAATGTAAGTGAATACAACATGAACTATATTGACGGAGCTACCATGAGAATTCACTGGCTAAAGTGTTCACTTTTCATAGCTACCGGGATGCTTTCGATTATGACTGTTATGCTTGGAATTACCCTGTATAGAAAGAGAACATAACAAGCGCCTTAAGATACGGACGCAAAACGCTTGGCTTGTGCTCGTACCTCACGGATTGTAGCCAAGCTTTGTTTCCGCCGCTTAGGCGGGCGTTAGGTATTCAATAGGAATCTCAGGTGAATTATGGATCAGAGAGAATTAACTCAGATAAAGTCGGAGTCCTTATTAGAGCTACCAACAAATAAATTACTTGATGATTTTGGAGCTGGAAGAGCTTCTCCTGGATCTGGTAGTGCTGCGGCATTACTTGCAATTTTATCATGTAAAATGATCATAACTGTAAGTGATATTAGTTTAAATAAACAGGAATGCAATAAGTCTCATAAAGAAATTTCTTATATCAAAGAAAGGGTGGTTTCTGTTATTGAACCCAGATTAAAAGTTCTATTCGAGGCTGATGCTAGAGATTTTGATGAAGTAGTTAAGTTAAGAGTTTTAAGAGATCAGGCGCAAAGCTCTGCTGACAAATCTAACTATTCCAGAAAATCACTAGATATGTTAGAAGTTGCGACGGACTATACGTTTGAAATTGCTGATAAAGCTTTGACTTTAGTTGAATATGGAATTTCGATTTTTGAAAATGGATGGCATGCGATACGTGGCGATTCTGGAGTTTCGGTTAGTGCAGCTATGTCTGCGGTAATGTCTTGCATATTTATAATCAACTTGAATCTTAAAACACTAAAGCGAAGGAACTATTCTTCAAGACATTTAGATAAAGTTAAAGACCTGCAGAAAAGCCTAGAATTAATGCAGTTAAGGGCTCTTTCTTGTGTCACCTCTATTGGTTCCGAATCAGTTGAAGCTGTACAATTTGAACTAAAGAATACCTAAAGCACTGTAGGCGGATTTCAGCCAGCCCGGCTGCGCTCGTGCCTCGCTAAGTATAGCCGGGCAGTTTGCTCCCGCTAAGTAGAGCGTTATATCTCATTTAGGGCCAAACCAGTATGGATACGATTAAAGTTTTACTATTCTTAACTCTAATCGTGCTTGGTATCGGCTCTGCCGGTATCGGACTTTGGTTTGGGAGGTTGGCTTTATTGCCTGTTGGTAAAACGGTGAACCGCAAAGTGTTTGTATTTCGAACACTATTAATTGCAATGGC
Organism: Ferrimonas kyonanensis DSM 18153; assembly: GCF_000425405.1. Lineage (GTDB taxonomy): Bacteria > Pseudomonadota > Gammaproteobacteria > Enterobacterales > Shewanellaceae > Ferrimonas > Ferrimonas kyonanensis. Next base: position 1,934 of record NZ_AUDJ01000054.1, on the reverse strand, counting down.
TCTTATCTTTGCTGGGGCGTTTGCAATAATTGATGGTTTATCACGCTTGTCTGCTCTGTAATGAGATATAACAAGCTGTTTAATAGTGGACAAAATTACGTTGGCTTGGTTTCACTCCTCTTCACATTTTAGCTAACATAATCTTTTCCATTAATAGGGCGTTAGGCTTACCTGAGGTTGTATGTGATTCTGTTTAATGAAAAGATAGTCGATGTGCTGAATGAGTACTTCTCAAAGAATAATCAGTATGTAGATTCCATACTATTGGCTTCGTATGGCTTCAATATACGGTTTCAAGATATTGAGATTCAATGCAATGAGCGAGTGTTCGCAACAATCGATGGTCAAACATACGAGTGGCACGATTCGCCGAACTCTGGTCCGTGGGCTCTCTGGGGCGGCAGCTAGCTAAGAACGCAACATTAAAAAGCTCTTCTTTGTGGACCATTTCTTTTGAAAGTGGCGACTCTATCGACATTGAGACAAAAGAGGGGCGCTTTGAATCCGTGGTTATGACGTTTCCACCACAGGGCGAATCGATAGTTATGGAAGTATTTTGATGGCTTTGAAGCTTAACAAGGCGCTGCAGACGGATAGCAATTCGCTTGGCTGTTGCTCGTGCCTCGCTCATTATAGCCAATCAAACTGCCTCCGCTAAGTGGAGCGTTATATATCACAGGAAGGATTATGTTGTATCTCCCGTTGTTGATCCCGCTCTATGGGGTGTTTTTCTACTTAGTTCTTAAATGGCTATATGTAGAGAATGAGCGAGTAAAGCGTTCATTCATATTGTCGTTGACGCTGTTGACCACTCAGCTTATCGGCGCGGCAGTAGTGTCAGTTGTAGGACTAGCTGATAGTGCTGTTCCTGTGATAAGCATTGGTTTGTTCGTGTTAATAGTCAATCGGCTTTTGATTTTGAAATGGTGGCAAGCGATTTTGATACCTATCGGCGTCACAACGGTTAGCTCGTTGGTTGCTGCCGTCGGATTCATGACCTTTTTCAAGTCAATCGCGTCAAGTTAATTGACATATAATAAAGCACTGCAGGAAGATTTCAACCAGGCTGGCTCTTGCTCGTGCCTCGCTGATTGTAGCCAGCCAAGTTGCTCCCGCTGAGTGGAGCGTTATGTGGATACATGGAAGCATTGAATGAATTTTGAAGAAGAATTGAGTAGTGAACTAGTAAAACACAGCGAATCTATGGCTTCATCATTAAAGGTTCTGTTTGCAAACATCCCAGAAAATACGAGCGAAATTCACATAGAAGTGTTCGCTAGTCAGGATGGAGATGGTATGTTTTCAGTTTATGTGAGTTTAGATGGTCCAGATTTACATGCTCTAAATAGGGCTATCGAAAGTTACGCCAGTTTATTTGAACCGAAATATGTAGGTTCAAATATTAAACCCTATATACCCACAGTAGATCCGTTCGACGTTGATTTTGAGGTGAATGATGTAGTTGTTGACTGCGTAGCAAATTGGATAAAGTCTATCTGGGAAAAACCTAAGGTATTGGCTAGCAATATCCCTGTTATCGTTGTGGGTCATGATAGCTTCGGTACAGTTACACCTCTTGAGCTAAGGTGATGTAAGTCTACATAACAAAGCGTTTAAAAATAAAATAGAGCAAAATAAAATAGACACCCATTTTAAAATCCTTGAAACTAACAAAATTGCAGTATAGATGATGGCTTCAGAGAGCTCTTAGCATGGATGTCTCTTTTAGCTCGTTTGGTAGTTAATGGACTGCTAACAAGTTACTCATAAGGGCGCAAACGCTTGGCTTGTGATCTTTCGTCGTTATTTTTAGCCAAGCATTTATGCGCCCATTAGTAAGGCGTTAGAGGAACTAAATATGAAATGGATATTAACCTTTGCAGTCGTGTTTTTTTCGCAGCCTCTTTTGGCGAGCAATTGTTTAAAATTCAACG
>NZ_AUDJ01000053.1 GCF_000425405.1 Ferrimonas kyonanensis DSM 18153 | reverse complement strand
CGCCGGATTTGGGTATCTGAGAAAGCTGATTAAACCCATCACCCTAAGAGCGATGATCAGCGCCATGCTGGTGGAGAGCTGGCAGCACAACTACGCCCATGAGCCCGAATCAGATGAACTGACTTTCTAGGGCTCTTTGACATCATTGACTCTAACCTTGACTCAGCGGCAGAACGAAACGAACCACAAGTCCAGGGTGAGCAAGGGCCAGTTCGAGACGACCGCCGTGACGTTCGACGATGGCCTTAACCATGGCTAAACCCAGGCCAAAGCCGGCCTGCTGCCGACTACTGTCGCCTCGAAAACTTCGCTGAGTTAACGACGACAGCTGCGCCTCATCCACTCCCTGGCCGTTATCGGCTACCGAAATCACCAGATCACCACCATTAGCCTCGGCAGATAGGACAATTCCGGCATCGGCTCCGGCATACTTTATGGCGTTGTCCACCACATTAAAAAGTGCCTGATACAACAAACGCTCATCACCGCTTACAGACAAACCACTTGGTTGGCAACGAAGCTGCTGGGATTGCTCCTCGGCCACCAACTGCAGTAAGTCCACCACTTGTTCAAAAAGCTCATCTACCTCAATCTGCTCGGTGCTGAGCTGCCGCTTTCCATGCTCCAGCTGCGATAGGGTTAATAGCGCATCAAAGCTGGCTAGAGTGAGATCTAACTGCTCAAGCTCAAAGCCGATAGTTTCATCTGTAGTTAGACGGCGCTCCAGACTAAACCTAAGCCTCGACAGCGGCGTACGAAGATCGTGAGCGATGTTATCGGTTACGCTTCGCACGGTGTCTAGGTGCTGCTCTAAGCCATGGATCATGGCATTGATGGAGCGCCCTAGCTGATCATATTCATCACCGTTAGCTTTGATAGACAAGCGCTGTTTGAGATCCCCTGCCTCAACCTGCTTTAGGGTGCGATTGAATTGGTCCAATCGAGACATTTGGCGCCGAGCCAGCAGGTTTCCCAGTAACAGCGTCATCACTAACGCCGCAGCCAAAGCCCACAATGCCGTGAGAATAAAGCGCTCAATGAGTTGATCAAGCAGCTCTGTGGATTGAGCCACCATCACGTTTCCAAACGGCGTTACCACGATGCCTGCCTGCAATTGGCGAAGTTGGCCTAATTTGGGATCGAAAACCGATATTGAAGCGGTTTGTGGAAGCTCAGGAATCGCTTTAGGAAATAGGCTCAGTGCGCCTAAAACTTCTCCCTTATGCTGCCAAGTCAACAGCAGCTTCTCTTGGGACTGCATCTGCTGCAATCTTAGATAAAAGCGTGTTGGCTCACTGGAGGTCGCCAAGCCTTGAATTCGACTGGCTGTAGTTTGCAGTTCACGACCAATTTGCCGCTGCTGCTCAGTTAATAGCGCTTGGTACAGTACCCAGGTCATGCTTAGCAACAGCACCGATACCATCAAGGCAATACTTAGCGTTAGCCGCCAGCTTGAGTGCTTTCTTGGGTTAAATAAAGCCCAGCTCATGAGGTTGGCTCGAGCCGGTAGCCGGCACCGCGGACCGTAGTGATCTGCAAAGTGGCCTTGGCTGCATCCAATTTCTTTCTTAAACGAGCGATATGCACGTCAATGACATTGGTTCCCGGATCAAAATGTTGATCCCACACCGATTCAAATAGCAGGGTACGAGTAACCATTTGGCCACTGTGCTCCATAAAAAATCGCAGCAGCCGGAACTCTTTCGCCTGAAGCTCAATAGGATGCTCGCCAACCAAAACTCGATGGGCCAGCAAGTCCATCTTTAGGTTTCCTAACTCTATGGTCGTTGCCTGCGGCGCTGAGCTGCCCCGCTTCAGCAGCAGCTCACTGCGAATAAGCAGCTCAGCAAATGAAAACGGCTTAACCATGTAATCATCGCCGCCGCTGCGAAGCCCCTTAATGCGGTCATCTACCTCACCAAGAGCAGATAGAATTAGCACTGGGGTAGCATTGTCGCTGACACGAAGTGCCGCTAAAATGGCCAAGCCATCAAGCTTAGGTAACATACGATCGAGGATGATTAGCTGATACTGCTCTTCGGTTGCCAACATCAGCCCTTGGTGGCCATCTTCTGCACTGTCCACCACGTAGCCCTGCTCGCTAAAGCCACTAACCAAAAATTCACGGTTGCTTTTATCGTCTTCGACAATGAGTATCTTCATGGGTCACATCTGTAATATGGGAATGGCCGTGTTGCTTTTAAGATCAATAGCATAACTCTGTTTACCTTCAACCGTAAGCAGAGTTACCCAGAGAAATGGAATACTCAGATTACTGCCAATATTGGCGGCAATCAGCTCACCTGGACGATTGTTGCTAAGGTCACTGATTAACTCGTCAATGGACTTGGGGTGAGAGAGTAGAGTCTTGATGGCGAGCAGTTGGTCGCCACCACGCCACTCATCCAGTTCAAACTCTGTCCCCACAAGCACACCAGCATCATCATAACTCAGCTCAGTTATCTGCTTAGTGGTTGAGTTATAGAGGCTCACCTCAAAGCTAAGCTGCTCATTCTCTAGTTCAACTTCAAAGTCGACGATCTGCTCTTTTGGACGCTCACGACTGGCCTGCTCAAAGATCTCTGATGCCGACACCACGTCAGCACCACTAAGATAAGCCCACAATTGAGACGACGGCTCTGCAGAGAGAGCCGTCACAGGGCTTAACAAAAATATCGTTAGGATGTACCTAAGCACCTGAACATCTCCCCACCCTGTTTTTGGAATCAGTAGAATTAAATGCGAAACTCACCCAAGAGGCCACGCTCTCTTAATGCCAAATAGCTCGGCGTATCGTGGCTGTTGATCATAATCAGGTTAGGCTGCTCTTTCATCAAGGTATTTAGCCAAGCAAACTGGGCTTTAAGCGCTTCTCTATCCTCTTTGACCCAAGGGGCATTCTTCATCTTACCACTGGTGATGTTTTCTAGCGTCCACCCGGTATCCGAACTGTGCAGGTACTCCTGTCCATTTTGAAGGCGGATGTAAAACATCTTAGAGTCAGGGGTATGGCCAGGGGCTTTAATGGCAACAATACCTGGCGCTACCGGATAGTAGTTGTCGAAATCGATGGCGATAAAGCGTTCGGTACGCTCCCGGCAGATCTCAATCGACGCTTTATGAGGCGTGGTAACCATAAACTCTCGAGTATCACTGCTGAGCCACACCTTATCGGCGATCTCCTCAAAGTAGGGGCTAGTCACCACACCGCCTACGTGATCCGCATGATAGTGACTCAGTACAATTAGGTTTGCCTGTCGCATCGCCTGCTGCAGTCGCTGGTATTTTTCCATATAAAACGGATCGCTTGAACTACCGAAATAGTCGTGAGTCGCCTCGTCCATACCACTATCGAGAATGACACTGCCTTGAGGGTAAACCAGCTGGTGTGCTGTACGAGCTAGGTTGATCTTGCGCTGTGGGTCCCCCCCTTCCAATACTAAGCTGGCTTTTCTGTGGCTTTCTGCAAAACGCACCACGTTAAGCTCAGTGGGTAGCGGCCCCAACATGACACTGGCCAAACGGCGAAGGGTGTCCAAATCAGGCGCAAATCCCGCAACCTGCTTGGCTGAACGTTGAACTTGAGCCAGTCGAGCAGGATCGGCATGGCCGCTAAATGGCAATGTAGTGGCAACCGCCGCTCCACCAAGGGTAACAGCTCGCTTTAAGAATTGACGACGTAACATGGATAGCCTCTTAAAATACTCAGTCATTAATTGATTAGCTAAGCGTAAAGCAAGCTGAATGACGCCAAGGTGGGCTGAAGATTAAATAAAGTTAATCTTCAGCCCAGATTACGAAATGATGGGAGTATTTAGATCTCAACCGCTGCAGAATTTGTCTGCAGTTGCTGCATCGCTATCACCGCTTGGGTGCGGGTACGAACCCCGAGTTTAAGAAATAGCGCACTGGCATGGGCTTTGACTGTAGCTTCCGACAGCCCCAATTCAGCGGCGATCTGCTTATTGAGCAGACCGTCAGCAAACATCAATAAACTGGCGATGGCCAACGAGCAGCTGGCCCGATCCAACGCCAAATTGGCCAACGCCAGAGAACAGGCGGAGCTGGCTCATCACAAAAAGAGCCAGTATCTGAAGGCTTGTAGTCACGATCTGCTACAACCGCTGTCGGCGGCCCGGTTGTTCTCCTCCACGTTAATGGAAGACAATCAGTTGCCTGAGCGCGCCCGAGGCCAGCTGCAACAGATTGATCACTCTCTCAAGGTGGCCAATGATCTGCTGCTGGATCTCAACGAGGTCTCCCGCACCGACAGCGGCACGGTTGTGCCCAAAATGGAACCCTTCCCCCTGCAGGAGTTGCTGGACTGCCTGCACGGCGAATTTGACGCCATTGCCGACCAGCATCAGGTAACGCTGCGAATGGTTCCCTGCAAAGCCTGGATTCGAAGCGACCGTCAACTGCTAAGACGCATCCTGCAAAACCTGCTCAGCAACGCCTTTCGCTATGCCCATGGCGGCAAAGTACTGCTGGGTTGCCGCCATGGCGAGCAATTGGAGAT
>NZ_AUDJ01000052.1 GCF_000425405.1 Ferrimonas kyonanensis DSM 18153 | reverse complement strand
CTGAGCCATGATCAAACTCTTCAATTAAAAAGTTTTTTGAAGTCCGAAAACTTCGACTCAATGAATTACTGAATTAACTTGTTATAGTCACTCAGTGCAACATTGATATATGAGATATCAATCCTGCGCGAGTGCCCACACAGATTGTCTGACTAATTGTTAAAGAGCGTTGCAACCGAACCGTGGTTCCCGTTGCTGAGGCTGCGTATCTTACGCTTTCCTCAATCCCCGTCAAGCGTTATTTTCAAAGGCTTTTCCGAGTGTCGAATTGTTGCTCAGTGTCTTACTCAGTAAGCCGCTGTGCCCCGTCGACAGGAAGCGCATTATAGGGAGGCCCCACCGGAACGCAAGGCCAAGACAGCAATAAATCACGATATTATTGCCAAGCGCCGAAACCCACCGCAACACCACAGCTTAAACACAGAGTTATCCACAATTCGACGGCTTCTCGTCGAGAACTGAACGAGCGCATTGAATGAAACCCATCGAGGCTGGCAACGAAGACAACCTATATAAAAGAGGAAAGTTACCTTTATTTTCGATATTTACGACGGCATCAAAGACAGAGCTGGCAGGTTTTATTAGCAGAACACGGTACAATACGATTCTCTGACCAACCCACGGAAGGCATTGATGGACCCTCTACTTCTTATCATCCCCTTGATTCTCGCCATTGCTGCCACTCGAATCGGACTGCCGCCTCTCATCGGTTACCTCGCTGCAGGCTTTGCTCTGTATGCCGCTGGCGTCGAAGAGCTAACGTTCCTTACACCGATTGCCGACCTCGGTGTGTTGCTACTGCTGTTTGCCATCGGCCTTAAACTGGATCTGTCCAGCCTGACTAAGTCTGAAGTCTGGGGCGGAGCCAGCATTCATATGGTGTCCACCATAGGTCTGGCCGCTATCCTTATCAAGCTTCTGGCGCTAACCGGCATCGGCATGTTCGACCAACTGGGCAACCAGCAAGTGGTCATTCTCGGCTTCGCCCTGAGCTTCTCCAGTACCGTTTTCGCCATTAAGTCTCTGGAAGAGAGTGGCGACAGCCAATCACTGTATGGACGCACCGCCATCGGCATCCTGATTATGCAGGACATCTTTGCGGTGATTTACCTCACGGTCAGCAAGGGAGTATGGCCCTCAGCCTGGGCTCTGTTGCTTCTCGGGCTACCGCTGTTACGTCCACTGCTGTTCAAACTGATGGAACGCTGTGGTCACGGTGAGTTGCTGGTGCTGTTTGGCCTATCGATGGCCCTGGTTCCTGGGGCAGCATTGTTTGAAGCGGTAGGGCTAAAGCCGGATCTCGGCGCACTGATACTCGGGGTCCTGCTGGCCGGGCATCGAAAATCCTCGGAGCTGTCTAAGTCCCTTTTCTTGTTTAAAGAGCTGTTTCTGGTCGCCTTTTTCCTAACCATCGGCCAACAGGGAATTCCAAATAAGGAAGAGGTCGTAACAGCTCTGGCATTAATGCTGTTGCTGCCGGTAAAGATGGCGCTGTTCCTTTTGCTGCTTTCTCACTATCGTTTTCGTTTAAGAAGCTCGGTGATGGCCACCATCACACTGGGCAATTTCAGCGAATTCGGACTGATTGTCATGACAGCCGCCATAGCGACGGGGTCACTCGACGCAAGTTGGTTGAGGATCATTGCCTTACTGGTGGCGTTCAGTTTCGTACTGGCGGCCCCGCTCAGCCGCCTGGCTCTAAAAATCTACGACCTGCTGCTTCCCAGATTATCGGGCCTGCAGCGCGAACCACTGCACCCGGAAGATCAACCCATCGACCTGGGCAACCCCAGCGTACTGATCTTTGGTATGGGCCGTATCGGCTCTGGTGCCTACGATTCACTGAAAAGCAGCTACGGCGACGTGATCCTTGGTATCGACCACAAGCAAGAGATCATCGAACGTCACCATCGCGACGGCCGCAAAGCCGTACTGGGCGATGGTACCGACTCGGATTTCTGGGACAAGCTGGTACCAAGCGGTTCGATTGAGTTGATTGTGCTGGCGATGCCGTCCCACCAGGGTAACCTGCATACCGCCGAGTTGCTGGCTGCCAGTGCCTACTCCGGCAAGGTAACCGCCATCGTCCGTTACGCCGATGAAGAGGAAGCTCTGAAGGAGATGGGCGTACACAGCGTGTACAACATCTACCAAGCCGCAGGTACCGGTCTGGCTGATCAGGTTATTGACTCTCTGCCAGTAAACATCAAAAGCAACCCGTCTCTGTAATTTTCAAGTACCGGGCGCCGTCGTGGTGCCCGGCATCTCCCCCTCCTCTATTCCTTATTGAGTACGCCGCCACCTCGGAAAAGTGATCTTGATCCCAAGCCGATACACAGCCCGATCCAGCGATTGATAATACCCGAGCATTTTACTAAGGTTTAAAACCATAAAGATGCATTTGGATTGCAACTTAAAGGGTTGCAGTTTTCAATCACCACAATACAAACGCAATGGGTACGGCTATGAGTCGACAAAAAATCATCCTTTGGGCCTTGGTATTATCCTGCCTCGCCTCCTTTACTGTGTTACTTTCCATGGGCAGCAGCACCTACCGTGAAATGCCGCCCATTCCTGCACAGGTAGTCAGTGACACTGGCACCCCCCTATTCACCGAGCAACAAATCCAGGACGGTCAGATGGCATGGCGGTCTATGGGCGGACACCAACTCGGCTCCATCTGGGGGCACGGCTCCTACGTGGCACCGGACTGGAGTGCCGACTGGCTGCACCGTGAATTAGTGGCTTGGCTCTCCATACGCGCCAAACAGCAGTTTGGCCAGGAATACGAACAGTTGAGCATCGACCAACAAGCCGGACTGCAGGCGTTGCTCAAACGAGACATTCGCACCAATCGCTATGACGCCAACACCGGAACCCTGACGATCTCCGAAACCCGCATGGCCGCCATACAGCAGGTGCAGCAACACTACGTAGCCCTGTTTGGCGACGATCCAAAGATGCAGCCTCTGCGTGAGCAGTACGCAATGAAAGAGGGCACCCTGCCGGACTTGACCCGACGCCAAAACCTCACCAGCTTTATTTTCTGGAGCGCATGGGCAACGGCCACCGATCGCCCTGACCAGTCCGGTGTCTCCTACACCAACAACTGGCCCCATGAGCCACTGGTAGACAACACCCCCACCTCCTCCATCACGGTTTGGTCCATCCTGTCAGTCGTTGTACTGATCTTTGGTGTTGCCGCACTGGCCTGGTATCACTCGACACTGAAACACGATCCTCTGCCGACGCCGGCAAAAGAAGATCCCATTTTCAGTCACCAGCCAACCCCATCACAAAAGGCGGTCGGCAAGTATTTCCTCACTGCGATTGGTCTGTTCATGCTGCAAATCGTGCTGGGGGGCATCACCGCTCACTACGCGGTTGAGGGCCAGCAGTTCTATGGCATTCCGCTGTCTGAGATCCTGCCTTATTCACTGACTCGTACCTGGCATACCCAGCTGGCCGTATTCTGGATCGCCACCCTGTGGCTGGCGACTGGCCTGTATATCGCCCCGGCTTTATCCGGCGGACGCGAGCCCAAATGGCAAAAGCTGGGCGTTAACCTACTATGGGTTGCACTGCTGATTGTGGTGCTGGGTTCCATGGCCGGTGAGTGGTTCGCCGTTCAACAGGTCCTGGATATTGATATCAGCTACTGGTTCGGACATCAGGGGCACGAGTACGTCGATCTTGGCCGTTTCTGGCAAATGTTACTGATGGTCGGTCTGCTGATCTGGCTGGTGCTGGTCACCGCTGCCATCCGCCCGGCATTGAAACAAGAAAACGACCACAAGCCCGTTATCTGGTTGCTGTACATCTCCGTGGTCGCCATCGGTCTGTTCTACGGTGCCGGTCTGATGATGGGCAAGCACACTAACTTGGCCATGGCTGAATACTGGCGCTGGTGGGTTGTTCACCTATGGGTTGAAGGTTTCTTCGAGACCTTCGCTACCGCCGTTATCGCCTTGATGTTCGTTCGTCTTGGATTGATCCGCGCCCGCAGCGCCAACAGCGCCGTACTGTTTGCGACCCTTATTTTCCTGTCCGGCGGAATCATCGGCACAGCCCACCACTGGTATTTCACCGGTACTCCGACGTCGGTACTGGCCTGGGGTTCGATTTTCTCCGCTCTGGAAGTGGTACCACTGGCACTGATTGGCTTTGAAGCTTATGAACAATATCGACTGCGCAACGCCAGCAGTTGGATGAGCAACTACAAATGGGCCATCATGTTCTTCGTTGCCACCGCCTTCTGGAATATGTTTGGCGCTGGCATGCTGGGCTTCTTGATCAACCCCCCCATTTCTCTGTATTACGTACAAGGCCTGAACACCACCGCCGCCCACGGTCATGGCGCCTTCATGGGAGTCTATGGCATGCTGGGAATTGGACTGATGCTGTTCTGCCTAATGGGGCTGAGCAAAGGGCGAGGCTGGAATCACAACTTACTGAAGTGGGCTTTCTGGTCAATGAACATCGGATTGATGGCAATGCTGGTGATGTCACTGCTGCCAGTGGGTATCATCCAGTTCTTTGCCGCCATTGACAGCGGATACTGGTTTGCCCGCTCTCCAGAAGTACTGCAAAGCGAACTGGTGAGACAGTTTGTCTGGTTGCGCGTCCCCGGTGACATTTTGTTTGCCATCGGCGGCATGTTTATCGCCATGTTCCTATTCGGTATGGTAAAAGCCAGTTGGTCAGCAAAACGCGCCAAGAAGTTGGCCACCGCATAATCGATTATTAGTGAGGGCACTGAGTGCCCTCTTTGGAGCTGTTTCAATGAGCCACTCTTTGTTGACCGGCCGACTCGCCAAAGAGCATAAGACCATCAAGCACATGCTACAGATATACTGCAGCAGCCATTGCCAGTCGGATCTGAAAACCAATGGTTTGTGCCAGGATTGCCTGTCATTGCTGAATTACGCCGAGCAAAAGTTAGATCGCTGCCCTTACGGTGAAAGCAAACCGGATTGTGCTCGATGCCCAATCCACTGCTACAAACCCGAGCCCAGGCAGCAGGCTAGGCAAGCAATGATCTACTCAGGGCCAAGGATGCTGTACCGGCACCCCATTGAAGCAATTCAACACCTGCTAGATAAGCGGCGGCCAATACCTGAAAAGCCGCCTGCCGGCGCCAGCCAATACGCTCGCCGTAAGGCCGCCGAAAAGCAAAAACAATGACCAAGGGAGCCTCAAGGCTCCCTTTTCTATTGTCCCGCTCTCGACAAAGCTCGCTGCAGATCGTTACCACAGCAACTGCAACCCCCCCTCCGTCGTGCCCGCGCACGCGGGTACCCAGTGGCTGTGCCTTTCGTCATTCTTGCGCAGGCGAGAATCCAGTGGCTTTAACACAATAGAACCAAAGGCACTGGACCCTCGCGTTCGCAAGGGCGACGGTGCTAGTAGTAGAGTTTGTGGTAGTCGGGCCGTTAAAGTGGTTCGGCAAAGCTCATGGCTATTCGCTTTCACACCAACCTCAACCATCCCTCGGTCGTGCCCGCGCACGCGGGTACCCAGTGGCTTTTCTTCACCTTACTCAAAACCAAGACACTGGGCCCTCGCGTTCGCAAGGGCGACACGGTTGGAGAGTTGTGCGGGCGGCAGAGTTAGTGGTCGCCATCTGCATCAAGTTCGCAAAGCGTAAACTACGACCCTCTATCGTGCCCGCGCACGCGGGTACCCAGTGGCTTTTCTTCACCTTACTCAAAACCAAGACACTGGGCCCTCGCGTTCGCAAGGGCGACACGGTTGGAGAGTTGTGCGGGCGGCAGAGTTAGTGGTCGCCATCTGCATCAAGTTCGCAAAGCGTAAACTACGACCCTCTATCGTGCCCGCGCACGCGGGTACCCAGTGGCTTTT
>NZ_AUDJ01000051.1 GCF_000425405.1 Ferrimonas kyonanensis DSM 18153 | reverse complement strand
AGATTGAGGGAAGAAATGCGGCAAGAAGAATTTATAGAGGGCGCTTTCCTTTACTAGACTCGACAGGTTGGGAGTCGATTTCACCAAAGCCTAAAGCTCAATCTCCTGCACGTGATCATAGGCCGCCGCTTTATTTGTATGATCGCTATATCAAAGATGAAGCGATTGCTTGTGAAATTCAGCAGGAGGTAAACGCTGAATCTCAGGAACAACGGCCACAGGAACAACGGCCACAGGAACAACGGCCACAGGAACAACGGCCACAGGAACAACGGCCACAGGAACAACGGCACCAGGAACAACGGCCACAGGAACAACGGCCCCAGGAACAACGGCCACAGGAACAGCGGCCACAGGAACAACGGCCACAGGAACAGCGAAGCACTAGCGGACATATAACTGCGGATGATTTGGGGCTTGATGATGATTAAGAAACTAGCCAATCCTTATTCCATTGCTTTCTTTCTTCCTTGGATGATTATTTTTATTTTGACATTAATTGTTTTGATGGTTCCCGGTGTTGATTTGAACGTATTGAGGAAAACAATTTATTTCTCGCCTGGAGAGTCGATTAGAAATTATGTTTCTGAGTTGTTGTATGATGGGTTGGGGGTTATTTCGATTACAGCCCAGTCGAACTGGATTTCATGGGTGGTAAAATGCAATCAAGCGTCTGCCACCATGTTTAATGCAATCATAGCTATGAATATCGCAATGATTGTAGCTATTCCAATGGTGATTATTCGTTGGTTTAGTTTGTACTTTAAAGCTCAAGCTGAAGTTCAAGCTTTGAAAAATGATAGAAAATTTATTAAGAGGTGATATATGAAAATTATTAGAAGCATGGCGGTAACAACTGGAGCATGGATTTACTCTAACTCAGTAGCTGCTGGCATTCAATTGCCTGGGTTTGCGGAAAGCCAGGATGCAAAAGAACAAACTGAGAAAGTGGCAGAAAAGGCTGTGGATTATATGTTTTATGCCATTGGGGTTATGATTATTGTTGGTCTACTAATAACAGCTTTTCATGCTATTTCAGGAGACTCAGATAAAGCGGCAAAGTGGGGGAAAGGCGTGTTTGTAGGAGGGATTATATCAATGTCTGCTTACGGTATTGCTAATTGGTTCGTGTGAGATAATTATTATGCCAGCATTGAATCACCGACATAAAGAGATACAGTGGATTGGGATGAACCTTTATTTCTGGGGGGCTTTGGTTTCCACGGTAATGCTGGCTATATTATTTCTTATGAGCTTGGCAAAGAAGGCGTCATTGCTAATAGGTTTGTTGTTGTTGATTTCGTTAACCGCCCTAATTGTAAGTTACATTTATAATGGCAATCTTTATTTGATAAGGTTTCATATTGGGGGGCAGGGAGATAAGAAATTAAATAGCTTTTGGCAAAAGGGGTGTGAAATTGACGAAAAAACATTATGAGCAGCTTTATAGTTGGCGGAATTTTATTAATGATTCCGTCCTGGTTCATCAGGATGGGGCGGTATCGATTGCTGTAGTTTGGGATGGAATAAATTCTGATCTTTCAAGCTTTGGTGAAATAAAATCAAATTATGATTCATTAAGGGGGGTGTTAAATAGTCTTCCAATTGTTGTTACCTGTGAGAACCATTTGGTTAGAGATATGGACTACACAAGGGCTGAACATTATTTGGAATACGGTGCAAAAAATGCTGTTAGACTACCTGAGATTGATAGTTGGGTAAGGCAAGAAATGGCTGAGCATTTGGTGGAACAATCGCTTTCTAACCGTGTGGTAACTGTTTTAACAATGAACCCAAAATCCAAAGGTTTTTTGTCTTTAATTTCAGCAAAGGCCGAGCTTAAATTAAATGAAAAAACAGCAAAAGAGTTGATGGAGGTGGCAGACTCAGTTGCTATGAGCTTGAAAGGGGGGCGAGTTCTTTCTAAAGATGGGTGGGCTGAGTATGTTGGTCGAATGATGTATCCAGACTATCAAAATTGGCCCGCGCCTCTTTCAGTTAGAGGTGACTATTTTTTGCATGATCAATGGGTTAGAGCTAAGCCTAAATTGGTTTCAGGATGCACAAAAGTAGGAGATTATTTTTTTAAAACAGGGTTAATGTTTTTTTCTCCTGATACTGGTTTAAATGCAACTCCAGGGTTTAATAGGCTTTTATCACAACTTGACTGTTATACCCACTTGACACAGGTTGTTAGAAGATTAAATAAAGATGATGTAGTTAAATCATCGGCTAATAAGTCAAAGCACTCTCGTGGCTTTTCATCAGAATCTGGTGCAGAGTCAGCGGCAAACCTTCAGCAGCAAGAAAGTCAGTTTCGGGATTTGGTTGATAATAATAGTGAAGTTTATGACAACGCCTTTTTTGTGACTATCGCAACCAATGATCCAAAAGAAACTAATCGGATTTCACAAAAATTAGTGAGTTTCATATCAAACCACGGGGGTGAACTTCGCACTGAGGAAAGCGTTCAAATGGCGTTTTGGCGTTATCGTCAGATGGGCCAAGGTCGATTTATTCAGTGGATGAGGGATGATGTTGATCACCAGGTGGCACACATGTGGCCTGCCCTGGTTTTTTCACAGGGTGATAAAGAGTGTCCACAGCAATTAAGAAGGACTCATACTGGTGAGTTGATTACCAAAGGTTTTAGGCGGGATGCTGTAAATCACTCTATTACTGTAGCTATGACCGGTGCAGGAAAAGGGGTTAATAAATGCGCCGAGATTTTCGAAACATATTGTCAAGGAATCGATTGGTATATCGCAGAAGTAGGAAAGTCGTATGAGTGGACGGTTGAGGCTCTTGGCGGTAGCTATATTGACGTTGACCCAGAAGAAACAGTTATTAATCCGATGCCTGATATTTCACTGGCAAATGAAAATGGGCAACTTCCACCTCAGATAAAAGTTGGAACAGTTTCCGCACTTTCATTTATTTTATTGGATGATGAAAGAGAGTATTCTGTTCATGAAAGAACAGCGGCTGAAATGGCTTTGGGTCTTGCGTATGAAGATCTACATTATCAAGGCGTGAACAGGCAGCCTGTACTAAGGGATTTTCTTAACGCACTTTCAAAAAAGGAATTTTTTGAAGGTAGTATTCCTAGGCAAAATGCAGCACAAAGAATGGCTGAAAATCTTGATTCATTTTTGTATGGAGAAATGGGGAGGATTTTCAACAGAGAAGGAAATTTGCAGCTACACAAAGGAATTATTGCTGTAAATTTAAAGCCAGTTCAACAAAAGTCACCACAATTACTGAAATTTTTCTTTGTCTTTGTTGGTTTGGCTTTTGCTCAATATGCATTTTCGGCAGGAAGTCAAGCGCGTGTGTTGCTTGATGAAATGCATGTGTTGGCTAAAGAGGCACCTGCGGTATCTAGAAATCTAATTTCTGGTGTGGCACGAATGGGGCGGAAAGATGGAGCTAGTATAGACCTGGTTACTCAAGAAACAGAAGAAATTGACTCTGTTGAAGCCGCTGTAATTAACCAAACCCCATATTTTAACTATTTATATAGGCAGGCTGATTGGGATCACATTGCAGAGCGAATGCTTATGCCAGATCCAGTTTTAGAGCATTGGAAATCATGGGGAAATCCAGTGGCAGCTAACTTGCCATATCGACCCGCATTAATGTTGATCCAAGGTGTTTATTTTAGCCTTGAACTGACTTTCCCCAAATCATTGCTGTCACTTGCTTCGTCCAGTGAAACTGATCTGGCGGCAAAGGAAGTGATTGGCTCTATGACTAATGATATTGATACACGCCTGATGATGCTTAATGAGTACCGGAAAGTATTTAATGAAAGTCGTGATCATTCGGTTTGTAAAGCCGCCATGGTCAAATTTATGGAGGTAGTACGATGAAATTGTCTAGAGTTTGTTTTTCTATTTGTTTGGCAATCGCTGCTCCGAATGTTTATGCGTTTACGGACGGTTCTGGTTATCAAATATTGGCACAGATGATTAAACAGGTTGGGATCACTGAGGAACAGTTATCTCAGCTTGAAGAAAGAGTAAAACAAGCCAAAAAATATCAAGGGCAGTTTGAAGATTATCAGAAAGCGTTTGAAGAATTCAAAAAGCTCGATGCTGATAGAGCCAAAGCAACAGAAATGATTCGTAATGGAGACCTAGACTTAGTTTTCAAGCGAACCAGTAGAAGTTTAACTAAGATATTAAACCTTTCTGGTCTGTATGATGGAGATATTGATATTGAACAAGTTCTTATTGAAAGAATATCGATGTTGAAAAATCAAAGAGAAAATGAAAGTGATCTAGTCGTTGTTGCAAAACTGGATAATGACATTCAGGCGCTAGAAAATCAGGTTACTATCGAGGGACTTCGAAAAGTCGCTCAAAAGAGTATGGGGCGAATGGCTAAGGATGAATCTGTAGATGAATCAGCCAGGGTTACAGCTGAAAATACAGCGGTTATTGCTCGTTTAGCTGTGGAGCAGCAACAAGAAGCTAATAATAGACAAAAGTCTGAAACCAATGAAATTTTGAAACGAGCTAATGAAACTCTTTCAGTGGGTAAAGCATATAAAAAGATGGGTGAGCTGAGGAACTGGGGGACTAACTAATGGATTCAGCAAACCAGTGGATAGTTGAAATGCTCGGCTCCTTGAGTCCAAGTGTTTTCTATACAAATGCCTATACGGTGGCTGTTGGGCTGATTTCAGTGATAGGTGGCATTGTTTATATAATGTCATTTCTATTTCGAGTTTTAAAGGAACTCAGCACCCCTCAAGGCCCAGACTGGTCTAAAGCCATTTATGAAATGCTATTCGCAGGTCTGATGACTGGAATATATTTCGCAGTTTGGGGGATGATGACCGGTTTTTTTAATGGTGTGTATTTGCTATTTAGTGATTCTGGCACCGTTCAAAGTGTGTTTGCTAGTTATGGCGATGTTTACTCACAATTTGAAGCAGTTGTTGAGCGTAGTGAAAATGGGCTCGTAGATTGGTTAGCCTCAGGAACTGGTCAATTGACTGGTCTTTTTTCATGGGTTTTTTTCACTATTTCAAATATCGTCTTGATGACGATTTATGCTATGACAAAGCTTTTTCATGGGCTTTTATTTGCGCTGGCAATTATTTGGGGTGTACTGGTTTGGGTTATTAGGCCAGCGGTTAATTTGACGAAGGGTTGGCTTTTACTTTCGGCGCTAGTCTTATTTTGGCCTCTAGTGGAGCTGGTGACGTTCTTATTTTTGCATTTGACTATTGTCTCTACATTGCAAGGCATCATACCTGATGAGGCCACCGCATTAGGATTAAGTGGTTTTGAAACGGCAATGGGAGTTCTTAATTTCATCATGGCGGGAGTATTAGTTGCAGTACCGATGCTCACTTCAAGGTTATTGGCAAACTCTGATGTAGGTCTAGCCATTGGTGCATCTATGGCTGGCACTGCAATGTCTATTCAGAAAGCTGTTACTGATGCCGGAGGAATGGGAATTGCGCAGGAGCGGATGGGCCAGATGGGGCGGGGGGCCGTCGATAAAACTGAAGGGGCAATTTCTAAAGGTTTAGTGTCTCCGGTTAAGGCCGGTGTTTCTGGAGGGCTTAAAGGAGCTATGGGAATGGCTGCTCAGAAAGTTGCTGAACGAGGATTTTCTGGTTTTGGAACAGGGGGGCCGATGGCGCCGGCTTCAAAGTCCAATCAAAGATCTCCGTTAACTAGTTCAGATAGGACTAAAGATAATGGAACTCGAACTGGTGGATTCGGGAATCAAGGTAAGGTTGCAAATAACACTGGTCATAGTAGAGGCACTGGTGGTACTAGTGAATCGCGTCTTCGTCCAGTTGGGCGCAACTCCCCAGGACATAAGCAAGCATCAAATGTAGCGGCTCAACAGGCGGCTCAGGCTCAGCGAAGATCTATGATGTCGCAATTGGGTGGTAAGGCCCAG
>NZ_AUDJ01000050.1 GCF_000425405.1 Ferrimonas kyonanensis DSM 18153 | reverse complement strand
TGAACATCGATAACACTGCGCCGGTGATTGGAAACAGCCCTTTCTCAAACACTTGGAAATCAGGAACTTTTAGTTTTTATGCTCCTATTACAGAAGGGAATGAGTATACCAATGTAGTAAAAGTGGACGGCGTTCGACACAGCACTTTGAAAAGCAAGGATTCAGTTAATATTCGCACAAGCGATTATGCCGATGGGGCCAGGGTGATTCGTTACGAGGTCGCAGACGTGTCAGGTAAGACTGCTTACCTTAATACCACTGTGATGTTTGATAATCATGCACCGGTGATTGGTACTCCAACTCAGGACTCTAGTTGGGTTAAAGGTGTCATAACTCACACAGCCTCAGTAACCGATGCGAGTCCATATTCAGTGGCGGTATCCCTTGATGGCTCTCCTCTATGGTCTGGCTCTAACAAACATTCTTTTAGTATTGATTCCACTCGTTACAACGATGGAAAACATAGTTTGAAGTGGGTTGTTACTGATACTGTTGGGCTGGAAAGTTCAAAAATATCAGGGCTTTGGATTGATAATAATGCTCCAGTGATAGCAAATTGGAGTGGTGCTAACAGATGGTATAGAGGCACATTTGATTTTTCTAGCAATGTCGCTGATGTAAGTCCGGTCACTTCTAAAGTGACTATAGATACCGCTACCTATAGTGGTTATGGCAACTCGATTAGGAGATCTATCAATACGGACGGGTTATCTGATGGTAATCATACTCTGAAGGTAACAAGTACAGATACAACCTCTCATAAGAGTGAAAAAAGTTGGACATTTAAGGTCGATAACACGGCTCCAGTTTTGTCTTCTAACGCGGGGTGGCGTCAAAACGTCATTGACGTTTCGAGTGTTACTGTGGCGGGGACTGTTTCTGATTCAGGCTCTGGTGTATCAAGCGTTAGAGTTAACGGACAACTGGCTACTTTGTCAGGCTCTAGTTGGTCTAAGGATATTAGTGTATCCGAAGGTTCAAACAGCATCACTGTTGTGGCCTATGACAGCCTTGGAAACAGCAAGAGTGCGACCGAACAAGTGGAAGTGTTCAATACGCCAGCCCAAACAATGCGCTTTAAAGTGAGTGTCGAAGGCAAGAGTGGTAGCACTAATGGCGGATCATTGGTTGTGGCAAAAAATGCTGATGTACCCGCAATAAGTATGACCATTAATGCGTCCATCTTTGATTGTGCGGGGGGAAATACATGCTCTGTTACCTGGAGCGGGGACGGGGTAGCTCAAAGTGGAAACAGCGCACTTATCTCAAAGAGTTTGAGTAAAGGCGCCTCGAAATCTGGAACGGCTTTAGCCACTTTCAGTGACTCAGCCAACGGCCACCGCTTAACTTATCGTGTTAATTGGACATTGCATCGTTACGGGGATTGTGTTCCTGGTGAACAACGAGTGCAGTTAGCCGCCTGTAATCAGATTGATAAGTACAGCAAAATCAACGGCCCTACATATATGCAATATACCTGCGACCGTGAGGCTGGGGAAGTTACTCAGACTTGTAAAAGTGATGAAACATGGCCTGAAAAGTGGACGGTTTCCAAGCCGTTCCGCTGTGGTCAGGAGTTCTTTACTTGTAGACAGAATAAACCTGAATCGCAGGTGAAGGTGGGTGAAGAACTCGGGTTCGACACTACCACTGCTCCAATCTATTAAACAATAAATCAAGGCCATGTATTGCACTTGTGTTATACATGGCCTATTGTATGTCTATCAGTATGATAGAAAGGATAACGATGATGAAGATGAAGCAGATTGCTATAGCGATGGTTGCTCTTAGTGCTATCTCAATGGCGCAAGTTTCGGCTGGTGAATGTGTGTTACCGGCCGGAGCGCTGGCCCGTCAGGTGCCCGTTGCTACTTTTAAGCGCAGCACCTTTATGATGCAGCAAAGCCCTTTGGTCGCTATGTCTAACAGTTATGAGCCTGGGGTGGTGGATGACGCTAGCTGTTACCCATTCAATTGTTACCCAGGGGGAGGAACAGCAGATGATCCCTATGTGCTTAATGTTACGGCCGTAGTATCTCCTGAGGCCATGGCACAGTTTGGGGCAAAAGCATTGGAAGCAATGGCAATCCGGGGAATGGACAAGCTTAATCAGACATTTATGAATAGCCAGATTAGCCATATCAGAGCTGAGTTTGTACAACTACAGGTTGTTGATGATGACTTGTATGCTTTTGGTGAAAAGGCCAATTTGCAAGCAGATATTGTGGGTTACAGTAATTGTTTGGAGTGCCGGGAACGTCGCAATTTTGCGGGGGGGGATATTTTTTGGCTGTTCCACCCTTACCCTCAAGAAATGGGCACATTTGGTTTGTCAGGTATTGGCGCTGAAGGAGCGGTGATTAATCTCTCAGCTGTTACTGATGTTAATGGTGATCCAAGCAAAACCATTGTGCATGAGACGGGCCATCAACTTGGGGGAGGGCACCAAGTTGAGTCGTTGATCAGCGTTGGTTTGTATGAGTACAGTCATGCAATTAGTTGCCAACAGGATGATGGTAGCCGAAAGCACAGCATTGTATCTGCATCTGAGCACAGTAACGCTGTTTATCAGTTTTCGTCTCCGAGTATGTCTTGTGGTGCAGCCGGAGAAACAGAGAACGCCCGCACTGTATCTGAGTATGCCCCCTACAGTGCCAGTTACAACAGGATAGCTGATGTGAGCGGCAGCGTATCTTTATCAGCCCCGGAGCAAGTGGCCGAAGGGGGAGCGGTAGAGATTACCCTTAGTCGAAGTGGTGATATTAGTAATCGAGCCTCTGTTGGCCTGTGGATTGAAGGAGCAGCAGTAGATAATGGACTGTATAGCGGGGATGAATACCGTTTTGTAGAGTTTGACGCTGGACAAGATTCAGTGGAATTGACGTTGGCTACTCAGGCTGATGGTCGGTATCAAGAGGCTGCGATTAGCTTGGAACTTCGACTGGCGTACCCTGCCGGATTAGCCCTACATCAGGGGGAGAGTGATGTCACTGTGGCACTTACTAATGTAGATCAACCCTCTCTAGGTAAGGTGTCTTTGTCTTCCTCTGAGTACAGTGTGAGTGAAGGTGCAGCGCTGACTGTGCAACTGAACCGCACAGACGGGACAGACGGACAATTGAGTGTGCAGGTCACTACCGCTATGGGTACTGCATCTACTAAAGCGGTGGTGGCACTAAACCAAACAGTGGTTTTCGCTGATGGTGAAACTAGTAAAGTAATATCTCTGACCACTAATCACATAAGTGATCACTATGAAGATGGCACTGTAATTTTGCGATTGAGTGGGAAGGCCGTTGGTACTGAGCAAGCGACTGTGACCATTCATAATGTGGACACCAAACCGAAGCCAGTCGGCGGAAGCAGTGGTGGTGCCATGGGGTTGGATTGGCGCAACGCCTTGGCGTTATTTGTTTTGTTGGCTTTTCGAAGAACAAGAAAATAAAAATGATTTTCTGTTTTTTGAATCAACTAATCGGTGGGCTGGCCCAGTGCGGTGGGTAACATAGTGGGCAACTTTTGGGGGGGCTTGTCGCCCCCGAGTTGTCCACTGGGTTATCCACGGTATTAACTGGGCGAACCGAAGGCAGTCCACCAATTAGTTGATTAGTGATATTAACAATTAATAAAATTGTCGTTAAGTTGACTGCTGGTATATTTGTGTGGTGGTTTTAAAATTTTCATTCCACCTCTACATTTCCTTGATTTGTAAGATAAAAAAAGCCTTTTAGGCGTTGGCGTGGCTGGGTTTGTGTGATATTGTTTCCAATGTTCTTGGTCGTATTTCGGTATTGTCATTTCATGGTTAATAAATCTAACACCGCTTTTCAATCGGCAGCTTACAGGCTAAAAAAAGAGCTTGGTGTTTCTGGCATGAGGTTTACTGAGCGTGATCTTTCTTTCTTTTCTGACTTGGCTAAAATTGGTGTTATTAGCTCTGAGCAAATATCTAAATATCACTATCAGAAGAACAGCAAACCTTTAGCCAGGATAGAAAAATTGGTAGAGGTTGGCTTGTTGAAAAGGCACGTCACATACCATGAAAAGCACGGTAAAACAACTGCTTACGTCTTCAATGATCAACGTGTTGCTAGGGTTTTTGATGGATTTACGCCGAAAATTGGTAATCGAACTTTGCGGCATGAAATTCTGGTGAGCGAAGCTTATTTTTCTTCTGGTAGACCTAGTAACTTTAAAATCGCCAGTCGTTTTGATGAGAGACTTTATAGAAAATTTAATTGCCATTTTGAGCTTGGAGTGAGAAAGCCGGAATATGTGAGAGCCATGGAATCTGTTCTACCAGATGCTATTTTTACAAATAGCAATGGGGAAATGGTCGTGGTTGAGGCTGATGCGGGAAGTTACAATCGTGATGAGGTTAAAAGGAAAACAGCAGGGTGGTCTGAACATAAACAATTGTGGGTGCAGGATGAAGGAGCGAGAGCCAAGGTGAGTGAAGGGGTAAACGTAAAGGTGTTAAGAGTATGAGTGATGGATATTTGGATATTGTTATTCGCTTGCTTGATAAACATCGGGCGTTAACTCAAAGCCAATTGGTAGACCAAACGGGCATTCCGCTTTCTACGTTATCAAGATTCTTAAACGGGCTTAAGGGCAGTGAGTACGTTCGGATAATCAATTCTTTTAAGCCATTTATTTACAGTTTGGGCCCGGCAGGAGCTAGACGCCTTGGAGTGTCGCCACCTCGTTATGATTCTTCTGTTCGCGCGTTGCAGCATGTTTGCCATCGTAACCAAGCGTTGTTTTCCCTCCAGAAAACCACTGAGAGTGGAGTTAAACTAATCGCCAAAACGAAGCTATACCAGTTTGGCTTAAATCCAGCAACAACGGTTGAGTGTGGGGTTTTGATTGGTAAAGAGCTTCAGTTGCTAATTGTTGATGATGGTGGCATGACTCGATCTCGAATCAAGTCAGCGTGGGAGCGTGAGCATAAGCCCCATAAGTCCTTCGATGCAGTTCGATTAAGAAACTCTGGTCGAAAGGTGATATTGAGGTGGTGCGATGCATGTCCGAAGATGGTGATCTTTACTCGTGATGTTGAAGCTGTCAAAAAGTATTGTTCCCGATACAGTCTATCGGCTGATGTTCATTACCTTAGTACGTTGTGGGAGATGGGTGAATGAACTTGATCGCAAGCTTTATTAGTACAGTGGTTATTATTGATTCTGCTTTTATTGCGGGGACAGCTGTTCATCCTGTTGCTGGTGGAGTTGTTGCGGGTTTAGGTGTTGGGGCTGGGGTCATGGCATCGAAAAATCAAAACGCAAAATCTAAACCAAAGAAACTAAAAGGTTGGGAATTATGCGAAGGTGTTGAGTTGACCAATCCTGATTTACCAATTCCTGTTCAAAATGTTGTGTTGCAGGATAAGGCATTGCAACTGGGTGTGTTGGCTATTGGTTCCCCTGGAGGGGGGAAGTCGGAGTCGTACTCATTGGGGATTTTGGACTACTATACCAAGAAAGGCTCGGGATGGTCTTATTTTGAAGGTAAAGGCCAGGTGGATATTTTGCAGAAAGGAGAGGCGGCAGGAGTGAAGCCTGACTATCTGTTTTCATCTGTCCTAGAGCATTCACACACCATTAATCTTATGGATAGCATTGATGTAGGATCGATTACTGAACGTCTGGTGAAAACTCTTATTGATCATGACACAACATCTACTAACTTTTATGCTGATGAACAGACTCAAGTTCTTAACCGTGTTATTCCTGTAATTTGTGGCCTTGGCTACCAGGTGACACTAAGAGATTTGTTTGCATTTCTAACAGTGCAAGAAGCAGCAGTGGAAGTTATCCATCTTGCAAAAGAAAAGGATCTTCCTGTAGATATGATCAAGCTTGCTGAAAGCTGGGTTTATGATGAGCAGACGACAGGGAGAAGCAATATCAAAGGCATGGTTAATAAGTTGTTTCAATTTGTCACTGGCCCTGCCTCAGCGCGTATCAACGCCTATAACCCTAACATTCGACTTCACGAGATTGTAAACTCAGGAAAGCGAATTTACTTCCATTTGCCTTTGTCTGATATGTCTAGAAGAATTGCCATAATGGTAACTGAAGAATTAGCCATTATTGCTTCAAAGCGGCAATCTGATGGCCCTGATAAATATGAAGAATTCCCCCAGGTGTTTGATGACTGGGGTGGGATGGTTCACAGCGGTTTTACTACTTATACTGCTCGCTGTCGCTCTGCAAAAATGCCGCCATCTTTTACCTTTCAATCACCGGCTCAGCTGGAAGAATTGGGGCCAGAGTTTCGTAACCAAATGGAAGATAACATAGCGGTTAAATTGTTTTTCCGAGTAACTTCGGAGAGGACGGCGCGCTTGTGCTCTGATCTGATAGGGAACTATGAAACCTTTGAGCTTGGGCGAAACTACACTGAGGTTAGAGGTACCGGGGTAAATGTCCAGGCTCTAGAAAGGCCGCGAGTGAATAAAGATGTACTTTATGAGTTGGCTGCCGGAGAAGCAATTATAGCCACTTTGGAGATTGAGGGAAGAAATGCGGCAAGAAGAATTTATAGAGGGCGCTTTCCTTTACTAGACTCGACAGGTTGGGAGTCGATTTCACCAAAGCCTAAAGCTCAATCTCCTGCACGTGATCATAGGCCGCCGCTTTATTTGTATGATCGCTATATCAAAGATGAAGCGATTGCTTGTGAAATTCAGCAGGAGGTAAACGCTGAATCTCAGGAACAACGGCCACAGGAACAACGGCCACAGGAACAACGGC
>NZ_AUDJ01000049.1 GCF_000425405.1 Ferrimonas kyonanensis DSM 18153 | reverse complement strand
CCCCCGCCTCGCTATAAGAACCAATTTCCTTATCATCGAGTATTACCTCAATCTCTGTAGGGCTTACATCCTCTACTTTTACCGGCAGTTTGATAGTGTCAGTTACCCATTTATCGGCAAAGGAACTAGCCGCAATTACCGGGTCTGTATTGTCGATGTTGACGGTAGCCTCAACTTCAGCTTGCCGATCTACGGAGTCGATAACGGTTGATTTCAATACCAAAGGGCCATCAGGGTAAATGGTGGTATCTAGCTCAAAGCTATCCCCCTCTAAGCTGGTCACTTCAGTTTCGCCGTTTGTCACCACATGAGAGTATGGAGACAGCTCATCGATACCCACTTTATAAGTCACAGTATCTTTGACCCAGGTATCTGCCAGATCAGTACCAATAAGCTGAGGATCGGTATTGTCGATCTTAATGACGCCGGTTTCTTTAACCACATTGGCGATCTCGTCCACCAACTCAATTGTGACCGACTGCTCACCTTCATCGAACTGTTCAGTATCAAGCTCGAATTCAACACTCGCCTTATTAAACTGTTCGCCTATTTCGGTATCAGCTACCTCTAGAGCTACCTTCGAAATTCCAGTGTCGTCATCTGCTTCTACATCAAAAGCCACCATACCAGTGACCCATTGTCCAAGTTTAGATGCGACCACCAAGACTGGATTTTCTTGATCCCAACCTTCTGGAATGTCCTCAGAGCGAAATACAGAATCAATATTCAACGAAACCTGTTGCGCCCACACGCCCACCGTAGTGTTCCCCAGCGGCTTACCTAGTAACGCATGATACTCATTAAGTGCCGCAGCTATATCTCGCCGCCAAAACTCAGAATTTAGCACTTGATTACCTAGTTCGATCTGGCCCTGACTCCCTTGTCCATCTAGATAACCATCGGCTGCGACGTCATCACGCATCGCGCGAACTACGTCCAGGGGGGAAGCTAAAAATTTCTGGTCATAGATAAGGCTGTACGCGCCAATCAGCAGCGCATGTTTATTGGCTTCGGTCAGCTCACCAGTTAGATCACCAATTGGAGTAGTCAACGGGTCAAAACCATAAATTTCAACAATCTTCAACCTTGCCCGAGAAAGCGCATCTGTAGGCAAAACCCCTTTGCTCAGTTCGTAGTCATATAAACCCACCATCACTGCTGCCAAAGGGGTAAAGTAAATCTGCTTATCGCTCTCAAAGAAATCCGTCAAAGTAGAAAGCGGCTTTTCCAAAGGGAACCGGCGGCCGTCTATGTCTACGTATTCGCCGCCATTAGCCGATAACATGATCACCGGATAAGCACCGTGCAACAACATTGCACAGTTACCCTGACTGTTCGCGACACACTCCTTAACTGTGTTTCCCACAGTGGGAGAATGATACCTATTAAGCGCAAGTGTGCTATCAGCAAAAGTGGAATTCACATTCATTTTAGGCATATCCACATCTAGAGCTAACATGTAACTCACACTGGATTTATTGCCGACTTCATCGGTGGCAGACATCACCACTTCGATGGTACTAGATAGCTCTACATCAAATAGCTCGGGTATAAATTCTTCGGTAAGCGGCAGCATATAGAGGCCATCGCTAGTGATACTCAGAGGCTTATTATCAACTACCGAAAAATCATCAACAGTGATGGAATAAGTCACATTCAGATCATCATGCCGAGTGTTGACCGTCCCGGTGTCCTCTGTCACCAGCTCCAGGTAAGCAATCCCATTCTTTTCCATATCTTCGCGAGTTCGGGGAAGCGTACCTAAGCGACTGTTATCATAGCCAATATAGAGTGGAACCGACTGATCTCGAGGAAAAGTAACGGTTTTCAACACCCCGTCACCATCACGGCTAAGACCAACAACGGGAGTGTTCCAGGCAACGCTGGGAGCCGTTAGGTCGACATTCACTATATGGTCAAAGTCATTGCTCTTACCAGTAGAATCTATGACGTTAAGTTGTAGGTTATTAATTCCCTCAACTAAGGTGGTATCAATGGAAAATTGGCTTTCATCAAAGCTATAACTCAAACCATTGAAACCCACAGTGATAGGAGGTATGACGTTAAATACATCGCCATTAACTGTGTGTGATGTAGAACCAATAAGTGTACCAGAACGAAAATGGACACCTGCGTCAATGTTCGCAATGTTGACTGTGAAAGCCTCTGTGTTCTCAATGTCGAGCACATTGCAACTGCGCAACTCAACAGACAATGGGCCGTCTGAATAGGGGGTTGTATCGAACGACAAAATCGCCGTGTGCTTAAAACCTCGCTCAATAAGATCATCATCTTGAAGGACACCATCAACCCAAAGCTCTATGCGCTTCAAGCCTACATAATCCTCCACATTTACCTCTAGATCTGCCTGTCCTCGAACCAAGTAACCATCAGGCTGAGACACGCTAATCTTAGGGCCAAGGTCAGTAATGGTCACAGCCCCTTCACTGCCAAACATATCAATAGAAGTGGATGCCACCGACTGTACAAACGGTACTGTGTCGCCAACAGCAATATTGATTTTATTAATATCGTTACGATGAATTACATGCAGTGCTGACTGTGCCAAATTGACCCGATAAGCCTCATTAGACAACTCTAGGCCGCTTAAATCGATAGTAGCTCCGTCAATCACCCCATCTAATATCCCATCTGAAAGAACATCGTTATACATGATGTTAGAGAGAACAATAGATGTGTAGTTTGTATGAGGTTCAATACCGGCGGAATCGGACAAACGTACCGCCCATTGAGACAAAGCCGCAGATTGAAGGCCATACTTCACACCATCATAAAAACCAGCTGAGGAATAAGCCGGATCAGTGATGTTTACAGGGTAAGTGGATGTAATATCTACCCCAAGCCAGGAAGACATTTCACTATTTGCTTTGTCTACAGCATCGGCAACCGATAGTCCATTAGATACTTGAAAAGCCGCATCAGCAGCCGCTACATGAGTCCATGTAGTAACCATCGTTTTAATGTCTGTGCCGTGCTCGTAGTTGAGCACCGCCCACAAAAATTGTTCATCGGTCAACGATACTGCTTTGCCGGTTGCTTCTTCAACATAGTACCCACTAGTAACTTCCAGCAATACTGGATGGTCATGGTTAGTTTGTACCTGAATCTCAAAAAAGCCTTTGTCATCTGTAACCACAGGAGCAACTGATACTAGCTCCCCTTTTTTTCCATCACTAAAATCATAAGCATTGACAACCCCATGGATGATCAAAGCATCGACAGCGTTACCAGAGAGAGCCCCTATCGGCGGAGGCGGTGGAACTTTGGTATCAGAACCACAGCCATTTAACGCAAGTCCCAGTGAAATTGCTATGAGTGATTTACGCATCTATTTAACCTCCAGTTAAAAACGATACACGGCGTAAACGCCAAAAGAACTAACTCCACCAAATGCATGACGAAGTTGCAGCCCTGTTGACCAATCAAAATCAAATTGATCAACGTGGAAGTCGTGGGAAGCCGACAGAAGAAAACCGCCAGAAATCTCATCTTTATCATCAAATCGATCAGCTAAGTAACCAAACTCATCAATGGAATGGCGTTTAGAATATTGACCATAGTTAGCCACCAGTCCGGCACTGAATACTGGGTGGAACTTGTAAGAAAGGGGGTACTGATAGGAGTAGGCCAAAGTCCAATCAATAGACGTTACATCCATTCCCATTTTTCCCACCCCAGCACTGGGAGCAAATTCTGTATATTGAAATTCTGAAGTAATTTTAGTGTTGCGGCTTAAGGGGTGCTCTGCCCCAACGACAAAGTAAGGTGAAAAAACTGAATCAGTATTCAAATCGGCATCATCAACCTGGTACATTCCTGCTCCCAAGCCAAAATAGAAATCAACAGCGTGAGCTGTCAGCGGAACCAGGAGTGCCAATCCTAGCAGCGCTTGTTTATTAAGTTTCATCTAAAATAATCTCCAAGACGCCAAATTAATGACGAATAAATTTAAAAAGCAAAGTTAGCAAGGCTTGTTGACAATACGAATTCCATGGTTATAAAGCAGACAATAAGCATCGACTTTTTTTCTGAACGCCCCCCCCAAATGATTCCAATATTTTTCGTCATTCATAGGGGTCAACGATCCATCACCATTAACTACTACTACCCCCTTTATCTTGGGGTAAATAGCCTCCTTATTTTTCGCATCCATACTTTTGCTAATACCTGGCTCCACTTCTACAAGCGGCATGGCGTTGCACCTAAATTTTACAAACCGAGTTAAACAAAAAAATTATATATAAAACAACTACCTATAACAACACAGGTGAGCTAAATTAAATTAAAAAATAGACCTGCAAGAATAAACAAATTATTAACCCGGCCGTCAAAAAATTGTCTTTCCTAGAATTTGATTGAGCACAATTTTTAGTAAATATCTATGACTTAGGTATCAACTTTTAATCTTGAAGCATTACTCAATATAAAGATTCATCTTAAATGACCCAATACGGAGACCAGTCTAATCGTGGATAGCCTTCGGTTCGCCCTCCTTTCTCGTCGGGATCAGGTGTGGACAGCTTAGAGGCGGCCCACCGCTCCGAGTTGCCCACACCTTCCCCCAACAGGAGGGCCTACCCACAATGACCCAGGTTACATAACAAAATTTTTATGAAAAAAAAGCCCCTAAAAGGGGCAATAGCAAGTCTGGTTTTAGTATTTTCTACATTTACATATAATACCAGACCTTTACTTATTAACTGTAAAAATAAAAATCAACCTATAAAATCTACTGCCCTTATCCAAAAAATATACTAGTTGGAATACTAAACCGCTTGCTTAAAGCCTCGATATGATCCCTTTTTAACTTATGAGGGTACTTATCACTAAGTATTTTACTTACGGCAGACTGCTTTCCAATTTCACCTTCAAAATCAGAGTTAGTTAACCCATGCTGATCTATCAGACATTTAAACACGGATTCCGGCCCAGAACACTCTTTTACAGATTCATTAAAATCAATAAAATCAGGACTTTGCACCTCCCAGGACTCAATGTTTTTTGCCAAAATAATAATCAAAGAGCGGTATTTTTCATAATCGTCTATCATTGCATCCATTAGAGTTAACGCTCTATCATACTGGCGCTTATTTGCGATCTTAGTAATCACAGGTATTTTATCAAGCAACAATGACAATTCACTCGCAATAGTAATGTCAGTCATGATATTTACTCCTTATCTCCGCGATAACGGTCACACAGTCGATCATACTTTTTATGGTCAACAATGTGTTTTACATACATACGATTATCTCTAAACTCGATAAATGCAATCATCCTTAAATGATTTCCACCAATATCGATAACAAACCATTTATTCCTATACTTAAAATTATCCAAGCTTGGGAACACTTTCTTCATTTCTTCTGGAGAGCCAAACTCCCCAGCCCTCAGAGTGCGATACACCGACAACAAAGCCTCTTTTTGTTGCGGATACTGCTGGGCAGCATCGTTAAATGGCTTTCGAGATATAACATGCATTGGGCTTGCCCTTCTAACTATTCCTGTACGGAATTATAGCAACAAACATTCCCACACGGAATACTTTATCGAAAAAAAGATACAATATCACCGATGTTGACACGGCGGTCACTTTCCCTTATTGTGGCATAACCACCGATAATGACACACCAAAGCCATGCAAACACACAATCTATCTGTATTCGTCAAGTCTAGACCTGGTACTAAAAACATTGAAGTGCTGCACTTTCCCAGTCTCGGCCAGCACCTTTGTACCTTGATCATCAATCGATCCACCTCTAGGGTGACATTAAGAAGCGGAGATATGGAGTTAACCGAAGCCTTGTCAAGGCTACAAATTTGGCACAATCACTTTTTGGAAGACCCAACTCAGGACGTCGCCGCAATTGACTTAGCCCCCGCAGTATTATTTATCAACATTGGAGTGTTTCAAGAGTTGCAAGGCATCGAAACAACTCAAAATTACTGCGTTCGACACACCATAAACGAGTGAAAAACTATGAGATTTGTAAATTTACCTGATGATATGGAACTAGTTGACTGCGCTCTATGCAAAAACCCAATTTACCGGGGTATTGAGTTACTAGAAGGCACTAAAATCATTCCCATTTGTTGGCAACATTACCGTCAACTACAAGCAAAACACAACAAAACTATTGCATCCCATAAAGGAGCTCAGGTTCGCACTGCCAACAAAGAGCAGCATCAGAAAAAGTTATGGGAATTTTTAGCTTTTAATGGACACCTAAATGAGTCCTTTGAACAAATGGCAACGCTAGCTAATCAAGGACAAATCACAACATCTAGAGGCGGGACATACACTAGGCCAACAATACGTCGTGCGCTAGCCGACTATGCGACAAGTATCGGTTGGGACAAAACCAAAATCAAACTACCAAAATGGCTTAAACAGCAGTATCAAGAGTATCAAAACTTATAAATACCGCCATTTTTACCATTCATGTTCTTCTGCAGCGACTATGTTTGACGGCAAAACGGGGCATCGATGCCCGTCGCCAACACTGAAAGTGACAACTTTCTGAATCATCCTAGACCACAACCATGGGAAACGCTGTAATGAAACGAAGGGGCAATCAGAAATTTGGGATAAGCCCCTAAAATCCAAAATCGGCCCCCACCCGGCCAAAATCCCCTATCTGGTGCTCCGGCACCCAGATGCCCCCAGATATGGGATTACCCCCCTCACCCCCCTCCTGCCAAGCCCTGCGCCAGATTTGGGCTAACCGGCCTAAGCTGGGAGTTACCCCAAAATTCAAACAAACGCCCTGCCCTGCCCCACCGTTGCCGTGGTCGCCCGCGCCGCTTACAATCGCCGCAGTGTTGACCCTGGAGAGCCCCAATGATCCCCGTTCCCTCCGGCCCCGCCCTGGCCGCCCTGCCCTCGCCGGTACAACTGGACTGGCCCGCGATGGCGGCGGTGCGCCGCCGAGTGCTGCACCATGTGGAGATGCCCGCCTATCTGCTGCTGCCGGAGGTGTCCGCTCTGCTCGACGCCCTGGACGACGACCGGCAACGGTTGCTGCTGGATCTGCTGTGGAACACCGGCGCCAGGATCACCGAGGCGCTGGCGCTGACGCCCGCCGATCTGGCCCTGGATGACCCGCATCAACCCTATGTCAGTCTGCCCACCCTAAAACAGCGGCCCCGCAGCGCCCGCCGCCCGAAACCGCGCCTGGTGCCGCTGCTCGATCCCGCCTTTGTGGTGCGGCTGCGCCGCTACCTAGCCACCCACCGCCCGCCCAAGCGGGAACGGCTGTGGCAGGTGTCGGATCAGACGGTGCGCAACTGGATGGGCCGCGCCTATGAGCGGGCCAGCGCCGCCGGGGCCGAGATCGCCTTTCGTCCGGGGCCGCACAGCTTGCGCCACAGCTTCGCGGTGCATTGCGTATTGCATCAGGTGCCGGTGCCGGTGCTGCAAGCGTGGATGGGCCACCGCTCCCGCCGCTCGACCGAGATCTACACCCAGGTGATGGGCATCGAGGCGTTTGGCCTGGGGCAACAGGTGGCCTTCAGCCTGCCGCTCACAGTCGCCCGCTGACTGTGCGCGGGCGGCCCGCCGCAGTGGTCACAGTAGCGGCACACTCACCCGCCGCCACCTCCCCCGCCACAAAACAGAGCATGTATAACAATAGCGTTATACAAGATATATCGCTGTGCAAGACGCTGAAAACAGTGGCTTTGCACTGTGTACCCCCACCGTGCTCAGTGCCAGCCCAAGCCAACCCGCCGCGCCATACACACACACATAAACCGTGTATAACACCACCGTTATACTTAACCTCAGACAAACCCCAGGTCATGTATAACATTGACGTTATACATGACCTGGTATAGAATAACCCGTGTATAACATTGATGTTATACACGAGGCGTCACGCCATCTGTTTCCTCAACAACAGGATCATACCCCCATGAGAAACCGGGCCTTTCTCCACTTCAGTTCCGCCGTGATCACCATCATCGCCACCGTTATCGGAGCCATTCTCACTATCAGCTTTATGCGCCAGGTGGCCGGGAATACCGGCCTGGAGCTGGAGTTTGCGGTGATAGGCGGTCTAATGGACACCAGCAAGGCGCTGCTGCCGATTGCGGTGATCCATCTGTGGCAGCAACAACAGCGGTTGCCCGCCTTCCTGCTGGCGCTGCTGGCCGTAGTGCTGCTGGGATGCTCAATGCTGGCTAGCATCTTTGCGGTGGACAACGGCCTAGCCAGCACCCAGACCGAGAGCACCCGCTACCAGACGATAACAACTCAAATTGAAATGAAACTGAGCCAGGCGGCAGAGCTGCGGCAAAACGCCAGCCGCTTTGAGGCGATGGACTTCATTAGCAAGGGCACGGCCACCCGCCAGAAGGCCGCCCAGCTGGAAGCCAACGCCGCCCAGCTGATGGACAAGCGCGATCAGCTGCCGCCACAAAATCGGGTGACATCGATGGCTAATCAGATCAGCCTGGGGGTGGCGCTGACCGTGGAGTGGATCGCCATCGGCATGTCGATTTTGTTTGCCCTGACCAGCAAACCCAAAGCGCCCGCCTCCGAGCCCCAACCCGAGGCCGACCCGGCCCCGGTGACCGCCGAGCCGCCGCAAGCCATCACCGCCCCCCAGCCCGTCCCCGAAGCGGAGGAGTGGCCCGCCATGAGCGCCCACGCCGATATCGTCGCGGCCATCCTTGAGGGAAGCCTCACCCCCAGCATCCGGGGGCTGACCGGCCCCACCGCCTTGAACCGACAGCAGATCACCGAACTGCTGGATGAGATGGGCCAAGCCGATTACCTGGAGCCCTACCGCAATGGCTGGCGTCTCAAAGGCGCAGAGCAAAGCCATGTATTGCAATAGCGTTATACAAGCCCTTAAACTGGCAGTAAGACGAAGAAAT
Organism: Ferrimonas kyonanensis DSM 18153; assembly: GCF_000425405.1. GTDB lineage: Bacteria > Pseudomonadota > Gammaproteobacteria > Enterobacterales > Shewanellaceae > Ferrimonas > Ferrimonas kyonanensis. The sequence goes on along the minus strand of NZ_AUDJ01000049.1, from coordinate 2,614 downwards.
AGAGTGAACTAAGCAGATGGCAGCAAAAGTTAAAGTGGTTGGAAACCGAAAGGGCGGGGTGCTCAAAACCACCTCGACCCTAAACCTGGGGTGGGAGCTGGCGCGGGCGGGGATGCGGGTGCTGTTGATTGACATGGACAGCCAGGGCAACCTGACCCGCTACCTGACCGACGAGGACAAACCCCTGTGGCTGGGCGACGTGATCAAGGAGCGCGGCGCTCAGTTGACCGACGCGATCTACCCGGCCATCATCGGCGGCGAGGCGCAACCCAACCTACACTTTGTCCCTGGCCGCCCCGGCGATGCCATGAGTAAGTTGGATATAGATATGATCTCACTGCCGCGCCGCGAGGAACGCCTAAAACTGCTACTGGCCCCGCTGCTGGATCAGTACGACTTTGTACTGATCGACACCAGCCCCGGCACCAGCGTGTTGGGGCTCAATGCGGTGATGGCCGCCGACTCCTTCTTGATCCCCACCGAGTACACCGAGGATTCGCTGCAAGGGGTGGACACCTACCTGAAACACATCTGTGACGTAAAATTTGTCACCGAGGACGACATTGATTACCGGGTGCTGCCCGCCAAGGTGGACAAGCGAGAAACCAACGCGCTGGCCTACGGCAATGAATACCTGGCCGCCTTGCACCCCGAGCGCCAAACCGAAACGGTGATCTGGTCACGCTCGGTGTTCAAAGATGCCGCCACCGAGGGCGAACCGCTGTCTGTGGTCAAGCCGGGGCATGTCGCCGCCATGTACTATCGCAACCTGGCCCGAGAGGTGATCGAGCATGGCTAAATGGACTGACGAACAGGCAACAGAGCTGGCTACCCTGCAACAGCTAGCCAAGCCCAATCCCAAGCAGCGGGCACGGATCAAGATCTTGGAAAAGCTCAAAGGCAACGCCGAACGCCAGGCCGCCAAACCGGCCCAGAGCAAGCCTGACAACTTCTTTTCGGTGCAATCCACCTCAAAAACTCGTGCGTATCCGGTGCGTTATACGGAAAACGATCACATAGGGTTGGATGAACGCCTAAAGCACCTGAAAGCCAACGAATCCCAATACCTAATTGAGCAGCTGGGCAGTATGCGCGAAGCCAGCAAAGCCAAGCTGATCCGCGCCGCCGCCATTCTGCTGAACCAGCATACCGACAAGGAGGTGATCGATGCGATGGCCCTGGCGAATCTAAGCATGTTCCTGGGGCAACTTAAAGCCCACAACCTGACCACCTACCAGTTTTTCATCATCAACAAGATGGACGCCGCCGGGGTCACAGAGCTGATCCTGAAAAACGGTTTTGGGGTGTGCAACAACCCAGATATCCGCCTGGCGGATTACCTGATGCACTCCTTGAAGGAGCTAGGTTATCTGCAAGCGGTTGAGGGCGGCTATCAACGCACTGACAAACCGCTGCCGCTGTAGGGGGGAGTTCCATGCACCAAGCCAAACTCAACGAACTTTTTGACGATGGCAAGCGCCGTTGCGGCCTGTCCTGGGAGCTATGCCTGGAGTTTTTCAGCCTGTCGGTGGATCAATACTTGAATGGCATCAATGAAGAAGAACGCCCGGCGGGCCTGTCGCTTGTCCACATATCCACGCAACGGAGGGGCCGCGCCCGGAGGGCAGTGGAGCGGCCCCAGTTGGCCGTGTGGGTATGTGGTCAAGCTGGTACCTCAGTGGTGGATGGCAAGGATCTTATAGTGGCCGGTCGCGGTGAGCTGGAGCCGGTAACGCTCCCCAGGCTGCACCAGGGACTGGCCGCCGCTGACCCAATCCCCGGCGGGGATGGTCACGGCCCTGGCCGGTAGGGTTGATCCATAGAAGATCACCGGCACCACCGACGCATAGCGGTTACTGTCCACCGTCTCGAACACCAGCCGAAAGGGCACGGTCTGGATCTCGCCAACCTCGGACGGCAGCCGGGGCGGGGCAGGGGGCTTGGAGCACCCAACCAGACACAGCGCCAACGCGCCCCAGGTGATTAGCTTTTTCATCGTGTTCACTCCTTATCTGCGGTAAAACCCCATGATCTCAATCCGGGGCTGAAAAAAAAGCCGCCTCAGCGCTTTATGCGCCGCTGGGTTGCGATTACGCAAAAACCCCAGCTCAATAGCTGGGGCTTTTGTGTCATTTCCGCTGGTTATGTTACGTCAGCACCGAGAAGGCTAGCAGAAACAGCCTCCGCAGGTTACGGTTACAGCTCCATCGGTTTTCCTATCCAAGGAATGGGCCGGAGCACACCCCCACGGCAATGGGTAAAGATGAGGTCAATCGCCCAACAAGGCATCGTGCAAGGGGCCGTGACTCAGCTTACCAACAAACTCGCTGATCTGTTCCGGTGTAGCACAGTCATAGGGGCTATGAGGGATTACCGGCACTTCCACCATTTCGCGGTAAAGGTTGGCCGGGGAGCGGCTGCCGGAGAGATAGCCGACGACGTTGCACAGATGGCCGCCGGATTCCGTCGCGCCACCGTAGGCAAAACTCACCGTGACCACCATATCCTGATCAACGACAGTGAACCGGCCATAGTTAACCGGATAAAGCTGGGGAGCATCTGCCTTCTGGGCCGCTGCGGATGCAGTCAGGGCCATGCTCAGCAAAATGGCGGG
>NZ_AUDJ01000048.1 GCF_000425405.1 Ferrimonas kyonanensis DSM 18153 | reverse complement strand
CTCCTAATTCACCGAGTGTGCGATATTCAAAATCAGGCTTTACTGCTGCAAACCATCAAGATCAGATGGAGGAAACCAATAATGATGGTCAGGAAGCACAGGAACAGGAGCAAAAAGACGCCAACGAACGCAGTAAAAAGCAAAGTAGACGGGGCGCAATTATTCGACAAAATCTTAGGAAGAAGGGGCTTATGAAATGAGAAGTGAACCAAGGAGCATAGGACACACAACGAACAACGCTAGTCATGGCTTAATTGGAAGTTATTTTGTAAGCCTGTCCCGAAGGGGCGGCATAGGATGGATAGCGTTCTTTGTTATCTTGATGCTTTACATCTTCACATTATGGTTTCATGCGGTTCGACAACCAAACATTATTGTTGTTGATCAACAAGGTAATATGTTGGGCCGTGTGAATTTTGAAGATCCGTTAGCGAGAACAGATGCAGAGATTAAGGGAACTATTAAGCGATTCGGAAGCTGTTATTGGTCGTTGAATGCTTCAACTTTTCGGGATGATGTGGCCTGTGTGCTTTCGATGATGGATACCATGCCTCAGAAAGGTAAAACGCAATCTCTAAGAGAATTGCATATAGCTGCTTTGGAGGAATCCAACTTGATGGCTATCGTTGAAACGGCGCAGAACAAAACGTCAGTAGAGTTTTATGATGATGAGATCAGAGTATTAGAACGCAGATCCTTTGTTGATGCTGATGGGGGCGATTATGTATTGGTTCGGGCGGTTTTAGCTGGAGAAATTCAGGCAATTGGAACTCGTAAAAAAGTCAAGGAGTTTAGGCAAGAGGTAACATTGCGATTAGTGCCTCGAACTGATTTTTCACTTTTGGGGGCAAAGGTTCATGCGATTCAAGACATTTAATATAGTGATTATGACCTTGGTGTTTTTCGCCTTCCAAGGCCATGCCAATAGTATCAGTAAACCAACAAAGAGAAATTGGAAGTTGGGACAAGATACTCGGGAGGTAGTGTATGTCGTGCCTGACCTAGGCGTTAGGTTGATGTTTCCTTTCATGCTGAATGAACTGAACCCATCGCTTTCAACTACCATAACCAACCCGGTTTATTACACTGTTCCCGCATTGACTAGCCAACAGGGAAAGATTGAGGCGTCGATACTCCAAAACCATTTGACAGTCATGATTAATAGGGCTGCAATTGACCCATATATTGACCGAGAGCGAGGTGAGTTGAAAAACCCCTTTATCGGTTATCTCTATCTGAGTGCGGGAGGGTTCAACCTTACTATTGAGCTTAGGGCTACCCTAGATCGAGCTTTATCACCATCTAATATCATCTTTGATATTAGCAATGAAGATAGAGAGTATTTGATTTCTGAGTCGGTAAAACGACGCACATCGGCTATGGAAAAAGAGTATAGGCAGAAATCTGAAGCGCTTGAAATCGAAGCTCGGAAACGGGCCTTAGCTATGATCGGTGAATTGTCTGTGGTAGCGCCGTCAGTAACTAGAATTCGTGAAAATCAAATAGTGAGAACCGGCGATGGTTACGTGATGGAGGTGCAGATTAGAGAGATACACCAGTTTGAGTCTTTTCGAAATCTTATTTTCACGCTGACCAACCAAAATAGCGTTGGGGTGGGATTACAGGGAATCAGTCTTTATCAAATGGATGATGAAGGTAAGCGCAACCCTATAGCCGTATACCATCGTTGCGAGGGGATGATAGAACGGTTTGGAGAGAAGGAATGTGTAATTACTACTACAGATTCTGCTTTAGATTCTGCTGCTGAATTGATGTTGCAGATTGACACCAATGTAGGGGGAGGGGTTGTTCAATGGTAAAGTTCACTCGTTTGCTGCTTCTTTTTCTTTTTTTTACAACATCGGTTGCTGCTGAAAACCTGGCTGATGACAAGAAAGAGGCAAGGAAAATAGCTAAGAGAGCAAATAAAGAAGCTCAAGCTAAAGCTTCGCGTCAGAAGAGTGACCCTGAGTCGATGTTGAATCTTCTTAGTTATTTGAAGTCAGTAGATGGAGAGCAAGGCAATTTTGACTCTGGTTTGGGCCAAAACCGCGAAGAAAATGGCGAGGAATTGCAGAGTAATTCTAAAGGGAATCAGGTGATTATCCAAGATAAGCAATCAGAGGATTCATCGGCAGAGCCTCAGCCACTCTCTTATGACGAAGCAATAGCACTTGAGAAAATGAAGATTAGGGGGGCTGGAAAGGAAGCCACCCAACCTAAGAAAACGCGGGCCAGTGATGATTCTATTAACGCTAAGAATAACCTTAAAGATGGAGTTAAGATTGAAAATGTGAAAAATTCAAATACTTCGGAGGTGTTTTCTTCTCAAAAAATCAAAGAGTCGGTCTATGTTCCAGGGGCTTATGATCCAAGTTTTAGCCGAAACGGTGGCGGTAGCTATGGTACAGTTGTCCGTACTAATAAGGAGTACGGAATACTCTTTGGTACGTGGGTAAAAGCTAGGATAGATAGAGAAGTCAATTCAGGGGATACAGGGGACGTAGAGCTGATTCTTGAGGAAGACTTGGTCGGTCAATTCAATAGCATTCCTAGAGGCACGATCATATATGCATCAAAAGGCTTTAATGCACAGATTAAGCGTCTTGCGATCACCACTCGCAGGGCTGTTACTCCAGACAAGCAAGTCATCAATAAACTGAGTGCAACGGCTTATGACCTTAACAAGCGCTCTGGCTTAGATGGCTATATTGAGCGAAACCGTGAAGATGTTTATAAGGACGTAGCCACAGATAGCTTGATTGAACTGGCGGCTTCAGCGGCTTCTGCCACGTTGCCTACTCAGTTTGGTGATCTCACTGATTCGGTTGAGAAGTTGGAATCTTCCCAAACTACTGCTGTACCTTACACTATTAGGGTTCAGCCGCAGTCATTCTGGTTGCGTATTGATCAGTCTTTGTAATTGATTTCACAAGAACGCCCCGAATAGCGGGGCGTTTCTACTAGCAAATTTTTTTCAGCTCATTCTGAGTTTCAAATAATTTTCTAAGCAATAGCTTTAATTCAACTAACTCATTAGTTAGTTGTCGGCTTTCTTCTTTTTTTTGCTCGAGAGAATTGATGATGAAAAGGTGGTTTTCAAGCGCTCTATTGATAGCCTGATTTGCGGTTGCTTCGCCGTAATGGCCTTTGATTTTTTCAATTTCCAGGCTTGCTTTTTCGGTACAGCGGAGTGTGCTTTTCGACATGGTGTCTCACCTTGATTTACGTCGTCTGGTTAGTTGCAACATTGGTTAGGTTGACTTTTGGTGTCATTACTTATACCAGGTTACAGCATCGATGAGGGTTATTGAAGTCTTTTGGCTTTGTGAAACCAGCATTCAGTAAAAAAATGCCGTCATGCCCGGCAAAAGATTACTGGGATATTTATGCGAAGTAGAAGTCATTGTGTTAGCAATACTTACCTCGTTCAATCTCAGCTTCTCTTACGTCAAAGGCCCGACACACCTCAGCAGTTTCAGTGCTATTGACGGCATCACGCTCCAGGCGGTCTGTCATAATTTCCAGTGTATCGAGGGTCTTAGCTTTCCTAAGTACCATGAGTAACGCTATCTCTTGCTCATTAAGAGCGTCTATCTTAATTCTCAAAGGTTTTTCCTATCTATCACTGGGCTCTATGCCGCCCAGACCCGCAATGCCGACGTTCGCTGATCAACCAGTTGTTCATGCGCTGCGACGGCCAGGTTTCCAAGGGGTGAGAGCGTCACCCCGTTTGTCATTCGTTATAGGCTCCATGGCCGTTTTCCTATTGTGCTGAAGCCAACCAGTGCGTAAACCGCTCTCGGCATTGTTCCGGCGTTAACGCCGCCATTTGGGTATCTTGCGCCAGGCTCAACCACTCGGCAAAATCTTTGACATACGCTTGGTAATAGCCATCAGGTAGGGTCAGGCGCACGGCCTGTTCATTCACATCCCACCACATCAAAACGTGATATTTGTTCACCACCTGCTCATCAGCCAGCAATGCGGCGTAAACAACAAAGGCGGCGTATTCATCATTGCTATAGGGTGCAACACTATAAACAGGCTCACCTAGGCTTTTCACTCTCAGCATGGGGAACTGATTCTCAAACAGTTCTCTTGCTTCTTCAGCCGTGAATAACTCTGAAATCGCTTTTTTGGTCATCATCGCTTTCCTATCCCGTAGAATTCACTTCCATTACTTGCTTCTTTTAATTACCAGCACGAAAATGCCTGACGCAAATAGGCCGATAGCTATCCATTTGAAAAACATAACCAACGCCACCCAATCGGGATATTTAGCAGGATCAAGGTTTGAACCCATCCCGGCGATCATTGCTGAACAAATGAGAAAGTAAAAATACACCTTTAACATCATCGATTCCCTATGGCTGGGTTTGACGACCAATGGAACCCCTGCCCTTGGCTGACACAACGAAGGCTTTGCCTCCCTCTACCTGGTTAGCAACGGGGGGCCAACCGATGGCCCCAGCAGTAACTAGCACCACTCCGGCCAGCATCAGGCCATTGAGTACGAACCCGGCCTGTTGAAGACCCAAGACAATCAGGGTGAACCCCAAGGCCAACGCAGCAGCTTTGAAATACCATTCTTTCATCTGTTCTCTCCTTTCTGAGTTTTCCTATCCCGTAGTAATCACTTCCTAAACCCACACGGCTGTATGAGCTTGGGAAGTGGGCCGGGTTGCCCCGGCCAGGTTTTTAGTCACCATCAACCGAGTATGACTTGGCAATCGCTTCGAGTTCATCGAGGTCGGTTTCTGCATAGATGGCGTTGTTCATCTTGTCGATAGCCGCCTTTTTATGGTCACTGTCTGCGTACTCAAACCGGGATGCAATCTCGCCTAGCACTGCAACGGTTACTGTGTCGCCACTCACTAAATTGCTCATTTTCCTTGTTCCTCAATGCTATATGCCGGTATTGGCATCCCCGCCTGAGCGGGGAAAAGAGACAGGCTGTTTTCCTATTCCATCATTGTTGCTTCAAGGCAAACCACTCAGCCAAATCCGACTCTGTGATCACCTCGGACCGATCATCGCTGATCAACTTCCAGCAGCCACCACGATCGAGGTTACTCCAAACGAATCCGTCAATCGGAAGGGTGTAATCTGGTCGCTGATGCCAGTGTGGCCATTCATCCAGGTTGAACTTCAACCTCTCGATAGCTCGCTGCTTGAGAGTCTGAGTATCGGCGTTGGTAGTCACTCGCTTTCCTATCTCTGAGTTAATTTCTGGCTTTATACGTCATGGCATCTATCATTCGACTTCGGGTTGCCTGTCTCATTCGTGCTTGCTCGTCTTGATCCGCTTTCGGGTCTGGAGTGGCCCGTTCTGCAATTTGACTTAGCAAACTAAGGTCAGCCATCAGCGTCTGAAGATCAGACGTTGATAGCCCCTGTAACGCGCTCTTGGCCGCATCTGTGCCATTCTCTGCAAAGGCAGAGGTAAACTTTTTCAGTATCTCTGATGAAAGCATTTTTATCTTTACTCCTCGGTTTCCTATGCGTCAGTATTCGCCGCACCCCAGCGGGCAGCAATCCACCGGCAGATGATGAATACATTCACCTTCGTCCAGTTCGTTGATTCGTTCCTCCGGAGACTGGTAATCCAGTTTCTTAGCCAAAGCCACCACAGCCGGACGCTCCCCCTCTTCTATGCTTTTCAGGTAGTGATCCACTGATAAGTTGAAAAAATCTAAACACAGTTCATATGACAGCCCACAGCGTCGGTTTGCTTCATCAAACAGGGCTTGAATTTTGGCTTCGTGCATTACTTGATCCTCATCGCTTTCCTATGTGTCAGATTCACTTCCTCAGCCCTGGCCCTCCAGGGCTCGGGAAGTGGGCCGGAGCCCCGGCCACCTCTTTAGCTGTCGAGGTTGCTAAACCCCTCTCCCGCACACTCATTGCAAAAGCCCTGTGGCGTACCCGCCTCAGCCCCGCACTCAGGGCACTTCGGGATTTCTTCCTCTTGGTGTTGAATGTCAGACATTCTCTTCTTCTCCTTTCTGTTACCTGGTAGTCAGGCGGTTTTCTCTATCAATCTTCCAGCTCAGGGAAGGCGGCATCGTTAATTTCTTGCTCGTCGTCCCTGATCAGCATTTCCATAAGGGCCACCCGAGCCTTGGCGGCGGCTACCTCGGTTGGGATCTTGTCGTGGTTAGCTTCATCCAGTTCGTTACGAAACTGACTCAGCAAGGTGCCGTAACAGCTTTCACATTTCATCGTCCGCTTTCCTATCTACTTACTCTGTACTAGCTCAGCATGGGCATATCCCATCTGATCCACGAAAAACCACTGCCCTTTGGGTACTCTAAGTTCACCGATTGCCTGGTGGACAATCAGCACCCCGCGCTTGTGGTGAAAGTTGTGCTCCGGCAACAGTTCTGGCACTTCGTAGGCATTATCGCCTTGCCACTGCATTCGCTTGACCGCTGTAGGGGCATCTATCGGCGTCCAAACTGGACTGCCTAGCATTCGCGTTACAGCGCCTTTAGCTGCGCCAACGGACTTGTACCGGCGTGGGAACATGCCATCTAAGGTCGGAGTGCCGTTATAGCGATATTCTGGCTCTACAGTCACGCAAAAGCGGTTTCCTTCGAGCCGAATGAACAACTTAAGGTCATCATCGTTATACTGCCCTTGCAGCCCCGTGAATTGGCTCATCGTTCCCATCTGTTTTCCTATCTACTGTTACCCGGCCACGCTATGCACATCGGTTGGGAATGTCAGACTCTCTCCAAAATCGGCATCTAATTGCTCGACTGCAACCGGAAAGTCTTGAGGGTGCCGATCCATCCACTGATTAATTTCGCCCTCTCTCCCCTTGTCGTAGAGCATCAAACTGTCATCACCAATGGTGAAGAATCCGAGGCGCTGAGATGGGCACTCGTTAAGTACCTTCTGAACTTTTTTAAGCCAAGCCGCTTCGGCTTTGGTTAACTTCGGCATCGATTCGCTTTCCTATCTCGGTCTATTCAAGGTGTTTGGGGTTGGTAGTAATCCAGCTCCAGCCGCAGTAACGACATGAGTGTTCCGTATCGCCATCACCAATGTAAACGCTTTCAGCTGATTTATGGGGGCAGCATTCTTCTGGTGCCAGATCAGGGTATTTCTCCTGATTGTCAGCAGTGGCCTTGGCATCTGCCGCAATAAGCTCTTTGATGAACGTTTCATCCATAATCCCGATCTCCTGTTTTCCTATTCGTCTTCTTGAGCGTCTACCCAGCCATCCGACCAATACTCAGCATCGATGCCGGAGTATGGGTTAGCTGATTCTGGCTCACCCTTATTGAAAGCTCGGTAGCCTTCCTGGTAAATCTCGTCGCTAAGGTCATCCATAGTGCTTTCCTATCCATAAACCATACATTCAATATAGTCTCACCGTGAGACTATGGCAAGCCTTTTTTGTATCACCGTGAGACTTTTGTTTGCAGGTAGCAAATCCATTAATTCACACTGATTAGCTATTGGGGCGGGGATCTCCGATGAGCCTCCCGCATAACGGAAAGCCGTTGCTCTTGAACAGCCAAGCACTATGCCAGCTTGTTCCGGTGTGATTTTATGGCGTTCACACCACGCCTTGAATTCAGCGGCGGTCACAGTCGCTATAGCCTCTAGTTATCTATCTCACTGTGAGACTGTACACCTTAGAGGGCCAGAGTGAAAGCTAATCGTATAATTTGGGGGTCAATGTCCAGGTAAGGCGCAACGTGTTCTAACTCCGAGTGCCCCAAGATCTGTTGCGCTAATTCGATACTGCCAGTAGAGGCGACAACCCTATTTGCTAGTGTTCTCCGGCCACTGTGACTACTTCCGCCCCAGATCCCCGCCCTTCGATAGGTGCGGCTGATAGACTGCTGCAACGAATCGCAAACACGATATGTCTTTGACCCGGTCTTCAGCTTTCGCGTCTTAAACGATTGTTCGAACGCTCTCCCCTTGTGGGTCAATACAAGAGTTGATCCACCCCAGAAACCCCTATAGGTAGCCCCCTGGCCGCACTCCCAACCCCGGCGCTGACGATAGTCGAGCCATTCCTCTACAGCCTCTATAGCTCGAACGTGAGTAAGGTAGATTGTGCGCGGTCGACAGTGTTTCGTTATCACCGGTCGAAGAAAAACCTCGCTCCGTAAGTCGCCACTCGGAAACATCACGTCGCTGATCTTCAACAGCGATAACTCCGTCACCCTAATTCCAGTCGTATGAGTAAGCCAGAGAAGCATGATGTCGCGCTCTGGGGTGGTGCTAGTCGCTGCGGTCACGCGTAAAATATGTCGCCATTGCCCGAGGCGAAGAACAGCGGCGTGTTTCGAGTCAGGATTGGATGGCGTAGGGGCCTCTCTCTGTTTAAGTCCTGTTGTGGATATGGAGCAGAGAGAGTTGGCCGGAGGCCTCCCCTAAAGCATAACCGGCTTTGTACCTGGGGTTCACGGAAAGTCGCGCACACTCGCAAATAGAAAGACATCATTTCATTTCGCTGCAGGTGTTCCGGGGCGATAGAATTGCCACCAAAATCTGTCCTGGGACAGTTCGCTACCGCGAGCTTTTGACGTCTTTTTAATCGTGATGAGATTGATACGTGAAGTGTGCCACCTGTGTTGCACACACTTTTGAGTGTTTATCAGTGTGCAACTTTAAAATGCACAGTAGATGAAATCACGTGGCAAGCCCCTGTCTCATGCGGACTAAAGAGACGTTGAAATTTCTCTGATACGGTTGATCTTCCTTATAGGGTTGTTCTATCCTATCAACAAGTCCAAGAGCACAGCAGTTTAACTGTGCTAGCCTTTTAAACGGTGTGCTCTCACACCATGGACGAGAGGGGAGCGTTCGGGGTGGTACCTGGCGCGTTGAACCTCGCAGAAAAACCGAGTCTCCCGAGTGGCTCGGTTTTTTTGTGTCTAGCGATCAATGCCGTTGATCTTCCTGATCCTTTTTAGTAATGTGGATCTCGTTAGGATTTACCACCCTAACCAACTTCTTACTACTCGGAACCGCTATGAAAACATTACTTCTTTATCGGGGCAATTGGCCCTATGTACGCACACATCACCACTCGTTGACACTGAACCGCGCCACTTTGGCTGCCGGTGAGCATGTGTTGGGTGTGTGCCATGACCGCCGCTAACCTCCTATATTTACCCTTGCTTCCCCTAGTGGTCATTGCCACTAAGGGGGTACGATGACGTCGCTTTATACTGCGTCTGTTTCGGTGCCGACGGGCAAAGAACTTCGCCATTACCGTTACATGAAAAGGAAAAATGAGCGGCTTAAACTCTCCTTGGAAATGGCCGCAGAGATTAGCAAAGGTGTGGAGCCATGCCCCCATTTTCAGGCCGTAAAGTGGAGCCACAAAACTAAATCTTGGTATAAATTGCCACCTCATTTCCGAATTTTATTTGCCGCAGTACAAGAGGTGGTCGATAACCCTTATCGACTTCCTTGTCTTGTAGCAAATATTTTCAATCCTTATCCCCCCCATGTTCGCTTGCGGTTAGCTGAGATACTTATTGTTTTTATGACATACTGCGTTCCTGTTGAGGGCCGCATAGGACAATGGGTTGCTGGGGTAAAAGGTTGGGTTCCAGTTACTCATGATGACCTAATGCTTGAGTATACACGCAGATTCGGTAAGTACATGCCACAAGCTACATGGTATAGGTATATTAATCTATTGAAAGTGGCGGGTTACTATGTTTCTACCCCTATTAAGGTGGACGTGGACGGCGAGGGAACTACTCGCTCAGAAGCCAGTTATAAGCAGCTCACAAAAGCATTTTGGGATGATATAAAGGTTTGTCATTTCCCTAATGTTAAAGAGGGAATTAAACGCGCCGAAACCAAGGCGAAGAAAAACGGGCAAAGTTTTGATTGGGTTCCTTATGAGCTACTGGTAGCTAGTGTTGTTTACAGACATAGATTGACCCCGAAGCGGCCAAAGCTTTCTCAAAGAGACTACTCTCGCCCTCCTAAACCACACTGATTTATATTGATCATTAATAGGCCGCTCGTTTGCGGCTTTTGTTGTGCCTGATCGGTAGTTATGGTTAAAAATCCATCATCCCTCTTAGTAAAATCTACCGCTTTTATATTAAAACCCTCGCATACCATCCATTTGCGTTATTTCAATCAAGTAGATTTCATGTCCCTGTGGGTAATTCATGTATAACCCAACCTAAATGAGAGTACCAAGCGACAGTACCAGATGAGTGTTCTATTCTATTGTATAAATAAAGTTATTGTTCAAAGAAAGCTTATTGGTAACACAGCTTTGCTGTGGATAAATCAGATGGCCCTAACGGGCCTCACTGCGCCTTCGGCCAAGCTAAGGCTTGGCGCGTTACTATTTCACCTATCAAGTTAGAGTTAACTGACCTTGTAGCAATATCAGTGGTAATAACACATTTGAATTTGAATAAACCCATAGATAAGCCCATAGATAAATCAACTTCAAAAACAACAAAAATCTAACTAGGCCGCTAAAGCGGCCTAGCTTTAAAGTGGTCGCAAGCGACCACTTCTTTGGTACCTCCGCCACCTTCGGCGGCGGCCCTTTGGTACTAGAGCAACCGACCACTTAAGAAGAAAAAATCTACATACTTCACCATTTCAAGATCCGATCATCAAAACCTTAATCTCTCATCATCTATTAAACTAACGACTTCAAATGACTAAAAAGCCATCATCTTTTTTAGCCAAATAAAGAGAAAAATCAACACTGTTCAATATCTAGCCGATTCTCAGGAGAATCCAGGCAGAGCCTGGGCTAGAACTCATCTTTTCACGAACCTTTAGAGTTTCATAAAACTCTAAAGGTTATTCCTACCACTATTCTCACAAAAAGCCTTTAAAAGCGGGCGCTACGCGCGCGGCTTCGCCGCCCAAAAAAACGTGTGCGACGGGCTTTTGGGGGGTGTTACCTATTCGTGAACTCATAGACACCGACCACAAAACCCCCTGCCGTTCAGCCTGGTTACTTCGTAACGGCCGCAAGCGGCCCAGGCGTGCCCAGCAGGTCGCACACGGTGGTCGCTTCGCTCCCTTGGTGATAACCAGCTGCATTGCAAGCAATGCGCTATATTTCCACTTTAGGGGCTTCGCCCCTCGCGTTCAGCTCACCCCTAACGGGGCCACTCGACCCACAGTGCATAACTTACCTATCAGTGCCTGGCCCCTATATTAATGCCCTCGCTTTCGAGCAAAAATAAATTTTTGCTGGCTCGGTTTTAGGCAATTCGAAATCCAATATTCCATTAAAGAAACTTACTGCCTACTTTCTCCGTGCTTTCCTTTACTGACGTGGCGCTTCGCGCCTAGCTTAGCAGGAGGTGGTATATCAGCTTTTTTGAATGTTCAGTGGTTTGCGAATCAGGGTCGCTGGTTTTATTTCCGGTTCAGTGAGCGGCTTTACCTGGGGCCGCTCCGCGCCCCAGACCCCAACGGAAAATAATCAAAATATTACGCGCGTCACCATTGACGCACATAATAAACTTTGCGATAATTAGTCACAGGTTAGCGAGAGGCGCTAATTTCCTCCGGCGACACGCCATTTGTCATAGGACATTTTATTATGAAAGCAAAATTCGATCTTTATCAGCACGTAACCGACCAGATCATCGCCTCCTTGGAAAGCGGTATTAAACCTTGGTCTTGCCCTTGGAAAAAGGATCAACGTGATTTTGGATTTCCCGGTAACTACTTCACCGGCAAGCATTACAGCGGCATTAATGTTTTACTGCTGTGGGCGGCCCGTTATAACTGCGGCTTTGAATCTGATCTGTGGATGACCTATAAACAAGGCCAACAGAAAGGCGCAACGGTACGCAAAGGCGAAAAAGGAACTAAGGTAGTTTTTGCCGCACCGATTGATAAGGAAGATAAAAAGACCGGTGAAAAGGAACAGGTTTTCATTTATCGCGCCTTTACCGTTTTTAACCTTGATCAGTTTGAAGGGGTAGAACGTGAAGAAGTGGTAATTCTGACCGATTTCGACGTACACAAACAGGCGGAAGACATTTTGCAGCACTGCGGAGCAAATATTATTGAACAGGGAAGCCGGGCCTACTACAGCCACGGTGGCGACTATATAAAGCTGCCGCCCCGTAACAGTTTTACTGACAGTGATAATTTCTATACAACCGCTTTTCATGAGATCGGCCACTGGACTGGCGCAAAGGATCGCCTTGCTCGTACCTTCGGCAAAAAGTTCGGTGATAAAGATTATGCTTTTGAAGAGCTGATAGCCGAGCTGACAGCCGCTTTTACTGGTGCAGGTGTGGGTATTATTGGCGAACACCTGGGGCATGAAAGTTATATTGCCTCATGGCTGGACAAACTGAAAAATGACAAGCGTTTTATTTTCCAAGCGTCCGCCGCCGCTGCTAAAGCGCATCGTTATATTTTGGATCAAGTAGAGCAGAACAAGGCGCGAGAGATTGCCGCCTGAAATCGGGGGCCAGTCGGCCCCCTTTTTTTAGTGATTTTTTGCCAACTGATCGAGCGTCACTGTTGACGCCCGATAGTAAATCAACGATAATTAGTCACAGGTTAGCGAGAGGCGCTAACCACCATCCGGCGAAATGCCATGTATCGAGGAGATATACCCATGACCCCAGCAATTCAGCTTGCCTTACTTCTGTCGCAGCACAGAGAAAAGCGGTTCACTTTCTTTGGCCTTATGTCGATGGCTCCATCGGCTGATTTGTCCGAATGGAAAGCGGCTTTCTACGAGCTGGCAGATCAAGGTCAATTGGTCGTGGTGGAGCGTGCACCCTTGGGTGAGCGTTACAAACTGGCTGCCTAAGGCGACCAACAGGGCCGCCTTAGGCCCTGTTTTTCCGGCGAAACGCCATTTATCAACGAGGATAAACCATCATGAAATTTGAACTGCCTGTTACCAAAGGCCAGCAGGGCAAAAATCCCTACTACCTGACCACCTTCGCCATTGGGCACCTGAAGCGGGTGATCGCGTTCGACGACAAGGGCAACCCGATGGAGCGCTCCCAGCGCCCGGTTAACAGCGTCCGCGCCGATAAGATCAAGGATTACCTGCTCAATGCCGCCGAAAAGGGCAACGATTACATCATTCCTACCCTGACCGGCGTACTGGATGCCGAAGTGGTGTTTGAGCCGGTATCGAAAGAGCAACCAAACATCGGGATTCTGCGGGTGCCGATGGATGCCACAATTAACTTGTTTGACGGCCAGCACCGGGCCACCGGCGCGATCCGTTTCTCTCAGCTAGCCACGCTGAACAAAGACAGCATCAGCATGATGCTGTTTGTAAACCTGCCGCTGGCCGTGCGGCAACAGTTTTTCTCCGACGTCAACTCAACTCCGGTGAAGCCGTCGGCGGCCCTGAGCCAGTCTTACAACCACCGCTGCCCGGTGGCGTGCTTGGTGCATGAGCTGGGCGATTCGGTGTTCGCTCACCGTCTGGATAAAGAGAACAACATTCCCAACCCGAAGGGATATGCTCTGTTTAGCGTTAAAACGCTCTCAGACGCCACCAAAGTCATTTTTGGCACATCCCCTAAGCGTCCCCTGCCCGACGATGCTGTGGAGGCGTCTAAGCGCATCTGGGGGGCGTGGAGTGGTGCGTTTGGGTGGAAGGCTTTTAGCGTCTCAAAGCTGAGGTGCGATGAGTTCAGAAATCTGAATATCTCCACTCATGGGGTGGTGGTGATGGGGATTGCCCGAGCCACGGCGCGAATGCTTGAGGTGGTGGGGGGCGATATCTCCCAATTGGAGATGCGCGCCGAGCTGTTTGGCAAGGATCTACACAAGCTGGCGCAGAATTTCAGAGCATGGGAGGGGCGTTGTGTCTGCTCTGACACCGGGCGGATGCTGACCGACCGCCGGGCGCAGGATCTGGTAGCCAGCTTGTTGCTGGTGACAATGGGCTTTGATCCCCTGGAGCGGGTTGAGCACATTGAGCGGCAGATCAACCCCGAGGTGGCGATCCAGCGAACCAAGGCGGATAAAACCTGGCTTGAGTTCTGGATCGCTGAGCAGGAGCGGCGGCGCACAGAGTATTTGGAAAGCCTCGGTGAACAATGGCAGTGGCTGTTTAAGCACTACAATACCGCGACAGAGGATGATTTGCGGGTGGTGGTAGACATAGTGACTCAGGCGGCAGAGTCTTGCCGATTTGAGCTAGAAGATGCTTTAGAATGCCTGAACGACAGCCCTCCGTCGTTTGTTCTATTGCAAACGCCCCACCGTCTCAATAAGCATCTAGAAAACTATTTACTTCACTAAATCATGCTGCTGGGGCCGCTTCGGCGGCCCATTTCGGAGGTTACTATAATGCTAATCAAAGCACACTCCGCGCCTTGGTTTGAGCTGGCCGAGCTGGTGCCCTACCCCCGCCACTTGATGATCCGCTATCGGCTGGCCGCGCTGGGGGACTCTGACGTCCCCTTGGTTCTGTATCGTCTGTCTAATGGCGGATTTTTTCTGATGCTGGATGGTGCGGAGGTTGAAAGCCAAGGCGCAGCCGAGGG
>NZ_AUDJ01000047.1 GCF_000425405.1 Ferrimonas kyonanensis DSM 18153 | reverse complement strand
GCCAGGAAGTGTGCTTGTTGAGCTTCACTATCGTGGTATTGCTCCCACAGAATGAAGCGGTAAGGGTCATCGTTTTGCTGCATGGCATGGGCAAAGCAGCAGCCAGGCTCATTGCGCATGTCGGAGCAAAATGCGGCAATGGCAGTCATTCCTTTTTGAACATCGATACCGGGTTTAAGCCGCAGTACGGCGGTCAGGCTAATGGGGCGAGACATGATTGACCTCGAATGTTGCAACGTAGCAAACCATGTTAGTTGACTTCTTTTTGCCTAAAAACCACCATAAGTTTTTATCTTTATAAACCTAGGGTTTTTAATTGTGGATCAAATCAAGAGCATGAAGGTTTTCGTGGCAGTAGCGGAGCAGCGCAATTTTGCTAAGGTCGCTGAGCAGTTCAACCTGAGTGCCACAATGGTGGGTAAACACATTAGAAGCCTGGAACATCATCTCGGTACTTCGTTGATCTCTCGCACCACGCGCCGACAAACCTTGACCGAAGCGGGCCGCTTCTACTTAGGGGAGTGCTGTCAGTTACTGGACAAACTGCAGCAGGTTGAAGCCGAACTGCAGCAGATCACCAAACACCCAAGGGGGCTGGTACGAGTCAATGTTCCGGTTAATTACGGTAACTTGGTGATTGCGCCTTTAATGGCCGAATTGATGGCCAGCCATCCGGAAATCGATATAGAGCTGCAACTGGATAATGCGCGGATTACTATCAATGAACAGGTGGACGTATTAATACGTATTGGCGAATTGGCCGAAACTGCGTTGGTTGTGCGTCGTATCGGCGATTACCCATTGTGTTACTGCGCTTCCCCAGTGTACCTCGAAAAGCACGGCATACCTCTGACCCCCAAAGAGCTTAGCAAGCATCATTGTCTCGGTTTTGATGGCGGTAGTGGCCAACGTCTGTTGCCAAGGCCTCGTTTAACCACCAATAGTGGTAACGTTCTGATGCAGGCCGCACTGGATCATGCGGGGGTCATTCTGCAGCCAAAACTGCTGCTTCAGGAACCGTTGCAGCAAGGTCGACTTGTTGAGATTCTGACCGATTTTGTTCCGGCACCGATGCCAATTAACTTACTTTACCAATCGAGGCAGCAACCACTGAAAAATCGAGCTGTCATCGATTTCCTGATCAGAAGATTGCGGCAATAGCTCGACTTAGCGAGGAGTTGTTGTGTGTCAGTCTTGATGGTTGTCAGTACTGAGGTTGGCGGTGATGGTGGCGGCAATGGCATCGAAGGTGGCCAATTGCGCCTCTGTGAGGTTGTGGCCCATGCGCTTTTGTACCTTGGCGCGAGTGTGCTGAATCAGGGCTGCCAACTGTTGGCCTTGCTCGGTCAGCGTCAGCAACTGGCTGCGTTTGTCCTGGGGGTGGGCGGTTTTTGTCAGCCACTGCTTTTCCACCATCTCTTTGATTAGCCTAGCGATCTGCGCTTTGTCCCGGCCCAGGTGCCCAACCATGTCAACGGCGGTGCAGGTGTCTTGATTTGCAATGTAGGTTAAGCACTTAACGTGCATGGCGTTTAACCCCAATTGCTTGGCCTTTAACTCTGAACGCATCGCCTTTTTGTAGGCGTGGATAAGGTCAAACAGGGTATCTGAGATGGCATTCTGGTTCATGGCAAACGGCCTCATTGGTTGACTTTGTCAACTAGGTTGCGATATGGTTGATTTTATCAACCATGTTATTCAGGTTCAAGTTGCAGGAGAGACCGATGAAATCGACTAAGCCCACCCCTCGAGCCACTTACGTGTCCAAGGTCATTCCCTTGTCTCCCCACCTGCGCAGAATCGTGGTCACCGGCGACAGTCTCAGTACGTTTCCGGAAGGGATGGAAGGCGGTTACGTCAAGGTGGTGTTGCCGGAAGTGGATGGGCTGCAAAAGATGCGTTCTTACACCATTCGCGCCTTTGATCCGGATACTCGAGAGCTGTCGCTGGATTTTGTGATTAATCGGCACCGGGGGCCTGCAACCGACTGGGCAGCGACCGCGGCCGTGGGCGACAGGGTGGGCATTGCCGGCCCAGGTCCGATGAAACTGACCAACTATCAGCATCACAGTTATCTGTTGGTGGGCGATCTAACCTCCATCAATGCCATCAATGGTTACTTGCCCAGGTTCAGAACGGAGGCGGACGTTCGAGCCTTGATTACTGTTCCGACTCGGGAAGACGTCATCGAGCTGGATTACGACAGCGGGCTGAATACCTGCTGGATCATCGAAGATGAATGCTCTGAGCCGTTGCAACAGGTGGTGCTGAATACCGCCCGTAGTATGGCCACCGACACCCATGTATTTTTAGCGCTGGAGGCCGGCCAGATTCGAGCCCTGCGCGCGCCCCTGCAAGAACAGATTGGCATCGACCGGCTCAATCTGTTTGCGGTTGGTTATTGGAAGCAGGGCGTCGATGCCGATCGGTTCGGACTGCAGAAGCGGGCGGCGCCGCTGTAGGCGTTGGGCGTCAGATGCAAGTGTCGCGGTCTTGAGGCATTCGGGATTAGACCTGAGGACACAGATCTTGCCGATGGCGTCTGGACAGGGACAGTGCCCCCAGCAGCATTACACAGGGCGGTAACCAGCTTAGATGCTGCGTATACAGTGGCAGCCACAGAGACAGACCTTGATGCACAGAGGGGGGGAGCAGTTCCAGTACCGCCAGTGCATCAATGCCACCAAACAGGCTCATGGTCAGCACCAACGCAGACAGGTAGCGATGCCGGTTTAAAGACAAGCCGGCGGCCAGCACCAGGGCAATGGCGATGGGGCACAGGGTCAGGATTAGGGGCAGACTGAACCGAATCAATTGCTCCAGACCCACATTGGAGACTAGAGCGGTCAGTGACAGCACAGCCACTGCGCAACGAGAAAAGGTAATGCCGTGGTTGTTTTGAAAGTACTCGGCATTCGCATTCGTCAGGCCAACTATGGTGGTCAAACAGGCGGTGAGGGTAATGGCGCCTAATAGGAGCTGGCCCGCCGGGCCCAGGACCGTGGCGGCATACTGAGTCAGAATGTAACCGCCATTTGCCGCCTGTGGCGCAATGTGGGAGGCGGTGGCCCCCAAATACCCCATGGCCAGATAGCAGGTCCCCATCAGTACCACATAGATGCCGGCGACCGCATCGCTGTAGCGGCGAATCTCCTGGCGGTTTTGAACGCCTTTTTGCTTAATGGCGTGGACGATAACCCAGCCAAACGCCACCGCCGCAATGGCATCCAGGGTCATGTAGCCTTCCAGTAACCCATTGACCAGTGCGCCGTTTTGATAGCGCTCAATGGCGACCTGTGGGGTGCCTTGAGGGCTGAGAATGGCGGCGATGACCAGGGTGGTGAGCATTAGAATCAGCGCCGGGGTCATGAATTTGCCAATGATGTCCACCAATTTGCCCGGTTTCAGCGCCAGTAACAGGCTGAGGCCACAAAAAGCAAGGGAGAAGGGCAGCAGGGCGTCGGCGTTGATAAAGGGGGCCAGCCCCATCTCGTAAGCGACGGTGACCGCCCGAGGCAGCACAAACGCCGGCCCCAGAGTGGCAAACACCAGCAGCCAGAAACCGTTTCTTAGCCAGACAGGCAGAGTATCGGTCAGTGCCGCCACCGAAGGCAGGCGCCCTAGCACGCACAGGGTCAACGCCGGCAGGCCGACGGCAGACAGCAAAAAGCCGCCCATGGCGGTTAGCCAGTGGTGGCCAGCTTGCTGCGCCAGCAAGGGCGGAAAGATCAGGTTGCCAGCGCCAAGGAAAAGCGCAAATGCGGTAAAGCCGATGGCCGTGATGTCTCGAGTTCTCAAAGCAACTACCTTCAGTGGTAAAGGTCAGCGTGTTGGCGAGAAAAGAGGAGGAAGGACTCTGCTTTCGCCAGCGAAGCTGACGAAAAACAAAACCGTCAGCGTCAGATAATGACGACGACGACGGAGACCTGAGTGAAGCTCGGGCTATGCGCTGTGGTTGGAATAGGATCCAAGGTTATTGGAAATGAAAGGCGCTGCATGAGTCTCAGATCGTGATGAATGACCGTCACACTGTAATGGCTTGGCGTGATGCTGTAAAGTCCGAGTTTTGACCTAGTGTTATTCGGTATTACTCAGAATAGACGAAAAGAAAAAGTTTTAACTCTTAACCTTTTGTATTTTAGAAAATATCATTCTTTATTTTCAGCTTCTAGTTTTCGATTTTTCCGCTTTTGGCCGTTCAGTTATGCGTATTATTTAGCCCTTTCCTGTGTTAACTGATTTGATTCTTATTGTTTTGTTATGGTTAACCGGGGTGCCGTGGTGCCGGTTATGCCAGCGTCTGACGTGTCTGACCCAGTGATTAATCCGTTTTTATCGAAAAATATTTTCATAATCCATTGATGTAAATCAACTATTTTACATTCGCTCGCGTTGTCATTGCGCTGCGCTAGGCGTACTCTTGCCGTCTCTTAGTGCCCACTCGGGTTTGGCTCTTAATTAACCAGTATAGAGAGACGTGTTTATGCGGTTACACACCGGACTTTTTGCTTTGCTTGTTTGTGGTCTGTCGGCGTTTGCTCAGGCCGCCAATCTGGACGCGTTTCAGGACCAGACCGGAACCCTTAATATTGCCGGCGGTACGGCTCACATTCCGGTGATGAAGCAGGCAGCACGGGCGATCATGACCGCCAACCCGGACATTCGCATCACCATTGCCGGTGGCGGCTCCGGCGTCGGTGCTCAGCAAGTGGCCAAAGGCCTGGTGGCCATTGGTAATACCGGTCGGGCACTGAAACCTTCTGAAGCGGCTCATGGTTTGGTGTCATTTCCCTTCGCCATCGACGGCGTGGCGGTCATTCTGAATCCGAATAACCCGGTAACCCAATTGACTCAGCAACAGGTGATCGACATCTACGCCGGTCGCATCGAAAATTGGCAGGAGCTGGGAGGGGAAGATCGCCGCATTAACCTGTTTACCCGGGACGAAGCCAGTGGCACCCGTGCCGTATTCGTAAAGAAACTGCTGAGCAAGCAGTCGGTGGCTTCCTTTGCCAACGTCGTTGCCTCTAATGGCGCCATGAAAACCTCAGTGGCCCGCGATCCCGGTGCCATTGGTTACTCCAGTGTGGGCTACATCGATGACTCGGTGCGTGCGCCGGCTCTCGATGGCGTGGTGCCTACCAATGAAGCCTGCGCTTCTGGCAAGTACCCCATTGTTCGCAAGTTGTACATGAACACCAAAGGCGAGCCTCAGGGGTTAACCCGTTTGTTCATCGACTTTATCTATAGCCCGCAAGGGGCCGAGTACGTGAGCCAGTCTGGCTACATCCCTCTGCCTCAGTAATGATGAGTCACAGGCCATACCCGCGATTGACGACGTCGATGGCTGTCTTGGTGTTGCTGCTGATAGCGACACTGTTTGTGGCCATCGGCTGGTTTGCATTGCCGGTCTTTGTGAACGCTTCACAGACGCTGCTGACATTCCAGTGGCAACCGGAGTTGGGCCGTTATGGCATTTTGCCCATGGTCGTGGGGTCGGCGCTGGTGGCCCTGATGGCACTGGTGTTGGCCTGCCCCTTGGCTTTGGGGGTAACGGCGTTTGCTCTGTTGGCGCGTGCTTCTTGGTTGGCGACGTCGGTGCGTACCGTGGTGCGTTTGATGGCTGGCGTGCCGACGGTGGTGTATGGCATCGCGGCGCTGTTTCTGCTGGTACCGCTGCTGCGGGAGAGTTTTCGTGTCGGCAGTGGCTTTTCGCTGTTAGCGGCTGCGCTGGTGTTGTCGCTCCTGATCCTGCCGGTGATGGTGTCGATGCTGGACAGTCAGATGCGGCCGTTAATGCAGCAGCTTAAAATCGCGGCCCGGTCGATGGGCTTTACCGATCCCCAAACCCTGACCTACTTGGTGTTGCCTCGCTGTCGTCGGACCATGATCAGTGCGGCCCTGCTGGGATTTGGCCGAGCTGTGGGCGATACCTTGTTGCCGATGATGCTGGCAGGCAACGCGCCTCAACTGACTGGCAGCGTGCTGGATTCCATTCGAACTCTGACGGCGCACATTGGCCTGGTGGTGGCGACCGAGCAAGGCAGTGCCATGTACAACTCTCTGTTTGCCTCCGGCTTGATATTGCTGGGGCTAAGTGCCGCCCTAACCCTGACGACCCGGGCGCTGCTGAAAGGCTGGCAGCCATGAGAGAATGTAAGAGCAGATTGATGGTCGGCTGGTCAGTGTTGGCCACCACGGTGGTGATGACGTCGGTGCTAACCTTGTTGGGGTATGTGATGGTCACCGGTGCGGCGGCCCTGGGGCCGACGCTGTTGGTCGGCGATGCACCGTTGTGGCCGGCGCTGACCGGGCAGGTACCGGTCTGGGATGGCATCTGGCCAGCTTGCGTGGGCACACTGACGGTGGTGTTGTTGTCGTTGCTGTTGGCATTGCTGCCGGGGATCGCGACCGGCGTGTGGATGGCCACCGCCGCCGACGGCCGTCTGTCCCGTTGTCTGGGGGTGGCGGTGGATGTGTTGGCGGGGGTGCCCTCCATTTTAATGGGGTTGTTCGGCTTTACTCTGATCCTGTTTCTGCGCCAGTGGTATTTCCCCGCCGCCAATACCAGTCTGCTGCTGGCGGCAGCCTGTCTGGCGATGTTGATCGTTCCCTACCTGGCAGTGTCGACGCGCACGGCGTTGCAGTCTCTGCCGCCGCAACTTCGGCAAACGGCGTTGTCGCTGGGAATGACGGAGTCTCAGGCCTGCTGGCATGTGCTGTTGCCTCAGGCTTGTGGTGGCATCATGGCCGGCATTCTGCTTGCCATCGGCCGAGCCGCTGAAGATACGGCGGTGATCATGCTGACCGGTGCGGTGGTCAATGCCGGGTTGCCTGGTGGACTGCTGCAACGCTTTGAGGCTCTGCCATTCAGTATTTTTTACCTGAGTGCTCAATACCAGAGCCAGCAGGAGTTGACCATGGCGTTCGGCGCGGCATTGACGCTGATGTTGTTGACCGCCACCCTGTTTGCGATGGCCGGGGCCCTGCAGCGGGCCGCCTCCCGGCGCCGGTGGGGCACATTGAATCAAGAGGTATCCCATGATCGGCCAGATTAATGACTTGTCGGTTCGCTTTGGCCAGACTGAGGTCTTGAAGCGGGTCAATCTGACCCTGGAACAACATAAGGTGCATGTACTCAGTGGCCCGTCCGGTTCTGGAAAAACCACGTTTTTACGGGCATTGAACCGGCTCAATGACAGCTACCCAGATTGTCATACTCGAGGCCAGATTCAGCTGCGGCTGGATGGTCAGTCGCTGCAGCTTGAGTCTTTGCCACAGAATCGTCTGCCGTATCTGCGCCAGCGGGTAGGGATGGTATTTCAGCACCCACAGCTGTTGCCGGGCAGCATTGCCGATAACTTGATGCTGCCCTTGACCGTGGTGGCGGGCCTAAGCCGTGCTCAGGCCCGTGAACGGATGAAACTGGGATTGGAGCAAGCGGCGCTGTGGCCTGAGGTGGCCGATCGTCTGGATGTAGCCGCAGGCTCATTGTCCGGAGGCCAGCAGCAGCGGTTGTGTCTGGCACGAACTCTGGCGCTGGGGCCACAGATTCTGCTGTTGGATGAACCGACTGCATCGCTGGATCCCGAGACGGCCCTGCAGATAGAAACCCTGATCACCACCTTGTCTCGACGGCTGACCATTGTGATGGTGTCCCATTCACCGGAGCAAGCGCAGCGACTGGGTGATCACCGGTTGCAATTTGAGCAGGGTAGGGTGGTCAGCGTTCGCTGATTCAGCGATGGGAAAATTTGACCGTTTTGGTGCTAATTGAATTAAAGTCAGCGACTGAAGCGGTCGCTATGGCTGGAGGAAATACGGGTATCCGAATGTGGTTTTGCGTTAAAGGCAGTCGCTCTTAGTGGCTGATAACCGGCTTAACCCCATTTGTAACATCTCTTTATTCATAATACCGACCAATCTTTGGTGTCGACGTTGCTGTCCGCCTCGGGGTGGTCCAGGTGCCCGTCCTTTTTCTCAGTAGGTCTGAGTGACCTCTGAGAGTTTTTCCTTTCATTCCTTTAGAACAGTCGAGACAGTACGTGAAATCTCTTGGGTTTAAACGTTCAATTATTACCGCCGTGGTGATGTTGGTCACCGTGTGTTTGCTGACCGCGAACTGGTTGTCCTACTCCAACCTGAAAGCCACCACCATTACCAGCATTGATGCCCAATCCAAAGCCATTGTCCGCTACGAAGCAGACAAGATTCAGGCCTGGTTCAAAGGCAAAAGTGACGCCATTGACACCTTGGCACAGCACTATGTCGTTAACGAGAGCAGCGATTACTATGTAGAGACCGCCGCCATGGCCAGGCAACTCAGCGGCATCAGCCAAGTGTTATATGGCCTGGACACCGGCCGGGCCTATTCCACCATCGAGGGGGGCTACTGGAGCAATGGCGTGGCCGATCCGCGCCAGTACGACCCTCGTCAGCGTCCCTGGTATCAGCAGGGAAAGGCCAGCGCCGGATTGGGGGTGACGGATATCTATGAAGATGCCAGTAACGGCAAGCACATTGTCTCGGTGATGAAGCGGGTGTCCGATGGTGTCATTCTGGGGGACATTGAACTGGACATCCTCGAGGAGACAGTAAAAGCGGTGGATTTTCCTGGCGCGGTGACCGCCATTATGGATGCCTCGGGCAAAGCGATCGCCTCCAACTCCAATCGTCTGACCGAGGGCGTTCACTTTGCTGATATCGGCATGGACAATGTGCGAATCTCCATGTTGGCACAACCGGAGAATCGCACCACTTATACTCTGGATGGCGTCGATAAATTGGCGTTTACTCGGGTCATTGAATTAGTGAACGGCAAACGCTGGTACCTGTTTATCGGAGTCAACAAATCGGTGGCGTACGCCGTGGTGGAGCAGGCGCTGCAAACCGCCATCTGGTCATCGCTGATCATGCTGTTGGCTGCCGTGGGCCTGACCGTTGTCACTCTCAACGGCTTGTACCGTCCTATCCTGGCGTTGAAAGAGGTGGTGATGGATCTGTCTCAGGGCAATGGCGACCTGACCCGCCGTCTTCCGGTGACCAGTGACGATGATTTAGGTCAGATTTCTAAAGGGATCAATCAGTTCATAATCAATCTGCAATCACTGATGCTGGAGGTGTCGCAGTCATCGGCGCACATCTCCCACAGTGTTGAGCAGGTGAAGAACCAGACCGATTCCAATAATGCGGTATTGGAAGCCCACACCACCGAAACCGAGCAGGTGGTGGCTGCCATCGAGGAGATGAGTGCCACTGCCAACGATGTGGCCAGCAACGCGGCGAATGCCTCTCAGTTTACTCAAAGCACCAATGTGCAGGTGTCTGAGTCTAAGCGGGTGGTGTTGGACGCCACCAGCACGGTGTCGCAGTTGGTGGGGGATGTGGACACGACGGCCAATAACATCACTGAGATCAGCAAAGACACCAGTGACATCACCAATGTACTTAAGGTGATTGGAGAGATTGCCGATCAAACTAACCTGCTGGCGCTGAATGCCGCCATCGAAGCCGCCCGTGCCGGCGAACAGGGGCGCGGTTTTGCGGTGGTGGCTGATGAGGTTCGGGCCCTGGCTGCGCGGACCCAGAGCAGCACCGCTGAGATTGAGGCGACGCTGAGTAAATTGCACAGCGGCTCAGAGTCGGCGATGACCGCCATGAACCACACCAAAACCAGCTGTCAGCGCACCGCTCAGAGCACCACTCAGGTGGCGGATGATCTGGACACCATCGTGCAATCGGTGGCCAAGATTAACGATCTGAACACCCACATCGCCACCGCCGCCGAGGAGCAAAGCTCGGTGACTGGCGAGATCAGCCGCAACATCAGCGCCATTCGCGACATCGTGGTGCAACTGGCGACCAATGGCGAAGCCACGGCACAGGAGTCGATGAACCTGGCGGCAGCCAACAGTCAGCTGAAGTCTGTAGTGGGCAAATTTAAACTGCAGTAATGCATGATGCCATGCACCTTGAGGCCACCTTTAAGGTGGCCTTTTTTATGCGGTCAGCCTTATCGTTGCTGGTATTGTCGAGGCGTCATGCCCCGATGTTGGCGGAAGAAGGCAATAAACGCACTGTCGCTGGCAAACGCCAGGGCGTCGGCGGTTCGGGATACTGACTGGCCTTCGGACAGTAACTCAAGAGCCCGCAGTACCCGCCACTGTTGCCGCCACGATTGATACGGCATGCCGGTGTGGCGGCTGAACAATCGACTCAGGGTCTTTTCACTCATGCCCAGTTGTGCGGCAAGTTGATTCAGTGGGTTGGGCAGGGCTCCCAGGTGCAAGCTTTCGAGCCATGCTGCCAGCCTGGGATCGGTAGGCATCGGCAGGCTGAGTTGTTCTTGCTCGGCAGCGGCCAGTTCCTGCCAGAACAGGGCCAGCACAAGCTGTTGCTTGGCACTGTCCATCTCCCAGGGCCACAGGGCCATACGCTCAATCAAAGCGCTTAACAGCGGGTTAACCCGGCACACCTGCAACTGGGTTGGCGCCTGCTCAAACTGTGCGGTGTCGAAGTAGATCGAGCGGTAAGCCACCACATTGCGCATACGAGCACAGTGGTCGATGCCGGCCGGAATCCAGGCCGCGCAGGTGGGGGGCAGCACGGTATGGCGGTCTTGCAATGAGATGCTCATGCAGCCATGGGCAGCAAACAACAGCTGAGATTTTCGGTGTCGATGGACGCCGGAGTCGTGTTGGCCGACGTCGGTGGCGATGCCGATGACACCTTGGGGCAGGGCATCGGCATCGAAGCGGGCATTGGGGGAAAGTATGGCCATAGGTTGCCTGTTAAGGGGCTGAGTCATTCATGGTAGCTTAGTTTGTCCTTTTTTTGATGTTTTTTGTTTTTATCTTTGTAATCGGACATGTTCAAACTCTCTATGCTATCGCTCCATTGAATAGAGGAGAGATTGACTATGAAATCCAACGTGCCACCAATGTGGTTGATAATTCTACTAATGATGTTTCCACAGACGGTGGAAACCATCTACAGCCCGGCGCTGACTGATATCGCCGCCGGTTTTCAGGTGGCCGAACACAGTGCCTCACAGACGTTGTCGGTGTATTTCGTCGCCTTTGCGTTTGGGGTGGTGTTGTGGGGTCGAGCCGCGGATATCTTCGGCCGAAGACCGGTGATGTTAACGGGGTTGGGGCTGTATGCGCTGGGGTGCATGCTGGCGCTGTGGGCTCCGGATTTTGAATGGTTATTGGCGTCTCGATGTTTGTCGGCATTTGGCGTAGCGGTCGGTTCGGTGATAGGCCAGACCATAATGCGCGATTGCTATCAAGGCTCACAGTTGGCGCGTGCTTTTTCGGTAATGGCGGTTGCCATTGCCCTCAGTCCATTGTTGGGGCTGTGGAGTGGCGGTGCATTGGTCAGCCTGGGCGGCTATCGAGCAGTATTTGCGGCGCTGCTGATTACGGCGTTGATGTTAGTGGTTCTGACCCTGGCTCGCTTGCCAGAGACTCGGCCATCACTGCATTCGAATGCGCCGCTGCACCGAGTGGCCGCCGCCATGGCGGCCGACCCGAAAATCTGGTGCTTCGGCGCCCTGGTGTCTCTGTTCAACCTGATGTTGTTCAGCTACTTCTCTCTGGGTCCTTTTCTGTTTGAGAATCTGGGCTTAAGTTCTGCCCAGTTTGGTGCCAGTGGCGTGGTGTTGGCACTGGGAACGGCCATGGGTGGCTGGATAAACCGAACTCTGCTCGGTCGTGAATGGTCATCGCTGCAATTGCTTCAGGTCGCGTCTTTGGCGACGCTGCCCGCAGCCGCCGGAGTCTGGCTGCTTCAGGGGACCCCCTGGTTGTTGCTGCCGATGATGATGGTCGTGACTGGTTTTGGGATCGCCATTCCCAATGTGTTGGGCCTGGCGTTGGCTGACTACCGACAGGTGGCCGGCAGCGCCGGAGCGGTGTTTGGCGGCGGCTATTATCTGGGACTGGGCATGGGAATGGTGTGGGTGGCGCAGTTGCAGAACTTGGGGGCGGTGCTGTCCATCAGTGCCTGTGCGGCCTTGGTGTTCACCTTGGTGGTGGGGCGTCTCGGCCGGGTTAGTCGCTGTTCAGCCTGATTTCGCTACACTGATTCGGTCCGTTACCGCCGTGAGCTTAAAGGCCCGAGTGTGGTCATTTGCCATCGGCAGCGATTTTCTTGGACTGGTGATTGGGCCTTTGCTACTGTCCTATATAGGATAAATTTCAATGACTTCCTATTGTATTTTGACACTATAGGGGCATTACTTACCATCGTCGTTGACCCGGGAACAAGTGGTGTCCTCGGAGTGTATCGGCGGCATCGACAGGGGAAATAGGGTGAAGAAACTGGCATTGGCAACGGTTGTCGCAGCAGCGGCCGTCGGCGCTTATATCTACACGCAGCAACCGCAGAGTGCCGCCTCAGGGATGGCGAGTTTTGTTCCGGCGGATACCGTTTGGTTTTCGGCCCAGGAGACCCCGTTTCCCATTCGGGCCTACCTGAGGGCGTCGGCAGCCAGTTACCAATTGTCCGACAGCGAGATGCAGCAGCTGCAACAATCGTTGCAGCAAGCCAAAGACGTGGATGAAAAGTTCTTTTTGGCGTTCTTGCTGAACTATCTACAGGGCCTCCAGGACCCTGACCAGCTGGTGAAGGACTATGGTCTCGGCGACACTGTGCGCTTCTATACCTATGCTATCGGTGCCGCGCCGGTGTTTAAGTGGCAAGTGGAGAATCCGCAAGCGTTCTGGCAGACCCTGGGCCGAATTGAGGCCGACAGCGGGGCGATGCACAACACCCGTACCATCGGCGGTATTGAAGCCCGGGTTTATGACCTGGCGCTGGATGATGTGGATGAGCAGCTGGAGCTGTGGTTTGCCGAGGTTGACGGCATGATGACCATGGTCATTGGCGCGCCCTTGCTGGACGCCAGTCAACTGGCCATCGCTTTTGCTCAGGCTCGGCCGGCTCAGGCGTTGGCGGACACCGGCATCCTGGATGAGATACGTCAGCGTAACCGCTTCAGTTCTGGTGACATTGGCTACATCAGCCACCAGCAGTTGTTAACCGGGTTGATGACCCCATCGGGCAACACCATGGCCAAGCAGATCAATCGCCTCGCCGATGACCCGCAGGAGTTGGCGAAATTGCAGGATCCAATTTGTTATCAAGAGCTGTCGGGTATTGTGGTCAACTGGCCAAGAACCGTGTTCCAGACCAGGATAGAGGCGTTGGGTGACGGTTTTAGCATCAGCAGTGACACCATCATTGAGTCGCGCAACCAACCGATGTTGAGTGCACTGAATAAACTGCGTGGCTTTGTGCCACAGAGCCTGTTTGATGCCACTAAGCCGATGTTTGCAGCGGCGCTGGGGATTAATGCCGACACCCTGCAAGAGGGGCTGGTTGAGGTTCGGGATCAGATGTTGGACGTGTCCTATCAGTGCCCGCAGTTGGCCCAATTACAACAAGAGCTTAAGCAGGTGCCTCCGGAATCTTTGGCTTTGTTTTCCGGCTTTACCGACGGGATTCAAGGGTTGGGCCTTGGGGTCTATGACTACGCGTTTGATGAAAGCCGTAGTGATGGAACCTTGAGTACCTACAGCCTATTGATGAGTGTATCGGCCAAGGATCCCACCAAGGCCTTTAATGCCATCAAGATGGTGAGCCCTGAGTTTGCCAGTCTGGATCTGAAACCGGGGCAGCAGGCGGTGGACATCAAAGACCGGGTTCCTCAGCTGCAATACGCCCTGCAGCCTATCATGCTGGAGATGAGCGAAAGTCAATTGATGCTGCATACCGGTGACAAAGGGGCCAGGGTGGCTGAGGCCATGAGTGCGGAGCCGCTGACAGCCAATGGACTGATGGCGGTAACGATGGACTATCAGCAGGCGATGCTGCCGGCAATGGACTGGGCTAAGGCGCTGGACCCTGAGTTGGTGAATCAGCTGAAGTCGATGCAAAGCTACCATCTGATCATGAAACTGATGCTGGATGTGGACGATCGTGGATTGGTGTTCCATTACCAGGGGGACTCGGATCCAAATCGGCTCAAGGCCAAGTAACCTTGCCTGCCCCACTCTCCCTGGGTGGGGCAATCACTTAAAGCTGTGTCGGACAATGTCCCGACCCGAGCCTCTCTGTTTCTGCTAAATGCAAGGCTGCCCCGGCGTTGATGGGCGGGCCGTAGCGGATCTTTAGTGGTGACTTGGTCGTAGCGTCAGGGACGGCAGTTGCAGCCACGGGGATTTCTCCTACGCTTTGGAGTCTGCACCGGAAGTGCTTCCGCGTGCAACGGTGGACAGGAGCGTCTGCCACGACTCAAGGTTAAGGAGAACCCATGTATTTTGAAAATGCAGTGCGTCAGCACCTGCAGGCCAACCCGGCCCTGCAACAGCGTGCCATTCATAATCGCCCCGCGGATATTGCCGCCGTACGGGCACTGGCTCAAGCCGCCGTAAATGTGGAGTTATTCACCATTCCCCTGTACATGACCGCCATGTACTCGTTGCAGGGGATGCATGCCATTATCGGTGACAATGCCCTGTATAAAGGGCGGCTGTGGCCCGGCATGTCCACCTCGGCTAAGGTACAAACCGCCAACCAGCAGTGCTTTAACACCATCTTCAGCGTGTTCATTCAGGAGATGCTGCACCTGCAATTGGCGTCGAATATATTCAACGCGTTGACTAAAAATGCCCCTGAAAATCAGTGCAGCCCCTGCTTTACCAGTCCGCTGCTTCAAGACCCGGGCACCCTGGGCTGGCATTGCTATGGCGAGACCAAGACCACCATTCCCCACATCATCAACCTGAAAGACACCACGGTTTACCAGAGCGTAACGGTGTCGCTGGGCGAGGTGAACGACAACACCGTGGCGTTGTTTCTGGCCATCGAAGAGCCGGCGGATGTACTGCAAACGCTGATCCAGGACAGCAAACGCGGCGACTATCTGGTGACTAAAGGGCCGCTGTCCGAGCAGGTGCCGTTTGACGGCTGGACCGCAGACAATACCGAGAAAGATCTGCCGATGTTTGGCACCATCGCCGCCATGTACGAATGTCTGGCGCTGTATCTGAATCTGGAGTACAGCGATGGTACCACCCTGATAGAGGCGTTGTATAAGCCGGACTCGATTCAGAACGACTTGTTTAATACCGAGAGTGAGGGGCATTGCAGTCCGGAATTTCCTCACCTCAATACCGTCATCGATGCTGGCTCGGCCGTCGAAGCCAAGGCGCAGATCCTGACCATGATGGACGCCATCACCGATCAGGGGGAAGGGTCCACTCTCAAGGTGCAGGGGCCACAGGTGGCGGTACGCCCTCAGGGCATGGTGGGTGATGCGGTCAAGCCCAACTATCAGCCGGATTTTAATGCCCTGAAGAACGACTACGTCAGCTATAACGACGACGGCCAGCAGGTGGAGTCGGCGGATGCCCATGCCCGCTTCTTTGGTGGGGTGGTGGATCATTACGATCGCTTCCAGCAGGTGCGAGGCTTGCTGGAGTCCGGTCAATTGACCACCTGGTCGCAGTGGCATAACGCTTCCGATCAGCCCAGAAGCTGGCAGGCCAGCATGCTGGAGCTGGAGGGGGCGGCGCCCATCGCCGGCATTCCCACTGCCGAAGAGGTCGCCGGGGCGCTCAATCGCCTCAATGCCCCGGACAGTCGTGATGGCAACCTAGAGCTGTTCAGCCGGGTTGCCGCCGGCGCCATCGCCGGCATCACCACGGTGCTGAATGACTATTGGAGCACGCCAAACACGGATTTCCCGTTTCCCTCCATGGCGGGCTCCGGGGATCGCATCTCTATCTGTTGGGCGGTGTTTGGCCAGGCACCGGACCTGAGCCTGGGCCAGTTTGAGCGCCACAGCGGTGACTCTGCACCCTTGTACCATGCCTGTCAGGGGCTGGACTACGGTGACAGCGCCGAGGGCAACCAGTGTGCGTCTAAGGAGGTGTTTCATACCTGCCGCGGCTCTAACGCCTGCAAAGGGGAGGGCGGCTGCGGCTTTGTACAGAGCACCAAGGGGGGCAGTGGCTGTAACGCCATGGTGGCCAAGACCGGCGATGATGAGCTGTACACGGCGCCGGGCGACAACTTCTGTGGCAGTTACGGTGGCTGTGCCGTGCCCATTTCCGCCTCTCAGCGGTTCCCGAAATCCGGCACCATGGCGCTGTATCAGTTGTTTGCGGATAAGGACTCGGTGAAGCTGGAGCAGACCCTGAGTTTTGACGAGGGCGATTCGGTGTACGCCACTGCCTGGAAAGCCTATGAGAAAGTGATGGCCAGCGAAGGTAAGCTGGCCGGTAACGCGCCGGAGGCCAGCGATCTGCGCCTGGCATTTCCACCCTCAACCTAGTGCTATTGAACGGGGGCCCGGCCCCCGTTGCAGGGAGACGCTATGCAACAGATAACTACCGAGCTGGGGTTGGGAGTGGGGCTTCGTAGCTGTCACTTTTCCTGGTTAATGGCACAGCGGGATTCGGCGGCGCTGGGCGTTGACTGGCTGGAGATCATCACCGAGAACTTCCTCGATAACTATGGCTATGCCCGTCACGTGCTGCTGACGCTTAGAGAGCGGCTGCCGATGGCGATGCATGGAGTGTCGCTCTCCATCGGCTCCACCGACCCGCTCAATGTGGAGTACCTGTATAAAGTTAAACGGCTGGCGGATGAACTGCAGCCGGCCTTGGTGTCGGATCACTTATGCTGGACCGGACTGCAAGGGATCAACAGTCATGATCTGTTGCCGATGCCACTGACCCGGGAAAGTCTGAATCACGTCTGTGTTCGGGTAGCCCAGGTGCAGGAAATTCTGGACCGGCCTCTGGTATTGGAGAACCCCAGCAGCTACCTGGCTTTTTCGGAAAACGAGTTCCACGAGTGGGAGTTTCTCAATGAGCTGTGCGCCCGCTGTGGCTGTGCCTTGCTGTTGGATGTCAACAACGTCTATGTGACCTGCTTTAATCTCGGTTGGGACGCTCAGGCCTACCTGGACGGCATTGACGCCGCCAATGTGGTGCAGTGCCATCTTGCGGGACCGACCGACTGCGGCACTCACCTGGTGGATACCCACGATCAGCCGGTGCCAACGCCGGTTTGGCAGCTGTATCGACAACTGGTTCAGCGTACCGGTCCGCTGAGTACGCTGCTGGAGTGGGACGATCGTATTCCACCGTTTCCCGAGCTGGTGAGCGAGGTCCAACTGGCCCGTGAGGTGCTGGCCGGACGGATACCGGACGTGGTTCCGACCAGCGCGACCCAGCCGCTTTCCACTCCTTTGCACACAACGGTAACGGCCCATGAACCCATCGAACCTGAAACATCAGCAGAGCTGGTTGCTACAGCGAATTCTGACTAACCGCTGGAGCGGTGACAGCCCGCTGGCCTATCCCAGAGCCGAGTTTGGCGATCAGCAGGGAACCTTGGTGTACCAGAGGGGCTATCGGCTTAGGTTGATCGAGTGCCTAAAAGCGGAATTTCCCCTGCTCAGGCGTTATCTGGGAGAGGAGACCTTTGGCCTGTTTGCCATGGGCTTTTTGGAGTTTAAGCCCTCAAGTAGCTACACCCTGTTTGATTTGGGCCAGAGTTTTACCCATTACCTGAAGTTGACTCAGCCGAAACAAGCGAATTTTGAGCCTTGGCGCTGGCGCCTGCCCGGTCAACTGGCCCAGGTGGAAACCGCACAATCTCAGGTCGCTCGGGCTCAAGGGCTCGAGTCAAATGAGCCGTCGCTGTTGCCATTGCCGCTGTGGCAATTGCCGCCGGTATGGGTGCCGCCGACCACTCGGGTCTTTGAGTGCGATCTCGACATGATGGCACTGATGGCGCAGCTATCGCGGCAGCAAGTGGCGACGCCGCGGCCGGGTCGGCAACAATTAATGCTGTACCGGCATCGCTATCGAGTGCATCGGCGCCCAATCAGCGCGCTGCAGGCAACGGTGTTGGCGGCGTTAAAGTCCGGTCAGCCCTGGTCGCGGGCGTTGGAATTGGCTCAGTACAACTCGGCGATGACGGAAAGCGAACGGGTCGCCGAAGCCCTGTCGT
This sequence comes from Ferrimonas kyonanensis DSM 18153, assembly GCF_000425405.1. Lineage (GTDB taxonomy): Bacteria > Pseudomonadota > Gammaproteobacteria > Enterobacterales > Shewanellaceae > Ferrimonas > Ferrimonas kyonanensis. The sequence continues at coordinate 5,753 of NZ_AUDJ01000047.1, read as the reverse complement.
GGTTGCCTCAATGGCTCACAGAGGGGGTGGTGGGGCTGGAAAAACCGGCCGACCGCGCCTGATGCTTGCTCGTTAGCGGCGCGGGAGTTTGCAGGGCTTGGGAACTTGAGTACCATGGCCACAGATCTTGTCTGTTGGAGGGCTCATGCGCCATAACCTGAATCAATTGAGAGTGTTGTCGGCGTTGTTACAGCAACCCAACCTGACCCGGGTGGCAGAAAATCTGCATATGACCCAGTCGGCGGTTAGCAAAACCTTGCATCAATTGCGACAGGACTTCGAAGACCCTTTGCTGGTGCGTGAAGGTCAACGCTATCTGTTGACGCCTAAGGCGCAATCGCTGCAACTGACCCTGCCGCAGCAATTGCAGCAACTGGATGCCCTGTATTTGCCCCAGAGTTTTGATCCGAGCCAGTGTCGGCGCACTCTGGTGTTTTCGTCATCCGATTACGTAGCCCAGCACATCTTTCCCGCCATCGCCGCCGAAGTGGGTCGTCAGGCTCCTCTGGTAACACTGGAGTATCGTTTGTGGGACAAGGGGCAGTTGTCACAACTGGCGAGTCTGTCTGTGGATCTGGTGTCTACCATCGTGGAATCGGTGCCGGATAATGTGGCTCGGCGGGACCAGGGGGAAGATGGCTTGGCGGTGCTGATGTCGGCGCATCACCCTTTGGCTGAGCAAACTCTGACGCTGGAGCGGTATCTGCAATTTGGGCATTTGCGGGTCAGCGGTGGTGGTGACAAGGACTCGCCAGTGGACACCGCGTTGCAGGCTCTGGGGCACCGGCGCCGCTGTTTTGCTCAGGTGCCGTTTTTCCAGTCGGCACTGGGGCTGCTGATGTCCACGCCAACGCTGCTGACGACGCCGCTGCACATTGCCGCTCAGATGTCGGAGCAAGCGCCGATGGTGGTGAAGCGATTGCCGTTCGACTGTGCCCGCCAGCACTACCGGTTGCTGTGGCACCGCCGCTTCAATGAGGACCCGGCTCATCGCTGGTTTCGCGAGCTGGCGTTTCCGTTTTTGTGCGACCATCTGAATCATTTTGTGCAGATAGGTATTACTAAAACGACTTGTAGGCATGAGTAACTATCGCTTTTGGTAATGTTGTTATGTGAGTAAGCTTGAAGGCAACATTGATAGTGAATAGAGCAGTAAAGCAGTAATGACGTTTTTAACTTGGTTGCCTCTGGCAACAGTATGCGTACTGGGTGCCCTCAGTCCCGGTCCCAGCCTGGCGCTGGTAATCAATAACACAGTGCAACGGGGCACGGCCACTGGCCTGCGGACCGCTCTGGGCCACGGCATTGGCGTGGCCCTATATGCGTTGATCACGGCCATGGGACTGGGGTTGCTTATCAGCCAGACGCCCTGGCTGTTTGACGGCATTAAGTACGCCGGTGCAGCATTTCTGGTGTACATGGCGATTAAGATTCTGCTGGCCAAGCCTGATGCCGAAGGGCAGAGTGCACCGAGTAAAACCCGTTTTGTCGGGTTCGGTGGTGGTTTCATGGTGGCCTTTCTCAACCCCAAGCTGGCGATCTTCTTCCTGGCACTGTTCAGCCAATTTGTGCGTGCCGATCTCACCCTTGGGGATCAACTGCTGATGATGGCCACCGCCGGTGGCATCGATGCCCTGTGGTACGCTGCGGTGGCGCTGGGAATCGGGCGTACCGGTTTACTGGGTTGGTTGCAGCGCCACGGTATTTGGGTGGATCGGGTGAGTGCGGTGATTTTCTTGCTGCTGGCGACGGCGGTGGTGTTACAGTAACTTTTGTTAAGCACCTGTTTGCACGATATTAATGGACCGATTTTTTCAATCTGACTGAACGGTATTATCACTGTGATCCAGAGCACAGTTGCGACAGAGGTGCCTTGAGCCACCCAGCACAGCGGTTAAGCTGGTGTCAACCGTTGTCGGACTAAGGAGTGATGTCCATGGATACTAATGTTAAATACGCTTTGGGCGCCGTTGTTGGCTCTCTGGGTACCATCTGCTTCCTGGCTTCCTTGATTTTCTAAGTCGGACCAAGCAGAAAAAATGCCGCCCGATGAGGCGGCATTTTTGTGCCTGCGATTTGTTCGAATCAGGGCAGAATGATGTGGGGGACGAATCGGGACAGGTCCTGGGTGATCAGGCTGTGATCTTCCCGTACCGAGATCCCGGCGGCTTCATCGCCCACCAACCAAGAGCCGATAAGGGCATAGTCGTCGCCAAACTTAGGTAAATCCTGAAACGCCTGGTAGATAACGCCCTCTTCGCCGTAGGGACCATCACTGTCGGCGATAGATTGGTTGCCGTCGAGAATGCGGACATTGGCGCCTTCACGGGAGTAGATTGGCTTTTCAACCAAGCGGGATTCGTTAGCCAGATGGCGTTCGTTGGCAAAATAGGCCGGCAACAGGTTAGGGTGGTTGGGGAACAGTTTCCACAACATCGGTAGCAGGGCCTTGTTGGACAGCACCGATTTCCAGCTTGGCTCCAGCCACCGGGTCTGGGCTTTGTCGATGTAGTCGCCAAACTCCTCCCGTAACATAAATTCCCATGGATACAGCTTAAAGGCTGCGTGCATGGGGCGGTTGTCTCCATCCACAAAGCCACCCTGAGGGGTGATACCGATGGACTCGATATAGGTAAACAGCGTTTGCAGGCCGGCTTCTTCAGCGCAGTCCTGTAGGTACTGCACCGTGCCCCGATCCTCGTCGGTGTCCTGACAGCAGGCAAAGTGCAGGGGTACCGGTGGCCAACTCTGTTTCAGTTGAGCAAAGCGGGCGATCAGTTGTTCCTGAATGCTGTTGAACTGGTCACTGCCGTCGGCCACTGTGCCATCCTTCAGTCGTTCGTCCAGCCACAGCCACTGAAAGAAAGCAGACTCGTACAGAGAGGTGGGGGTATCGGCGTTATTTTCCAGCAACTTAGCCGGACCGCTGCCATCGTAGGCCAGATCCAGTCGGGCGTACAGAGCCGGGTCCTTCAGGCGCCAGGAGCGGGCGATCATCTCCCAGTGAGCTTCGGGAATGGCGAATTTACGCAGAAGGGCGTCGTCCTGAACCACTTTGTCCACTACCTCCAGACACATCTGGTTGATCTCAGTGGTGGGGTCTTCCAGATCCCGCTCAATTTGATCCAGCGTGAAGGCGTAGTAGCGACTTTCATCCCAATAGGGCTCGCCATACATGGTATGGAAGTTAAAACCGTAGGTCTCGGCCTGCTGCTGCCAGTTGGTTCTCGGGGTGATAAGGTGACGTTGCATTAGCCGCCCCAGCCACGACTGGAGCTCTTACGAGCGCTGCTGCGGGCTTTGGCCGCTTGGGCCGATTTTACCTGCGCCATTTTACCGAAGCCTCCTCGTTGGGTGACATTAGTGGCTTTCTTCGGGGTGAAGTTATTGGGGCTGGTACGGACAACACGGTCGCCACTGCGTCCGACCACATCACCGGCACCAGTGACCAGCTTGCCATTCAGTGGTGAGCGGGCGTTTTTGGAGCTGTATACCGGAGCGGTGCGGTATTTGTTGCGGGAACCGCTGAGCATATTACCGAGCATGTAACCGTACATCATCGGCATAAACCAGCCTCCACCACCGCCGTTATCGGCGTATTGTTCGCCGTCCGCCAAGGTGTTCACATCGCCAGCCAGGTCGGTGGCAAAATCGCCACCACCGGTGCACTGCTCGGCACCAAATTCGAGTTCACAATCGGCCAGCGAATTAAAGCGGGGAGCGGTCTCTTCCGCCAGCGCCTGGGCCTCTCCAAAGACGCTTTGGCACAGTTGATCCTGGCCGGGATTTACCTGAATGCACTCGGTGACGTTGCGATAGACCTGGGCGGTTTCCTGCATCGGTTCCGGGCTGCAGCCTGTCAGCGTTAGCGAGACGCTGATGGCGGCGGCGGTGGGAACGGTCAGCTGTTTCTTGAATCGGGGTGACAAAATAGAGCGACTGCGCTTCACAGGAGTCTCCTAGTAACTCATGCAGGCCGCATTCAGCAGGCCGACACTGATGTTGATGGCGGCCAGCACGATGGCGGCGGCAACGTTATTCTGTTCAATTTTCTCTACCAGACCCGGCAGAATGACAAAGCGGACGGCGGTGAAGGCCAGTAACTGGGCCAACAGCGCCACGCCGGCCCATAGCAAATAGTCGGTGACCGATACCGAGTTGCTGGCGGCTGCAGCCAGAGCCAGGGTGAAGCCTACCAGTGCTCCACCAATGCCGATGGCAGCGGCTTGATTCTGGTTTTCTTTAACCAGTCCCCACTCATCGTAAGGGGTGATGGCGGAATAGATCACCTTGAATACTGCGATCAGTGCCAGACCGATCACCAGGTAAGTGAAAAAGGGGCCGATACCAGCCAGGGAGTGGGTCAACATTTCCATATTTTTACCTTATTTTTCAGGAGATCCATTCTATACCGAAAGCCGATGGCGTCGCTAACTTCTTACTTTGGTGTGAGACAGAACGTGTGCCCCATCGAAGTAGTGGCCAATGCGCCGACTTTTAATAAGGTACCAGCCAAACCAGAAACTGGCTAACAGCGGCAGCGCCTGATACAGGGCAACGTCGCCCCGTTGATGGTGAAGCGCGCTGGCTTGCAGAACCAGATCCAACAGCCAGTTGGCCATCAGAATCCATTTGCCTTGCTGCCAGACTCGTTTTATCCACTGGCGGTCGCCGCCTTTAAAGCGACCGAGAATCGTCAATAACACGACCGGTAACCCGGAGAGCAGACCCAGATAGAAGTAATGGGTGCTGGGGTAAAACAGCGCCAGAATGTCGGAGCCGGTGCTGCGGCTGGCGGCGGCGATGGCCATCAACAGCCAGGTTCGGCCTAAAAACGCCATCAGAACAAACAGCCACAACGGCGGTTTCAGGTCTCCATGTTGATTAAAGGCGTATATCGGGTAGGTCACGGCTCGGCTCCTTGAGGACATGACAAGGTTATGGGGGCGGTTGAACCGAATTTCAATAAGCAGTCGCCATTGCATTGATTGTGACAGTGGCATGACCCTGTTCTATGATGGTACTCATGCCCAAGGACTGGGCCCCAGCTAGAGGATGGCAGTATGAGACCACGATTTCAGGCCGGACGACACATCATCATTCGTATCCCCCCTCATGAGTACCCGGGTAATTTGAGCTTTTATCGCGACGTTTTGGCGTTGGAAGAGGACGCCAATTACGTGGACCAGGGCTTGGGTGCTCACTGTTTCTGTTTTGGCGACAAACGCCTGGTGTTGTCTGAGGTTAAGACCATCAGTCAACTGGAGATCTGGTTGCACGTGGAAACCGATAACGTCGATGATGCCGCTTTCTTTCTGGCAACCCACGGGGTAGTGCGTCGCGACGAGATTGCGCCTTTGCCGGACAATGGCGGCTTTTGGGTCTGCAGTGGGTCCGGTGTCATTCACCTGATAGACGCCATGGCCTCCTGAACGGCAGAAGTCACTGGGCCCTCGCGCTGGCAAGGGCGACAGTGCGAGTTGGCGGGGTTTGCGGTAGCCCAGTTGTTATTGTGGTTTCCGCAAAGCTCGGTGCAGCAGGTTCCCCTCGCACTTTAAACCCCCCTCCGTCGTGCCCGCGCACGCGGGTACCCAGTGTCTGTGCCTTTCGTCATTTTTGCGCAGGCGAGAATTCAGCGTCTTTCTCAAGGTTAAAACTAAAGGTTCATCGCGCATTACCGGGAAAAGCGGCTCGTATCTTCAAGAAGAAGTAGTCGCTATCCCGGTATCCGTAGGCCATGCGTTTGATGACCT
>NZ_KE384373.1:19866-23868 GCF_000425405.1 Ferrimonas kyonanensis DSM 18153 | reverse complement strand
AACGGCTGGTTGGTTATTGGGTTTGTTTGGCGACTACACAATAACCTTTCCAGCCGTTCTCGTATCTAGTTCCCGCTAATCTGCGAAGAACCAAACTAAAGCCACTGGGCCCTTGCGCTGGCAAGGGCGACAGTGCGAGTTGGCGGGGTGTGCGGTAGCCCAGTTGTTACTGTGGTTTCCGTAAAGCTCGGTGCAGCAGGTTCCCCTCGCACTTTAATCACCCCTCCGTCATGCTCGCGCACGCGGGTACCCAGTGTCTGTGCCTTTCGTCATTTCTGCGCAGGCGAGAATTCAACGTCTTTCTCAAGGTTAAAACCAAAGTCACTGGGCCCTCGCGTTCGCAAGGGCGACAGTGCGAGTTGGCGTGGTGTGCGGTAGTCCAGTTGTTACTGTGGTTTCCGCAAAGCTCGGTGCAGCAGGTTCCTCTCGCACTTTAAACCCCCCTCCGTCGTGCCCGCGCACGCGGGTACCCAGTGTCTGTGCCTTTGGTCATTTTTGCGCAGGCGAGAATTCAGCGTCTTTCTCAAGGTTAAAACTAAAGTCACTGGGTCCTGGCGTTGGCAAGGGCGACAGTGCGAGTTGGCTGGGTGTGCGGTAGTCCAGTTGTTACTGTGGTTTCCGCAAAGCTCGGTGCAGCAGGTTCCCCTCGCACTTTAAACCCCCCTCCGTCGTGCCCGCGCATGCGGGTAGCCAGTGTCTTTCGCCCGCAGAAGCAGGGAGGACAGCTCATCGCCCTTGTGCGGCAACATCGCTGAGTGGTGTCAGGTGGAGCTGGCGGCAATCATGCCATACAATAACGCCGTGGCAGACCACGGCGTTATTGTTCTGAGGAGGGGTTATTCTTCGGGGTAGACCTTCTCTTTAAACTCACACAGGTCTTCGATGATGCAGCTGCCACAACGAGGCTTTCTGGCCAGGCAGGTATAGCGCCCGTGCAGAATCAGCCAGTGGTGAACGTCCACCTTAAACTCACTGGGAACCACTTTCAGCAGTTTTTGTTCTACCTGGTCAACGTTTTTACCCATGGCGAACTTGGTGCGGTTCGATACCCGGTAGATGTGGGTATCCACTGCGATGGTGGGCCAACCGAAGGCGGTGTTTAACACTACGTTGGCGGTTTTTCTGCCGACGCCGGGTAGCGCTTCCAGAGCGGCCCGATCCTCGGGGACTTCGCCGCCATGCAGGTCGACCAGCATCTGAGCCGCCTTGATGACGTTTTCCGCCTTGGTGTTAAACAGGCCGATGGTCTTGATGTAGTCCTTGATCCCTTCAGCGCCGAGATCCAACATCGCCTGCGGAGTATTGGCTACCGGAAACAGCTTACGGGTGGCCTTGTTGACACTGACGTCGGTGGCCTGAGCCGACAGGGCGACGGCGACCAGCAATTCGTAAGGGGTGGAGAACTCCAGTTCTGTGGTCGGGTGCGGATCGTTGTCACGCAGCCGAGTCAGGATCTGTAGCCGTTTTTCGTTATTCATGGTGTTGTGCGTTCCGTGTCATTAACCGGCCGGGCTTATTGTTAGTTGGTTACCCGGGCTCGTTCAATCTTAACTGTTTCTTTTTTATTGGCAAAGGCAGCTTCGACCTTGTCGTTCATGGCATTTTTGGCGGCGATTAGCAGGCCCATGGCGATAAACGCACCCGGTGGCAACAAGGCCAACAGGAACGGGCTGTCCACCTGCCACAGTTCGATGCGCAGTGCCGTGGCCCAGTCTCCCAGTAACAGGTCGGCGCCATCAAACAGGGTACCCTGGCCGAGAACTTCACGGATACCGCCTAACAGGCTGAGCACAATCAGGAAGCCGGTCGACATCATAAAGCCATCAAAGGCAGCATGGGCAACGGAGTGTTTCGAGGCAAAGGCCTCGGCCCGGCCAATGATGACGCAGTTGGTGACGATCAGCGGCAGGAAGATTCCCAGAGACAGGTACAGGCCATACGCGTAGGCATTGACCAGCAGTTGTACGCAGGTCACCAAAGCGGCAATGATCATCACATAGATGGGGATGCGCACTTCACCCGGAATGCTGCTGCGCAGCAGAGACACCAGTACGTTGGAGCACACCAGTACTACCATGGTCGCCAAACCCAGGCCAATGGCATTCGTCAGAGTGTTACTGACGGCCAGAAGTGGGCACAGTCCCAGCAGTTGCACCAGGCCAGGGTTACTCTTCCACAGCCCTTGCCAGGCAATCTCTTTCATTTGACTCATGACTTGTCTCCACATTGTGGTGCCGTGGTGATCTCGTGCTTAAACCGTTTAATGTAGTTCAGGCCGTTGCGCACCGCTTTGGTGTAGGCCCGCGGTGTGATGGTGGCGCCGGTAAACTGATCAAAGTCGCCGCCGTCCTTCTTAACGCCGATGCGTTTGTCGTCTTCATCGATCAGGTGATAACCGTTGAAACTCAAGACCCAGTCAGATTTTCGGGTTTCAATGCTGTCGCCCAGCCCAGGGGTTTCCTTATGGCTGAGGGTGCGAACGCCCAGAATCTTTTCGTCCCAACTAACGCCGATGATCAGATTGATGTCGCCGTTGTAACCGTCTGGGGCGGTGGTTTCCAGTGCCATAGCGACCGGCAACCCCTCTTTAATCGCCACGAACGCCCGTTGAGGTTTAGTGGTGCCCAGGTACTGTTCGTTGGTCACCAGATGACAGCTTTCATGAAGAGGCAGATCGTAGCTGTCATTGGGCAGGATCTGGTGCAGAGTTTTCAATAACTCCTGCTGCTGCTGTTCGTAGATGCGTTCTTTGGTGAGCTGATGAGTCACCGCCACCACAGCGGTGGCCGCCATGCCGAACAGCGCCAGAATTAAGCCATTTCGTTTCATTGAGGCCAGCATTATTCGCTCCCGTGACCGTATGTGCGTGGGCGGGTGTAATAGTCGATCATTGGCGCGCACATGTTGGCCAGTAGAACGGCAAAGGCGAAGGCGTCCGGGTAGCCGCCAAAGCTGCGGATCAGGTACACCAATAGGCCAATCAGGGCGCCAAAAATTAACCGTCCTCGAGTACTGGTTGCGGCGGTAACTGGATCAGTGGCGATGAAGAAGGCGCCAAACATTGCCGCGCCGGAGAACCAGTGGAACACCAGTCCGCCGGTACCGTCCGGGTGCAGCATGGTGCCCATAAAGGCCGACAGGCCCAGCGCCGCGAGAACGGCCACGGGAATGTGCCAGCGAATCACTTTCAATTTCAGCATCATCAGTCCGCCGAGCAGAAAACCGGCGTTGACCCAGGCCCAACCGACGCCAAAGCTGCCATCAAAAATGGGTTTGGCGAAGCTCTCACCAGCAGTCAGACCGAGAGTGAGATCGGTCTTTAGGGTATCCAGTGGCGTGGCCATGGTGACCCCATCGATGCCCAAAGACAGTTGCGACATCGATAGCCCCAGATGGTTGCTGCCCAGAAAGATCATCTCCAGCACGGAAGGGAGATCCAGAGCGTTGGCCGCCAGCGCCTGTGGAGGCAGCCAGGCGGTCATCTGAACCGGGAAGGAGATCAGCAGGGCGACGTAGGCCACCATGGCCGGGTTAAACAGGTTTTGTCCAAGGCCGCCGTACAGTTGTTTGGCGACGACGATGGCAAAAAAGGCACCCAATGCAACAATCCACCAAGGGGCCAGTGGTGGCATACAGATGCCGATCAGCACGGCGGTCACCAGCGCGGAGTAGTCTCCCAGGGCGGCCATGACCGGCCGGCGCCGCAGTTTGACAAACAGGGCTTCGGCGCTCAGTGCCACCACTACGGCGATGGCGATTTGAATCAGGTTGCCCCAACCAAAGAAATACCACTGGGCGGCTATGCCGGGCAGGGCACATAGGGCGACGCGTTGCATCACCTGACTGGTTTTGGTGTGCGTGGTCGCGTGGGGTGAGGAGGCAATCTTAAAGGCCATGTATCACTACTCGTCTGATGATTTGCTGGCAGCATCACGCTGCGCTTGTTGTTTGGCTTTTGCCTTGGCGATGGCGCGGGCAATGGCGGCTTTTTTCGGGTCGGCC
>NZ_KE384373.1:11670-19521 GCF_000425405.1 Ferrimonas kyonanensis DSM 18153 | reverse complement strand
GCCTGCTTGGCTTTTGCCTTGGCGATGGCGCGGGCAATGGCGGCTTTTTTCGGGTCGGCCGGTGCCGCGGCTTCGGCGGCTTGAACCGGCTCGGCGTCAGTCGCTGGCTGCGTGGGCGTTTCTATGGCTGCGGTCTCGCCTTTCGCGGCGGCTTGTTTTGCTTTTGCCTTAGCGATGGCGGCGGCCACGGCGGCGTTACGCTTGTTGTCGCCAGCTTTTGCCGTTGTCTCTGTTGGTTGCGCTGGTGTCTCGGAAGCGGTGGTTTCGCCTTTCGCGGCGGCCTGCTTGGCTTTTGCCTTGGCGATGGCGGCGGCCACGGCGGCGTTGCGCTTGTTGTCGCCAGCTTTTGCCGTTGTCTCTGTCGGTTGCGCTGGTGTCTCGGAAGCGGCGGGCTCGCCTTTCGTCGCGGCTTGTTTGGCTTTGGCTCGGGCAATGGCAGCGGCCACGGCGGCTTTTTTCGGATCGGGCGCCGTATTGTCACTGTTTTGAGCAGCCTTTTTGGCTTTGGCTCGTGCGATGGCAGCAGCTACGGCATCTGACTTAGGGTCTGCGCCGGCAGAGGCGGTGTCCGTGGCGGCTTTTTCGGCCTTACGGGCTCGAGCTTCGGCTTTGCGCTGAGCACGCAGGGCAGCCATGTCCTGCTCACTATCTGTCTCTGGCTTGGCTTTCTTAATCCGTGCCAGTGCCGCTTGAACGGCATCGCTGTCGGCGGCAGGGGCACTGGCTTTTCGCTTGGCTGCTGCAGCCTTGTGTCGGTTTTCCCGTTCCTGTTTTTCTTTTTCCAGTCGGGCCTGGCGGGCATCGAATCGAATTTTGGCGCGATCGGATGCCTGCTGCTTCAGGGCTTCCTGGCGCAGTGCCGACTTGGCGATGCGGTAATACTGCACCAGAGGGATGTCCGACGGGCAAACATAGGCACAGGCACCGCATTCAATGCAGTCCCTAAGGTTTAACGCCTCGGCTTTGTCGAGCTCTTTGGCCTTGGCGTGCCAGTACAGCTGTTGAGGCAGCAGTTGCTGTGGGCACGCTCGGGCACACTCTCCGCAGCGGATGCAGTTGAGCTCACGAGCGTTGCCAGGCATCTCTTTACGAGATGGCACCAGAATGCAGTTGGTGGATTTGATCACTGGCGCCTTCAGGCTCGGCAGGGTAAAGCCCATCATCGGGCCTCCGATGATCACTTTTTGCCCTAGCAGTTGCGGGTTAAAACGGGTCTGTTTCAGCAGCCAGTCGATAGGGCTGCCTAAGCGAACCCAGTAGTTACCTGGTTGCTTGGTGCGCTGGCCGGTGACGGTGACAACCCGTTCAATCAGGGGTTCGCCGTCAAATAGGGCGCGCTTGATAGCAAACACGGAACCGACGTTTTGCATCACCATTCCCAGCTGGGCAGGAATTTTACCCGAAGGTACTTCCTGACCCGTGAGGATCTGTACCAGTTGTTTTTCGCTTCCCGATGGGTATTTGGTGGGGATGACTTTGACCTGCAGTTGTTTAGGGTCAAAGTCGCTGGTTTTCACCGCTTGTTCGATGGCGGCAATGGCCTGAGGTTTGTTGTCCTCGATCGCAAACAGAATGCGCTCGGGTGACAGTAGTTTGTCCAACACCGTCAGCCCTTGAACAATTTCACTGGCAAACTCCCGCATTAGGGTGTCGTCGGCGGTGATGTAGGGCTCGCACTCGGCGGCGTTGATCAGCAAGTATTTTACTGGCTGAATCGGATTGAGTTTTATGTGGCTTGGGAAGGTGGCGCCCCCCAGGCCAGCGATGCCGGCATTGAGAATGGTTGCCAGAATCTCGGTGTTGTTCATCCCAGCCAGGCTGTCACGACGGGTGAGCGAACACCAGCGGTCTTCGCCATCCGGCTTCAGGGTGATGGTGGTTTCTGGCAGGCCCGATGGGTGAGCCGAGACCCAGTCGCCGATGGCTTCGATGGTGCCTGACGTGGGGGCATGCACAGGCAGTGCCATGGGCGCGCTGGGCTGGGTCAGCGGCTGGCCTTTTGACACCCGGTCGCCGACCTTAACCAGCAGGCTGCCGGGTTGGCCGATGTGCTGAGTGATCGGAATGTAGAACTGTTCCGGCAGTGGCAGCGTGTCAATGGGCGTTTGGTTGGACAGGGTTTTGTTTTCTGGCGGATGGATGCCACCTGCAAAGGTCCACAGAGTACCACTGTCGATTTGTTCGGTTAGAGTTTGCATAAATTCGGTTACTCCACCTCTTTGACGGCGATCCGGTTCAGATCCCAGTTCCAGTTTTGTTTTGTGGTTTTCACTGGGATCATATCGATGCAGTCAACCGGGCAGGGGGCTACGCACAGGTCGCAGCCGGTACAATCTTTGGCAATCACCGTATGCATCTGTTTGCCGGTACCGACGATGGCGTCCACCGGGCAGGCTTGAATGCACTTAGTGCAACCGATGCACTCGTCTTCACGAATGTAGGCCACACGGGCGATCTGTTCTCCCCCCTCCAGAGGCTCGGGCTCGACGCCCATCATGTCAGCGAGTTTTTGAATCACCGCATCGCCACCAGGGGGACAGAGGTTAATGGGGGCTGCACCCGAGGCGATGGCCTCGGCATAGGGGCGGCAGCCCGGGTAGCCACACTGACCACATTGGGTCTGTGGCAGGGTGTTGTCTATCTGTTCAACAATGGGGTCGGACTCCACCTTAAAGCGGATGGAGGCATACCCCAGAATGACACCGAAAAACAGGGCCAGTCCGGCCAGTACTACAACGGCTATTAGGATACTGCTCATGGTCTATTTCACCAGCCCGGTAAAGCCCATAAAGGCCAGTGACATCAATCCGGCGGTCACCATGGCGATAGAAGCGCCCTTGAACGGGGCGGGCACATCGGCGGCGGCCAGTCGTTCGCGCATGGCGGAAAACAGCACCAGCACTAAAGAGAAACCTACGGCGGCACCGAAGCCATAGATCAGTGAGCCAAACAGGTCATGTTGTTCCTGTACGTTCAGCAGGGCTACCCCCAGTACCGCACAGTTGGTGGTGATCAGTGGCAGGTAGATCCCCAGTACTCGGTACAGGGAGGCGCTGGTTTTGCGTACCACCATTTCGGTGAACTGCACCACCACGGCGATGACCAAAATAAAGGCCAGGGTGCGCAGGTACACCAAATCGAAAGGGATAAGCAGGTACTTGTTGATCAGATAGCTGCACAATGAGGCGAGCGTGAGAACAAAAGTGGTGGCCATCGACATACCGATGGCGGACTCAACCTTACCGGACACCCCCATGAAGGGGCACAGTCCCAGGAATTTCACCAGGACAAAGTTGTTGACCAGAATGGTGCCAACAAGAAGGAGCAGATACTCTGACATTCGTTTGAGGCTCGGGATACACTTAGCCCTCTATTATCGGTAATTGATTGCACTTAAACAACTGAAGACAAATAGGGTTATTCACAGAATAAATGGAAAGCGTGATCTTTGGCGGTTAACTGACTACCATATCGACGTTTTTGGCGAGAGCCATGTTGTCACCGGGCTGGGAAACAGAGAATTGAAGGGACGTACCGCCGAAATGGCGTTGATTGTGGCGATGATTTTGTGGGCCAGCAGTTTTATTGCACTGAAAGTGGCATTTCAGAGTTATGACCCCTGGACGGTGATTGCCGGGCGGATGTGGATCGCCTGTCTGTGCTTTGCGTTTTTCTGGCCTAAGTTGTTCAATTTCCAGTATCAAAAAGGGGATTGGAAGATTCTGCTGATAATGGCCGCAGTGGAGCCGAGTCTGTACTTTATCCTGGAAGGGTTAGCATTGCAGTATACCAGTGCCGGTCAGGCTGGCATGGTAACGTCGTTGGCACCGCTGCTTACCGCCATCGTGGCCTTTATCGTCCTCAAAGAGCGTATCACCAAAATTGCCGCCGTAGGTCTGTGTATCGCCATTGCCGGGGTGATGGTTTTGGGCTCGGCCGGAGATGCAAACGAATCTGCGCCTAATCCGCTGCTGGGAAACACCCTTGAGTTAGGTGCCATGTTGTGTGCCGCCATTTTTAGTGTGTGTCTTAAATTGCTGAGCGAACGCTACTCCGCGTTGACGCTCACGGCGTACATGTCCGCTGTCGGGGCACTGTTTTTCACGCCATTGGCGTTGGTCAAAGGCGGGCCATGGTATTTCAGCGTCGAGCCCATCTTGTCCATCGTATTCCTTGGGGCCTTTGTGACTCTGGGAGCGTACTTGCTGTACAACTATGCGATTGCTCATATGTCGGTGTCGCGGGCGTCAATGTTTGTAAACCTGATACCTGTGTTTACCGTTGTTCTGGCTTATCTGATTTTGGATGAACGGCTGAATCAGACCCAGTTAATCGCCAGCGTGGTGGTCCTGCTGGGAGTGGGCTTGAGTCAGGTCAAGCCACGCAAAGCGGCGCATGCCCAGACTCAGTCATCCTGATGGTCTTTGATGGCTAAAGCGAGACGGATTCAACAGTGAACAACGAGCGGTGCAATTTGACCCTAGTTGGAGTATAAAAAAGAGTTGTCCCTACTGGGTAAGCCTTCAGCGAAAGGGAGCTGCAACCCTATGCAAAAGTTTGGTCTGGACAGTTTACGCTCTGACAAGTACAGCTCACTGGAGTCGGAGATCGCCAAGGAAAAGGCGACCACTCTTGGCCGGGCGGGTAAGCGACTTCAACAGGCGATCGATCACTATTATGCCGACATCGACGGGGCCGGAGAAAGCCAGCGCCAAAGCCTGGTTGAGGCCGTGACCGATGCGGTTTGGGCTTTGATCTTGCAGCGGGAGTTTTCCGGGTTCTGCCACCAGAATCTGGAGTGGATTACCGAGCACTATGACGTGCCGCAGGAGGCCATCAGCCGCTTGGGTAAGCAGCCGCATAAATAGCCGTTGCACTGTTGCTCGAGCAGGTAAGAGCGGCGAGGTGCCGAGCTTACCCCCCCCTCCGCCGTGCCGCACACGATTCGGTTGCTACCGCGCTGTAATTAACCCTTTGTTGTACCCGAGAACGTGGGTACCCGGTGTCTTTTCTCTCTGTATCCGACAGGGGTTAGGCGTTATGCCTGAGTTCTGGCTGGATGTGGGCTCTGTGCTACGCTGACGGAAACGGTGACAGAGAATGACAGGAGTCGAGGATGGCAGAGAGGACTGAAGCGAAGCCGGCTGAGGACCGGCGCGGACTCGGGACAATCGAGCGCCGTCAATTGCTGATGCTGGCTCGGGACAGCATTGAATACGGCCTCAGTCACGGTTGCAGGCAACCACTGTCCGGTTTTACCGACGCTGTCTTTCGTCATCATGCCGCCTGTTTCGTAACCCTGACTAAAGCCGGTGCATTACGTGGCTGTGTTGGAACTCTGGTTGTGAATCAGTCGCTGGCCGAGACCATAGCCTATTTTTCCTATTCGGCGGCGTTTGAAGACCGTCGTTTTGAGCCGCTGGCGGCCAAGGAGTTGGCTCTGGTCCGTATTGGCATATCGGTGCTGTCGAAACAACAACCGATGAGCGTTGCCAGTGATGCCCAATTGCTGAAAGCGTTGTCACCGGGCAAGGATGGCTTGACGATCAGTTGTGGCCGTCACCATGCAACGTTTTTGCCACAGGTATGGGAGTCGCTACCGGAGCCGAGGGCGTTTGTGTCTGCACTAAAAGCTAAAGCCGGCTTATCAAGTGATTTCTGGAGTCCCGAAATGCGCTGGTTCCGCTATGAGGTGGAGTCCTTTTCTGAGCCGGGTTAGGGGCTGATGCGGACCGGAATTCGTTGTCGGCCAAAATGGCCAGGCTCAGCGTCAAACACACCGTCCACAAGGGTGTCGCACTTCGGGCAGCGACCGCCATCCAGATGCCAGTGAGTAAGTTGGTACCAATCTCTTCCAATCAGTAGAAAACCGCAATGGGGGCACCAGGTGCTGTCACCGGCGGGATCATGCACATTTCCAACGTACACGTAGTTGAGCCCGGCTTCTTGAGCGATGCGCCTTGCTCGCAGCAGAGTGGCTTTTGGGGTGCGGGGTTTATCCATCATGTGAAAATCGGGATGAAATGCGCTGAAGTGCAGCGGTACGTTGGGCCCCAGGTTGTCCATCAGCCAACGGCACATAGCCTGAGTCTCTTGCGGATCGTCGTTTTCACCCGGAATGAGCAGGGTGGTGATCTCCAGCCAAACCTGGGTTTCGTGTTTCAGATAGAGCAGGGTATCGAGTACGTCTGCCAGGTGGCCATGACAGATCTTGCGGTAGAAGCGTTCACTGAAGGCTTTCAGATCGATATTGGCAGCGTCCATGTGGTGGAAAAACGCTTTTCTGGGAGCCGGGTCGATGTAGCCGGCACTGACGGCCACAGAGCGCACTCCCAACTCATGGCAGGCAATGGCGGTGTCGACGGCGTACTCGAGAAAGATCACCGGGTCGTTGTAGGTGAATGCCACACTGGCACAGCCCAAACGTTTGGCGGTGCTGGCCAAAGCCTCTGGCATAGCGGCATCTGCCAGGGTGTCCCATTGTCTGGATTTGCTGATATTCCAGTTTTGACAAAATTCACAACTCAGGTTGCAACCTGCGGTACCAAAGGACAACACCGAAGTACCAGGGAGAAAGTGGTTTAGTGGTTTTTTCTCTATGGGGTCGATGCAAAAACCGCTGGAGCGTCCATAACTGGTCAGTACGATTTTGTTCTGGTGATTGGCGCGGACGAAACAGGCACCACGTTTCCCTTCCCTAAGCTGGCAGTGCCGCGGACACAAATCGCACTGCACCCGACCGTCGGCTAGACGATGCCAGTAACGGGTGGGGTGAAACTGTGGTGGTGAGGCGATCGCCCTGTTGTTCCTTAACATGGCCGGACTCCGATTACCTTTGGCTGAAAATCGAGTACGCTTTAAGTATACCTCTGTGCAGATAAGGAGGGGGTATGAGTGTACGTGCAACGGCGGTCGCCGGCAGTTTCTATCCTGATGATCCCGCAATACTGGCGGAGCAGTTAGATCAATTGGTCACTCCAGGGCATGCCTTGGGAATGCCAAAAGCGATCATAGTGCCCCATGCCGGCTATGCCTATTCCGGCGCAGTGGCCGGTCGACTTTTCGGCTCGTTGGATGCCATCGCCGGTCATGTCAGTCGAGTGATAATGTTGGGTCCCAGTCATCGACTGGCCTTCGAAGGAATCGCGTTACCCGGTGTGGACGGTTTTGATACGCCCTTTGGTGTGGTGGAGATAGACACCGCCGCGTGTCAACGCTTGCTGGATATCGATGGCATAGAGATTCGCGATGAAGCGCACCAGCAAGAGCATTCCCTCGAAGTGCAGTTGCCTTTTATCAAGCGTTGCTTCTCTAACGCCCGCATTGTCCCTCTGCTGGTGGGCAGTGCCTCGGCCACCCTGGTGGCAAAAGCAATGAAGCGCCTGTGGGGGGGCGATGAGACCCTGGTTGTGGTTAGTTCGGATCTCAGTCATTTTATGGAGTATGCCAAGGCGAAAGACAAAGACAGGGGAACCTGTCATCGCATCGAGACCCTTGATGGGCCGCTGCATGGTGAGGATGCCTGCGGATGTCGCGCCATTAATGGGTTGATGTTGTTGGCCAAAGAACGAGGCATGCAGGTACGCTGTATGGAATACCTGAATTCTGGTGATACCGCCGGTGATAAAGAGCGGGTGGTGGGCTACGCCAGCTTTGCGGTTTATGAGGGCTAGCGGGCAGCAGGAGTGTTAACCCAGGCTGATGGCGTCCACTTTAACCAGCCATAACGTCGCACCTCTTCGTGTCGCCCTTGCGAACGCGAGGGGCCAGTGGCTTTGGGTTTGATTGTGAAAAAAGACACTGGGTACCCGCCTACGCGGGCACGACGGAGGGATGATTGGACGTTGAGTG
>NZ_KE384373.1:0-10268 GCF_000425405.1 Ferrimonas kyonanensis DSM 18153 | reverse complement strand
TGGTTGCGGGGGCCAGATTTGAACTGACGACCTTCGGGTTATGAGCCCGACGAGCTACCAGGCTGCTCCACCCCGCGTCCGCATTGCTTTCAACACACCGGACAACTGGTTGCCTGTTTGCTGAAAACGGGGCGCATATTAAGCCGCGAACGGTAAGCTGTCAACTCCCGTCGAACAAAAAACTGCATCTGACCAATCAGTTGCCTATGTAGTGCCCAACATACCGATTTTCATCATTAAAAAGAATACCTCAAGGCTGGAATCTGCGCACAAAAAAATGCCCTCACAACGGTGACGGCGATGCTCGCCTGCTAAACGTTCGCCGCCAGCAGTGACAAGATAATTGATGGATTTAAGAGGGTTCGTTCATTTTCCAGGCTGATTGGTACTTTAGCCTTTGCTCAAGCGCCGAATAGGCGTTAGCCCGTCGCAATTTCAGAGACTTCCATCGCGTCTGATTGCGTCCCGCCAATCGGGGCCACTCTAAATTGCCGGTGACAAGCAGGGCATTCCACCTGGGTTGGGGTGTTAGTGGCCGTGTCAGGGGCGGCTCGCCCCAGTAGCAGTTGCTCATTGCCACAATTGCACACCCAGGCGGCGTTAGTACCGGTGGCAATGGCTTTTCCTCGAGAACCGTCCAGGTAGACCACCTCGATCTGTGTGCGTTTTGGGGACATCGCTGAAATACCTTTTGGCTGAAGTGTTTATTAGGAGTCACTCTACTGCCTCGCAGCGGTGCTTTCAAAGAGGCTGTTTGTTGTAGACGAGGTCAAGACAGAAAGCGGGCAGGGTGTTTCTAACGACTGTCACTTGAGGGAAATGATTGTCAGTGATGTAAGAGATCGCTGCGAACTCGATTGGGCGGCCGTGAGGGTGGTGCTGGTTTGAACGAGGGCAGCATCGCTTAGGTTGTCGATATCTTAAGCATGCGATGGGCGAAGGTCACACTTTTAGGGCGCTATGGTGATACAATCCCGACTAAATTGGTTGGTCGTTTAAACTTGATTTTCAGTCATGTTTTGTCGTTGTCGATTTTCTCATCAGCCTGGAAAAACTTGTTGATTTGCTTGACACAAGCTCAGTGTGTTTAACGTATAAGTTTTTTCGAATGTTGCCGTTTCGACTATTGACATCTCTCTAGTGCACGCCGCTCAAGGGGTTTCAAGCTTTATCCACTGTTTTTGTGGATAACTGTGTTAGTTAAAGTTATGCAAATTGCTGTAATGCCTGCCACAATGGGCTTCATGTCGATTTCCACAGGCGCTGTGAGTAACTGGCTGCCTATATAAAACAACAACTTAAGAATGACCTCTCAAGTGGTCATTAAAATGCACAACATTTAAATGTTTGTTTGATTGCAGCTTCAGAAGCTGTGTATTAAATGACAGATTTTGTGCCGAAAGCGTCATTTATGCGCATATTTGAACTATTGGAGGCCAAGTGAGCCGAACGACTGTCCATGACCTGACTCAAGGCAGTGTGAACACACAATTATGGCGAATGACCTGGCCAATGCTGATTGCCATGTCGATGATGATGACCTTCAACTTCGTCGATGCCTATTTTGTCAGCTTGCTGGGAACGGCCGAGTTGGCGGCATTCAGTTTTACCTTTCCGGTAACCTTCACGGTGATCAGTCTGGTCATTGGTTTGGGCGTGGGCACCTCGGCAACGGTGGCCAGCAGTCAGGGTAAAGGCGACAGCGAATTGGCACGGCATCAGGGTGGTGTAGCGGTGGTGCTGTCTGCGGTGTTGGTGATGCTGCTCTGTGCCCTGGTTTGGCTGTTGCACGACGGCATTTTTGTGTTGATTGGTGCCGATCAAGCGACGTTGCCGGTCATTGCTCAGTTTATGGATGTATGGTTGATAGGTGGCGTATTTGTGGCCTTCCCAATGGTGGGTAATGCGGTGTTGCGCGCCAATGGCAATACGCGATTGCCCAGCATGGTCATGGCGTCTAGCGCGGCCATGAACGTAATTCTGGATCCGATTTTGATCTTTGGTTTAGGGCCAATTCCGGCGATGGGGCTGACCGGAGCGGCTTTGGCGACGGTGCTGGCGTATGCCTTCAGTTCGGCCATCATTCTGTACATGCTGTTTATCCAGATGAAAGCCATTGCCTGGAAGGCCAGTTGGAATTGCCGGCTGCAGTCGGCAAAAACCATCTTGGCCATCGGCTTACCGGCGTCCAGTTCCAACATGCTGACTCCAGTCGCTATGGCGGGTATGACTGCCATTATTGCTCAATATGGCCATGAGGCGGTGGCGGCGTTTGGAGTCGGAGGTCGGCTGGAGTCGCTGGTTACTCTGGTGATTTTAACGCTGTCCATGACACTGCCACCGTTTATCAGTCAGAATTACGCTGCGGGGCGGCACGATCGCGTTCGTCAAGCTTATCTGGGCACCATTAAGTTTGTCTTGGTTTTTCAGGGGGCGGTGTACTTACTGTTGCTGTTGCTGTCCTCCTTTATCGGCGATGCGTTCGGACAAGATAAAGCGGTGGCAGAGATCATTGTTCTGTTGGTCACCATTCTGCCGTTGGCCTACGGGGCTCAGGGGGTGGTTATCCTATCCAATTCTAGCCTAAATGCCTTGCATAAACCGATGTTGGCTTTGGGGCTGAACCTGGTCCGCCTATTTGTCATGTATCTGCCTCTGGCATTCATTGGTGGTAAAATTGCCGGCCTGACCGGGGTGTTTGTGGGAGCGGCCATTGCCAACTTGATCACCGGCGTAATCGCCTGGCGTACCGTCTGCGGTCAGTTGTGTCCAGTTAAAGAATCGACCACCGAGGAACCCAATGAGTCGACCGTTTAAGCTTTGTTCGCCTTTTAAACCGGCGGGAGATCAGCCGGAAGCCATTGCCAAGATGATCGACGGCATTGACAGTGGCTTGGCTCACCAGACGCTGCTGGGAGTAACCGGCTCTGGCAAGACTTACTCCATGGCCAATGTGATTGCCGAACTTGGTCGGCCAACCATTATCATGGCCCCAAATAAAACCTTGGCAGCTCAACTGTATGGTGAAATGAAAGAGTTTTTCCCGGAAAACTCGGTCGAGTACTTCGTTTCTTATTACGACTATTATCAGCCAGAAGCTTATGTGCCGGCGTCCGATACTTTTATCGAGAAAGATGCCTCCATCAACGATCACATTGAGCAGATGCGGCTGTCGGCCACCAAAGCGCTGATGGAGCGTAAAGATGTGGTGTTGGTGGCTTCGGTGTCGGCCATCTACGGTCTTGGGGATCCTAAGGCCTACATGGCCATGTTGTTGCATTTGCGCCAGGGTGACATCATTAATCAGCGTGACATGCTGAAGCGGCTGGCGGAGCTGCAGTACACCCGCAATGATATGGCGTTCGAGCGCGGCACGTTTCGAGTGCGCGGAGAGGTCATCGACATCTTCCCGGCGGATTCCGAGCGTCATGCGGTGCGGGTCGAGTTGTTCGATGAAGAGGTCGAGCGAATCACTCTGTTTGATCCCCTCACCGGCGCTCTTGAAAAAGAGGTCGCACGGGCCACGGTATACCCGAAAACCCACTACGTCACACCGCGTGAGACGGTGCTTGAGGCGATTGAGCACATCAAGGCGGAGCTCAAAGTGCGCCATCAGTATTTGCTGGATAACAATAAGTTGATCGAGGCGCAGCGGATCAAAGAACGCACTCAATTTGATATTGAGATGATGTTGGAGCTGGGGTATTGCTCCGGCATTGAAAACTACTCTCGTTACCTGTCAGGGCGGGCCCCAGGAGAGCCGCCGCCGACGCTGCTCGATTACTTGCCCGATGACGGATTGTTGGTGATTGATGAGTCCCACGTAACGGTGCCTCAGATTGGGGCCATGTACAAAGGCGATCGCTCCCGAAAAGAGACTCTGGTGGAGTATGGGTTTCGATTGCCGTCGGCCATGGACAACCGGCCATTGAAATTTGAGGAGTTTGAGTCCATCACTCCGCAGACGGTGTTTATCTCGGCCACGCCGGGCAAATACGAGCTGGAAAAATCCCATGATGAGGTGATCGATCAGGTGGTTCGTCCAACCGGTCTGCTCGACCCAGAACTGGAAGTCCGCCCGGTCTCCACCCAAGTGGACGATCTGCTGTCCGAAGCCAGAAAACGCATCGAAGTGGGCGAGCGGGTGTTGGTGACCACACTGACCAAGCGCATGGCGGAAGATCTGAGTGAGTACCTCGATGAGCATGGTATTAAGGTGCGCTACCTGCACTCGGACATTGATACCGTCGAGCGGATGGAGATCATTCGTGATCTGCGCCTGGGTGAGTTTGATGTGCTGGTCGGCATTAACTTGTTGCGAGAAGGCTTGGACATGCCCGAAGTATCGCTGGTAGCGATTCTGGATGCGGATAAGGAGGGCTTCTTGCGCTCCGATCGGTCGCTGATCCAGACTATTGGCCGGGCGGCGAGAAACCTCAATGGTAAGGCAATCCTATATGCCGATCGCATCACCGGTTCGATGAGGCGGGCAATGGACGAGACCAATCGCCGCCGGGACAAGCAACAGGCCCATAACCAGGCCCACGGTATTGTGCCTACCGGTTTGAATAAGAAGATCACCGATGTAATGGACATTGGCGGACGTCCTGGTCAGCAGAGTGGTAAACGCCGGGTGGCAGAGCCTAAGCCTGTCTATCAGCCAGTGGATCCCAAAGCGTTGGCCAAAGAGATTAAGTCCCTGGAAACCAAAATGTATGAGCATGCACGCAACCTCGAGTTTGAGGAGGCCGCGTCGGTTCGGGATCAGATTGAGGCGCTCAGACAGCAACTGGCCGCCGGATAGCCCATACTTAAGGCTGAGAAAGGGCGCCAATGGCGCTCACTCAGACTTGGGTTGGTGCGGCGTCTTCAGGTCGACAATCGGGCCGAAGATGCCGGGCACCACAGCGATGTGGAGGGCGAGTTATGCAAAAAGCATTGGGCATTACCCTTTTTGCTGTCGCCGCTGTTGCGGCACTGATCTTGGGCAGCATGGAGGTAGAGAACGCAAAACGTCAGCAGGTCGATAGCGCACAGGCTGAATTGTTACAGCCACAGCCTCAAGCGCGGATGTTTGATACCAGTGGCATGATCTACGATTACAGCCAGCCAGAGACTCCCGATATTAACCAACTGCTGCAAGATTACCCTACCGCCGCCGGAGCCATTCGCGAAGCGGTGCGGGATAATTTGGCGTACGAAGCGGCAGTGGAAGGTGACTACGAGCAGGCGTATCGGCAGATGGCTCTGGCCTTCAAGGAAGGCCACGGCCAAGGCAGCTATGCCACTAGCTGGTAATGGAGCGTTCAGGTTGGCGCTTCAGTTGCATCAGCCCGACAAACAGCAACGCTGACAGCACGCCGTAGAGGTGGGCTTCGACGGCAACTCTGGCCTGAATCAAGCTTGCCAGGTCGCCGCTGGCGCCCACCACATTTTCCCAGGTGACCTTGGCGATAACCCCAATCAGAAGCAGTGGCCCCAGTTTGCTGCCGCTTTTCCAGTCCTGAATGGCGCCATAGGTAAACCAACTGTGCAGGACGGCACTCAGTCCGACATAACGTTGGGTGCCGTCGACCCACCAATACACACCTAGGCTGATGCACAGACCACAAAACAAACTCAACATGAGAATGGTTGAGAAACGAAAGTGAGGCTGGAACAGCCCTAACATCACCGCCATTCCCCCTAAGTTCATCAGCAGATGGTAGCCGTTACTGTGCAACAGGTGCCCGGTGAACAGGCGCCACCACTGATCGTGATCCAGGTGTGGCCGTGACCAGATCAGGGCGTCATGAAACTGCGGCAGCAGGTACAGGCCAATGGCCAAAATGGCCAGCAGCGCGGGCACACTCCACTGGCTGGCGCTGGGCCAGCCCCATTTGTCTTTAATCAAGGTGAGCCTTTTGTCGTGCATCGCTGAGGACGGTGTCCCGGTGGTTCAGGTAGTCTTCTAGCCCTCGACTGCGTAAGTGGCAGGCGGGGCAGTCGCCACAGCCTTTGCCTTTAATACCGTTGTAACAGGTGAGGGTATGATCCCGAACGAGAGCCAGAGACTGGTAGTGGTCGGCCATGGCCCAGGTTTCTGCCTTGTTGAGCCACATTAACGGTGTGACCAGCTTCAGCGGCCGGTCCATACCCTGAACCAGAGCAGACTCCATCGCCTTGACGAAGTCATTGCGGCAGTCCGGATAACCGGAGAAGTCGGTTTCACACACACCGGTGATGACCGCTTCGGCACCAATCTGATAGGCGTAGATCCCGGCCAGGGTCAGAAATAGAATGTTCCGGCCAGGCACAAAGGTATTTGGCAGGCCATTGTCCATCAGGGCGTGATCCACCTGAATGTCATCCCGGGTCAGGGCGGAGATGGCCAGTTCGTTTAGCAGGCCGACGTCAAGCACCTTGTGGGCTGTGACGCCGAGCTGGGAGGCCAGTGCCTGAGCGACTTCGATCTCTTGACGGTGGCGCTGGCCATAGTCGAAGGTAATGGCGTGTACTTCATCGTACTGTGTCAGAGCCTGTACCAGACAAGTGGTGGAATCCTGGCCGCCGCTAAAGACGACTACGGCTTTGGTAGTGCTCATGACAGCTCTCCGGTTTTTGCAAATGCATTCAGTTTGGTCATATAAGGTTCGATATCGCCAATATGGGTCGCGACCCATTCATTATCATAATAGCTGTCCAGATAGCGTTCGCCGCTGTCGCACAGCAGCGTCACAATAGAGCCGGACTCACCGCGCGCGGCCATCTCGGAGGCCAGTTGCAGGGCACCATAGAGGTTAGTGCCGGTACTGGCACCGGTTTTTCTGCCCAGAATCGATTCCAGCCAGTGAACCGTGGCTACCGAGGCCGCATCGGGAATTTTACGCATCTGGTCGACGACCCCCGGGATAAACGAAGGTTCTACCCGCGGCCGGCCAATCCCTTCGATGCGGGAACTGTGGTGGCTAGTGATATTGACATCGCCCTGTGTGAAGTAGTCGTAAAACACCGAGTTGTCCGGATCGACCACACACAGTTCGGTGTTCAGTTTCTGGTAGCGAATGTAACGGCCAATGGTGGCTGAGGTACCGCCGGTGCCCGGACTCATTACCACATAACGTGGCTCGGGAAAGCGTTCTCGCTGCATCTGGTTGAAGATGGCGTTGGCGATGTTGTTGTTACCCCGCCAGTCAGTGGCCCGTTCGGCGTAGGTGAATTGATCCATGTAGTGGCCGTTGCGCTCGCGGGCCAGTCGTTCGGATTCAACGTAGATGTCCTTAGGGTCGACCAGGTGGCAGATGCCGCCATAGAATTCAATCTGTCGAATCTTCTTGCTGGCGGTGGAGTGCGGCATCACCGCGATAAACGGCAGCCCCAGTAAGCGGGCAAAATAGGCTTCAGACACCGCAGTAGAGCCGGAGGAGGACTCGATCACCGGTGTCCCTTCGGTGATCCAGCCGTTGCTCAGGCCGTACAGGAACAGTGACCGGGCCAAGCGGTGTTTCAAGCTGCCGGTTGGATGGGTGCTTTCGTCCTTGAGGTAAAGATCGACCTCGGGCAGGCAGGGAAGATCCAGTTTAATCAGGTGCGTGTCGGCACTTCGCTGGAAATCGGCTTCAATCTGGGCAATAGCCCAGTTTACCCAACGACGAGACATCTTTATGATTCCTTCTGAGTTCGGAGCGGTGAACCTGAAGATGCGCAAGTCGCGTCAGCCTGATTATGGAGTCAGGTCAGGTTGTTAGTCCATCCGGTAACGTGATAACTGAGCAGGCATGGTACCCAATGCAAACCGAAGTGTTAAGAGAGTTAGCCACCCAACGCATGCCTTTTGGTAAATACCAAGGGGTGATTATGGCGGACATTCCTATCGCCTACCTAGTGTGGATGCAAAACAAGGGCTGGCCCAATGGCCCCATTGGTGAAAAACTGGCGCTGTTATTGGAGATCAAACACAACGGCCTGGGGTATCTGCTAACCCCATTAAAGGAACGGGACGACAGTGGCTACTGACGCCGCCAGGCGGTGTGGCCGTCAAAAAGTGGTTTGTGCTGCATAGGCAATTTAGTTAATTGCCTTGCCATGCCCGCGTACGCGGATATCCAGTGTCTGTGTTTTTCCTTATTCTTGCGAAGGTGAGAATCCAGCCTCTTTTTTTTTCAATTAAAAACAAAGTCGCTGGGCCCTCGCGTTCGCAAGGGTGACACGGTGAGGGTAGGTTGGTTGCGGGAAGAGCAGTGATCGCAGCGAAGCGAGGTTAGCTCTAGGTATCAGTCTACCTTCCGTCGAGCCTGCGCTGGCGATACGTTAATCACTCCTCGGTCGTGCCCGCGAACGCGGGTACCCAGTGTCTGTGCTTTTCCCTTTTTTTGCAAAGGTGAGAATCCAGCCTCTGTTTTTTCAATTAAAAACAAAGTCGCTGGGCCCTCGCGTTCGCAAGGGCGACGGTGCGAATAGGTTGGTTGCGGGAAGAGCAGTGATCGCAGCGAAGCGAGGTTGGCTCTAGGTATCAATCTACCTTCCGTCGAGCCTGCGCTGGCGATACCTTAATCACTCCTCGGTCGTGCCCGCGAACGCGGGTACCCAGTGTCTGTGCTTTTCCCTATTTTTGCAAAGGCGAAAATTCAGCGCCTTATTTTCAATCAAAATCTAAGTCGCTGGGCCCTCGCGTTCGCAAGGGTGACACGGTGAGGGTAGGTTGGTTGCGGGAAGAGCAGTGATCGCAGCGAAGCGAGGTTAGCTCTAGGTATCAGTCTACCTTCCGTCGAGCCTGCGCTGGCGGATCGGCTTCCGCGATACGTTAATCACTCCTCGGTCGTGCCCGCGAACGCGGGTACCCAGTGTCTTTTCTCTTAGCTGAATCCAAGCCACAGGGCCGTAACGCTCGAAAGGGTGAAACTAAGAGGGGCATTAATGGACTAAGCCGGTTCTGCGTTGCAATGACCAAGGTCGGCATCTTTGGCAAGCTGAATGGCGTCATTCACCCAGCGTTGGTGGTCCTTAAGTCCGGTAATCAGGCGCTTGGGGATAGCACTCAGGCCCAGATGAGCACCGCATAGGGCCCCGGTCATCGCCGCTCTGGCCATGTTATTACCGCCGCTATTGATGGCGGTCAATATCGGCTTCTCAAAGCTGTCAGGAGTGTGCGCTGCCAGAAAGAAAGCCGCAGGCATCAGCATAGAGAGAGAACAGGCCATGCCGTAAACTTGGGCAATGGCTTCCGGCGGCTGCACCTGAATGTGGGGGCTTTGTGCCGCCTGAATCCACCAGCCCATACCCAGTAGCACGTCGGGAAACGGTAATTCACGACTCGGGCGAGGCGGTGTCAGCCCCAGGTGTTGCTCTTCGGCCAATACAGCGTGAGTAAAGGGCAGCTCTCCCCGCAGTATCATCTGACGCATGGTTTGACCCAGATTGCCGTCCAGTGGCATACCGGCCACCAGAGCACCGATGACGATGCCAAAGGCGGTGGATGCGGTGACAATGGCAGGATCGCGGTGAGTCAGACGAGCGCAGGCGGCGCAGTGGAGTCCCGCTTGCATCAAATCACCATGATAGCGAGCACCAATCAGCACGGCTCGTTGGGCTGCTTCTGAGGTATCGGCTAATGAGGCAAAATCATCGTCATGCCAGTGTTTACCTTCCACTTTAAGGGCATACCAGATGTCGCGGATAGGTTGCTCGGTAAACCGGCCACTTTCTGGCTCACCATCAAGGGTATCTAGCAGCGGTTCGAGCCGTCGAAGGTAATCTTCTTCTTGGTAGGTTCCTTTGGCGACCAGACTTTCCAATAGAAGTTGCTGAAATTGACCGGTTTGAGAGACATCTCCTAATTCAACACCGTCGTGGTAGCGTCCTGGATGCACAGGCACGTAACCGCAGATCGGAGTAGGGTAGGCGGCGTGCAGTTCATCAAGGTCGTAATACCAATGTGGGCCGACGCCCAGCGCATCGCCGATGATCGAGCCCATAACGGCTCCGGCTGCGCGGTCTTGTTGGGGTGTCAGGGAATCGGCAAAGTGGTGATCGGACATGGCGGCGCTCCCGAAGTCGTGTCTGACTTACAGTGTAGCCTGAGTCGGTCGACTGACACCCCAAGGGCGATAGAGTAAGGGGTGATTTGCTGTCGTCTTTTGACCGTTGTTGCTTTCGATGAGACAAACAAAAACGCCGCCCAGAGGGCGGCGTTGAAATGATGGTGGAGGGGGAAGGATTCGAACCTTCGAAGGCGGAGCCGTCAGATTTACAGTCTGATCCCTTTGGCCACTCGGGAACCCCTCCACGGA
>NZ_AUDJ01000043.1 GCF_000425405.1 Ferrimonas kyonanensis DSM 18153 | reverse complement strand
CTTTTTTAGGATCGTCTTTTCTCTTTCAAGACGATTAATCTTGGCTTCCAGCTCTTGGATTTTACGCTGTTCTGGGGTTAATGCTTTGACCGTAGGCGTGGTGCCACCACGTTCTAGCTTGAGCTGTTCAACCCAGCGTCGAAGAGCCGTTTCGCCAACGTCCAGCGATCTTGCAGCTTCAGGGATTGAGTACCCCTGATCTAGAACCAAACAAGCTGCATCCACTTTGAACTCAGCTGAAAATGTACGTCGTTGTCGTTTTGTCATTGAACACCTCATTTACGGCGGTGACTTTACCACCTAATTTGGTGTCCGGGATCATTAGACCACTACAATGGGTGTCTAGTTAAGAGACGGGCTAAGGGTTCTTCGGATGGGTGTCTTGCTAAGGTTTTGCTAAGGGTTCTTCGGATGGGTGTCTTGCTAAGGTTTTTGCTAAGGTTGATGGTTGTGGGCGTTGGTCGGTGTGAGAGGATTCGAACCTCCGACCCCTTCCTCCCGAAGGAAGTGCGCTACCAGGCTGCGCCACACACCGAACTAAGTTGCTGTCCTGTATCCATTTTATTCTTACTCGCGGCGATGTCAATCCTTGCTGTGAGGGGGTAAACGACGTCCATGCCGCTGCGATTGTCATAAAAAAGAGCCAGCCATCAAGAGAGAGGTGGCTGGCTCGGTCTGGTACCTCAACGGTCGCTACGGGGTAACAATGTTGAACCAGAATTCGAAGCTGTCCAGCATGGCGAAGAACTCATCGAACGCCTTTTTGTTGCCGCTCAGCTTGACGCTGCCGTCGGCGATGGCGTCATCGAAGCTCAGTTGCCCCAGCTGTATCTTGGTTAGGGTGGCCTTGGTCATCGAGGCACTGGCGTCGGCTTGTTTCAGCTGATTGGCGCTGTAGTTCAGTACCGAATTTTCCACCGTCAGGGTGTAGTCTTCCTTCAAATCGGTAAAGCTCAGGTTCAATGCCAATTTTTTGCCTTCCGCCTTTTCCGGCAGCAAACGCACGCCCAAATAGTCAAACAGCATGGACGGCGGCATGTTGGCGATGATGTCCGGTGACGCGGTTTCCAGTGCCATGGCGGTGGGCAGGCCGTTGCGAAGTTCATACGCGCCTTGCAGGTACACCGAGCGCCATGGGCCGGACTCGGCCTGATACCCCAGTTGCTCATAGCTGTCGGCCAGCAGTTGCTTAGCCTTGTTGTTGTCGGGCTCGGCAAACACCAGGTGCTTCAGTACCTCGGCAGTCCAGCGATATTCACCCTTGTCGAAATCTTTGCTGGCTTTTCTCAGCACCGAACGGGCACCGCCCATGTAGTCGATGTACTTTTTGGCCGCCTGCTGCGGAGGCAGGTTATTCAGATCCGAGGGGTTACCGGTGTACCACCCCATGTAACGCTGGTAGACCGCGCGGCTGTTGTGTCGCAGCGTGCCGTAGTAGCCACGGGTGGCCCAGTTGTTTTCCAGTGACTTGGGCAGGGTGATCATCTCGGAGATCTCTTCACCGGTGTAACCCTGGTTCATCAGGCGCACCGACTGGTCGTGAATGTACTTGTAGATGTCGCGCTGCTTTTTCAGGTAGTCGATAATGTTGTCACTGCCCCACACCGGCCAGTGGTGCGACTGGAATTTCACCTTGGCGTCGGCTCCCCACATCTCGATGGTTTCATTGAGGTAACTGGCCCAGATCAGCGGGTCGCGCACCTTGGCGCCGCGCAGAGTCAGTACGTTGTGCATGGTGTTGGTGGAGTTTTCCGCCATCCACAGTGCGTTCATATCGGGGAAATAGGTATTCATCTCCGTCGGCGCTTCGGTGCCCGGAGTAAATTGGAACACCATCTCCACGCCGTCCACGGTCATCTCCTGGCCGGTTTCGGTGATGATGTCGGTGGGCGGAATAAGACTGCCCATGCCGGTAGAGGTAGTCTGGCCCAGGCCACCATTCACGCCGCCTTCGGCGTTACGGGGCAACAGGGCGCCATACATGTACACGGCCCGGCGGCCCATGACGTTACCGGCAATCACGTTCTCCGAGACCGCGTGTTCGGTAAAGCCTTCCGAGGCGATGATTTTTACCTTGCCGTCATCGACGTCTTTCTGGTCGACTATGCCGCGTACCCCGCCGAAGTGATCCAGGTGGCTGTGGCTGTAGATCACCGCAGTGACAGGCTTCGGGCCGAACTGTTCATCGACCAGCGCCTTGGCGGCGGCGGCGGTTTCCGGGCTGATGAGCGGATCAAACACGATCCAGCCGTTATCGCCCTGAACAAAGGTGATGTTGGACAGGTCGTAGCCCCGTACCTGATAGATCCCCTTGCTGACTTCAAACAGGCCGTATTCCATGTTCAGCTGAGCATTGCGCCATAGGCTGGGGTTAACGGTGTCCGGTGCGGCTTTGTCGCTGCTGATGTAGGTTTTGTACTGCTCCAGATCCCACACCACCTGGCCGTCGGCGTTTTTGATGGTCAGTGACTCCGGGCGGGACAGCAGTCCTTTGGTGGCGTTATCGAAATCGGTCTTATCGGCAAAAGGCAGTGCCTTGAGTACCTTGGCGTTGGCCTGCTGGGTAAACTGGCTGGCAGGTTTGGGCGCAACCAACTGGGCTGATTCCTCGGCCAGCGGTGCCATGGAGGTCAGCACCAGTGAGCTGGTGCAGAGTATCGCTAACGTCTTGTTCATACATAGATCCTTTATATTGGCTGACGCCGAATAACTTCATGTCATTAAAAACCGCACTGTCCGGATTTAGGATAGGGCAGGGCCAATATCGCTCCCTGTGGCAGAGGCACACAATGAATTACGGCACTCCAAACCGGTATTTCTTGACAGCGACCGTCGATTTGCCCAATAAATAGAGGTTTGGATGTCATTGTCACGCTGATTGGCCGATATCTGCCGAACTGCAGTTACTCAAACTTAACAACAGGATTGTTGTGAAGATATGCAATTTCCGCAAATGGAATTACAGCGGCAGCAAATAAGGGCTATTTCAACGTCAGATATAGCCGCCTTAGCCCAGTTTCAACCCAATAAAAATCGTTATTACACCCAGCTGCAATCCGGTGTTTTAGCCGCTTCCTATCAGGAAGTAAATTTGGGACAGGTTCAGATCTTCAGAGAGTCGTTAACCACCGGTGCTCGAATTCAGGCGGCGCCGGCCCGAGTCTGGTTGCCCTTTGCCGCCATTTTGCCCCACTCCGGTGAGTATCGATTTTGCGGTCGCGAGGGCCAGGCGGGAACCCTGATCCAGGCCAGTGGCGGCGAGTGGGACATCTGCTTCAAAGAGCGGTTGGATTACGTGTCCACGGCCCTCGACCGGCAGGCGTTCTCCACCAGTTTGCAGCGCCTTACCGGCGAAGAGTTGCCCCAGGACTGGTGCCTGAGCCTGCAGCGGCGCACCGATGCCACGGCACTGAGCCGTTATACCGACGGCATCGCCAGCCTGCTGCATCGCATCCACAGTCAGCCACAGTTGTTGAGTCAGCCTCAGGCGCAGAAGCTGCTTGGTGCCAATGTGCTGGAGTTGGTGTTGGCGGTGATGATGCCAGCGGTGCCATTGACGCCACCGAACTGCAGTAAGCCCAGGCGCCGGTTGGGTGTGAAACGGGTGATTGACTACCTGCAGGCCCATGCCGCCAGGCTGCCTACCATTCCTGAATTGTGTCAGGTGGCCGAGCTCAGTGAACGCAGCCTGGAGTACGGCTTTCGAGACGAGTTGGGAATGACCCCGGTGCGGTACTTGAGGATGGTGCGCCTCAACGGTGCTCGCTGCGATCTGCTGCGGCGCCGGTGCCAGCCAACCAGCGTCGCCGAGGTGGCGTTAACCTGGGGTTTTATGGAGTTTGGTCGTTTCGCCGGTGAGTACCGAAAACTGTTTCATGAGTTGCCGTCGCAAACCCTGAAGCAGGACAAGCCGTCCGTTAACCACACTCCGCTATCGCCGCGCCCTGCTGACGGTGACGATACCAGAGTGTCAGGAGCAGCATCAGCGGCGTTTGCAGGGTAAAAAACACCGCAGCAAACAGCAGGTACTGGCTGTCATTAAACAAAGTCAGTGCCAACAGGCTGGTAAAGGCCAGGTTTCTGACTGGAAATTCAATAATGATGGCGGCGCGATCTCGTTCTGAACAAGACGTTATATTCCCCACAATCCAGCCAATAAACAGGGCGATAATGGTAAAGGGAATGGCCAATATGACAAGCGAATGAAATTGCGCCGATAATTGCAGTTGAAACTGAAAAAATATACTGATGATTAATATAAGTAGGGCTAATGAGCTGAGTCGCTCAAATTTGGCTAAGTGTTTTTTGGTCAGAGCCGGAAACCAGCGCCGAATAAGGTGGCCTGCCATTATTGGCACAATCAATAGTTGAAACAGTTGACCGATCTGGTGTTGAGTCAGTGTGCTTATCGCATCGTGCTGCTGCTGATATTGCGGCAACAGCAGCGCCAGTAACAGCGGCAGTGCCACGATGGCGCCAATGCTGGTGACGGTGGTCAGGGCCACCGACAGGGCGGCGTTGGCCCGGGCCAGCAGGCTGTACAGGTTTGACAGGGCTCCGCCGGGACTGAAGGAGACCAGCAGCAGGCCGATGGCTACGGCCGGCTCGGGGGCCAACAGCCCAATCAGTATCCAGGCAACCAGGGGCAGCAGCAGCCACTGAGCCACGGCGGCGGCCAGCAGCGGTCGAGGGCGGTGTTTAAGCTCGGCGAGATCCACCGAGGTCAGGTTGGCGCCCAGGCCCACCATCAGGGCGACGATCAGTATTTCAATGGCAAAGTCCATCGTCCATCACTGCATTCCGTTGAGTGAAGTCACTACTGTATCGAGATTGGCGAAGAAAAAACACGCCGTAATGTCGATGCTGCCATTGCCTTTGTTTACCAGTGGCGAATACCGGCGTAGGCCACGCCGGTCAATTCGCACACCTGCTTTTTCCAACTGCTCAGGTCGGTGATGGTGAATTGGCTGAGGGCAGAATGACCGCAGGCCCTGGCCATGATCTGCATCAGCTCGGTGGAGGCGCCCAGGTAGCGGGCCAGTTGCGCCGGACCGTTGTCCACATCCAGCCGCTGCCGAAGTGCCGGGTCCTGAGTGGCAATGCCTGCCGGACACTGGTTGGTGTTGCAGATGCGGGCGCCGACGCAACCAATGGCCTGAATGGCGGCATTGGCGACGGCAATGGCATCGGCTCCCAGCGCCATGGCCTTGATGAAGTCCGGCGCCGTACGCAGGCCGCCGGTGATGATCAGCGACACATCACGGCCGCAGCGTTTGTCTAGGTGACGCCGGGCCCGGGCCAGGGCGGCCAGGGTGGGCACCGAGATGTGATCCCGAAACAGTCGCGGTGCCGCGCCGGTACCACCGCCGCGGCCATCGAGAATAATGTAATCGGCACCGGCCTGCAGGGCGAAATCGATGTCCGCCTCGATGTGGTTGGCCGACAACTTAAATCCCACCGGAATGCCGCCACTTAGATCCCGCACCCGATCGGCGAAGCCGCGAAAGTCATTCACTGACACCAGGTTGGTAAAGGTCGGCGGTGAAATGGCCTCCTGGCCGGGTTTGAGCCCTCGCACTTCGGCGATCTTGTCCGAGACCTTGTTGGCGGGCAGATGGCCACCGATACCGGTCTTGGCGGCCTGGCCGCCTTTAAAATGAAACGCCTGCACCCGTTTCAGCTTGTCTTCGCTGTAGCCAAACTGGGCCGAGGCCATCTCATACAGGTAGCGGCTGCAGGCCTGTTGCTCTTCGTCCAGCATGCCGCCCTCGCCGGAGCAGATGCCGGTGCCGGCCAGCTCAGCCCCTTTCGCCAGGGTTTCCTTGGCTTCCTGAGACAGAGAGCCAAAGCTCATGTCGCTGACAAACAGCGGCATCGACAGCACCAGGGGTTTGGCGGCTCGGGGGCCAATCACGGTGCGGCAACTGACCGGGGTGTCATCGCCCAGGGGCCGGGTCGCCAGTTGTGCGGTCAGTATTTGAATGTCATCCCAGTCCGGCAGTTGGTAGCGGGGCACGCCCATGGCCACCATCTCGCCATGGCTGCCTTGCAGCCCCTCCCTGGCCAGCTGATGAATGGCGGCCACCGTTGGTTCCTCTTTGGTGGCCTGGGCCTGGGGACGATCTGAGGCCGGCACCGCCGCCTCGTTACCCACATCGTCGGCGCTGAGTTTCATGTGCGAGCCGTCGCAATAGGGCTGGTTGGCCGACTGTTTGCACCGGCATAGGTAGGCCTCGCCGTCCTGCTTGGCGATAAAGGCCTTGGGCGTCAGGCCGGTGCCCTGATGGGAACCATCGCAAAACGGTTGATTGGCAGAGCGGCCACAGGCGCAAAAATAGTAGCGCTTGCCTGCTTCAAGGGTGACTTTTTTCGGACTGACGTCGGCAATGATCGGCTTGCTCATCTTGGACCCTCGTGATTGATCAAGGTGGAGGCATTGGATAAACAACTAGGACAGGAGCCGGGCAAAAGCAAACGGCGCCGAAGCGCCGGTGGAGGGATTGTGGGCAGCGACGTCAAAGCGCCGCATCATTTTGCCTGGATGGGGTTACACCATGGCGCCGTTGACCGGGATCAGCGCGCCGGTGAGGTTGGGGCGCCCTGGACGGGTCAGGTCGATCATCAGGCTGGCCAGTTGTGCCGGGTCGATCCACTGGGCCGGGTCCACCTGGGGCAGGGCGGTGCGGTTGACCGGGGTGTCGATGATGGTGGGCAGCACCGCGTTGACCTGAATGCCATCCGGGCACACCTCCGCCGCCAGGCTTTCTACCAGGCCATTGAGGGCCAGTTTTGACGCCATGTAGGGGCCGAAACCGGCACCGATGCTGCGGCGGGTGTCTCTGGCGGAGATGAACATCAGGCTGCCGCCCCCGCTGCGTTTCATCGCGCTCAGCAGCGGCCGGGCCAGAGTCCAGGCGGTGGTGAAGTTGGCCTGATGCAGCCGGGTGACCTCGTCGGCGCTCACCTGATCCCAGGTGTTCCAGGAGTAAACGCCGCAGCAGTGATAATGGGCGTCAATGGCGCCGCCAAGCAACGGCTCGGCCTTTGACACCAGTTGCTGGCACTGGGCGGCATCGGTGAGCTCCCCCAGCAGCACCTGCACCTGATCCGGGTAGCGACTCTCCAGCTCCCGGGCACGGGTCTCGTCGCCGGGGCGACCAAAGCCGACAATGCGGGTGCCTTGTGCAACCAGTTGGTGTATCAGTGACTGGGCGGTGACCGAGAAACAGGCCGCCACAGTGGCGGTGGTAATGGTTTTGCGTGACATAAACACTCCGTAACTGGGTTGGAAGATTGGGACTAGGCGGTCAGGACCACCTTGCCGACGGCCTGCCCCGATTGCAGGTGACGGTGGGCATCGCCCGCCTGCCACAGGCCAAAGCGGTTGGGGTCGATCAGCGGGGTGAGCTTATCGGCGTCCACCAGCTCGGCCACCTGGCGCAGAATCTGGCCGTGGTTGGCACGGCCTTCGCCGTGAATCATCGGCAGCAACATCAGCACGCCGTGAAAGCTCAGGCTCTTTAGGGTGATGGGCAGCGGGTCGGCAATCGGCAGGGTGGTGGCCACCGCCCCGTTGCGGCGCACCGCCTCGAAGCTGTTGTTGATGTTGTCACCGGCGATGGTGTCGAACACGGCATCGAAGCCGACGCCGTTGGTGCAGCGCGTCACGTAATCGGCCACCGACTCCTGGCTGACGTCGATAACATGGTCGGCGCCAAGGTGAGTGGCGTGCGCCAGGGTGGCCGGGCGACAAGTGGTTGAGACGATGGCTCCGGCTTGCTTGGCCAATTGAACCGCGATGTGGCCGACGCCACCGGTGGCACCGTGAACCAGCACCCGATCACCGGCGCCAATGCGCAATTTCTGGTGCAGCGCTTCCCAGGCGGTGATGGCCACCAGCGGCAGGGCGGCGGCCTCGGCCATGGACAGGCGCTGGGGCTTGTGGGCCATCAGATCGGCATCCACCAGCATGTACTCGGCCAGGGCGCCGTTGATGCCGGCAATGCCACCGGCGCAGCCGTAGACGGCGTCACCGACATCGAAACCGCTAACGCCTGCGCCTACCTCGACGATGGTGCCGGCGACGTCGCCGTGCAGAATCTCCGGCAGGTTGGCGGACCAGGGGGTATCGGCCGAGCGCAGCATGGTGTCCAATGGGTTGACGCTGCTGGCGGCCACTTTGATCAGCAGGTGGCCGGGCACAATGGTCGGAATCGGCCGCTCGGCCAGCTGCAGAACGTCGGCGTCACCGAGGGTGGTAAGAATCATGGCTTTCATGGGGTTACTCCAATGGGGTTGGGTTGATGAGCCTTAGAATATGACTTGCCATTTGGGAAAAGAATGCACCTGCGGTAAACTCAGTTTTGCTTTTTGGGCAATTAATGAGGCATTCCGTGATCAGCAAACTGCGCTACTTCAACTCGGTGGTGGAAACCGGCAGCATCTCCCAGGCCAGCCAGCACTTCGATGTGCAGCCGTCGTCGGTGTCGCGGCAGCTGGCGGCGCTGGAAAAAGAGCTTGGGGTTCGATTGCTTAACCGCACCACCCGCAACCTGGGGTTGACCGAAGCCGGCAGCCGCTTCTACCAGTACTCACAGCGCATCGTCGCCGAACTGGACGAGGCACAGCGGGCGGTCAACGATCTGCAACAGGCGCCCAGAGGCTGCCTGCGACTGTCGATGACCGTGGGCTTTGGCGAGGCGGTGGTGTTGCCACTGCTGCCATCATTCGGTTGCCGTTACCCAGAGATCGAGCTGCAACTGGAGCTGACCGAGCGGGTGGTGGATCTGGTGGAGGAGAACATCGACATTGCCATTCGCAGCGGCCAGTTGCCGGACTCCAGCCTGGTGGCCAAGCGGCTGCAGTACAATAACTTCATCCTGTGTGCCTCGCCCCAGTACCTGCAGCGCCGCGGTCATCCCACCACATTGAGCGATTTGTCCGATCATCTGTGCATCCGCTATGGCTACAGCGGCTGGCGCGACTGGTACTGCCTGGATGAGCGGCCGCAGCGGATGCAACTGAACAGCGAATTGACCGTGGACACCGTCAATGGTCAGCGGCAACTGCTGCTCAGTCACGGCGGGGTGGCGCTGATCCCCTATTGGGCGGTCAGCGACGATTTGCGCCAGGGCAGATTGGTGGAGGTGTTGCCCAATCACCGCATCAGCCCGACCGAGGTGCCGTCGTCCACCTATGCGCTGTACCTGAAGCGGGAGTTTGTGGCGCCGAAAATTCGCGTGTTTCTGGACTACCTGAGCGAGCAACTGGGCACGCCACTGGCGCGGTGAGGCTCATGGCGTGAATTCCATTCCAGATTTAAAGCGGCGCTGATTCTCTGTCCTATACTCAGACAACTCGCTGGTGGTAGTACCAGCTCTGCTGTTGGCATCTTGAGACTAAAAGGGACAGTTAAATGATAAGGACACGCTTCTCCTCGGCTCGAGGAGTCTCGCTCATCGGCGCCTTGGCCGCCTCGTTACTCTCGTTTTCCGGCCTGACGGCGGAGAAACCCAACATTCTGGTGATTTGGGGCGATGACATCGGTCAGTCCAACATCAGTGCCTACACCTTCGGCCTGATGGGCTACAAAACCCCCAACATCGACAGCATTGCCAAAGACGGCATGATGTTTACCGACTACTACGCCGAGCAGTCCTGCACCGCCGGTCGTGCCACCTTCATTACTGGTCAGAGCGTGCTGCGCACCGGCCTCAGTAAAGTGGGCCTGCCTGGCGCCGACATCGGCCTGCAGGCCGAAGACGGCACCATCGCCGAGATGCTCAAACCCCTGGGCTACGCCACCGGCCAGTTCGGCAAAAACCACCTCGGTGACAAGGACGAGTTTTTGCCCAGCAATCATGGTTTCGATGAGTTTTTGGGCAACCTGTACCACCTGAACGCCGAAGAGGAGCCGGAGCTGCCGGACTACCCGAAAGATCCCAAGTTCCGGGAGCAGTTTGGCCCGCGCGGCGTGATTCACTCCTTTGCCGATGGTCGCATTCAAGACACCGGCCCGCTGACCCGCAAGCGCATGGAGACCATTGACGATGAAACCGTGGCGGCGGCGATGACCTTTATGGACCGTTCGGTGAAGGCGGGCAAGCCGTTCTTTGTGTGGTGGAACGCCACCCGCATGCACTTTCGAACCCACGTGAAACCCGAGCTTACGGGTAGCACCGGCCTGGGTGAGTACGCCGATGGTATGGTGGAGCACGACAGCCACGTGGGCCAGTTGCTGAAAAAGGTCGACGATCTTGGCATTAGCGACGACACCATCGTGTTCTATTCCACCGACAACGGCCCGCACATGAACTCCTGGCCCGATGCCGGTACCACGCCGTTCCGTGGTGAGAAGAACACCAACTGGGAAGGGGCCTACCGGGTGCCGGCCATGGTGCGCTGGCCGGGTAAGATTAAGGCCGGCGAGGTCTCCAACGAGATCATGCACCACATGGACTGGTTTCCCACCCTGCTGGCGGCGGCGGGCGACGATGAGATTAAGCAGAAGCTGCTCAAGGGACATCGCGCCGGTGACAAGACCTTTAAGAGCCACCTCGATGGCTACAACTTCCTGCCTTACCTCACCGGTAAAGAGGACAAGGGCCGCCGGGCCGAGGTGTTCTACTTCTCCGACGATGGCGATCTGACCGCGCTGCGCTACAACAACTGGAAGGCGGTGTTTATGGAGCAGCGGGCCCAGGGCACCATGCAGATCTGGTCTGAACCCTTCGTCACTCTGCGCCTGCCCAAGCTGTTTAACCTCAGGCAGGACCCCTACGAGGTGGCCGATATCACCTCTAACACTTACTACGACTGGCTGTTGGACCACGCCTTTATGTTTGTGCCGGCACAGGCCTATGTGGGCAAGTTCCTGGAAACCTTCAAGGAGTTTCCGCCGAGACAGAAAGCGGCCAGCTTCAGCCTGGATCAGGTGATGGAGAAACTGCAGCAAACCACCAGCAAATAGCACTGGGGTTTACGGCCACAAAACGGCGGTTTGACCGCCGTTTTTTTACGCCTGTACGTTTTGCTGTACAACGGCAGCTGAATAGAAATGCGCCAACGGCGATTGCCGCTGCGCCGGGTTAGGCGTCATAGTGGTTCCTAACGCTAACTGCCAGCGAACGCAAGAGCAAAAACCAAATCGGTTCGGTGGCTGCACGAATAAGGATGATACCGTGACCCAGCATGCGCAGGCTTTTGACCAATGGATACGCACCGACTTTAAGGCCATCAACACCGAGCTGGAACAGCTCTACTTTCAGCAGCAGGACAAGGCCAACGTCGAAGGGGTTGGCGACGACCTCAAAGCCAAACTGGAGTCCAGCGGCCGCGCCTTTATCGAGAAGTTGCTGGCGGAAGGCAACACCGACGAGGGCTTCGACAACAACTTCGATCTGCTTGGCAACGTTGGCATGTACATGGCCGCCTGCCGTCGCCACGATCTGACCGAGCCGTCGCGCGAGCGCAAGTCGCCGCTGAAGGCCGCCTCGGCGCTGGCGCTGCACATTGGCGCCTCCCTCGGGGTAACGCCGCGGTTTGCCACCAGCCACCTGACCACCCACTGCCTGGCCAAAGCTGGGGTGCCGAAACGCTTCACCAGCCTCGACGACGAAGCGCTGTTCATCGACTACAACACCCTGGCGGTGCTGGCCTACAAGCGGGCGGCAGACGCGCTGGTGCGGATTCTGCCCATGGGAATCTCCCACCCGGTGGCGATTCATCTGCTGGAGGACGCTCGGCTGGCACTGGTGGACGTGGCCAAGTGGAACCAGGTGTTGTTCGACAAGCTCGACAGTGAGCGCTTTTTTAACAGCGTCCGGCCTTACTACAAGCCATTCCGAGTAGGCCAGCATGAGTATCGCGGTGCCAACGCCGGCGACTTTGCCGGCATCAATGAGATCGACATGTTGCTGGGGCTGTGTCAGGCCAACAACCCGTTCTACTCCCAGTTGCTGGTGGACAAGTTCCTGTACATGATGCCGGAAGACCAGCGACGACTGCGCGACGTGATGCGCCGCCGCAGCTTTCTGGACGATCTGCTCAGCGCTGCGAACACTGACGCCGACAGCGACTGGTTTCAGCAGGTATTGCCAGCGTTTCTGGCGGTGCAGCAGGCCCACGGCCACACCGCCATTCAGCATCACGATCAGTTGGTGAGCCGCTTTATTGCCAAGCCCTCGACCGAGATGGCCACTCAGCACTTAAAGCAGGTGACGGCCAGCGGACCGCCGCTGGAGGTGCTGATGCGCTCGCTGCAGGGGCTTCGGGACTTGCGCGCCGCCGCCCCCCGGGACGACATTCCCAGCCGCTATCGCGACATCGACGCCCTTAGTGCCCTGGTAAAAGGCCAGCGCCATGAGTAAGCGCCTGCCGCAGTTTGTGCCCATAGAGGGCATTTACTTGCTCAATCACTCCGTCGGCCGGCCATTGGCCTCTACCGCCGAGGCGTTGCAGCGGGGATTTTTGGACCACTGGCAGCAGCAGAGCGAACCCTGGCCGCACTGGCTGCGAAGCATTGATGAGTTTAATCAGGCCCTGGCCGGATTGCTGGGGGGCAGGGCGGAGCAGTTTTGCCCCCAGACCAACCTCTCCAGCGGATTCACCAAGTTGCTGTTTGGCCTTAGCCCCGACCACGGCCGCAACCAGATTCTGCTCAGCGAAGATGACTTTCCCTCCATGGCGTTCGTGGCCGAGCAGGCCCGCGCCAACGGTTATGAGCTGAA
This sequence comes from Ferrimonas kyonanensis DSM 18153, assembly GCF_000425405.1. Classification (GTDB taxonomy): domain Bacteria; phylum Pseudomonadota; class Gammaproteobacteria; order Enterobacterales; family Shewanellaceae; genus Ferrimonas; species Ferrimonas kyonanensis. The sequence continues at coordinate 12,059 of NZ_AUDJ01000043.1, read as the reverse complement.
ATTCATGCCTGCCGGCAGCGATCTCACCGACCTCGAAGTCTGGCAGACCCACATTGATGAGCGGGTAGGGTTGGCGCTGGTAACTCACGTCCAGTCCAATACCGGCATGCAGGTACCGGTGGCCCGAGTGTGCCAGCTGTTGCGCCAGCACGGCGTTACCTCGATGGTGGATGTGGCCCAGTCCATCGGCTGTGTGCCCATCAACCTGGACGACTGGCAGGCGGACGTGGTGCTGGGCTCGTGCGTTAAGTGGCTGTGCGGCGGCCCCGGCGCCGGGTTTATCTGGGTCAATGACCCGATGCTATCGAAACTGCAACCCAAAGACGTTGGCTGGTTCTCCCACCGCAACCCGTTTGAGTTCGACGTACACAAGTTTGACTATCACCCCGGTGCCAACCGACTCTGGGGCGGCACGCCGTCGGTACTGCCCTTTGTCACCGCCGCCAACAGCATTCGAGTGCTGACCGAGGTGGGCATCGACGCCATCCGTCAGCACAACCTGGCGCTGACCCAGTCGCTGATCGACGGTTGCGACGATTCATGGGTAGCCTCGCCTAAGCAAGCCAATCGCCGGGGCGGCACCGTGGTGATTCAGCCACCACAGAGTACAGTGGAAGTGGTAATCGAGCAGTTGCAACGCCAACAGGTGCATTTCGACCGCCGCGACACCGGCCTGAGGCTGTCGCCGCACCTGTACAACACTGAGCAGGAAATCGACCAGGTACTGGCATGCCTGCACCGGGCAGGGCAATAAACCAGCATTCACACGCCAACTGCCGCAGGAGTAGGCCAGAATAGACCGCACAGTGAGCAAACGGCGCCACAGGGGCTTGCGCTGTTCGCTGCCGCGGTTACAATACGCCTCGTTGTTTAGCGACACTGGTTCGTTTAAACAGAAGATTTACGCGACACTAGCTCAGTTGGTAGAGCGCAACCTTGCCAAGGTTGAGGTCACCCGGGTTTGCAATAGCGAACCTCGTGTCGCAAAAGGTCTCGAGGTACTCGAGCTCGTGACCCTAGCAACAAGACAGAACAGATTTACGCGACACTAGCTCAGTTGGTAGAGCGCAACCTTGCCAAGGTTGAGGTCACGAGTTCGAACCTCGTGTGTCGCTCCAAATATGGCGCGTTGGCAGAGTGGCTATGCAGCGGATTGCAAATCCGTGGACCTCGGTTCGACTCCGGGACGCGCCTCCATATTTCGACGAACGGCAACCCTAACAAGGGTTGCCGTTTTTTGTATGAGCATCTAAAAATGTTCCACCATACTTGCGGCTTCCCACAACACTCCAAAATACCTCCGTCGCCCTTGCGAACGCGAGGGCCCAGCGTCTTCTGCTCGAACTAGCAATCAGCCACCACACCCCAATCAACCCTCCGTCGTGCCCGCGAACGCGGGTACCCAGCGCCTTTCGCTCAAACTAGTAGCAATCTTCCACTACACTTCAACTAACCTCCGTCGCCCTTGCGAATGCGAGAGTGCAGCGTCTTCTGTTCGAACTGGCAACCTACCACCACACCTCAACCAACCCTCCGTCGTCCTTGCGCACGCGAGGACCCCGTGTCTTTGATTTAGCGAAACTCTGCCTCTCCCCCCCCCCAAAAAAAAAACTTCCTCGTTCGCGACTTCTTACACGCGTAGTGTGATTTAACCCACTTTTAAACAATCACTTAAGGGTGTACCGTCATCTTCCTATAAATCAGTTAGATACGAGATTTTCTAGGCTTGCTGATGAGTGAAAACACTCATCGCATCGGCGGAGCTCGGATGGTTGAAAGCGACAACAAAATGCAAACTGTTTTAAATCAGTGGTTTATGTGTTTGTGCTTACTAACTGCTAAGTGATATGAAACTACTGTGCATACACAATCATTGACCATCACCGCTTTTTCTTGAGCAAGATCCGTCTTACGCGCTTTGCGAGCGAAGGCTTGAAGTACCACAAACTGCAGCATTTGGCCTCCGGCCTTTGTTACCTTTTGCGCATAAATTCAGCGCCATAGTAGCTAATAGCCTACGACAAATTAGCACGGCGTTAGAGTGTATGAAATTTATCATTATTAAATAAATATTTTCTTAAACACAATTGGAGAATCATATGAAAAAGCTTGTATTGACATTTGGGATTGCTTGTTTTCTTTTAATAGGGTTTACAGGGTGCAGTAGCACTCCTGATAAGCCAGTAGTAAAAACAACTGAGAAATTTAATATTGATGATATTTCATTAACTGTTACGCAGTTGGTAACCCCTGATATTGAGTATCACACAAACAAGGAAATACAAAACTTGGTTGCTGAAGGTATTAAATCTAATTTAGAGGCGGCCAAATTGATAACGTCAGATAGTTCTATGAACTCATTAGAAATCAAAATGACATACCATAGAAGGTTTGTAGGAGATGAGACTCCAATTCCATCGGACTCGCTAGGCTATCCTACTTTTGATTATGATATAAACGTTAAGGATGGCGATAAATTGTTAACAACGATTTCTAAAAAAAATCTGGTATACAAAGGTAGCTTTGCAATGAACCTTAAGGTGATGGGGGGGCTATTAAGAGATAAGTCAGATGAAACTGTATTTATTGAAGCATTGTCCAGCACTGTGGCAAAAAGCATTGAAGAGTTGAAAAATAAAAACTGAGTATAAATTTTTTAATTTGCTCTAAAAAATACCGGACGCGGACGCCGACGACGTTGGTGATTTTTGCTAAACATAAAAAAGTTCGCAAAAAAATGCGCCAAATTACGCGCTAGTGTTTGCGGCGCAAGTGCGTCAAGCGAAGCTTGATGCATCTTGCGGGGTGCAAGTCCTTGTCGGGTAAGGTCGGGATAGGCACTCGTATTTAGTGTTGCGCGAAGAGGGAGGTTGGGATTAGCCGATGCTTTTCAGTGGTGTTGCCACACCCCAATCAACCCTCTGTCGTGCCCGCGAACGCGGGTACCCAGCGTCTTCTGTTCGAGCTGGCAATAAGCCACCATACACTAATCAATCCCTCCGTCGTGCCCGCGAACGCGAGGGTCCAGGGTCTTCTACTCGAACTAGCAACCAGCCACCACACTCCAGCCAACCCCCGTCGTGCCCGCGAACGCGGGAACCCAGCGTCTTCCGCTCATACTAGCAATCATCCACTACACCCCAATTAACCCTCCGTCGCCCTTGCGAACGCGAGGGCCCAGCGTCTTCTGCTCGAACTAGCAATCAGCCATCACACCCCAACCAACCCTCCGTCGTGCCCGCGAACGCGGGTACCCAGCGTCTTTCACTCAAACTAGCAATCATCCACCACACCTTAATCAACCCTCCGTCGCCCTTGCGAACGCGATGGCCCAGTGTCTTCTGTTCGAACTATCAATCAGCCACCACACCCCAATCAACCCTCCGTCGCCTTAGCGAGCGCGGGTACCTAGCGTACTCTGCTCGAACTAGCAATCAGCCACCACACCCCAATCAACCCTCCGTCGCTCTTGCGAATGCGAGGCCCAGCGTCTTCTGCTCGAACTAGCAATCAGCCACCACACTCTAATCAACCCTCCGTCGTGCCCGAGCACGCGGGTATCCAGCGTCTTTCGCGCGAACTAGCAATCAGCCACCACAACCCAATCATCTCTCCGTCGCTCTTGCGAACGTGAGGGCCTAGAATCTTCTGCTCGAACTAGCAATCAGCCGCCACACCCCAATCAACGCTCCGTCGTCCTTGCGTACTCGGGTACCCGGTGTCTTTCACTCAAACTAGCAATCATCCACCACAGCCCAATCACCCCCAGTCGTCCCTGCGAACGCGAGGACCCAGTGTCTTTGACTCAGCGAAACTCAGCCTCTCAAACCACACCACCGCAAAAACCTCTCGTGCGTGATCTCTTACACCCACAGTGTGATTTAACCCACTTTTAAACAGTCACTTAAGGGTGTACCGTTATCTTCCTATAAATCAGTTAGATACAGATTCTATAGCCTTGCTGATGTGTTAAAACACTCATCGCATCGGCGGAGCTCGGTCGATTGGAAGTCACAACAAAATGATAGTTGTTTAAAATCAGTGAATTACGTGTTTGCACTTACTAACTTTTCAGTAAGTCTAAACCACTGGTCATACATACAGCCATTGGTCGTCGCCGCTTTTCTTCGAGTCTGATCCGCCTTACGTGCTTTGCGACCATATGCTTAAGGAGCCATAAACTGTTTAATTACAGCCTGTTAATAGAATTCCGGCGAGCTTTGTGGGAATGATAGGCGGTAAGGTTTCTAAGGAGAAAAGGCGGCGAAACGCCGCATAATAAGCTGTTAAATGAATAGGAGTACATTTTTGGATTGGAACGTATTTTTTAGCACTATCAGCCAAACATCTGGCGCAATTGTGGGGATTTTTGCTGCGTTTTTGATTACAAAAATTGTTTCAAACCAAGCAGAGTTTTCGCAGGACAAAGCAGATGCTTCAAACTTCATATTAAAGTCTGAAGCTCTATGTGACGAGGCTAAGTCGCGATATTTTAATTGGTACAATGAGCGAATTCGAGATCAAGAGATCTGTGATATAGAAGAAGCGTTTCACGAAAAAGGCGAATTGTTAACCCCTGCTGAATACTTAGAGAAGTATAACTTTTCATCTTTTGATGCTAAGGAAGATATTGTTCCATTATTAGAAGAAAAAGTAGCGGAATTTCACTCTATAAGAGAAAAAGAACAGGCAGAACGAGACAAGTTCGAAAACAATACTTTTGGCATTGCATATGCGATGCCAAAGTCGATGTATATAAAACCACTATCACTTGTCAGTATAAATACAACGCCTGAGCGAGAAGAAATTGATAACTTATTAGTTAGAACTCTCCATCAAGTTAAAGTCAATAAGTCTCATGTCGAAAAGCTTAGTTCAGGGCAAGACTCATCTAATTTGATTAACTTTTCAATTATTTCTGTATTGTTATTGTTTTTCGCTGGTGTTGTATACCCGCTGAGTTTTCTACCATTGGAAGTAAATGCAGAGATAAGCTTATCGATAGGGGCGTTTTGGGATATTCTCTTTTCCTTAAAAGGAGCAATGCTTTCATTGATATCCGTAATTTTCTCTGGGCTAATGTTAGTATTTTTAAAGGCTAATATGAAGCTCAAGCACACTGATGATACGATTGAAAAGTTGGCTAAGTTTAGCCAATTGGAAAATTATTCAAGCTATTATAAAAATTATATCGATAACACAGATACTAATGGTCAAGAATTCATTTAACAAAGCATTTAAGAGTGATTCGCAACGCTTGGCAGTTTCGCTTCGCTCAAGTATAGCCAAGCGCCGCTCACACCTTAATGCGGCGTTATAAATTTTAGGTAAGTTATGAGTAACAAAATTACAAAAAGACCAAAGCAGCTTGAAGAATTCGAGTTTTATAGTGAACTACCAGCAATTCCTTTAGCTGTAGACAAATCATCATTGCACGACTTTCTTCAATTTGATTTATATGATTTAGACGGCATTCAACCTTTAGAATCATTCCACTTTGAAAAGGAAGGGGATGTAGTTGAAGTTCAACCAAGTGAGCGTTTGATTGATATTTATGAGCAAAAAAATATCCGCTTTCAGATGGTGAATATAGTCGCAAACCTATATGGATTTAAAGAGGTCGACGGCGTCTTATATGGAAAGCCATACTCGATCTGTTTACAGCCGATGAGTAAAAGAGGCAAAGTGACAAAAGTTGAAGCTGGTCTTTTTAGAAACTTCCGTCTAGATAAGCTTGATGGTGACGATTCTTACTTAGGTTTTAACCCATTCAAGCTCGGTTATGATATGTATGGTAAGTACAGTACATTTATATCTATGGGCAAAATAGATGAGTACTCTGATATGATTGGTTTTACTCTTGGAACTTATGCTCTAGCGGAAAACTGGAATTTTGACGATATATGCCTAGTCGAACTCAAGGATTGCAACGAATTCTTGAAGAAAAAGTATCGAAAGTATCGAATTCGTCGTTATTTCAACAAGTTTGACAATATAAACCCTAGGAAAATATGGGGGTGTGACTCTCCTATAGAATTGTTCTTGCTACAAGCATTTGACTCAATAGGATTAGAGCCTGAGATTCAAACGGGAATTTTCGAAGATGGGAGCACGTATCCATCATTGCATCACATGCTGAGCTCTAACAAGAGAGAGTGTGAAGTTAGGCAAATCACAGATGCAGATTTTTATTTTAGAGAACAAAAATTGGCGGTGTTCTGTGATTCAAATTCTTACCATAGCAGCCCTAAAAAGCGAGCAAAAGACAAAAAAATCGATGAGCAATTGGAGGCTCTTGGGATCAGAAGTATAAGGTTGCGTGGCGGAGATATTAATGAAGATCCTATAGGGTGTGCAAAAAAAGTCGCAGAAAATTTATAACAAAGCATTTAGCAACGCTTGGCAGTTTCGCTTCGCTCAAGTATAGCCAAGCGTCGCTCACACCTTAATGCGGCGTTATGTGTTTCAAGGAGATTGGAAATGACTCGTGACCCCCGTCACCATATTTATGAACGTGATAAATGGACTTGCCAGTATTGTGGGCGAGGCGGCTCAGATGACTTTCAAGCATGGAATGAGGCATGGCTAGCGATAGATCATATTACTCCAAAAAAACATGGTGGGTCAGATAAGGACTCGAACTTAGTCGTAGCTTGCCATATGTGTAATAGCGTTAAAGCGGCAGATTTGTGCAAATCTGTAGAGGAAGGTAGGCTAATTATAGCTAGAAAGAATCAAGGCAGAAAAGAGTGGTTTAATAAATATGTATCTAAAAGTGAAGAAAACACATAACAAGTGCCTTAAAACACGGACGCACAACGCTTGGCTTGTGTTCGTTCCTCGCGGATTTTAGCCAAGCACTGTATTGCACCGCTTAGGCGGGGCGTTAGTTGCCTCTAGCATTAGTGTAAAGATTTTTTTAAGGGGATAATTTGGCTTTTCGTTTAAAGAGTTTCACGGTCAATTCAGGTAGCTTTAATTGTCCGCCTGTTTTGTTGTCCAAGTCAGGCTCATGTGATAATTACTTCACCGTCATAATCGGGAATAATGGTACTGGCAAAAGTCGATTTGTGTCCAATTTGGTCCATTCATTTTTAGAGTTGAATGATAACAAAAGGAGGGCTAAGTTAGAGTTTGAATTAGAGTACCAAGTAAATGAAGAAGAATTTAGATTTGATAATAAAATCAGAAATAGAAAAATTAAAGACCAGAAATTTCGTTTTGGTAAACCGAATAAGCTAATTGCCATAGCAACTAGCCTGTCGGATAAGTTCCCTGTAGACAATTACGGAAAGTCGAGAAATTTTGAAAACAGACTCAACCTTAAGGAAGAGTTTTATGTATATCTAGGAACGAGAAATAGAATGCCAGGCTCATCAACAAGAGCCTTAATGGATCGCGCAGTTTCGACTTTATTGCAAAACATACATGAAGATAGTAACGATGAGCGATATAGAGATATTTTCGATTACTTAAACTACGAGCCTGTAATTAAACTTTCTTATAGGATTTATGTACCTGAGTATCTCAGAGGGCATGTAAAGTCAAAAAGTTTCAACGGAAGAGAATTAAAAGAGCTATTAAAAGATTGGTCTGAGCGCAGAGGTGGATTTAGGGCTAATTTTTACCAAAAGGCTGTTGACACATACTCTGACAGTTATTGGGATAGATTGGCTGAGATGTACATACAAACTCTGAATAGCAGTGATAAGGAGTCACGAAGACCGGAGTATTCTTTTGTAGTAAATTTTTCAGAGAAGAATAGCCATCGAGATAATGAATTTTTCCATTTAAGGCAGGAAGATAGTTATTTTCTTTTAGAAGAACTTAGACGTTTCGATCTTGTAAAGGGGCCTGAAATCAGCCTATATAAAAGGGGGGGGGGTGAGTTTGATTTCCATGATGCATCTTCCGGAGAGGCTAGTATCTTATCAACACTTATCGGACTAATACCTAATCTTTCTGACAATAGCCTAATTGTTATTGATGAGCCAGAGATAAGCTTGCACCCTTCATGGCAATATCGATACATAGAACTTATTGATAGAATAATTAGTGGTTTTAATGGGTGCCATGTGATTGTTGCAACTCATTCGCATTTTCTTGTATCTGATTTACCTCTTTACCGTTCTCATGTTGTACATTTCAAAAACAACAAAACATCTGACATTGATGTCAACTACATTGATCATGAGACACACGGTTTGTCTGCTGAAGAAATATTACTAGATGTTTTTGATATGCCTTCGACAAGAAATTACTTCCTTTCAAAAGAGGTATCCGAAGCTTTGGAATTGCTTGCTGAGGGTAAAAAGGAATCTGACAGGTTTGTAGAGCTTTTAGAAAAACTAGAAAGGTACTTGCCAAATTTAAATAAAATAGACCCATTACACACCGTTATTAAGACTTTGATTTCTGCTGGTGGCTGATTATGGAAGATAAAATATTGTCACCGTATGTTTTAACGGCAGAAGAAAAAAGAACCATAAACAGTCATTTCTCAACACACAAAGATTGGGAGAAAGGGGCGTTTGATAGCATTAAAGAAAATTTGATTGCTGATTTGAGGCCAAAGCAACATAACAAATGTTGTTACTGTAAATCTGAGTTAGGTTTTGACATAAAGGCTGTAGATATCGAGCACATTTTGCCAAAATCTAAGCATGGAAAATTCACCTTTCACCCTAAGAATCTCGCTCTTTCATGTCCAGGTTGCAATACGTCAAAGGGGTCAAAAGAAGTCGTTAAACGTGCAGTCCAAAACTACCCTCGAAGTGGCGCAAATATTGTGATCATTCATGCGCACTTTGACAACTACAATTCAAGTATTCAAATTCACGAGAATGCTGTCTACGAAGGTCTAGACGATAAAGGTTGTGAAACTATTAAGCAATGTAAACTGTATAGGTTAAAAACTGTTCAAAGAAAAGCAAGGGAGGTAAGTGCCAAACAATCCCCCATTCAAGAGTTGATCGAGAGCTTGAGAACTGCACCGCAGGATGAACAGCGACAATTTGTGGAGCAACTGAATCTAATTACGGGTCAGATTAATGGCAACTAACAATCTGTTTAAGAGTGATTCGCACGCGTGGCATTTTACTATGCGTTGGTTTTAGTGTTTAAGTTGGTATGCGGCGGCTTCGGTATTGCGTCGCTCACACCTTAACAGGGCGTTAGCCGCACAAGGAGTAAACATTGAGAAATTGGCTCAAATCCTTATTATTTATATCAGCTTTTTCGCCAGCATTATTGGCACTTGCTGGTGTTAGATATTATTCAACAGGCTTGGATACAGTATTTTATCAGCTGGTCATCATTGCCATACTCGGTATGACCTTGCCATTTCTAATTCTGTCACTTATACGGAAACAAGCTGAGACAATAAATTTTAAAGCAAAAAAAGTAGAGTCTGCTGATTATTTACTACTTGTGTTTATCGGGAGTTATATTGCACCAATAATAATGAAGGTGGCAGAAATAAATTTTGAAGTTACAGCACTAATTGTCGGAATACTATTTTTGGTTGCATGGATTATTTCCTATATTCCAACACACCCTCTTTTGTACATCGCTAAGTTTAGATTTTACAAAGTTGAGTCTGATAGTGGAATGGTTTACATGCTAATGGCAAGGCGTGTTATAAGAAGTCCAAAAAGTATCAAAGAAGTTAAACAAATCTCACACAGCATGTTAATGGAGTAATAAATGTCGTTGAACCTTTTTGCGCTCACAAGCGATCCTTCAAAAAGAATCGTAAAGTTTGAGCTTTCTAGTGACGTTCAAAATGATCTGACAACCTATATCAAGTCACAAGAAGCAACATTTGATCAGCATGAAGAAGAAATAGAATTTGATGGAAAATATAAGCCTGACGAGGGAGAAGTTCTATTTATTGATGGTTACGATGATATTGATGATTTATCGTCAGCAGTTGAAAATCCGTTAAGTGCGGAAGTTGTAGATCCAACAGAAGACTTTTTCAGTGAAATAAAAGCATTGTTTACGGGATATACAACAGATTGTGGTGACGTTAAAATATTACTTCAAAACTTTGATAGAAGAAGAATAATTTCCACAAATGGATTATCTATTTTCCATTCTTCAAATGTTTACAAGAAAATAGAGGGTATTGGGCTAACAATAGATCACAAGCTCACAGCCACGTTAGAAAATGGAAAGTTAAAGTTCTTCAGCTTTCATAATACTCGTCAAATGTTCGATTTAAGCGAGTACTATAAGGTCGCAACCGATGATGATGTAACAGAGTTTGCAGCTCTCGATATAATTAAATCAGAAAATACCGATGAGTTAATCGAAATGTCTGATTCTTGGGTAAGGCGTAAAATATCGCTTATTCAACAAAGTGGTATTTTACAAAATGTCCCTATAAACGAGATGAAAGCTGTAGCTATAGAGTTCAACATTCCATTTTTAACAGAAATTGATGGTGCAGAAGAGGTTATCAAACTACCCGACAACAAATCGGATCTTAAAAAACTATTAAGATTTCTTGATGAAGATTATTATAAATCACCACTTTCAAATACAGCATTCGTGACGAACTCAAAAAGGGCTGTCGGTGTTTAAAAATCGGCTAACAAGAAAATCCAGGTGACGTGAAGTTGACCCGCTTTAGTGGACACCAAAATCGTTAGATTGAGGTGTCAAAATGCCTGCCTACAAGACAGGAAAACGAACCCAGCAGTACAGTGTGGAGTTCAAGGTTAAAGCAGTAACCTGGTCACATCTTCCTCACCGGTCAGTGAAGGAAGTAGCTCAAGCACTGGACATTCATCCGTTCATGTTGTCTCGTTGGCGCAAAGAGTATCGAGATGGCAAATGGGGCATGTCCAAAAAGAACAAAAATCAATCGGAGCCGCTCTCAAAGAGCGATGAGATCAACCAGCTAAAAAGGCGACTCGCAGAACTGGAACTGGAGAATGACCTCCTAAAAAAGTGGCAACGGTTTCAAGCCGAGGAAAGGAGGAATCCTTCCGGTTCATAGCGCGTTATCAGGGGAAAATTCGATTTTCGCGGCTGTGCCAGTCTGTAGGTGTGTCACGATCAGGCTTTTATGCTTGGAAGAAGCGTCAACCAAGTCAACGGGCACAAAGCGACAAAACGTTGAGCCAAGAAATTCAACGTCTTTTCCGGTTGTCTAAAGAGCGCTATGGCAGTCCCAGAATTCATGCTCAACTTAAGCTGCAAGGCATTTGTGTAGCACGGAAGCGGGTGGCAAGGTTAATGCGCGAACTTGGCCTTAAAGCCCGCTCTGTTCGGGTTTACCGGCAAATGAACAAACGATGGCAGACCCTGAAGGTAACGGAGAACCTGAGATTGAAATGCGAGGCCCCAAGTACCGTTAATGAGCAGTGGTCTGGTGACGTGACTTACTTGAAGCTGGGGCGGAAATGGTATTACCTGGCGGTCATCATCGACCTGTTTTCGAGAAAGGTTGTGGGCTGGTCTTTCAGTGATAATCGGACGTCAAAATGGACCGAGGGAGCGCTAGTAAAAGCTCTACGCACAAGACGACCGAAAGAGGGGCTCTTGTTCCACTCAGATCGTCGCATTGAGTACCTAAATGAGAACCTTCAGGGCTACTACAAACGTTACGGCATTAAGCACAGTTTGAACCGTGCAGGGTGTTGCACCGACAATGCCGAAGTGGAGTCATTTTTCCATACGTTAAAGGGGGAAATGTTCCAAGGAGCACGGTTTCGAGATCAATGGAAATTAAAAGACGAACTGGCTAACTACATTGACCAGTTCTATAACCGTCGTCGATTGCACTCAAGCCTGGGCTATCAAAGTCCGCAGCAATATGAGAGAGTCGCGGCATAACAAACCCGTGTCCATTTTATCGGGTCATGATCATATGACCGTTTTACCAATCAGTGGACGAACAATTTATAAAAAATCAAAGAACGGTTAAACCTTATTAAGGGTGAGTTTGGAATTTTAGAGTAAAAATCCAATGAGTCAAAGCTCGCGGGCGTATCGAAGTTATGCCCGTGTTTTAGGCGTGAAAATTCAATTGGGAGTATCGAGTGCTAGAA
>NZ_AUDJ01000042.1 GCF_000425405.1 Ferrimonas kyonanensis DSM 18153 | reverse complement strand
GCGGCCACCACTACCGCCGCCAACACCTAACCCTCATCGTGTCGCCCTTGCGAACGCGAGGGCCTAGTGGCTTTGATTTTAAGTAAGTGCAAAAAAGCTACTGGCTACCCGCGTTCGCGGGCACGACAGGGCGCTTAAACCATCAACGTTGGGCCAGGATGCGATCCAAATGATTGGCAAATGCTTGGCGGTCCTGTTGGCTCAGAGGCGGCGGCCCGCCTGTATCCACACCACTGGCACGCATGGTATCCATAAAATCACGCATGTTCAGCCGTGAGCGAATATTGCTGGTGGTGTACAACTCCCCCCGAGGACTTAGCGCCAAGGCTCCTTTCTCAATCACTTCGGCCGCCAGCGGAATATCACTGGTGATCACCAGATCCCCCGCCTCAGTGAGTTTCACAATCTCATTATCCGCCACATCAAAGCCTGCGGGGACCACCATGGCACTGATGTACTGCGACGGCGGTGTCCGCATGGCGTGGTTAGCCACCAGCTTGGTGTGCACTTGCGTGCGTTCGGCGGCGCGAAACAGAATCTCTTTAATCACCACCGGGCAGGCATCGGCATCAACCCATATCTTCATCGTTTTTGACCTGTTTCTAGGAACTCTGCGCAGGGTACAGCGCCGCCAGGTCCCAGGCAAACAAAAGGGGAGTCACCTCCCCTTCAATGATGTTGCTTTGGTCCAGTGTTAACTCTATTCGGCGGTGCGATACTTATGCAAAATCTGCCCAAGAGACTGAGAGCTATCAAACAACTCCTGAACGCTGACCGCCGATTGCTCTGAGCTGTTGCGTATGGCATTGGACTGACCGCGAATATCATACAACTCCGAAGCGATGTCGTTGGCCGCCGCCGTCTGCTGCTCAACCGCACTGACAATCTGAGCACTCATGTCCATCACCGCCTTGGCCGAGTCGGCAATGGCGGTCACGTCCTGACCAATCTCATTGATCAGTTCTCGGCTCTGATGGGCCTGCTTCAGGGTATGAGAAGTGATCTCAGAGATGCCCTGAGTTTCGGTCTGCAACTTATCGATCATCATCTGAATCTCGACCGTGGCCTGCTGTGTTCGGGAAGCCAGAGTACGTACCTCGTCGGCCACCACCGCGAAGCCCCGTCCCTGTTCACCGGCTCGAGCCGCCTCGATAGCCGCATTCAGCGCCAACAAATTGGTCTGCTCGGAGATGGCATTAATGGTGGTAATCACTTCGTTAATCTCGGTGGCCTTGGCATTGAGATTATTGACCGTTACCGATGCCGCATCGGTCTTGTCCGCCAGCTCAGTGGTTTCGATGATGGCGTTCTGCACTTTCTGATTGCTCTGCTCCACCATGGCACCATCCTGCTCCAGCTGTGCCGAAGTTTTCTGGGCCAGGTTGGAAATATCCTTGGCGGTAGCACTCATCTCCTCCATGGCCGTGGCCACCGAATCCAAGGAGCTGTACTGCTGATTGATCTGGCTTTCGTTGTTCTGGCTGTCCTGGCGGAAACCGGAGGCAGTCTGATTCAGAGTCGCCGAACTGCTTTTCACCGTACCCACCAACTCACTGATGGTGTCCATGGTCCGATCCAAGCCATGACCGATGATGCCGAACTCCTCTCGGCCCACATGAAAACCCAATCGAGAGGTCAAATCACCGTCCGCCAGACGGTTAATGGCCTGATTCATCACCCACAACGCGCCTCCGAGGAAGGTCGCCAGCCAGTAACACAACAGCGCCAGAGGAAGCAGCCATAAGGTGGTCAATCCCAGGCTCGACAATGCCTCACTACGAGCCTGAGCTTCGGCCTCGGGTGCAGTCACTGTGAGGGAGGCCGCACCACCATCAAAGGGCTGGCTGACCGTAATGCGATCGCCGCGACGCTCGGTGGCTGTGGGAGCGGGAACCAGCTGAATCCCCTCACGGGCCATCAACCGGCTTCGAGCATCACTGTCTGCCGGCAGTTCGTTTAACACGGATACCACGCCCGCCAATCGTGCCTGAACCACTTGTTCAGACTGCAACTGGGCCTGCAACCGGGCATCGAGATAATGATTGGTGGCCATCCCCATTACAGCCAGTGCTGCCATCAGAAACAGCAGCCAAAACTTCTCATTCAATGTCAGCTTGATAAACAAGCGGTCAATGGTTCTGAATTCTACTTCTCTCATCCGCTGCCTCATTCCGCCTTATACTGGCGTTAACATTTGTCAGACTAAAACTGTGACCCTAAGTATGTGCCGGACAATACTACCTTTTAATTTATTTACAAGTCTGTAATCCTGATCACACATAAAGCGGGGCGATTTGTGGCCGCACTCACCCAAAGTACGGTTATTCCACAGCATTTATGTAATTGTTGTACACATCTGAAAGGATATTTGGGCAAACAGGATTCAGACCCAGAGCAAACACAACCGCTGTCACACCACTATGGCTGTTATCGGCCTGTAACATCAGCAGCTTTAGCGCCAGCGCTGAATAAGGCTCAACAATCTGAATTTGTCTTTATATTCCAACTACTCACAGAGTAGTTTCCGGGCAGCATTGCGGTGCCAACCACACCAATTCAGGCAGTTGACTCAAATCCAGAGTGTCGGTTCTGTGAGCAATTACGGCATGAGAGCAGTGGGGTTGGAGATGGCTGAGCAAGGTTTTCTGGGCCTCGGGTTCACCGTGAACCAGCACCAAGGGCGGCGCCGAGGAAAACTGTCGATACCAGTGAATCAACTCCTGCTGATCGGCGTGGGCAGACAGGCCGCCGATGGTGTGAATTCTGGCCCGGGCTTCCACCGACTGTCCGCGAATTTTCAGCTCCTGAGCCCCATCCACCAGCAAGCGGCCGGGCGTACCGACAGCCTGATAGCCACAGATGATGATGTCCGCTTCCTGGCGCCATAAGTTGTGCTCCAGGTGACAGCGAATGCGCCCCCCATTACACATGCCACTGCCGGCAATAATGATCAAACCTCGATCTATCTCATTGAGGGCCATAGACTCTTCGGTAGTTTGCACAAAATTGACCTTGGTCAGCAGTGGATGCTGGCTGGGATGATGTCGCCGATACTGGTGAAATTCGGCGTCACACAGGTTGCTGTTGCGTACGTACACGCCGGTCGCCTGGGTGGCCATCGGGCTATCCAGATAAACAGACCAGCGGCTCAGATCCCACTCTTTGCCATACAGGTGAAACAGATACAGCAGTTCCTGAGCCCGACCCACGGAAAACGCCGGGATCAGAATGTTACCCTGGCTGGATTTCAGTGCCCGAGCGAAGATCGCTTTCAATTCGTCCAGCGTCTCCTGCCAGCCACGGTGCACCCGATCGCCGTAGGTGCTCTCCATCACCACCAGATCCGCCTGGTCAATAAAGCTGGGGTCCCGAATCACCGGCATGTCACAACGGCCCAGATCACCGCTGAACACCAACTTTTTGCGAAAGGAACCGGAATTCAGCCACAGCTCGATGATGGCAGAACCGAGAATGTGGCCAGCATCGCGCAACTGAACCGTCACCGCCGGACTCACTTCCGTCAGTTGCTCGTACTCCAGATCCACAAATAACGCCATCGCCGCGTCCACATCCGCCTCGGTGAACAACGGCTCCAGCAATGACTCGCCTCGTAGTTGGCGTTTTTCGTTGGCCCGCTCGGTTTGTCGCAACTGCAGCATTGCCGCATCCCGAAGCATGATGTCACACAGTTCACGGGTAGCTTTGTGGGTAAAAATGGGACCATCAAAGCCCTCTTTGACCAGCATCGGCAAGCGCCCTGAGTGGTCAATATGGGCATGGCTGAGTATTACCGCATCGATGTTGGAGGGAATGAAATCAAACGGCTCGCGATTGCGGGCGGCTTCCTTTTTTCCTCCCTGAATCAATCCGCAATCCAGCAGCAACCGCCATCCATCAACGGTCAGCAAATGACAGGAGCCGGTCACTTCGCCGGCGGCACCAAGAAAAGCCAGGGTCATTGTCATTGTGCGCCCTCCCGGCGTCTTCTATCTCGCTGAGATGACAACCTAAAAACACTCCGTGTAAAGGCAGCCTACCTCTAATAGTGCGCCCCGAACCCCAATTAGGCAAATTCCACCTGCCGCGACGGCAACACCGGTAACCCACATCATTCGCTGAACGGCTGGCCACAAAAAAGGCGCCGTTCGGCGCCTACAGCTAAATTCAGGTGCTACTCAATCTTGCGATAGGGATAGACACCACGGATATTGGCGTTAAAGAAGCTTCCCTGAGACTCGGCGCCGAGAAACGACTCGATCACCGACTCCGAAAGCTGTTGATAGCGGTAGGGGCCACCGTAGGTAAAGTTCAAATCAAGAATGCCACTCTTTGTCGATGCGCCATGGGAAGAAAACGCCGAAGACGCCGACGGCCATTGATTGAACATGGGCATCGGTACCATTTGATCGGCCATCGCCAGCATTTCAGCGGCGATTGTTGCTGCCTGCCCGGGCGACTCCAGATAAGAGGTAACCAGGCCATGACCACTCACATCACTGTCGGTGAAATCCGCTTGGTAATTGGCATCAATCGACCCCAGAAGCTCACGGACTAACCCCATAATCGCGTCCGTATCATTGGTGATGTGCGCCACCATCTGCTCAAACTCGGCACCGGCGTTACCGCCGACCGAATCCGCAGGATTGGCGATGCTCATCTGGGCCAGCATGGGGTAATCCCTCATGGGCCAATTGCCAGGAAAAGCATAGCCGCGGTACAACTCATCAAAGACCGCATTGCCATAGAAGTTTCCCTGAGAGTGAGTCACCAATATGGTTCTACTGCAGCCATCCATTGTCCGCTTCAATGCCGACGCTGCACCGAGGTAATCCTCCTCTCCCTGAACCCCGGGCGACACGGCAGCATAGGACTCGGCGATAATCTGGATCAGCACCTCCTGGTTTGGCACCAGCGTCAACACTCCACCGGTAATGACCTGGCTCAGCCCCTCCACCCATTTATCAAAGATGGAAGATGACTCGGCGCGATCTTGCATCTTTTGCTTTGCCACTTGTAAAAACTGACGCGTCACCGATTCACTCTCATTGTAAGAACCCACAACCGCCCCGGCGCTCGGGTACGTGTCACTCAGGTAACGCGTCTGGAATGCCTGCAATGCCAAACGGTTATCCAGATAGGCACTGTATTTGGTGAACATCCCATTGATGTAAAACAGGCGCAGGGTATCGACCTGGCGGGCGCATTCAGCAGGTGCCGCCATGGCGTGGCAGCCAAAACACAGCAACAGGACAGCTAACGGAAATTTCATCATCACTCCTCCACCGGACTCATCTGTTGACAAGGAAGATCAACCAGTACTGGCTGATAATCGTCACCCAATGCCTGATACAAACGGGACTCCGCTTCCAGATAGGCTTCCATTCGCTCAAAGGTATTAAAATAACGGTGCTGGAAACCACTCACGCCCTGATGCTCGCCAGCCAGGCTGCGAAAACAGGCGGAGACAGTCAATAACTCATCCACAAGTTCGGCCGCCGCAACCGGCGTCACCTCGCTGTCAGCCGAAGTGGCCATCGACACCATCTGTTTATACGCCGACGCCGCCCCCAGCCCCGCCTGACGCACGGCTTCAGAAGGGCTTTCCATTACCACGGCAACTTCGTAGTCATCACGAATGCCGTTGAAGTTGCTGTCGATACCTTCAAGGCCTTGTTTGGCATCGTCCGAATCCACTAACGGCAGATCGGTGCCAATACCAGGATGGGTGAACACTTGCCACTGGCAGCAGTCCCGCCCAGAATCCGGCTGAGCGAACCCGACCCCTTTAGCCAGATAAAATTGGTTGCCGAAACTCACCACCTTGCCCAACACGTAAAACCGTCCCGACCGCCATGGCTCAGGGTGGCCGATGTCGACTCTCACCCAATGGAACCGGCTTTTTGCCGGTGGATGACCGCGACCGGGCAGTCGCGCAACCCAAAGATGGTTAGATTCGCTGACAATCTCACCGCGGCGATAGTTCTCGTTGAAGCTGTAGGGGTCATATTCCGAAAAATCCAAGGCATAAGATGAAATGGAAAATATCATCAGAGCCAAATACAACATCCGTGTCATGTTTAGTCTCCTATAACGCACTCAAAATATTTGCCACTCTCCTGAAGCGGCATTGGAATAGCTTATGCGATCCACCTCCTTTCCCGAGATATAGAGTGAAATTGTTTCCTGGTCGTTGTTGAGAGAAAATGCCGTCGCTAGTGGCCTGACAGTAATCTCATCCAACGGTTGAATGTCCACCGAAGCCAGATAGTCACTGCCATACTCATCCCTGAGCGTTATCACTCCCTTAAATGTGTAATGTAAAGATGAGTTAATAACCAACAATTCATTGTCATTATCCGCCCCATCCGGATTAGCCAGTACCCTCTTAATCGACAGTGACTCTATTTTGGAAGCCGCATCAAATAGAGTCGTAAACAATGGAACATGATCAGACGCTCGTGTGTCACTGTTTCCCGCTACCGATACCGCCCCGGCAAAGACATCGGCAGAATTCACCATAGCGTGGTCTTTTAATGCCGGAGAGACCAGGATCTGATCATAAAGCGCCCGCTTCACCACATAGCCATCGTCGTAATTTAAAACATTGTCCTGCCTGCTCCCTGAGATTGTCGGGTTCAGACGGCTACGGTCCATACTGTCGATGGCTCTGGAGTTCAGTCCGTAGGTTACCGCATCCACCGACAGCAGTGATTCCGTTAGATTCTCCATAAACGAACCGGTGTTATTCTCCAGCTCTATTATCGATTTCACACCATTTTCCAAAGTGTTCAGTGAAGCGTCATCGCCGGTGTCATTGAAATCGCCCAGCAGCACCACATACTGCTCTGCGCTGGATGACAGATAATCAACAATCTCCAGGCTGGCCCCTATTCGTACCGGCTCAGAAGTCAGGCGACCGTTGTAACGCGATTTGGCGTGATGATTCAGCACCACGATCTCATCACTCAACTCGGCAACCTCAAGGTACACTTTGAGCACATCACGCTTATCCGGAAAATTGGAAGAGTCGGGAAATAGAAAGTCCAGTTTGCCAGCATCGTGTGTATTGCCTGACTCCAGTCGATATTTAACGTCTTTTTTGATAACAAAAGCCAGATTTTGGTCGTCCGTACTTTGGTCATCTATAACAATGTTCCAGTCTTCTTCAGGAAAAAAATAGATCAGCGCCCTGCGGTCTTTCACCTCCTGTAAAGCCCACAGGTCAAAATCCGCCAATTCAATAACCTGACGAAGATGACTTTCTCGAACGGAATTAACACAGGCGGTTAAATATTTAATGTTATACGTTGCCACGGTTAACGGCTTTGCTTTCGCCCACGTTGAAATCACCAGTGATATAAAAACACCAACCAGAATATGTCTATAGCCACCCATTCACGGTTTCCCCAATGCCAATTTACTTTTTATAAGTCTTTCTTATAAGTTGCACAGGAGGGCCTAATAAATACAAGGCAATTATTGATTGCATTACTTTTTCAGCGAGTCCATTCAACCGTACTCAACAAAATACGAAAGGTAACGTTTACTCATCCTCGCCTGCCGACCACCGACATTGGATTAACATCCTATCAAATTGATATTTAATCACTTTATTCGAACTCCCCCCCATTCATTGATTGAGTAACTCAACCTATATTTAGAGGCGGACCAGCAACTGCCAAAGACAAAGGCTTACACCACTCAGGGTGATTCCCCCACAGTCAAATCATCTGTGATGCCAGGATCTGTAAGCTGAGGCGCTCCCTCGCCTCTCAACCCCGTTCCGCTGTAAACTCTAGCAAAATAGTGACTTAGTAATCAGAGGCAATGTAACCAGCGGTGATCACCCCGAAGAACGAGGCTTGGACAATTTTTCGCCCTGCACATTTTCCCTGACTCAGGTATAATCCGCGCACTTCGAAACTTACCAACTGAATACAGGATGCCATGACCGTCGAAACCTTTGATCCCGGCAATGACACGCCAAAAGCGGTGCAACCGAATACCACCCACGCCACTAAGGTGGCCCCGGCCATGGGCCAGGGACGCGGCACCGGAACCCGCATCGGTTTCATCTCTCTGGGTTGCCCCAAGAACCTGGTGGACAGCGAGCGCATCCTGACCCAACTGCGGACCGAAGGTTACGACGTGGTCAACTCCTACGACGGCGCCGACCTGGTGATCGTTAACACCTGCGGCTTTATCGACAGCGCGGTACAGGAATCCCTGGATACCATCGGCGAAGCGCTGAATGAAAACGGCAAGGTGTTGGTCACCGGGTGTCTCGGTGCCAAAGAGGACGAAATTCGAGAGGTCCACCCCAAGGTGCTGGGCATCACCGGCCCCCACGCCTATGAAATGGTGCTGGAGCAGGTTCACAATCACCTGCCTAAGCCGGAGCACGATCCCCTGACGGCGCTGATCCCGGATCATGGCGTTAAACTGACCCCACGTCACTACGCCTACTTGAAGATCTCCGAAGGCTGCAACAACCGTTGTACCTTCTGCATTATTCCGGCCCTGCGTGGCGATCTGGTCAGCCGTCCCATCGGTGAGGTACTGGATGAAGCCAAACGCCTGAAAGAGGCTGGCGTTAAGGAACTGCTGGTGATCAGCCAGGACACCAGCGCCTACGGTCTGGATGTGAAGCACAAGACCGGTTTCTGGAACGGCATGCCGGTGAAAACCCGTATGACCGAACTGTGTGAAAAACTGGCCGAGATGGGGATCTGGGTACGACTGCATTACGTCTACCCATACCCGCACGTGGACGAAGTGATTCCGATGATGGCCGAAGGCAAAATCCTGCCTTACCTGGACATCCCCTTCCAGCACGCCTCCCCCAAAGTCCTGAAGGCGATGAAACGCCCCGGCAAGGCCGAGCGCACGTTGGAACAGATCAAAAAGTGGCGTGAGATCTGTCCCGATCTGGTGATCCGTTCCACCTTCATCGTCGGCTTCCCCGGCGAAACCGAGGAAGATTTTCAGCTATTGCTGGACTGGCTGGAACAAGCTCAGTTGGATCGGGTCGGCTGTTTCAAATACAGCCCGGTGGACGGTGCCGTCGCCAATGATCTGGCTGAATTGATCGATGACGAGGTAATGGAAGACCGTTACCAGCGCTTTATGGCAGTGGCAGCCCGAATCAGCGCCGAGCGCCTGCAGGCCCGTGTGGGCACCGAGATGCGGGTGATTGTCGATGAGCTCAATGACGAAGGGGCGGTAGCCCGCGCCTATTCGGACGCACCGGAAATTGACGGCAAGGTGATTCTGGGAGGCGAATTTGATGTCGAGGTTGGCCAGATGGTGTGGGCCTCCATCGAGTTTGCCAACGACTACGATCTGTACGCCACCATCGTCCGTGACGACAATGACGAGATCGAAGACCTGGGCTAACCCTGGTTGCACTCCTTTTCCCAGGCCGGCTCTATGCCGGCCTGTTCATTTTTACGGATCGCTTCCGGCGTCAAGCCAAACCAACGCTGACAGCCGCGATAGAAACTGGTGACCTCATCAAACCCCAGTAACAAGCTGATCTCCATATGGGTCAAATGACACTGCCGCAGGTAGTGGCAGGCCAACTCCTTACGGGCTTCGGCCAATACCGTCTGGAACGGTTTCTTCTCCGAACACAGCCGCTTTTGCAGGGTCCTGGGACTGATCCCCATCCGCTGTGCCACATGTTCCTTATCCGCCAGCCCAGACGGCAAACTCTCAACCAGCGTGGCTTTGACCTGACTGGCGGTCTCTGGCTGCGCATGCAGCTTGCGGATCAGTCGCAACAGGGTCGGTTCAAAGAACTGCCACATACCGTCATTCAGGGGTAAAAACGGGCGCAAGCAATCCTCGCGGCGGAACTCAATGGCGTTGCCGTCACCCAGTTCCAATTCAATACCATGCTGGCGCGCCAATGCCAGTGCATCATCGCTAACCTCATGGAGGCGCAAGGACTGTACCGGTAACTCCACCTTGGTTGCCATGTAGGCCAGATTCAAAATCAAGTACCACTCGGTAACAATCATCGATACCGGCAAGGACGATACCGGCATGTCGGATACCACCTCGACTCTGACCCAGTCATCGGCTTCGGTTACTCTCAACTGCTGCGGCCCCAGCAGCCCTTTAAAGCGTTGCAGTCGGCGTATGGCAGACAGCAGATCACTGCAACACAGACCCGCCATCATCGGCGCCGAGAAGTCATCGCTGTTGCATAACTGCACCAAAGTGCGAGCCAGATCAGCGGGCTCGAACTGTTCCTCCAGTGCCGACCACAGTGCCAGATATTGGTGGCTGTTAAGGCGAGCATCCGGATTGCTGAGCAGGGCGACATCCACCCCTGCACGCGCGAACACCGGCTGAGGATCAATTCCCAACCTACTGAAAACACGCCTTAGTTTGGTATCCAGAGGAAACCGTTTGTCCGCCATCATCGCGCTCCGACTTACATTCAGTACCGGTTCATTCGATCAAAGTTACCGACAGAAAGCAACCATAATCGACGTGGGCCACCATTACCAGCCCGCAAAAAAGTAGTCTTTGAGATCTTAAATGAAATTTTATTACGAATGATGGTCACGAGTCACACAATGAACAACCGAGTAAGGCGATGTCAGCGAATGAGGACTGCCTCGAAGATCATGAATAATAATCACCATGATGTGCATATTTTATGACGTTAGATCAAACGCTTGCCTTTATTAATCCGTTCAAGCAGATATCATATCCCTATACTGTATTTTCTCACTGGCCACTGACCATCAGCAACGAAAAACCAAAATAAGCATATATAATTCAAACGTATACATGTTGGTGTTCACACAATGTCCTGGTTCGCTGGCGTTCAAGCCAGTACTAAGAGACCACAATGGCCACTTTGTGAAACAGGTTTACCATGCTGATCAATTTGTCAGAAGAAATTCAACGGATCGAACCGGCCCCCCTCCGTCTACCTCTCACGCCGGTTGAAGGACTCACTGACACCATGACACCCATTACCATCGAGTTTCACCCAGATCACCAACCGACGTTGGAGCTGGCCCTGGAGCAGCTTCGCCAGACGCTTGTGCTGCAGCAACCTCATTCAATTAGCCACCATTGCCAGTTCGTGGTGGCCGGAACCCAACAGTCGACCAGCGACGGATCCAAGTCGCTGTTTACCGCCCTGGCCGCCGACAAATACAGCCAGCCTCTGCTGCAGCGCTATTTGGAAGCGGTCAACCGTTACAACTATTTCTGCGGTCCCAATCAGTCCCTGAATTTCACTGACAACCAACAGTGGGCCGCCTGGCTGATGACTCTGCTCGCGCCAATGGGGGTAGTTACGCCCGCCCTGCTGTGCGACGCCATCGCTTCTGGAATCCGAGGCCAGGAGCAGGAGTTTAGCCAGGCTTTGCACTGCTTACTGGCTAACAGCGATGACCCTAGGCTGTTTGCGCAGCTCAGCGCCTGCCTGCTGAGCCTACCCACCGATGCCTGCCCGCCCGTGCTTGTGTCTCCCCCAAGAAGCCTGCATGACCCGCTGGATGATCTGGCGTTTGTGAATCACTTCCTGCGCCTGTACGCCGCCCACAGCCTTCATCACCGGCTTACGGATCATTGGCAAAGCCATGAACGAGGGTTGGCGAATCTCAATCCAGCCTCTGTGATTCAACAGGTTGAGGTGCAATTGGAACAGGCTCAAGGGGATCGACTGGCGCAACTGACCCGAATGCTAACCGATGAAATTTGCCACGATGTGGCCACTGAGATACGGGCTATCTTCAGGGGAGGAATGAAGCCAGCCACCGCCGTGCTGTGGCCGTACTAGTCGAGATGGGCGGCACAGGTTGCGCCGCCCTCTAACCGGCGTTACGCCAATTTAAACTGGCTGACGACCGCCATAAAGCGGGCATTGGCATCGTTCAGGGCCCGCGTCTCATCCACCGTAGCTTCACCGCTGGCTGTCAATTCGGCCACCAGAGTCTGAATCGCGGTCATATTGCGCGACAGTTCATCAGACACACTGCTTTGTTGTTCTGAGGCCGTGGCTATCTGACTGTTAAGATCATTAATATGTGCCACGGACTTGGCGATTTCCTGCAGCGCTGTGGCCACCTTATCGGTGTTGCTGGTGGTCGCTTCACAGCTGCTGCGGGTCGCCACCATCGACTCGATGGCCTGCTCCGATCCCTGGCGCAATCGCAACAGGTTCTCCTCGATCTCCGCGGTGCTGGAGCGAGTGCGTGCCGCCAAGGCGCGAACCTCATCGGCCACCACTGCGAACCCCCGGCCCTGGTCGCCGGCACGGGCCGCTTCGATGGCGGCATTCAAGGCCAGCAGATTGGTTTGATCGGCAATCTCACTGATCACCCGAATGATGTCGGTGATTTTCGAGGTGTCATTCTCGATGTCGGTGATTCGCTGCGAGCTCAGCGAAATGTCACCGGAGAGCGCCGATACGCTGTCACTGGCGCCCGCCACTAACGTGCCGGAATCGGCAACCTGCTGATTGGTCTCATGGGTAAATTGTGAGGCACTGGTGGTATTGCGGGCCACATCCTGAGCTGTGGCATTCATCTCCTGAATGGCGGTGACTACCTGCTCTGTTTCCCGGCAATGGTCACTCAGGTGGCCGGCATTGGTTTGAGTCTGCTGTTCCAGCCGGCCAATGCTGCCGGAGATGGTTTGCGAAGACTGATACAACTGAGTCATTAACGACTGCAGATGAGCAATAAAGCCATTGATGCCATCGGCAATCTGGGCCAGATCATCATTGCCCTGCACCGACAAACGCCGGGTCAGATCGGCATTGCCCTGAGACAGATCCAGCACCATGGATTTCAATGCCAGCACCGGCCGATACAGTACGTTGAGTACCACCACCGCCATCACCACCGCCAGCACCATCATCACAGCCGAGGTCCAAAACGCCTCGGTGGCCGCCGCCGCGACCGAGGCGTACGCAACCGAGGTGTCCACCCCCACAATCAGGTACCAGCGCTGATTATTAATCAGCTCAATGGCGCTGGTATACGCCAGCTTGTCCACTCCATTGATGCGATACTGGATCTTGGCGTCACGCTCGTTCTGCATTCCCTGTTGAATCGCTTGCAGACCGGTATCGGACAGAGTATCGCCGATAGCAATCACCGGCGAAGTCGACGCCAGCGCCTTGCCCTGGGCGTCAACAATAAACGCCACTACGCCGTCACTGTGAATGCTGTTAACCGTATCGGACAGAATCGACAAACCGATGTCACCGGAGAGCACGCCATCACCCAGGTTGGTAACGATGGAGATCACCGGGTTGCCGGTCACCATGTCGTTGTAGATGCCGGTCAGTTCCGGCTCCGTCGACGTCCGTCCCTGCTTATACCAGCCTCGGGGCCGAGGATCGTACTTCGCGGGATCCGCCACTCCCTGCTTCCAGATGTCATCCTCAGCCACGCTGGCAAAGGCACTGCCATCATCAAAAGCGAAAAACATCGAGTACAACCCCAGGCTGTCGGTCATCAATCGAGACACCGCCACATAGGCCTGGTCATAGGTACCCTGACGATAATGATCCGCAGTTGCAGACACCGCTTCAGCCCGGGTCTTAAACCATCGCTGCACCTGAGTCGCGTCCGATCGCACCCGCGCGCTCATCCTCATATCGATGGCCGCGGTGGTGTCATCCCTCAGGGTTACGTAGGAGAGGCCATTGGCGACCAACAAAGTAAAGGTGACCAATGCCACGATATAGAGGGTGATGCTCTTTTTCAGACCCAAGGAGTTCACAGATAGTTTCCTTAAATAACAAACAGTTCTTCGCCGTGGGGCACCGAATAACGAAGATGGAATTAGCCCGGTGGTTATAAATTAGGAACCAATTCCAAGCCGTGAACCCGTCGGCTGATTGTTAAAAATACAGCAGCAAACTATTGATGCAGATCCAAGTCTCTGAACAAAAAAAAACGGCACCTGAGGGAAGGTGCCGAAAATCAATCTCGAGGACGTTGGCAGTAAATACAGACTCTCCAACGCCGATAACTCTACCAACCGGGTGTGACAGAACCATGGCAGTCGCAATAAAAAACGCCGCCCATTGGGCGGCGCAGTTTGGGTTGCTCAGAATCAGGCAGCCTGTTCCTCTTCCCGCAACGCCCGTCGCAAAATTTTGCCGACATTGGTCTTAGGCAGATCGTCACGAAACTCGATAATCTTCGGGATTTTATAGCCGGTAAGATGCTGCTTGCAGTGGTCTATGATCGCCTTTTCACTGACTCCTGGCTTGGCAACCACGAACACTTTCACCACTTCACCAGATACCGGGTTCGGCACTCCGATGGCCGCGGCTTCCACCACGTCATCGTGCATCACCACCACGTCTTCAATCTCGTTGGGGAACACGTTAAAGCCGGAGACCAGAATCATGTCCTTCTTACGATCGACAATCTTGAAGTATCCACGCTCATCCATGGTGGCGATGTCACCGGTGGACAGCCAACCTTCGGAGCAGATCACCTCTTCGGTGGCTTCCGGTCGCTGCCAATAGCCCTTCATTACCTGAGGGCCAAGAATCTGCAACTCACCGCGATCGCCATTGGTGATCACCTTACCGTCATCATCAATCAGACGAATGGAACACGAAGGCAGCGGCAACCCAATGGTGCCGTCATACCCCTTGCTGTCATACGGGGCTACCGACGCCACTGGCGCACTCTCTGTCAGTCCAAAGCCCTCCAGCAACCGCGAACCGGTCACTTTCTGCCATTTGTCGGCAACCGCGGCCTGCACCGCCATGCCGCCGCCCAGAGCAATTTTGAGCTTACTGAAATCGATCTCGTCAAATCCTGGTGTGTTCAGCAGTCCATTAAACAGGGTATTCACGCCGGTAATGGCGGTAAAGGGGTAACTCTTAATGGTCTTGATGAACAGCGGCATGTCCCTGGGGTTGGTGATCATCAGGTTGGTGCCACCAAGCTTCATGAAAGTCAGGCAGTTACAGGTCAAGGCAAAAATGTGATACAGAGGCAGAGCGGTAATCACCAACTCCTCACCTTCGCTCAACGTCGGGCCAATCCACGAACTCACCTGCTCAAGGTTAGCCACCATGTTCCGGTGCGTCAGCATCGCGCCTTTGGCCACCCCGGTGGTGCCTCCGGTGTATTGCAAAAAGGCCAGATCGCCGTTATCGATCTTCGGCTTTTCCAGCTCCAGTTTGGCGCCTTTATACAGGGCACTGCGCATGGAATGGGCATCCGGCAGATGATATTTAGGTACCATCTTTTTGACGTATTTGACGACAAAGTTCACCAGCGTCCGTTTAAACGGCGACAATTGGTCACCGAGTTTGGTCAAAATCACATGCTCAATGGGGGTCTCGTCTACCACCTCTTCCAAAGTTGAGGCAAAGTTAGACACCACCACAATGGCTTTGGCACCACTGTCATTAAGCTGATGTTTTAATTCTCGAGCGGTATACAGCGGGTTGACGTTGACCACCACCAGGCCGGCACGCAATACGCCAAACAGGGCCACCGGATATTGAATCAGGTTGGGCATCATTATGGCTACCCGGTCGCCTTTTTTCAGCTTCAACTCCTGCTGCAAGTAGGCAGCAAAATCGCGGCTGAGCCTGTCCAATTCGTTATAGGTAATCGATTTCCCCATATTGATAAAGGCAGGTTTATCCCCATAACGAGAGACCGATTGTTCGAACAGGTCCACCAGAGAGGCAAACTTATCGGCATCAATCTCCGCCGGCACCCCTTCCGGATAACTCGTTAACCAGACCTTTTCCATGTGTCGCTCCTTCTCCTGACGGCTTAGTCCTTTCCGCTTCTGGTATTTAATCAGCTGTATTAAACAACCGTATAAACGTGAACATCATCACATAACTGATTGAAGATGTCAGCCATGCCCAGCTAACAAATTAACCATTGTTGTGTTTTTTTTGGCCAGAACAGGCAGGGGGCTGGCAGAGGTTGTGATGGCAAATCCGGGTAATGACAGAGGAAATGCAGGTGTTTACGGCGAAAGCTACCGAATCATAAAAAAAGCGACATGCCAGCCAGAGGAATGTCGCTTTTCACTTCAATTTTAAGATTTTTCTTTTTTTTGCCGCTTTTAGACGCTTAATGCCGCCAGTTTCGCCGACGTCAACTCTCCGCGCCAACCACGAGTCACCACAGGCTGCTCGCTACTGGCGCCTAAACGCCACTTAAGATATTGATGCACCAGCTTCTTTGATGCCATTAACTCCTGCGCTACCTGGTGCTGTTCGCACACTTCCACCAGCGCCTTGCGCACCCGTTTCGCCGCATCTCTGAATGCCGGGTCGGCGCTCAGGGGATCCACCGGTTCCGGCGGGTTGGCCACATCGGCAGACGCGATGGCTTTGAGGATGGCGCGGCCGTGGCGCTGCACGTCCCGCTCGGTCAAACAATCCAGCTGAGTCAGGTAGCCCATGCTACGGGGCGCCCGTTTCGCCAGTTGCAACAGGGCAGCATCTTTGATCACAAAGCTCAGTGCCAAATCTCGCTGCTGCGCCACCTGCAAGCGCCAAGCCGCCAGTGACTTCAGAATCGCCAATTGTTCGGGCCGCAATTGATAGGCGTTTTTCACCTTCAGGTAGGCGGTATCTGGATTAACCGGCGACAAGCGCCCCTCGGTAATCCGCTCCCCCTCCTCCAGCAACCAAGGCAGACGCTGGGCATCGGTGATCTCTTTCGCCATGGTGCGATAGATGGTCAGCAGGTAGTAGACATCGGCGGCGGCGTAGTGCAACTGCTTATCCCGCAGAGGCCGAGCCAGCCAATCGGTACGCGCCTCGCCCTTGTCCAGTTCAATCTCCAGATAGGCGGCGACCATCTTGCCATAGCCCATGGCCACCCCTTGATTCAGCAGCACACCGGCAATCTGGGTATCAAACAGCGGCTTAGGCTGAACCCGCCCTTGCTGGGCAAAGATCTCCAAGTCCTCGCTGCAGGAGTGCAGAACCTTAACCACAGATTCGTCCGCCAGCAGATCCCAAAATGGGCTCAGATCGCTGATCGCCAGTGGGTCCACCAACGCCAGAGTGGTGCCGTCGTAGATCTGAATCAGACCCAACTGGGCGTAAAGGGTTCGGGTTCGCACAAACTCGGTGTCCAGCGCCACGGCGTCGGCCTGGCGGCACTGGGCACACAGTTGCGCCAGTTGTTCATCGGTGTCTATCCACTGCCAGCACAATTCGCTCATCAGGATTGGTTCTCTTTCACTTCATCGCGCAGTTCACGGCGCAGAATTTTACCGACGTTGCTCTTTGGCAGTTCGTCCCTGAACTCAACCAGTTTCGGGACCTTGTAGCCGGTAAGCTGTTTACGACAGTGGGCGATCAGCTCTTTGTCGCTCAGGGCGTTGTCTTTTGCCACCACGAAGATCTTCACCAGTTCACCGGAGGCCGCGTGGGGCACACCGACCGCGGCCACTTCCACCACTTTCGGATGGCTGGCTACCACGTCTTCCACTTCATTGGGGAAGACATTGAATCCAGACACCAGAATCATGTCCTTTTTACGGTCGACAATGAAGAACTGTCCCTTGTCGTCCATGTAGCCGATGTCACCGGTAAACAACCAGCCATCTTCGGTAAGGACCTTGGCGGTCTCTTCCGGGCGCTGCCAGTAACCACGCATCACCTGGGGACCACGAACCTGAAGCTCACCGGTTTCTCCAGCCGCCACTGGCTGACCGTCATCATCGACGGCGCGCATCTCGGTGGAGGGCAGTGGCAAGCCAATGGCACCGGTGTACTCGGTTTGATTGTAGGTGCCTGCCGCCGCTACCGGTGAACACTCGGTCAAGCCGTAGCCTTCGATGAGCGGCAAACCGGTCAGGGATTCCCAACGCTCTGCCACCGCACGCTGCACCGCCATGCCGCCGCCGATGGTCAGCTTAAACTGACTGAAGTTGGCTTCTTTGAATTCGTCGTTGTTCAGCAGCGCATTAAACAGGGTGTTAACCCCGGTCAACGCGGTAAAGGGGTATTTTTTAAGCTCACCAATAAACGCCGGCATGTCTCTGGGGTTGGTGATCAGCAGGTTCTGGCCGCCCTTCTTAAAGAACAGCAGCAAATTGACCGTGTTGGCAAACACGTGATACAGCGGCAACGGTGTAACCACCATCTCTTCGCCATCTTTGAGGATGGGGCCGAAATAGGCATCGGCCTGCAGCATATTCGCCAACAGCGAGCGATGAGTCAGCATCGCCCCTTTGGCCACCCCGGTGGTGCCGCCGGTGTACTGCAATACCGCGATGTCCCCACCGTCAACGTTGGGCTTGATGTACTGCAATCGCCGACCGACCGACAAGACCTTGCGCATGGAAACGGCGTACGGCAGGTGGTATTTCGGCACCATCTTCTTGATGTACTGCACCACAAAGTTCACCACAGTTCGTTTTGGCGCCGACAGGTGATCGCCAATCTTGGTCAGGATCACATGCTCCACCGGCGTGTCGTCGACAATCTGCTGCAGACTCTGACCGAAGTTGGTGACCAGCACGATCGCCTTGGCCCCGGCGTCGCACAGCTGGTGTTTGAGTTCTCTCGGGGTGTACAAGGGATTCACGTTCACCGCCACCATGCCGGCGCGCAGCACCCCGAGCAGAGCCACAGGGTACTGCAACAGGTTGGGCATCATCAGCGCCACCCGATCGCCTTTTTGCAGTTTCAGCTCGTTTTGCAGGTAAGCGGCAAACGCCCGGCTCTGCTCCTCAACCCGGCGATAGGTCAGTACCGCCCCCATATTGATGAACGCCACCTGATCGGCGTACTGGTTGCAGCTGCGCTCGAACAGGTCGAGCAGGTTGCGAAACTGATCGGGTTGAATCTCTGCCGGTACATCGGCGGGGTAGCTGTTAAGCCATGCCTTATCCACACTGTTCTCCTTTCTCGAACAGGACTGCCTGGGTCTAAACGTAAACGAAGCCGGTCCATGGCGCGGGCTGGTTCGCCTCTTAGTCGCGACGGATCGCGGCGCATTCGTTACCGACTTCGTTGACTGTTACAAACGGTTTCAATGATAGCGTGATTCACACCAATGCCTAGTCTAAGCCGGTGTGTTCGCTGCTTTTTACATCAATAAATTGCAATATAAGCCTCAGCAGCTGCTGCGGCTGCTGCATATGGCAATGATGGCCCCCTTCGATCAACTCGAGGCGGGCGTCGGCAAACCAGTGTCGCCGGGCCTGCCAGGCCGACCGAAGCTCGTCAAAGCCACCCTGCCCCAGTACGAAGCAGGTGGGCGTCATCAACCCCTGCATCAAATTCTGCGCTTGCGCATCGGTCATCATCCAGGGAGAGCGCATTCGCAATCTCGGATCAGAACGCCAGCACCAACGGCCATCCGGCTGCTGGTGCAGATTACGCTGCAACAGCAGCCGCGCAGTCTCAACGTCAAACTGGCCAGCCTTGGCACGTGCAGTCACCAGGGCATCAATATCGCGATAGCTGGCCTGGGAAGTCGGCTTGTCGCGGCTGGCAAACCCCTGGCGCATCTTCTCCAGAGTCTGTTCCGGTGCCGCAGTCAACGGCCCCATGGCCTCCACCACCATCAGCCGTGCTACCTGCTGCGGATACAGGGCAGCAAACAGACTGGCGATGATGCCGCCCATGGAGTGGCCCAGCACCAAAACCGGACGTCGAGGCAACTGCGGCCACAGCTGATGCAGTTCATACAGGTAGTCCAGAAAGTGGTAGTAATTACCCTGGTGGCGATTCTGTGAATGGCCATGGCCGGGAAACTCCAGCGCCAGCAGCTGGTAACCCGCCGCCACCAGGTGCGGTGCCAGTGGAGCAAAACTGTTGCCGTTATCGAGCCAACCGTGCAACGCCACCACCAGCGGCGCATTCGGGTCCCCCCAGCGCAGGCCGGCCAACTCGATGCTGTCCAGGGCAAAATAAGTCTCTTCTGGTGCCGGCAAGAGTGCCATAGCAATCCCTCTGTTGTCTTGTGGTTTCACGGCTCACCACGCTGGTTGGAGCAGTTACTCTATTGTTAGATCTCGGGCTTGTAGAATTTCAGCGTCATACGGTCGGACTCGCCGATGGCCAGGTATTTCTGTTTATCCTGCTCCTTGAGACGAAGAGACGGCGGCAAAGTCCACACCCCTTTTGGATAATCCTTGCTGTCTTTGGCATTGGCGTTGATCTCGCTGCTGGCCGCCAACCGAAATCCAACTTTCTTTGCCAGATCAATCATCTGCTGCTGATCCATATAACCAGACTCTGCCGACATTCCGGGGTTAGCACGGTGTTCCACCACCCCAAAGACGCCTCCGGGTGTCAATACCTCAAACGCCGCTTCAAACACCGCTTGCAGATCCCCGGCCATGGCCCAGTTATGCAGGTTACGGAAGGTCAGCACCATGTGAGCACTGGCCTCCACCCCCAGACGGGTCGTGGTTGGTGGGTCAAATGTCACCACCTGCACCTTGTCATACAGAGACGGGGTTGCCGCCAACTTTTGCTGATAACGTTTTCCGGCACCAGCCCGGTAGCGATTGCGCGGGGTATCCTGTTTGGGCTCGGTCTCAAAACTGGCGGCGATGAAGGTGCCATTGTCACGAAGAAACGGCGCCAGGATTTCGGTATACCAACCGCCACCGGGCCACAGCTCGATCACCGTCATGTCCGGATGCAATCCAAAAAATTCCAGCGTTTGCACCGGGTGCCGGTACGGGTTGCGAGCCACATTAGCCTCAGAACGATGGTCAGCCTCGGCCCAGTGGCTCAGGTCGGCAGTGAAGGTATCGGAATGGGCCAGAGTGGCCAGCGGCATCAATGCCATTGCAGCGGCGAGCAACATCGGTTTCATCGGGGGTTCCTCCTTGGAACGGACGCGGGAAATCGGCGTAGAAGACAGGCTAATACCCTATCGCCGTGGTAGGAGATTGCAACGCTAAGTTGTTGCAAAATCTTTGCAAACGCCCAGGAAGACGCGATCAGACGTACAGGTCGACACCGATCATCGATTGCAATTGCTGCCGCAATGGCTGATTGACCATCTCGTTGTAGGTGGCAATGGCATTGGAGTTGGCGTGGTCATCCACTAAGCGGGCACGGCCTGCCTGCCACTGCTGCCAGGATTGGGCATCGGCAGGCAGCACCAGTTTAGAGGCCACCGATGTCGGCGCAGCCGCTTCCTCAGGCGCATGGTCGCGCTTGATTTTTGCATCCGGCCGGGCCGGAACTTGGCTAAGTAAGCCAACGGGCTGCATCACGGCATCCATCCTTTATCCATACGTGGAACTACTTGCCCGGCATCTTTTTCCAGGCCACGTTATCCCTCAGGTACACCGGCTCAACCTGCTCCAGCGGTTGTGCCAGCCCCTGCTTAAACTGAGCCAGTGCCAGAGGCACCATCATCTTAGCACTGGGCAATCGGCAATCGCCAGCAAGCTGCAGGCGACCGTCATCCAGCAGTTGCGGATAGGTTTCAAAACCGGTGCCTACGGCCACCAGCCCCTCTCCCTGCATCAGTTCCAGCTGCAGTAACTGCTCAGGTGCGATCACCATCTCCTGCCCCTGCAGTACCGCCAACCCCTGCTCGGCGTCGTAGCGGGCCGCGTAGACTTCGCCCATTCGAGCATCAATGGCGGCGATCACTGAGGTGGCACCGGCATCGATGGCACCCTGTGCCATGGCCGCCAGATTGGAGATCGGCAACACTGGCAACTCCGCCCCCAGCGCCAAACCTTGCATCATCGATGTGCCAATACGGATACCGGTAAAACTGCCCGGACCACGACCAAAACCGATGGCATCCAACTGGTTCAGCGCCAGTCCGGCGTCCTCCATCAGTTGCTTGACAAACGGCAGAATCTTCTGGCTGTGCTCGCGGGGGGCCTCTTCACACAAGGCGGTAACGGTGTCGCCAAGGATCAGCGCCGCCGAGCAGTTCTCGGTGGCGGTGTCGATGATCAAAATCTTTGCAGACATCAAACTTCTCTTAATCGTGCTAATGCGTTATCCAGCTCGCGGGTACGCGCCATGGCGGGCAAGCTGGCAATAAACTGTTCGCCATAAGGGCGATGAACTAACCGGGGATCGCTGATCACCAGCACCCCTTGGTCTTGCTCGCTGCGAATCAACCGTCCGACCCCCTGCTTAAGGGCCAAAATGGCCTGGGGCAGTTGCACCTGACTAAAGGGGTCCTGGCCACTGCGCTGGCAGGCGCTGACTCTGGCCTGGGTAAGCGGATCATCCGGCGACACAAAGGGCAATTTATCGATCATAACACAACACAAGCCGCGGCCTCTAACGTCCACCCCCTCCCAAAACGCACTGGTTCCCAACAGCACCGCATTGCCATAGGCGTGGAACCGACTCAACAACTGTCGCTTGGAGTCCATGCCCTGCACCAGCAAAGGCCGCGACTGCCGGCGACTGAGCCGTTCGCCCACCTGATGCATCATGTGGTAACTGGTAAACAGCAGGAAGGTGCGGCCATCGGCGGCCTCGATAAGCTCATTGGCAACGGCCGCCAGGTGATCCGCCACCCCGGCTTCATGAGGTTCGGGGAGGCCCCTGGGCACGCACAACAGGGCCTGTCGAGGATAATCAAAGGGGCTGTCAAGAATCAGAGTTTCGGCGTCATCCAGGGCCATCTGGCGAGTAAAATAGCCAAAATCTCCGGCCACCTGCAGGGTGGCAGAGGTAAAAGCCCAGGCGCAGTGGTACTGCTGGTACAACTCGGTGAGTTTGTCACGCACCGACAGTGGACTGGAGACCAGAGCAAAGCCCTGCTTACGCCGCTCCAGAGTATAGGCCTGACTGGCATCGGGCTCGGCAAAATGCGCCAGTAACCCCATCAAACGGGCACAACGCTCAAAACACAGATCCGCCAACTCATCCCGGCCCAGATGATAGCCCAACTCCTTGTGCAATCCCTGCAACTGCTGTTCAAGCTCGGCCATGGCATCGGTGACCCGGGCATACTTCAGTTGCACCAACCAGGCGGGTGCCCCGTTGGCGTGTAGCGCCTCGCTGAGTTCATCCGCCTGGCGCTGCAGATCATCGGCGCGGGTATCCAGGCTTTTGCAGTCTTTGAGCTGCTGGTACAGCCGCCGAATATCCCGCGCAAGATAATGAAAGTTCGACGACGTTAGCCGCTCACCAAACCGATTTAGCGCAATATCAGGCAATTGATGGGCTTCATCAAAGATCAACCAATCCAACTCCGGAAGCAGTTCGCCAAAGCCGCCCTCTTTGAGGCCGGAATCGGCAAAAAACAGATGATGATTAATCACCACCAGGTCCGCCGCCATCGCCTTAGCCCGGGCCCGCTTCAGAAAACAACGGTCAAACTCCGGGCATTTGCGTCCCAGGCAGTTGTCATGGGTGGAGGTGACCTTGCGCAGAATCGGTGCGTCCTCCGCCAGCGAGTCCATCTCGGCCATATCGCCGCTGCCGGTGCCGTTGGCCCAGCTGCGAATTCGAATCAGCTGATCCATCTCGATGGGGCTCTGATTGTCGGTATCGGCAAGATGACGGTGCAGGTGGTAGTGGCACAGGTAGTTACTGCGTCCCTTGAGCAGGGCCACCCGAATGCCGCTGTCCAGCAGCGGCAACAAGCTGGGGAGATCCTTGAAGAACAACTGATCCTGCAGATTTTTGGTTCCAGTGCTGATGGCCACCCGTTTGCCACTGAGCAGGGCCGGCAACAGATAGGCAAAGGTTTTGCCTGTGCCGGTGCCCGCCTCGGCCACCAGGCGTTGACCGGGCTTGTGGTTGCGAGCAATTGCATGGGCCAATTGCTGCTGAGCCTGGCGGTAACTGAAGTTCGGCAGTTGTTCAGCCAGCAGGCCGTTCGCGGCAAAAGCCTGCTTGATTTTGTTGGGGAAACGGGCCATACGCCGCCTGAATAATGGATTCGGCAGCCATTATGGCACAGGCCGAAACCAATGCCCGCCTTCCTCTGGCCCAGTTGAGAAAAAAAACTGCCGTCAGGGTGTTGCAATCTCCCCGGCGCTCCTGTTAGCTTAAAAACACGCCACGATTATCGTGCACAAGAATTTAAGGAAACGTTCCAATGCTGAAGTTTACTGCGCTACACCACCATCACCATTCCAAGCGGTAGCCTTTGGCATTAACGCTGGAAGGCTGCTGTTTAAACGGCGCCCTCCAGCGGATTCAGAACTGAATACCCGAAAACCCTGGAGCCAGCGCCCAGGGTTTTTTCGTATCTACAGGACTGAACACATGACACAACAACGACTGCGCATCGCCATCCAAAAATCCGGCCGCCTGGCCGATGAATGCCAAACCCTGCTCAAGGGCGCCGGACTCAAGCTCAACCTGCGGGATCAACGCCTGCTGAGCCACTGTCAAAACCTGCCCATCGATATTTTGCGGGTTCGCGATGACGACATTCCGGGTCTGGTGATGGACGGCGTGGTTGATCTGGGCATCGTCGGTGAGAACGTCCTCGAAGAGGAGCGACTGGAGCGTCAGGCCATGACCCGACCGGCCGAATTCTCGACTCTGCGGCGACTGGACTTTGGTGGCTGTCGCCTGTCATTAGCCGTGGACAAGGACATGGATTACACCGGTCCCGCCTCGCTGGCCAATACCCGCATTGCCACCTCCTACCCCTATCTGCTGGCCCGCTTTATGGATCAAGCCGGCGTTCCCTTCAGCGACTGCATGCTCAAAGGCTCGGTCGAAGTGGCACCCCGAGCCGGACTGGCAGACGCCATCTGCGATCTGGTCAGCACTGGCGCCACCCTGGAAGCCAATGGCCTGAAGGAGTGTGAGGTAATGTTTCGCTCCAAGGCAACCCTGATACAGAGCCAACGTCCATTGACGGAGGCCAACCAAGAGTTGGTGGACAAACTGCTGACCCGAATCAACGGCGTGATTCAGGCCCGTGAAAGCAAGTACATCATGCTGCACGCCCCCAAAGCGGCCTTAGATCAGGTGGTGGCACTGCTGCCCGGGGCCGAAAACCCCACCATCCTGCCCCTGGCTCAAGACAGCGAGCGGGTCGCCCTGCACGCCGTCAGCTCCGAAACCCTGTTCTGGGAAACCATGGAACAGCTCAAAGCCCTGGGTGCCAGCTCGATTCTGGTATTGCCCATAGAGAAGATGCTGGGGTAAGGCATGCAAAGTTACAACTGGACTCAACTGGATCCTCAGACCCGCGCCGCCGTGCTGGCTCGCGCCGAGCAGGTACAAAATGCCAGCCTCAGCGAGTCGGTAACCGCAATTTTGCGCCAGGTTCGGCTGCAAGGGGACCAAGCGCTGGTGCAACTCAGTGAACGCTTCGACGGCCAGCGCCCGGAGCAACTGGTGTACGACAGTGACGAACTGGCTCGCCGCGGCGCCGGTATCGAAGACAGCCTCAAGCAGGCCATCGACACCGCCATCGACAACCTGGATGCCTTTCATCGCGCTCAGGCGTTCACCACGGTCGAGGTGGAAACCCAACCCGGAGTGCGCTGTGAGCTGCGCAGTGAAGCCATCGAGCGAGTCGGATTGTACGTGCCCGGCGGCAGTGCACCACTGGTCTCCTCGGTATTGATGCAGGCGCTGCCCGCCCGCATCGCCGGTTGCCGCGTTCGGGTGATGGCGACACCACCACCGGTTTCCGACGCCATCTGCTACGCCGCCTGGCGCTGTGGCATTCAGCAGCTGTTTCCGGTCGGCGGTGCCCAGGCCATCGCAGCCCTGGCCTACGGTACCGAAACCGTGCCTCGGGTCGATAAGATTTTCGGCCCGGGCAACCGCTTTGTCACCGAAGCCAAGACTCAGGTAAGCGTCAGCGGCACCGCCATCGACATGCCCGCCGGGCCCTCCGAAGTGTTAGTGATCGCCGATGACAACGCCAGCCCGGCGTTTGTAGCGGCCGATCTGCTGTCTCAGGCAGAGCACGGGGAAGACAGCCAGGCGATGCTGGTGTGCCTGAGCCAGCAGTTTGCCAACCAGGTCGATGCTCAGTTGCAAATCCAATTGTCCAAGCTGAGTCGACGAGCGATCGCCACCCAGGCCCTGGCCCAGAGCCGCACTCTGATCTGTGACACCCTGGCGCAGGCCTGTGACGTTTCCAATCGCTACGGTCCGGAGCACTTGATAGTGCAAACCGACGACCCGCGGGCACTGCTGCCCTCCCTGCGCGCCGCCGGCTCCATCTTCCTGGGCCGCTGGTCACCAGAATCTGTGGGCGACTACGCCAGTGGTACCAATCACGTCCTGCCCACCTACGGTGCCTCCCGCAGTGCTTCCAGCCTGTCGTTGGCCGACTTCTGCCGCCGTTATACGGTGCAGCAACTCAGCCGAGACGGCTTACTGGGACTGGCGAATACCGTGATGACTCTGGCCGATGCCGAAGGCCTGGATGCCCACGCCAATGCCGTGGCCCTGCGCCTGCAAACTCCATCAACCGCAAGGAGCGACTCATGAGCCTGGCCCAACGACTCTGTTGCCCACAGCTAAGGGAATTGACGCCCTACGCCTCTGCCCGGCGTAGTGCCAGCGGTGGCAACGTCTGGCTTAATGCCAACGAAAGTCCCTGGCGCAATGCCAATGTAGCCGGCATCAATCGCTATCCGGACTGCCAACCGCCGCAACTGCGCCAGGCCTACGCCGATTATGCCGCCATTGCCCCATCGCAAGTGCTGATCAGCCGCGGTGCCGACGAAGGCATTGAGCTGTTGATTCGAGCCTTTTGTGTGCCCGGCCAGGATAGGGTCGTCAGCCTGACGCCCAGTTACGGCATGTACCGCATCAGTGCCGAAACCTGTGGTGTCGACTACCAGGCAATTCCCTGGCAGCAGGGGTACACTCTGCCCCAGGCACTGGTGGACGCTGGGCGTGACGCCAAATTGCTGTTCGTCTGCAATCCCAACAATCCCACCGGTACTCTGGTGCCGACCGCCGAACTGCTGCAACTGGCACAGGCGCTGCCCGACACTCTGGTGGTCATTGACGAAGCCTACATCGAGTTCTGTCCGCAGCAGAGCCTGGCCAAGTCCATTGCCACCACTCCCAACCTGGTGATCCTGCGAACCCTGTCGAAGGCGTTTGCCCTGGCCGGGGCCCGCTGTGGCTTCGTACTTGCCAATGACGACATCATCGCCATGTTGGAAAAGGTGATCGCCCCCTATCCGGTGCCGGTCCCCGTTAGCGACCTGGCCCTGGAGACCCTGAGTAATTTCGGCATTCGCCGCATGCAGAGTCAGGTCAGTCAACTCAATGCCCGACGCCAGGCACTGATAACGGCACTGGACGCCCTGCCCGGCGTCGGCACCATCCTCGACTCCGCCAGCAACTTTGTGCTGTTTGAAGCCGAGAACGCCGACGCATTGCTGACTGAGCTGGCCGGCAAAGGCATTTTGATCCGCGCCTACTCGGCGTTGCCAGGCTGGCTGAGGGTCAGCATCGGCAGTGAATCGGAGATGGCCACCTTGATGGCCGCACTGGAACCCGCCCTACAACAACCCCGACAGGATGCATAACAATGAGCCAACAACCCATCCTCTTTATCGACCGCGATGGCACTCTGGTAGAGGAGCCTGCCATCGACAAACAGCTGGATTCACTGGAAAAGCTGGTATTTGAGCCCGGTGTAGTACCGGCCCTGCTGGCGCTGCAGCAAGCCGGCTATGTGCTGGTAATGGTGTCCAACCAGGACGGGCTGGGCACAGACAGCTTTCCCCAGCAGGACTTCGATGCGCCCCACAACGCCATGATGGCCCTGTTCACCAGCCAGGGCGTCCGTTTCGATGAGGTGCTGATCTGCCCCCACTTTGATCAGGACAACTGCAGCTGTCGCAAACCCAAGCTGGGACTGGTTCGAGACTTCCTGACCCAGGGGCGTATCGACTTTACCCGCTCGGCGGTCATCGGCGACCGCAACACCGATCTGCAACTGGCCGAGGCCATGGGCATTGCCGGCATTCAATACGACCGTGACACCCATGGCTGGGACGCCATCGTTCGCCAGTTAACCCAGGGCGATCGCCGCGCCAGTGCCCGCCGCACCACCAAGGAAACCGACATCAACATCAGCGTCGATCTGGACAGCAATGGGCCGGTGTCGATCAACACCGGTGTCGGCTTTTTTGACCACATGCTGGAGCAGATCGCCACCCACGGCGGCATCGCCATGGAGCTGACCATGAGCGGCGACCTGCACATCGACGAGCACCACAGTGTCGAAGACGTGGCCCTGACCCTGGGGACGGCGCTAAAACAAGCCTTGGGCAACAAGCGCGGCATTGGCCGGTTCGGATTTGCCCTGCCGATGGACGAAACCCAGGCCCAATGCCTGCTGGATCTGTCCGGCCGCCCTTACCTGCGTTTCGAGGCCAGCTTCAACCGTGACAAGGTGGGCGATCTCAGCACCGAGATGGTGCCGCACTTTTTCCGCTCGCTGGCTGACAGCCTGGGCGCCACCCTGCACCTGTCGGTAAACGGCGACAACGAACACCACAAGGTGGAAGCGCTGTTCAAGGTGTTTGGCCGCACCCTGCGTCAGGCCATCGCCATCGAAGGTGACCAGTTGCCCTCCTCCAAAGGAGTGCTGTAATGAGCCAGTCTCAACCGAAACGGGTTACCATCATCGACACCGGCTGTGCCAACCTCAGCTCGGTTCGCTTTGCGCTGCTGCGACTGGGCGCCGAAGTCACGGTCAGCCGCGACCCGGCGCAGATCCTCGCCAGCGACCGGGTGATCCTGCCCGGTGTCGGCAGCGCGCCGGCGGGCATGCAGGCACTGCGTGACTCCGGTGTCCTCGAGACCCTGGGCCAGCTAACCCAACCTGTACTGGGGATCTGTCTGGGCATGCAGCTGCTGGGCCAGAGCAGCGACGAAGGCCAGGCCCGGCTCACCGGCCTGTTGCCGTTTCGCTGTCGCAAGCTCAAGGCCGATGGTCAACCCCTGCCCCATATGGGCTGGAACACCATCAGCCCTGGCGACCACCCGCTGTTTGCCGGCATTGCCGACGGCAGCCACCTCTACTTTGTTCACAGCTACGCCGTGGCCGAGTCGGAGCTGACCCTGGCCCGCTGTCACTATGGACAGACGTTTTCCGCCGCCGTCGGTCGCGGCAACCTGATGGGGGTGCAGTTCCACCCCGAACGCAGCGGCCCGGTGGGCGCCAAAATACTGCAAAACTTTCTGGAGATGCCATCGTGATCATCCCTGCAATCGATCTCATTAACGGCCAGGTAGTGCGCCTGAAAAAAGGCGACTTTAACCAGGTCACCCAGTTCGACACCGACCCTCTCGCTCAATTGCAGGCCTATCAGAACGCTGGCAGTCGCCAGTTGCACCTGGTGGATCTGGATGGCGCCAAGGATCCCGCCCAGCGCCAGCTGGCCACCATCACCGCCCTGGCTCAGGGCCTGGACGCCCCCCTGCAGGTCGGCGGTGGCATTCGCGATCGCCAGGAGGTGGAATCGCTGCTGGCACTTGGCGTGGACAAGGTGGTGATCGGCTCCCTGGCTGCCCGAGAGCCCCAGACCGTTGCCGGCTGGATCGAAGCCTTTGGGCCAGAGCGCATCACCGTGGCACTGGATCTGCTGCTGGACACCGACGGCAACGCCCAGGTGGCCACCCACGGCTGGCAACAAGGCTCAGGCAAACTCATCGACGAGGTGATTGCGCCGTTGCTGCAGGCCGGACTCAAACACGTCCTGTGCACCGACATCGACCGTGATGGCATGCTCAGCGGCCCCAACGTAGCCCTGTACGCCCGGCTGATTCAACAGTACCCGCAAGTGTGCTGGCAGGCCTCCGGCGGCATTGCCGAACTGGAGGATCTGCGCCAACTCAAGGCCATCGGCATTGGCGGCATCATCATCGGCAAGGCGCTGCTCACCGGCCGTTTCACCATTGAGGAGGCATTGGCATGCTGGCAAAACGCATAATCCCCTGCCTGGACGTGAAAGCCGGCCAGGTGGTGAAAGGAGTGCAGTTTCGAAACCACGAGGTGGTGGGCGACATTCTCAACCTCGCCAGTCGCTACGCCAACGAAGGCGCCGA
Organism: Ferrimonas kyonanensis DSM 18153; assembly: GCF_000425405.1. Taxonomy (GTDB): domain Bacteria; phylum Pseudomonadota; class Gammaproteobacteria; order Enterobacterales; family Shewanellaceae; genus Ferrimonas; species Ferrimonas kyonanensis. Next base: position 6,456 of record NZ_AUDJ01000042.1, on the reverse strand, counting down.
CGAGTTGGTGTTTTATGACATTACCGCCTCCAGTGACGGTCGCACCGTCGACAAAAGCTGGGTCAGTGCGGTGGCGGAAAGATTGGATATCCCCTTCTGCGTCGCCGGCGGTATCAAGACCATCGACGATGCCCGCCAGATCCTGGCCGATGGCGCCGATAAGATCTCGGTCAACTCACCGGCACTGGCCGACCCCGATCTAATCAACCGCCTCAATGACACCTTTGGGCGTCAGTGCGTGGTGGTGGGCATCGACTCCTGGTACGACCGCGACGGCGACAGCTACAAGGTGTACCAGTTTACCGGCGACGAAACCGCCACCCGCCAGACCCAGTGGTTCACCCAGGACTGGGCCGAAGAGGTAGAGCGTCGGGGCGCCGGAGAGATTGTACTCAATGTCATGAATCAGGATGGCGTACGCCGCGGCTACGACGTCGACCAACTCAGCGCCATTCGTCAGGCCTGCAACCTGCCGCTGATCGCCTCCGGTGGCGCCGGCACCATGGCCCACTTTGCCGAGGTATTCAGCCAGGCGCGGGTCGACGGTGCGCTGGCGGCCTCGGTTTTCCACAAACAACTGATCGACATTATGGATCTGAAACACTACCTGAAACAACAAGGGATCGAGGTACGCGTATGAACACACTCTCTATCGACTGGAACAAAATGGACAACCTGGTTCCGGTTGTGGTGCAACACCACTACAGCGGCCAGGTTCTGATGTTGGGCTACATGAACCCGGAAGCGGTCGCGGTTACCCTGGAGACCGGCAAGGTGACGTTTTACAGCCGCTCCAAGCAGCGGTTATGGACCAAGGGGGAGAGCTCCGGCAATGTGCTGACCCTGGTCAACCTGGCGACTGACTGCGACAACGACGCCCTGCTGGTGCAGGCGATTCCGGCGGGCCCCACCTGTCACCTCGGCACCACCAGCTGCTTTAGTGGCCTCGATAATCAGCCGTTTCTGGGCAAACTGGCCCAGGTGGTGGCCGAGCGGGCCGACGCCGACCCACAAAGCAGTTACACCGCCCAGTTGCTCAATGGTAACCCGCGCCGGGTGGCGCAAAAAGTCGGGGAAGAGGGAGTGGAAGTGGCCCTGGCGGCGGCCACCAACGACCGTGACAACCTGGTGGATGAATGCGCCGATTTGCTGTACCACCTCACCGTGCTGCTGCAGCAGCAACAGGTTCCTCTGCCCGAGGTGATCGCCAAATTGGCACAACGGCATAAATAGAGATTCAGGGAAATTGGAAAGGAAAAAGGGCAGCCATCGGGCTGCCCTTTTTTATCAATATAATAGCTTTAGACAGTAGTCTGGATACTCTGTTGGACATGAACGGCAAACAACTTCTTATCGGTCCCCTCATCAGAAACTTCGCCCAACAGCTTTTTCAAGTTCTCCTGCAACATCAGCTCCCGCTGCTCCAAGGTCACCCCATACTCACTCATGGTCTGCTGTAGAACCTGCTAATGCTGCTCTGCCAGTATGGGATCGCTGTCCAGCGTATTAATGCACATCAGCAGCTCGACCATCATTTACGCCTTTAAAGAATGGGCGTTGCCCCTTGAATAATTGGGTCTGTATTCGGTGACTCGTCCTTAGGTTTAAGCCGTTTCCCAAACCGATTCAGACAGGATCTGCAGCTTGTCCAGCATGACGCTATCCGTTGCCATCTCTTGGCAGGGAGGCACCACCAAGGTAGTGATCTGATTCAGGGTGGCCTGGGGCAGCTTTCCTAGGGGCAGGTGCTCTATGCGGGTGGACTCCAACGGTGAGGTGGCCGCCTCATAGAGGATCACCTCATGATCCAGCGGATAATTCCGGGACAACTTCTCCACCAGCAACTTGATATACGCCTGATGAGTCTCGAAACGCTTCATGGACAGATCCCCGGCCACACCGGGCTGCCACAATATCAGCAGCGCGCTGGGATCGATGCGACGCTGATGAATCATAAACTGAGTGCACTCCATTGCCTGCTCGCCAGCGCTGGCCGGATCGATTTCCAGATCCGCATACAGGCAATCCGCCGCCGAAATCCCCGGTTCCATGTGAGCCGGAAACGCCTCTGCCCTAGCTAGGTCGATCGCCTTCTTGGAGATGCAGGAGAACACCGAGGGATGGCCGTAGAACACCGCACACACCTTCCGTCCCTTACGCACCTCCTCCATGATTCGCTCGGCCATCTCGTCATAGGTCTGGCCCCGCGGCTTACCCTCACCGCCCCCTTCACCATAGAGATCCAGCAGACAGCGATACTCCTTGCTCATCTCCTTGATCCATTGTCGGCTAAGGTGATTGGCCATCGCCGCCAGCACCACGTCTGCCTGCTCAATACAACTCTTGGCTCTGGGGGTAAGCTGACCCGCCAACCGCATCCCCGAGCCCACACAAACCAAACTGCCTTGTTTGCTCATCACTTAGTCTCTTCAAATTTAAAAAATATAACCGGCTCAGGAAACAAGTCACCGCTGGCCATGGCGTCCCTACTTCAGTGGTGTCTGACCCAGCTCCGCCTGCAGGCTACACAGTCCCATCGACGGCTTATAAGCCCCTATATCCTTATCCTCCAGCACCGTCGCCACCCGGTTACGCCCTAGGTGCTTGGCCTGGTACAGGCACTTGTCGGCGGTCATCAGCAGCTTATCCAGACTGTTCACCTTGTCATCAAGCCTGGCCACCCCGAAACTGGCACTGATGTCCAGGTTTTCGATGGCCACAGGCGCGATGATCCGCTCTAAGCCCTCGCGGCAGCGCTCTGACAACAGTCTGGCCTGCTCGATATCCGTATTGGGCAGGCAAATAACAAACTCCTCGCCCCCCAAACGGCCAAGAATATCCTTATCTCGAATGCTATTGCGCACCACCCTGGTCACCGTTTTCAGTACCCAGTCCCCCACTGCATGACCGAAGGTATCGTTGACCCGCTTAAAGTGGTCCAAATCAAACACGACCAAAGACAACGGTTGCTCCCGTCGCTTCGCCTCCGCCACCGCCTTGGTACAAGACTCCATCAAACTCACCCGGGACAACACTTTGGTCAAGGTGTCAGTCTCCATGGAGACCTTAATTTTGGCCTTCTGTTTTTGTACAAACAACACAGCCAACACCAGTATTACGGAGGCTGCTGAGAACCAAATAAGTAAAACACGAGTTTGCTCGAGTTTTGTTTCGGCCAATTCATTCTCCAATTGAAGTCTTTTATTTTGAGCCTCAATTGTCTTTAGTTGCCCCTCAATATCTGAAGCACTAATTTTTGCTAAATGAAAAACAAGCGACTTATCGTATAGATCCTTCTCATACTGTTTATGAGATTCTATCGACTCATTTATGTATTTAACATATTTATCCCAGTCTTTCACTTTAAGATAAAGGTTGGCGAGCACTTCAGACACTCTTGGTTTAAGGCGTAATATTCCAAACGCCTCAACTCTCTCATACGCCCACAAATAGTAACTTTCAGCGACATCAAAATCGGACAACTCCAAGTAATGATTTGCAATCGCCATTTCCAAATACACTAGGTACTCGTAATTATTATTTCTTTTCTCATTATAAAAAGCTATGGCTAAATGAGCGTCTCCTTCGCCTTTCTCAAGTTGACCCACCATTTTTAGCGTTTCCATTAGATCTGACGATAGAGGATCAATACCTTTATTACAAAGGTTGATTACGTCATTGACCTGCTCCAATACACTTGAGTAATCACCTGAATAAAAAAGAGATTCCACACGATCAACCCCTCCATAGCAAGCAATTCTTTTCGATTTAGTTTGGGTGCCAAGATCAGAGATTCTTTCTGCATACTTAAATGCTTGCTCATACATGTAAAGAGAAGAATAAACAGTGTATCCAGAGTGAAGTATGAGCATTCTCGGCATAGGTTCATCAATAAATTCGAGCAACTCCAATGAGGAAGACAGATATTTTAGAGCTTCATCCATATCATTAAGGTTGACAAAAATCTCTATCATTTGCTGATAATATCTTGCTTGAACTTCCGGCTTGGAAGTCTCCCAATCATACGATTGTAAAACTCTCAACCTTAATTCTTGTTCTTCATGAACCGCGTGATAATAAGCTTGGTACAGAATAAAGTACTCAAGCAACTCTGCATCCATTAAATCAACCTTTAACTTCAGCTCCTCAATTATTTTCTTTACTTCCTCTGGGGATTCATAAGCCAAGTTAGGAATTGACATCACTTGGCCTTCTAACTCGTTTTCAATGGCAACGGCTTGGCCTGCAATTATAATGCAGGCCAAAATAACAACGTGAATCAACATGTCCTTAAATGAAAAGGACAGCATCTTTCAATTTCCTACTTTTGCTGTACATGCGCAGCAACAATTATGAACTCTGGATCGGTAATTCCTGCTTCTTTAGCAATCCTTATTTTATCTCCAGACATAAATGCCTCAATTTGCTTTTCGTTCAGACCAAAATCCTTCATGGTTTTTACAGGATTCTTGTTATGAGCAGCCAGCAAGTCGGCATTGCAATCCAATTCGTTGATGTAGTTGAGCAGTGTCGACATGGTTTCCATTCCCTAAAGTGTAGTGCGATGCAGTAGCGGACCCTGACCAGGTTCAGACCCGGTTTCTGTGACCTTTTCAAATCATAACAATGGTCTATGACAAAGGTAAAGCCAATGCATAACATTTCATCAACATCGAGGGATGGCTCGTACAGGCCTGAACGGGTAGGAAAGCAACTGAACGGTAGGAAAGCAGCTAGAAAAAACCCCGGCAGAGCCGGGGCATGGTAGTACTGACTGTTTCATCCCTCGCGAGAGGTATCATCTCAGTCCGGCAATATATTGTTGATTATGTTGCCTTTATTGTTATCGGACGTCCTGCCACCCTCAATGCAAGGTGTCCCCCAAACGTCCACTTGGAGTGGTTAGTTGAACAGGTCGAACTCGCCAGACTCGATCTCGGGCTTCAGTGCCAGGTAATCGCTCTGACTCAAACCGGTGAGTTCAAAACCCAGAAACTCTTTGTGCTCCAGAAGGTTTACAGTATCAAGTCGACTACACATCTGTGCTTCGGCCTGCTCCAATGCGTCTTCTGCGCTATCGGCCACAACGTCGAACTGTTCGAAATGGAAGCCGATAAAGTTCTCTTCGGCATCGGTTTCGTTAGCCCGGCCAAACACTACGTAATCCATCTTATAATCCTTCAAGTCATATTCGGAGTATAAGTTATACCGTTCAAATTAAAATGAAAAGAACTTATTTAATTAATTTTCATTGATCTTAAAATACAGTCAGTTATAAAAACAAAGTGCAAAACGAAGCGTTAAGTCGATCACACTTTATCAGGTCAAACCATTTCAGAATTTACTTGAGCAATGTCAGCTTAAGTTATTGATTTTATATTTGGAGACTCAAAACAGCAACTCAAGCAAAGAAGATTAATTTCCTTATAAATCAGCACCTTGCGAATAGACAAAGATGTAAAGCGAATGTTTTTCACTATTATCACCATCGATATGCCTTTATATATTAATGACATAAACAAAACCACAACTGACCAATTCTGGTTATTCTTTTATTGTTATAATGTGATTCATTTTGAAAATGAAGTTATCCTTGTTGCGGATACACTCGATGCCGCTCTGGACATTACCATTCCTTTTATTTAACTGAATAATAATAGTTTTATTTCTTACCAGGGTAAGGTCAGCTGGGGAAACCACAGGCCTCGACACAAATTGGCACTTTCCCCTTGACACCCCAATGATAATGATTATCATTTAGATCAACTTCACTCGCAACTGACCTCTGGAGACCTGACTATGCTGTTTACCATTGATGCTCGTCTGGATCACAGCCCAAACCAACTGACCGTGTTCCATACCCTGACCGGACGCCCGGTGCTGCACCTGAATGAGTCAGAGTTAAGGGAGATGCTGGAAGCTGGCGATATCTGCATGCAGGAGCTCACCAGCAACGATTCCGGCACCTTGCAAAGCCTGGCCTGGGAACTGCTGTTGTTTCAAAGCGCTTCACACACCCGCCACAGTTCGCTGTCGAGCTTCCAGGCCTAGCGGCCGCTGTACCAGAAAAGACGCTGGATACCCGCGTTCGCGGGTACGACGGAGGGCGGTATGATGGTTAGTGCCAACAACACTTCCCTGCGAGCCCAGTAACATACCGCGACCACCCCATCCTCACCATGTCGCCCTTGCGAACGCGAGGGCCCAGTGGCTGTGGTTTTAACCTCGAGAAAGCCACTGGATACCCGCCTTCGCGAGTAAGACAGAAGAGGAATTGTCGCCCTTGCGGACGCGAGAGCACGTGGCTTGGGTATTTCCCTAAGAAAAGACGTATATGGACGCCCCTGCAACTGCAAGACTTTGATGAGGTCGGTTTGCGGACGTATATCCGGCGTCTGTTTTACCTTCTCGAGGTAGCGCCATAATGTGGTCCGAACCTGGCAGCCTACACGCTGG
>NZ_AUDJ01000041.1 GCF_000425405.1 Ferrimonas kyonanensis DSM 18153 | reverse complement strand
GCCAGGAAGTGTGCTTGTTGAGCTTCACTATCGTGGTATTGCTCCCACAGAATGAAGCGGTAAGGGTCATCGTTTTGCTGCATGGCATGGGCAAAACAGCAGCCAGGCTCACCTACGCAGAAACAGCAGTCGCTGAAAAAATAAGCTATTATCGATTTTCTGATGAGGAAGCTGCAGTAATAACGGTACACAGGCCATCCGAATAAATTTGTTGAGGTGGTGTTGCTGGCTTTTAATTGACAGCATTGGCCTCAAAATCTTTTTTAATATTGTGAGAGAGCATGGCGATTTCGACACGCGGCGGCTATGAAATGGATGCGATTGAATCGTCTTAATTCATCATTTCATTTGGGCATACTCAAATCAGAGAGAAAAAATTGAATACGCTTTTCTTACACAGTAAGTGAAGATTTTTTGTAATTTAAACCAGTTGGATGCCTATATTCATTGCTGCGCAGAGGCTACAGGTCAAAACTAATGATACTTTAGCAAGGCGCACGTAAGGTGGATTGGGAAGCAGTCTAGCAAACTCATTTTGGGTACTCAGATCACAACTCTATTGCGTGAATCCCGTTTATGGCGGTTGCTTACCCTGATAGATGGACGAGGATGATTCGCATGGATAAACTTGAAAGGTAATCATTAAAGTTATTATTTATCAGGTGCATATGAAGAAGTTGATTTCAAGTTTTATAGTATTTTTCCTTATGGCACTGACAACCAGTGCTCAAGCTGGAATCACTGATAGTCAGATATGTAAGGCAGGCATTGGGGCAGATATGGGGCGTTCTCCGTCAACAATGTTAACAGAGCGAGTGGTTCGAAATGACTATTTCATATCATATCGTCGCCCCGATGATAACAGTTGGTGGGGCTATAAATGCAAAGTCAAAGGAGGACAGGTTATTTGGGCTTCTTGGAATGATGATGACTCCGTAGGGCGATGGAGAGACACACAATGGGATAGAGCTATCTACTATGTCATTAACGAACAAAAAATCAATATCCGCTTGAATGGGACCTCTGAAATAATGACTTATGACGCAAATAACATTCCTCAATAAGCAAGCTATTTAAGTAAAATAATACCATAGTTAAGGAATCTACATGTTGAGAATCGCCATAACCTCAGTTGTTGCAGCGTTGTTTCTGACAGGCTGCACGTATAACGGGAAACTCTACATAGACCAAGTTGAGCTTAAGCACGATAAGTGGAAGGATGAACGAGCAAAGAAAGAACAAAACGAGCGAGATAGAAAAATTGCTCAATATTTAATTGCGTCCCCTACGCAAGCAGAGCCTATCCAACTAGAAAGCTCTACTACTGCCATTACAAATGAGTTCAGTTTGGTGGTGACTAGTGACTTAACAACGGTGGCCTATCAGTTTTATCCCAGTGAATCAAAGAGTGGTAAATGCAGGCAGAAAAGGAGCATGGGCTCCGTCAAGTTCGGCAGTTGGCAGCTCAAAAAGGATATATGGGGTCAATCTATTAAGCTGTATGAGATGCGTTCAAAAAATACCTATCTAATACCCATTGACTGGGAAAGGTATGATGAAGTCAAAGATAGTTGTAATCAGTTTGCGCAAAAGTCACACAAACGCTGGTGGGATTATTACGGCCCACTAATGAAAGCCGCAAGTGGAACTCATTACGCTGGACTGTTGTCCTCGAACAGCTCCTACACTAAAGGTTATATGTACAACCTGTCTGGTTACACCTTGCATCAGATGGTTGGAGATGTAGGGCTATTTAATGGAGGAAGTTACAGCAACTCTGAGATTGCTCTGACTCATCATACAGGTAGCAGAATGAAAGGTGCTGCACCTTCAGAAATGTATGCTGTATATGTAGGTGAAAAGGGCTTTACAACTGTGATGGGAGTCGAGACCTACCGTCATGCATTTAGGATAATCCCCAGTAGCCCCAAAGCGTACCCGACTAGTGCTTTCTAAACGCTTTAAACCCCTGTCTTATAGTCGCCAACTAATTCAAGACAGGAACTCAGGCTGAATATCGGCTTGAACAGGAGTAACCCCATCATTCTATTGATGGGGCCACTGCCGGCTGCTGTATTGGACTCCCTAGTCTAATTGGTACATCACCCTTTGGGGTTTACCCTTTGCTCATAAGCAATATCAAACGCCTTTACCAGCAGTTCGACAAAGCCCGACTGCCAACTCGGCGGATGTACAGGTCCATCTGTAGTGGTTGAATGAATCAGCCCACCGGACTTATAAAGCAACACATCCACCCCTGCGCATCAGTCACTGCTCCTCTAACAAACCGCATCCACGCTGAGCCCGTGCCTCAGGTTGATATCCATCAAGACCGTAAATGCGCCTCTTCCCTGCTGTACTTAACCTGCGCGCCCGGCCCAGTAAGGCTGTTAATGCCCTCGTATTTCAACCCCACTTCCCCCCCTTAGCAAACTGGCGTGCTCACCAGGCCCACTAAAGGGGACACCCCGGCCGCAGAAGTGAACCAGGAAGGCAAAAACAGTCGGCCCCCCTCCTGCTATCTTATAGAGCTCAGTCGCTCTAGTGGAGTCGAGGTGCTACAGAATGATGACTTCGCGCTGCTCGCGGCAAAGGCGCGTCAAAACAAGTTCCACGGGAAAAGGACCAGGTGTGCGGCCCTCCCCTGCCCTATCGGGCGCCCAGTGGCTCATCCCCTACTGCTTGCGGGTATTGGCCATAGAGGCGTTGCGCCCAGAAAGATCTTCAGTATAAGTCAGCGTATCCGCCCCCTTTATAGCTTCGGCCTGGGCCTCGCTTAACCTCCTATTATTGCTGTGTTGGGGCTCTAGGGTCTGCTCCTGCAGGCGCTCAGCACGGCGCTTATCGAGACGAGCCTCCAGCTCAGCAAACTTAGCGGCAGCCTCAGAGGTGCGTGCAGAGGCCTTGGATTCGGCAAAGGCCGCGTCCAGGGCGTCAATGGGCAGCATCGCCAGGGTGTACACCTCGTATTTGCCATCCACCACCATGGTGTAGGTATCGATGATGGTAGCGCCGCTGATCTTCACCCGGTCCACGATGGAGTCGATAACCAGTTCGCTCTGCTGCATGGTCTCACCGGCGGCGGCATCACGGATGAAGGTGCGCTCGAAACCGGACATTTCGTTACGCATGGTCTGCAGCGCGGTGAAGGTGGACTCTTGGCGAGCTTTTCGAGCCGCCCACACCAGGTCATTGCTGATACCGCTGCCCACACCGTAGTAGCCGTTAGCGTCAGGCACTGGAACCCGGGTCACCCAATCAGGCAGGTCACCCAGTCGCTGCTCAGCCTGATCCTGCTGGCGCTCGATACGTTCCGCGTTTTCTTTGGCGATCTGTTTGCGGGCTTCTTGCTCTGGCGAGCTCGCACAACCGGCCATGAGTAAAACCACGGCAGCCAGGAGGAAGATAGATTTCAGATTCATGGTCATGAGTCGCTCCTTGCGAATTCTGGTGTCCATTCCATACAAATTGGTAACAGCTGGGGTTTCAAGAAGAGATTCTACGAAATCGTTAAGACGTGTATGGCACACGGTTTGAAGCGCGGCGCATCCATAGCCACAACGGGTGCTGCCCACACATAATCTCACCCAACATACCAGAAAGGGGAATCGTCAAAGTGTAGCGACAGATTCCAGCAGTCGCATAGCCAGTATTTGGTTGTGACCGCCCTACCCTATTGTCCGGCCCCGCCAGTAGCGCCCCTTTGGCCAGTTGGGATACTGACACCATCGAAGCCATGGAGAGTATCGTTATGACTGCTATGCCGAGTGTCACGCTAGTTGACCCCAACCCCATCGCTGGCATCGCCAATGTCGATACCAGCATTGAGTGGTGGAACATGGCAAAGCCCGCTTATGACGACTGCGGCGACCCAAACTTCTTAGATGAAGACGGTGATTTGATAGAGGGCATCTACTTCGATATGCCCAACGAGGTCTACCACTCGCTCAAGGCGCACTCCTCAACCGGTTTCAAGAAGTTCGCCAAATCTGGCGCTCACTACGCCCGTGAGTATGTGTATACCGAACTAAAGAAGGCAATCACCAAGGTGCAGCAACGCACCTTCGATACGGGCTCAGTCACCCATGCCATGATCCTTGAGCCACACAATGTGGATAGCCAGTTTACCCCTCGCATCGAGGCAGATGATGTGGACGGCTGTTTGGTGACACAGGCGGATCTCAAGAAAAAGTGTGAGGAGTTGGGACTAGCCGTCAGTGGCACCAAGGAGGAACTGGCCAAGCGTCTGCTCAATGCGGATCCCAACGTCAAGATTCTCGCTGTGTTGCAAGCCCAGCAGGAGGAATATGCCAAGGCCAAGGGGCTGCAAGTGGTGGATAAGGTGGTGTTCCAGAAGGCCACACGAGCCACCAAAACAGTGCAAGCGGAGCCAGCGGCCACCTTCCTCATCGACCACAGCATGGGTTTTGCCGAGGTGAGCTTCATTGCACGCTGCCCCAAGACCGGGCTGATGCTTAAGTGTCGCTTCGACTGGCTGGACAAGCGCCGGTTCGCCACGGATGTAAAAACCGCTGCCGATGCCTCGGATCGCAAAGTGTTTTTCCAGATGCGGGACCTGCGCTACGACCTGCAACAGGTTCACTACAGCTACGTTGCCAGCCTGTGTGGTGTGCCATTAGCGCTGTTCGCCTTTTGCTACGTCGAGTTCGAAGCAGCCGATATTTGCGAGGTGTACGACCTGCACCCACTGTCGGTGAAAAAAGCCGAGGCCGAGTACCACGCCATGCTACCGCAGTTCGCCAGCGCTCTGGAAACCCAAGTCTTTGACGGCTACACCCCCAAGGGCACCGTCACCACCATCATGTTGTAAGGGAGACGCATCATGAACCAGATGATTAACGAGCCGGATTTTGTCACTGCCCTTAAGGACAGCCGAGAGACCTACATAGACCTGACCCAAAACGGCGGCTTTAATCTCAACTACGGCCTTGAAGCTGGCTGGGCCCACCAGCAGATTGAAGCCTCCCGGTATCAGAATCTGGATCTCACCTGCTCTGAGCCAGGCTCCATCATGCAGGCGTTCTGCGAGGCCGCCCGTCTGGGGCTGAGCTTCGACCCACGCAAGAAACACATCTACCTGATGGGACAGAAGGACGTACAGAGCGGTAGAACCATCACCATCCTGTACGTCGGCTACAAGGGCATGATTGCCCTCGCCTGCCGCACCGGCTTTATGATTGGCGGCCACGCCGATCTGGTGTTCGAGGAGGATACCTTCACCTACCGCTCTGGCACCCAGCTTCCGGTCCATGAGCACGACGGACGGCCTAACCATGAGCGCGGTCGACTCAAGTGCGGCTATGTGGTCGCTCACCAGCCTGGCGGCATGGTGAAAACCCTGCTGGTGCCCAAAGAGGTGCTGCTTGAGGCCGCCAGCAACGGGCTGAACGCCGGGGGCAGCAACAACACCTGGTGCGGTCCTTACATGGAGATGATGTATCAGAAGACGTGCTGGCGTTACGCCTTCAACGCCTGGTACAGCGAGCTTGAAGCTGTGGGGATGACACAGGCTCAGCTGGAGTCCGCCACCACTGCCGTGAGCTACCAGTAGCGCCGATTTCGCCCGTAGTTATCGTAGGTGTCAGCAACGAATAAGGAGATACCCGATGATCCCAACCGCATACAGTCAAGCTATCGCCGAACGTTTCCCCGATACTTATGCAGCGGTGCTGAAGTCGCTAGAACCAATGTTTAATGACGCCTATGACAAAGGCACAGATTGTATTGGCCTAAAAGACGTCACCGCTGAATCAGTCTCCTTGGCACTGGAGGAGCTTTACGAACTGGGCGCTCTGGATGATCTGGGTAAAGGGGTGGTCTTGCTGCCTAAGGTGAACCACCAGACTCGCTTCCCCGAAGCGGTACCGATGCTCAACTACACGTTCATGCTACGACGGGCCATCGACTCAGGATTTATCGAGAAGGCCGAGGCCAATCTCGTGTTCAGCAACGATGACTTTCGTTTCAAAAGCCGTAATGAGCGGGTGTACTGGCGACCAAGCCAACAGGACAGAGGGGAGCTGCGCTGCGCCTTCGTCACCATCGCCACTGCGGAAGGCTTGATCCACACCACGCTGATGACCGTTGACCAGCTCTCCAGCGCCCTCGTGGACGCCCGAGAGAAGCTGTTTGGTGGATTTTTACCGCTTCACGATCAAGCAGAGTATGCCCTTGGCTCCTGTGTTCGTCGGGCCATCCCCCAGTGGCAGCCCTACTCCTACAGCTCAGAGGAGCGCAGTGATGCTTTTGAGCACCTGATGAATCTGGTGCACTTTCACCATCGCCATTTTGAGGAGTTTGATAGCGCCAGCGCCAATGAAAAGGTGATGAAGGCCGTGGGCAACAAGCGCCATGTCGCTGGCAGCCCTTCGCCGCTGCAAGCCCTGATCGCCGGTGCCAGCGTCAAGCTGGACGCCAAGCGTCAACAGGCCAATCAGTCCGCCCACAAGGCCATGCCGGTGATGGTAGACAGTGCCCCTCATACCGAGGAAGAAGTGACCCAAATCAACTGGAGTGGCTTCTAATCGCCGCTCTGCATAAAGGAGAAATCCCAATGAAATGCCGTCAACGGGTCGTTAGAACCATCATGATGACCAAGAACAATCGAAGGGGCGGCCAGGATGTCCGCTCAGCGGAGATTAAGTGCCAATCCGAAGACATCGAGGCTGTGATCACCTGGCACCATAACGAGAAAGGCAAACAGTATTCCTACGATGAGGACTGTCACAGCCTCACCCATGCTTTGGGGAAAGTGGATCACTGCATCAACCTTGAAACCAACCTGGAGGGCTTTGAGCTGGTGATGGATGTCAACGAGCCATTGCCGTTCCGAACCCTGGAAAATACTCAGTTGAGCAAGCTGACCTCTCTTGGCCTGTGCCAGCTTGACCAGATGTTTGAAGATGGCCGCTTCACCGCCATGGCAGTACCGGATGGCCACGGTGTCATGATCTGCATCGATTTCCTGCGTCAGACTGTCACCGCCTGTGACCGCATTAAGGCGCCTGTGGAGCTGGCGCCGGAGCTTAAGACCACCTTACTGTCCATGGTGGACCCGGTTTTGTACCAGAACCTGATTGTGGAGGCGGTACTCAGTGATGAGGGGCTCACCCTGATCGATGTGGTGGCACTGAACCAGGAGCTTTCACCTGGTAACCTGCAGCAGCGCCACCGGATTCTGCATGACCTGGCCGAGGCACGCTCCATCCCGGTGGTGGCGGCGGCCTTGTCCCAGGAGGAGTACCAGGCGCTCAAGAGCAAGGCCTTCACCTCAGGTCTTCCGTTTCAGCAGTGGCGCCTGTCCTACCTAAAGCATCCGCAGAGCTCGGTAGCCGAGTCGTACGTGTGTCCCATCGGACAACTGGCCACCGTCAATGCCATGAGTGTCTCGAACGGTCATGCCAACCTATACCGCTATGGGGAGGACGGTAGCCTGATCCCTTTTGGCCGCAAGCGGGTACCGTCCTGGGGGGAGGAGCTGCGTGAGTTTGTCGCGGTCCTGACCGAGGCCGGCCACGCTCGCCATGTGCTCGACTGGACTGTAGTGCCGGATCTTCTGGATCCTGGGCAGCTGATCCGGTAGTGCCCTTCGGCTGCCTTACCGGCGCCTCGCCTGTACCAGCACATAAGGCAGCTACCTAGTACAAAGTGGAGGAGGGCACGTGACTAAAAACCTCTACTATCCAAAGCATATATCTAGATCCACACCCTAATTCAATCCGAGATCTGTTACCGACGAGAACCCGATAATGTGTTCCCACTTATTCTAGTCAGCGTTGTAGGCATCACTTCCCCTAAGAGTACAGATCAACTTGATGGGTTTGGCTCGATTCACTGCTTGAGCTCCAAACTCAAACGTGTAGAGAGAGCCCTGCAGCTGAAGGTTGGAGTCAATCTACAGGCCACGGTATAGGGTGATCTTTTTTAATTCAAAGAGGCAATTGTGGGGGCAGGGGAGGGCAGTTATCTGCTCCATAAGAACAATAGCGTCCGCATATAGTGTGCTGAATAAGGCTCCAAATTGCTGTATATTGGAGCCTCCAATTTTGAGGCATACACCATAGTAAATCAAAGGCTTACAGTGAAAAAAACGTGTCGGAAACTGCCACTTTTTCTAGCCAATAGCTACTGCTTCTGATCTCCAACTTTACGCATCATTTCAACGCACCAAAATGTAGGAGAGTAATAAAGTTTCATGTCGGATTAGTAGGGAGGTCACGTACGTATAGATCATAGACCTTACACAGATAAAAACTCATTTTGAACTGTAACCGCCACCACCGCATTCCATACATGAGCAATAAAGTACCGTATTGAAACTATAATCGCTTTAAAAATCAAAATTGTGCTTGATTTTTCGACAGTCGTCCCCCATGTCTAGTGTGTAGAAGTTCAGGGAGGCAATATGTTCGATTCAATCACCGCACCCGAGTTTCAGAATTTCTCTTATCAATTCGAGAAACTCCGGAACGCTATTGGCCCAGAAAGCCAGACCGAGAGCAATGTCCATGCAGCTACTCAGCTAGGGCTCAATATCATCGAGAAGCAATTTTGCTTATTTCGAAAGGAACTGGAAGTGGCCGGCCACTTCAATACTTGGGAGTACGAGCTAAAACCTATTTCAGGGCCATCGAGAAAATGCGCGACTACTGGGGACGGAATCAAGCGGCGCTGGATGAACATGACGCTTGGATCAACTACGGCCACCTAGCAAGCAATTATGTGCATTTCAGCGAGATCGCAGCAGAACTCGCACGCGAGGAACGATAATGAATAGCAAAGCAACTAAGATGATCATGGCCGCAATGTTTACCCAGTAACGCCTACAGGTACTGAGCCTCGGGATGCATCATGGCGAATACACCGATGCTTATCTCTATGCTTGGGATAAATGCGTTTACCCAGTAATGCAAGACGGCGACGACTCAGTTCCACGCATGCAGCACGAGCACTACGCAAACCAATTTCTGATTACTAAAGAAAAGGTTAACGATGTAATTCAGAACCTCGATCAGTGCTGGCTGGATGATGCCGTCCCTACATTTTACAAACTTGAAAACCAGTACAAGGTTCGCGTTCCCGGATCCGGATGGAATCGCTGGGACTTGGTTCACATCTGCCGTTACTTGTACCTGAATGGCACTTTTGATGACGAGTTCTGGTCAAAGCTCCTTACACGTGGGAAGCACCACACAGAAGTCAACTCAACGCGCCGGAAGTTCGATCGAAAAGACAATATCGGTTTTCAGTAAGCCGGCCCCCTAAACAAGCACTCCCGCAGACAAGAGTGTTTGCTCATCAGCCCTGGCCATAGCTGCACAAAACAACAACAGGAGTTCGGCATGCTCTGCAGTATTCGTGCAAATAGCAACGAAAAGGTTTTCGCCTTAACAAGCGATAAATCCCACGGCCCCTTTCTTTGTCCAAAGTGCCGACAAGAGGTCGTAATAAGAAAAGGGAAGATCAAGATCCATCACTTTGCGCATAAGCCCCCGGCCATGTGCTCCCACGGCAAAGGGGAGACCGAGGCACACCGTAACTGTAAGATGAGCATTTACAGTGCCCTAAAGACTAAGCCCAACGTGCAAGCGTTAGAGCTAGAGAAGGACTTTGGCCCAGTTGTCGCTGATGTGTACTGCCTTATCGACAATGTCCCAGTCGCAATCGAGGTGCAGCGGAGCAACCTCTCAGTCAATAACATTACCCAGCGCTCCGAGGAATACTCGAAACTAGGCATCTACGTTCTTTGGATTGGTCTCCATGACAGTACCGTGAAAAAGCAAATCGACAACAAACAATGCAGCCCCAAAGCTTGGGAGAAGTGGTGTCACGCCGCCTACTTTGGACGAGTATACTATTGGTATCAAGAAGACCTTTTGCTACCAGTCCACTTTGCTGCACATAAGCTCTATGTGAAAGAATCTGAGTGGTATGACCCTGATGGTAATCATCAGTCTGCCGGAGGTTATGAGCGCTTTTCAAAGCGCTACAAAACTCCGGTTGCAACCTCTTTGCTGAGTATCGCCAATTCTTTCAAAGCAATCCCAAAATCTGCATGGCAACAAGGTACTGTGTCGATTCCTAACTGTCGATTGTATGTCGACCGCTTACGAAAGTGGTGGTAAAAGAGGTGCTTGTGACGCCCTTTTTACTATCCTCAGGGAGTTCAAATGAGTAGGTTCATTGAAACTGCCGATGACCACGCTGGATAGATTACTGTCAGGTGCTTCTTGTCCTTGCCATGGCTTAGAATTGGGACTGAGGCTTAAATACTTGCCTCTTAGTTCGATTCTCTATTATTCACCAACACTTGGGGTACTTCTGTCACAGCAAAAAGCGAAGCAGGACGCCGCGGCAGGGTAGGGCGGTGGCCCAAGCTGAAGAACAGAAAAGCCCGCATTACGCGGGCTTTATGTGGCTGAAAACCTTGTATATTGGAGCCTCCAATTTCGAGGGATGTTTCATTTGCTTTCAATAACTTGCGACAGAAAAAACGTGTCGGAAACTCCCTCTTTTTCCAACCAAAAACTACAGGTTGTCGGCGCCAAACTCGCGCATCAAGCCGGTGAGCTTCTCCACCTGCTCTGCGGTCAACTTAGTGGCATTGATAGTCACGCTGCGCTTGGCTGCATCACTCACCATCCAGATAGCCGCCTTCTTGCGAGCGGTATCGCCCGCAATATGGGTGGTCACCGGCGGCTGCTTGGCAGGCTTGGCCTTACCACGCGCCACATCCGAGGCGGCCCTGCACAGCTTCACCAGGGCAGCTGGGCGCTTCTCTGAAGCCAGCTGAGCGTAGTTATCGCCAGAGGTGAGCTTCGACAGCTCAGCGTAAAACTTGGTCTTGGCGCGGTTATCAGCCGCAATCGGTGCAACGGCCTTGCCCAAAGTGGACAGGGCGGCAATTCCAAGCCCTCGATAACCGGCAAACTGAGTCTTGAGATTGGACTCCAGTTCCAACTGCTCCACGGCGTTCATCATCTTTGACAGGTCGCCGGCATCGGTATTTAGGCGCTTGGCGATCTCTTTACGTGACACATTGTCACGCTGTTCCATTTGCAGGGCAACGTTACCTCGCTCCCAAGCAGATTGTTGCATCTGGCTTTCGGCGCTGTTGGCGGCAAAGCGGGCCTCTGTCTCAGGCACTTCAAAGCCAACGTCTACCAAGTAGCCGCCTTCCAGCTCGATGGCCACCAGGCGACGGCAGGAGCCTGCCAGCACTTCGATGTTGTCATCCACAAACCGTGCAATAGCAGGAGTGCTGTTGACGCCGGTCCAATTGCCGCTGATATGGCCCAGGAGCTCGATGTTCAAGCTTTCCTGATCCCGAGAGTTAGTCAAAGGGTTGATCACGGTACGCTTAGCAGTGACCTTATGATCCAGCTTAAGGCGAATCGTCGGGTACTGGTGATGCTCACCGATGATCGGGTTGCCGAAGCCTACAGCGAACTTGGCAAGGTCACCTAGGGCCTTGATACCGGCTTTATATGCATCTCTTTGTTGATCGGTTACCTCGAAAGGGAGGCTCTGGATTTCATCGGCAACAACTGGGGATGGTCTTGCCGTTGCGCTACGGCCAATGGGTGCACGTTTTCTAGCCATGTTGTTACCTACTGTTGTTCGTTGTCGGTACGGATAAACTCGATACGATCAAACACGCATCGGGCAAAGTCTTCTGCTGCTTCGCGGGCATTCTTCAACGCCGTCTCCGAACCCGGGTAGGACAGGGGATCAGCACTTATCACGGTATCGTAGGACTCGCCGACCCGTTCGAAGCCATCTAGGCGGGGCAATGACATATCCAGCATATCCCCCCCAAACACCTCTTTGGCCAAAGAGTGGCACTCGGCGTGATCACGCTTGTTCTTCTGGATCTTGGCCATGTAACCCAGATGCGCCATGGTTTGAACCTCAAGGCCACTCTCTTCCAGTTCTTCATACAGGCCGGGTAAGCGGGACAAGTATTTCAGGGTGGAGTGAAAATCTACTTGTGCCGGGGGCACTGGCGTAAGCAGCAGATCTGCGGCATACAGTGAGTTCATCAGAAACGCATCAAGATGAGGTCCTGTGTCAACCAGGATAAAATCAAATTCATCACGTAGAAGATCGATAACGTTCTCTTTAAGCACCGCATTGGGGTTCTGCTCAGGCAGGTACTCTGCGCACAGTTCATTCCAGCTGGCCGCTAGGAAGCGGTCATCAATGGATGAGGGCATCACGTGAACCCCAGGTACTGAGCTTTCAAACACAAACTCTTTAAGCAAGGTCTCTTTATCTGCTTGCTGAAGCATGGCCTGAGCAGTGGTGTCATCTACTTGGCCAATGGAGTGTTCATGGCGCAAGAACATGGTGGCAGAAGCCTGTGGATCCAGATCTACCACCAAAATGCGCAGATCGTGCATCAGCAGATCCGGATGAGCTCTCATGGCTTGAGCCAAGGTAACCGTGGAAACCGATTTACTGACGCCGCCTTTCAGAGACTCCACGAAGATGACGAAGCCACTGTCGCGTTTATCGCGATATTTAGGATGCTCAACATGCTCATAGATCGCCGTGATGTTCTCTAGGGTCATGGCGTAGCGTTCACCTTTACCCGCGGCAATCTTGTTGAATTGATATCCTTCACTTTCCATGGTGGATACTGCTTCATCAATACGCTTCCTGGTCATGCCGGGATACTTATACAAGCCTGATTTACTGACGGTGCGCCGATAACCGACTAGATCAGCTTCTACCTTTGCCTTGCTGATCTGTTCACTCATGCTAGTGAGCTTATTTTCAGCACGGTTTGCTAGCCGGTGAGCGCGATCCATGAACGATTGCATAATGCAGAGCCCTGTAATGTAGAGATAAATCTAGCATACACGTTTTTATGATAAGATCAAAAAAATCGTGCTCCAGCAAACTTCTATGGTTAGAGCGTCAGCATTTTGCGTACTTTAAAAAAATGTGGCAAATTGTCTGTTTTCTCATCAATTCCTTGGATACTCCTTGTTTATAAACATAAAGAAAAAAATGATTTGTGCTTGTGGGCTCCGTGTAGAACCCCGAAGGGGTTATGCACAGTCCACAGGCAGTTAAACAAGATTAGTATTTAGTTAAATGGGTTAGTAAGATTAAGAAGGTTAGGCATTTACTAAGACCAAGATTTATAAAGCTTTTTCATGCGATCTTGGATCTAGTTGTAGCGGTTAGGGATCGTCATGTAGAAAAGTGGGATCGCCGAGTAGTGGATCGGGATCGCGAGGTAGCAATTCCGGATCGTTTTGAAGTGTTTTGGGATCGCTATGTAGCACTAGGTTCCTAGTTATCCACCGGTGGGCTCAACCGTTACAGACATCCGAAGGGTTACGCTTTGTAGCCTACCCCTGGGTTTCGACTACATTCTGCTGCCCTTTCGGTTCACTCCCAAAATGACCTCGACTAACCCGACCTAACAGACTGATTTGGTATGGAATCGGTATAACGCTGACAGTAGCTCTCGACAGCGACTATTCTGCTGGCCAGGCTAACGCTAGCGTGGGATCATTTTGTAGTGGCTACATCCTGATCCCTATTGTAGTTAGCCGCGCTTTGTCCATCGTCCTATTGCCCCTGGCTTGTAGGCGCTCACAGTATGTGTTTGTTTAACTACGCTATTCCTATCCGTATAGGTGCGAGAGGTAAGCCGTACGCGGGCTCAGTGCGCTGCCCGGTGCCAGCAGAGCCAATGGGATCGCATCGTAGTAGGGCTACGTTCTGATCCCCATTGTTACGGAAAATTAGGGATCGATCTGTAGTGAAGCTACATTCTGATCCCTAATGGGGTGAGCGAGTGTTGGTGTTATTTTGGTGCAAGCTTAACCAATTTCGGCATGATCACTTAGTGATTGCTCGGTTTTTCGTTTGCCTGGCTATAAATTGATTCCGTTTCTCTGTGGCAATCAGGGGATCAAATAGTAGTAGGGCTACATTCTGATCCCTGTTTTACCCCATGATCTTGGGATCACTTCGTAGTCAGGCTACAAACGGATCCCCTTTGCCCCCTGAAAAGCGCGGTCAAATCGTAGTACGGCTACAGTCTGAGCCCTATTGGCATCCACAATTCCGGGATCAATTCGTAGTGAGGCTACATCCCGATCCCGTTTAGAGGCCAACTGAGGGGATCAAATAGTAGTAGGGCTACATTCAGATCCCAGAAACTTCCCTAAACGGCCACAGATAGTTCCCCTTACCGCAGTTTTGTGGGGATCACATCGTAGTCTGACTACAACTTGATCCCTTCTGACCTAAGGGTTGGGGGATCTCCTCGTAGTAGGGCTACGTTCTGATCCCGGTCGGGCATGAGATTAAAGGGATCACATTGTAGTAGGGCTACCTTCTGATCCCATTTTGGCCCGAGCCTGGGGGCAGCGCAGTGGTTCGACAACATACTGATGCCTGTCAATAAGGCGGTTGTGGTTACGTTTTGTCGCAAGGGGCTACATATCAGCCAGTTGGTGGCCTTGATAAACGGGATCATATCGTAGCCAGACTACAGGTTGATCCCTATGGTGCGTCGAGCATGCCAATAGTTTGGATATAATGGCAACAGAATGCCCCAGCGACGGGAGAGAATGAGGGGATCAAAACGTAGTCAGACTACATCCTGATCCCTATGTCCGGCGACAATGATGTTTGATCAGTATCAGGGGGGCTGGGCATTTTATCTTTCAATCAGTCGTTTAGATTGATCACTTTTTCAGTGCGCTTCGCGCCGGAGTGTCTTCAAACACCACATTGCGGTCATTCGGGGCTTCGATCTCTCTGGCCGCTTTAATCGCAGAGTCAGCCCGATCTCTTACTTGGTGATGTCGATCCCAATGGCTTTCGCCGTGAGAAGACCAACCACCAGAGCGAAGGCGATGGAGATCAGAGTGCCTAACATGACATATTCCGTGAATTTTCGGTCGTGGGCACCATTGAGATCGCCGAAACGAAAAACCGATTTCGCTGCCAGAATGAAACCTACGGCAGCGATCTGATTTACCAGCACGAAAGTGACGATAAGACCGCGCTCAAGGTAACCTATGTACTCACCTGCTGAGGCCAGGGTATGGGCATTTTTAGCGCATTCATCGTTTCCCTGAGCATTTGGTTGTTCAAAGTCATCAGCCCATCGACCAAGCACCGTAGATATCAGCACTGACGCAGGCTTCATCACCAGCAGGTAGGCGATCCCTGTCAGTACCAGGTTGCCATTGATCCCGGATAAGGACGACCGAATGGCATTGACTACCGACTGTTCAGTGAGACACAGCCAAAGCAGACCAATCACCGTTAGGTGTGCTAATTGATCCAGGAGGAACCAAACTAGCGTTTGTGGACGGTGAGCCTTAAAGAGATCGATCAGATAGTGGCTGACAAACATCACCAAAGCGGCAAAAACGACTGGGGCTAAAGTGTGGGCATAAAGAGTCACGAAGGCTGCTGTGATCCCAGTGTGAACCAGCACATGGACAGGGAGCCATGCAGATCTAGCACGGTTCTGGACTCGTTCTTCCACCCAACGATTGGGTTGCAGGTAGAAGTCACCCAGCAGGTGTCCAGTCAGCAGTAACAGCAGAAAGATGAGATCGCTCATTGCTCACCCTCCTGTTCTTTGGAAGGCTGTGCCCAATAATCAGGGTTGAGGGTCTCGCTTTGGTACAGTGCTAGGGTTGCTTCGATTTCGGCGTAACCAGCGCGCTGCAAGGAACGCACAAAAGTGGTTCGGTCGATCTCCAGTTGTTTAGCTAATGCTTCATGGATGGCATCCGGCTCTTGTATCCGTAGGAGCAAGGCCTGGGCGCTCTTGTGTTTGAGCTCACCCAAACTGTGATCTAGGTATTTAAAGATCACCTGGTAGAACGCGTTGAGCTGTGAGGAGGGGGAGGAGAAACAAAGTCGCTCCTTGCCCATCTCTTCGAGCGCTCGGCCGGAAAGCACGAAGACTGGTCCGCTGGAGCTTCTGACCTTATCGCCGGTCCCATCTGACGGACCAACAGCAATGGAGATCCTCGCGTCGTTCAGCGGGCGTTTATCGCTGCTGGACAGCAGGCCTAGGCGAAACAGCAGTGCCATGGTCAAACCGTGCTCAGGCTGCTCTGTATATAGCTGAAACGAATCACCACGGTAGATCTCCCCCTGGGCACCATAGTTCTTCTGGCAGTGCTCCATGATCTGATCCAAAGTTGCAATACAGCGCTGGTGCTCGATTGTCGTCATCTTCTGTGAGTTGACGATATCGCCGGTTAAGACTGCGGCTAGTGCCATTAGGGGCTCCTTGTCCTTTTCGAAGAGACTCATGATTAAGGCGTAGTGTGTTCTAAATTATACACACCTCGCAGGTGTGTATAATTTGATACACAGGCGGTCGTTGTGCACTATATCATGCACAGTATAGGTTTGTGCATTAAATCGTACACACCTAGAAAACAAAACCGGCCCATGAGCCGGTTTTGTCGTTATGGGATCTGTGGCCGCCCTGGGCGGTCTGTGGTGGCGCCACTGCGGCCATTGGAAGGAGATACAAGGGAGCATGGGCCTGTCGTGGGCCATTAAACTGATCAAACTTTAATGTGAGTGATCAAACAATATGGTCTTCGGACATCCTATTCGGTCTGGTGCCAGGGAAGTGGCATGCAGAGCTACAGGTATTCAAATAGGCAGCAGAATGTAGCCGTGGGCTATAGTTGGTACTTACTCACTCGTTATCGCTGTAATTACAGGGATTAAGGGCTAAGGATCGCCCGGTGGATAAAATCGATCGTAATAGGTTGCAGCTCAATTTCCTAACTGATACCTTTTGTAGGCCATCAGGGGAAACGGTCCAATGTCTCAAGAAAATAATGAAAAACAGCTGCCAGCGTTGGTTGTTAAAAAAAGTACGCCGGTCGTCAGAGCGCAGGGTAAGCTCTCACCCAATCAGCTCAATATTTTTACTGTGCTCATCAAGAGCATTAAAGAGGAAGCGACTAACCTTCGCTACGAAAAGTCAAAGGCTCTGGGGAACGCTAAACCCACTTCGACGGAGCTGGCCACGCTAGACATCGATCCCGACATGATCCCGGATG
Organism: Ferrimonas kyonanensis DSM 18153; assembly: GCF_000425405.1. Lineage (GTDB taxonomy): Bacteria > Pseudomonadota > Gammaproteobacteria > Enterobacterales > Shewanellaceae > Ferrimonas > Ferrimonas kyonanensis. The sequence goes on along the minus strand of NZ_AUDJ01000041.1, from coordinate 20,759 downwards.
TGTACACCTACGACTTGACTGAGCTCAGTGAGCTGATGTTTAAGCCCAAGAAGAGTCTTTCGGTGATGTTCACCCGCAACTCGGAAGGGGAGGGTGCCATCGAAGGGATGATGTCCAAGGTGCTTACTTTCCCGTCCGATACCGATGAAGGCTGGATCAAGGAGCAGTTGCTTGGCCGCAGCAGTTACGACAACGGCATCTTAAAACTGACGGTGAATCCCAAGGTGAAAGAGGCAATTCTTCATGAGACTAATGGCGTATCGATTGTAAATCTGCGGCTGTTCATGACCTTGAACTCCACCTATGACAAACGTCTTTTGGATTTCATCAGCCAATTTAAGAACGAACGTGATTATGTGATTGGGATTGAGCAGCTGACCAGAATGCTTGAAATCGATCTGAAGGATTTTGGCCAGGGCTTTAAGACCTTCCGCGTGTCTGTCATAGAGCGCCCCCTGCAGCGTATCTTTAAGGCATCCAATGGGGTGTGGTCGCCTCGCGACGAGGCCGGTAAAGGTTTTGAAGTGATTAAGCGTGGCCGAACCGCCGAGAAGATCCGCTTTCTGGTGAACTATGACGAGGAAGCGGCCAATCAGGTTTTGCCTAATAAGCGTGAAGAGGCTGAGCGTAAGAGACTGGCAGCTGAAGCCGCAGCCTCCCCTGAGGCCCGGGTCTTGAAACGCCAAACTGCCATGCTGAAGGTACTGGAGTCTGAGATCCTGGCTATCAACACCCTGAACCCCACAGAGGATGATGTTGCCGCTGTACTGGAGTATCGACAGCTCGCAGACTCGCTCGGCGCCAAAATTGCCAGTGACATTATGATTCGACTGAACAAAGTGCTGACGGCGGTATCTGCTTAACACATGCAAGCACCATTTTGAGCTCGTACCATGGATGGGAACCTGATCCCCTTTGGGGTTTGCAACACTACGGGTGATCTCAAGGACATTACCGAGGTTACCCGCGGTCGCGCCTGCGACTGCCATTGCCCCTCATGCTCTCATCCCCTGGTTGCCAAGCAAGGGGACATCTACATCTGGCACTTCGCCCACTCCCGTGAGGATCGTGACCAGGAGGTTGCCTGCGATCTGGCCTTTGAGGCGTCTGTGAGACGGATGATGGTGCAGTTGCTCAATGCAGGCGATCTCTTCACCACCCCGAGCCAATGCTACCCCCTAGATATTTGCGCCAAGCCTAAGCCTATCTTGTTCTGCAAAGAGAAGACGATCCGGCTCAGGGAGGTCGAGAGCCACCGGCCGAACCCGTTCGATGAGTCCATCGACCTGGGCGGCACCGTCGATGGCTTTGAGCTGTTCATCTCATTGAGCCGGCAGCCGTCCCAACTTGACCCCAGGGTCTCTGAGGAACACCACTGCGGGTGGCTGGATCTCAACTTGCTTCCCCTCAGGTTGCAGTTTGCCGACCTTAAGCCCGGGCAGGGCTATGTCGATGCCCTTCGCCAGTACCTCAAAGAGCTGAGCAAGCACTCCACGTGGATCTATCACCCCAGAATGCACCAGGCGGCGATAAAGTGGGATAAGCAGAAAGAGCAGCTGCAAGCCGAGCCAGCCCCTGATCTTTCTTGGGAACCGATCTACCCAAGCCCATCGAGCTCCCCCCGGGCAGAGCCGCCACAGGTCCGAATAGTTGAAGCGCCACATGAGCCCCTCAGTAGTTCAAAGGGGTCATTTGAAAGGGCCAGAGCAACCCTGAGGGAGCGTGAGGTAACTGCACCGCCGACTAAGGAGCAAAGCGATAAAGACTGGGCTTATTGGCGATCTAAGTTTGATAACCTTAAGAATCCTCAACGTACAGCGTCTAGTGTGGGCGATTTGATGCCAGCACCTAGGCTTCAACGCTTCCACTGCTCAGGCTGCGGTCATACATTCGAGCGCAAAAAGTCTGCGTCCGGCGTACCGACTTGTCTGCGCTGCAAGACTCATCTTTATGTGAAGCCCATCTAAAGGAGTGGGGTATGGCCCCCCAGCCTGATGGTATTCATTAATTTATTCAAATGACAGCCAGGAAGAAAATCAGAGCGCATTTCGGCGCTATCAGCGTCACCGGTTGACGGTCTGTAGCAGTGACAGCTTTGCCATGAATTATTGCCCAGTCATACAAACCATTGCGGCGTTGCGGATAGAGCTGCAACTAACAACCGCGTTTCGGCGCGTTACTAGGGGAGCGCAACAAGTCGGAAATATATCAGACTGTTGAAAGTCATCTGGGATTCGATCGATGTGAATATGGTTTTGCTGTTTTTTTTGTATGTCATTGTATTAATTGGTGTATTATGGCTCCAAATCTACGAACTCACGTGTGGTTATTTTGTGAAGACTATCTATAAAATGTTGGTGCCTACGGCTGCATTGCTTTTTTCAAATGTAGTGATGGCGATTGAAGCGCCCTTTGAACTTGCGATTGGAAATGGTGAATTATCTGTGTCTGTTAGCGAGCGTATGGGTATCAACGCCACCTATGACTTTAAATTCAATGGGGTCACTTTCGGTCATAGGACATCGGTTGGTATTGAAGCAACAAAGTTCGGTCCAGTTGATGATGGTACCGAGTTCATTTTGTTCGAGTCGTTCACCGGTGGTTCCGGTTGTGGATCGGTACTTGCCGTTTTAACAGTCAACAACGACTATTTGGTTATGTCACCGGAAATTCCGGCGTGTGGTAGTTTGAAATCGGCAGAGCTTTTACAGGGTAAGGAAATGGCGTTCGTCGGGCTAAAAACCATTGCACGTCATGAAGACAAGGTGAGCAAATATGCGGTTTCTGGCTCGCTTGTTAAAGCAAGTGAACCTCTGAAGGAAGTGCACAGCTTCTTTGAATGGTACCCGCCGATCAACTAAGGAGCAGGTCTCGAGTGGGGTGAGCCTCATCTTTGTTCAGCAGTGACAACCATACAAAGTTTTGATACCCGGTTGTATAAATCATGTGGGAGCTCCCGGCAGATCTGCGACGAACAGCTCTGTATTGGGCGGCTACCGCTCTAATTTGGCTTGCTTTTGTCCGGCGAACAATGACCATAATACGGGCTGTTTGGCTGGCTATTAACACCAGGCCATCAGCGCCAACACCAACTACGACCCCGGCCGGTTCGAGGACAACAAGCTGCCTATGTCGGTGCTCCTCAAAGACTTACTGACCGCCTACAAGTACGGCCTCAAGACCCTCTACTACCAGAACACTCGCGATGGCCAGTCGGAGCAGGCGGAGCAAGATGATGGCTGTGCCGGCGGTGCGTGCAAAATCTAGGGCTGGGCTATCCTTGGAGCGGGGTTGTCCCTATGCTAGGGATTGACTGACTGAAGGAACTTGATGATGGACCATCGACGTTTAAGCCAGGGAATGATCGACTTCGCTGATTCGTACTTACTGAAAAGGCAAGCCAGGAAAACCGCTTGCGCAGCAAATGCCCTGGCCGGGGCCCGACGTCGCCTCAACAAGGCATGGGCCAATGCCGATGAGGCTGAGAGGTGGGCGAAGGAGCAATGCGCTTCCACCCTCACTAACATTGCGACTTGTTTCGAGACTTATCCCCACCTAGCCCTTGCTAAGCCAATCAACCAGGTCGCCAGTGAGCGGAAGACTTTGATGGAGGCCTATTTTCAGTTTGGCCAGTCGGTATTCGCGTCGATGAGAGCCTACGGCCATAGGGATGTGTGTTCTTCTGTTCTTGTTTGCAATTACCTGGCCGCGGCCTCTTTGGCCATAACTGCCTATGAGGATCCCCCGCTTCTCGACCGCCTGGTAAGGGTTGGGCTGGGCATCGAAGCCTCTCCGTACCAGGAGACCATCAACGACTTCCTTTCTCGCCAGGACCTGACTGGTGCTACCTGTCAACGGCCCTCTTGGGGTGATTTGTCTCAGCGGTTGAAGGTTGGGGCCAAGCTGTCAGACGACTCCAACCTTCCCCACCCCAGCCTCCTAGTCCAGATATCACTGAGAGACAGGCTTCGGGTCACCACAGGCATCATCAGCTCAGAGGATAGCGCACAGGACTGGCAGTGGCTTGACGAGTCGGCCAGGGAGCGGCTGCAGGGTGTTTGCTATCCAATGACCCGGGCGGACTGGAATCTGTACCCGGAGTGGCTCAAGCCTCACTTGACAGACACAGACCGCCAGTTTATCGATGAGCTTCGGCTTAATCCATTGGTTCAGCCGGAGAACAACCATGTTTAGCAAACGACCACACCCGTTTGATGAAGTGTCAGCGCAACTGACCCATGGCAAATCCAGGGAACGGGCGATGATGAACGATGCGCACGCCCTCAGCAAAGAGGTCGCTGCCGCCAATCTTCGTTGTGCTCGGTTTGATGATATTAGTCGCTATTGGCACAGCATTGGCAGGCGCAATGCAACCCCCTCACCCTCCCTTGTGGAGCACGACGTTCAACTGACGCCCAAGATATGGCGGACACTCAACGCCACCCTGTTCGGATTCGTCGGTGCGCGCGATGTGTTCATGGATAAGATGAGCAGTGGGTGGCCACCTGAGCAGCTGCTGAACAGTTGGGCTTTTGGAGTTGAGCTGCACCATGGTCATTGGGTAGACGACCTGGACGCGGTGCCGCGCGGACTGATTGCTGGCATCTTATCTCGCGCCGGCGCTGCCATAATCAAGCAGTTGCGGGATCACCCGGTCTCCAAGGCATATCTCTATCAATGGTCGGCCCAGGTGCTCAGTGAGTTTGAATGGGCGTTAAGGGTGGGGGTCGCCGACAGAAACCGGGCGGAGATTATGCTGAGCATCCACCGGGCGCTCATTGAGCAAAGGATAACCTCTGACCGGGCGATGGCGCTTGTTGAGATGCTGGACTCCATTGAGCTTGGCACCTCTTCGGCCTTCCTTGAGAAGCGGCTGAACGAACGGCTGGATGCGGGAGCGTATTGCCGCGATCAGCCGTTTTCAGGCTTTACCGTGGCCCATGAGTTTAGTCGCCGCACCATGATGACCTGCGACATTCAGCCCCTGAACTCCCAGGCCGAACTGCAGAGTCACCTCGACAGTCGTAACCCTTTAACCATGTTTGAACTGATGAGCACAGTTACGCCAGCCTGGCCCTATATCACCTTCAATCAGGCTGAGTTGGCCAAGGTGATCGACACGGCCAAGAACAATCCTGAAGGCTATGTGAAGAATCTGGCTGTGTTCGACCACATGGCACGGGCTCTGCCAAACCATGTCAGGGATGATCATGGGCTGGGGTTTGGCTTCTGAGGCAGCCGTTAATGGGTTTTACAAGGATAGGAAGTCGCCAGGGCTGTCGAGATAAGAAAGCCTTCGTGGATATGTAATTGTGATGGGTTTTCTTCTAGGTATTTTACGACCACTCTAACTAGTTGGCCAGCCGTGACTTGCGAGGGCACACAGAAGAATGTTTCATGTTGTTTAAGCCTGGTTGAGTAAAGTTCATTCATGTATCTCATGCCGTTTATTGTGCCTAAACATAAGCCTTCACTCACTCCTGTCGTGCTATTACCCAGCTTGCCATTGAACATAGCTATCGTTGATTTGCATCCAGAAAGAAGGCTATTCCCATCGGCCAAGCAATGAGTAGAAACAAGACAAACACAGAGCACCAATACTGCTTTCATATTATTCTTTCCTCGGGCAATGAATACGAGAGAACTAAGTACCGGTGGCAGTTTCATGACGTACACCAGGGTAGCACTCTGACCACAAACGTTTGGTTTGGGCAGTCTAGTACAGCGTTTAGTGTGTTGCCTGATTGAGCGTGACTCGAGAGTGGGCAGCCAGGGACAAAGAGGGCAGGGGCCGGAGGTTACTATCCGGTGACGCGGGCGCGGGCAGCGCCTGTGGTGGCATTTGGACGGTGGGGTAGTCTGAATCTAACCCGAACTCGTCTTCAGTAAGGATACTGCGATGTTTCAATCTCAAACCGTTCCAGCGTTTATGGGGGGGTGAGGGTAATATAGTCAAACCAACTGCACCAGAAAACTCCAATTACGCGTTTCACTAAAAGCGGGGCACTTATAACTAGTTTACATTTACTGAAATAGTACTTTTTGATCTGTCATATAATTCTATATTGTATAAAATGCTATTATCCTTGATTAAATACGGCTCTATTTTATAGACATCATTTACAATTAGTAAAGTACTTCGTTTTTTAAAAAAAACAAGATAGTTGTCTATTTTTTGGATTTTGACGAATGAAGTTGTAGAGAATGCACCTCCGTCAACAGCAGAAATAACAATCCTTGTGTCGTTCTTTGTTGATTCCTTAGAAATAAAGTCTTGTCCACCAAACGATAAAACGAGAATCATAGAAATTATCAAATTAAAAGTGAAGTAATATTTAGAGAACTGACTCACCATCAAGTTTGATAGGAGGAAAGAGAAAAATATAAAAAAAATTATAGCAATTAAATTCAATATAATAAAAAATTCTGAATCGACCCAAAAAAAATCCAAGCTTGAATTAAACATTATTATAAATAATGCTAAAGGTGTTAAGTTAATACTAATGATAAATAAGTTACGGCGCATTTTTATTCCAGAAACACTATAGTTATTGGTCGGCACTATTATTGGGCCGACCATCCAAGTTTTAATAATGCAACTTTAAGTCAGTTATTGTAACAGTACCGCCACAAAAACTAAAGCATATATCTCCAATAAAGCTTCCACCCAACCAACCAGGTTGGTATATATCATTTACATCATGACTATCTCCGCTAGTACCGCCGCCACCAGAGCTAGAGCCTGACTGAGAATTGTTCTCATCACAAGAATCTGCACTATTCATAGCGTTTTCATCGTTGTCATAAACGGCTGAGCCATACATCCAACCTCCAGCTATTGGATCAGCATCATCAGCATTGTCACCTGCACCAGTTGCTACGGCATTCAAAAGACCCAAAGCAAGTGCACCTAAATCACGATAGTTCTCGTCTTTGTCATTATTATAATTTTGATATTGCTGTACAATTGCACCAGCTTTTAACGATTCCTGCTTTGAATATCCCATCTGTTGTGCTGCAAAACCATAAAAATAGTTACCAAACTCTTGCGAACTTCGCATATTTGGATCTTGACTATTCTTCAAGTCATACATCTTCCTCGGTGCAAACATTTTCGTCATGTACGCCGCACGCCATAATTCTGCGCTAACTGGCGAGTTAATTGCGTGTGTAGCTAGTATAGAGTTTATAACTTTAAATTTTTTTATGTGTTGATTTTTATTAAATCCATCAGCCTTTCCTGCAGGTGATTCCTCTGAAATCGTACAAAGAGCAATCGCACTGAATGAAACGAAGGTTGATAAAACTACTGTAAATAATTTATTAGGGCTCATGGCGGCACACACCTCGTTCACACTTCTTCGAAGGTTTTTTTACTGGAGTGTTTGTATGAACATAATTGCCATTATTCACTTCAATTATAACTCTTGCTGTATCATCCATGATCATATAAGTTATATCCATGTTTTTATTATAACTTAAATAATTTAGAGGTCGGTAAACGAATGCTATGCTCCGATCTGTGGAGTTTGTATCTATAAATGTTGTTCCTTTATTGTCTGATTTGTATTCAGCAATATACTTAGCTTCTCCCGGATCGCGTATATCATGTAATATAATCTTGCTATTAATTGACTCAGTTGATATTGACATGAATGCAATTTTGTGATTCTCAGGAAGGTTTATTATAGAGAAGCAATTCTGGAAACCACTTTTCTTTGTGATTTGCAATTGTAATGTTTCATTTGGTATCAATTCTAAACAATCAATAACCTTCCCAAAACTGTTAAAAGAAATCAGAGAAATTAATCCACCTATTGCAATAAATTTATTCAACACATACACCAATTAGGAAATCAAAAGGACAACGAATGTAAACTCGATCTTGCTGACTTGCAACCATTTTGTATGATTTCTGTTTCCTAAACGAATTAAATCTTTCTGGAGGGCTGTGATCTGATCTCCCGTCATTACTGTCGGAGGCGGCTCATGGGCAAGTCCAAAGGAAGAATCATCAATTGGCCGAAATACCTCAATGCAATGGTTCAACGTGGATCCATTACCTTCTGGGTGGATGACTAGGCGGTAAAGAGTTGGCATTACACAGAGCACCATGGTGGCAGAGGGCGGGGCTTCCAGTACAGTGATGCTGCCATCGAAACAGCCCTGATGGTAAAAGGAATATTCAACTTGCCTCTGCGAACTTTACAAGGCTTTTGGACTCGATTTTTGTGCTGATAAATGTGCCACTAAAATCACCGACTTATAGCTGTATCAGCAAGCGAGCCAAGACCGTGGAAACAAAGTATCGCCGCCCCAGCCGTGGACCGGTAGCCAATGTTGTCGTTGAGGCCGTACGAGCTCTGAGGAACGATGAACTGTCGCAGTGGAAAAGAGACAATGACTACCAGCTGCACTCGTTATGCGAGACGGAGAGGTATCGCTTTAAACAGCTGATTGGTCCCAAACTGGGCCAGCGTAACTACTGAATCGCCACAACTTCCTTAAACTCTATTCAGCTTTCCAGTGACCGAAATGTAGCGGCAGGAGACGTTGGGCTCTTGCCAGTCGAGTATGATTCTTTATTACTTGGTATGAATCTCTATTACTCAGTATGAGACTTTATTGCTCACCCACAGTTGTGAACTTTGATGGCTTTATCTGAGTTACTACAGCATCACCTTCGATTATGATTTTGTCACCACGGCGCTGGTCTTGAAGAATCATCTGTTTCTTATCCTCAATGGCAACCACTCGGAGGCGCTGTTGGCACTGGACCATAGCCAGGGGCTGCAGGGCTGCTTCGATTACTTTGTAGGGCACGTGGCCGAAGCGAACAAGCTTAGTGAGCACCGGTTGGTGCTGAGCGGCGACCCAGTGTTTCATCTTGATGTGTTTGCCCTAAAGTATCTCGGGCAGGCCATGGTGGACCGGCTGCGCCAGGCCGTTGCTGCATTGGCTGAATAACGAAAAGCTTAGCCCCTAGAAGCAATCCACAGTATCCCACTACTGCTGCAAATGCATACATCTAAGCCGCTAGATGGCAATTACTGTCCAATGCATACTTGCTAGGTATCAGGCCCCTGCAATAAAGGATGCAGGAGCCGAGCAACTAGGAAGCTGTGTTTATTGTTTCGTGGATTTCTCTGTTTTGTTTGCTGCTGCTAGCATGGCTTCACACTCTGCGTCATTACCTAAAGTTTGGCAAAGACGATGCTGGGCTTCACAACCTTCCGATATGCTCTTGCCAAGTTGTTTTTCTTGTTTGCAATATTCTGAATTGACACAGAACGTGTAGGACGCTCCAGAACTGGAACATTTTCTCAACGAGTCCTCTGCCCCAGGATGTTTTACTAGATCTTCCATCAGCATAAGGTCGAGTTTCACTGTGAGTGCTGTGTATCCCATTTCATACTCTTTGAAGGCGCCCATGAACATGGTGTTAGTATCGCCACAGTATTTTGAATAGCGCTCTTCAAACTCGGTCCGGTCACCATCAACGGTGATAGGTGCGGTGCTGGTTATCAACTTTTTAATATCGCCATCGATGTCCAGCCACACCTCACTCGTCAGGCCTTTGCTTTCGTTATTTACGGCAATCTCGGCATAAAACGGGCGCATTGCTCCATAAACAGCCATGGCATTTGGCGCGGCGTACTGACCACATAGGGTAGCAAACTCCAATTCCTCTTCTGGAACGACTTTGATGCCATGATCTTGGTAGACGCGCGTATAGTGATACTTGGTATCCTGAAACTTGACGTTTTCTGGGAACTTGAACAGATGGATGAGTCTGTGCTCCATTATCTTTCTCAGATCGTTTTCACGTTGTTTGGCATCAGCCGTTGGCTCTTCATTCACTTTAACTGCTAGAGAAGATTTATTTAAATTAACTTTACTTGAGTCTTGCCCTTTTAAAAGACCCATGCCTATGAGAACGGCAATGGCCAATAACAGCAAAATCTTAATAGTTTCCAAAGCTAGTTTCACGATGTCCTCCATACTCTATTTCGAGACCTGAGGCATCGCCACGCAGCAGCATCAGGCCGGTCATAATCTGCGAGGGACGAACAACAACCGGCGATTGTTGACGTCTTTGCTGGAACGATTGGTTGTATGCCTTAGCTGGCTGTCATTGCAGCAGCCTATCCTGATAAATACCACAATAAGCATAGTGCAACAAAATCGAATAAATTCTCAGATTTTCATGATCTTGCACAAACTGAGGGTGCTTTAACAAGAGCGGCGTGTTGTTGCACGGCGCTCCCCTTGATCAAGTCATCTTGCTCAAGTAGCGGTCTTCTAAGTTGAAGTGGCTATCGAGATAACTATTGCTTAGCTTTGTCTGTGTAGGTGGCGACCAGGTTCGGGATGAGGCCTATCAGGAGTTCAGGGTTGTGTACCTTGTAGATCAGAACCGCTTCGGCGCCCTGCATGGTGCAGTCGCAGCACGAGTCGATGGCGCTCAGTAAGTCGGGCCAGATGGCACCGCTTAAATCGATGGTCTGCGCCTTGAGCTTGCGACGGTACTTGCGGGTGATGAGCAGATCCTTATTCTTCAGCTCGGCCCGGAGCAGGTAGTAGCACTCGGCTTGATGTAGGCGATAGAGGTGGAAGTTCTTGGGGCCACTGAGCCTGAATTGACCGTCATCGACCAACCCCTTAACGAAGGTCTTTACGCTGTAGCTCAGCTGATTCACCGCCTTGCGTAGCTCGGGGCGGGGGCCGCTTTCGAAGATGCTGTTGTAGTTGACCATGGCGCTGCCTTTGTTGGCAGACCAGTAGGCTTGCTCACGCAGCTGCTTCGGGCAGCAGCGCACCAGGTTCATCAAGTACTCCTCAACCTCGACCAGCTTGCCTGAGCGTTCCTGTATTGACGCCAGGTGCTCCTTGAGCTCCTCATTGCAGATCTCCAGCCTCATACTCACCCTCCTTGTGATGCTCAAAACTTATACTGGTGAATGGTGTTTTGCAATGTTTTTGTTCATTTATTCAACTTATTGCACTTTTTTGTTGGGGCAGTAAATTGTTTTGTGCTGGAGTAACTGGTTTGTTGAGGTTGCCGCAGCTGCGCGGTTTTCGGTGGTTGATAGAGTGGACACTCAAGGAAAAGGAGCTTTGTGTATGCCTATGCAGCTGAACGGCTGTATGCGGGATCACTGCCGGAAACTGCTCAGCGGTCTGACTGAGCGCGTGCCTGGGTTTCGACCACGCTCGGGCCAGAACCAGATGATCGCCGATGTGGCCAATGTCTGCGGCGGCGTTGGTCTTGAGGAGGGGGAGGCTCGGGTGTGCGTGATCGAGGGGCAGACCGGCGTTGGCAAGTCGCTGGGGTATCTGCTGCCGATGACCGCGCTGCAGCAGGCGTTTACCCTGGCCAGGGAGGAGGCCGAGGAGGAGGTGCTCAAGGTACAGTTGGTGGTGGCCACGGCGAATGTGGGCCTGCAGCTGCAACTGTTTAATTCCGACCTTCCCATGCTGGCCCGGGCTGGCATGAAGCTGAAGACCCTATTGGTGGCCGGCCGCGGTCGCTATTTTTGCCGGTTGAATGCCGATAAGCAGTTGGCGGGTGCCGGCCAGACAGCTTTGATGCCCGGGCTGGAGCAGGGTAAGAACCTGACCGAGAGGGAGCAGCGCTGGATAGAACAGGCCATTGAGGTCAGTGACGAGCATTGGGATGGGTTGCGGGACAACTGCCCGGTGACCGGCGTCACCGGGCAGCCTGTGGCGTAAGGTGGCGTGCTCCCAGGAGAGCTGCACCAAGACCCAGTGTCGCCACTACAGTCAGTGTGGCTTTCAGCTTAATCGCCGCAAGGCCTCAGAAGCCGATGTGATCATCACCAATCACGCCCTGGTTTGGGCCGACAGTGAGCATCGAGTGCTTCCCGCACCGGAGAACACCCTGATGGTGCTGGATGAGGCGCATCATACCAAGGACACCTTTCGTGACAGCATTGCCCGTGCCCTGGTGCTGGAGCGCCTGGGCACCTTGGCTGAGGCCAACTTCCACCTGGAGGACATTCACAGCTTTGCCGTCAACCTGCTCAAGCAGACTCAGTGGCTGGATAAGCACCAGAACCATGCACAGGGTCTGGCCAATGCGGTGGTGGAGTTGAAGCAGTGGATGGACAGCTGCATCAAGACTCAGCAGGCTGACCGTGACGGCGTGCGTCAGCTGCGGTTTGTCCGGGGTCAGCTGCCTGAGGAGTTCACCAAGATCATCAATCGGGTCCGGGCGCCTCTGTCTAAGTTGGTGGCGGCCCTCAATGGACTGTCCGAGAAGCTCGTTGACCATGAGTGCAGCTCCACTAACGACGAAGCTCAGAAGGCGGCGGCGCAGCTCAAGCTCAATTCTGTGCTGTTTCCACTGACCAACGTCATTGAGGTGCTGGGCCTGTTCAGTGACCAGCTGTTCTCCGGCGCCCCCATCGCCAAGTGGGTCCAGGAGAATGGCGGAACCATCACCCTGCATGCCTGCCCGGTGGCCGTGAACCAGCCCCTGCATGACCAGTTCTGGACTCAGTACATCGGTACGGTGCTGACCTCAGTCACCCTTCGTACCTGTGGCCACTTCGAGCGGTTGCGCCAGGATCTGGGCATCGACCAGCTCAAGGCGTTCTTCCGCTGTGTCGCCTCGCCTTTTGACTACCAGAGCCAGAGTCGATTGATTGTGCCTCCTTCACTGCCTGAGCCACGGCCACACTCTGATGACACCCATACCCTGGCTATCGCTCAGGACTTCCTGAGCCGCCTGGAGGGGCACCAGGCGGCGCTGCTGCTGTTCTGCTCCAAGCGTCAGCTCAACCTGCTCATGGAGCGTTATGCCGCCAGCTATGGAGATGCGCTGCTGAATCAATACGACATGCCGAGGGAGGAGCTGTTGGCGACCCATGAGGCCCGACTCAAGGCTAATAAGCGGTCTGTGCTGGTGGGGACCGCGTCACTGGCTGAGGGGCTGTCTCTGGAGAAGGAGTTGCTCACCCTTGTGGGGATCGCCAAGTTGCCGTTCCCGATGCTCAGTGACCCCTTGAGTGAGGCTGAGGCCGAACTGGTGGCCGAGAATCGTCAGTTCTTTGAGTGCATGCTGCCGCGCTGCTCCCTGGCCCTGAGCCAGATGGCGGGACGGTTGGTGCGTTCACTGGCGTGGTGGGAGGATCTGGTGGTGTATGACCCGCGATTGGTCACCAAGAGGTACGGGGGCGATCTGCTCTCCAACTTGCCGCCTATGCCGTTGAGCCACGTCACTGCGCGGGAATCCAAGGGGCGTTAGCAGAGTTTCCGTCATTTTGTTTGAGTTGCGTAATTAACTTCATCGAGACAAACTGCTACCGAGCTCAGCAGGTGAAAAGCATGGAGCCTGTTTAGTAACACCTGAGTGCTTAAGATACAGGCTATGAGAGTGGCTTAAAATTGCCGACTGTGCAGACTATTCCAATGCAATGAAAAAAGGTGAGGCCCAGAAGTGTTTGAGCCTCAAGAGCTGAAGCAAAAGTTCGATTATAAATGTGTTACGAAACGCTTAGATGCCTCAATATCCACAGTGAATGGGCGGTCTTTATCCACGAATTTAACTACCTTCCTATAGTCTTTCATAATCTTATTAGTCTTCTTACCGATTGGTGTTCCAGCCCTTTTCCTGATGTCAATGCCCTGAGAGCTATGCATGAGCTCTACGCCTAGAATGTAGTAGGTATTATCGATGACCTTTTCAGCATGTTGACTCGCTAGAATCATATTGCTGTAAGTATCCTCAATGTAACCAGCAACAGCCATACCGTCCAAGGATACAGGGTTAACCAGGCTACGGATCTCAGTAAATAGACCTACTGGTACCTTCTGGATAGCCCCAAAGCCATGACCATGGTTTTCAGGAGCATTCAGGAAGCGGGTCAAGTGAGTGAAGTGGGGATCAGACAGTTTCAGGGTGCGGTACACGGCGTCACGACTTACGTGGGCCAAAGCTACGGTCAGACCCTCGACACGGAGCGCTAACTGCACAGGCTCAAAGTTGGAGGACGAAAAGACTGCGCCCTGAATATTACCTTGATCTACGAAGTAATGTTTAACCCGCGGAGCATCGGGACTCTGTAAACGAGCAGCCTCAGCGTTTAAAACAATGGATGGATTGTCATCAGACGAATTGTAGTGGATGTTGAGCAAGCCTTTTAGGCCATCGAGTTCATCTCGTGCTGCCGCAATAGCCCACTGAGAGCCACGCAAGGCTAGGGGATCTTGTAGGGCTCGCTGCTCATTTTCCTGCCACAGATATGACCCTTGCCACATAGCAGTTACGTCTCCGGCAACTTCTTTAACGTGAGGCATAGGACGATTTACTACAGTTTGCTCCAGGTAAGGGGACACATTGCCATTTAGGGCTTCTAGACTCATGCCTACCATTTGAGGGGCAACCTCAAGGAGGTGTTCTGCTCGATATGCTACATCCGTGGCATAGGCTACAGCCAAAGCGTTGTTGGAGAAAATTGAGAGAGCGTCTTTACCCATTAACTGCAAGGGCTTAATTCCAAGTTCTTTCATCACTTCTTTAGCATCGCGGCGCTTACCTTTGTAGTAGACGTCCCACTCTCCGATCATGGCGAGAGCTATATGAGCTCCAGGAAGGATATCAGCAGTACCTACAGTACCTCGCTCAGGAATAAGGGGGACAATATCGTGGTTAAGAAAAGTCTTATACATGTCAATAATGTCAGCCTGAACACCTATGTGACCCGTTAAATACTGATTCAAGCGGATCACCAAGGCCATACGGACCAATTCCTTTGGCATATAAGGACCAACAGCTGCACTGTGGGCATAGACTAAATCACGGTTGAATGTCTTAGACAGTGACAGCAATTCAGGGCTCAACTTACCGTCTTTCCCGAAAACTGGCTGATCCTTGTTCCAGCCTACGCCTACTGTCAGACCATAGACACCCATGCCCTGCTTAGCAGACCCAATGAGGACGTCATAACCCCGCTTTGCACGTTTAAGACCCAACTTGGAGGTAGCGACATTCGCTTCCCCTTGACCAATCTTATAGATCTGGTCAATTGTGAGCTTATTCCCGGTGAGCTCAATGACATTTGCAGCTAAAACATTTCCGGATAGAATAGAGGCTGCAAGGGCAACAGTTATTTTATTTAATATTTTCATTTATTATTCCTAATTCACGTTGTATATCATTTTCACTTCGGAGATATCTCTGCAAGCTGTATGCCAACCTTATTATTCAGGGCTTTAGTGACTATTTTTGTTAAAGGTGACCCAAAACCACGATAACTCGTGAATTAAAAACTGTATCCCGTGAACTACAAACGTTATTTCGTGATTTTCGGAATGTTGTAAAATTAAGAGCGAGATACAAAATGTATCGCCATTAAAATCTTGCATTCCACCGCGTTCATACGCCGGACATTGGGAAGAAGGTCATCTACAAAGTGTAGTGGTTCGAGCACTGAAAGATGGTGAACTGATCTAGTGAAAAAAAGGACAACAACTCTCACTAGAGGTCGTTGTCTTTGACAGCGATGTATCGTTACAAGTAATTTATTAGTTCTAAGCTCAGCCTTCGTGATTATGATGCACAGGTCTGTGAAGCGTTGGCTTGTGTCAAAGCCATAAACAAACAACGTTATAACACTCACGTAAGCCTTTCCGTCAGATAGTCAATTAAACCTAGGAAAGCCCATCTAGAGAATGAATTGATCAGCAACACCACGCGGATAACCAAACCCGAAAATGTTAGCAAGGTAAAACGCCGAACATTGATTTGTCAAAAGTTGCTCATCAGGGTGTCTAAGCCGGCCTTTTAGGGTCCGGCATGGACAGTACTGTGTCTATTGATAGCGGAATCATATGAACGCATCAATAAACCATAGTCTAAACGAAGTCCCTGAGTGGAATACGCAAACGACGTAAGCCACTGGTTAAGTATAGAGAATGCCCCACATTCTGTTCACACTGCCATTAACTGTAAAGAACAAACTCTTATAATTAGTATGAAATAATAGTCTGCTCCGAACGTTGATTCAGTCGCCTTTCATATAACTGTGCAGCCAAATTTGAACTTATCATTACCACCATTATGGATATTTGAACAGCACTAAAATCATCCCCCATGACTGTAGCGCCTAACACCATTGCAAGAATTGGATTTAAAGTTCCAAAAAAACTGAGTTCACTTGTACTTATCCTGGGTATTGAGTAAACATAGGCTCCATAACTAACAGATGTCACTCCAATGATTAGCCAAATCAATGCCGCTAATTGAGAAAATGATAATGAAAATGGGTCGGGATAATGAGATCCACTTAAATATTGTTGCCAATAAGCAAATGGTAGTAACATTATTCCACCAAAGATTAACTTCCAGGTGAGTAATTTCCACCAGTCAACCTTCTTCATTGCGGATTTTGTTATGATGCTGCCGAAAATTAGGACTGCCATTGCTGCAATCAAATAAAGCACTGAAGATACACTGATATCACTTTTAGATGAACTAAACAAATAGGATGAACAGAAAAGCAAAATCACTGCTGATAAAATCTGTATAGTACTGGGTTGATTTTTGTGAACTAAAATTACTACAACTAAACCGATGACTGGGAGAGTAATCATTCCAACCCCTACCAATGCACTCGGCAATTGCATTGCACTTGCAAATAGTAAGCTAAAAAACAATGTTATATTAATAAATCCGATTATTAACAAAGTAGGAACTTCAGAAATTTTTGGCAAGCTAGGTTTAACTAACAGCAGTAAAATACCAGCTGGTAAAGCGCGCCATGCTGCTAAGGCGTAAGGAGACCAATCAGCAAAAAAAGCCGATACAGTTGCGTAAGTTGTCCCCCACAGCAGCGGGCCTAAAAGTGCAATGAAAACTCTCAAATCAAAAATCCTCGATGTCTTGATGGAAAGTAACTTTACATCAAGATAATTTGAAGGTAAAGTTCTTATACCAAAAGATTGTGTGACAGGCTCAACTTGATACGTCGGATTAGGTACTAGCCTTATACGTAAGTGCCTGAAATTTGTAGGTGGTAGCAATAATTATGCTTCTGCTGATGCATGTGCTTCTGTTAGTGTAGAGCTGGTATTTTGCACTTGATTTTCGTGATGGCTTCTAAGTCGGTTCTTGGGTGCAATCTACCCTTGACCAACACAATTTGTAACAATATGATGAAGTCGTGACTTCAAAAATCGGATTCCATTTTATTGGGTTTGATGTAGTCACATGTTGTTGCGTGTGTTTAGGCATATTTCATCGACGATAGGTGTATATTACCTTCCATGTAAAGCTAGGTTAAAGAACTAATGAGCGTAAAGAGCATGAGTAAAAATCACGATCATATTGATAAGATATCTCAACAATGGAAAGAAAATCATTCTGGATTTAGTCATGAGCTAGTTGAGATAATCGGGAGGTTTTCACGGTTAAATAAGCACTTGGACATGCAGCGTCTAGCTGTATATAAGAGAATTGGAATAAACTCTGGCGAGTTCGATGTGCTTGCCACTCTTTATCGTAATGGAGCACCTTTTAGGCTTATGCCTAGTGATTTGATAAAGCAGACTCTATTAACATCAGGAGCGATGACAAACAGGCTAGATAAACTCGAACAGAAAGGTTTAATCCTTCGTGAGAATAGCAATGAGGATAGACGCTGCGTATTTATTGAGTTGTCAGATTCTGGTCTAATGTTAATAAAGAAAGGGATGCCTCTATATTTTGAAGTGTTAAATAGTATTTATAACCCATTGGATGATGATGAGCAAAATGAGCTAAACGCTTTATTGAAGAAGTGGATGACTCGCTTTGAGTGAATTCATTTATAGATAAGATTCGGTTCAAGTAACAATTGAAACGTATTAGTTTTACTTACTAATGTTTTGATTTGATTATTGCTGTTGATTAGAGGTTAATGTTTTGAATAGATTAGAAAAAAGCAAAGATGAATATCAAGACAAAACAGCATGCAGTGATATTGATTTTTCAAAAAATAACATTAGTGATTCCATATCAATGATCAAATTTGAAATGGATGATGATTTATTAAATTTTAGTTTTTCTCAATTTATAGTGTATTTAATCAAAACATTATTTATACGATAAGTTAAATTCCAGTCATAAATTTTGAAGTTGATGAATCTTTCTGATAGTGTCTGCTTAACCATGTTTAACGTGGTGGGTAAATCTGTAAAAATTTATTTAAATTTAGTTCTGTATTGATGGTGAGTAGTACTACCATTGATGTAAATCATGTAGTAAAGTTAGAAAATTATGCAAAGTCCGAGTGCTTAGTTTAAAGTGTCGTGATAGTCGTTTTTGGTTTTGAGCATGTTACATTTCTGCATCATTAATGTAAGTGAAACTAGAAGTGGGGCCATAGAATAATTAAATATTATCATGACCAGAGAAAGTAGGCTCGGATTTGTTATTCCGCCAGTTTCTCAAGCTGCCGCGAGCTTTGGTAGCCTAGGCTTGATAATCGACAGCAATTATAGAGCTGTTCAAGGTAGTTAGCCAGTTCGTCTCTAAATTTCCAATGATCTCGGAATCGAGCCCCCTGAAACATTTCGCCTTTCTATGTTTGGAAAAATGACGAAACTTTGACATTGTCGATACAGCAACCTGTGCCTGATGCCATGTCGGTTGTAGTAACCCTGTAGGTTCTAGTTTAGGTATTCAATTCCTCGATTTGAATGGAACAATAATTCCTCTTTTGGCCGCTTCGTGCGTAGCGTTTTCACCAGGGTACCTCTGGTCAATTTTGACGTTTAATTATCGTTGAATGACCAACCAACAACTTTTCTGGAGTATCACCTCCAGGTAGTACCATTTCCGTCTGTGCTTTAAGTAGGTTACGTCGCCGGACGATTGCTGATTGACAGAAGTTGGGCCGTCACTAGTCAGCCACAGGTTTTCTGT
Organism: Ferrimonas kyonanensis DSM 18153; assembly: GCF_000425405.1. Classification (GTDB taxonomy): domain Bacteria; phylum Pseudomonadota; class Gammaproteobacteria; order Enterobacterales; family Shewanellaceae; genus Ferrimonas; species Ferrimonas kyonanensis. The sequence goes on along the minus strand of NZ_AUDJ01000041.1, from coordinate 1,831 downwards.
TGCCTATAAGTTTTTTGCCGTTTCTTTATTTGACATTAACCCCCGGCAGACCGCGACCTAAGGTTAAGCTCACACATCAGCTTAGCCACTCGCTTTCGAACCACGCGTTCAACTGGGCATGAATTCGAGGATTGCCGTAGCGCTCTTTGGATAAACGAAAAAGTCGCTGAATTTCTGTGCTCAGGACACAATCAGTTTGGGCGCGTTGACTTGGCTAACGTTTCTTCCAGGTATAAAAACCTGATCGTGACACACCTACAAACTGACACAGCCGCGACAATCGAATTTTCCCCTGATAGCGCGTTATGAACCGGACTGATTCCTCTGTTCCGCGGAATGAAACCGTTGCCGCTTTTTTAGGCTGTGTCTTACGTAACTGTTGCACCCCACCCAGCAACTTCGTTAAGGCACTGCCTTTGATTCAATTGGTACCGATAGCGATCCAACATTCGGTGCCATCCCAAGTAGTTGGGCAGATATTTAGTCGCGACTCCCCGAAAACGCACCATTCAGCTTTTCAACCGACTGTCGTAGGCGTTCACATTCTGTATGTGGAATGGCCCTCGCTTTCTTGGCCCTGATGTCTTAATCGTTTCACGCTTTATTCCCGCTCTTTTCGCGTACGCAGCGTAGACCGATGCCCTGTCGGTACATAGACAAGCATCCGTCGATAACACCGAACTCAGGGCGGCACCGACATGTTTTGCATCAAGTCTTTCCAGCATGAAATTCGCAGTTTTCCCAGATCTGTCTCGCACAATGAGTACAGAAACCTCGTCTTCGCTTCCTCCACCTTTGGATTTACTTACTCCGCCGCGGACGCGGGCAGGTCGCTCTAACGTTCTCTGGCATTTGTTAGACTTCAGAAAGAAGGTTTCATCGGCCTCAACTTCACCATGCTCTTGGGTAGCTTGTTTGTTGGCAATGAACTTGAGGAACCGGTGACGCCAGAGAAAGGCCGTGTTCTTGTTTATTCGGCACTCTTTTGCAGAGCGCCGGACTGTGAAGCCATCAATGAAACACTGAGCGTACGCCAGCCAATGCTCCTTTTTCCGCTAGCGGGCCAATGGAGTGCCGGTTAATGGGTTGAAGGTTTTGCTACAGGACTTGCAGCGATATCGAGGAAGACCGTGGCTTGAGCCCCAAGGACACAACTTAACAGAGTGGCAATGGGGACAACTATCTGGATGATTTTCTATGAGAAATGCGCTGGCAGAGGCGCCATCAAAGCGGAGAATATTGAGTAGCTGTTCGCGCTGACCTGGCGACAGTGTAAACATCCCCTGAACTCAGGGCATTCCACATTAGAGTTCTCCGGTTTACACTGAGCCAAAGGGAGAACGCATGATGAAGAAGTCACGCTATACAGAAACTCAGATCGTTAAGATCCTGAAGGGAGTTGAAGGTGGCCGCCTGGTCAAAGAGGTCTGCCGTGAATACGGTATCTCCGATGCGACCTATTACAACTGGAAATTCAAGTAAGGCGGCATGGAAGCCTCGGACGTAAAACGCCTGAAGGTGCTGGAAGATGAGAATCGGCGCATGAAGCAGATGTTCGCCGAACTCAGCCTGGACCATAAGATCCTCAAGAACATCATCGAAAAAAGCTGTAATGCCTGCAATACGACGACAGTTGGTTGATTACGCAAAGCAGTCTTATGGCGTCAGCCTTCGCAGAGCTTGTCGGATTGTTGGCATCAGTGATTGGGTCTATCGCTATCGACCCAATAGCAGTCGGAACGACGCCGTCATTCTGGCGCTTCAGCAGGCTGTAGAGCGCTATCCGGCCTATGGCTTCAGTAAGCTGTTTAAGATACTGCGCCGCTGGGGG
>NZ_AUDJ01000040.1 GCF_000425405.1 Ferrimonas kyonanensis DSM 18153 | reverse complement strand
CGTTCGCAAGGGCGACACGATGAGGGTTAGGTGTTGGCGGCGGTAGTGGTGGCCGCCTTAATACTCCGGTGCGAATGAGCTTAAAACGGCCTTCCGTCGTGCCCGCGCACGCGGGTACCCAGCGTCTGTGCCTTTGGTCATTCTTGCGCAGGCGAGAATCCGGTGTTTTTCGGGGTATCAACATCAAAGCCTAAAAAAAGAACCCGGCTGACGCCGGGTTCTTTGGTTTGCGGTGGGGTTACCAGCCACACTGGCGGCCGGCGGCCTGGTTTTGTTGCTCCAGCCAACCCTGCAGTGGCGCAAAGTAGTTCAGCAGGGCCTCACCACTCATCTGCTCTGAGCCGGTGACCATGGCCAACGCCTGCGGCCATGGCTGAGACAGGCCAGATTCCAGCATGGTGTTCAGCTTGGCACCGGCCTCCTTATTGCCGTAGATGGAGCAGCTGTGAATGTCACCCTCAAAGCCGGCAGTCTCACACAGCGCCTGATGGAACTGGAACTGCAGGATGTGGGCCAGGAAGTAGCGGGTATAGGGAACGTTGCCGGGTACATGGTATTTGGCGCCAGGATCGAAGTCCGCTTCACTGCGGGCCACCGGCGCAGCGATGCCTTGGTATTTGGCGCGCAGATCCCACCAGGCCTGGTTGTAGTTTTCTGGTGTGATTTCACCGGAGAACACCTTCCAGCGCCATTGATCGATCATCAGGCCAAAGGGCAGAAACGCCACCTTGTCCAGTGCCTGGCGTAGCAGCAGGCCGATGTCACTCTCCTTGGAGGGCACCGTGTCTAGCAGTCCAATCTGCTGCAGGTAGCTGGGGGTAATCGACAGGGCAATGGTGTCGCCGATGGCTTCGTGGAAGCCGTCGTTGGCACTGTCTTTAAACAGGAACGGCTGGTGCTTGTAGGCGCGCTGGTAGATGTTGTGCCCGAGTTCGTGGTGGATCACCACAAAGTCTTCGGCGTTTTTCTGGATGCACATCTTGATGCGAATGTCGTCCTCGTTGTCCAGATCCCAGGCGCTGGCGTGGCAGACGACATCCCGATCCTGAGGTTCAACAAACAGCGAGCGGTCCCAGAAAGTTTGTGGCAACGGCTCGAACCCCAGCGAGGTAAAGAACTGCTCCGCCTGCTCGACCATCTTGATCTCATCGTACTGGTGTTCTGCCAGCAGTTCGGTGAGATCGAAGCCCGGATCGGCGTTGGCAGGCGCCACCAGATCGTAGATATTGCCCCACTGCTGTGACCACAGGTTGCCCAGCAGGTGCGCCGGAATCATGCCGTCCTGGGGCACCACCTCTTCACCGTAGTGCTCACCCAGTTCGCCGCGCACGTAGCAGTGCAGAGCGTCGTACAGAGGCTTTACCTCTCCCCACAATGAATCCAGCTCTTTCGGGAACTGCGCCGCCGGCATGTCGTACTTTGAGCGCCACAGTTCACCGACGTCCTGGTAACCCAGTTGCCGTGCTCCCTCGTTGGCCAGTTCCACCTGGCGGCTGAACAGAGGACGCATCGGTTTGGCGATCTCGCGCCAGCCCTGCCAGATGTCCAGCAGTTGTTCCGGATCTCTGGAAGTGGCCATCAAAGAGGAAAGTTGCGGCTGACTCAGGCATTCGCCGCTCTTGAGGCAGTGGCGGCCTTTGCCATACAGGCCACCCAGTTCGGCATTGAGGCCGGCCAGCTCGGCGCTTTTCTCCGGGCTGTCCGGAGAGGGCAGAATGATGGTGCGCTTCAGCACTTCCAGTTTGCGCAACTCGACGTCGCTCAGTCCCTGAGGATCGGTCTTGGCCGCTTGACTGGCGTACATGACCGCCTTGTCATTGAATCGGCGCTCGGCGTCGGAGGCCAGGGCCGCGGTATCTTCGGTGATGAAGTTGCTGTAGATCCAGGACGCCCGGCCCGCTTCTTCCACCAGATTAGACAGGTCGGCCTCGGCGGCAGCGATGAACTCACGGCTATCGCTGTCCGGGTTGGTTTCCTTGCCTTGATCGGGGGTGGGGGTCGGGGAGCAGCCGCTGAGCAGCGCCAGAGTGACGGCAGACAGAGCCATCGAGTGGCGGAAAAGTGCCATATCGCGTTCCTTTGCGTGGTTGTTGTCGAAAAGTCGCTATTTTATTACGGGACCGGAGCGGAGGAAAGGGGGCCGAGTTTGGTTTGAACCTGGCTTAGATCAGAGTCTTAACCTTGGCAGCCCCTGGGACATCAGGCGGTGCCTGATGGGGCTAAGCACTTGGTTTATCGAGTGTTCAAACAGAATACGCTTCATGACTTTGACAATACCCAAGTGGCAGAGTAAGTTAAAACAAGTGTTTAAATCAGGAAGGCGCGACTATGTCGAATAAACAAGGTACAAAATCCCGTATCTTGGACGCAGCGGAGCGATTATTTGCAGAACGGGGATTTGCCGACACGTCATTGCGTCTTATCACCAGCAAGGCGGAAGTGAATCTGGCTTCTGTAAATTATCATTTTGGTTCCAAGAAAGAGTTAATCCAGGCGGTACTGGCCCGCTATCTGGATCAGTTTATGCCTGCCAGTGAAGCGGCTCTGTCGGCTCTGGAAAACCAGCCTGGGCTGACGGTGCATGAGATTTTCGACACCCTGGTGCAGCCGCTGCTGTCGTTGGATGAATTGCGTCACCGGGGGTCCAGCATCTTTTTGCAGTTACTGGGGCGGGGTTACATCGAGAGTCAGGGCCACCTGCGTTGGTTTGTGACCACTCATTACGGCAAACCGCTGGAGCTGATCGTCAAGTTGATCCATCAGGTGGACAACGACATCGACGATGCTGAGTTGTTTTGGCGTCTGCACTTTACCCTGGGTACCGTGGTTTTCACCATGGCCTCGTTTGAAGCGCTGAATGACATCGCCCATGCGGATTTTGAACAAGACAATAACGTGGAGTCGGTGATTAAGCGGCTGATTCCCTATGTGGCCGCGGGCGTTGTTGCTCCGGCTCCCCAACTGTCAGGGACCAAGATTAAGGAAGTATCATGACCTTGCTGATTTTGATCATTATTGCGGTGTTAGTGGTGTTTGGTGTCACTGACATTCGTCGCCAATTTATTTCCAAACCGATATTCGGCTTTTTCCGCAAGGTGTTGCCGCCCCTGTCACAGACCGAACGGGAAGCGATGGAAGCGGGCACCGTTTGGTGGGACGGCGAACTGTTCTCCGGCCGTCCGGATTGGCAGCAGCTGCACTCCATGCCCATGGGCGAGCTCAGCGGTGAAGAGCGGGCCTTTTTGGACAACCAGGTCGATACGCTGCTGTTGATGCTGGATGACCATCATGTGGTACAGGAACAGAAAGACCTGCCACAACCGGTCTGGGATTACCTGAAGCAGGAACGCTTCTTCTCGATGATCATTCCCAAAACCTATGGCGGCCTGGATTTCTCTGCCCTGGGTGCCTCCACCATTGTCGCTCGTATCGCCAGTCGCAGCCTCACCGCCGCCATTACCGTAATGGTGCCGAACTCTCTCGGTCCCGGTGAACTGTTGGCTCATTATGGTACCGAAGAGCAGAAGCAGCGCTGGCTGCCAGGATTGGCCGATGGCACCGAGGTGCCGTGCTTCGCCTTAACCGGCCCGGAAGCCGGATCAGACGCCGGCGCCATTCCCGACAGCGGCGTTGTGTGCATGGGTGAGCACGACGGCAAAGAGGTGCTGGGTCTACGCCTGAACTGGGATAAGCGTTACATCACCTTGGCTCCGGTGGCCACGGTATTGGGGCTGGCATTTAAGATGCGTGACCCGGACGGTTTGTTGGGTGACACCAAGGAGATTGGCATCACCTGTGCGCTGATTCCGGCATCACACCCCGGCGTAGAGCTGGGCAACCGTCATAACCCTCTGAACATGGCCTTTATGAACGGTACCACCCGCGGTGAGGATGTGTTTATTCCCATGGAGTGGATCATCGGCGGTCCTGATTACGCCGGGCGCGGGTGGCGCATGCTGGTGGAGTGCCTGTCTGCAGGGCGGGGCATCTCTCTGCCGGCTCTGGCGACGGCGGCCGGACACGTGGCGACCCGCACTACCTCGGCGTACTGCGGTGTACGCCAGCAGTTTGGGGTGAATATCGGTCAGTTTGAGGGGGTGCAGGAAGCGATGGCACGCATCGCTGGCAATACCTATCTGTTGGAAGCTGCCCGTAAGATGACCGTGGGCGCCATCGACATGAATCAGAAACCGTCGGTGGTGACGGCCATTGCCAAGTACCACATGACCGAATTGGGCCGCTCCATTGTCAATGACGCCATGGACATTCATGGTGGCAAGGGGATTCAGCTGGGCCCTAAGAACTACCTGGGTAACATGTATCTGGCTCAGCCGGTGTCGATCACTGTGGAAGGGGCCAATATCCTGACCCGTAACCTGATGATCTTCGGCCAGGGCGCGACGCGCTGTCATCCCTACGTCTTGTCTGAGATGGAAGCGGTGGCCATGGAGGATAAGGACCAGGCCCTGAAAGTGTTTGACGGTCTGCTGCTGTCTCACATGCTTTACGGGGCGCGCAATGGCCTGAACTCATTGGTCGGGGCTTTGACCGGGGCTCGCTTGAACTCGGCGCCGGTGGCGGGGGAAACCGCTCGTCATTATCGTAACCTGAGTCGCCTCAGTGCCAACCTGGCGTTGATGTCGGATCTGGCCATGGCGGCCCTGGGCGGCGGTCTGAAGCAGAAAGAGATGATCTCGGCCCGCCTGGGCGATGTGCTCAGCCAGTTGTACCTGGCGTCGGCGGCATTGCGTCATTTTGAATCCGAGGGGCGTCAGCATGGCGACCTGCCGCTGCTGCACTATTCGGTAGAGAAGTGTTGCTATGAAGCGGCAAAAGCGATGGAGGAAGTGATTCGCAACTTCCCTAATCGTCCTCTGGGTTGGCTGGCTAAGGCGCTGATCTTCCCTATTGGCAACCATTTCCACATGCCTTCGGACGATACCGCCAAAGCGGTGTGTGAGGCGGTGTCCAAACCGGGAGTGGTTCGCGAACGCATCACTCACCTGTGCCACATGCCTGAAGGTCTGGAAGATGGCATCAGTGAAGTGGAGAAGGCTTTCCTGGCGCTGCATGAGCAGGCGCCATTGATGAAGACCCTGAAGCAGGCGATGCGTTCCGGTGCCTTGCCCAAGCAGGCGATATCGCCGGCCTTGATTGCCAAAGCGGTAGAGGCGGAGGTGCTGACCGAATCTCAGTCTGAGTCCCTGCTTAGCGCCTGGACGCTGCGTACGGCAGCCATCCATGTGGACGAGTTTGCTACGCTGTAATCCCCGCAGTGTAGAATCAGGGCCGGCATTTGCCGGCCCTTTTTTATATCGGCCTGTTAAACAATGAGAGTTGTGCAGAGTGAAATAGCCAATTGCGCAAGACTGGAGCTGGGTTGATCTTGATCACGGAACTGGTCTGACAAGTGTCGCATTCTTTACTGTAAATGGGATGTCAGCGCAGGAGCGACACATGATGAACCGATGGGCATGGTTGGATCTCGACAGAGTCTTGGCAAATAAAAATCTCAAGGAGCGGGTGTTGTATCGGCACTTTATTCCTATGTATCTGCACTACTTCGGCCAGTTCCTGCAGTGTGCCCGTGGTGATGATCCTCACGCAAAATACCAGGCTGAGCGCGTGTTTCAATCCGTATCCCTGGGCTTTGTGGATGAACTGGCCTGTCATCAGTTGCAGCCCGATACTCGAATTCTGACCCATTACGACATCGAGTTGGCGCCGTGTCTTCGCGAGCCCGAGATGCAGCACAGCCTGAGGGGCGAGGACAGTTATGCCACCGCTCGGGCGATCTTTGAAGACTGTTTCAATGGTCTTGATCCGCAGCAGCAGCTGCTACAGTCTGAACGGACCTGGTTTGAGCTGCTTCAGCATCGCGCCAATCAGGTGGGGCGGCAGTGGTTTAAGTGAATGCTGTGTTGCCCGCAAAGTAAGCAGGTTGACCCTAATGTCAACCTGCTATTCATTCACGCCTGGAGCGCGGGCGTAATCGGCGACCGTCGATAACATTCAGGCCCATAAGAATCAGGTTGGCGGCGCCTGCTGTTAACTCCAGTCCCTGTACCCACCAAAATACTCCGGTCATCAGTCCCTGGCTGGCCAAATGATCCAGGTAGATCGCGGCGGGGATCAGTATCAACAGCCCATTGAGGGCGATAATCGGCATCCTTTTTTTCTTTCGACCAATGGGACCACTGCTGGCCTTGGGCGCCAGTTTCATGCCGGTGATACCGGTCAAAGCCATGACGGGTACCAGCAGCCAGATGCCATAGACGATGGCGTGTTTGGTGGCTGAGATGACACGGTCATTGCCCAGTAATTCGGCAATAAGGGTGCTGCTGAAAAACGTCAGTATGATCAGAAAAGCCAGTGTCGCAGCCAGTCGATGGGCATTTTGAATGGTCATAAAGCGCCTCCTTACCACAACGAACGGTAGCTCATATGGCAGGAGCGGCAGCTGGAGGTGGCGTTTTTCAGCGCCGTATCCAACCCGGCGGAACGGCCAGACTCAGCGGTGTTGCTGATGGCGGTAAAGTCATCAGCCAGTCGCGTTAGCCGACCTTCAAACTCAGGCCATTCGTTCCAAATTGATTTGCGGCTGCGCCCTTCACCTCGACTGGTTTCGGGAAACAGAGTTTTCAACAATGTGACGGTGTCTGCAAGTTCGGCGGCCAATTCGGCTCCTCGCTGCCATTGCTCCTGGTCCAGAGCGTCTTCCATCAGTTCGGTTTTAGTATCGAGTTGATCAAAAAGCTGTTGTCTTTGATTCACTGCAGGCTGATCGGCCCAGGCTAACGCCGAAATGATGAGCGCTATAGCTCCTACCAGCATAGGGAAGGGGGTCTGCATTGTGATCTCCATCTTGGTTTGAATGATTTGTGTGCAAGCTATCATGCAAATGCTATTGTTGCAAATGCAATTGTTGCTGTGGGGAGAATTGAAATGATACAAGTATGGGATCTGGCAACTCGCCTCTATCATTGGGGCCAGGCGCTGTTGGTGACGTGGATGCTGCTGAGCGGCTTCAGTGGTAACGGCGATTCTATCGGTCATATGGCGGCCGGAGTGGCACTGTTGGTGCTGGTATGTTGGCGGTTAATCTGGGGCTTTTGGGGCAGTGAAACGGCACGGTTTCGTGCTTTTATTCCCTCACCGTCCCAACTGGTCAGTTACTTGATTTCATCGCGTCAGGAGCGCCCAGGTCATAATCCGTTGGGGGCGTTGATGGTGGTGCTACTGTTGTGCCTGTTGTGCAGCCAGTTGCTCAGTGGTTGGCTGATCAGCCCGCTGAGTCCTGTTGAGCTTAAACGCAGCGTGGTGCGATTGCTTGAACACAACCATGGACGGATGGCTCTGGGGTTGGTGATTGCGGTATTGGTGCATGTCTTCGCGGTGACCGTTTATCAATGGCGAGGTCATCGATTGATCCAGGCAATGATCACCGGCAAGCAGCACGGTAGCGGTGCTGTGCCCAAATTGGTGGCCGGACGTAAGGCCGCAATAGTGTTGGCTCTCAGTGCAAGCGGAGTCAGTCTGATGATGGTGATCTCTTTATTCTAGGAGGGTGTTAGTGGAGCAGGGTGATAAATTGGCGGCGTTTTCCCGGGACCGCAGTCTTGGCTGGTTGTTGGCGGTGGTTCACAGCCGGGCTGCCGACCAACTGGATGAGCGGTTGCAGAAAGTCGGGTTAAACCTGGGGATGTGGCCGACCCTGATGATGCTCTGGGAGGAGGAGGGGTTGACCCAGGTGGAGTTGGCGTCGCGCTGCATGACGGCGCATTACACCACCACTCGGGTGTTGGACAGCTTAGAGAAGAAACAGCTGGTGGAGCGGCGCAAACACCCGACTAGCCGACGCTCGCACCTTATCTATCTCACCGATGAGGGGCGGGCGCTGAAATCCGCCTTGATCGCCGAAGCCATGGACGTCAATGACAGCTTGCTGTCGGTGCTTCAGCCGCAAGAGCAGCAGCAGTTTTTATCGCTACTGGCGAAGATGGTCGCAGCCGGCAGCGCTGACTAGATATCGGGTATAAAAAAGGGTTAGCCGAAGCTAACCCTTTTAGTGGATGAGAATGAGAGCGGTGTTTACTCGACAACCACAACCTTGGTGGTGTTGGTGCCGCCGATGGTTTCCATCATGTCGCCCTTGGTTACCAGAACCATGTCACCGCTTTGCAGCAGACCGGCGGCTTTGATTTCAGCAATGGCGGCAGACACCAGGTGACCGGCTGGATGCTGAGTGGAATCAAAGTTCACTGGGTAGACACCACGGTACATGGCCATACGGTTCAGAGTCGGCTCGTGACGAGACAGCGCAATGATCGGCAGGCTGGAAGTGATGCGGCTCATGATCATCGGGGTGTTACCGGACTCGGTCAGGGCAACGATGGCCTTAACGCCTTCCAGGTGGTTGGCGGCGTACATGGTTGCCAGAGCCACAGTTTCTTCAACGGTCTTGAAACGCTCTTCCAGGCGGTGACGAGAAACCTTAACCCGTGGGTTCTTCTCGGCGCCGATGCAGACGTTGACCATGGCAGTAACGGTTTCTTCAGGGAAGTCACCGGCCGCAGTTTCGGCAGACAGCATCACGGCGTCAGTGCCGTCCAGTACCGCGTTCGCCACGTCCATGACTTCGGCACGGGTTGGCATTGGGCTGGAGATCATGGACTCCATCATCTGAGTGGCGGTAATCACCACGCGGTTCAGTTGACGACAGCGAGCGATCAGTTTCTTCTGCACACCCATCAGCTCGGCATCGCCAATCTCAACACCCAGGTCACCACGGGCAACCATCACCGCATCGGAGGCCAGGATAACGTCATCCATGGCTTCGTCGGTGGCAACGGCTTCGGCACGTTCTACTTTGGACACGATGTGGGCGTTACAGCCTGCTTCGCGAGCCAGTTCGCGAGCGTAGTGCAGATCTTCACCGGTACGTGGGAAAGACACCGCCAGGTAATCGACGTTGATGGCGGCAGCGGTTTTGATGTCTTGCTTGTCTTTGTCGGTCAGTGCCGCTGCAGACAGGCCACCGCCTTGCTTGTTGATGCCCTTGTTGTTGGACAGCGGGCCGGCAACGGTAACGGTAGTGGTTACCCGGTTGCCGTCCACTTTCTCTACCCGCAGTTGTACGCGGCCGTCGTCCAGCAGCAGTACGTCACCAGGAACGACGTCCTGAGGCAGGTTTTTGTAGTCCAGACCAACCTGGTTCTCATCGCCTTCGCCTTTAGCCAGATCGCTGTCCAGCACGAAGGTATGACCCATAGGCAGTTGGACCTTGCCTTCCTTAAAGGTGGAGACACGGATTTTAGGGCCTTGCAGGTCACCGAGGATGGCAACATGACGGTTATGCTTGGCGGCAATCGCACGCACGTCGTTGGCACGCTTGACGTGATCTTCGGCACTACCGTGAGAGAAGTTCATCCGGACGACGTTGGCGCCGGCCAGGATGATCTTTTCCAGGTTGCCATCACGGTCGGTAGCCGGACCTAGCGTGGTTACGATTTTGGTTCTTCTGAGCATAAGAGACTCCATAAAGAATACTGGCTCTAAAGTTTATAGATGTCGAGTTTCGCTAAATGTTGTAGCTGAAAGATCAACATGAAAGAAAATTACATAAATTATAGTTGTAGCTTGATAACAAAAATGTGATCCAGCGCAAGGTAGGCAAGCCTAAAGGTGCCAATTGTTGAGGTCAAGTGTAGTCGGTGTGATAAAAAAAATGCCGCTGACGGGGATGTCAGCGGCATTTCTTTACAGATTGGCGGGTTTTTCGAAGCGGGATTCTCTGATGGCTTCTTTGACGCGTTTCAAATTATCCCTGAAACGTGGGCCCCGGCGCAGAGTAAAGCCGGTAGCCAAGACATCGATCACAGTCAGGTGAGCCAGTCTTGAGGCCATGGGGATGAACATGTCTGTGTCCTCCGGCACCTCAACGGTGACCGCCAGAGTACTCTCCCGAGCCAGCGGGCTGTCCTTGGCGGTAATGGAGATCACCTGGGCGTTGCTCTCCCGGGCCAGGCGGGCCACTTCAACCAGCGCCTTGGTGCGTCCGGTGTGGGAAAACAGCACCAGAACGGAGCCGGCAGTAGCGTTAATGCAGCTCATGCGCATCATTAACACGTCATCGAAGCAGACCACAGGTACGTTGAAGCGGAAGAACTTGTTCTGCGCATCGTGGGCCACCGATGAGGAGGCGCCCAGACCAAAAAAGGAGATCTGCTGGGCCTGAGTCAGGATGTCGACGGCACGGTTGATGGCCATCGGGTCGATGGACTGCCGTGCGGCATCCAGCGCCGCCATGGAGGACTCAAAAATTTTGTTGGTGTAGGAATCCGGGCCATCGTCTTCATCGACATGGCGGGATACGTACGGCGTTCCGTTAGCCAGACTCTGGGCCAAATGCAGCTTAAAGTCTGGAAAACCTTTGGTGTCCAAGCGACGACAAAAACGGTTAACCGTCGGCTCACTGACGTCGGCCATTTTTGCCAGGGTGGCAATGCTAGCGTGAATAGCGGTTTGGGGAGAGGTTAAGATGACTTCCGCTACTTTTCGCTCGGACTTACTGAAGTTACTTAGGTTAGTTTGTATTTTTTCTAGAGTATTCATGCGATATATCGCCCAGTTTACCGAGAAGATGGCTGCAATCATTTGTCAGAAGCCGCCTATAATAGCCTGTAAAGCCCTGTATACTGGGCGACTACCCTCTGGCACCTGCTTGCAGTTAGGTTAAGTTTACAAACAGTGTTGTAAATTATCTAGCTTTTCAGTGGACGCTGAGGTTGCACCATCGAAAAAAATTCTCTTTAATGTAGTTAATTTACGAAAAAGTGACGCCGCATACAGCGGCCCCCTATTTATAGGAGTTGGATAGTGACCCACTTTACCGGCTCGGTCGCCAAACCGTGTGATTTCGTGTTGTTTGGTACTTGTGGCGATTTGGCTCGCCGCAAACTGATCCCTTCGTTGTACCAGTTGGACAAGGCCGGACTGCTGCATTCCGGTACCCGTGTCATCGGCGTGGCTCGCCGGGAGATGGCGCAGTCCGAATACCAGCAGATGATCCGTACTGCCCTGGATGAGTTCTTAAAAGAGGACGTGGATCAGGACGTTCTGACCCGCCTGTTGGCTCGTTGTCAGTATCTGGCCATGGATTTCACCCAGCCGGAAGGCTACCAACAGTTCCATGCCTTGCGCGAGCAGCAGCCCGACAATGTGATGGTGAACTACTTCGCCACGCCCCCCTCTATCTATGGTGACATCTGCCGTTGCCTGAAATCCTGCGCCCTGATTCAACCCGAGACCCGAGTGGTGCTGGAGAAGCCGATCGGGCATGATCTGGAATCGTCTCAGGTGATCAACAATCAGGTGGCGGAGTTCTTCGAAGAGAACCAGATCTACCGCATCGATCATTATCTGGGTAAAGAGACGGTGCAGAACCTGGTGGCGCTGCGATTCGCCAATTCCCTGTTTGCCTCAAAATGGGACAATCGAACCATAGACCATGTGCAGATCACCGTGGCCGAAGAGGTGGGCATTGAAGGGCGCTGGGACTACTTCGATAAAGCCGGTCAGATGCGCGATATGATTCAGAACCACCTGCTGCAGGTGCTGGCGCTGGTGGCGATGGACCCACCGGTGAATCTGGATGCGGACTCGATTCGTGACGAGAAAGTGAAAGTGCTGAAGTCACTGCGGCCCATCGACAGCAATAACGTGTTCGAGAAAACCGTACGAGGCCAGTACTCGGCGGGCTTCCTTAAAGGCCAACCGGTTCCCGGTTACCTGGAGGAGGAGGGGGCCAACCTCAATTCCGATACCGAAACCTTTGCCGCCATTCGGGTCGACATCGACAACTGGCGTTGGTCCGGGGTGCCATTCTATCTGCGTACCGGCAAGCGGATGCCCTATAAGTGCTCCGAGATCGTGGTTCACTTTAAGAACCCGCCCCATAACCTGTACCGCGACAGTTACCGCCAGTTGCCACCCAACAAGCTGACTATTCGTCTGCAGCCCCACGAAGGGGTTGAGATTCAGATGATGAATAAGGTGCCCGGGTTGGACGAAACTCAGCGTCTGCAAACCACCAAGCTGGATTTGTCATTCTCTGACACCTTCAAGAATCAACGGGTTGCCGATGCCTATGAGCGGTTGTTGCTTGAATGCATGCTCGGTAACCAATCTTTGTTCGTCCGTCGTGACGAAGTGGAGCAGGCGTGGAAATGGTGCGATTCCATTCTGGCGGCCTGGTCCGACTCCCATGAAGAACCTAAGGCGTACCCTGCGGGAACCTGGGGCCCGGTGGCCTCGGTGGCGTTGATCACCCGCGACGGCCGCTCCTGGGATGAGTAAGAGAAGTTAATTATGATCAAACTGTCTGTGTTTAAGCCGTTTGATACGGCGCAGCACCTGGCGCAAACGCTGGCGGCGAAGATCGCTGCTCAGCTACAGAGTGCCATCGATAGCCGTGGCAGTGCCTCGCTGGTGGTTTCCGGCGGCAGCACGCCGCTGTTGCTGTTTTCAGAGTTGTCCCGTCAGGCCATCGACTGGCAAGAGGTGTTCGTAACCCTGGCGGACGAACGCTGGGTGGATCCTGAGCACGCCGACTCCAACGAGCGCCTGGTGCGTGAGCACCTGCTGACGAATCGTGCCTCTGCGGCCAAGTTCCGTGGTTTGAAGAACTCCTACGCCCAGGTGGATGAGGGGGTTCTGATGACCGAAGAGGTGCTGTCAAACCTGCCTCGGCCGTTGGATGTGGTGATTCTGGGCATGGGTAACGATGGCCATACCGCGTCGCTGTTTCCCTGTTCAGAGCAACTGGCCCTGGGGCTGGCAACGCCTAAAACCTGTCTGGCGGTACACCCGACCACCGCGCCCCATGGGCGCCTGTCGCTGTCGCTGAAGACCTTGCTGGACAGCAAACAGATTTATCTGCATCTGCACGGAGAAGGCAAAAAAGCCGTTCTGGAGCAGGTGCTGCAATCCGATGATGCGACTGAGATGCCGATCCGGGCGGTGCTCAATCAACGCAAGACCCCGGTGGACGTTTACTGGAGTCAAGCCTCATGACCCATGCTACTGTGTTAGCCGTTACCGAACGCATTGTTCAGCGCAGCAAGGGCCGCCGTCAGGCTTACCTGCAGCGCATGGCCAAACAACAGGCTCAGGGGGTTCAGCGTGGGGAGTTATCTTGCTCCAACCTGGCCCACGGGTTTGCCAGTTGCGGCAAGCAGGATAAAGACGACCTGCAGCACTTTAATAAGTACAACATCGGCATCGTTACCGCTTACAACGACATGTTGTCGGCTCATCAACCCTATGGCGTCTACCCGGACATCATCAAACAAGCCTGTCGTGATGTAGGCTCGGTGGCTCAGGTGGCGGCGGGTGTGCCGGCAATGTGTGATGGCGTGACCCAGGGCCAGCCCGGAATGGAACTGAGCCTGATGTCCCGCGATGTCATCGCCATGGCCACTTCCGTGGGTCTGACTCACGCCATGTTTGATGGCGCGCTGATGCTGGGGATTTGCGACAAGATCGTTCCTGGACTGTTGATGGGTGCCATGAGCTTTGGCTACCTGCCAACGCTCTTTGTGCCAGCCGGTCCGATGCCATCGGGTCTGCCCAACAAGGAAAAAGCCAAGGTACGGCAGGAGTACGCTCAGGGTAAAGTCAGCGATGAGGACTTGCTTAAAGCGGAGTCGGCGTCTTACCACAGCCCGGGCACCTGTACCTTCTATGGCACCGCCAACTCTAACCAGTTGGTGCTGGAAGCCATGGGGCTGCAACTGCCGGGATCTTCGTTTGTTAATCCCACCAGCCCCCTGCGCCATGAGTTGACCAAGTTGGCCAGCCAGCAGGTCTGCCGCATGAGTCAGGAGGGGGACAGTTTTACCCCGCTGTACAAGATTGTGGATGAGAAGAGTGTCGTCAATGGCATCGTCGCCTTGCTGGCGACCGGCGGCTCCACCAACCTGACCATGCACATCGTGGCCGCTGCCCGTGCGGCAGGCATCATTGTCGATTGGCAGGATTTCGCCGAACTGTCGGCGGTAACGCCATTGTTGGCCCGGGTTTACCCGAATGGCCAGGCCGACATCAATCACTTCCATCAGGCCGGAGGCATGGCCTTCCTGATTCGTGAATTGCGTCGCGGCGGACTGGTGCACGACGACGTCACGACTGCTGCGGGACAGGGGCTGGACCGCTACACTCAGAAGCCTGAATTGGTGGACGGTAAAGTGGTTTGGAAGGATATTCCTGAAGCCAGCGCCGATGATGACGTTCTGCGCCCCATCGATAACCCGTTTCTGGCTAATGGCGGCATGAATCTGGTGAAGGGCAACCTGGGTCGGGCGGTGATTAAAACCTCTGCCGTGGCCGAAGAGCATCAGGTGGTGGAAGCCCCCGCCAAGGTGTTTGAGTCTCAGAAGGCGCTGACTGAAGCGTTCCAGAACGGAGAGCTGAATCAGGATTTCATCGCCGTGGTGCGGTATCAGGGCCCTCAGGCCAATGGTATGCCGGAACTGCATAAACTGCTGCCACCACTGGGTGTGCTGCAGGACAAAGGCTTTAAGGTGGCATTGGTCACCGACGGTCGTATGTCCGGCGCCTCCGGCAAGGTTCCTGCTGCCATTCACGTGAGCCCGGAAGCCCTCGATGGCGGTCTGTTGGCTAAAGTGAAAGAGGGAGATCTGGTTCGACTCGATGCCAAAAACGGCATCATCGAACTGTTGGTGGATGAAGTTGAATTGGATGCTCGCACCATCGCTGCGGTGGACCTGCGGGAAAATGACGAAGGCTTTGGCCGAGAATTGTTCAGCAATATGCGTAAGCTGCTTTCCAGTCCGGAAACTGGTGCTTCGGCGCTGTTAGATTAAGCGAGGATAGAGATGAAAAATTGGAGCATCCAGCCTGCTGAGGTTTTTGCTACCAGCCCGGTGATTCCGGTGATGGTGATTGAGCAACTGGATCAGGCGGTGCCGTTGGCACGCGCACTGGTTGCCGGTGGCATTCGTATCCTTGAGGTAACTCTGAGAACCGAGTGTGCCCTGGAAGCGATTAAATTGATTCGTGAAGAGGTGCCTGAGGCCCTGGTGGGAGCCGGTACGGTTCTTAACCCTCTGCAGCTGCAAGCGGTGGTGGATGCCGGTGCGCAGTTTGCCATCAGCCCCGGGGTGACCAGTGCGTTGCTGGAAGCGGGTGCTGAAGGCAGCATTCCGCTGATCCCGGGCGTGGCTTCGGTCTCTGATGCCATGAAGGCGATGGACTACGGTTACCACTTCCTGAAGTTCTTCCCAGCAGAAGCCAGCGGCGGTGTTAAGGCGATCAAGTCCATGGGCAGCCCGCTGTCCAAACTGACTTTCTGCCCCACCGGTGGTATCGGCCTGTCTAACTGCAAAGACTACCTGGCTCTGTCTAACGTTGCCTGTGTCGGTGGCAGTTGGATTGCGCCGTCTGACGCCGTACGCGATGGCGACTGGCAGCGCATCAGCGACCTGTCCAGCCAAGCGCTGGCTCACGTCAACGGTTAAGCGTAAGTGGTTCATAAAGGCCGGCATTATGCCGGCCTTTTTTGATCTTCCCTTTTTTAATACAACTAAAGCCACTGGGCCCTCGCGTTCGCAAGGGCGACAACCCCTCTTCTGTCTTACCCGCGAAGGCGGGTAGCCAGTGTCTGTGCCTTTGGTCATTCTTGCGCAGGCGAGAATTCAGCGTCTTTCCCTTAATCAAAATCAAAGCCACTGGGCCCTCGCGTTCGCAAGGGCGACGGTGTGAGTTGATAGGATGTGCGGTAGCCCGGTTGTTATCGTGGTTTTCGTAAAGCACGGTGCAGTTGGTTCCCTACGTACTCTAATCACCCCTCTGTCGTACCCGCGCACGTGGGTAGCCAGTGTCTTTCTCTCAATCAAAATCAAAGTCACTGGGCCCTCGCGTTCGCAAGGGCGACAACCCCTCTTCTGTCTTACTCGCGAAGGCGGGTAGCCAGTGTCTGTGCCTTTGGTCATTCTTGCGCACGCGGGTACCCAGCGTCTTTCCCTCTATCAAAATCAAGGCCACTGGGCTCTCGCGCTGGCAAGGGCGACACGATGAGGGTTAGGTGTTGGCGGCGGTAGTGGTGGCCGCCTTAATGCTCCGGTGCGAATGAGCTTAAAATGGCCCCGGGTCGTACCCGCGCACGCGGGTAGCCAGTGTCTTTACTGCTCCTACCCAGAACCAAAGCCAGTGGCCCCTGTCGCTGGCAACAGCGACAGGCGGTTTTTCAGGCACAAAAAAAGGCTCGCCGAAGCGAGCCCCTGTCAGGAGTTTTTACCGCAGAACGCTTACTTGGCGTTCATCAGGACAACGGCGTTGTCCAGCATACGGTTGGAGAAGCCCCACTCGTTGTCGTACCAGGCCATGACTTTAACCAGGCGACCGTTAACACGGGTCTGCGTGGCGTCGAAGGTAGAGGAGTATGGGCTGTGGTTGAAGTCGCAGGAAACCAGCGGCTCATCGTTGACAGCCAGAACTTCGGCCATGGCGCCGTGGCTGCAAGCCTTGGCGATGATGGCGTTGACTTCTTCGATGGTGGTGTCGCGCTTGGCAACGAAGGACAGATCAACCAGAGAGACGTTGATGGTTGGTACGCGAACCGCACCGCCGTCAAACTTACCAGCCAGTTCAGGTACAACCAGACCAACTGCCGCAGCAGCACCGGTTTTGGTTGGGATCATGTTCACGGCCGCAGCACGGGCGCGACGCAGATCTGAATGGTATACGTCAGACAGACGCTGATCGTTGGTGTAAGCGTGGATGGTGGTCATCAGACCAGACTCGATACCCAGCTCGTCGTTCAGCGGCTTGGCAAACGGTGCCAGGCAGTTGGTGGTACAAGACGCGTTAGAGATAACGGTCATGTCAGAAGTCACGATGTCGTGGTTTACGCCGTAAACAACGGTCGCGTCGACTTCTTTACCAGGTGCAGAGATGATCACTTTCTTGGCACCGGCTTCGATGTGCTTGGAGGCGGTAGCTTTGGTTGTGAAGATACCAGTACACTCGAACACCACGTCTACGTCCAGCTCGCCCCAAGGCAGTTTGGATGGATCACGCTCGGAGAAGGTACGGATCTCATCGCCATTGATGGTGATGGCACCTTCGCTCTGCTCAACCTTGGCGTTGAAGCGACCGTGTACGGAGTCGTACTTGGTCAGGTGAGCGTTAATGGCGGCGTCACCCAGATCGTTGATAGCAACGATTTTAATTGGGTAGTCTTTCTCGCTCTCATACAGCGCGCGCACAACGTTGCGGCCGATTCGGCCATATCCATTGATGGCAACTTTGATCATAGTGATACCTATCTCGATAACTTATGTAATTGTGGTTAATTTACAACACTAATGGCGGTGGTCAAGGGCGTAACCGCAATATTTTGTGATAAATGAGTAAATGTTACGACACATCAAGTTTTAGTTGGCTTAAGCCTAGTACAAAACGGCTGTTTCTGTGACCAGTGCCTCGCGATGGCGAGGCGCGCTCCGTGCAATAAATCACCATTTAGTCCGTAACTCAAAAAGAAATAAAATTACAGTTTGAGGTCGTTTGCCGTAAATGAGCCCTGCTCAAGCTTGTCCAGCAGCGTCGCGGCTTTGGCGTCCAGAGTGGCCTTGTCCACTTTGCTGGAAGCCTGCAATAGCCGCAGTCGCTGCGCATTTACCAGCTCGGGTTTGAACTGTGCGGTCATCTTAGCAAACAGATAAGCACTAGCTGGTTGGTCGAGTGTCAGGTATTCGTTGGACAGCTCCAGATAGGTATCAACAGCGGGGTGGGGCAGGGTGGGGAGAATGTCCAATAGATAGGCGACTGCTTTCTCAGGGTTTATTCGAGAATAGTAGGACGCTGCAAACTGCTTTAACTGGATGGAGTTCAGTTCGCCTTTTCGCTCAGAATCCAGGAACCGCGCCAGTGCCTGGTGGTCGTTGAGCCGGGTCCAGTGGTAGAAGCTGAGATAGGGGGAAGGGTCGCTGACGGTCGATTGTTGCAGCTTTTTCAGCGCTTTTTGTGAAGCGATGTAGCTCTCGATTCGGGCCGTCTCCCGCTCCTTGGCAACGATGCGGTTTTCTATCATGGTCGCTTTTTCCATGCAGCCAACATAGTTTTCTAAGGAAATGAGTTCGTTATAAATGGTTCTGCGATCACTGGGGTCGTCTTCGTAACGGGTCCAGATCACCTGCGAACGCTCTTTAATACACCAGCCGGTCAGGGGCACGTCCTGACACATTTGCGGCTGAGCTTCACACACTTGTTGCAGCGTTAATCGGGTGTCGCAGGCGCTAAGGGGCAGCAGTAGAGCTACCAGGGCAATTGCTCGCATCGTGTAATTTTACCAAAAATTCTGCGGTCATCGGCTAAATCTAGTCGATTTCTCTAATTAAATTACGGATTTAGGTTGCTGGAATCAAGAAGCCGTTGTTCTGTAGAATACCAGCCAGTTGGCCAACGTAGCCACGTTATCTGTACCCATTTCATGGTCTTTGAACTTAATCACGATTATAAAGCATTGAGCCGAAGACTGTGCGCATCATAAAGGATCTGTTGACAATGAGCGCTGACAAGCACTTGAAAAGCTGGCAAGAACGTTTCGAAATGGCCGAAGCGATGCAACCCATTATTGGCAAGCTGTATCGCAACAAAGGCGTCGAAGTGTTGGTGTATGGTAAGAGCCTGCTGAATGCGTCTACCATCGACATCATTAAGTCTCACCGTCTGGTTCGTAAGCACGAAGGTGAGAAACTGCGCCTGCGTGAAAGCTTCCCGTTCCTTGAAGCCCTGAGCAAGCTGGATGTTCGCTACGCTCGCATCGATCTCGGTAAGCTGGCCATGAACTACTGGCGTAACCACAGCGACGGCAGTGAGATTGAGTCTTACGTTGAAGCGGAAATGGGCCCGGCCATCGAGCAGGAGCTGGAGCAGCGTGACGTCGTTCTGTACGGCTTCGGTCGCATCGGCCGTCTGCTGGCTCGTTTGATGATTGAGCGCACCGGTGTGGCCAACTCCATGCGCCTGAAAGCCATTGTGGTACGAGGCGGTCGCGATGGCGATCTGGAGAAGCGTGCCAGCCTGTTGCGTCGTGATTCCATCCACGGGCCGTTTAACGGTTCCATCGAGGTGGATGAAGAGAACAACGCCATCATCGCCAACGGGACCTACATTCAGGTGATCTACTCCAATGGTCCGGATCAGGTGGATTACACCCAATACGGCATTAACAACGCTCTGGTCGTTGATAACACCGGCATCTGGAAAGATGAAGAGGGTCTGGGTCTGCACCTGAAGTCTAAGGGCGTGGAGAAGGTGTTGCTGACCGCTCCGGCCAAAGGCGACATCAAGAACGTGGTGTACGGTGTCAACCACATGGACATTTTGCCGGAAGATATGATTGTGTCTGCGGCGTCCTGTACCACCAACGCCATCACTCCGGTGCTGAAAGCCATCAACGATAAGTTTGGTATTCGTAACGGCCACGTTGAGACGGTGCACTCCTACACCAACGATCAGAACCTGATCGATAACTACCACAAGGGTGATCGTCGTGGTCGCAGTGCGGCCCTGAACATGGTACTGACCTCTACCGGTGCCGCCAAAGCCGTTGCCAAGGCGCTGCCGGAGCTGAAAGGTAAGTTGACCGGCAACGCCATTCGCGTTCCGACGCCAAACGTGTCCATGGCCATCATGAACTTGAACCTGGCCGAAGGCACCGATCGCGAGACCATGAACGAGTTCTTGCGTGAAGTGGCCCTGCACTCCGAGTTGCAAAGCCAGGTGGACTTCACCGAGTCTACCGAGATCGTATCCACCGATTTGGTCGGTTCCCGTTACGCCGGTGTGGTTGATTCTCAAGCGACCATCGTCGATGGCGACCGCGCGGTATTGTACGTGTGGTACGACAACGAGTTTGGTTATAGCCGCCAGGTGACTCGAGTTATGAAGAAGATGCTGGGCCTGACGACCCACGTGATTCCGTCTTAACGGGTTGCCTGAATAGCAAAAAAGCCAGCAGAGATGCTGGCTTTTTTTGCTTTAACCCCATCAAAAAACAACCAAGAGGTCAGATGCAGCGGGCCGGTTTCGGCAGACCGGCAATTTTGGTGGCCTGTTTGGCCGGGCCTTTGGGGAACAGTTTGTAGAGGTACTTGGAGTTGCCTTTCTCTTCGCCCAGTTTCTGACCGATGGCTTTAACCAACACCCGAATGGCGGGACTGGTGTTGAACTCTTCGTAGAACGCCCGCACAAAATTCACCACTTCCCAGTGGTTGGCGCTAAGGCTGATGCCTTCCTGCTCGGCCAGCAGAGGTGCCATCTCCGGTTGCCACTGGTTGGCGTCCAGCAGGTAGCCCTGTTTGTCAGTCTCTATCTCCTGACCATTGAAATTCAACATGTTTACCAAGCCTGTACTTTGTCGTAGTGCAGTGTCAGATCGACGAACTGCGGGTAATCAATCACCGTTATGGGGGTCAGGACTCGTTTTAACAACCCCCGCGCCTGCAAGTCTTCCTTTAGAGCGTAGCAGGGGCGATCGTGGAGCAGGTTGGCAAAATCGGACAGGGTGGCGGCGACCACGGCGTCCTGCATCAACAGCAGGCCATCACCGGCGCTGGCGTAATCGATAGCCAGTTGATGGCGATGACTGTCATTGGGGGATTGGCTGAGGGTATGGAGAACGTTCAAAATGTCAGTACCTGTTGTATGCCGTTTAGCTGCTCGGTCAATTGCTGCCGGGTCAATACCTTGACCGGCATCAGCAGGTCATCGGCACTCAGTCCCCGTTGTTCTAGTGACTGCTGGCAGACCCAGATCTGTTCGACGTCGTACATGGGCAGGGCTTTGAAGGTGGCGATGTAGTCTCTGGCCTCAATCTGACTGGGGGCCTGTTCGGACAGCAGTTGGTAGACGCCATCGCCCACGAAGAAGCATTGGGTGGGGATGTCATAACTGGCGCTGAGCAGGGCCAGATCCAGCGCTTCCCGACCACTGGCGCGACCGTGCGGCATGTGAGTAAAGACTATGGCAAGCTGTTTCATCAAAATTGCACCGTCCTGTCTGCCGCTTGCATGGTGGTTACCAGTTCGCCGAGGCCTCCAAGGATAAAGCCGGTGGCCAGATTGGCGCTGTCCAGGCCAGCATCCTCTGCAGCCTCGGTATCGATGATTCCTCGGCGCAGTCCGGCGGAGACGCAGCTGATCAGCGGAACCTGGTGTTGAAGGTGAAGTTGTTGCCAGCGACCGAGCAAGTTCAGCTCATCGCTGGCGGGCATCAGCATTCTGGAGGCGTTCAATACACCGGCCTGGTAGAAGAACACCTGTTCCAGCCGGTGGCCCGCCTCAATGACGGATTCACAAAATTTTAGGGCAGACCAGGCGGACTGGCTGCCGTAGGGTTCGCCATTGACGACCACTAAAAAAGAACTCATATCGTGTGCAGTATTCAATAAAAAAGGCCCCGGTAATGGGGCCTTAGTGTAACGCACTTTGCGAATTTAGTCGTCGCTCATGCCCAGCAGGCTTAGCAGGCTGAGGAAGATGTTGTACAGAGACACAAACAGGGTCACGGTCGCATTGATGTAGTTGGTTTCACCGCCATGGATAATGGCGCTGGTTTGCATCAGGATGGCACCGGACGAGAACAGGATGAACAGACAGCTCAGAGCCATGCTCAGCGCCGGAATGGCCAGGAAGATGTTGGCGATGAAGGCGGCAATGATCACCCAGAAGCCTGCCATCATCATGCCACCGAGGAAGGACATGTCTTTACCGGTAACCAGCACGTAGGCAGACAGACCGAAGAAGGTCAGGGCGGTGCCACCCAGGGCCATCAAAACGACGTCGCCCATACCCGCACCCAGATACATATTCAGAATCGGTCCCAGGGTGTACCCCATGAAGCCGGTCAGGGCGAATACGGACACCAGGCCCATGGCACTGTTGGCAGTGCGGCTAACCAAAAACAGCAGACCGTAGAAACCGACCAGGGTGATGATCATGCCGGGGTAGGGCAGATTCAACGCCATGGTGACGCCGGCTACGGCGGCGGAAAAGGCCAGGGTCATGGCCAGCAACATATAGGTGTTGCGGAGAACTTTATTAATCTCGACCGAGCTGCGGGTGCTGCTGACGGTCTCAAAACGCTGGGTCTGCATGTTGACTCCTTTGTCTGTGGCTACAACAGTTTAGAGCCACCAAATCCTAAAAGGTTTACTGTACAAGTTGATATAGGTGCCCGGCAACGGTTTTTCAACCCCTTGAGGTCATTATTGGGTGATGAGTTCAGCCACAATCAAGGCTGTGGTGACTGGATACGGAAATGTCGCAGTATTGGCGCACAAAATCCGAGACATGGCGCAATGCTGACATTTTATCGACGTCGTCTGGGCTATGCTAACAAGATAAGGCAGACTGTCTGTGGGGCAGTGTCCTCATCAGGAAAGCGTAACCGTTAAGGAAGACTAGCCTATTTATGAATACTCTAAGTGCAGCACTGGAACTGGAACCTCATATCGTAGCTCTGGAAAAGCGCCTGTTCTGTCATTCGACCCGTCGGCAGCCTGAGCAGCTGGCTTTCTTGATTCACGCCGATTTTATCGAAGTGTCCGCCGCGGGGCAGCGCTTCGGGCTGGCTCAGGTGCTGGCCAGAGTGCCCAATGAAGTGCCGCCGCTTATCGATGCCAGAGAGTTCCAGGTGCGTCAACTCAGTGCCAGCCTGTGTCAGGTGTTGTATCGGGCTAAGATGGTGAAAGGGGCGGTATTCAGCTATTCCCAGCGCAGTTCATTGTGGGTGCTGGAAGAGAACCGTTGGCAGATGATCCATCATCAAGGGACGCCCTGTCCGCCATTTTGAATCTTGTTTATGACTGACATTGACCTGTACATTCGGCCTTATCGGCCGAGCGATGCTCGGGCGCTTACCGACCTGTTTTATGACACCATCCACTCCATAGGTCCGCTTCACTACACGGCGGAGCAGGTAGCGGCCTGGGCGCCACTCCCGAAGGAGTATGAACGCTGGGCGGTGAGACTGTCCCAGTGTCCTCCCTACGTGGCCCTGTTGGATGACATCGTGGTTGGCTTTATCACCTTGAGCGACAGTGGCCATATTGATTTGGCTTATACCCATCAATCCTATCAGCGCCGGGGGATTGCCAGTGCCCTGTATGAGCATTTGTTGGTAAAGGCGGCGAAGCAATCCTTGCAAACCCTCACCGTCGATGCGTCTTGTTTTGCTCGACCGTTTTTTGAAAAACGGGGCTTTGAGGTGGTTCGGGAGAACCAGACGATTCGCCGGGGTCAGCGACTGCAGAGTTGGCGTATGGCATTGACCTTATTGGAAGGATGCGCTGGGTCATAGTTTTTGACTATTGGCCCCTGAGGGGAATCTAGGGCTTTACAGCGAGGCGAGCTTTCCCTATCATTGCCGCCACTGGAGAGATGGCTGAGTGGTTGAAAGCACCGGTCTTGAAAACCGGCAAGGGTTTATAGCCCTTCTAGGGTTCAAATCCCTATCTCTCCGCCATATTAGCAATTGCTTTGAAACCGGATACCTTTTGCGGGTTGGTTTCGAAGCTGGAGAGAGTTAGGGTGCAGAACCCTAGTCAGGGTTTGCAACGAGCGCAGCGAGTAACGCCGAAGGCGGCCGAGCTGGCGAGGGAATCAATCCCTATCTCTCCGCCATATTTAGCAATGCCTTTGAAACTGTAATTTTTCATGATTTGGTTTCGAAGTTAGGAGAGAGATGGGGTGAAGAGCCCTAGCTGGGTTCGCAACGAGCGTAGCGAGTAACGCCGAAGGCGGCCAAGCGCAGCGCGGGTATCAATCCCTATCTCTCCGCCATGTTTTAGAAAAACCCGCCTTTTGGCGGGTTTTTTCGTACAACTTGTAGGGTTGACCTTGTGACTCCCCCCCTGTCTGCGCGGACATCGAGGCTGGCG
Source organism: Ferrimonas kyonanensis DSM 18153 (assembly GCF_000425405.1). Taxonomy (GTDB): domain Bacteria; phylum Pseudomonadota; class Gammaproteobacteria; order Enterobacterales; family Shewanellaceae; genus Ferrimonas; species Ferrimonas kyonanensis. The sequence continues at coordinate 15,191 of NZ_AUDJ01000040.1, read as the reverse complement.
CTGACGGAGAATGTCTATACGTTACAAGGCCCTACAAGGCTATGCCAACGACAGTAAGAACACACGAACGAGACTGATGCCGGATGTTCCTTAGCTTAGGGATACAGCGGCAAAATCGAGCGGTGGTTTTTTTTGAGATTTCGGCCCCAAATCATCGTTGGCAAATAGAAGTGGGCTATAATTCGTGCGGCAAGTCAGACATCCCAACCGACGTCGGACAAGATAGTGACCAGTTGCAGTACAAAATCGATGCTAACTACCGAAATCATTTCGAGTAGTGCGTATCTTTTGGTGCCAATAGTGGTATACTTCCCCGCCGAAAAGTGACAACGATTGTTTTTTGCAGAGTAAAGCAATGACTGATTTATCAAAATACAGAAATATTGGTATCTTCGCTCACGTTGATGCCGGTAAGACCACTACTACTGAGCGTATCCTGAAACTGACCGGTAAGATCCACAAGACCGGTGAAGTGCATGACGGTGCCGCTACCACTGACTTCATGGAACAGGAAGCTGAGCGTGGTATTACCATTCAGTCAGCTGCTACCACTTGTTTCTGGAAAGATCACCGGATGAACATCATCGATACTCCGGGACACGTAGACTTCACCGTTGAAGTATACCGTTCCCTGAAAGTACTGGATGGTGGCGTCGGTGTATTCTGTGGTTCCGGCGGTGTTGAGCCTCAGTCCGAAACCAACTGGCGTTACGCTAACGAATCCGAAGTAGCCCGTCTGATCTTCGTGAACAAGCTGGACCGTATGGGTGCAGACTTCTTCCGCGTTGTAGACCAGGTTAAGAACGTATTGGGTGCAAACCCAATGGTTATGACCCTGCCTATCGGTCGTGAAGATGACTTCGTTGGTGTTGTAGACGTACTGAGCCAGAAGGCTTACGTATGGGACGACACTGGCCTGCCAGAAAACTACGAAGTTGTAGACATCCCAGCTGACCTGGTCGATGACGCTGCCGCTTACCGCGAAGAGCTGATCGAAATGGCAGTTGAGCAGGACGAAGACCTGATGATGGCTTACATGGACGGCGAAGAGCCTTCTCTGGAAGACATCAAGCGTTGTATCCGTCTGGGTACCCGCGACATGTCCTTCTTCCCAACTTACTGTGGTTCTGCATTTAAGAACAAAGGTGTTCAGCTGGTTCTGGACGCGGTTGTTGATTACCTGCCTAGCCCAACCGAAGTTGATGCACAGCCTCTGACCGATCCAGAGACTGGTGAAGCTACCGGTGAAGTTGCTACCGTATCTGCTGACGAGCCACTGCGTGCTCTGGCGTTCAAGATCATGGACGACCGTTTCGGCGCCCTGACCTTTATTCGCATCTACTCTGGTGTTCTGGAAAAAGGCATGACCATCCTGAACTCCGCTACCGGTAAAACCGAGCGTATCGGTCGTATGGTAGAGATGCACGCCGATGAGCGTAACGAGATCTCTCGTGCTCAAGCCGGTGACATCATCGCCGTTGTTGGTATGAAGAACGTGCAGACCGGTCACACCCTGTGTGATCCTAAGCATGAGTGCACCCTGGAGCCTATGATCTTCCCTGAGCCAGTGATCTCCATCGCTGTATCTCCGAAGGACAAAGGTGGTTCCGAGAAGATGGGTATCGCCATCGGTAAGATGGTTGCTGAAGATCCATCCTTCCAGGTTGAAACCGACGAAGATTCCGGCGAAACCATCCTGAAGGGTATGGGTGAACTGCACCTGGATATTAAAGTAGATATCCTGAAGCGTACCTATGGCGTTGACCTGATTGTTGGTCAGCCTCAGGTTGCTTACCGTGAAACCATCACTCAAGCGGTTGAAGATTCCTACACCCACAAGAAGCAGTCTGGTGGTTCCGGTCAGTTCGGTAAGATCGATTACCGCATCAAGCCTGGCGAACCAGGTACCGGCTTCACCTTTACCTCCTCTGTTGTGGGCGGTAACGTGCCGAAGGAATTCTGGCCTGCTATTGAGAAAGGTTTCGCTTCCATGATGGAGCAGGGCGTTCTGGCTGGCTTCCCAGTACTGGACGTTGAAGTAGAGCTGTTCGACGGTGGTTTCCACGCAGTTGACTCCTCTGCCGTAGCCTTTGAAATCGCCGCTAAGGGCGCTTTCCGTCAATCCATTCCTAAGGCCGGTCCTCAGCTGATCGAACCTATCATGAAGGTTGACGTGTTCACTCCAGAAGACCACGTTGGTGACGTAATCGGTGACCTGAACCGTCGTCGCGGTATGATCAAAGACCAAGAAGCTGGCGCCACTGGCGTTCGCATCAAGGCTGACGTACCTCTGTCCGAAATGTTCGGTTACATCGGTCACCTGCGTACTATGACTTCCGGCCGTGGTCAGTTCTCTATGGAGTTCTCCCACTACATGCCTTGCCCAATGAACGTGGCAGAAGAAGTTATCGCTGAAGTGAAAGCTCGCGACGCAGCTAAGTAATTTCGATTACTGAATGTGTTAAAGCCCCGGCCTAGTGCCGGGGCTTTTTGTTTGTGGTGTCTTTGGGCGTGACTTGTGCTAGACCCGCATGCTGGGTAGCATGAAGGCTTCATCAACGGGTGAAGCGGGCATAGGTGTGCCTGAGGTTGGCCGAACACCCACGGACCGGAGCGACGCCATGCAGCCTCACGACAGTGAACCCCTCAGTGATTTTATCGAGTACGACAGCGAGCAGATGCAACAGCGGGCGCAGTTGTTTTTGCAACAGATGCGCCGTCGTCACTCCATTCGCAGCTTTTCCGATCGGCCTGTGCCTCGGCAGGTGATCGAAGACTGCATTCTTACTGCCGGCAGTGCTCCCAGTGGTGCCAATCACCAGCCCTGGCATTTTGTTGCCATTCACTCTGACGAGGTTAAAAGCCAGATTCGCGAGCAGGCTGAGGCACTGGAGCGAGGGTTTTACGAGGATAAGCGTGCCGGAGAGGAGTGGCTCGAGGCTCTGAAACCTCTGGGCACCGACGCCCATAAGCCTTATTTGCAGACCGCCCCATGGCTGATCGCAGTATTCAGCAAGAAACGCGGCGGCTTGCAGGATGACGGTGCAACCACCAACTACTATGTGCATGAAAGCGTGGGAATTGCCACCGGCTTTCTGATCACCGCCCTGCATCAGGCTGGACTGGCAACGCTCACCCACACCCCGAAGCCGATGAGTTTCCTGTCCAAGGTGTGCGGGCGCAGCGACAACGAGCGGCCTTACATGTTGATTGTGGCCGGTTACCCGGGCGAAGACGCCAGCATTCCCGCCCATGCCCGCCATAAGAAGTCGTTGGCAGAGATCGCCAGCTTTTTGTAGGGCTGGCACAAAGGGCTTTACGGGTCGCCAAGTAAACGCTAGTTTAAATTCATCGATGATTGAATTTTGACCAGAAGGAATGGCCCTTGTCGACCCCTCAGCCCGCTGTCAGCATACTCGCTGAAACCCACCAAGTGTTTAATCAGGTGCCGCCGCTGGAGCACTACAACCTGTATGATAACGATCAACCACTGAAAGAGTTACTGGCTCGCGAAGGCGGCAACTGGGGCCTGGAGCGGGTTCGTCGTCTGGGGCAGACCCTGGGGGAGCCCCAGTGGATAGAGAAAGGCTTTTTGGCCAATCGGTATAAGCCGGAGTTTCACAGCCACGATCGATTCGGTAATCGCATTGACTGGGTGGAGTTTCATCCGGCTTACCACGAGTTGATGACCCTGGCCATCGATGCCGGCATTCCAACCCTGCCCTGGACCACACCTAAAGCCGGCGCCCATGTGGTGCGGATGGCTCTCAACTACCTCTACAACCAGAATGACGCCGGCAGCGGTTGTCCGTTGACCATGACCTTTGCGGCGGTGCCGCCGCTGGCGAAAGCCAAGGGTGAGGCCTCGGCTTGGCTGGCAAAGTTGCTGCAAGGTCGCTACGATCCGGCCAACAAGCCCAGCAGCGATAAACTGGGCGTTACCATCGGCATGGCCATGACCGAAAAGCAGGGCGGTACCGACGTGAGAGCCAATACGACGGTGGCGACGCAGTTGGAGGGCGATCGTTATGAACTCGTCGGTCACAAGTGGTTCTGCTCGGCGCCCATGTGCGACGGTTTCCTGACCCTGGCGCAGACAGCCGCCGGACTGACCTGCTTTTTGCTGCCCCGGTGGCGCCCGGACGGGCGCCGTAACGAGTTTTATGTGCAGCGGCTTAAAAACAAGATGGGCAACGTGTCCAACGCCTCGTCTGAGGTGGAGTTTCGCGGTGCTCTGGGCTGGCGTCTTGGCGACGAGGGCCGCGGAGTCGCCACCATCATCGAGATGGTGGCGCTGACCCGTTACGACTGCATGATCGGCTCTACCTCGATGATGCGCCAGGCGGTGGCTCAGGTGACTCATCATATTGCTCATCGTAGCGTGATGGGAAAACCCTTGATGGAACAGCCGTTAATGCAGAATGTGGTGGCGGACCTGTGTCTGGAGGTCGAGGGGGCACTGGCGATGACCGGTCGCATGGCTCGGGCGCTGGACGCCCCGGACGATCCTCAGGAACAGCTGTTGTTGCGGGTGGGTACGGCGATTGGCAAGTACTGGATTTGCAAACGTGCGACTCACCATATTGGCGAGGCCCAGGAGTGTCTGGGGGGCATAGGTTATGTGGAGGAAAGCATACTGCCGCGGTTGTATCGTGAAGCGCCGGTGAACTCCATCTGGGAGGGCAGTGGTAATGTGCAATGTCTGGATGTGTTGCGGGCCATCGGCAAAACGCCGCAGGCGATGGAGGTTTACTTTTCAGAGCTGGAGTTGGCCCGCGGCGGTCACCGGTTGTACGACGCCTATCTGGATGATACTCGGGAGCAGTTTCAGGCATTGACGGACTTTGAGTATCAGGGGCGGCATATGGTAGAGCGTCTGGCCAAGCTGATGCAGGCGGCGCAGTTAATTTTCGCCGGTAACGCCGGAGTCATTGATGGTTTTTGTGCCAGTCGCCTGGGGCCCGGACGAGGGCTGTGCTTTGGCAACTTGCCACTGGGCATCGATTGTCTGGCCATCATAGAGCGGGCCAGACCCAAGGTAATGGCCGGTGAATAATCGCGGTGCTTATCAGCGCCGGCGCGGGGCCGGCTCTCCCAGCAATTCGCTGGCTCTGGCCATTTCGATAAACAGCCGCATGCGATGATTCTCAAACGGGGTCCTGGGGTAGATGGCCCACAGGGGGCCGGGAGTGGCGAAGCGGCCGTCAAACAGGCGCACCAACTGGCCGCTTTCCAGATACTGGTTGCAGCAAAAATCCGGTAGCCAGCAGATGCCATGACCCAGCAAGGTCATCTGCAGCGCCGCTTCGGCCTCATCCAGGCGAAGGTGGCTGTGAACTGGCAGTGTCTGCAGTTGGTCGCCATCCTGCCAATACCAGTCGCCGTCGCCGAGATCGGTGTAATTGAGCACCACCAGGTGGTGATCATTCAACTCCTGAATGTTACTTGGGGTGCCGGCAGTTTTCAGGTACTCCGGGCTGGCATAAAAGTCACGTTTGGTGAGCGACAGCGGTTCACTGACGAAACTTTTGTCGTTCAAAGGCTTGGTGTTGAACATCAAATCGACATCGAATTTGGTGGCATCGGGGGCCGACCAGGTGGACCTTAGCTCCAGGTCAATGTTGGGGTACTTGCGTACGAACTCGGACAGCACCGGTCCGGCGATCACCCGGTTAAACAGGCCCAAGGCACTGACTCTGAGTTTGCCGCTCGGTTCGCAGGTGGTGGTCTTCATGCGCTCGGTGGCCTCCAGCCACTGCATCTCAATGGCCTGGCTGTGTTGCAGGAATGCCTCTCCTTCCGGTGTTAAGGCCAGTTGCCGGGTTGAACGCTGAAACAGCACTACGCCGAGATGGGACTCCAGTTGTTTGATGCGCCGGGTCACGCTGGGACGAGGTTGAGCCAGGGAGTCTGCAGCGCGGGCGAAACTGCCGACTTTGGCGATGTGGTTAACCAAACGAAGGTCGTCGAGGGAGATTTGGTGCATAGTTATCCTGTCTTGTCTTGGCGGTCGAAGGCTCTGTCTCCTGATAGTAGCAACGAAACCGGGCACCACACAGTGAGCCCGGTAGCAGGTGGGGATTTGTCTGTCACTAGTCATAAGACTTAGGGCGTCGGGGGTTCCTGGGCCTAAGTCAGTGGTTAAAACTGGTGACTTAATCCCAGGCTAAGGAGGTGAATATGGGCCTCACTTTGACCTCGAATCTGTTGTTGGAAAGGCGCCTCAGCAATGGGGTCATAGCCGTTGATGGCCTGATTGACTTCGATGTCGCCCAGATCCAGGTATTGATAGTTCAGGTCGAGGCGAGTGCGTTCACTCACCTGCCAGCTGGCGCCGACGGCGTAGGCGAGCTGGCGATCCATGGGCGGATCCAGTTTGTGGTCAGCTTTTGACACCACCGACTGATCGTAGGCGATGCCGGCCTCGAGCAACCATTGTTGGCTGAGCCGGTAGTTGAAGCCGATGGCGGCACTCCAGGCGTCGTTCCAGTTGCGGGGAATAACGATGGTGGGGCCGTGGTCATGGACGATGCGACTCTCCTCCAGATCGGACCATTGTGCCCATTCCAGATCCGCCAACAGGGTCCAGCCTGCGCCGAGTTGGCGATCCAGACTGAAAGTAACCAAGTCTGCCAGATTAAATACGTGGGTGGCCTGATCCTTTTGGGTGCCCATGGGGCTGATTAGGGTGGTGTCGCCGGTCAACTCATGTTCAACGCCCGCCACATAGCGCAACCCCAGGCGAGTGAGTTCGTCCGGACGGTACATCAGCCCCATCGACCAGGTGAACTCGGTGCTGCTCAGGTCCAGGTTTTCGCTGGCACCGGGAAACGGTGCCATGTCCAGCTCCCAGCTCATGTAATTGGCCCCAAGACTGGCCCCTAACGACCATTGTTGGTTGATTCGGTAGCCCACTGAAGCGGTGGCCGTCAGTACCAGCACGTCTACAGACTCGATAAAGTTGTCTCCGACCCAGTTGCTGCCGAAGTCGGCAGCGCCACCTGCCGGCGACGCCAGGGCCAGGCCCATGCCCCAGTTCTCATCGAGTGGCTGGCCGTAAAACAGCGAATTACCCGCAGCGACACCGACATCGTAGTCGACATTTCGGCGACGCTGGTCGAAGCCGTCGTTGCTGCCGCTGGAGCCTTGATCCTTAAAGTTGAAGTGGTGGTCGATGGCCATCAGGTTTGCCTCGACTTGCCGTTGTTCTATAAAGGCCAGTCCGGCCGGATTGTTGAAGGCGGCACCGGCACTGATGTCGGCGGCGCGGCCGGCACCGGCGCTGCCGAGGTAGGCGGAGGCGGTGTCGTCCCGAAGCAGGCCACTGGCGTTGACCGTAGTGGCAAGGGTGGCAGAGAGGGCAACTAAGCCCAGAGAAAGATATTTAGAAGAACGATTCATGTTTCAACCCTTAGTAAATAACCAGATTGCAGTCATTTATTATTTTCAGTGTTTATTGTTTTTATGTCGCGGAACGGAATATACAATTTTATTCGTCTGTCCTTGTTGTTGTTATTTTTTCAATTGTGATGAAATTCTGATAATTAGTTTAAATTTGATGTGGTTGTTTTTATATTTAAAATTGACAGTTTCATATTTGAAATGATGAGACTGAGAGCTGGCTGTGCATCGCTATAGTACTAGACAGCTAAAGCCGCTGCCGTTGTTCGGGTTTACCGGGGCTTAGAAGCCCTTAGACTACGGGGGGGAGGCATCAGAGGGAGTGGAAAATGATACCTGAGTCGCAAATTGGGCGCTGCAATCGATTTATTTGAAAAAGTAAAACAGTAGGGAATCCCTAGTGGCAGTGGGTGTTTGAAGTCCATGACTTACTGCGATTATCAAATATGAAATTGTGAGTTACCTGAGCGGGGCTATTTGGGGTGAGTGATATTGGATAATATTTTAGGCCAAGATGTTGGTGTTCAATAAATTAATAATCTCTAGGTTTGAATTGCCGACAATATTTCCATTACTACTATTGCGAGATGGGAAATGACTCAAAAACAAGCTACACCGGGCCAGCCTGATTGCCCGCAGGATTCCGAGGGGTTGCTGGACAATCCACAACGTCGCCAACTGTTTAAACGGGCGGCGCTGGGTGGTGGCGCTGTACTGGCGGCGGGCCTGGGAGCCTATGGCGTTGGCCGGGTATCCATCGAGGGAAAACTCAATCCCGGTTGGCCGCAGTTGGCAGACGATTTCAAGCCCTTTCCCGGTCGTGACCACATGTGGTCCTATGCCGGCAGCCCGATGCTGATGATGCGCCATCCTGAGCGTAACGAGCAGTTTGGCCGGCTTAACAAGGACAACCCCAACTACAACTTTCAGCTTCAGGTGCCTCGTTTTGAGCAAAAGGGGTGGGATAACTCTCGCCTCGGCTTTACCCAGCTGGATCGCTCGTTGTCCCATGCCGCCTGGTGTCCACCGCACAAATGGGATTTGCGCCTGGGTGCCATGGGCGTGCCGGATACCACCTGGTTCTCCTGGGATCAGTCGGATGTCGAGCATGAACAGTATCAGTTTGGCTCCAAGTTGGAGGCGGCCAATGCCATTCGCAGTGCTGCACGCTTGTTTGGCGCCATCCGCTGTGGCATCGCTAAACGCGATAAGCGCTGGGATTACGACCCGATTTACCATGCCGGTGCCACCGTGGAGATGATGGAAACCATGGAAGCTCAGGGCGTCAGCAAGATCACCGATCAGGCGGAGATGGCCAAGGCGATGCAGGGGGCGATGGAGCACTTTAAGCCTGTGGACCGCGAGCTTAGCTGGGAGGAGGATTTTCCTTTCGAGCCAAAGACGGTGATTGTGATGGCGGTGCCCATGGACTATGACAACCTGGCCACCGCACCGACCTTTACCTCCGGCGGCACCGTGGGAGACGGTTACACCAAGATGGCGACGTTGGCGTCGCAGATGGCCAAATTCATTCGCGGCCTCGGTTACCATGCTGTGGCCAGTGGCAACGATCTGGGTAACTCGGTGGCTTACGGCATTGCCGCCGGCCTGGGTGAGGGGGCCCGAAATGGCCAGTTGATTGTGCCCGGCTATGGTCCGCGTCTGCGCCTGTGCAAAGTGTATACCGACCTGGAATTTGTTGACCACGATCAGCCGCGCAGCTGGGGCATTGAGGAGTTCTGCAAATCCTGTAAAAAGTGCGCCGAAGCCTGCCCGTCCAAGGCGTTGCCCATGGGCGAAGACACCACCTTTACCTTTGTCGGTGAGCACTCGGAACAGCCAGGTTATAACTGGAACAACCACGAAGGGATCAAGAAGTTCCACGTCGACTCCAAGCGCTGTTTCGACTACTGGATGGAGAGCGACGGCGACTGCGCCGCCTGTAACGCCGCCTGTACTTTTAACGAACCGGATTTCTGGCATCACTGGATGATCGTGGCGGCCAACCCGTTCATTCCGGACGTGCTGCACAGTGCCATGTCGGAGATGCACCCGGCCTTTGGCTATGGCTCTACCCAGAACCCCGCCAAGGTGACCAAGTTCTGGAATACCGGGGAGGGGATGCGGGTGAACGCAACCAACCGTAATGTTTTCGGCGCTGTCGGCCGTTCCTGAGGAGAGTGACATGGAACTACTGGAATTTTTTATCATGGGCATGCTGTTCACCCTGGGTGTTTTGGGACTGGCTTACCTGTCGGTACGGGTACAGATGCCGGCCCTGGCCTGGGCTGGCATGATCACCGGAGCCTTGATCTTCCTGTTTGGCATTGGTTGGGCCGGCAGTTCCTTTATTGAGGACGTGCCGCAATCGGGCTCGCTGGGACTGGCGGTGTTCTGTATGCCGGGCCTGTTATTGATGGCTTTCATCTGGCGTAAGTACGTGCCTAAAGGCCTGCGCCTGTAGGGCGAACGTCCTCCTGGTCGGCGTGCGATGCTGGCTGAAGCTGCGCACGCCGACATTGTTCACAAGACGAGAATGTCATGAAAGTAAAACGATTCGCTTGGTCGTCGCTGATCCGCAGCCTGGCCTGGTTGAGTCTGATCGCGGCCTTTGTTATCGGTCAGATAGGTACACGCCCGGACTACGAGGCATTGCTGGCCAGTCATTTTCCCGAGGCGACCCTGACGCCGTACTCGGGCGAGGGTGATGGCCCCAGAGTCTTTGAGTTCGGCAATCGCCAGCAGGGTGAGCCCGAAGTGGTGATTCTGGGTCAGGGGGACGGCTATGGCGGGCCGATGACGGTGGCCATTACCGCCAGTCGCACCGCCACCGGGGCCCGAACCCACGACGTGTTGCTGCTGGCGGATACCGAAACCCCGCCATACATCGAGCGACTTAAGAAGAAACACTTTTTCCGCCAACTGGCTAACCGTTCGGTGACCGACGATTTCCTATTGGATACCGATATCGACTCTTACTCCGGGGCGACCATTACTGCCCGGGGCGTCAGTCAAGCGATGCGGGCCTCCCTGCACCTGGGGGCAATGACTCACCTGGGCTTGCCTGCCACCTGGACGCCGGATCCTTGGGCGTTGGGGTGGGATGAGTTGGGAATGTTGTTGCTGGTGGCGGCGTCAATCGTGGTCAGCATGGGGTCGAAACACCGTTTCAGTCGGCTGTTGAAAACGTCGCTGCCGCTGGTGTCACTGCTGTTTGTGGGCTTTTATACCAATGCCTCTATCGGCATCGGCAGCATCAGCAGCATTGTTCTGGGGTACATCCCTAGTGTGAAGCAGCATCCACTATGGTGGATACTGATGGGCGCCATTCTGGTGGGCATCGTATTGCTGGGCCGCAATGTCTATTGTCACAAATTGTGCCCCTTTAGCACGGTGCAATCCCTGCTGACCAAGGTCACCGGCCTATCGATGAAGGCCCCAACGGTACTGATCAAGCATGCCCGAAGCCTGATTTTAGGGCTTATTTGGGGATCTTTAATGCTGATTCTGCTCTCCCGTCACCCATCGCTGGGCTCCTATGAGCCGTTTTCGATGATGTTCGCCCTCGAAGGGGTTGGCATGCAGTGGTACATCCTGCCGCTGTCGCTGTTTGGTGCTGCGTTCATTCCCGATTTCTGGTGTCGTTATTTCTGTCCGGTTGGGCTGACCATCAACGAGTCGGTGAAACTGCGCCGCAAAGCAGTGAACCGGGCTAAGGCTTGGCATCACAGTCGCCGTATCGAAGTGCAGTGCGATGCCGGCATCCCGTCACCGACTCACAAAGGAGGCTCCCATGGCAAAACTTCGGCGTAAGCCCAACGCGCACCCCATCGCCCGGGTATTAAGTGGCGTGACCTTGTTTCTGATTCTGCTGTTCTTTTTTAACTCGGCGCGGCAGATCCACACCGATGGTGTGTGGCAGCAGTTCCGCCACAGCGTCGGTGACGCGATGTCCAGCGAGGAGGTGACACCATGAGGTATGGGCCCGACACGTTCTTGATTTGCAGCGGCTGTGGTGGCGACCTAATTCATCGGCCACTGATGGCGGTGGATGCTCGTTTTGCCACTCTGTGGAGTGATGGCTACGTTGACAGCCCTACTGTGCCTGAGCAGCCGCTGGTGGCCCGCTGTGGCCACTGTCAGGCGTCAGTGTGGTTACCGGAACTGGCGGTCAACCCCAACGGCGGGAAGAATGGTTGTGACTACCGGCCACTGACTCCGGCCGAGATTCAGAGTCTGCTCGATCAGTATGCGAGTCAGCCCTCGGATCATCAGTTGCATCTGCGAGTAAAGCTGTGGCAGCAGTCAAACCATCGCTACCGCAACGATGACGGCTCTGACGTAGCCTGGACCGAAGCGGAACAAGCCAATATGGAGGCGCTGCTGGCGATCTTGGATATGCACCGGGTTCAGGAGCGGCTAATGGCCGTCGAATTGCTGCGTCAACTGGGCCAGTACGAATCGGCTAGCGCGCTGTTGGATGGGCAGTTTGACGGCATGGCGCTGGACATTGTCAATTTGCTGAGGCAGCAGATAGAGCAGCGTCATCAGCGGCTGTTTCGTTGCCGATTGACTCAGGCCGTCGACACCCGCAGTGCGGCGGATTACCGCTGAGGGGGGCTAGGGTATGACACAGGCGGATAGCGGTACTGGCATTGCCGGACTCCTGCAACAAGGCTGCGACGAATTGGGGGTGAAGGCCATCTGCTATTGCTACGATTTGGATGAGCCGATGCGCTGGGGGCGGCGCCTGAAAAGCACCGAACACGTGATTCGCAACCTGGCCAAGCGGCGTCAACTGTTTGCCAGTTCCGGTCAGGCGCTGAGCTTGTGGCGCAGAAAGATGCCGTTTTATCGGAACATGGAAACTGTTATCGAACAGCTTTTGAGCCAGCAGGTGTGTGTCTGGCCACAGCAGAGCATGCCGGCGCCGATGGTTCGTCACCTGCAGGCTCAAGGGGTCGATGGGGTTATGACTGTGTCGGTATGCTGCCCGGTGTCGCCACGTTTGCGGGGCCGGTTTATGCTGTTGGTGCAATGCTCGGAGCAACTGACAGAGTTGGCCGATCAGCAGGGGAGAGTCGCGGCGTGCCTGGCGCGGTTGCAGACTCAGATTGCACTTGAGTTCGGTCGTGACATTCATCCCTTGGTGGACTGCAATGTGATTAGCCCGTTGGCGGTGTACATTCTTTCGGGTATTGCTCAGGGACAGGATCGCGAGCAGGTGTCTTCCCAACTCAACCTGACTCTGCGTGGCGTCGATTATCACATCAGTGTGTTGAAGCAGGTGCTGGGGGCGAGAAACATTGCCCAGTTGGTGCATGAAGCCGGCAAACTCCAACTGGTGTAACCCAAAGTCTGGCGGCATTTGTCTCAACTCGAATGAAAAATCGTCATTCGCACCGAGGATTGCCACTATATTGTTCAGTCGACCGTTTTTTGCTTTACAGCCGGGCCGGCGATTATTACTATTTGCCGCGTTGGAGAGATGGCTGAGTGGTTGAAAGCACCGGTCTTGAAAACCGGCAAGGGTTTATAGCCCTTCTAGGGTTCAAATCCCTATCTCTCCGCCATATAAAGAAAAGCCCGCCTAGTGCGGGCTTTTTGCTGTTCTGGATTCGAAGAAAGTGAGATAGGGTGCAGAACCCTAGTCAGGGTTCCAACGAGCGCAGCGAGTAACGCCGTAGGCGGCCGAACGCAGTGAGGGAATCAATCCCTATCTCTGTGCCATACAAAGAAAAGCCCGCCTAGTGCGGGCTTTTTGCTGTTCTGGATTCGAAGAAACGGAGATAGGGTGCAGAACCCTAGCCAGGGTTCCAACGAGCGCAGCGAGTAACGCCGAAGGCGGCCGAACGCAGTGAGGGAATCAATCCCTATCTCTCCGCCATATACCGAAAAGCCCGCCTAGTGCGGGCTTTTTGCTGTTCTGCGTTCGAAGAAAGTGAGATAGGGTGCAGAACCCTAGCCAGGGTTCCAACGAGCGTAGCGAGTAACGCCGAAGGCGGCCGAGCGCAGTGAGGGAATCAATCCCTATCTCTCCGCCATACACAGAAAAGCCCGCTACGTGCGGGCTTTTTGCTGTTCTGGATTCGAAGAGAGTGAGATAGGGTGCATGAGCCCTAGTCAGGGTTCCAACGAGCGCAGCGAGTAACGCCGAAGGGAGTCAACCAAAGCACTTTCGACCCGTTAGCTTAGAGTCGCTTAGTTGAGAAATGCCGAACTTTATACCCTTTTTTGAACGAGATAAGGCTAACTTTTTTCGTCATAGGATCTTCGAGCTCGATGAATCTCTTGTTGATGTTCATCTGCCCAACACACGAGTTTGTACAAAGGCTTAACCAGATCCCTTCCCAACTCTGTTAGTGCATATTCTACTCGTACAGGCACTTCAGGATACACAGTCCTATTCACATAACCTTCCCGCTCTAGATCACGCAGGGTTTGAGTCAACATACGTTGAGAAATCCCTTCTATTCTAGATTTCAAAGCATTAAAACGGTCTGAGCCATCTACGAGAGCAAACAGGATGAGTAGCGACCATTTGTCACCTATTTGCGCTACAACGTTGCGCACGGGGCAATCCTCATTATTGTGAAAGATACGCCTGTCCGATTTAGGTTTTTTCGCCATTTTTCAATGCCTTATTTGTCTGTTGTTACCGCAAGAGTTACCAAAATGTGCCTAGCTAAGTATTTGGTGCCTTCTTGTGCTTGAGGTTACTATTGATTACCGTGGTTATTAATATATACCTACTAAGCACGGCAAACAATGGAGTTACCTATGTTCAAAGCACTTACCTCATTTATTCTTCTATTCACTAGCACGGTGGCATACGCACAATCTAAGGACGCATTGATCATTGATCTGCCATCGCTCAAGAAATCCAGTTGGACACAACAAGAGTTTGAAAATGCGGAGTTGATTACTGATTTTGTTCAAAACCTTATGAACAATCACAATTTTGACTACATCCTAGAGCACTACAACGACAGTGCTTATGTACAACACAATCGAAACTTACCTGACAAAGTTACTGGCTTAGTGGACTTCCTCACTGAATTTGTCGAGGAATATCCTGATTACACTTATGATGTAAAACACATCTACGTAGACGGTGATTATGTGATCTTCCATTCTCATGCCACGTTAGAAAGAGAAGACAGAGGCGATGATCAAAAAGGGATGAATATTATCGACACCTGGCGTATCGAAGAGGGCAGAATTGTAGAGCATTGGGATTCGATTCAAGCGCTTGATTTTTCAATGAGAGTGTACTCCCTGATCAGCGGTGGTGACATTGCTAATTCAAATGGTGTTTTCTAAGTTATTGACGTTGATAGATAAAATAGGTTGGTGCTTTGGCCATAACTTGTATGTGTCCAAAAGTGTGTCATGAGTTCTATCATTGCTGTTTCTAGACGTTAAAGTAAGCACTAGGCTTTAACCTGTACTAAGCAGACGACTAATTTGATTGCCTTACAACACGGTTAGTCATTCTAAAATAGTAGAATTTTATTTTGAGTGGCATCAAGACCCCATCTCTCCGTCATCCACAGAAAAGCCCGCCGAGTACGGGCTTTTTGTTGTTCTTACTTCGAAGACATGGAGGTTGGGTGCAGTGGAACATTGGCTACTGAACCCGGACAGTACTCAGCAATCATCACTCCGGTCCAGCTTCAAAGAGTTCTGGGTCATGCTTGTGCACGTGGGTAGTTAGCGTCTTCCCCTTTGGTCATTCTTGCGCAGGCGAGAATCCAGCGTCTTTGCCCGTATCACCATTAAAGTCACTG
>NZ_KE384372.1:21448-46875 GCF_000425405.1 Ferrimonas kyonanensis DSM 18153 | reverse complement strand
CTCGTTGGAGTAGCGAAGCGAGGTGCGTATCTTACGCTTTCCTCTGTCGCCGTCAAGCACAATTTCAAATTTAATTTGAAGCCGTTGCCGTTCGACTTAACTTGATGTTTTAAGCCTTTCAGCTCAATGTCTCAAGTGGGGCGTCATTTTAATCATTTAACTTGGCGAGTCAAGGACTTTTTTACCGAGTTATCTGAGTGGCTGACGCCCTGTTGACCAGTAGTGTTTCACTCGAAAGTGTTTACCCCGTCAACGAGGAGCGCATTATAGGGATCGTAATTTCTAAGGCAACCCCTAAAACGATCAAAAGTGATCAACCGGGCACTAAATAGACAAAAGCCCCCTTGCGGGAGCTTTTCTATCACCAAACGGTCCATTATTGCGGCAGGTACTTCTCTACCAATGCCTGAACCTTGGGGTTATCCCAATCGACAAAGCTGCGGACGAAGGCCACCAGCTCACCCTTCTCATTCAGAATAAAGGTCGCCGGAACCAGATCCGTCGGTAGCACCCGTCCCACTTCATTGGTGGTGTCGTACAAGGTCGAAAACGATGCCAACCCCAAATCCGCTAAGAACGGTGGCACAACCTCAGGGTCCTGATCGATGGCCACCGGCAGCACCACGGCGTCATGCTGCTCCAACTGGGTGCGGAATCGAGCCAATGAGGGCAACTCCCGAACACAAGGGGGACACCAGGTCGCCCATAGGTTCAAGACCACCAGTTTGCCTTTGTACTGCGCCAGATCCACCGCCTCACCTTTAGCATCGGTGATGGTGAAGGCCTCCAACTGCTGAGGAAAGGTCAGCTCCACAAAACGCTGCAGCGCAGGATCGTCGCCGGCTTTATTCATCCCCGGAAACGCAAAGACGCTGCTCGAAAGCAGCGTCAGCGCCAGAATCATCATTCTGATCATCGATTAGTCCCGGTTCTCTTTCAGCATCTGAGCCAGGCGTTGCCGTTCGGCTTCGCTGATCGCTGCCGGCGCTTTCTTATTGCGCTGACGCTGACCACGAATGAAGAACAAACCAATCCCAATTCCGAATACCGCAAAGGCCACCGGCCCCAACCACAGCACCAGCGTACGGCTGTCAAAGGCCGGACGATAGCGAACAAAGTCACCGTAGCGATCGGTCATGAACTTGACGATCTCGTCGTCACTCTTACCTTCGTCAACCATGGCATAGACCTGCAGTCGCAGATCCCGGGCCACCGGCGAGTTGGAGTCAATCAAATTCTGGTTCTGACACTGCGGACACCGCAGTTCGTTCGCCAGTTGAATGCCCCGCTCTTTGTTCGAGTCGTTTTTAAACTCGTAAGTATCGATGGGGGTGGCGTGAGCCAGGCCGGCAAACAGCGCCAGGCAGGCAAAGGTCGACAGAACTTTCATCAACGCTCTCATTACGCACCTCCCTTGGCGGCTTGCGCCTCTTTACGCAACTCAGAGATCAGCGGCATAAAGGTCTCTGCCCAGTTCTGAGGTCCCAGCACTCCGGCAAAGCGATAACGAATCACACCCTTGGCATCGACCACAAAGGTCTCCGGAGCACCGTAGACACCCAGGTCCAGACCCAGACGTCCATCAGGATCGTACAGGTTCTTAGTATAGGGGTCGCCGCTCTTAGCCAGGTAGCGCAGCGCCAGGCCGCGCTCATCCCGGTAGTTGATGCCATAAATTGGCACCGTACCAGATTGATTCAGACGGTTCAGGAACGGGTGCTCGTACTTACAAGACGGACACCAGGTCGCCCAGACGTTCAGCAGGTAGACCTCGCCATTGAGGTCGGTGTTGCTGATAGTCAGTTCGGCGTCTTCAAGTGATTCCAGCGTGAACGCCGGCACTGGCTTGCCTTCCAGTGCCGAGTCCAGCTCTTTGGGGTTGAGGAACAACCCCTTATACAAGAACACTGCCATGCCGATAAAAATCAGCAGAGGTAAAAACAGTAATACGCGTTTCATTGTTCACATCTACCTTAGGCTGTCGCGACCTGAGCATCCTTAACAGGAGCAGATTTACGGCTTCGGGCGCGCTTATCGGTCGCGGCCAGCGTGCCACCAATCATCATCAGCACGCCACCGATCCAGATCCAGCGAACGAACGGCTTGTAGTTCAGTCGAACCGCGTAGTCGGTCGCGTCCAGAGGATCGCCCATGGTCACGTACAGATCCCGGAAGAAGCCCCAGTCGATGCCCGCCTCAGTCATGTCCATGGTACGAACATTGTACTTACGACGATCAGGGTACAGGGTGGTTACCGGTTCACCGTCTTTGGTCACAACAATGCGAGCCTGTTCGGCGGTGTAGTTAGGACCTTGTACCATACGAGTGTCTTTGTAGGCAAAGGTGTAGCCCGCCAGCTCGTGAGTCCGGCCTGGGCCCATGCGTACGGATTTCTCTTCGGCGTAGTGAGAAACCATCGCCGCACCAACAATGGCCATGGCGATGCCCATGTGCGCCACCTGCATACCCCAGTAGCTGCGGGTAAAGCGCTTGGTGGTGAAGCTGCCGTCGTTCTCTTTCGACTTACGGTACACGTCAATCAGCAGAGTCAGAGTGATCCACAGTGCGGTGGCCACGCCAGCGCTGACCCACAGGTTCATCTCGCCCTTAACGATGAAGGGCGTCGCCAGACCAACCACCAAAGCGATCGCTCCGGGCACCAGCAACTGACGCATCTCGCTGTCTTTGGCTTTCTTCCAGCGAATCGACGGACCGATGCCCATCAGCACGAACAGCGTCAACACAATGGGGTTGAACACGGTGTTGAAGTACGGAGGACCTACGGAGATCTTACCCAGACCCAGGGCGTCACCCAGCAACGGGTACAGGGTACCCAGCAACACCGAACCGGTGGCAACCACCAACAGAATGTTGCACCCCAGCATCATGGTTTCTTTGGAGAACAGTTCGAATTTGGCCGGGCTGGCAAATTGAGTCGCCCGCACCGCAAACAGCGTCAGCGAACCACCGACCGCCAATCCCAACAGCCCCAGAATCGCCATGCCCCGGGTAGGGTCAGCCGCGAACGAGTGCACCGACGTCAGTACCCCGGAACGCACCAGGAAGGTACCCAGCAGACTCAGAGAGAAGGTAAAGATGGCCAGCAAGATGGTCCAGTTACGGAAGGTGCCCCGTTTCTCGGTCACGATCAGCGAGTGCACCAGAGCGGTACCCACCAACCAAGGCATAAACGATGCGTTCTCTACCGGATCCCAGAACCACCAGCCACCCCAGCCGAGTTCGTAGTACGCCCACCAGGAACCCAGAGCGATACCACCGGTCAGGAATACCCACGCCGCCAGCGTCCAGGGGCGGGACCAGCGAGCCCAGGCCGAATCCAGACGGCCGCTCATCAATGCCGCAATGGCGAATGCAAAGGCCACAGAGAAACCCACATAGCCGAGATACAGCATCGGCGGGTGGAAGATCAGGCCCACGTCCTGCAGCATCGGGTTCAGGTCCCGGCCTTCGGCAGGCACATTCGGCAGGAAGCGTTCAAACGGGCTGGAGGTCAGCAGCATGAACAGACAGAAGCCTACAGTGATCATCCCCATCACCGCCAGAACACGGGCGGTAAAGGCATCGTCCAGGTTACGGCTGAACAACGCAACCGCCGCTCCCCATACGGACATGGAGAACACCCAGAACAACAGGGAGCCCTCGTGACCACCCCAGATGGCAGCGATCTTAAACGCCGTCGGCAGGTGGCTGTTGGAGTTGTGAGCCACATAGGCGACCGAGAAATCATCGGTGACGAATGCGTATCCAAGGCACACGACGGAGAGTGCCATAAACACAAACATACCGTAGGCCAAGGGGCGACTGTAACTCACCAGGAAGGCATCTCGCCTTGCCACCCCGATTAGGGGGACGATCGACATCAGTGCCGCGAAGGCCATGCCGATGATGAGTGCGTAATGTCCAAGTTCCGGAAACATGAAGTACCTCTGCGAGGGAATTAATCCGTTTATCGGCCGAGAGCCGGACTGGGCTCCCTACCGAATAATGCTCATTGACGCCATTTTAGGCAGAGTTGCGCTGCTTGTCTGCCTTTAATCACGCTTAAAACGATATAGCTCACACCCATGCCTTTCCAGCATGCCCTGACGGTGCTCCACCCTTTGATACGCAAAGCTTACAAAAAGTTTCTTAACATTTTGTATTAGATTCGGATAATGTGACAACCACCGCAAATGCGATTGCTTAGGGCACGACCGGATCGGCTTCACTAGCCAATGAACGTCGTTGTCGTATAATCCTTCTGCAAATTTTTCAAGTTGGTGTGACGCGCCCCTGACTGCGAAACACTCCACTTTTAAGCAAATCACAGACTACAGAAGCAGCTATGACGACTTTTTGGATCGGTATCGCGGGCCTTACCGCATTGGCTTTACTGTTGGTTTGGTTGCCCTTTTTCAGAAGCAAGGCAAAAGGGGCCCAACAAACAGAGTTACGCAAGCAAACCAACGTAAAACTGTTCAACGAGCGCATCGCCGAGTTTGAAGTGGAGATGCAAGAGGGTCGCCTGACCCAGCAAGAGTTCGATGTATTGAAGCAGGAGCAGGAATTAAACCTGCTGCAGGACGTCAACGACAGCAACGACTCCGACATCGTCAACGATCGACGCGGACCACTGTGGCCAATCATTTTGAGCGTTGCCGTGGTGACCATCTCCGGGTACACCTACCTGGACCTGGGTCGTTTCGACGAGTGGCAGAACGCCCGTCCAGAAGCGGAAGCACAGGCCAACCCTCACCAGGGCATGACCCCGGAGCAGATGCAACAGATGCGCATCTCCCAGTTGGAAGGCACCGTCATGAACGAGCCCAACAACAGCCAGGCTTGGTTCTCTCTGGGGCACGCCTACATCTCAGGCAGCCAGTATGAGAAAGCGATCGCCGCTTTCGATACCACCATCGACCTGGTGGGCGAGCACGCCGAACTGCTGGGACCTAAGGCCACCGCCATGTACTACCTGGCCGGTGAAAAGATGACTCCGGAGATCGACGCCATCATCAAGAAGGCACTGGAAAGCGACTTTAAAGATCCATCAACCCGCCTGCTGCTGGGAATGGATGCCTTCTTCAGCGCCAACTACGAAGACGCCATCCGCCACTGGGAGATTCTGTTGACCAGCCCTCGGGATGACTTTGACCGTCAGGCGATTCAAGGCGCCATCATGCAGGCTAAGAGCTTCCTGGGCACCGACAGCGTCGACAACCCAGAATTGAATCAAGACGTCGAAGCCCGCGCCAACAGCGTACGCGTGTCCATCAGCGTCTCCGATGAAATGCTGGCCAAAGCCGACGCCAATGCCAACGTGCTGGTGATGGCCCGTCCGCTCAATGGTGGCATGATGCCTGTGGCCATTAAGCGCCTGAAAGTCTCTGACCTGCCGACTCTGGTGGTGCTGCGCGACAGCGACGCCATGACCCCGGAGATGGTCCTGAGCGGCCAGGAACAGGTGGCCATCGAAGTGGTGATCAATCACGACAGCAACCCTGCCCCCACCCCTGGGGATCTGCTGGGCAAGCACGACGCGGTCAAACTGGGCAGCGAAGTTCAAGTGGTTATCGACACCCTGGTGCAGTAACCCACGACCCTAGCCACAAAAAAGACCCGCATCGTGCGGGTCTTTTTTTGGGCTGAATTCGAACCAGAAAACACAAAGGCCCGCACGATGCGGGCCTTTTGAAATCATTGCAGTCTGTTCAGACTTACTTCTTGGCTGCCATAAATTCGATGGCTGCCTTGTAGTCATCGTCATTACAGTCCATGCACATGCCACCAGGAGGCATGGCGTTCAGACCAGTCTTGACGCTCTGAACCAGAGTATCCATGCCCTTAGCCATACGAGGCTCCCAGGCAGCTGCGTCGTTCAACTTCGGTGCACCAGCGATGCCCATGGCGTGGCAGGTCTGACAAGCTTTGTTGTAGACCGCTTCACCCTCTTGGGCCATAACGTTGGTCGCAGAAGCCAGCATAGCTACTGCAGCAAAAGCGATAATCTTTTTCATGCTACGTTCCAAATTGTTGACATTATTATGCGCCTCGGTGAAGCATTCTCACCGGCAAGCTCGACATTAAAATACCACAGACATCACGGTCGTTCATCTTTTTTTGACACAAATCACCATTTGCGGCATCGAGATGCAACTTATCTGTCGGCACCGGAGTCATAATAGCTAATCTTTTGTTAAATAAAACGAAATACGTTAAGTTCAGGCACCATAGTGGCGGCTGTGATCCAGCTCCCCCTAGCAAGTGTCGAGAATGCGAGCAAGCCCCAAGTAACACGGTCGGGTTATGATAGAATCGGCTTCATCTAATACAGGTGTGAACAGTAAAAGAATGCAGGAAAGCGATCGACTACTCAGTGCCAACGAGCTCACGTGCATCCGCGAGGAGCGCATCCTGTTCGATGGCCTCAGCTTTGCCGTCCATGGGGGCGACATCATCCAAATCGAGGGCCCCAACGGCGCCGGCAAAACCAGCTTGCTGCGCATTCTGGCTGGCCTGTCACGCCCGTACGCCGGCGACGTTCACTACCGAGGCAATCCCACCACCGAGGTTCGTGATGACTTTCACGCCGACCTTCTGTATCTGGGGCACCTGCCCGGTGTAAAAAGCGAACTGACGGCGGAAGAAAATCTGGCATTCAATCTAAACATTGCCGGATATAATGACGTCGATATTCGCGCCACTCTGGCGAAAGTGAACCTGACCGGATTCGAGGAACACCCCGCCGGGCACCTGTCCGCCGGTCAGCATCGGCGCATTGCCCTGGCCCGCCTGTGGCACAGCGAGGCCAAAATCTGGATTTTGGATGAACCGCTGACCGCCATCGATAAAAAGGGCGTTGCCGAACTGGAGCAGTTGATGCTGGATCACGCCAATCGTGGCGGCTGCGTTATTTTGACCACTCACCAGGATCTGCAACTGGTGGGGGCGGACCGCCTTAAGAAGCTCCGCCTGGAATATCAATTCGATTAGGGATCCCAACATGAGCAGAGATGTAAGCTACAGCCGGGCCTTCAATACGGTCCTGAAACGGGATCTCCAGGTGGCCTTTCGCCACCGGAACGATATCTTTAATCCGCTGATGTTCTTTTTTATCGTCGTCAGCTTGTTTCCCCTGGGCATCGGCCCGGAACCTCAGGTTCTGGCCCGCATCGCACCGGGCATCATCTGGGTGGCAGCCCTGCTGTCGGCCATGCTGTCACTGGAGCGGCTGTTTAAGACCGACTTTGCCGACGGCTCGCTGGAACAGATGATGATGAGCCCGCAGCCATTATCACTGATGGTGCTGGCCAAGGTACTGGCACACTGGATCGTCACCGGCGTTCCACTGATCATTGCCTCGCCCCTGCTGGCCACCCTGCTCTATCTGGATGGCAACAGCTACGGTGCCTTGATGGCCACTTTAGCTTTGGGCACACCGGTTCTAAGCTTACTGGGTGCCATTGGTGCAGCACTGACCGTCGGGCTGCGCAAAGGAGGGGTACTGATCAGTCTGCTGATTCTGCCGCTCTATATTCCGATTTTGATTTTTGCCACCAGCGCTATCGACGCTGCCGGCATGAACCTGCCCTTCACCGGCCACCTGTCGATTCTGGCAGCGATGTTGGTAGGCGCATTAGTCCTGGCTCCGGTTGCAATTGGAGCGTCATTGAGAGTGAGTACAAACTGATATGTGGAAATGGCTTCACCCCTACGCCAACCCAGAAAAGGCATACCAGCTTGCTGGTAAGATGCTGCCTTGGTTTGCCATCCTGGCTATTCTGTTAATCGCCACCGGCACCGTACTGGGTTTAGGCTTTGCTCCCGTGGATTACCAACAAGGTAACTCCTACCGCATCATCTTTATCCATGTGCCCGCCGCGTCCATGTCCATGTCCGCGTATTTCGCCATGGCCATTGCCGCCTTCATTGGCCTCGTCTGGCAAGTCAAGTTAGCCGACATCGCCGCAGCGGCCATCGCCCCCATCGGCGCCGCCGTCACCGTCGTCGCCCTGTTTACCGGTGCCACCTGGGGCAAGCCCATGTGGGGCACTTGGTGGGTATGGGACGCGCGACTGACTTCGGAACTGGTGCTGCTGTTCCTGTACCTGGGTGTCATCGCCCTGTATGCCTCGTTTGAAGACAAGGTGCTGGCCGCCAAGGCTTCGGGCATCCTGGCCATCGTCGGCTCCATCAACCTGCCGATCATCAAGTACTCCGTAGAGTGGTGGAACACCCTGCATCAACCGAACGCCATCACCGTCGGCAAGAGCAACGCCATGCCCCCGGAGATGTTGCTGCCACTGTTGCTGAATATCTTTGGCTTTGCCATGATGATTGGTGCCCTGACCATCTTGAGGTTCCGAGCCGAAGTGCTGGCCCGAAATGCCATGCGCCCTTGGGTGCGTGACATTGTTGCTGCTGAGGAGAAACGATAAATGAACTTGAACTTCCAATTTAGCAGCCTGTCTGAGTTTCTGAGCATGGGCGATTATGCCTTCTACGTGTGGCTGGCCTACGGGGTATCATTTGCTGTTTACGGCATTCTGGTGGTAAGTTGCCTGTCCCAGCGCAAGCGCGTCATTAAACAGATCAGTCAGAAGCAGGCTCGAGAAGCCCGCCTGAAACAACACAGGAGCAAAGCTGCATGAACCCACGCCGTAAAAAACGCCTGGTCTTCGCCTCGGCCTTAATCGGTGGGGTGGCGGCCATCGCCTCACTGCTGCTGTATGCACTCAACAGCAACTTGGATCTGTTCTACACCGCCACCGAGATCCATATGGGCAAAGAAGGCACCGGTATCAAACCTGAGATCGGTCAGCGCCTGCGAATCGGTGGCATGGTGGTTCCAGGTTCCGTAAAGCGCGACCCGGACAGCCTCAAGGTCGAATTCCAGGTCGCCGACACCGGACCGGCCGTGACCATTCGCTACGACGGCATGCTGCCTGACCTGTTCCGTGAAGGACAAGGCATTGTCGCTCAGGGTCCGATGACCGAATTCGCCGTGATTGACGCCACCGAAGTACTGGCTAAGCACGACGAAAACTACATGCCGCCGGAAGTGGCCGAGGCCATGGGCAAAAAGCATGAAAAGATGGATTACGACACTCAGGCACCCAGTGCCAGTTACTAGCAGCTAATCCAGTTTAAGAGCCGGTCATGGACCGGCTTTTTTATTGTCTTTTTTCAGCCACTGAGCCAGCTCCATCGGCAACGGAAACACGATGGTGCTGGAGCGATCGCCGGCGATCTCGGTCAGGGTCTGCAGGTAACGTAATTGCAATGCCCCCGACTCGCTGGCAAGCACCGCTGCTGCCTCGGCCAACTTGGTGGACGCCTCTTGCTCACCGGTGGCATGAATCACCTTGGCCCGGCGTACCCGCTCCGCCTCGGCCTGACGGGCAATCGCCCTCACCATGCTTTCATCCAGATCCACGTGCTTAATCTCGACATTACTGACCTTGATGCCCCAGACGTCGGTCTGCTTATCAAGAATCTTCTGAATGTCCACATTGAGCACATCCCGTTGCGACAACATCTCGTCCAACTCGTGCTGCCCCAGCACCGACCGCAACGTCGTCTGTGACAACTGACTGGTGGCCTCATGGTAGTCCTCCACCTGGTTGATCGCTTTCTCAGGATCCACCACTCGAAAATACACCACCGCGTTCACCCGCACCGATACGTTATCGCGGGAAATCACATCCTGAGTCGGCACATCCATCACCAGCGTCCGAAGATCGACCCGCACCATCTGCTGCACGATCGGGACCACCACGATCAACCCCGGCCCCTTAACCTTATAGAACCGCCCCAGCAGAAAAATGACGCCGCGCTGATACTCACGCAGAATCCGAAAGGTGCTGATCAGCAACCCCAGCACCAGCAGGGTCACGGTTATGCCAAAGTAGGCACCAAAGCTCTCACCAATCATCGTCCGTCTCCTCAGGATGCAACACCAGTGTCAGACCATCGATGGCCTCGACTCGCGCCCACTGCCCCTTAGACAGCGGTTGGTTGGCTCGGGCGTACCACACCTCACCATTGAGCTCCACCACGCCACTGTCCAGGTAACGGGCATCGATCAACACTCGGCGGGCGATCAGGGTATCGATGCCGGTCACGGTCGCCACCGACCGACTGGCCAATGCCATCTTGACCACCACCGCAGTAAATAGCGCCGAGACCACCGCCAACGCACTGATAAGCGGCAGAGCCAATTGAAATTCCGGCACATCGGTGTCCATCAGCAACACCGCACCGGCCACAAAGGCCGCCACCCCGCCAATGCCAAACAGGCCGAAACTCGGGGCGAAGGCTTCGGCCACCATCAGCGCAATCCCCAGCACCATCAAGGCGGCACCGGCCAGGTTCACCGGCAACAAGTTCAGGGCATACAGACCGAGCAACAGGCACACGCTGCCCACCACCGACGGCAAGCCAACACCCGGGCTGTAAAACTCCAGCACCAGTCCATAGAAGCCCAACATCATCAGTAACAACGCCACATTCGGATTGGTCAATGTCGCCAGCAGTCGATAGCGCCAACCGGGGTCCTTATGCACCACCGACGCCTGAGCGGTGGTGAGCGTTCGCTCACCGGATGCCAGCGTCACCACCCGCCCGTCGAGTTGAACCAGCAGATCCGCCACGTTGGCCGCCATCAGATCAATCACCCCGGCTTCCAGGGCGTCGGTGGCCGACAGGCTGGCGCCTTGACGCACCGCAGCTTCGCCCCAGTCGGCGTTGCGCCCCCTGAGCTCAGCCAGACTTCGAATGTAAGCCACCGCGTCATTAACCGCTTTGTTGCGCAGACTCTGGGCGTTATCCGGCGCCTGCTCCTTCGCTTGCTCGGGCTTACTGTCGGACGGGGAAGAGGGGGTCAACGCCACCGGCGTCGCCGCCCCCAGATTAGTGGCAGGCGCCATGGCCGCCACATGGCTGGCGTACATCAAAAAGGTGCCGGCGCTGGCTGCCCTGGCTCCCTGAGGGCTGACGTAGCCCACCACGGCCACCGGACTGGCCAGGATGCTTTGAATCATCTCCCGCATTGAGGTATCCAGTCCTCCGGGAGTGTCCATGGCCACGATCAGCAGCTGGATCTCGGCCTCACGGGCCTGTTCCAGGGTTCTCAACAGCAGTTGTGATGAGGCCGGGGAGATCACCCCTTTGATGGGCACCACCCACACCTCATTGGCCGGCACAGACCCGGACTCGACACCGTCACTCGCCCATAAAGGCGCAACGCACAGCAGCAGGCTTAAGCAAAACAACAGGGGGACTCGCATAGGCACCTCAGCTGGAGGCCTAGTACAAGTTTAGTAAAGGACGGAGTTTGGGGAATAAAACAGGGAAAAGAAAAAGGCCGGTCAGAGACCGGCCTTTTTATTACTCTTCAGAAGCGGCTGCTTCTTCGGTAGCGTCCGCCTGTGGGCGGTCTACCAGCTCGATGTACGCCATAGGGGCGTTATCACCGGCACGGAATCCACACTTGAGAATGCGGGTGTAACCACCTGCACGCTCTTGGTAGCGTGGACCCAGCTCATTGAATAGCTTGCTTACTACATCGTTGTCACGAGTACGTGCAAACGCCAGGCGACGATTAGCAACGCTGTCAGTTTTAGCAAGTGTAATCAGGGGCTCAACTACGCGACGCAGTTCTTTCGCCTTAGGCACGGTAGTCTTGATGATCTCATGACGTACCAGTGAGCTTGCCATGTTACGGAACATAGCTTGGCGATGGCTGCTGTTGCGGTTCAGTTGACGACCACTCTTACGATGGCGCATGACCTTATCCTTTTAACCTAAATCTTTACCAGACCTGGTTACATGTTGTCGGCGAGTGAGGCTGGCGGCCAGTTTTCCAACCGCATACCAAGGGACAGACCACGAGAGGCCAGTACATCCTTGATTTCAGTGAGAGACTTCTTACCCAAGTTAGGGGTCTTCAGCAACTCAACCTCAGTGCGCTGAACCAGATCACCGATATAATGAATGGCTTCTGCTTTCAGGCAGTTCGCCGAACGAACAGTCAGTTCCAGATCATCGACAGGACGCAGCAGAATTGGATCGAATTCTGGCTTCTCTTCTTTCTCTTCTGGCTCGCTCACGTCACGCAGCTCAACGAACGCATCCAGTTGCTCAGCCAAAATAGTGGCTGAACGGCGGATCGCTTCTTCAGGATCCAGGGTGCCGTTGGTGTGCATGTCGATAATCAGCTTGTCCAAGTCAGTCCGTTGTTCAACACGAGCTGCTTCTACATTGTAGGCAATTCGTACAACAGGACTGAAGGACGCATCAACCAGAAGACGACCGATAGGACGCTCGTCTTCATCGGATTGAGCGCGGGCAGACGCGGGTACATAACCACGGCCCAGCTCAACCTTGATGCGCATGCTGATTTCAGCGTCATCGCCAGTCAGAGTACAGATGAGGTGATCAGGATTCATGATCTCGACATCACCGCTGTGGGTAATGTCACCTGCAGTAACAGGGCCTGAACCAGACTTGCTCAGTGTCAGTGTCACTTCGTCCTTGCCCTCGATTTTTACTGCCAAACCCTTCAGGTTCAACAGAATCTCAAGCACGTCTTCCTGCACGCCTTCTTTGCTGCTGTACTCATGTAACACGCCGTCAATTTCAACTTCGGTTACAGCACAGCCAGGCATTGAAGAGAGCAAGATGCGACGAAGCGCATTACCTAAAGTGTGACCGAAGCCACGCTCAAGCGGCTCCAGAGTCACTTTAGCCCGAGTTGGGTTGACTTGCACGACATCGACAAGACGTGGCTTAAGAAAATCGGTAACGGAACCCTGCATTGTGTCCTCTCTTAACGGTTAAGCCTTACTTAGAGTAAAGCTCGACGATCAGCTGTTCATTGATGTCGGCAGACAGATCGCTACGCTCTGGCAGGCGCTTGAAAGTGCCTTCCAGCTTAGCGCTGTCTACTTCAACCCAAGTCGGCTTCTCACGTTGTTCTGAAATCTCAAGAGCGCCCTTAATACGAGCTTGCTTTTGAGCCTTCTCACGGATGCTTACCACATCGTCAGCGGCAACAACGAAAGATGGAATGTTAACAACACGGCCATTAACCATGATTGCTTTGTGGCTTACCAGCTGACGTGCTTCAGCGCGAGTAGCACCGAAACCCATGCGGTAAACAACGTTATCCAAACGACTTTCTAGCAGCTGCAACAGGTTTTCACCAGTATTGCCTTTCTTGCTAGCAGCAGTTTTGTAGTAGTTGCGGAATTGCTTTTCCAGAATGCCGTAGATACGACGAACTTTTTGCTTTTCACGCAGCTGCAGACCGTAGTCAGACAGACGGGCCTTACGAGCACCGTGCTGACCAGGAGCATTATCGATCTTACATTTAGAATCGATTGCTCGTACGCCGCTTTTCAGGAACAGGTCTGTTCCTTCACGACGGCTTAGTTTGAGCTTAGGACCCAAATATCTTGCCATGTTCTTTCTCCAACTATCCTGAAACGGGCGTTATACGCGACGTTTCTTAGGCGGACGACAACCGTTGTGCGGAATTGGAGTCACATCGGTGATGTTGGTGATGCGGAAACCCGCAGCATTCAACGCACGAATAGAGGACTCACGACCCGGACCCGGACCCTTAACTTCAACTTCCAGGTTCTTCAAACCGTACTCTTTGGCCATTTCGGCACAACGCTCGGCAGCTACCTGAGCAGCGAACGGAGTAGATTTACGAGAACCACGGAAACCGGAGCCGCCTGCGGTGGCCCATGCAAGAGCGTTACCTTGGCGATCGGTGATGGTCACGATTGTGTTGTTGAAAGATGCGTGCACGTGGGCCACACCGTCTGCAACCTGCTTACGTACCTTTTTACGGGTACGAGAAGGAGTTTTAGCCATTGCTTAGTTCCCCTTACTTCTTGATCGGCTTACGCGGACCCTTACGGGTACGAGCGTTAGTCTTAGTACGTTGACCACGAAGTGGCAGGCTACGACGATGACGCAGGCCGCGGTAGCAACCCAGGTCCATCAGACGCTTGATGTTCATAGAGATCTCACGACGCAGATCACCTTCAACGGTGAATTGACCTACAACGTCACGAACCTTATCAATGGTAGATTCGTCCAGATCTTTAATCTTCACATCTTCAGCAATACCGGCCTCGACACAGATTTGCTGTGCGCGAGTACGGCCAATGCCGAAAATGGCGGTCAGAGCAACAACCGCATGTTTATGCTCAGGAATGTTAATGCCAGCGATACGGGCCACTATAGCACTCCTCAATTCCAAGGATCGATTGTGAAAAGCCCGGTAGGATACTCGACAATCGACTAGTTTGCAACAACGCATAGGCCGACCAAGGTCAGCCTAGCGCTACGTTTTTTGTTGGTTAGCTCAGAGAGATCTCTGATTAACCTTGACGCTGTTTGTGCTTCGGCTCAGAGCAGATAACACGCACAACGCCGTGACGTTTAATAACTTTGCAGTTACGACACATCTTTTTTACGGACGCACGAACTTTCATTTTTGCTACTCCGTCTGGGCGACTTAACGGCTATAGCCCTTAAGATTCGCCTTTTTCAGAACAGAATCATACTGATGAGACATCATATGAGTCTGTACTTGAGCTATGAAATCCATGATAACCACGACCATAATCAGCAGTGAAGTACCGCCGAAGTAGAACTGAACGTTCAGTCCGATCATCATAAATTCCGGAATCAAGCAGATAAAGGTGATGTATGCCGCACCTGCCAGAGTCAGGCGAGTCATCACTTTATCGATATAACGGGCGGTCTGTTCACCTGGACGAATACCAGGGATGAACGCACCAGATTTCTTCAGGTTATCTGCCGTCTCGCGCGGGTTAAACACCAACGCAGTGTAGAAGAAACAGAAGAAAACGATCGCTACTGCATAGATCATCACATACAGAGGCTGTCCCGGGGACAGAACCACTGAGATGTCAGACAACCAACGCAAGCCTTCATTGTTACCGAACCACTGAGCCAGTGTGCCCGGGAACAGAATGATGCTGGACGCGAAGATTGGCGGAATCACACCAGCCATGTTCACTTTCAGCGGCAAATGGGTGCTTTGAGCAGCGAATACGCGGCGGCCTTGCTGACGCTTGGCATAGTTTACCACGATACGGCGCTGTCCGCGCTCCATGAATACCACGAAGTAAGTAACGGCAAAGATAATGACCGCTAATACCAGCAGCAACAAAATGTGCAATTCACCTTGACGCGCTTGTTCTGCAGTTTGGCCAATCGCCGATGGCAAGCCAGCCACAATACCTGTAAAAATCAGGATTGAGATGCCATTGCCAATGCCACGTTCAGTAATCTGTTCACCCAACCACATCAGGAACATGGTACCGGTTACCAGGGAGATCACTGCGGTAAAGTAAAACGCAGGACCCGGGGCAACCACCAGTCCGGAGATCATGTTAGGCAAACCAGTCGCAATACCAAACGACTGGAACGTAGCCAATACCAGTGTCCCGTAACGGGTGTACTGGCTAATTTTGCGGCGACCCGCCTCCCCTTCTTTCTTTAGTTCCGCCATCGTTGGATGAACTACCGTCAGAAGTTGCATGATGATCGACGCCGAAATGTACGGCATGATCCCCAATGCAAAGATGGAGGCGCGTTCCAGAGCACCACCGGAGAACATGTTGAACATGCTCACGATGGTACCCTGTTGCTGATCGAACAGCTCGGCCAGTACTGCGGCGTCAATACCAGGAATTGGTACGAAAGAACCTGCACGGAAGACGATAATTGCGCCTAAAACGAATAATAGACGCGCTTTGAGTTCCGAAAGGCCGCCCTTCGCACTACTTGAATCAACACCTGGCTTAGCCATATTGTACTATCCCGTTATTCTTCGATTTTGCCGCCCGCAGCCTCGATGGCTTCACGCGCACCTTTGGTCGCTTTCAGACCTTTGATGGTCACAGGGCGCTCGATTTTACCTGAAAGTACAACTTTCGCAAACTTAATGTTTGCCGAAATGATGTCAGCATCTTTCAGGGTTTCCAGAGTTACCAGATCGCCTTCAACCTTTGACAGCTCGTTCAGACGAATTTCGGTAGTTACCAGGCTCTTACGAGAGGTAAAACCGAACTTCGGCAGACGCTGTTTCAGAGGCATTTGACCACCTTCAAAACCTGGACGTACGCCACCACCGGAACGGGACTTTTGGCCTTTATGACCACGGCCGCCGGTTTTACCCAGGCCAGAACCGATACCGCGACCTACACGCTTGGCAGAGGTTTTAGCACCAGCGCCTGGAGACAAAGTATTCAAACGCATCTTAGTCCTCCACCTTAACCATGTAGTAAACCTTATTCACCATACCGCGAACAGAAGGAGTATCTTCCAGTTCAACGGTGTGGCCGATTTTGCGCAGACCCAGGCCTACCAGTGTCGCCCGATGTTTAGGCAGACGACCGATAGCGCTCTTGGTCTGAGTAACCTTGATAGTTTTAGCCATGTCAGATTACCCCAAGATTTCGTCGATGCTAAGGCCACGCTTGGCTGCTACTTGATCCGGAGCATGCATCGAAGTCAGTGCGTCGATAGTCGCACGAACGATGTTGATCGGGTTAGTAGAACCGTACGCCTTAGACAGTACGTTGTGTACACCAACTACTTCCAGAACGGCGCGCATAGCACCACCAGCAATAATACCGGTACCTTCTGAAGCAGGCTGCATGTATACCTTAGAGCCAGAGTGACGGCCTTTAACAGGGTGCTGCAGGGTACCGTTGTGCAGACGCACGGATACCAGATTGCGGCGAGCCTTTTCCATTGCTTTCTGGATAGCGGCAGGCACTTCACGTGCTTTACCGTAACCGAAACCAACGCGGCCATTACCATCACCAACTACAGTCAGAGCGGTGAAGCTAAAGATTCGGCCACCCTTAACTACTTTGGAAACACGGTTAACTGCAATCAATTTCTCTTGCAGGTCACCGGCTTGCTTTTCAATATTTGCCATGATCCACTCCCAACCTTAGAACTGGAGACCAGCTTCACGGGCAGCATCAGCCAGTGCAGCTACACGGCCGTGATACTTGAAACCGCTGCGGTCGAAAGACACACTCTTAACGCCTTTTTCAAGAGCGCGCTCGGCTACCAGCTTACCAACGGCCTTAGCGGCGTCGGTGTTACCAGTGCTTTTCAGGTCAGCTGCCACTGCTTTTTCAACAGTAGAGGCTGCCACCAGCACCTGGGCTTCAGCGTTGATAACCTGAGCATAGATGTGACGTGGAGTACGGTGCACAACCAGGCGAGTTGAGCCCAGTTCTTGCATTTGCTTACGTACGCGAGTTGCGCGACGAAGACGTGCTGCTTTTTTGTCCATCGTATTACCTTACTTCTTCTTGGCTTCTTTACGACGCACATTTTCGTCAGCATAACGAACACCTTTACCTTTGTAAGGTTCAGGAGCACGGTACGCGCGAATCTCAGCAGCCACTTGACCAACGGCTTGCTTGTCTGCGCCAGAAAGAACGATTTCAGTTTGGCTTGGGCACTCAGCTTTCACACCTTCAGGCAGAACATGTTCTACCGGGTGAGAGAAGCCCAGTGTCAGGTTAACTGCGTTGCCTTTAACGGCAGCACGGTAACCAACGCCGTTCAGTTGCAGTTTCTTAACGAAACCTTCTGAAACGCCGACTACCATGTTGTTAACCACGGCACGAGCAGTACCGGCCTGCGCGTTGGCGTTAGCAACGCCTTCACGTGGGGCGAACTTCAGCTCGTTCTCTTCTTTCACAACTTCAACGGCAGCGTTGATGTCGTGAGACAGAGTGCCTTTACCACCTTTAACTACGATCTGTTGACCGTTTAGAGTCACCTCTACGCCCGCAGGGATTGTAACAGGTGCCTTTGCAATTCGAGACATTGTTACTCTCCTTATGCCACGTAGCAGACGATCTCGCCGCCCATGCCCAGCTTACGGGCTGCACGGTCGGTCATCACGCCTTGAGAAGTGGACACGACAGCGATACCTAGACCACCCATAACCTTTGGAAGCTCATCTTTTTTCTTGTAGATGCGCAGGCCAGGACGGCTAACTCGCTCAAGTTTCTCAACTACCGGCTTACCTTCGAAGTACTTAAGAGTAACTTCCAGTTCCGGTTTAACGTCGCCAGAAACAGCGAAATCAACGATGTAACCTTCTTTTTTCAGGACATCGGCGACAGCTGCTTTCAGCTTAGAAGACGGCATTTTAACTGCAACTTTGTTGGCAGCCTGGCCGTTACGGATGCGCGTCAGCATATCCGCGATCGGATCTTGCATGCTCATATTGGCTTACTCCCGTTGGCTTACCAAGAGGCCTTTTTAAGGCCAGGAACTTCACCACGCATGGCGGCTTCACGCAACTTAATACGGCTCAGGCCGAATTTGCGCAGCACACCGTGCGGACGACCAGTGATGTTACAGCGGTTACGCTGACGTGAGGCACTGGAGTCACGTGGAAGTTGTTGCAGTTTCAGAACGGCTTCCCAACGAGCTTCGTCAGTTGAGTTAACGTCGTTGATGGTTGCTTTCAGAGCAGCACGCTTTTCAGCATACTTTGCAACCAGCTTAGCGCGCTTAATTTCGCGCTGCTTCATGGATACTTTAGCCATAACCCTACACCTTACTTGCGGAATGGGAAGTTAAAGGCAGCCAGCAGAGCACGACCTTCTTCGTCTGAATTCGCAGATGTGGTAATGGTGATGTCCATACCACGAATCTTGTCTACTTTGTCGTAGTCGATTTCAGGGAAGATGATTTGCTCACGAACGCCCATGCTGTAGTTACCGCGACCGTCAAAAGACTTCGGGTTCAAACCACGGAAGTCACGGATACGAGGAACAGCGATAGAGACCAGGCGTTCCAGGAACTCCCACATACGCTCGCCACGTAGGGTTACTTTACAGCCGATCGGATAGCCATCACGAATCTTGAAGCCAGCAACAGATTTGCGAGCTTTGGTAATCAGTGGCTTTTGGCCGGAGATAGCAGTCATATCAGCAACTGCTGCATCCAGAACCTTTTTGTCAGCCACGGCTTCACCAACACCCATGTTCAGGGTGATCTTTTCGACCCGAGGGACTTGCATGATACTTTTGTAATCGAACTGTTTGGTCAGTCCTGCTACTACAGTATCTTTGTAGTAATCATGCAGTTTCGCCATCGTTTACTCCAATTACTTAAACGAGTTCACCATTAGACTTGAAGAAGCGTACTTTCTTGCCTTCTTCCAGTCTAAAGCCTACGCGATCACCCTTGCTGGTAGCAGGGTTAAAGATCGCGACGTTTGATGCGTCAATAGCGGCTTCTTTTTCAATGATGCCACCAGCCACACCCATGTGAGGGTTTGGCTTCTGGTGTTTCTTCACCAGGTTAACGCCTTCAACGATTACTTTGCCGTCAGACAGTACCAGGGTAACCTTACCGCGCTTACCCTTGTCTTTACCGGCCAGTACAACAACTTCGTCATTGCGACGGATTTTTGCTGCCATCTCTTTGCTCCTTACAGTACTTCTGGCGCAAGGGACACGATTTTCATGAACTGCTCATTGCGCAGTTCACGTGTCACAGGGCCGAAAATACGAGTACCAATAGGCTGTTGGTTTGCATTCAGCAACACAGCCGCATTGCGGTCAAAGCGAATAACAGAACCGTCAGGACGACGAACGCCCTTCTTGGTACGTACTACCACCGCGTTAAATACATCACCTTTCTTCGCTTTACCGCGAGGAATGGCTTCCTTAACAGAAACCTTGATGATATCGCCGATGCCGGCGTAACGACGGTGAGAGCCACCCAAGACCTTAATACACTGCACGCTGCGTGCGCCGGAGTTATCGGCAACGTCCAGCACAGATTGCATTTGGATCATTTCAGTGCTCCGCTGTTTTACAACATTTCACCCCAAAATCGGGGCCTGGCTACCTTTAAAAGGCGCGAAATTATAACACCACTAGCAGCCAAAAAGTAAACAAAAAATAGCCGGACCAGAAAAAAATCTGGGCCGGCCATCACTTTTGCATGTAAGACTCTGTAATTACAGAGCTTTTTCGATTACGTTAACCAGAGTCCAAGTCTTAGTCTTAGACAGTGGACGACATTCGCGGATTTCTACCACGTCGCCGATACCACATTGGTTAGTTTCATCATGAGCGTGCAACTTAGTTGTACGCTTTACATACTTGCCGTAGATCGGGTGCTTTACTTTGCGCTCGATGGCTACGGTGATGGACTTGTCCATCTTATCGCTGATTACACGACCTTGAAGAGTACGGATAATCTCGCTCATTACGCACCTGCCTTCTGAGTCAGAATGGTTTTAACGCGCGCGATGCTGCGGCGTACCTTCTTCAGCTCGTGGGTCTGCTTCAGCTGACCAGTCGCGTTCTGCATACGCAGATTGAACTGTTCACGCAGCAGGCTAAGCAGCTCCGCGTTCAGATCTTCAACGCTTTTTTCACGCAGTTCAGTAGCTTTCATCACATCACCGTCCGAGTTACAAAGGTGGTCTGTACTGGCAGCTTAGCAGCGGCCAGGGCGAAGGCTTCACGAGCCAGATCTTCTGGCACACCTTCCATTTCGTACAGAACACGGCCAGGTTGAATCTGGGCAACCCAGTATTCAACGTTACCTTTACCTTTACCCATACGCACTTCAAGCGGCTTTTCGGTAATTGGCTTGTCCGGGAAGATCCGGATCCAGATTTTACCTTGACGCTTAACGTGACGGGTCATAGCACGACGCGCCGCTTCGATCTGGCGAGCAGTGATACGGCCACGGGAGGTAGACTTCAGTCCGAAAGAACCGAAGCTAACCTTATCACCAGTGGTAGCCATACCACGGTTACGACCTTTGTGAACCTTACGGAACTTGGTACGTTTCGGTTGTAGCATTTCGGTTCCCCTTACTTACCACGACCTTTGCGTTTTGCCGGCTTAGGCTGCTCCTGAGTCAGAGGCATAGCACCCAGAACTTCACCTTTGAAGATCCAGACTTTAATGCCGATCACACCGTATTGGGTGTGAGCATCAGAAGTAGCGTAATCGATATCGGCACGCAAAGTATGCAGAGGCACGCGACCTTCACGGTACCATTCGGTACGTGCGATCTCAGCGCCACCCAGACGACCAGAAACCTCGATCTTGATGCCCTTGGCACCCAGACGCATGGCGTTCTGTACCGCACGCTTCATAGCGCGACGGAACATAACACGACGCTCCAGCTGAGAGGCAACGGAGTCACCTACCAGTTGAGCGTCCAGCTCTGGCTTACGAACTTCAGAGATGTTGATCTGAGCAGGTACACCAGTCAGTTTTGCAACTTTCTGACGCAGCTTCTCAACATCTTCACCTTTTTTACCGATAACAACGCCAGGACGAGCGGTGTGAATGGTCACACGGATGCTCTTGGCTGGACGTTCGATAGTGATCTTAGACACAGAAGCGCTCTTCAGTTCCTTTTTCAGGAAAGAACGTACTTCGTGGTCGCCGATCAGGTTATCAGCGTAATCTTTCTTTTCCGCGTACCAGGTAGAAATCCAAGGTTTGGTAATACCCAGGCGGATACCGTTAGGATGTACTTTTTGTCCCATTGCAGTGCCCTTACTTGTCAGCCACAACCACAGAGATGTGGCTGGAACGTTTCAGGATGCGATCGGCACGACCTTTAGCACGTGGCATGATGCGCTTCATGGTCGGACCCTCGTCTACGAAGACTTTGGCAACTTTCAGGTCGTCAATGTCCAGACCTTCGTTGTGCTCCGCGTTGGCAATGGCAGACTCCAGTACCTTCTTAACCAGTACGGCCGCTTTCTTAGGGCTGTAGGTCAGAATTTCCAGAGCGCGATCTACCGGAAGACCACGGATTTGATCAGCTACCAAGCGCGCCTTCTGAGGAGAAGTGCGGGCGAAACGGTGTTTAGCTAAAACTTCCATCATCTACCCCTTAACGCTTCTTCTTCGCTTTCTTATCAGCAGCGTGGCCGCGATAAGTACGAGTAGGCGCAAACTCACCCAGTTTGTGACCGATCATATCTTCGGTAACGAAAACTGGAACGTGCTGACGACCATTATGGACAGCGATGGTCAGACCAATCATATCTGGAATGATCATAGAACGACGGGACCAGGTTTTAACCGGCTTTTTATCCCCGCTTTCCACCGCTTTCTCTACCTTCTTCAGCAAGTGCAGGTCAATAAATGGACCTTTCTTGAGAGAACGTGGCATGGTGAATCCTCAATTAGTTTACTTGGTACGACGACGTACGATGTACTTGTCGGTACGCTTATTGGAGCGGGTTTTCTTACCTTTGGTAGGAACGCCCCATGGAGATACTGGATGACGGCCACCAGAGGTACGACCTTCACCACCACCGTGTGGGTGATCTACCGGGTTCATGGCAACACCACGAACGGTAGGACGAACACCACGCCAGCGGCTTGCACCCGCTTTACCCAGTGAACGCAGCATATGCTCAGCATTGCCAACTTCACCCAGGGTAGCGCGACAATCAGCAGGGATCTTACGCATTTCACCGGAACGCAGACGCAGAGTCACGTAGGCACCATCACGGGCTACGATCTGTACGTAAGCACCAGCAGAGCGAGCAATCTGACCACCCTTGCCTGGCTTCATTTCTACGTTGTGAACGGTAGAACCAACTGGAATGTTACGCATAGACATAGCATTACCAGTTTTGATTTCAGCTTCCGCACCGGACATGATTTTGTCACCAGCAGTCAGGCCCTTAGGAGCCAGAATGTAGCGACGCTCACCATCAGCGTACAGAACCAGAGCGATGTTAGCGCTGCGGTTTGGATCGTATTCGATGCGCTCTACAGTCGCAGGGATACCATCTTTGTTACGCTTGAAGTCTACGATACGGTAGTGCTGCTTGTGACCACCACCGATGTGACGGGTAGTGATGCGACCAGCGTTGTTACGACCACCAGACTTAGACTTCTTGTCCAGAAGAGCTGCAAAAGGCTTACCTTTGTGCAGTTCTTTGTTTACCACCTTAACGACGTGGCGACGGCCCGCGGAGGTAGGCTTACATTTAACAATAGCCATTTATAAAACTCCTCGTCCTTATTCAGCGCCGCCGACGAAGTCGATGTCTGCGCCTTCAGCCAGAGTAACGTACGCTTTCTTCCAGTCGGAACGACGACCGAAACGAGCGCCAGTACGCTTAGTCTTGCCTTTGACGTTTACGGTGCGAACACCGGTAACTTCAACTTCGAACAGCTTTTCGACAGCCGCTTTCACTTCAGCCTTAGTGGCGTCGGTGGCAACTTTGAACACAATAGTGTTGCTCAGTTCAGCGGCCATGGTGCTCTTTTCAGAGATGTGCGGAGCAAGCAGCACTTTCAGCAAACGTTCTTCACGGATCATGCCAGCATCTCCTCAATCTGCTTAACTGCGTCAGCAGTCATCAGCACCTTGTCGAATGCGATCAGGCTAACTGGGTCGATTGCTGCAACGTCACGAGCGTCAACTTTGTACAAGTTGCGAGAAGCCAGGAACAGGTTCTCATCAACTTCACCAGTAACGATCAGAACGTCTTCTACAGACAATTCTTTCAGCTTAGCTACCAATTCTTTGGTCTTCGGTGCTTCAACGCCGAACTGCTCAACCACGATCAGACGGTCTTGACGTACCAGCTCAGACAGAATGCTCTGCAGGGCCGCGCGGTACATCTTCTTGTTAACCTTCTGAGAGTGATCTTGCGGCTTAGCAGCAAAAGTCACACC
Organism: Ferrimonas kyonanensis DSM 18153; assembly: GCF_000425405.1. Lineage (GTDB taxonomy): Bacteria > Pseudomonadota > Gammaproteobacteria > Enterobacterales > Shewanellaceae > Ferrimonas > Ferrimonas kyonanensis. Next base: position 23,107 of record NZ_KE384372.1, on the reverse strand, counting down.
ACCAGAGCGCCAGATTGGGCTCTTAACAGTACCGGCACGTGCACGGCCAGTACCTTTCTGACGCCATGGCTTTTTGCCAGTGCCAGTTACCTCAGCGCGGGTCAACTGAGCACGGGTACCTTGACGGGCGTTAGCTGCGAAAGCAGTAACAACCTGGTGTACCAGAGCTTCGTTGAACTCACGTCCGAAGGTAGTTTCGGAAACTTCAAGAGCGCTCTGCGCGTCTTTCATTACCAATTCCATTACTATCTCCTCAGACGTTACGCTTTAACGGCAGGTTTAACGATAACGTTGCCGCCGTTCGCGCCAGGGACCGCACCTTTGATAAGGAGCAAGTTGCGCTCGGCGTCTACGCGTACTACTTCCAGATTCTGGGTAGTTACGCGCTCGTCACCCATGTGACCAGCCATTTTTTTGCCTTTGAACACTTTACCTGGGCTCTGGTTCTGACCGATAGAACCAGGAGCACGGTGGCTCAAAGAGTTACCGTGAGTCATGTCCTGAGTACGGAAGTTCCAGCGCTTAACGCCACCCTGGAAACCTTTACCCTTAGAACGACCAGTAACGTCTACAATTTGACCGTCTTCGAAAGTTTCTACTTTCAGCTCAGCACCAACTTCGATGCTTTCGCCTTCACCGTCTGCCAGGCGGAACTCAAACAGACCACGACCTGCTTCAGCACCAGCTTTAGCAAAGTGACCCGCTTCAGGCTTGGAAACGCGGTTGGCTTTCTTGCTGCCTACAGTTACCTGCAGAGCACGATAGCCATCGTTTTCCAGAGTCTTTACTTGAGTTACGCGGTTCGGTTCAACTTCGATAACGGTAACCGGAATGGACGCGCCATCTTCAGCGAAGATGCGAGTCATTCCTACTTTACGACCTACAAGACCGATTGCCATGTATCTAACCTCTATTCCGAATCTGGGGATTAACCCAGACTGATCTGCACGTCAACGCCGGCAGCCAGATCCAGACGCATCAGAGCGTCCACAGTCTTATCGGTAGGCTCAACGATGTCCACCATACGCTTGTGAGTGCGGATTTCGTACTGGTCACGTGCATCTTTGTTCACGTGAGGAGAAATCAGCACTGTGTAGCGCTCTTTACGGGTGGGCAGCGGGATTGGACCCCGTACTTGAGCCCCTGTGCGCTTCGCAGTCTCAACGATTTCCGCGGTAGACTGATCGATCAGACGATGATCAAAAGCCTTCAGGCGGATACGGATTCTTTGGTTCTGCATTTGACCAGAGCTCCAACCAATAATTACGCAAAAACCACCAGCCCTTGAACCCCTATCTATTAAAGTGGGTCAAAGACGATGACTATCGCAACCATTCGACTCCAAATCGGAGTCGCTGTGTAAGTGATGCCAATTGCACCACGGCGTATATTACGCGTCCGCAGTCTTTGCGAACGAAGGGTATTATACTCACCCCAAATTCGTTTGCAAGTTTTTCTGCGGCAGCGTATCGGTGACGGCACGGTTGCCGTTCACCAATAAAAAAGGGTGCCCTAAGGCACCCTCTTGTTAGCAAGACGTAGGGATTAAGCTACGATCTTAGCTACAACACCCGCACCAACGGTACGGCCACCTTCACGGATAGCGAAGCGCAGGCCTTCGTCCATCGCGATTGGGCAGATCAGAGTAACAACCATCTT
>NZ_KE384372.1:0-20703 GCF_000425405.1 Ferrimonas kyonanensis DSM 18153 | reverse complement strand
GAGGTAGAGATGGTGATACCGCGCTCGCGCTCTTCTGGAGCGTTATCGATAGAAGCGAAATCTTTAGCTTCACCACCGTATACTTTAGCCAGTACGTTGGTGATAGCAGCAGTCAGAGTGGTTTTACCGTGGTCAACGTGGCCGATAGTACCAACGTTAACGTGCGGTTTCGAACGTTCAAATTTTTCTTTAGACACGTCGTGTTCCTTTCAATGTTCAAAGGACTCGGAAAGACATTAATCCGAGTCTAAGTGAATTAGCCTAGTCGGCCATCGATTACAGCTTGAGCTACGTTTTGCGGTGCTTCGTTATACTCCAGGAATTCCATGGAGTAGGAAGCGCGACCTTGGGTAGCGGAACGCAGATCAGTAGCATAGCCAAACATTTCAGCCAATGGCACCTTAGCGCGGATGATTTTCAGTCCCGCAGGACCATCATCCATACCGTCGATCATACCGCGGCGACGGTTTACGTCACCTACGACATCACCCATCCAATCTTCTGGAGTGGTAATCTCTACCTTCATCATCGGCTCGAGCAGAACCGGATCGGCTTCCAGGGCACCTTTTCTGAAGCCCATGGACCCCGCGATCTTAAACGCCATTTCGTTGGAGTCAACATCGTGGAACGATCCATCGAACAGGGTGACTTTGACGTCCAGCATTTGATAGCCGGCCAGGACACCCATGTCCATCTGTTCTTTACAGCCTTTTTCCACTGCGGGGATGTATTCGCGAGGAACCGCACCACCCACAATTTCGTTGACGAACTCAAAGCCTTCGCCCGTTTCGTTCGGCTCCATCTTCAGCCATACGTGACCGTATTGACCGCGACCGCCGGACTGACGAACGAACTTACCTTCCACTTCCACCTTAGAGCGGATAGTTTCACGGTAAGCCACCTGAGGTTTACCAACGTTGCAGTCAACGCTGAACTCACGCTTCATTCGATCAACAATGATATCAAGGTGCAGCTCACCCATACCAGAGATTAGGGTCTGGCCGGATTCTTCGTCGGATTCCACACGGAAGGACGGATCTTCGGCAGCCAGTTTGCCCAGGGCAATACCCATCTTCTCTTGGTCAACCTTAGTACGAGGCTCGACCGCGATCTGAATGACTGGCTCAGGGAACTCCATACGCTCCAGAACCACCTTGTGGTTTGGATCGCACAGGGTATCACCTGTGGTGCAATCTTTCAGACCGATTGCTGCTGCGATGTCGCCAGCGCGAACCTCTTTCAGTTCTTTACGATCGTTAGAGTGCATCTGCACGATACGACCGAACCGCTCTCGCTTCTCTTTAACAGAGTTGAAAACGGTATCGCCGGTGCTCACCACACCAGAGTAAACGCGGAAGAAAGTCAGGGTACCAACGAAAGGGTCGGTCGCAATCTTAAACGCCAACGCCGCGAACGGTTCGTTGTCGTCTGAGTGGCGCTCGACTTCGTTGTCACGCTCGTCGAGACCTTTAATGGCTGGCACGTCAATGGGGGCGGGCAGAAATTCGACCACTGCGTCCAAAACAGCCTGTACACCTTTGTTCTTAAATGCAGAACCACAGGTGGCCAGAACAATTTCGTTGTTCAGGGTACGAGTGCGCAACGCCTGCTTGATCTCCTGCTCGGACAGTTCACCCTCTTCCAGGTACTTATCCATCAGCTCGTCAGAAGCTTCTGCAGCAGCCTCGATCAGATACTCCCGCCATTCCGCGGCCTGATCGGCCAGCTCAGCAGGGATCTCATCGTAGCTAAAGGTCATGCCCTGGTCCGCTTCGTTCCAGTTAATGGCCTTCATCTTGATCAGGTCGATTACGCCTTTGAATTCGTCCTCAGCACCGATGTTCAGCTGGATAGGCACACAAGTGGCTCCCAGTCGATCACGGATTTGCTCAACAACTCGCTCAAAGTCTGCGCCGGCACGGTCCATCTTATTGACGAACACCATGCGAGGCACTTGGTATTTGTCAGCCTGACGCCATACGGTCTCAGACTGAGGTTCAACACCAGAGGAACCACAGAAAACCACCACTGCACCATCCAGCACACGCAGGGAACGCTCTACCTCGATGGTAAAGTCCACGTGTCCGGGGGTGTCGATGATGTTTACGCGATGCTCAGGGTACTGACCTTCCATACCACGCCAGAAGGTGGTGGTCGCAGCAGAGGTAATGGTGATACCACGCTCCTGCTCCTGCTCCATCCAGTCCATGGTTGCGGCGCCATCGTGTACTTCACCGATTTTGTGAGACAGTCCGGTATAAAACAGCACCCGCTCAGTGGTGGTGGTTTTACCGGCGTCAACGTGAGCGCAAATACCAATGTTGCGGTAGCGCTCTAGTGGAGTTGTACGAGCCACGATTTCTTCCTCTCACCCGGAACCAGGTTCCGGGAAAAATGCAAAACAGGCGCAGCACTTTGAGTGCTGCGCCGGCAAGCTTACCAACGGTAGTGGGCAAATGCCTTGTTGGCTTCGGCCATACGGTGAACGTCTTCACGCTTCTTAACCGCAGAACCTTTGTTGTCGGATGCGTCAAGCAGTTCACCTGCCATACGCAGAGCCATCGATTTTTCGCCACGCTTACGAGCAGCTTCCACCAACCAGCGCATGGCCAGGGTGTTACGACGGACTGGACGAACTTCAACCGGCACCTGATAGGTTGAACCACCTACACGACGAGATTTAACCTCGACGGCTGGGCGGATGTTTTCCAGTGCAGTCTCAAACATTTCGATGTGGTCTTTACCGGATTTGGCAGCAGCCGCTTCCAGTGCACCGTATACGATGCGCTCAGCAGTAGACTTTTTGCCGTCCTGCATAACCACGTTTACAAATTTAGCTAACAGCTCAGATCCGAACTTAGGATCCGGCAGAATTTTACGTTGACCTACGACGCGACGTCTTGGCATGGGAATTCTCCGATTGCTTCAGGTATATCCAAAACAGGATGTACGAAATTAAAGTTGCTTGGCCTTACTTAACGGAGAACCATTAAGACTTAGGACGCTTGGCACCGTACTTGGAACGGCCTTGGCGACGATCACTCACGCCAGCGGTATCCAGAGCGCCACGAACGGTGTGGTAACGCACACCTGGCAAATCTTTTACACGACCGCCACGGATCAGAACAACAGAGTGCTCTTGCAGGTTGTGACCTTCACCACCGATGTAGGAAGTCACTTCGAAGCCGTTGGTCAGGCGAACACGGCACACTTTACGCAGTGCAGAGTTCGGCTTCTTAGGGGTGGTGGTGTACACACGAGTACATACACCACGTTTTTGTGGACACGCTTCCAGAGCCGGAACGTTAGTCTTTACGACTTTCGATTGGCGAGGCTTGCGTACCAACTGGTTAACAGTAGCCATTGATTACTCCAATTGATGTTTACTACTCATTTTCAGGTGCGAAAAATCGATCCCAAAAAAGGGGACGCGGAATTTTAAGCACCTAGTGAGCGGGTGTCAAGATTTAGCCAATGTGTTTGGCCTTTCACAGCAAAATAAATCCTGTCTGCGGCCCACATTCAGCATGAACAAAGTTTCTACGCTCTCTACCCGCCACACAAAACAACAAAGGGGCGCCGAAGCGCCCCTTTTCGTACCTTCAACTAAGAGGCTTAGTCGTCCGCTGCATTCAGCAGGTCAGCCAGGTTCTGCTCCGCTTCGGAAGCAGTGACCACCGGAGCCACCGGCTCCTCTTTGGCGTTACGCTGCTCGTGGTAAGCATAGCCCGTACCCGCAGGAATCAAACGACCCACGATCACGTTCTCTTTCAGACCACGGAGGTCGTCTTGCTTGCCACTTACCGCCGCTTCGGTCAGTACTCGAGTGGTTTCCTGGAAGGAAGCCGCAGAGATGAACGATTCGGTGGCCAGCGAGGCCTTGGTGATACCCAACAGCTCCAGCTCGAAGGTGGCCGGCTGCTTGCCTTCGGCCAGCAGTTCGCGGTTAATGATGTTAACCCGGGCCACTTCAGCCTGTTCGCCTTCCAGCAGATCGGAATCGCCAGCGCTGGAGATGATGCACTTACGCAGCATCTGGCGAATGATCACCTCGATGTGCTTATCGTTAATCTTCACGCCCTGCAGACGATACACTTCCTGAACTTCGTTGACGATGTAGTTGGCAACGGCACGGACACCACGCAGACGCAGAATGTCGTGCGGTGCTTCCGGACCATCGGCGATCACTTCGCCGCGCTCCACTTTTTCACCTTCAAACACGTTCAGGTTACGCCACTTAGGAATCATCTCTTCGTATGGCTTGGCACCATCGTGAGGAGTGATCACCAGGCGACGCTTGCCTTTGGTTTCTTTACCGAAGGAGATGGTACCGGTAATTTCAGCCAGAATCGCAGGCTCTTTCGGCTTACGGGCTTCAAACAGGTCGGCCACTCGTGGCAGACCACCGGTAATATCCTTGGTACCGCCGGATTCCTGAGGAATACGGGCCAGGGCATCACCCACGTTAACCGGAGAGCCATCTTCCACACCAACAATCGCTTTGCCGGACAGGAAGTACTGGGCCGCAACTTCGGTACCCGGGATCAGGATGTCGTTGCCAGAAGCATCGAGCAGCTTAACCGCTGGACGCATCTCTTTACCGGCACTGGTACGCTCGTTCGGATCCAGGATCTCGATACGGCTCAGACCGGTCAGCTCATCGGTTTCCCGCTTCATGGTCACGCCGTCGATCATGTCAACGAACTTAATCTGACCTTCCGCTTCGGTGATGATTGGGTGCGTGTGCGGATCCCAGTTAGCGATGATGTCACCGGCGGCAACCGCCTGATCTTCACCTTTCTCCAGAACGGCACCGTAAGGCAGTTTGTAACGCTCTTTCTCACGACCCAGGTCATCGATGATCGCCAGTTCGGTTGAACGGGAGGTCACCACGATCTTGCCTTCGGAGTTGGTTACGAACTTGGCGTTGTGCAGCTTGATGCTACCCGCGTTCTTCACCTGTACGTTGGATTCGGCAGACGCACGCGATGCCGCACCACCAATGTGGAAGGTACGCATGGTCAGCTGGGTACCCGGCTCACCAATAGACTGAGCGGCAACCACACCAATGGCCTCACCCTTACCAACGATGTGGCCACGGGCCAGATCGCGACCGTAACAGTGGGCACAAACGCCGAAGTCGGTCTCACAGGTAATCACGGAGCGTACCAGTACTTCGTCCACCGAGAACTCTTCGAGGATGTCACACATCTTCTCGTCGAGCAGGGTGTTACGAGGCAGCAGCACTTCGTCTTCGGTGCCTGGCTTGATCACGTCCTTGGCGATGACTCGACCCAGTACGCGCTCACGCAGCGGCTCAACCACATCACCGCCTTCAATCAGCGGCTTAACGGTCAGACCCTCTTCGGAACCACAGTCGCTCTCGATGATCACCAGATCCTGGGCCACATCCACCAGACGACGAGTCAGGTAACCGGAGTTCGCGGTCTTCAGTGCGGTATCCGCCAGACCTTTACGAGCACCGTGAGAGGAGATGAAGTAATCCGCTACCGACAGACCCTCTTTAAAGTTCACTTTAATCGGGGTTTCGATAATGGAGCCATCCGGCTTAGCCATCAGGCCTCGCATACCGGCCAGCTGACGAATCTGCGCCGCACTACCACGAGCGCCGGAGTCGGCCATCATGTAAATGCTGTTGAAGGAGCCCTGCTCTTCCTCTTCGCCATCACGGTTGACAACGGTTTCGGTCTTCAGGTTTTCCATCATCGCCTTGGAGACTTTCTCGTTGGCGCTGGCCCAGATGTCGATTACTTTGTTGTAACGCTCACCTGCGGTTACCAGACCTGCCTGGAACTGTTCCTGAATTTCAGTCACTTCCTCTTCGGCAGATTCGATAATGGTCTTCTTGGCTTCTGGGATCACCATGTCGTTGATACCTACGGAGGTACCGGACAGGGTGGCGTAGTGGAAACCGGTGTACATCAGCTGGTCAGCAAAGATGACGGTCGGCTTCAGGCCCAGAATACGGTAGCAGCTGTTCAGAACACCGGAGATCTGCTTTTTGCCCATATCTTTGTTGATGTGGTCAAAAGACATACCGTGCGGCAGGATCATGGACAGAATGGCACGACCAACGGTGGTATCGATGATCTTGCTCTCTTCTTTGATCTCACCGTCTTCGGTCTTGTAGGAATCCTGGATTCGTACTTTCACTCGAGCGTGCAGTGCTGCCGTCTTGGTGCGGTAGGCTTTCTCGGCTTCCTCAACGGAAGCAAACACCATACCTTCACCCTTGTCGTTGATCTTCTCACGGGTCATGTAGTACAGACCCAGTACCACGTCCTGAGACGGTACGATGATAGGATCACCGGAAGCAGGTGACAGGATGTTGTTGGTGGACATCATCAGGGCACGAGCTTCAAGCTGAGCTTCCAGAGTCAGCGGTACGTGTACCGCCATCTGGTCACCATCGAAGTCAGCGTTGTACGCCGCACAGACCAGAGGGTGCAGCTGAATCGCCTTACCTTCAATCAGTACAGGTTCAAACGCCTGGATACCCAGACGGTGCAGAGTAGGTGCACGGTTCAGCAGTACCGGGTGCTCACGAATCACTTCATCGAGAACGTCCCATACTTCTGGAACTTCACGCTCAACCATCTTCTTGGCGGCTTTGATGGTGGTGGCCAGGCCACGACCTTCCAGCTTGCCGTAGATGAAGGGCTTGAACAGCTCCAGTGCCATCTTCTTAGGCAGACCACACTGGTGCAGGCGCAGAGTCGGACCTACGGTAATTACCGAACGGCCGGAGTAATCCACACGCTTACCCAGAAGGTTCTGACGGAAACGACCCTGCTTACCCTTGATCATGTCGGCCAGGGACTTCAGAGGACGCTTGTTAGAACCGGTAATGGCACGACCGCGACGACCGTTATCCAGCAGCGCATCTACAGATTCCTGCAGCATACGCTTTTCGTTGCGGACAATGATGTCGGGAGCAGCCAGGTCCAGCAGACGCTTCAGACGGTTGTTACGGTTAATCACACGACGGTACAGATCGTTCAGATCCGAGGTCGCGAAACGGCCGCCGTCCAGCGGTACCAGAGGACGCAGATCCGGTGGCAGAACTGGCAGAACCGCCAGAATCATCCACTCCGGCTTGTTGCCGGACTGGTGGAAGGCTTCCATCAGCTTCAAACGCTTGGTCAGCTTCTTGCGCTTGGTTTCGGAGTTGGTTTGAGGCAACTCTTCACGCATTTCGTTGATTTCGGCTTCCAGATCGATGGCGCGCAGCAGTTCAAGAATCGCTTCGGCACCCATGCGGGCGTCGAACTCATCGCCGTGCTCTTCCAGGGCATCCAGGTACTCCTCTTCGGTCAGCATCTGACCTTTTTCCAGAGAAGTCATGCCGGTTTCGATCACTACGTAGCTTTCGAAGTACAGCACGCGCTCGATGTCACGCAGAGTCATGTCCAGCAGCAAACCGATGCGGGACGGCAGTGATTTCAGGAACCAGATGTGGGCAACCGGGCTGGCCAGCTCGATGTGGCCCATACGCTCACGGCGTACCTTGGTCTGAGTTACCTCAACACCACATTTTTCACAGATAACACCACGGTGCTTCAGGCGCTTGTACTTACCGCACAAACACTCGTAGTCTTTTACCGGGCCGAAGATACGCGCACAGAACAGGCCGTCGCGCTCAGGCTTGAAGGTACGGTAGTTAATGGTTTCCGGCTTCTTAACTTCACCGAAAGACCAAGAACGGATCATGTCCGGGGACGCCAGACCGATCTTGATACCGTTAAACTCTTCAGACTTGTTCTGCTTCTTCAGAAACTGGAGTAAGTCTTTCACGTTCATCTCCTAGTGGAGGTTTAACTTCGGTGCCCCGCCCGCAGGCGGAGCACACTTAAGTTCCGCGTCAGCGGATGGCTTATTCCTGGTCCAGCTCGATGTTGATACCGAGGGACTTGATCTCTTTCAACAGTACGTTGAAGGATTCAGGCATACCAGGCTGCATGGAGTGGTTACCGTCAACGATGTTCTTATACATCTGGGTACGACCGTTCACGTCATCCGACTTCACAGTCAACATCTCCTGCAGAGTGTAAGCGGCACCGTATGCTTCCAGTGCCCACACTTCCATCTCACCGAATCGCTGACCACCGAACTGAGCCTTACCACCCAGCGGCTGCTGAGTAACCAGGCTGTAAGAACCGGTGGAACGAGCGTGCATCTTGTCATCAACCAGGTGGTTCAGCTTCAGCATGTACATGTAACCCACGGTTACAGGACGCTCGAAGGAGTCACCGGTACGACCGTCATACAGGGTGATCTGACCGGAGTTCGGCAAGTCAGCCAGGGCCAGCAGGTCCTTAACTTCGGCTTCCTTAGCACCATCGAATACCGGCGTGGCGATTGGCATACCGCCCTGCAGGTTCTTCGCCAGACGAATCACTTCTTCGTCGGTAAAGGTGTTCAGGTCAACCACTTGCTGAGTCTCGCCCAGGTCGTACGCCTGCTGCATGAAGTCACGCAGTTCGGCCACGGCCTTCTGCTGCTCCATCATGGCGGTGATCTTGGTACCGATACCACGCGCTGCCGCACCCAGGTGAACTTCCAGAATCTGACCGATGTTCATACGCGATGGTACACCCAGCGGGTTCAGTACGATGTCTACCGGAGTACCGGTTTCGTCGTGTGGCATGTCTTCAACAGGCACAATGGTGGAAATTACACCCTTGTTACCGTGACGACCGGCCATCTTATCACCAGGCTGAATGCGACGCTTAACGGCCAGGTACACCTTAACGATCTTCAGAACGCCAGGCGCCAGATCATCACCCTGGGTGATCTTACGACGCTTGATTTCGAACTTCTTATCGAATTCGGCGCGCAGCTCTTCGTGCTGCTCGGCCAATTGCTCCAGCTGAGTCTGCTTGGCTTCGTCATCCAGAGGCAGTTCCAGCCACTTGGCGCGATCCATCTTCTCCAGCTGAGCTTCGGTCATGCCGGAGTTCAGCAGCAGGTTGCGGGCACGGTCGAAGACGCCATTTTCCAGGATGCTGAACTCTTCAGTCAGATCCTTCTTGGCTTCTTTCAGCTGCATCTCTTCGATCTCGATGGCACGCTTGTCTTTTTCCACGCCGTCGCGGGTAAAGACTTGTACATCGATGACGGTACCGAACACGGAGTTAGGCACGCGCAGAGAGGAGTCCTTCACGTCGGACGCCTTCTCACCGAAGATGGCACGCAACAGCTTCTCTTCTGGAGTCAGCTGAGTTTCACCTTTCGGAGTCACCTTACCTACCAGGATGTCGCCAGGCTTCATCTCGGCGCCCACGTATACGATGCCGGACTCGTCCAGTTTGGACAGAGCGGATTCGCCTACGTTAGGAATATCGGCGGTGATCTCCTCGGAGCCCAGCTTGGTGTCACGAGCAATACAGGACAGTTCCTGAATGTGAATGGTGGTCAGGCGATCTTCCTGAACCACACGCTCGGACAGCAGGATGGAATCCTCAAAGTTGTAACCGTTCCAGGTCATGAACGCGACACGCAGGTTCTGACCCAGAGCCAGATCACCCAGGTCGGTGGACGGGCCATCGGCCAGTACGTCACCACGGGTCACCGGCTCACCAACGTTACAGATAGGACGCTGGTTGATGCAGGTGTTCTGGTTAGAACGGGTGTATTTGGTCAGGTTGTAGATGTCGATACCGGCTTCGCCTGGTACCAGCTCATCTTCATTCACCTTGATCACGATGCGGCCGGCATCGACGTAGTCCACTACGCCGCCACGCTTGGCCACTTCAGTTACACCGGAGTCGATGGCTACGTTGCGCTCCATGCCGGTACCAACCAGAGGCTTGTCGGCCTTCAGAGTCGGAACGGCCTGACGCTGCATGTTCGCACCCATCAAGGCGCGGTTAGCATCATCGTGCTCCAGGAATGGAATCAGTGACGCCGCCACAGAAACGATCTGCTGCGGAGAAATATCCATGTACTGAATCTGATCGGCACTCTGGAAACCGGACTCGCCCTTGTGACGGCTGGCGATCAGCTCGTCCTGAGGCAGACGGTTGTTTTCGTCCAGGGTGGCGTTCGCCTGTGCAATGATGAAGTTACCTTCTTCAATGGCAGACAGGTAATCGATCTCTTCGGTAGCCACACCGTCAACGACGCGACGGTAAGGAGTCTCCAGGAAGCCGTACTCGTTGGTACGAGAGTAGCTCGCCAGGGAGTTGATCAGACCAATGTTTGGACCTTCAGGGGTCTCAATCGGACACAGACGGCCGTAGTGAGTCGGGTGTACGTCTCGAACTTCGAAACCGGCACGCTCACGAGTCAGACCACCAGGACCCAGGGCTGAGATACGACGCTTGTGGGTCACCTCAGACAACGGGTTGTTCTGGTCCATAAACTGGGACAGCTGCGAGGAACCGAAGAACTCTTTCACCGCCGCCGAAATTGGCTTGGCGTTGATCAGGTCCTGAGGCATCAGGCTGTCCAGATCACCCAGAGACAGACGCTCACGTACGGCACGCTCAACCCGGACCAGACCGACACGGAACTGGTTCTCGGCCATTTCGCCTACAGAACGGATACGACGGTTACCCAGGTGATCGATGTCATCAACTTCGTCCAGGCCGTTACGGATCTCAATGATCTTCTTCATAACGGTGACGATGTCGTCTTTGTCCAGGATGCCGGCGCCGGTGGACTCTTGACGGCCCAGGCGACGGTTGAACTTCATGCGACCAACAGTAGACAGATCGTAGCGCTCTTCGGAGAAGAACAGGTTCTGGAACAGGGCTTCCGCCGCGTCACGTGTTGGTGGCTCACCCGGGCGCATCATGCGGTAGATCTCAACCAGAGCTTCCATACGCTCTTGGGCGGAATCCACTTTCAGGGTGGTGGAGATGTAAGCACCGTGGTCCAGGTCATTGGTGTACAGAGTCTTGAATGACTTGATACCAGACTGGGACAGCTTGGCCACGTCTTCCAGGCTCATCTCCTGGTTAGCGGCAACCAGCAATTCGCCGGTAGCTTCATCGACGTAATCTTTATCGACAGTCTTGCCTACCAGGTACTCAACTGGCACTTCCAGTTCAGTCTGGCCGGCTTTGTCCATGGCGCGGATATGACGGGCAGTCACACGACGGCCGGTTTCAACCACGACGTTACCTTCGGCATCTTTGATGTCGAAAACGGCGGTTTCACCACGCAGGCGCTCTGGAACCAGAGCCATAACCAGCTTGTCCTTCTTGATGGTGAATTCCACCTTCTCGAAGAACATCTCCAGCATCTCTTCGGTGCTGTAGCCCAGCGCACGAAGCATGATGGTAGCTGGCAGCTTACGACGACGGTCGATACGAACAAACAGGTTGTCCTTTGGATCGAACTCGAAGTCCAGCCAGGAGCCGCGGTAAGGGATAACACGAGCGTTATAAAGAACTTTACCGGAAGAGTGCGTCTTACCACGGTCGTGGTCGAAGAACACACCCGGGCTACGGTGCAACTGGGAAACGATCACACGCTCAGTACCGTTAACGACGAAGGTGCCGTTTTCGGTCATCAGCGGAATGTCGCCCATGTACACTTCTTGCTCTTTGATGTCTTTAACGGCACCGCCGTTCTCTTTGTCCATCAGAACAAGACGCAGCTTTACTCGCAGAGGTGCGGAGTAGGTAATGCCACGAATCTGGCACTCTTTAACGTCAAATACAGGCTCGCCCAGCTTGTAACTTACGTACTGCAGCTCGGAATAACCGGAGAAGCTTTTGATCGGGAAGACACTGCGGAAAGCCGCTTCCAGACCACGCTCACCCTCGGCATCCTGCTCCAGGAAGTTTTGGAACGAGTCCAGCTGGATCGACAGCAGGTAAGGGATGTCCAGTACTTTTGGACGCTTACCAAAGTCCTTGCGGATGCGTTTTTTTTGAAAATCGGAGTAAACCATTTGGTTCCTCTTCTCGCTCTATGGTGACCCATCTGAGCCCACTCGACTTGCAACACGCCACTCTCGGGGTGCAAGAACCCAACCAGTAATCTCTGTCAGGTCCGCGATCCTATGATCGGCGACAAACGGTGGGAAGTTTGTCAGCGCTTTTTATAGCGCAAAAAGGCCGGTGGTTAAAAAACCACCAGCCTTACCTAAGCCGAAGCTTAGGCTCGTAAGCTATAGGATAGCTTACTTGATCTCAACAGAACAACCGGCTTCTTCCAGTTGAGCTTTCAGACCTTCTGCTTCTTCTTTAGAAACAGCTTCTTTAACTGCTACTGGAGCAGCTTCAACCATGGCTTTGGCTTCTTTCAGGCCCAGGCCGGTTGCGCCGCGAACAGCTTTAATAGCACCAACTTTGTTAGCGCCAGCGCCGGTCAGCATTACGTCAAATTCGGTTTGCTCTTCAGCAGCAGCAGCTTCGCCGCCACCAGCAACTACTGCAGCAGCAGCAGAAACGCCGAACTTTTCTTCCATAGCTTCGATCAGCTCAACAACGTCCATTACGGACATTTCAGCTACGGCTTCGATGATTTGGTCTTTAGTGATAGACATTACTAACAATCCTAATAAATTAGTTTAAAAAGTTTAAGCAGCGAGCCGAATTAGGCAGCTTGCTCTTCTTTTTGAGTACGCAGAGCAGCCAGAGTACGAACCAGCTTGCCAGCAGATGCTTCCTTCATGGTCATCATCAGCTGTGCAATTGCTTCGTCGTAAGTTGGCAGCTTCGCCAGACGGTCAATTTGCTCGGCAGGGATCAGTTCCCCTTCGTAAGCTAGTGCTTTAACTTCGAACGCTTCTTCTGACTTAGCGAAGTCTTTAAACAGACGCGCTGCAGCACCTGGGTGCTCAGTAGAGAATGCGATCAGAGTTGGACCACTGAATGCGTCGGTCAGGCACTCGAAAGGAGTACCTTCAACAGCACGCTTGGCCAGGGTGTTACGCACAACGCGCATAACAACACCAGCTTCACGAGCTTCTTTACGCAGAGCAGTCATGCTGCCTACGGTAACGCCGCGAGAATCGGCAACTACAGCAGACAGAGCACCGTTGGCAGCTTCGTTGACCTCAGCGACAATTGCTTTCTTGTCTTCGAGTCCTAATGCCATTGGCTTTTACTCCTGGATTCCACCTAGGCTGTGACACCTAGAAATTAACAACCCCATCTCTGGGGAGCGATACGGTGGTAAGGTTCCAGAAGATTAAAAATCTTCTTAGGTCCTGTGACACCGTCTACGTAGGGAATTAAGCCTCGCGGCACCTACGGTCTTGGACGAAAGCCAGTAAACTGGCTTCGACCTATAGGGCGCAGAATTATACGGATAATTATGCGCCCTGTAAACTTAAGCGGTCTGAGTTTCCAGAGACGCCTGGTCTACGGTAACACCCGCACCCATGGTAGTAGACACAGCTACTTTCTGGATGTACTGACCTTTAGCAGAAGCAGGCTTGGCCTTCTTCAGAGCGATCAGCAGGCTTTCCAGGTTTTCTTTCAGCTGTTCAGCGTCGAAAGAAACCTTACCGATGGTGCTGTGGATGATGCCGTTCTTGTCGGTACGGTAGCGAACCTGACCCGCTTTAGCGTTTTTAACCGCTTCAGCAACGTTAGGAGTCACAGTACCAGTCTTAGGGTTAGGCATCAGGCCACGTGGACCCAGGATCTGACCCAGTTGACCAACAACGCGCATTGCATCCGGAGAAGCAACCACTACGTCGAAGTTCATTTCGCCTTTCTTAACCTGTGCGGCCAGCTCTTCCATACCAACGATGTCGGCACCTGCTTCTTTAGCAGCTTCGGCGTTAGCGCCTTGGGTGAACACAGCAACGCGCACTTCACGACCGGTACCGTGAGGCAGTACGGTAGCACCACGTACGTTCTGGTCGGATTTACGTGGGTCAACGCCCAGGTTTACAGCAACGTCAACGCTCTCAACGAACTTGGCAGTCGCCAGTTCTTTCAGCAGAGCAACGGCTTCGTTGATTTCGTACTCGCGAGTAGCGTCAACTTTCTCGCGGATAACGCGCATGCGCTTAGACAGTTTAGCCATCGTCTTATCCCTCAACTACCAGGCCCATGGAACGAGCAGTACCAGCAATTGAACGCTTCATAGCTTCAATATCGGCACCAGTCATATCAGCAGCCTTGGTCTCAGCAATCTCTTGCAGCTGAGCGTCGGTTACTGTACCTACCTTCTCGGTGTTCGGACGACCGGAACCGGACTTCAGGCCAGCAGCTTTCAGCAGCAGAACTGCAGCTGGTGGAGTCTTGGTTACGAAGGTGAAGGAACGATCTGCGTATACAGTGATAACAACAGGAATCGGCAGACCTTTCTCTACCTTTTCAGTACGGGCGTTGAACGCCTTACAGAATTCCATGATGTTCACACCGTGTTGACCCAGAGCTGGACCTACTGGTGGTGACGGATTCGCAGCACCGGCTGCTACTTGCAGCTTGATGTAAGCTGTAACTTTCTTAGCCATTTTCTATACCTCATTTGGGTTCTAGCGTCAGGTTCACTGACTCCCCGTGAAAAAGGGGCAGCGGATTATATACAAATACGCGGCCCCTCAACAAATTTTTTTGTCGAATTTCTGATCAGGACTTTTCGACCTGAGAGAAATCGAGCTCTACCGGAGTGGAACGACCGAAGATCAGCACCGACACTTTCACTCGGCTCTTCTCGTAATCCACCTCTTCAACGGTGCCGTTGAAGTCAGCAAACGGACCGTCATTGACCCGTACCACTTCGCCCGGCTCAAACAGAGTGCGCGGACGTGGAGACTCGGTGGACTCCTGCAGACGGTTCAGAATGGCGTTCGCTTCCTTCTCGGTAATTGGAGCCGGACGGTCTGAGGTGCCGCCGATGAAGCCCATTACACGTGGTGTGTTACGCACCAGGTGCCAGGAAGCGTCATTCATCTCCATTTGAACCAACACGTAGCCTGGGAAGAACTTGCGCTCACTCTTACGACGTTGGCCAGCACGCATCTCAACCACCTCTTCGGTCGGTACCAGTACCTCACCAAACAGATCTTCCATACCGTGCATTTTGATATGCTCTAACAGAGTCTTGGCCACACGTGACTCAAAACCAGAGAAAGCCTGCACCACGTACCAGCGCATGTTTTGTTCTTCAGACATGTATTAAACCCCAGTGATAAAGCCGACCAAACGAACCAAGATCGCATCCAGGCCCCACAGCACCAACGCCAGAATTGCGGTAACCGCAAAAACAATCAACGTGGTCTGCATGGTTTCCTGACGGGTTGGCCATACAACCTTACGAACTTCCTGGCGAGCATCCTGAGCAAATTCCCAGGCTGTCTTGCCTTTAACTGTCGTGGCTGCGATGCCCAGGCCCGCTGCGATCGCAACGACAACACCAATGGCACGAACCAAAACAGAGACACTATCAAAATAGTAGTTTCCGACAACGGCGGCCAGTAAAACCAGCACGACCACACCCCATTTCAGGGTATCCAAGGAGCCACCTTGATTTTCAATATTGGTACTCATTACAACAATCCCGTCTACCAGTGAACTATCCAAAGTTCGCCGTTGTTGCGATGACAGCCTGCCAGAGTATGGATCCACTGACCGCTGGGTGAGCTACCACACCCCGGCTACCACCGTTAAAAAAGCAGCCCTAGATTCTATTCATTCTGCATAGCGCTTACAAGCCACACAGCCAGACAAATGCAAAAAGGGCGCCTTTAGGCGCCCTTTTTTAGCTGAGAGCAGAGTTTTACTCTACGATCTTAGCCACAACACCCGCACCAACGGTACGGCCACCTTCACGGATAGCGAAGCGCAGGCCTTCGTCCATCGCGATTGGGCAGATCAGAGTAACAACCATCTTGATGTTGTCACCTGGCATTACCATCTCAACGCCTTCTGGCAGCTCGATGGTACCGGTTACGTCAGTTGTACGGAAGTAGAACTGAGGACGGTAGCCTTTGAAGAATGGAGTGTGACGACCGCCTTCATCTTTAGACAGTACGTATACTTCAGACTCGAAAGTAGTGTGTGGGTTGATGGAACCAGGCTTAGCCAGTACCTGACCACGCTGTACTTCGTCACGCTTGGTACCACGCAGCAGAACACCACAGTTCTCACCGGCACGACCTTCGTCCAGCAGCTTGCGGAACATTTCAACACCGGTACAAGTAGTCTTGGTGGTATCTTGGATACCAACGATTTCTACTTCTTCACCAACTTTGATGATACCGCGCTCTACACGACCGGTAACTACGGTACCACGACCGGAGATGGAGAATACGTCTTCGATAGGCAGAATGAAGTCACCGTCGATAGCACGCTCTGGCTCTGGGATGTAAGTATCCAGGGCTTCGGCCAGCTCAACGATCTTGTCTTCCCACTCTTTCTCGCCTTCCAGAGCTTTCAGAGCAGAACCCTGAATTACTGGCAGGTCATCACCTGGGAATTCGTACTCAGACAGCAGTTCACGAACTTCCATCTCTACCAGTTCCAGCAGCTCTTCGTCATCAACCATGTCACACTTGTTCATGAATACGATGATGAAAGGTACACCTACCTGACGAGACAGCAGGATGTGCTCACGAGTCTGTGGCATTGGGCCATCAGTCGCAGCAACAACCAGGATTGCGCCGTCCATCTGAGCAGCACCGGTGATCATGTTTTTAACGTAATCAGCGTGTCCTGGGCAGTCAACGTGAGCGTAGTGACGAGTAGGAGTATCGTACTCTACGTGAGAGGTAGAGATGGTGATACCGCGCTCGCGCTCTTCTGGAGCGTTATCGATAGAAGCGAAATCTTTAGCTTCACCACCGTATACTTTAGCCAGTACATTAGTGATAGCTGCGGTCAGAGTGGTTTTACCGTGGTCAACGTGGCCAATGGTACCAACGTTAACGTGCGGTTTCGAACGCTCAAATTTTTCTTTAGACATGACAGTGCCTCAATCCAAACAAGGTGGTGGTTTTCCACGTTTGACGATAGATACTCGTGAAAGAGTATGAGTATAAACAAGGATTGACGCAGCGTGAAGAGAGGAAAGAAATGGTGCTGATACCCAGAGTTGAACTGGGGACCTCACCCTTACCAAGGGTGCGCTCTACCAACTGAGCTATATCAGCAAATTTCTTGGAGCGGGCAGCGGGAATCGAACCCGCATCATCAGCTTGGAAGGCTGAGGTAATAGCCATTATACGATGCCCGCTAAAAACTATCTTCAGGCTACCTCGAACCGAGAAAAAATGGTGGAGGGGGAAGGATTCGAACCTTCGAAGGCGGAGCCGTCAGATTTACAGTCTGATCCCTTTGGCCACTCGGGAACCCCTCCACGAGCCAAACAAAACAATGGTGCCGACTGCCGGAATCGAACTGGCGACCTACTGATTACAAGTCAGTTGCTCTACCTACTGAGCTAAGTCGGCATTGCTTTGTGCGGAGCGCATAATAGGAAATTGGCTCAGACAGTGCAAGCCCATTTTTAAAAAAAGCAGTGTAATCGTTTCGATTGGCTGAGAAATAGTCTTATTGCTGCCTCATTGGGCAATCGCACCTCCAGCGCATCCGGTACTGTACCTTTACAGGTCGATGGTGTAGTTTTGCCAACGCACGTAAGGAGTTCATATGCCTGCAAATCCATCTACAACACAGGATGCCTACCTGGAGTTCACCCGGCAACAATGGGCCGCATTGCGCGATGCTGTGCCGCTGCCATTAAGCCTGGGCGAACTGGAAAAGTTAAAAGGCATCAATGAGGACATCTCTCTGCAAGAGGTAGAGACGGTGTACCTGCCCCTGTCCAGGCTATTGAACCTTTATGTGTACGCCAACCAGCGCCGCGGTAAAGTCGTTGAAGAGTTTCTGGGAAAGAAGCCGGAAAAAGGCCCCTACATTATTAGTGTGGCCGGGTCGGTAGCCGTCGGCAAAAGCACCACCGCCCGTCTGTTGCAGGCCCTGCTGCAGCGTTGGCCAGAACACCCCAAGGTGGAGCTGGTGACCACCGACGGCTTCCTTTACCCCCTGAAGGAGTTGACCAAACGGCAACTGCTGAGCAAAAAGGGCTTTCCCCAGAGTTACGACGGTAAGATGCTGCTGGACTTCGTTAAGGACATCAAGTCCGGCAAAGAAGAGGTCAAGGCGCCGATCTACTCTCACCTGGAGTACGACCGGTTAACCGATCAGCACCACATCATTCGTAAACCGGACATTCTGATTCTGGAAGGGCTGAATGTACTGCAGACCGCCCATGACTACCCAGACTCAGGCAACCGCTTGTTCGTATCTGACTTCGTCGACTTTTCTATCTACGTCGACGCGCACCATGATCTGCTCAAACGCTGGTACATCGAACGCTTTAACAGCTTTAGAAACGGCGCCTTTACCGATCCCAACTCCTATTTCCACCACTACTCTAAGTTGTCGGAAAGCGAGTCCAGCAAAACTGCCAGTAAGATCTGGGACGACATCAACGGCCCCAACCTAGTCAGCAACATTCAGCCCACCCGCAGTCGAGCCAACCTGATTCTAACCAAAGGCGAGGATCACCACGTCGATCGCGTCTGGATGCGCCGCTGATTCCTCAAACCGTCGGCCTGAGGCTTACTTCACCACTGTTGTAACTCTTCAGGCCCTCGCTTGACTCGAGCAACAATGCCCCCTGCTCGTCAATGCCCACTGCCCGACCACTAATGACCCGCTCCCCAAGGTGAATGTTCACCTCGCGATCCCAGAACAGGTCATATTTCTGCCATCGGGGTAAGAACCCTGCCAGGCCCTCGGCTTCAAACTGTCGCAAACCGGCTTGCAAATGCGCAATGACGGCACTTGCCAGCCGGTTGCGATCCACATCGTCGCCACAGTGACTCGCCAGATCGGTCCAGGCACGATCGATGCCGGCCGCCGCCTGAGCCCCCAGTGACACGTTCATACCACACCCCAGAACCATATCCGCCGGTTCACCAAACTGGCCTCGCATCTCCACCAGAATTCCAGCCAGCTTGCTCGGCCCCACGTAGAGGTCGTTGGGCCATTTCAACCCCACACCGGCAATGCCCAGGCTCTCAAGCGCCTCCACCAGTAACACCCCCACAGCCAGGCTCAACCCGGCCGATTGCGCCACACCGTGCTCAAGCCGCCAATACATCGACAGATACAGCGAACCGGCATAGGGAGACACCCATTGGCGCCCACGCCGCCCCCGCCCTTGCGTCTGCCGTTCAGCCAGGCAGCAGTCACCGGAGTTGAGCTGGGCCACGCGGTCAAGCAGATAACTGTTGGTGGAATTCACGTCATCCAGCAGAAACACTCGACCAGAGCCGCCGTCGATGGCTTCAGCATCCAACAGAGTAATACTCCGCGCCAACCGGTACCCCTTGCCTTTCACGCTGTAGATGTCCAGCCCTAACTCTTGCAAAGCCTGGATATGGTTATTCACCGCAGTGCGGCTGATGCCCATGGCATCAGCCAGGGTAGACCCTGAGTGAAACTCGCCGTCAATCAGTCGCTGCAGCAGCTGATGGCGATTACGGTTACTCGGCATGATCCCCCCAACATTGGTTGCCACTGCGGTCCAGCAATCTCACCTCCGGAGTCAGGGTCACGCCAAAGCGAGACTCCACCTCGGCCACCACCTTAGACGCCAAACCGATCAAATCGTCGGCGGTGCCGTCGCCATAGTTAACCAACACCAGCGCCTGCTGTTCATGCACACCTACCCCTTGATGCCGGTACCCCTTCAGACCAGCCTGATCAATAAGCCAGCCTGCCGCCAACTTCATGTCACCATTTGAACCAGTGGCAAACGCTGGCATCTCCGGGTGGCGGCGCTTCAACGCCAAATAGCAGGGTTGGCTCACTACCGGGTTTTTGAAGAAGCTGCCGGCATTGCCCAACAACTTGGGATCCGGCAGCTTTTGCTTACGCACCGTCATGATGTGCTCTGCAACCACTGCGGCGGTTAAAGCCTGCCGGCTCTGCAGCGTTTTCAACGGCCCATAGCCCAATTGGGGCTGCCAGTCTCGGGACAAACGCAGACCGACACCGACAATCACCACCTTGCCTTTCAACTCGCCTTTGAAGATCGAGTCCCGGTAGCCAAACTGACAGGCCTCCGCCGCGAGTCGGCGCATCGCGCCAGTGTCGATGTCCATCACGTCGACGTAAGCGCACACCGAGGCAAACTCCACACCGTAAGCACCAATATTCTGTACCGGAGCGGCACCGGCAGTTCCTGGGATCAGTGCCAGGTTCTCGAGCCCGTGAATGCCTTCGCTCAGTGACCACATCACCGAAGTGTGCCAATCCTCTCCGGCTCCCAGGTGCACCAACACCCCCTCTTCCGTCTGCTGCAGAGAGCGCCCCATAATACGATTAATGATAATCAGGCCTTCAAACGGCTGCAGAAACACGGTATTACTGCCACTGCCCAATACCAACTTAGGAACGTCTTGGTAATCAGGGGCAAAATAGGCCTGCCTCAACTCATCGGCAGAGTGAACCTCCACCAAGGCCTTTGCGGTGCTTTGCAAGCCAAAGCTGTGGTAGGGAATAAGGCTGCAATTAGTGCGAATATCTAATGCCACTGTGTCTCCGAAGCGGTTTTACGGTCGTGCGAGGCGGCAGATAATATAGCAGTTGCCTTCAAAAATCGACGACGGCGGCGATATTTTCAGCATCAGTCAAGGCATTAGGTTAGCATCAACCTCTGTCAGGCCCCCGACTTTCCTCTCTGTTCCCTTGCGAACGC
>NZ_AUDJ01000037.1 GCF_000425405.1 Ferrimonas kyonanensis DSM 18153 | reverse complement strand
GTCATTGAACACCTCATTTACGGCGGTGACTTTACCACCTAATTTGGTGTCCGGGATCATTAGACCACTACACTCCATGGCCACCAACGTTTTAGCAGGAAAGTTGCGCAGGGTATGAAGCAACTTCTCCCTTTTGACCTTGCGGTTCCATAGGATTGAACCATCCTCCTGCAGAACACATACCTGAAAAACACTCTTGGCTAAATCGATTCCAATGGCTTTAATAGACATGATGGACGCTCCTCTGGGAATTATGTTTCGCAACTTAATTCTGGCGCATTTGACGCCGTATCGTAGGGGGGCGTCCATCACATCACTGGGTACCCGCGTGCGCGGGCACGACGGAGAGATGGTTGGACCTTGAGTGATAATCACCAATGCCGAGCTCTGGTCGTAGCCACGGTAGAGCGGATTTACCGCAAAAACCACCCCATTAGCACCGTCGCCCTTGCGAACGCGAGGGTCCAGCGGCTTTAAGCCCCCCCAAGATCCCTTTCCTATAATTACGAACTCCTAAGGAAGGGAGCAAACAGGATGAAACAGCCCTGCGTCTACATTATCACCAATGACCGAAACGGCACCCTGTATATTGGCGTGACCTCAAATCTTATGAAGCGAATTTGGGAGCACAAGAACCAGTTTATCGATGGGTTTTCTCACTCTCATCAGTTAACCCAACTGGTGTATTTCGAAACACATCAATCGATGTATCAGGCCATAACTCGAGAGAAACAGTTAAAGCACTGGAAGCGAGAATGGAAGATTCAACTGATTGAGCAGGAAAACCCTTATTGGCAAGACCTGTGGGAAACACTGATGTAAGTACTTACTTGCCAAAAAGCAAGAGACACTGGGTACCCGCGTGCGCGGGCACGACGGAAGGATGGTTGGACGTTGAGTGGTAACCACCAATGCCGAGCTCTGCCGTAGCCACGGTAGAGCGGATTTACCGCAATCCCATCCGATCAGCACCGTCGCCCTTGCGCACGCGAGGGCCCAGTGGCTTTGGGGTTTCTTACCAATAACAGACTCTGGATTCTCGCGTTCGCAAGAATGACCAAGAGCAAAAGACGCTGGGTGCCCGCGTGCGCGGGCACGACGGAGTAATGATTAACGTACTGAGGTAGCGAGAGAGGCGGAAGGATGGTTGGTTGGAGGTTCAGTGGTAATCACCAATGCCGAGCTCTGCCGTCGCCCCGGTAGAGCGGGTTTACCGCAAAAACCACCCCATTAGCACCGTCGCCCTTGCGAACGCGAGGGCCCAGTGGCTTTGGGTTTAATTGCGATTAAAGACGCTGGGTACCCGCGTGCGCGGGCACGACCATCAAAATCAAAAGCAGACACAACGGGCATAAAACGAAAGGCACAGGGTGCCCACGTTTGCGGGCACGAAGCAGCGAACACATAGCGTGTAAAACGCTAGGTGCCCGCGAATGGCTACATATAGCGCTGCACCATATCGTGGTGGGCGGCAATGGCTTGCTGATACTCCAGCTTCAACTGCTGCAGCAGATTAGCCACAGTCGGAATGTCTTTAATACTGCCCACCCCTTGGCCGGCAGACCAAATCTCCGCCCAGGCCCCCTTCTGCTTATCCCCCTGATTCTCTCCGGGAGTTAACTCCTGACCAAAGTCGATCTCGGTTTTCGGCGCCAGGTTTTCCGGATCGTAACCGGCATTGCGAATGCTGTCCTTGAGGAAGTTCGCCGCTACCCCAGACACGTTTGGGGTATAGAGAATGTCAGCCGACATCGATTGCTGAATCATCTTTTTGTGGCCCTCGGCCGACATCGCTTCCTGAGTGTTGATAAACCGGGTTCCCATGTAAGCCAGATCCGCCCCCATCTGCTGGGCTGCGGCAATATCCTGACCACAGGAGATACAGCCAGCGAGCAGCACCGTTCCCTGGAAGAACTGTCGTATTTCCGCCACTAACGCAAACGGACTGGTGGTTCCGGCGTGTCCGCCAGCTCCAGCGGCTACGGCAATGAGACCATCAACACCGGCAGCCACTGCCTTTTTGGCATGGCGTACATTGGTGACATCGTGGAAAACAACCCCGCCGTAGCTGTGAACCTGCTCCACTAACTCCGATACCGCTCCAAGAGAAGTGATGATGATCGGTACCTTATGCTTCACGCATAAAGCCAAGTCGTCCTTCAACCTAGGGTTAGAGCCATGCACAATCAAGTTGACTGCATAAGGCGCCACCAATGCTCCGGGTTGCTTTTTGGCCTCCACCAGCGCGAGATTAATCTCTTCCAGCCACTGCTCAAAGCCTTCGCTGGTGCGCTGATTCAACGCGGGGAAACTGCCGACGACCCCGCCCTTACAGGTTTCAATCACCAGTTCCGGACCCGACGCCAGAAACATTGGCGCTGCAACTGCAGGCAATTGTAAGGTGTCCTGCAGCAATGTTGGCAGTGACATAATGGTTCTCCTGATATGGTTCTAACCGTATTGTTACCACGGTCGTCCTGCTGAGCAAGTTTTGCGCAAAACTGCTTATAAATTCGTACGCTTTGGTTATGGCGTCAGGCTGCTGTTATACTCCGCCGGTAACTCACCACTTGAGAAGTAAACCATGTCCCTGACCCAAGAACAGATCGATAATTTCTACCGACAAACCAGTAAAGAGCGTTTTGCTCAGTTCCTGGAGCAGGTCGCAGAGCATAAAACCCTGTGGACCCTGGCCAATGAGCAGGGCTGCGTGTTAGTGGATACCGGCGAAGAACAGTGTTTGCTGCTGTGGCCCCATCAAGACCTGGCGGAAAGCTGGGCCACCGAAGAATACGCAGGCTGTCAGCCCATGGGCATTCCACTGGATGACTTCCTCGACAAGTGGGTTCCCGGCCTGTCAAACGATGGCTACGACGTTGCCTTGGTACCGACCCGTGCCGGTGAAGGCGAAGTGATGTCAGCCAAAGAGCTGGCCACTGAGCTGCAAGGCGAATAGGTTTCCAAAGAGCCCAGCAATGGGCTCTTTGCTTTTTCCATGACCCACCCAAACAAAGAACGACCTAGTTTTTTTGATCGCTACGGTGACTGGATCGCCCTGGCGATGTGGCTGTTGCTGGCGCTATTCCCCATCCTCGCCATTCCCATTGTGCTGATGATGATCGGCTTCATGATCTACATCTGGGTTAAGTTATAACCCGCATTGCGCCCTGAGGGCATTACTTACCGACTTCCCTCGCCGCCAGAGTGCCCCTTTTTCCCTTGAGCCAGAGAAACGAAAGACGCTGGGTACCCGCGTACGCGGGCACGACGGAGGTTTTATTGATTGTTCGGTGAGAGCTGCACTCCCCCTGCGGCAACCGGTGCCGCCACACTCACCAACCCCAACCGTGTCGCCCTTGCGAACGCGAGAGCCCAGTGGCTTTGTGGTTGAATGTAAAAAAGACGCTGGGTACCCGCGTACGCGGGCACGACGGAGGTTTTATTGATTGCTCGGTGAGAGCTGCACTCCCCTGCGGCAACCGGTGCCGCCACACTCACCAACCCCAACCGTGTCGCCCTTGCGAACGCGAGGGCCCAGTGACTTTGAAGTTTATTACCAATAACAGACTCTGGATTCTCGCTTTCGCAAGAATGACGAAGGGCACAAGGCACTGGGTACCCGCGTACACCGGTACAGCTAAAAGGGCTCTACAAAGTTAGCCGCGGTTCAATGAAGTCCAAAAAGGCACGAATTCGACTGGGAATGGCCGTAGTGCGATAGTAAACCGCATTGACCAACTCTCGATCAGTATGCGGCAGAGTCTGCAACTCCAGCAGCTTAACCAGACGCCCTTTGGCCAAATCATCTTGGATCATAAATGCCGACAAACAGGCTATTCCGTTGCCCATCAACACCAACTGTCGAAGCACCTCGCCATTACTGCTGCTGATGGCCGGACGGATCTCTCCCACCTCCGGCAGCGGCCACACATTAAGCGCACGAGTACCAACAAAACCCAACAGCCGATGGCTCAATAACTGCTCAACGTTTTCAGGGATTCCGCACTGCGCCAGATAATCCGGCGAGGCTACCAAATGCAGCGCACTGCGCCCTAACTGTCGGGCATGCAGACTCGAGTCCGTCAAGGGTCCAATGCGAATCGCTACATCACAGCGCTTCTCCAGCAGGTCCACATAACCTTCATTGGAAGTCAGCTCCAGCTCTATCTGTGGATACTGTTGCTGAAACTCCGCTATCAGCGGCACCAGTTGATGCTGAATAAAAGGACTGGCAGCATCGACTCTTAATCGGCCAGACGGGGTATCCAGCCGACTCTGAAGCTGAGCCTCGGCGTGCAGCAACTGCGCCATTCCTTGCCGCACTTCATACACAAATTGGCGCCCCTCTTCAGTCAGTTCCACCCGCCGAGTGGTTCGATTAAGCAGCGTAACGCCCAACTGCTGCTCGAGTCGGCTCACCGCTCTGGACACACGGGCCACTTGAATGCCCAAGGCATCAGCGGCGGCAGAGAAACCTCCACTGTCGACCACCGCCAACAGCAATTGCAGATCATCTGAACGGGACTTCATTGCATTTTCAACAAAAGTAATTTCATAAAGGAGTCGTTTATCGCAAAAGTATAAGCCGGAATAATCGCCGTCCACAACTTAAGCGTTACACGCGGAGATTCTCATGCCTCTAGCTTTATTCGCACTGACTTTAAGTGCTTTCGCCATCGGAACGACCGAATTTGTTATCGTCGGCCTGGTACCAACCATAGCTTCAGATCTCGGGGTCTCCTTGCCGTCAGCAGGGCTGCTGGTCAGCCTGTACGCGCTGGGTGTGGCCGTTGGTGCCCCGGTTCTCACCGCTCTCACCAGCCACTGGAACCGCAAACACCTGCTTCTGGCTCTAATGACCCTGTTCATCATTGGCAATCTGATCGCCTGGCTGTCACCGGGCTACAACACCCTCATTGCGGCCCGAGTCCTGACCGGCCTGGCCCACGGAGTTTTTTTTTCCATCGGCTCAACCATTGCCACCAGCCTGGTCAGCAAAGATAAAGAAGCCAGCGCCATCGCCATCATGTTTACCGGCCTGACCGTTGCTCTGGTCACCGGAGTACCGCTAGGCACCCTCATTGGCCAGGAGTGGGGCTGGCGAGCCACTTTCCTGGTGGTGTCCGCTCTCGGTGTGATTGCCCTGCTGGGTAGCGCTGCATTGATCCCTGCCGACCTGAAACCCGGCGCCACCGCCAGCCTGCGGGATCAAGCCAAAGTGTTGGCTCAGCCTCGGCTGGTGCTGGTGTACCTGATCACGGCTCTGGGCTATGGCGGTAACTTCATTCTGTTTACCTACCTAACCCCCATTCTCGAGCAGGTCACAGGAATCAGCAGTCATCTGGTGGCACCAATGATCCTGTTGTATGGCGCCTCCGTTGCCATTGGCAACCTCTGGGGCGGAAAACTGGCCGATACACATGGCCCCATCAAAGCCTTAACCGTAATGTTTATCGGTCTGGCGTCGGTACTGCTGCTGTTTTCTCAAACCGCTTACCACCCCATTAGTGCCGGCCTGACCATCATGATCTGGGGAGCGTTTGCGTTTGGTAATGTGCCCGGACTGCAGGTATATGTCGTGCAACTGGCTGAAAAACACCTGCCCAATGCCGTCGACGTGGCATCGGGATTTAATATCGCCGCATTCAACCTGGGAATCGCACTGGGCGCCGCCGCCGGCGGTCTCATTGTCGACAGCGGCAGTTTGATGGACACGCCGTGGATCGGTGCCGCCGTGGTATTGCTGGCACTGGCGCTGACCCGTCTCAGCGGTGCATTGGATCGAACTGAGCACTCCACCGCTGTGCAACCACTGCGCTAACCTAACCACCACCCCGTTCACAGCGTCGTCCTTGCGAACTCGAGGGTCCATATCCTTCACCCCGTCGCCCTTCGAACCCGAGGGCTCATATCCTCCACACTGTCGCCCTTGCGAACGCGAGGGCCCAGTGGCTTAGGGGTTTCTTACCAAGGACAAACACTGGATTCTCGCGCTCGCAACAATGACGAAGAGCAAAAGGCGCTGGGTACCCGCGTTCGCGGGCACGACGGAAGGATGGTTGGACATTGAGTGGTAACAGAAACGACTGAGGGATAGTTGGACGTTGAGTGGTAACCACCAATGCCGGGCTCTGCCGTAGCCACGGTAGAGCGGACTTACCGCAAACCCATCCAACAAGCACCGTCGCCCTTGCGAACGCGAGGGCCCAGTGGCTTAGGGGTTTCTTACCAAGAACAAACACTGGATTCTCGCATTCGCAACAATGACAAAGAGCAAAAAAACGCTGGGTACCCGCGTTCGCGGGCACGACGGAGGTTTTATTAATTGTTCGGTGAGAGCTGCACTCCCCTGCGGCAACCGATGCCGCCACACTCACCAACCCCAACCGTGTCGCCCTTGCGAACGCGAGGGCCCAGTGGCTTTGGGGTTTCTTACCAATAACAAACACTGGATTGTCGCATTCGCAACAATGACGAAGAGCAAAAGACGCTGGGTACCCGCGTTCGCGGGCACGACAATCAAAATCAAAAACAGACACTACGAGCAGAAAGGCAAGATACTGAGTACCCGCGAGCGCGAGCACGACGATCTAAACCCAAAGCAGAGTACAGCGAAGGTAAGAGCGATACTCAACTGCTACGCTGTTGCTGCTGCACCCGCCACAATGCAGCGTAATGGCCATCGAGAGCCAGCAGCTGTTGATGACTGCCCTGCTCGACCACCATGCCCTGATCCAGCACCACAATCTTATCGGCATCCACCACCGTCGAGAGTCGGTGCGCAATCACCAAGGTGGTCTGTTCACGGGCAATCTCACTCAGGGCGGTTAGGATATGCTGTTCAGAATGGCTGTCCAGCGACGAGGTGGCCTCATCAAACACCATGATTGGCGGGTGCTTGAGAATGGCCCGAGCAATGGCCACCCGCTGCTTTTCTCCACCTGAAAGCTTCAAGCCTCGCTCTCCCACCAGGGTCTGCGCACCGTCCGGAAGACGAGCAATAAACTGGTCCAAGTGGGCCAATCGAATCGCGTTATCCACCTCTTCATCACTGGCCTCGACCCGACCATAACGGATATTCTCCAGAATTGAAGTGTTAAACAACACCGTATCCTGAGGCACCACCCCGATGGCGCGCCGCAACGAGGATTGTGAGACCTCACTCACCGACTGGCCATCGATGCGAATGCCCCCGTCAGTGATGTCATAAAAACGGAACAGCAACTTAAACAACGTCGATTTGCCGGCACCACTGCTGCCGACAATGGCCACTTTTTGTTTTGGCTCAACCCGAAAACTGACCCCTTTAAGAATCGGTCGCTCCGGGTGGTAATGGAAATGCACATTATCGAACTCGATGGCCCCTTGGCCCACTTGCAACTCGGTCGCATCATCGGCATCTTCCACTCCGGGCTTTCGACCCAGCAGGTCAAACATTTTCTCGATATTGGCCAGCGACCCCTTCATTTCCCGATAGACAAAACCAAGGAAATTCAGAGGCATAAACACCTGCATCATAAAGCTGTTGATCAGCACAAAATCACCCAGGGTCATGCCACCGTCGACCACGTCCGATGCCGCCAAGACCATGGCCGCAGTCATGGCTACCGCAATGATCAGCGCCTGACCGCCGTTTAACGCAAACAACGACAACCTATTGCGACGCCGCGCCTGCTCCCACTGCGACAACTCACTGTCATAGTGGCGACTTTCGTGTTCTTCATTGGTGAAGTATTTAACCGTTTCAAAGTTCAGCAGGCTGTCAACGGCCCGAGTGCTGCTCTGGGACTCGGCCTCATTGACCTGACGAACAAAATCGGTTCGCCATTCGGTGGCAACCACAGAAAAACCGATGTACGCCACTACCGCCAGCAACACAATCAGTGCAAAGCCGATGTGGTAATTCCACCACAGCAACCCCACCACCAGGCCAATCTCCAGCAAAGTTGGCACAATATTGAACACCATAAACCGCATCAAAAAACTGATGCCATTGGTGCCCCGCTCGATGTCCCGCGAAACACCGCCGGTACGGCGCTCTAAATGAAAACCCAGATCCAGCTTATGGAGGTGACGAAACACCTTGAGTCCGACCCGGCGCATCGCCCGCTCGGTAATGCGGCCAAACAGGGTGTCGCGAAGCTCGCCAAACAGCACGTTGGAGAAACGCACCAGACCGTACGCCAGCAACAACGCCAACGGAATCGCCGTCGCCGCCGGCACCTCACCAACACCATCGAGGTTATCGACAATGTGTTTGAGGATAAATGGCAAACCGACGCTGGCCACCTTGGCCCCCACCAGACACGCCAGCGATAACCCAAGGATCAGTCGGAACTCCAGCAGGTAGGGCAGCAGTGACTTCAACACGCCAAAATTAACACTGGAATAGGGGGTAACCGACTTGTATCGACGACTCATGGACTCTGCCTGCTGATAACCGATTGTAAACAAGCCATATTATCCGTGAACTGCAGCGAGAATTCGCCCTTTATGTGATCTTTCTTTCATCCTGAATAAGAAAAAATGCCGCTCCCGGCCGCATCCTTAAAATTCGCTGCTAGGGTTAAACTAGGCCTTCAGGGTAAAAGGACTTATCCATGCTTAAATTGCACCATCACGGTGCGGCCAGCGGCGTTACCGGCTCCTGTCACCAACTCTATCTGGATGATCAGCACTCCATCTTGGTGGACTGTGGCCTGTTCCAAGGCGACGATTTGGAGCGGCGTTCCCCCGACGGCCATCATATCGATTTCGATCTCGATCAGGTCCAGGCTCTGATCGTGACCCATTGTCACATCGACCATATTGGTCGCATCCCCTACCTGCTGGCGGCGGGATTTCGGGGGCCGATCCTCTGCAGCCAGGCCAGCGCCTACCTGTTGCCGCTGATTCTGGAAGACGCCATTAAATTAGGGTTTACCCGGGATCGAACTCTGGTTAGCCGCTTCCTGGACCAGATTCGCGCTCAACTGCAACCACTGGACTACCATCACTGGCACGCCCTGCCCTCTCCGGCCATCGGCATGGTAAGGCTGCGCCCAGCAGGGCACATATTAGGCTCTTCCATCGTTGAGGTAGCCCTACCCAACAAGAAGCGGATTGTTTTCAGCGGCGACCTTGGCTGTTACAACACACCACTACTGCCTGACCCGGACGCGCCCGAGTCTGCCGACCTGCTGGTACTGGAATCCACCTATGGCAACCGCTGTCACGAACACCGCGCCGAACGCAGCCAAAAGCTGAAGCAGATTCTGCAATCCACCTTGAAAAATGGCGGCGTCACCCTGATTCCGGCATTCAGCATTGGCCGTACTCAGGAGCTGTTGTATGAAATTGAAGATCTGCTGTTTCACCTCAATGGCGACCAAATCATGGCTCAAGTTCCCATCATTGTTGACTCGCCTCTGGCCGCCAAAATCACCTCCAGTTACCGCCAACTGCAGCACCTTTGGGATAAAGAGGCCCGGCATAGAATCTCCAGCAGTCGCCACCCGTTGGACTTTGACCACCTGATCACCATCGATGACCACCGCCAGCATCAGGCGCTACTGAATCGCCTGCAGGTCAGCGCCGAGCCAGCCATCGTGATTGCCGCCAGCGGCATGTGCAGCGGCGGACGCATCGTTAACTACCTGAAAGCGCTGGCGCCGGATCCTCGCACTGATATCGTGTTTGTCGGCTATCAGGCCAAGGGCACCCTGGGGCGGCGCCTGCAGCAACTCAGCGCGCCCACGGAGGTTGAGATTGATGGCCAGCTCACCCGGGTAGAAGCCAGCATCCATACCCTCAGTGGCTACTCCGCCCATGCCGACCAGCCGGATTTGATTCGGTTTGTCTCCAGCATGGCGTTTCCTCCCAAATGCATCCGGCTGATTCACGGTAGCCCCGTGGCTCAAAAAGGGCTCGCCAACTGCCTTAAACGTACCTTTCCCGGCATTAAGGTGGAACTGGCCGCCACCCTGGCCAGCGCTCCGGTCAAAGCCAGTATCAGCTCGACGTAAACGCAACAAAGAGCGAAAGACACTGGATACCCGCATGCGCGGACACGACACACTCCACCCCGTCGCCCTTGCGAACGCGAGGGCACAGTGACTTTGGGTTTTCTTAACAAGAACAGACGCTGGATTCTCGCGTTCGCAGGCGAAAGACACTGGATACCCGCCTGCGCGGGCACGACGGAGTGGTGATTAACGTACTGAGGTAACGAGAGAGACGGAGGGTAATTAGTATGGCACCAGCCCTTCTGGCGGCCACAGTTCAACTTAACCCACCCCACCTCGCTCGTGTCGCCCTTGCGAACGCGAGGGCCCAGTGGCTTTGGGTTTTCTTAACAAGAACAGACGCTGGATTCTCGCGTTCGCAAGAATGACAAAGGGCGTAAGACGCTGGATTCTCGCGTTCGCAAGAATGACAAAGGGCGAAAGACGCTGGATTCTCGCATCCGCAAGAATGACGAAGGGCGAAAGACGCTGGATACCCGCGTGCGCGGGCACGACGGAGGGATGGTTAAAGTACGATTGGCTGCCGCATTACCGCTCTCTATTGGCCACTGTAGAGCGATGATTGACCACAAGCCCATCCCATTCGCACCGTCGCCCTTGCGAACGCGAGGGCCCAGTGACTTTGGGTTTTCTTAACAAGAACAGACGCTGGATTCTCGCGTTCGCAAGAATGACAAAGGGCGTAAGACGCTAGATTCTCGCGTTCGCAAGAATTACGAGGGGCGAAAGACGCTGGATTCTCGCGTTCGCAAGAATGACGAAGAGCGAAAGATGCTGGGTACCCGCGTTCGCGGGCACGACGGAGGGATGATTTGCCCATTGAGGTAGCGAGCAATCTTGATCTCGACAACAAGCCTAATGAAAGCCTCTCGGCTCCCAATACGATCTCAACTTGTATTTCAGCGGCAACAGGCACTATGTTTATTGGCTTCACAATTCAATATCACCATGCACGTTCAAAGGAGCTGAACTATGCGCATACTGAACCAATCATTGCTACTTGGCACCCTTACCCTAACCGGCATAACCGGATGCAGCTCAACCATCCACGAAGTTGACACACTCAGCGACACCCAGCAGGTTATCAGTGTCGATGCCAAGCAACGCTTTCTTATCTCAGGCCAGTCTAGCAGTGGCCAATCCATTACCTGCACCGAGCCCAGCCCCGATGTGTTCTCGGTATACAGCTCGGCCGTCGAAGCCAATGTTGATGTGGTTGAGGAAGTTACTGCCGCCTTTAAATCAGTCAACAGCGAGAATGGCGCCACTATCGGCATTCGCTCGCAATCCATTCAGCTGCTAAGGGATGCCGGTTTTCGGCTCTGTGAAGCCTACGCATCGGGTGCCATCGACGAGTCTCAGTATTTTGCCATGCTCAGCAAATATCAACGCTCAATGGTGGCCCTCATCGCTATTGAGCAACTGACCACCAGCCAGCCTCGCTCTCAAATCGCCATTGCAGCCAACGCCACTCTCAATCTCAGCGATAAAATTGCCGATGCAAAAGCCAATAAAGACCAAGCCCTTAAGGACAAAGCGGCCGCAGAGACTACGGTTGCAACCGAGCAAGCCGCACTGGATGAAATAGCCAAGGCCATTACAGGCGATGCTGATACAGTATGTACCACCCCCACCAATGACACCAAAGCGAACTGCGACAAATACAGCGCTCAAAAAACGAAGCTGGCCACGGCCAAATCAAACCTGACCGTGCAAACCGTCAATTACCAGGATCACCAAAAGGTCTTTGATAGTCTCAATGGCGCCATGTCGATGGCCACCAATACCTACGCCCAGGCACTAGGACAACAGTCCACCACGGCGGGCACCTCTTCTTCTGATCAAGTGGCACTGGTCGTAAAGGATCTGGCAGAGAGTGTACTACTGGATGAAGTGCTGGTTGCTTGCACCAGCAGCGTTATTGCGTCATTTGATGCATTTGACGGCGGCAATAAAAACCTCGGAGCACCCAATATTCCCCAGAGCCAGATCAGTAATTTTATCGACAACTGTATGTCCATTGTTCGCCAACGAGCTAACCCAAGTACGCCTCAGGTCGCTCAAAAAGACAACAGCACCAATCTGTAGTACACAATCCTAAACGCCGCAGAAGGTGTGAACAGCCACCTCTGCGGCACTGAAAAACCGGTTGGCACGACACACTCACCGTCGCCCTTGCGAATGCGAGGGCCCAGTGGCTTTACAACCAATAAGGCGCTGGATTCTCGCCTGCGCAAGAATGACAAAGGGCAAAAGACACTAGGTACCCGCATTCGCGGGCACGACATACTCCACCCCGTCGCCCTTGCGAACGCGAGGGTCCAGTGACTTTGGTTGAGAGGGTAAAAAGACACTGGTTACCCGCGTTCGCGGGTACGACGGAGTAATGATTAACGTACTGAGGTAGCGAGAAAGACGGAAGGATGGTTGGAGGTTCAGTGGTAACCACCAATGCCGAGCTCTGCCGTAGCCACGGTAGAGCAGGTTGACCGCAAAGCCATCCAACTAGCACCGTCGCCCTTGCGAACGCGAGGGCCCAGTGGCTTTACAACCAATAAGGCGCTGGATTCTCGCCTGCGCAAGAATGACAAAGGGCAAAAGACACTAGGTACCCGCTTTCGCGGGCACGACGGAGGGATAGTTGAAGGTTAGGTGGGAACGACCGGTGCTGAGCTCTGCCGTAGCCACGGTAGAGCAGATTAACTGCAAAACCATCCAACTAGCACCGTCGCCCTTGCGAACGCGAGGGGCCAGTGGCTTTGATTTAGAGGATAAAAAAAGACGCTGGATTCTCGCCTGCGCAAGAATGACAAAGGGTAAAAGACGCTGGGTACCCGCGTGCGCGGGCACGACATTGCAGGATCAAAAAACGCGGCCTTGGCCGCGTTTTTTAAAGTAAGGAACTCAATCAACCCAGGTCGACTGATTTCAGGTACTCTTTGAACTGATCTTTCAAGCCTGAGTGACGCAGCGCGTACTCTACATTGGCTTTCATGTAGCCCAGTTTATCACCACAATCGTGGGACTTGCCGGACATCTGGAACGCCTCAACGTTTTCAGACTCCATCAACATGGCGATAGCATCAGTTAACTGAATCTCATCACCCGCTCCTGGAGGCGTCTTCGCCAACAACGGCCAAATGCTGGCTGGCAATACATAACGGCCCACTACGGCCATGTTGGATGGTGCGACTTCCGCGGCTGGCTTTTCAACCACCCCTTTCATCACCACACTCTCGCCGGGGCGTAGGCAGGACGCATCGCAATCGGCAATGCCGTACTTAGAGACATCTTCCACCGGCACCGCCTCGACCATAATCTGGCTACGACGGGTGTCAATAAAGCGCTGTTTCATAGCCGCCAGGTTTTCAGTCTGCTGATTTGCAGTGTACTCATCCAAAATAACGTCTGGCAGCACCACCGCAAAAGGGTTGTCGCCCACCAGCGGCTTGGCGCACTGAATGGCATGACCCAGACCTTTAGCTTCGCCCTGGCGCACGTGCATGATGGTCACGTCTTTCGGGCAGATGGCCTGAACGGCTTCCAGCAACTGCCGCTTTACCCGCTTCTCCAGCGTCGCTTCCAGCTCGAACGAAGTATCAAAGTGGTTCTCAATGGCATTTTTCGAGGCGTGAGTCACCAGCACGATCTCTTTAAAACCGGCCTCGACGCACTCATTCACGATGTACTGAATCAGCGGCTTGTCCACCAAAGGCAGCATCTCTTTAGGGATGGCTTTGGTCGCCGGCAGCATACGGGTTCCCAGTCCGGCAACGGGGATTACAACTTTAGAAATCATAGTAATACTCAAAAAATTAGATCGTGCCACTCACGGCAGCAGAACCTCTGCTGCCGTTGAGCTAATACAAGCCAGGCTTTGGCTTTGCTGCCGATTTAGTCACTGCCAAACAAGTCGCGGGTATACACTTTGGCTTCTACGTCTTTAATGTCGTCGGTGAGACGGTTGGCCACTATTACGTCCGACACCTTCTTAAACTCTTCCAGATCGTTGATCACGCGGGAGTTAAAGAACTCGGCCTCTTGAAGAACCGGCTCGAACACCACCACTTCGATGCCCTTGGCTTTGATGCGCTTCATCACGCCCTGAATGGAGGAGGCGCGGAAGTTATCGGAGCCGGCTTTCATGATCAGGCGGTGTACGCCGACAACTTTCGGCTTACGAGCGATAATGGCATCGGCGACAAAATCTTTGCGGGTGCGGTTGGCATCGACGATGGCACTGATAATGTTATTGGGTACATCCTGATAGTTAGCCCGCAACTGCTTGGTGTCTTTCGGCAAGCAGTAGCCGCCATAACCAAAGCTGGGGTTGTTGTAATGGTTACCAATGCGTGGGTCCAGACCTACTCCTTCAATGATTTGGCGGCTGTTCAGACCATGGGTCTCAGCATAAGAGTCCAGCTCGTTGAAGTAAGCGACCCGCAGTGCCAAGTAGGTATTGGAGAACAGCTTGACCGCCTCCGCCTCGGTACAATCGGTAAACAACACTTCAATGTCTTGCTTAATGGCACCTTGCACCAACAGGCCGGCAAACACTTCGGCACGCTCGGAGCGCTCACCAACGATGATTCGAGACGGATACAGGTTATCGTACAGCGCCTTCCCTTCACGCAAAAACTCCGGCGAAAAGATGATGCTATCGCAGCCAAACTTCTCTTTCACGGATTTGGTGTACCCCACAGGCACGGTAGATTTGATGATCATCACCGCTGTTGGGTTAATGGCCATCACATCCTGAATCACCGCCTCAACAGAGTTGGTGTTGAAGTAGTTGGTTTGCGGATCGTAATCGGTCGGTGTGGCAATAACCACGTACTCGGCACCGGCGTACGCCGCCTCTTTGTCCATGGTGGCGGTAAAATTCAGGGTTTTGTTGGCCAGAAAATCTTCAATCTCGGCATCGACGATGGGAGACTGCTTGTTATTCAACATCGCTACCTTATCGGCAACAATGTCCAAGGCTACCACTTCGTTGTGCTGTGCCAGCAATACCGCATTAGACAGACCGACATATCCGGTGCCCGCAATCGCAATTTTCATCTACTTTAATCCAATAATTTCAATAGTCTGCAAGCAGTTCAAACGCCACTCACAACAAAACAAAGAGCCGGCCATCTTAACAATGTGCCGGCCACTAAAATGAGATCTTTACCCAAAAACACTCGCTAAAGAGGGGTTACTTATAGCCATTGGGGTTATTCGACTGCCAGCGCCAGGTATCGGCGGTCATGGCATCGACACCACGCTTGGCAGTCCATCCAAGCTCAGCCTGGGCCTTGGCAGGATCGGCGTAACAGGCAGCAATGTCACCAGGGCGCCTGGCCACTAGCTGATAGGGCACCGGCTGGCCGCTGCCTTTTTCAAAGGCCGACACCATCTCGAGCACGCTGTAGCCGGTTCCGGTACCCAAATTGTAGATGACCACGCCCGGCTCAGCTGCGAGTTTATCCAACGCCTTGAGGTGGCCGATGGCCAGATCCACCACATGGATGTAGTCACGTACACCGGTGCCATCGACGGTATCGTAATCATTGCCAAATACCGACAGATGCTCACGTTTACCCACCGCCACCTGGCTGATAAAGGGCATCAGGTTATTGGGAATGCCGTTGGGGTCTTCTCCAATCAAACCGCTCTCATGGGCCCCGACCGGGTTAAAGTAACGCAACAGGGCAATGTTCCAGCGGCTATCGGACACGTGCAGATCCTGCAGTACACGCTCAACCATATACTTGCTGGTGCCATAGGGATTGGTAGTGCCCCCCACTGGAGAGTCTTCACGAATTGGCAGGCTGGCCGGGTCACCATAGACTGTGGCCGACGAGGAGAACACCAGATTGAATACCCCGGCTTTGGCCATGGCCTCACACAAACTGAGGGTACCGGTAACGTTGTTCTGGTAGTAGCGAACCGGCTGGGCGACGGACTCACCCACCGCCTTCAAACCGGCAAAGTGCACCACTGAACCGATATCGTGGCAGGCAAACACTCGCTCCAACAGGTCCGAGTCGAGAATGTCGCCCTGATAAAAGGTCACACTCTTGCCGGTGATCCGCTCAACCCTGCACAGCGACTCTTCACAACTGTTGCTGAGATTATCCACCACCACTACGTTTTTATCTTGGTTCAGTAGCTCTACCAGGGTATGGCTGCCGATGTAACCGGCACCTCCGGTGACCAATACCGTTTTAGACATTCAATTCATTCCACATTTTTTAATACACACTGCCTTTTACACACCAAGTTCAATACAGAAAACCATACTGACTATAGCCTAGTGCATTCGGGCAACGGAGCCACTCAGGCAACAGAAGTGCTGACGTTTGGCATCGACTGGACCACTTCGATGAGAGCGGTGGTCGAAATGGAAGGGGTTCTAGGGAGATAAATAACCTGGCACAAGTCGGCAAGATCGTCGAACTTACCCTGCCAATCATCCCCCATCACTAGAGCATCGGCCTGATAACGCCTGATGTACTCGCGCTTAAGCTCGAGGGACTCTTCAATAAATACCTCATCGACACAGGCCAGCGCCTTAATGATGCGACAACGGTCAACTTCACTGCAGATAGGATTACGGCCCTTCTTGGTGAAGTTCAGTTGGTCTGAAGACACACCAACGGTTAGATGACCACCCGCCCGTCTGGCTCGTTCAAGCAGACGCAGATGGCCGACATGAAACATGTCGAAGGTCCCAAAAGTAATAATTTTCATAATCCACTTTAACTCAACAGACAGTCCACGACCCTGTGACTGCATTGCCCATCGACCCTGCCCACTAACTGTGAAGTCAGGCTATGTCTAACATCCCGTAACTGGCCGGGGTTTGCAAGCTGATGCGCGATGGCGTCAGCCAGTTCCCCAGGGCGTTCTACCACGGTCGCCAACGGTTTGTACTGGTTCAACTCCGGCGCCATTCTCTGCTTCAAGCGAAACTTCAACGGCCCCCGGTAGGTCCAGCGCAGATGATAAAAGTCGCACCATATCACTGGTTTATCCAGTGCGGCAAACTCCAAAAGCGTGGATGATGCATCGCTTACCAGCAGATCCGCTAACGACATATAGGCAGTAATGTCCTGATCCGCCACCGGCACCAGGTGGACATTGGGGGATTTGGCCCAATCGTGCAGCCTTTTGCTCTGGTTACGGTAACGCTTTTTAGTTAGCGAAAAGTAATGCGGCTTGATGATCAGATTGTATGCCAATAGGTGTTGTGGAAAGTCCAACGGCAGGCTTTCAATGCTGCTAGGAAAAAACGTTGGCGCATACAGTACTGTTGGCTTGGCAGCATCCAACCCCAAAGTTTGTGTCAAGCTTTCGCCGTTATCGGCATTAACGATAGAATCCAGTTTGGCGTAGCCGGTATCTACAAATCGGTGTTCAGGATAGCGTGCCTGTAGCTGACGCAGTCGATGCTCTCCCTCGACAAAACGCACATCGACCCGGCCTTTGGGCATATCGAAATAACAAGCTTTGGGACCAATACCATGTTGCATTAAAGCTACTTTGGTAGCTTCCGGCATGGAAGAGAAATGTTGCTGAGTATTGCCAAAGATAAACCAGTCTGGCTGATGCTGATGGCACAAGGCCTCCACCTCTTCGGCACCATTTACCCAAAACACCTCGATACCAGTTGCAGCCAAAGTCTGCCGGTAACCGGGCATCAACTCCGAATCGATGTAGTGGCAGATAAAACGAACCTCACCGCCCCGAGCTTGCCACTCCATGGCAACCGGCAAATACTGAGGCAAGTAATAGGGGTATAACAATTCAAAAAACAGCAACCTTGACGTCCTAAGGGTCTGTGGAGTTCGGTGAGTGGCAGCCGCATTGCTGCCACACTGAATTAGGCTGCAGAGTCAACCCGAGCGACTTCATCGGCAATGGTTTGTGCCAACGCTCGAACCAGAGCCTCATCTTCGCCCTCGACCATAACCCGAATTAACGGCTCGGTGCCCGACTTACGCAACAATACCCGACCACGACCGGCCAACTCCTGCTCAACATGGGAGACCGCCTGCTTTACCGACTCAGCCTCCAGTGGCGTAGTATTGCCGGAGAAGCGCACATTGATCAGTACCTGGGGCAACATGGTCATGCCGGAGCGAGCCTGCTCTAGAGTCTGACCGGTTTCTGCCAGTACCTGGAGCACCTGCAATGCCGCGACAATGCCATCACCGGTGGAGGAGTGATCCAGAGACAAAATGTGGCCTGAGTTTTCACCACCCAGTGTCCAGCCTTTTTGTTTCAGCAGTTCGACCACATAACGATCGCCCACTTTGGAGCGAGCAAACTCAATGCCGCGCTCTTTCAGTGCCAGTTCCAAGCCCATGTTGGCCATCAGGGTGCCGGCCACACCGCCAAACTGGATGCCTTTTTTCTGCCAGTGCTTAGCCAAGATGAACAGAATGATGTCGCCGTCGAGTTTAGTACCGTCACCGTCAACCATCATCACCCTGTCGCCATCGCCATCGAAGGCGATACCGAAGTCGGCGCGCACTTCAACGACCTTTTTCTGTAGCGCATCAAGGTGGGTGGCACCACACTGCGCATTGATGTTGGTGCCGTTAGGCTCGTTGCCAATGGTGATAACCTCAGCACCCAGCTCGGTAAAGACCGGCGGCGCCACGTGGTAGGTGGCGCCATGGGCGCAATCCAGCACGATGCGCAACCCTTGGAGGCTGTATTCGCGACTGAACGTGGCTTTGCAATACTCGATGTAACGACCGGCGGCATCACTGACGCGAGTGGCGCGTCCAAGCTGTTCAGACGGTACACAGTCCATCTCTTTATCCAACCAGGACTCAATTTCCAGCTCCACCTCATCGCTGAGTTTGGTACCGTCCGCAGAGAAAAATTTGATACCATTGTCATGGTAGGGGTTATGGGAGGCACTGATAACCACACCGGCTTCGCCACGGAAGGTGCGGGTAAGGTAAGCCACCGCTGGCGTTGGCATAGGCCCCAAAAAGGCCACATCGATACCGGCTGCAACAAAGCCCGCCTCCATGGCCGACTCCAACATGTAACCTGAGATGCGGGTGTCTTTGCCAATCAACACTCGGCTATTTCCCTGGTTGGCTAATGCCTTTCCGGCAGCCCAGCCAAGTTTCATTGCAAACTTGGGAGTAATTGGAGATTGACCAACGAGACCACGTACACCATCGGTACCAAAGTACTTTCGAGACATAAATATTCTATCCATTAAAACCCGGTCTGCACCCTGCACGACCTAAATACAAAAATGTCACTCCACTCAACAGTGCACAGCGACCAAATAAGAAAGAAACTACATACTAACATTAATCACTGACGTACCCACGACACCATGTATGTCGCGCTTTAGCTTTTGACCGCCGTACCCACACTTCGTCATTGTTGCGAACGCGAGTACCCAGGATCTTCCAGACTTTCGTCATTCTTGCGAACGCGAGAATCAAGCGTCTTTGCCTTGAACCTCAGCCCCGGGTAACGCAAACACTACCCGGAAACCAGAGAACTCCAACCAACCCACCGTCGTGCCCGCGAACGCGGGTACCCAGTGTCTTTAGCTTTTGACCTTGGGCCTTTGCCCTTAACCGCCGTACCCGCACACGCGGGTACCCGGCGTCTTCCCGCCCCTCGTCATTCGCGCGAACGCAAGAATCCAGCGTCTTTGCCTTTAACCTTAGCCTCAGGTCACGCAAACACTACACGGTAACCTCAGCTATCCAACCAACCTTCCGTCGTGCCCGCGTACGCGGGTACCCAGTGTCTTTGGCTTTTGACCTTAGGCCTTTGCCTTTGACTGTCGTGCCCGCGAACGCGGGTACCCAGCGTCTTTGGCTTTTGACCTTAGGCCTTGGACCTTGACTGTCGTGCCCGCGTACGCGGGTACCCAGTGTCTTTGGCTCTTAGCCCTTAGCTCTTAGCCCTTAGCTCTTAGCCCTTTGCCTCCACCCTAGGCGCTACCCCTCAAACAGCTCAGTAGGAACCTTCAATACCACCTTAACAACATCACCAGGTTCAACAACAGCGCGCCCAGTAACGTGAATCTCATAAGGTTCAAAAACAGCAACACGCCCTGCAGTCAACTCTTGCAGCTCAAGATCACCGCTAACATCAAACAACTGATAGTCATCCTTATCGCAGTAATCACCACTAGGGACTGCAGCCTCTTCAGCAACAACAGTTACACCGTCGCTACCTTGAACAACAACATGCACATCCACTACCCGTTGATGGTTTTCGGCAACCACAGGTACCGATGACCCCTTAGTGACATATCGAATCCCAATAGCCTTAATGACTGACCCCGGTACCTCAAAAAGGCCCGCCGGGATCTCCCCCAAAGACAACACATGGCGAATGCACTTACCAACTTCTTCAGGCAAACCCGAGCACGAGGAAAGCTCAAACAACTGCATAAAATAGCCCCTTAAAACCGAACCTTAAGCACCAAAGAGGTCCAGATGAAATCATCCTTCTTACCAGAAGCCGTAACACCATCATTTTCGAGGGAAATGTCAGTGCTGGTCCAATTTAGCTCACCAGACAAGGCCCAGCGATCACCTAACAACCACAGCACGCCGCCGCCTAACCCATAACCCCAACCTGGCTCTTCACGGTCGTATCTAGCCGCACCGCCATAAAAGCTAACTGCCCACTTTTCGGCAAACTGGTAGCCAAACTCTGCAACGCGCCACATCATCAGGTTGCCCGTTGCGCCAGAGCCCATGATATCATCCGGCACATACTCTATAGCCGTACCCATACTCCAGGTATCAGAGACCGGCTTAAACACCCCGAACTGCAAGTTGGGTCGAACACTACTGTCTGTACCAGTATCAGCATTATCTTGATAGAGATAAGTACCCCCCAAGCCAGCCTGAAATGCCCAATCTGCCATAGCGAAAGGTGATACAATAAAAGTCACCATTAGAAATAAAACTCTCATCGTTACCACCCTAAGCTGATTTCACCGCGAACAAAGCTATCGTCATAAACTGTCTGGCCACCATAAATTCGGTACCCCCAGTCTTGATCATTCCAGCGACCAAAATAACGGACATCTAACTCTCTGGCTGTTGTATAGCTTTGGCTCGAGTTATTGTTATCATTCTTCATCTGGCGATAGACAAATTCATATCTATCTCTATATCCACGCTGCCAACCCAACTTAACCATATTAGCTGTACCAGGAACACCATCTTGATCATCGCGGTTATTGGCGAACCAATGCCCCATGCCAACACTATCATTGGTGTAACCATTTTTATAAATGTAATGGTTATACCAAGCATTTTGCCATTGAGTGAACTCGTAAGTGAACGACCAATCTCTACCTAATAAATACTCAGGAAGAAATGGGATATTAAGCCCACCGGAGACTGCAATGTTACCCAATCTCCAGTTCGAATGACTTGCGGTATCTTCGCCAGCATACTCACCGTAAATAGAGAAAGGCGTATCACCTTGAAAATTAAGGCGAGTAGTAATTGAAGCTTGTTGATTGCCGAACTCACACAGATTTGCCTGCTCTGACTCACAATCCTCAAAGCTATCTGATGCATTATTGTCATTTGATACCGGATCCCAGAATGCATCCCAAATCGAACTTAAGCTCACCTCGCGAGATCCACCACCAAATTGCATAGTTCTGTTGGCGCCAATAGTCCAACCTTTAACCGGCTCAATGCTCAAATGAGTCATCAAAATAGCAGGGCGACCAGACTCGACTTCATCGCCATACAAAATCGTATCGTGTTCCTCTAGACGGGTAACTGATACCTCATAATGCAGATTCCACAGACTCTCAAATGCTACAGGATTACTAATCCCCACCGAAAAAGAAGGGCGCGCATTGGTCGACATTAGCATTGCAGAGTCTGAAAACGGCGATAACCAATGTTCTCTATAACCAAAATCTAACTGAAAGCTATCCCAACCAATGGCAATGTAAGAGTCTACAGGCAAAAGATCATCGGCTCCACTCTCGCCATCAAAAGCTAATCCACCAACCGAAGCAACCAGCCAATCTGCGTACTTATATTGGGCAGATGCGGATACACGATAAGTCGAGGAAGCCGTTTCACCTCTGCCATTCGGCATTATCTGCTTATGATCTGGTTCAGCTGCTGCAGCGACTAATACTTCGCCTCTTTGAATTTCGCCGCTTTTTTCATATGGCAATAGTCCATTA
Organism: Ferrimonas kyonanensis DSM 18153; assembly: GCF_000425405.1. Lineage (GTDB taxonomy): Bacteria > Pseudomonadota > Gammaproteobacteria > Enterobacterales > Shewanellaceae > Ferrimonas > Ferrimonas kyonanensis. The sequence goes on along the minus strand of NZ_AUDJ01000037.1, from coordinate 29,201 downwards.
TTAATCTCATTGTATAGACCTGGAATTTTCTTTCGAATAAGCCCCAGATAAGATCGAACCTGCTTTACATTATATGGCTTCGTTAAGACTGGCATATCAGAGACCACTACAAGCTGGTCGATTCTTCCATTTAAATAACTATCTTGCAGACTAATAAAAGAACTGGCTGCTTGACTTTGTGCCGATACAAACACAACAGCAATAACCGAGCTAAAATATTTCATTTCTATTTTCAACTTTTTATTTTGGCACTAACCACAAAGCCAGACTGTTTAAACAATTATAAAATTAGCCATAAACTCATCACCAATAGAAAATTTGGGGCAAGAATATTAACCGGCTTCAGCAATCAAGATTATGAATAAAAACTTTTAAATTTCGAGCCATATAAATTTTTTCTTAAACAGAAAACCATCATGTCTATCACTCCAGTATTTTTAAGTTCGTGTATTTAGCTTGGCTCTATTGTTACACAGGTTCCTGGGTCAATATCATGTAATGACCCAGCCTTTTCTGCACAACTTATGCGGCTAAGGCGTTCACCTCAGCCGGTGTTTTCATCTTGAGCGCTTGGTGCGGGCGCTCATTGTTGTAAAACTCCAGCCATTTACCTATGGCGTTTCTCGCCTCCGGCAGAGAGCTGAAATTATGCATCCACAAGCATTGTTCTTTGATGGTTCGGATTAACCGCTCCACCATGCCATTTTGCTGCGGTGTATGAGGTTGGATGAACTCCTGCTTCAGCCCATATTGGTATGCCTGCCGGTATACAGCTTGGATGTGAACACCAAGCCATTATCGCTTCGTAGCTGTAAGCCTGCGGTGACTTTACCAATCGTGCCGTAACGGGTCAGCAAGGCATCTTCTAAGGCTGCAACGGCCGATTTAGCATTTCCCCGTTTACTCAGGCTCCAGCCCAGCACTTCCCGGGTATGGCAGTCCATGACCAAAGTCAGAGCGGCCCAGCGATCCTGTTCGCCACACCAGACTCGAGCAATATCTGTTGACCAGCGCTTATTCGGTGCATCAGCCACGGAGCGTTTCGCTTCCACCCTTGGCCGAAAGCCAATGGCGCGCTTGCGGCATTGCCAGCCTTTGAGCTTCATCAGACGCTGGATGGTGTTCTTGTTCTCACCAAGCAGGTAGGCCACCGTTCGATACACTGCGTAAGGCAACGCGTCAATGACACGCTTTACCCGTTGAGCAAGCACCTCGTTCAACTTAGGCGGCTGCCTACGGCTTCGGTAGTAAAAGCTGCGGCGGGGCAACCCCGACCAACGACACGCTTGGCTTATGGTGATCGGGTGACCTTCCTTGGCCATCTCATCCCTGACTTGCTGGACTATCCGTCGTCCTGGTCGAGATGGAGCTGCAACTTTTTTAGGAACTTAACCTCAAGCATCGCTTCGCCATAGGCAGCGTGAAGATCATCAATCTTATTCTCATATTGTTCCCTGACGTCCATGGGGTTGGCCTTGAGGGCGTTCCCCATCCCCTTCATGGCGTCATCTACCCGGCGTTCAACATCGGCTGGCGTGAGATCAAAGTTTCGGGCGGCTTCCTTGACCGCGGTCTTGCCCTTGATGATCTCCTTGACCAACTCCGCCTTTCGCTTGGCGGTCCATCGCTTTAGTTCTGGTTCGTGCTGCATGACTGACTCCTGATCTGAATAGCACTATACCCTGTGCAGTTCTTCTCTGGATCATTACATATATTGCTTTATCTGCTCTGGACTCAAGTCAAGCGCCAGCGTGGTCTAAATGAAGTCTATGACTTATCGCGGGTTACATCGTTTGGCAGTTACGGTTTGACACCGCATTACTTGTTGATACGCAACACAGGGAGCAGAGGTCAGAGCTCACATTAGTTTGGCTGTTTCAACTCAGCTCTCAAGAAATACAGAACTTGAGTTTACAAATAGTTTTGGCAATGACTGCTTGTGAGACGCCACGAGCCAGAAAGACAGAGTTCTGATATCTTTGGCTCTCAGTCGACTGCTTGTAGCTCATGGCAATCTCGTTTTACTCTTAGCTAAAAGAAGCGTACCAATACTAACGGTTGCCTTCCTCCCCTATCAACCATGAGCATAGCTCTTATTATCTGAATTCTCGGTTAAGTGAAGTTAGAGCTTCTTTACCCATTGTTTTTATGATCGACTCTTTCTTGGGAAATCTTCTCTAACCATCCGCTTCAGTCCTGCTTCAATTGTATACTCAGGCGAAAAACCAGACTCCATAGCCTTCTGAGAATTTACGGTTGTATTAGCACAAAACTTTTTTATCCTTATGGAGCTCACTGAGAACTTTCGACCTGTCAACTTAGCTAGCAAATCAAATGATAAACCACCAATCAATCCAATTGTGTAAGGCAAATGAAATGGTTTGCCTTTAATACCAGTCTCTTCATAAACTGCACCAACAATTTCCTTTGAACTTAAATCTGGCTTATCTGCATAATTATAAATATTAACACCTTGTGGAGACTCAATTCTCCCCATCAGAAACTTGGCTACGTTTTTAACATAAGACATTGATTTGAAATTGTTTCCTGCACCAACCATTAAGAATGAACCAGAAACTATTTGATTTATTAAATTATATACGTTGCCTCTGTTACCCTCGCCAAAGACTACGGAGGGTCGTACTATTGTTAGCGAATTTTCAACAGACTCAGCTGCCCAAGCACAAAGTATATTTTCAGCTTCGAGCTTTGTTTTGCCATACTCGTTAAATGGCTCCGGCTTAGTTTCTTCACTCGGGTTATCTTTATCGAGACCATACACTGCTACTGAGCTCGTGAAAACAATACTCTTAACTTCATTTTCCTTTGCGGCTTTAGTTACGTTTTCGGCACCCATACAGTTCACGTCATAATACAATGAGCAAGGTGATACATTATCAGCATGCTCGGCAGCCAAATTATATATTACGTCTACTCCTTTACAAGCTTCAGAAAGCGCACTCAGATCCCGCACATCTCCCAAATAAACTAACTCAGGAAAACACTTGCTCTCAGCTTTATCAAAAATAACAACCTCATGCCCCTCTTCTAATAAGTTACTTACTAATCGAGTGCCAATGAATCCACTACCACCAGTTACTAGTACTTTCATGCTCTAACCTTATTTCTTTTAAATAATTTACTCAGAATATTTATCGACACCCAATAAGACGCTCTTATTGTTCCCATACCTTGATGCTCCCTAAATAAACAGAAGTTATATTTAACCATCTCAAATTTATTACTAGATACAGAATTTTTTCTTTGTCGATAAAGAGAATGAACTCCGGGACATCTGTCAGCCTTTTCAATCACCTTCAATATTTGCAACCACAAGCCATAATCCTGGCGCTTTCGAATTAATGGCATAAAGACTTTACCCAACCTTTTTGTATCGTATATCACGGTCAAACAGCCTATAATATTCTCTCTTAACAGCTGGATGTAATCCACACTATCAGGTGTAGTTCTAACCTTATCCTTTTTATTCCCATCTTCGTCAATAAATCCATAGTCCATATAACACAATTCAGTATTATTTTGTCTCATAAAGTCAATTTGAACTTTTAACTTACAGGGAAGCCATAAATCATCAGAGTCCAAAAAAGCCAAGTATCTTCCTTTAGAATTTTCAATACATCGATTACGTGAAACTGCGGCCCCTGAATTAACCTCATTTCGATGAACTTTGATTCTTGGATCTTTCTTTGCTAATTCACATATCAGCTCAAAACTTCCATCATTAGACCTATCATCTGTTACTAGCCATTCCCAATTTGAATAGGACTGAGCTCTTATTGAATTATAGGTGTCGAGCAAATACTTCTTAGAGTTATATAAAGGTGTAATAATTGACACCAAATCAATTTCGGTATTATTTATTTTCATATGCAAAACTCTCCACGCATATGGATTTTGATAAAATAAGACAATAAAGTCAGATAAATACTACAGTTCATCCCTATCAAGATTAAATAAGTATCTTGCCAACAAGCTCATGTATAAACTAGATTTCATGACCTTATTAAACTTCTTCAATGTAAATATCAGAGCAAATATTTTTGCAGTTTTACCAAAAACCTTATCAAACATAATAAATTTAGCCAACACTTTAGGCTTTGTAGAAAAAAAGTCAGATCCTGATGTAATTTCTGGGTGTCTACAACCCACTAATGAAGTGAACATTCCTCTATGACCTTTATCCAAAAGGGTAGAAATAAAGACGTATTCCTCTCCAGACGGGTAAAGAGTACCTAACCCCAGCGATTCATCAAAGCTAATTGTCTTACTAACCTTATGGAAATCAAGTATTAAATTGATAGACGTTATCTTGGCCGCACTGTACTTATTTACCAGCCGTCCAGATTTCCCGGTTATTTTCAAATTTGATCCAAGAAAATAATTAACCGAATAAAAGCTTAACTCATCATTTTGGATGTCTTTAAAATTATCTAAAACCTCATCTAGTAAGACAGTGTCATCATCCATGATCCAACCAAATCTTGAAGTACTATTTGAAATCGCCAAATTTCTGCTCTTAGAAAGCCCCAGCTCTTTACTTTGAATATATTTAACATTCACTGAATCGGCGATGACGGAAATAAAATCCGAGTATTCTTTCTCTCTTCGATCCGTTATTTGATGCACAACCACATATGAGTATCTTGGATTAAACTTGATGGCTGTTACTCGTTCATTCATCGTGGAAACTAGAACTTGCAGGTCCATTATATCAATTACACCTTATTTTTTATTATAGCTAATTGAATTTAAAGCTAGAATCTTTTGCCTATATACCAAAATTTGATCATTTTTAAGCGACCAACTTCTTAGATTTGAGGATTTTGAAAAATGACCCAAATACAATGCAAATAGTGAGAAGTATAAAACTTCATTCAAAGTCAATGATAATGACATTCCAAAGCACATCAAAGATGCTATGTACATTATTTTCAATTCATTATTAGATTTGAAACAAGATATAATAAACAATACAACCAAAATAAACGCTGTCGTTACTAATATTCCAAGTTCGAAAGTTAACTCTAAAAAGGTATTATGAAAATACGTCGGAGTCCCTATAACACTTTCAGTAAATGCTCTACTACTTCCGAAGCCGGAGATTTGAAGTGGCTGCTCAGCAATATGGGCCAATACTTCTTTCCAAATATGCATTCTGCCACCGGCCTGAGAAATACTTTCTGAATTTCCTATCCTCAAAATTGATTCTACCGAAGCTATAGTATCACTACTAAAAAAAATGTACGTAGAAATGAAGCTAACTAATACTAACACCAGTGGTATAGTTAACAGTAACTTTCTAGGTCTAAAAACAAGATAGATTACTGCCAAAAGTGCTAAGAACGCAAATGCAGTTCGAGAACCAGTAAGAATTATAATTAATACACAAAATGTTGAAATAAAATGGTTTCGTAAAGAAAGGCTTATAATTAATAAAACTGAAAAGTAAAATGCACAAAGATTTGGATCGCCAACTAAACCTGATAATCGCGGCATTCCATGCTGAACGAATATACCATAATATGTAATATTATTTTCGGTAAAGCTTTCATTAAAATGATTAATCCCTATTGCATAATAGATAGTTGTAATGACAATATAAACAACGCAAAATCGATTGAAGGAAGTCTCAAAGTCAACTGTTTTTATTGAAGAAATAGATAATAACAACAAAAACAGCAAAAAAATTCCCATCAAGAAAAATAGCGATGAGGACGCTGTAGTATGAAGGTTAAGCAACAGAGATAATATAGCGGTACAAGCAAACCCAAACAAAAACATCGATAACGGTTTATTCAATCGCCACTTATAAGGAGAAATCAAAATTATAACTGGTGCTAATAACATCCAAGCTTTGATGGTTGCACCAACTTTAACTCCAATTATTGGAGAGAATAGCGCAACCAAAAACACTACTACTAAATTATTAGGTTTCACTACTTTGGACTGCATTTGACCTCTTAAGAAAATAAAAGGATACCGGTAGAAAAACAAATAAATCAATCACTAATCTAGAAAGTACAAAGTAATCAAAGTCACGAATACAAGTAGAAAAAATAATCAACAAAATATATGCACAATGAATAGACAAACCAATTGTACTCATCCTTGAAATTGAATATCTCAACTCTGCCAATCTAGTATTTAATATGTAAAGTGCACCAGATACCATGGATAAAGCAAGAACTTGCATCGTCGACACAAAGATTTCGACATATTGTTCATCGTGCAAAAAGAAGGAAGAAACCTCTCTGGAAAATACTAATAGTCCACCGGAAAGAAAAATAGTAAATGAAAGCACTACAACTACATTTTTTGTATAATCACTAGGCATTATCAAAGAAGTCTTTAAACTATACCTAACATAATCAACAAAAGGAGTAATTAGTAATGACAGTGGCGCAGTGATGAATCTGTATGCAAGTTGATACGCAGTTAAATAACCAGTTTGATAGAAGGACAACAAATAACCAGGAAGAAATGCCGATAAGCCTGTGAAAAATACAGAGAAAGAGTAAAATTTTAATGTGCTTATCATTTCATTAAACTCGCTCTGCATATCTCCTGAAACATTGACTTCACTATTCTTACAATCCTGATGCCTCCTAACGCTACAATATAAAACAAAAACGAATCTAATTGCGCCGAGTAAAATAAGAAAATCTACAACGCTATCAAATAAGAAGTATACGCACAGAACAGCTATCAAATTAAGAAACAGATTAAAAGCAGAGAACTCTATAAAACTCTTCTCAATTTGAAGCTCAATTTTGTTCCAGTCATACAGTACGCAGGAAATACTGTAAATTGATACAATCAGAGAATAGCTTAACAATGAATCATTGTAGTTTAAAGAGCTTGTTTTTAAAAGACAAAAAAATACAGCTAATACCAAAATAAGTAGATATGGCGTATATTTAAGGCCGACTAAATACAAACCATGTGACACAGCTCGTTTAATATCTTCGTCCGAATCATATTTATTAATTAAATATTTCAACTTCCCTGTATTAATCGGCGATGCGCACAATATAACGACAAAGTTAACGAAAGCAAGTGTAAAAAGAAAGAGATCAGATGACTCTACACCTAAAGCTCGAACAAAAAGCAGGATTGTAACTACATTGAGAGCTCCGGATCCGCCACTTAAAGCTACATATAAGTACTTATTCATATCAAGAACACAATGAAAGAACTTTACGACTTAGGCTATATGAAGAAAATAATTTAGAAATTTCACTACTATTTTTAATTATGCTCTTAATATCATCTTGAGAAATCCCCCCTAACACCTCTTCTACCTTGTCGTAATCATCTACATAAACATAATGAATATTTGGCTTCATTCCGTATGTTTTTAACAATGCTTCATCCGTTGAGATGACAACACACCCACTTACTAGCGCTTCAAACAATCCAATAGCAGGAAAACCTACGATTTCACTAGTTACAATAGCGAACTTATGATTACTATATAGTTGAGAAATGTCGCATTTAAAATATTCGTTTTGGTCATTTAAGCCATGATTGGCACCATTATAATTATTAGAAATAAAGCAATTGACATATTTACTATTATAGTACTTTTCTAGAACTTCGAGCCTTTCAGGCTGAAGACAATCGGTACCATAAAAATTTATAAAAGTTGAATCAGAAATCGGCGGTGCTATTGTTCCTGTGGTTACTACATTAGCACCACGGAGATTAAAAGGTACCAAATTATCAAAGAATTTTTCTTTTACACAAAATGGCAGAACTTGAAACTCATATTTCTCCCACAATTTAGCTAACTTCTCATTATATAATCTTGGATCCCCCTCACCGATTAACAAGTCTGGCTTAACTATGTCTAAATTCTTTGGACCTACATCCAGACCATATTGAAAATGTGTAATATGGCATACTTTTTTGCAATTATAGTTAGCTAGAGCATCAATAACATCCTGATCATAGGATGAATCCACTGTAGATAGATTTCCATGGTAAAAAAATAACAGAGTATCGAGTTCGCCAACCGATGCTTTTATTCTCTTAAAACTTTTACCATAATAAATACACCAGACGATTAGGAGAATTATTTCCTTAACATTAAACCAAAAATTCTTTACTGACCAGGACTTAAGAAAAAGTAAAAAACTCGCATCAGTATTATCCACTATATAGCTGTATTTAACCGCCACAGTGGTTCCTTTAAGAGCTTTAACTAGTGGAACCTTATACCAAGGCCCTTTATGAGGACGAAAAAGATGTAATTTTCCATTATCCATTCGGACGACCTTCAGTCTCGATTGAAATTATCGCATCTTTTATATTATTAATATTTCTATTTTTCACCTTAAATGAATAAAATAAAAAATTGCGAACAAGAGATGCTAAACGGTGAGATATCTGAGTTGATACTTCGCCTATCAATCCCAAAGAAAGATTTTTTTTCAAAAATGGCTTACCTAAAGACAAAGCTAACTTATGATGAAAAACTATACAGTACGCAGCTAATGCACTCTCATTTAGTAACACATCACTGTCCTTTTCTACCTTTGAAAGGGTAATTTGAAAAGACGCCGCCCAAACAGTTCCACCACTCCAAAATCTAGGGACATTATTAGGCCACTCCTCAATATCTTTCCTCGACAAACCATAGCCATCTTCGAGCTTGCCTTTATGCTTTCCTCTTGCACCTAGCCCGCCGCCACTGTTAGAACTAACTCCATTGATAATAAATGGCATATCGTATTTCACACCAAACTCTGTCTTTTTTGCTAGCAACACTGACGAGCTCATATCGGGCATTGATGCCAAAAGTATCGTGCCGAATTCTTTCATTGAATCGTGAAGAAACTTAGTTTTAACGATTCCTTGATAGAATCTTGGTAAATCTATTATTTTCGTACCACCATATCTTGCAACTTTTTTAAGTTCGTCCCTGGAATTGATCCTGATTTTTTCTGATAGATAATCACAGTCTCTCAAAATTCCATAAGACTTAGTTCCGAATATCCGTGTTTTTAAATTTGGCCACAAATACTTACAGGCAGGAGACAATGCAAAGTCCAAATGATTTGATTCAAGATAACTTATACATTCAATTGCATTATCAATAATTATTCCATCATCATCTCCTAACATAGTGATATACTTACCACGAGCAATATTTACACCTCGCTCACAATTCTCTCTCATTGTTAGAGTTCTTGGCTCGTATAAATACTTAAACCTGGAATCCAACTCATTAAAAAAACCAATATACTCAGAGTTGTCTGAGGAATTATCGGTAATCACGACTTCAAAATCACCTTCTTTACTTTGAAGATATGAGCATAACGGCAATAACGTATAGTATCTATTCTTTGTCGGTATAAGGACAGTTAATAATGGGCGTTCATTAATCAATTTTTAGGTCTCTTAATTGGTCTTTAATATTACCGAGTTCAATATCTACTACTAGACATCGGTCAACAGGTTGTTCTGTATTCAGAGAGTTTATTTCAACCCCTAAACCTAAGATGTCATTAGCCATATTTAGTAGATCAAACTTACTTATTTTCTCACTACAACCAAGATGTGTAACACTGCTTAACGAACGAAAGTCAGTCGTTCCAATAAAACGTTCATAGACGAATTGCGCCCACCTTAACGTCGTTATTCCATTCCAAAAGTGATTGCAATAGCCATCAATGACACTGCCCTTCTGTCGAATAAACCAATCAATTAAGCCATTTGAGTAATTACCGTCAGTAACGCCAATAATAGACACTCTAAGTATATAGGTATTAGGTCTACCTTTTAAAATAGAATCGCCTATCGCCTTAGACAATCCATACTCATCGCTAGCGCTCGTTTGACCATTACTAATACTATTATTTGGATTATTTGGTTCAAAAACACAATCGGTAGAAGCGTGGACTATTGTTATATTTTCTTGTAACTCACTTAATGCCATTGGTAAAGCTACATTTGAATTATAATAGTCATTTAACTGGCTGTCTTTTTGTGGAATTTTACCCACACAGTTAATAACGAGATCTGGCTTGAGGGATTCTAATTTACAAAGGTACTCTTTATATGAAATCCTTTGAAATTTCTCGTTAAACTCTACAGTCTCAACACCACGACCTTTCAAATAAGATGCACATTGAGAGCCCAGCATTCCTTTACTACCAAGAACTACAACTTTCATACTATTCTACTTATTAATCTCTAATTTTTTCTTCACAATGTCCAATTTAAGCAAAAGCGTCTCTAGCTCATCATCATTCAAAATATGAGTATTGTCAGATGCATAAACATCACTTAATTTAAGAGAATTTTTAGTGTTATTAGAGTCATAAGTAGTAAGCTTACGAATATCCGCTGGAATACTATAAAACTGCCCCATATCCTTCGCGACGCTCATCTCTTCAGCAGAGCAAAGAGACTCGTGAAGCTTTTCACCGTGTCTAGGACCAATATTTTTAATTCCTACTGAGGAATTAAACATTTTTCTCAGAACTCTCGCCAACTGTTCAATTGTCGCTGAAGGCGCTTTTTTAACAACAGTTTCTCCCTGAGAGCAATTCAAAAAAGCGTGATAAACCAGCTCAACAGACTCTTCCAAAGTCATCATGAAGCGAGTCATTGCTGGATCTGTTATGGTGATGTCTTCACCCTTCAGTATTTTGTCCATAAACAAAGGTATGACTGAGCCACGAGACCCCATTACATTGCCATAACGAGTTACATTTATTTTTGTAACGCCATTATTGTAATAGCATTCTCTTGCAGAATTCACAGCTAACTTTTCCATCATAGCTTTAGATATTCCCATAGTATTAATAGGATAAACAGCCTTATCTGTACTAAGAACCACTAATGACTCAACAGAATGACTAATACAACTCTCGATAACATTATTCGCGCCAACAATATTAGTTTTTACGGCCTCAAAGGGGTTGAATTCACAAGAAGGCACTTGTTTAAGTGCAGCAGCATGAAAAACAAAGTTTGTATTTCTCACAGCCCGATTAACCGATTGTGGATCTCTCACATCGCCCACATAGAACTTAATTCTAGAATCATTAAATCTAAACCGTAGCTCTTCTTGCTTTTTCTCATCTCTTGACAAAACTTTAATCATCGAAACATCTGAATTTAACAGATCGCTAATAATAGTCGAACCAAAGGAACCAGTGCCTCCTGTTACAAGAACGCTTTTATCTGAAAATTTTGTTTTATCAATATTTACCATAATTTTGTCTCGATACTTTCTAATAACTTCAGTAACCTTATCAAAATAAAGTTACAAAACATTGACGTTTAAAGTCATAAAATTTTGGCTGGGGCGACTAACATGGATCAGATAGTTCAGTCCCACAGCAATTAGATTGCTTAATATTTTGAAGTGGTTTGACCATTCTGTAATGCTAGATATTCTTCTGGAATACCACAAAAAACAACGTCTTTCCTTTCAATGATTTCACACTGAATATCCAAACCATCTTGAATCAGGTAATTATAGAGCGGTGCAATATATAACTCTCCGTTCGGCCACTCACTTCTTGGCAAAGCTAACATTTTATTGTATGCTTCTAAAAAAGTATCCTTACTGGAAAAATAGTATAGGCCAGTAGAACAAAGATTTGAAATGGGATCTTTTTCTGTTGTCTTAATTACTCTGGTTGACTCTAAAGACTCTGTCATCACAAAAGACCAATTACTTCCACTTCCTCTAAATACCTCCAAGTAACCATCGACTTCTAAGTTTGCCGGAAACCTGAATCCTGGCCTGAATGTATCTATATTAAAAATCGTTAAAGATCCTTGCCAATTAGTTTCTGACAAACCTAAAGCAACTGTTTCAGCTTGCCCTCTGGTGTTGCCATCTAAAACAACAATCTCGTACTTATGAATCCCTAACTTTTCACAACTAGCTTTGACAAAGCTAGGTGTATCATAGTCACTACGAACAATGAATAGGAAGGGGAGTTTATCAAAGTAATATTCGAAGCTACAAACCGAATGCTCGAATAATGATTTACCTTGTGCTTCAAGCATATATTTTGGCAACTTGAATCCAGCATTAAAAAAACGCGAACTCATTCCAGCCATAGGTATTAGTATCATTTTATAACTCCAAAATGCTATAAAGTCTTAAGGCATTACACAACAAAGCTTTTTGTCGAAGAGAGTTATCTGAGTGTAATGGAAGCATTGACAAAAATAGGTGAATTTGCATTGCAATCAAACATTTTCTCTCAAGCCCGTATCGCTGTTCAATTAACTTGACAAAGTAATTTTCAATAATATTTATACGATTCGTTTCATGAATTTTAAATGTTATATTGTAAGGCTCCCAATCCAAATCGAAGTTACCTGCAATAATAAAGTCATAACGACCAATTATTGAGTGACTGAGTTTAGCCAAGTCATACCTTATATCTCCATAAGGCACTATAACTCCCTCTGGCGAAATCCCTCTTGGATCTATAACTTTAACTCTTCCAGTTCTAAAGTCATATAAAATATTAGATAAACAAAAATCTCCATGATACCAGGTCGACTGTTGACAGTCTTTTGGCAATAAAGGCTCTACATTAATTAGGATATCATTAAGACTAGGCAGATACTTTCCATTTGCTTTCCATTTCTTACATAAAGACAACTTAGAACTATCAGAAAAATTAGCTAACCTAATTTTACTTTTTGTACCAAATAGGCTATTTAACGTTGCAGCTTCTATATCATCTGGAGATTTTTCTTTTTTACAGGCATCAAGAAAATCTAAGCAAGATCTGATTATTTTTCGCCAAACAAAAGGAGGCAATTCCCCGAATGTGAATAGTTCATTCAACGCTGTTAAATGCAAATATTCTATTTCATATCCAATACCATTTTCATCGTCAATTTTGTTTAATAGTTGAGGTGAGTATACTTTCAATTTACTAGGTAGATCCTCATACCACTTTGTCTCGGCAAGCATCTTATCAGATTTTTGGCTTCGCTTTGTTACAGAGCTAGCTGTTATTGACATTTGATTGAAAGCTCTCTGCGTCGTCATGTTTGACTTTGAACGAAAATATGTATGAACATGTCCGAAATCAAACCAACCAGCGACCCTTTCGGGTCTCAAACCAACTCGATAGTGATATATGTTTATTGCATCAACAAAATTAAATCTGGATTCAGTTAACGCCCTCACTAGTTCTCTTGAATTTGAAAATGAGAAATATCCATTTGCAACCCAAGTTCTTACAGTCTCTTGATTAGGATCTATCGGCCCTAAAAGCTCTTTGTCTTCGCCCTTATAAACAGCCCAATCATACGCATCTGAAACCTCACTTAAAGCGACAATATCATCTTCCGAAGGGAATTGTTCAAGAAGTGTGTCACCATGAAGAATCCTTAAGCACTCAGCTTCAGAAAACGCTAAGAGATTTACTGCATAAAGTACTGCCTCGCCAAGACTCAAGCCCTGAGGCAAAAATAAAATTTCGACCCCGGCTTCTTCAAGACGCTTAGAGTCAAACTGAGCTACTTCATAACCTTCAGGAAGGCTAATAACAACTTTTTCAGAAGTACATAAGCGCTCTATCTGGTACTCATAAAGCCTACGATTACCAACAGGAAGAAACGCAGGCGGTAATGGCCCAAATTCAGACTGGAGTTCTGAAGCAACAAACGCCGAAGACATAATTATAATCATGACGTTTCCTTTGCAATTAGATCTGTAATCTCCTGTATCGAGAGATTAGCAAACTCTGAAGGACGAATTGCTCTATCATCGATATAGAAACCTTCAGTGCCACACCACGGCTTGCCAACAATGACTTCATCATAGGGAACGTCATGTTTGTCTAACCAACTTATGATTATTGGTAAAGTAAAGATATTAATCTTTCCAAGATTCTCGTCATAAGTTCGCATATTTCTCGCTGTAAATATTGTAATCGTGAAACCTAACGACTTATATTCTCGTAGCTTTTCTATCGCATCAAGCCTTGGGCTAACGTTGTTATAATCTTTAGTATCTGCTAGCGTGAGAGTACCATCTAAGTCAACAACTAATTTTTTCATATCGCCTCTAACGAAAAGTCTTCGCCTATATAATATTTATATGCCAACATCGTCCAGCATTAATTAAGTAACACTAAATACATTGTTAACTTTTAGCTCGGCAATTTTTTGATAGCTAATTTATACATATTGATCTTATAAAAAATTACTATTGTCCGGTGACTTTCCTTACGGCTTTAACCAATTTCCAAACATACTGAATTGCAAAACTATATATAAGGAACGTTATAATAAAGAAGCAAAAAACCAACCAGTCACGAACTCCATAAACTTCAGCAAACACACCAAATGAAACCATAAGTAGCGACATAAAAGAAATTGCAACTAATGATTGTCTAGCACTAAGACCGGCACGCATAAATATATGATGAAGATGGTTTCTATCTGGTTTAAACGGACTTTGCCCCTTTCTAAGCCTACGTATCATTATTGCCACCATGTCCATCAAAGGAAGTGCAATAACCCAAAGCGCTATCACAGGCCTAAATGCTGCGTCCTTACCTTGAGTGCCATAAACTAATAACCATACAACCGTCAGCCCAATAAACATTGACCCTGCATCGCCCATAAATACTTTTTTGGCAGTTCGATTTGGCCACCCGAGATTAAAAGTCAAGTATGCGCAAATCGCAGAAACAAACAATACAGGTAAAATAAATACAGAGTTTCCTTTTATACCAAATAAAACTGCTAGTCCTAGGAAACTCACTATACTTATCATTCCTGCCAAACCATCTATTCCATCTACCATATTAAAAGCATTTATTGATGCAATAACAGCAACAACAGTTATCACAATTCCAAAGCTACCAAGATGAACATCAAACCCCGGTATCACTGGACCAAGATAACTGATGTACATTCCGCTTCCAAAAATCATTATACATGCAGATAATGATTGAACAATGATTCGATAAGATACTCTTAGATCATGTTTATCATCAATAACTCCAAGTAACAAAATTATTAAGGCTGATACAAGATATAAATTAAGGGTGTAATTGCTAGGCAAAAATATAACTATAGAACTTACAACACCAATAAAGATCGAGATACCCCCTACGAGAGGCACACTCCCTTTATGAAGTTTGCGTTCATTAGGCTTATCAACCAACCCAGCTTTACAAGCAACAGGCTTAGCGAGTCGAACTGCCACATAGGAAGAAATAAATGCCCATATAAATGCCATTATCAACTCCATGCTAAAGACTCCAACTCGTTACTATCGTTCAAAATAGAATGCATGTTTTCACTTCTTTAATAAGATTTATGTTAAATCCAATTTGACGGTGATATTTTGCTCTATAAATGTTTAAATCTCTTTAATTAAAAATCTTTTAATTAATACTATTACAACTCCAAAAAACATTCCTAGCAATGTTCCAAGAACACATATCAATGGTCGCTTCGGCTTTACTTTCAATTCAGGCACAACTGCAGGGTCAACTGTTTTGAAGATATATTCATCTCTAACTTCGGCAAACATAATTGTTTTAGTTTGTTCTTCGATAAGTTGATATAAAATGCTCTTCATATCAGAAACTTTCGTCTGAATAAGCTTTTCACTCAAATATTTTATACTTCTTTGAGCTTCGATTAAGTCCCGCCTCTTCATTTCATTATTAATCGACTCTACGAGCCATGAAACCCATTGCTGAGCAATATATGGAGAGTAATGTTCTATTGAGATGGTGACAAAGTTTGTTTGACTATCCTGTCGAACAACAAGTATATCACTGAAGACTTCGAAGGCTTCTTGCATGGTAGGCTCTTTTGGTCTTCGAGGCTTTGGCTCTCTAATCCACTCTCCACTACTTTCATCATATAAGTTATCATCTAATATCAACTTATTTTGATTAGATTCCCAACCTTTTACAGCCATTAAAGGAATAAGTATTTTTCTACGCTCTATAAATTGACTGACAAACTCTCTAGACTTCATAACCTCTAAGGCCATAGTAGTCTTATCAATGCTAGAGCTTCCTAGATTAATACCAGCCAGTGAAGCAAGTCCGCCAAACTGACCTGCCAATCCCGCAAAGCTGCTATTTTGCTCTGAGTTAGCCGGTGCTAATAGCGCTTCCGATCTATAAATATTAGGAAGGTATAGCGCTAAAGCGACCGAAAAAATAGCAAAACAAAAAGTAATTGTCAGAATTATCCATTTCCCGTCGGCTATAATTGACAAAATGTCACGAAGGTCAATATAGTCACTTTTATGTCCAGGTAAAGTAGCACCTGATTCGTAATGAAAATTTGTAGTTACTTCTGACATGATTATTCTCGGTCACTTACATAATATTGGTTTATATATTGAATATCACAAAACATTAAGTGCTGATAGCGCCACAGCAGAATTGTATATAATGTTTGTAATCTGGCTCCAAAGAGTTAAATTATCTTTGTAGTTAGTATCCAATGGTACAATTACGGTATCGCCAGGCTTAAGTGATTGCTTACCGCCAAACCAGTAGGAGTTTTCTGGAAGCATAACCGAGCCATCTGCTCGCACGACGTAAGTTCTTTCATCATCTGCACGCTGAGTAGTATTACCCGACATACGCATATAGTCTTTAAGGCTTAATGCGGTATCAAAGCGATGGGAAGTCGCATGTTGGACCTCACCCATGACAGCAACCACTTGCCGCATAGGGGGAATATATAGGAGATCTCCTGCTTCAACATTGAAATTTCGATCAAGCTCTGGATTCATAATCCCTTCCAAGTCAATCACCAATCGTCCTACCGGCTCAATCTGTTCCAATTGAGTCAACATCGCGTCAGTATCGGCCACTGACGCAAATGCGCCCTCTTGAGACAAGGTACGGTTTGCAATCTCTTTTCTTAGGGAGGCAGTAACTCGTTTAATCTCTAGCGCTTCCTGCTTTTTCATTGATTCGCGCGTAAACACTGCGCCATAAAGGTAAGCGTATTCTGTAAAGCCTCCAGCACGCTCTACCACATCTGCCAAGGTTTCGCCCCGCTGAATGATGTAGGTGCCAGGGAAGCGAACTTCACCTCGAATCTCGATGGTTTCGTTAGCGGCCCACGCTGGCTTAGTCAGCACATTCAAGCGGTCTTTACTAACAAGATTCAGATTCTGATCCTGGTCGCCATCCATCGCTTTAGACAGATCTACATTCCAATGTTCAATGCGCATACCCTGTACATTGTCGTAATAAGTACGAGATAACTCGGCATTGAGTAGATAAGCACTTTCTTTCAAACCACCAGCCAACGCCACCAAATCCATAACCTTAGCGCCGTTTATCAACGGGTAGTTATCCGGGTAACGAACGTCACCGGTAACGCTCACTTGTGCAGAGCGGGTCTGAGAACGCGACTGAGACTGAAGCTTGGCCATTACCGGGAACAACAACTCGCGACGGCTCATTTGATCGGACAGATTAATTAACTTAGGGTGATTAAACAGTCCCAAGAGCATAAGATTGGCCAGTGCCAGATCCTTCTCTTTATCCGCGCTCGCAGATTCGGTAACCGCCACACCGGCAACAGAATTCATATGCTTTTTGTCGCTGATTTTTCTAAGCTCTTGGTCCTCCAGCTGCTGGCTATTCTTTTCCGCCAAGTATTGCAGGGTTTGATCGCTCTTTACTTTATTGAAGAACTTACCCAGTTTGCGACGATCTAAAGCTTCATCACGGTCAGCAAACACAATGAGTTTATCATTGGCGTCCAGGGGTAAATCGTCGGCACCGCCTTTATCGGTAATTGCCTGCAACAAATTAAAGCCTTTCACCTCGATGTCGCCATTAATGCTAGTCTGACGAACTACCAGAGCCATATTGGTATCGCTGTTCCAGGTCAGATCGGCTTTCACAGAACCGATAACATCACTAACACGAATACCCGAATACCACTGATACTGACCAGGTCGGTTTACCTGACCAATCAGAGTAATCGAGCCGATGTACTCACTGGAAGTAGAACGCACCACAAGCTCATCGCCGCCTTTGGCCTTAAGTGACTGGCCTTGCTTACCGGTAAGATCTACTTTAAGCACCTCTTTCAGATAGTTACTTCCATAACGCTCAACGATGGAAGCAGCCGGGTAGGCACCTGGCTTAACCCCGCCGGCCATGGCAACTACCTGCGCCATGGTCTCGGTGCCTTTCAGCTCATAGATGGCCGGGCGCAGCACCTCACCAGTTACGGCGATGGTTTCGCCGATCGGTGGCACAAACACCACATCGCCAGATTGCAGGCGCACGTCGTTAGATGCATCGCCCTTCATCAACAGGTCGTACACATCAAAGGTCGCCACTAAGGCACCGGCGCGCTTAACCTGAATGTTTCGCAGCGAACCAATGGTTTTAAGGCCACCGGCCACAAACAGCGCCTGGGATACGGTAGACAGGCTGCTGACTGTGTAAGAGCCGGGGTTATAGGCATCTCCGGCAACAAAGATACGCACCGAGCGAAGCTCACCCATACTGACATGAGCAGTCTGACCAATCATCTTTTCGGCAACCACGGACTTAATTGCCTGCTGCAATTCACCGTAGCTCATGCCGATGACGGTAATGGGCTCCATACCGGGTACATGGACGTTACCAAGGCGGTCCACGCTCAACTGAAAGCTCTTGCTCTCTTTGCCATACAACTGAACATTAATGGTATCGCCGGGGCCGATGCGGTAATCCGTCGGCACCGGAATATCAGAAACCGGGGCAAAAGTAGTCGGCTGACCGGCGAACAGTTCGTAGCCAAACGGCTTTAAGCCCTTAACTGGTGCCACGCCATGCACTTCGGCCTTCGGTTTTGGACTAACGTCCCTTGGGGTGACCACCGGCGTTTCTGGCTGGGCAATTGGCTGGGAAGTGGTGACAGAGCCGCCAAGCATGGAGGGGTCGATGCCATATTGTTGCGCCAATCGGCGCTGCTCTGTCTGGGGCAACTGCTTAAACTGTTCAATCATTTGTGGAGTAACAGAGACCGCAGCAGCCTGAAAGGCACTGGCTGCCATCACCAAGCAAAACAGTGACGTTTTAAGTGTATTAATTAATGAGCGTTTCATGTGTCCGTATCTGAATAACGTACCGCAGGCTTCATTGCAAAGGCCGCGGTCAATGATGAGAGAGCGAGTCGGCGGGAGCCTGTCGCTTACTGTCCCAAACCTGATACCAAAGGCAGCACAGGCACCCCAGAAAATGTTGCGCAAACGCGCAGTTCAAAAAAACACCACCAGTTAGCAACCACTAACTGACAACCTATTGTTTTTGAATAAATAATAAAACGAGACAGGTTTTGTTTAGATATAGCTCCGCCCATACTTTCTGGCTAGCCAATACCCAAACACACCCTGATTATTGTACTGCCATGCCCTAGGGCACAGCTTAAAATAAAGCGGTTTACGCGAAGCGATCACCAATAGCCAGGTCGTTCAAGTTGGCTTCCACCATCTGAACCTGACCCAGCAATTCCAGCAGCAGTTTACAGCGTTTACGGCCGACAGTCTCATGGAATATGGCCTCGACCCTTGCAAACGGTCCCTCTTTAATCTGTACCCGCATCCCGGTTGAAAACTGAGGTTGATTCAACTCGGAAACTTCAGTCTCGATTTGGCTACAGCGCTTACGCAGTGCCCGTACCAGCGACAACTCCACCGGCAGCACTTCACCGCAGGTCTTGATGATCTGGGAGGCTCCAGACAAAGAGAGGATGTTACGAACCGATTCCTGATAGGGGTCAAACCGAATAAACAGATACCCGGGAAACAGCGGCGTAGAAGCAGCTTCGGGCTTTCCGGGTTTACAAGGAGGAGTAAATACAGGTACAAACACCTGATAACCACGACATTCCAACTGTTGTTGCAGCTGTAACTCGGCGCGAGGTTTACTGCGAAAAAGATACCATCCCAACATGATTATTTGCTAACGCCCGCGCTATCAATCGAACTCAATTCAGCGTCGATACTACCAAGAGATTTCGGGCGTGTCCGCTTCAATTTTTGGTTTAATAGCATACTTTTTCAATCCATCAACAAAATGAAACACAGCAGTTTCCAACTGCTCAAAAATCCCAACTCAGAACCAATGAATTACATTGGCGGTTAAATTAGGAACGTCTAATCGGTTATTCACCGATATACCACTACGACATTTCATTTTGTTATCTTTCTATAAGCGTAGCTAACCACGCCGTCCACATAATGTCGAGCATGGGTACAACATTCAATCACTTATCTGTAAGCCTTTGTCAGCGCTCCAGCGCCGTCAGTGGCACATCGATAAGTTGTTCCTGGTTAATGAGGGTAATTAATAAGCGACAACGCTTATCATCGGCCATCTCATGAAACAGGGCCTCGATCTGGTTGAAGGCACCGTAACTGAATCGTACGGCCTCTCCCACCTTGGGCACACTATCCTCTATGTCCAGAACCAACTCCGGGTTAGCCTGGCATCGCCGACGCAGCGATACCACCAGAGCCAGCTCTACCGGGCGTATTTCACCGGTAGTGCGAATAATGTCAATCATGCCAAACAGCTTCAATACAGGCGCAAAGGAGGCCCGATAGGGATCCAGCCGAATAAACAGATATCCAGGAAACAAAGGCGACATAATAGCAGAATCGTGCGGGCGACTGCGTTTCAACACTTGTGGCAAAAAGGTGCTGTACCCCATTGCCTCCACTTGCTTTGAAACGGTCTGTTCGGCGCGGGCTCGAACTCTAAATAGATACCATTGGAGCATAAACGGTCCTTGTCTACTCAGGTGCATCATTGTCCGAAGGGCATTCCTTGTCGCTTCGGGAAGGGGCCAGAAAGAACTAGCCCAGCCAAACCATTCTGCCACGCTTACCGGTGCAATCCCAGCAAAAAAAGCGGAAGTGAGAGCATGCTCAATTAAGTGTTTATAGCCATATCGATATGCCAACATTGCTGAATGACATTTCGTGACACACTCCCATCACGCAGACAACGGTTTCTGGCTTCCTCACCAGATTCAACATCTTCAGCAAGCTGAAATCAAATTCACCAGTTATTTGTCCCTGCAAACGCTCTCAAATTCAGCAACTATCGCCCTTCAAAGCCGCAGCAAATAAGGCTTCCACATTGACTTAACGGGTTAAGAAAGTGTATACAAGTGCATCCCTCCGCTTCTTGAACAATCATTACACTGGTGGGGCGCCTGATAATCCGCAAAGGAAACGGGCTTTTTCTGTTTAAAATGCAAAGAAGGTTACATACTCAATGAGCGCAGCGAAACCGCAAGCCGGAACGATGCTGGGACACCCTAAGGGCCTGTTCCTGCTCTTCACCACAGAGCTCTGGGAACGTTTTAGCTACTACGCTATGCGTGCCATCCTGGTGCTATACCTCGTCGACCAAGTTAGCAACCAGGGCGGTCATGGCCTGGGTTGGACTCAAGCCGATGCCCTCTCCCTGTATGGTACCTTTACCGGTCTGGTTTACCTGACACCGCTTATCGGTGGCTGGTTGGCCGATAACTACCTGGGCCAACGTAAGGCTATCTACCTGGGCGGCGCCTTGATGGCAGCCGGTCAGTTTATGCTGGGTACACCACACGCGTGGGTTCCTGGTATGGAAACCGAGATGTTTTACCTGGGCCTGGGTACCCTGATTCTGGGTAATGGTCTGTTTAAGCCAAACATCTCCACCATGGTGGGTGACCTGTACGAAGAAGGCGATCACCGCCGTGATGGTGCTTTCACCATCTTCTACATGGGCATCAACGTGGGTGCATTCCTGTCTGGTATCATCGTAGGCTCCGTTGTTGAAGCCTATGACGGTAACTTCCAGGCCGGCTTTATCTGCGCCGGTATCGGTATGGTCATCTCCCTGATCATCCAGTTCCTGTTTGCTCAGCGTCTGCTGGGTGACATTGGTACCGTTCCTGCCGCCAAGCTGGAAAAGCAGCAAGCGACTGAAGCTCGTAAAGAGCCACTGACCAAAGTTGAGCGTGATCGCATCAAAGTGATCATGGTTATGGGTCTGTTTACCATCGTATTCTGGGCAGGCTTCGAGCAAGCCGGTGGTCTGATGAACCTGTTCACCAACGACTTTACCGACCGTATGATCGGTAACTGGGAAGTTCCGACTACCTGGTTCCAGTCTCTGAACGCCATGTTCATTGTTATCTTTGCCCCGGTTATTGCGTCCATCTGGGTTCGCATGGGCGACCGTGAGCCGACTTCACCCGTGAAGTTTGCTTTGGGTCTTATCCTGCTGGGTATCGGCTTCCTGTTCATGATGGGTGCCGTAATCGAAATGGGTGGCGACGCGAGCGCTAAGTCCTCCATGCTGTGGTTGGTAGGTGCTTACTTCTTCCACACCATGGGTGAGCTGTGTCTGTCTCCAATCGGCCTGTCCATGGTGACCAAGCTGGCTCCGCTGCGTATCGCTTCTCTGATGATGGGTGCCTGGTTCCTGTTTGTTGCGATTGCTAACAAGGTCGGTGGTGTCATCGGTTCCTTCATTGGCCACGGTGGCGAAGCGGAAGAGCAACTGGCTAACGCCATGTCCATCTTCTCCGGTATCGCAATCACCGCCGCCGTTTCCGGTATCATCCTGTACTTCATGGCTGACAAGCTGGTTGACTGGATGCACGGTGCTGAAGACGCTCATCCTAAATCTGAGGAAGAAGCGTTGGAAGAAGAAGTTGCTGTTACCGCGGATCACGAAGGTATCAAAAGCTAACTCTTAGTTTTGTTTGCAAAAGCCCGGCCACTGAGCCGGGCTTTTTTGTGAGCGTTGGTTGGGGGGGATGTTTTTTTCTTTATCGTCGTGCTCGCGTACGCGGGTATCCAGTGGCTGTTTCCACAGTCAAAACCAAAGTCGCTGGGCCCTCGCGTTCGCAAGGGCGACGGTGCGAGTGGGGAGGGTTGGTGCTAACTGAGTCGTTTTTGGGGTATCGGCAGAGCTCGATGCTGCTCGTTACCCGCGTACCTCAAACATCCCTCCGTCGTGCCCGCGTAAGCGGGTACCCAGTGGCTTTGCCCTTTTGTCATTCTTGCGTAGGCGAGAATCCAGTGGCTGTTTCTGCGGTCAAAATCAAAGTCGCTGGGCCCTCGCGTGCGCAAGGGCGACGGTGCGAATGGGGAGGGTTGGTGCTAGCTGAGTCGTTATTGAGTTATCGGTAGAGCTCAGTGCTGACCGTTACCCTCGTATCCCAAACATCCCTCCGTCGTGCCCGCGTAAGCGGGTACCCAGTGGCTTTGCCCTTTTGTCATTCTTGCGTAGGCGAGAATCCAGTGGCTGTTTCTACGGTCAAAATCAAAGTCACTGGCCCCTCGCGTTCACAAGGGCGACACGGTTGATGTGTTGTGGGGCGGCAGGATTAGTGGTCGCCATCTGTATCGGGTTCGCAAAGCGTAAACTACGACCTTCCGTCATGCCCGCGGACTTGGGTACCCAGTGGCTGTTTCCACGGTCAAAACCAAAGTCACTGGGCCCTCGCGTGCGCAAGGGCGACGGTGCGAGTGGGGAGGGTTGGTGCTAACTGAGTCGTTATTGAGTTATCGGTAGAGCTCAGTGCTGATCGTTACCCACGTATCCCAAACATCCCACTGTCATGCCCGCGGACGCGGGTATCCAGTGGCTGTTTCTACAGTCAAAATCAAAGTCACTGGGCCCTCGCGTGCGCAAGGGCGACGGTGCAAGTTGGTTAGAATGGTGGAAACCGAGTAGCTCTGCGGTTTCAAAAAAGATCGGTGCTGATCGTTACCCACGTATCCCAAACATCCCTATGTCGTGCCGGCGTAAGCGGGTACCCAGTGGCTGTTTCTACAGTCAAAATCAAAGTCACTGGAGGGCGACACGGTTGATGAGTTGTGGGGCGGAAGGATTAGTGGTCGCCATCTGTATCGGGTTCGCAAAGCGTAAACTACGACCTTCCGTCATGCCCGCGTACGCGGGTACCCAGAGGCTGTTTCTACGTTAAAAATCAAAGTCGCTGGGCCCTCGCGTGCGCAAGGGCGACGGTGCGAATGGGGAGGGTTGGTGCTAACTGAGTCGTTATTGAGTTATCGATAGAGCTCGGTGCTGATCGTTACCCGCGTACCCCAAGCCCCCTCCGTCGTGCCCGCGCAGGCGGGTATCTTGTGGCTGTTTCTACGGTCAAAACCAAAGTCACTGGGCCCTCGCGTTCGCAAGGGCGACGAGAGAGGGGTATCGCTGGGCCCTCGCGTTCGCAAGGGCGACGAGAGAGGGGTATCGCTGGGCCCTCGCGTTCGCAAGGGCGACACGGTTGGAGAGTTGTGGGGCGGCAGGATTAGTGATCGCCATCTTTATCAGCTTCGCCAGCGTAAACTACGACCTTCCGTCGTGCCCGCGTATGCGGGTACCCAGTGGCTGTTTCTACGGTCAAAATCAAAGTCGCTGGGCCCTCGCGTGCGCAAGGGCGACGAGAGAGGTGTATCGCTGGGCCCTCGCGTTCGCAAGGGCGACACGGTTGGAGAGTTGTGGGGCGGCAGGATTAGTGATCGCCATCTTTATCAGCTTCGCCAGCGTAAACTACGACCTTCCGTCGTGCCTGCGCAGGCGGGTACCCTGTGGCTGTTTCCACGGTCAAAACCAAAGTCGCTGGGCCCTCGCGTGCGCAAGGGTGACACGGTTGATGAGTTGTGGGGCGGCAGGATTAGTGGTCGCCATCTGTATCGGGTTCGCAAAGCGTAAACTACGACCTTCCGTCATGCCCGCGTACGGCGGTAGCCAGTGGCTGTTTCTACGGGCAAAACCAAAATCGCTGGGCCCTCGCGTGCGCAAGGGCGACGAGAGAGGGGGTATCGCTGGCCCTCGCATGCGCAAGAGCGAGGGTGCTGGGGCCTTGGCGAATGGGCAGGTTAAATTAGCTGATGGATTCGACCTGAATGTAGGCGCCCTGATGCAGGGTTTCATTAAAGCCGGAAAACTCGTCATTGAGCAGTTTTGGCTTTAGGGCCTTGTCGCCGCCAAACAGTACCAATTGAGTGTCAGGTTCAAGATTTCGAGTGATTGAAGCGCAAACCAGGGGTTTATCGACCAAAGATCTACCGGAACGCAGCATCATGGGGTTGAGATGGTCACCCTGGCGCAAGTAGGCCTTAATCTCACTGCCAACGATTGCCAGTGAGATCTCGCGACTTTGACTGTCGTAGGTAAAGAACCCCAACTGTACCGGCACATCCAACCCGGAGTCTGCCACCTCTTTGGCCAGGCTGTTCAGGATAAACTCGGACTTCATTACCAGTTGCTGATCACGCTTACGTCGCCGTCTCAGGCTATTAAGGTAAGTTTGCAGCATCAGGCTGACAAAAGCCGCCTGGTGGTCATCGGCCGGCATATAAGCAATAAAGCCGCCAATGCTATGTTCATTGAGCTCAACATGGCTTACAAACCACTGTGAGATCATCGCTTTACTAAGAACGCTGTAGCGAGCTAGACAACCCGAACGGGCCACCTTGGCCGCCTGAAAGATCAATTGCTGAGACAGTACTGCCACACCCGGATCAGAAAATGCCGTTAAATCGACCTCAGACACCTCTCTTGGCTGCATCCGCCGCCGCTCCATCCCCGGACTAAGAGAATGCTCAATGGCGTGCTGCAGTGCGTTGAGATCGGTGATGGGCTTATCGAAGGCGGCCATAACAAAGGGGTAGCGGCTGCGCGCCTGGGCATTAAGGACATTCTTAGTGGAGATGATGATCACCGGTGGCGGGTTATCAATTTCGCTCATGGTCCGAAGCATGCCCGCGCCATCCATTCCCGGTAGGTGAAGGTCCAGCAGAATAATGTCTGGTCGTCGCCCAAGGATTTTTCCCAATGCCTGACCCGCGGTTTCTGCGCAGTCCACCTGCAGCCCAGAGGGCTTTAAAAAACTGACGATTCTGTGAGAGCAGTGTGCCTTACCCTCGATCAACAGGGCCGTTTTAGCGCTAAGATTCATTATTGTTATCCTCGAGCACTTCATCGCGAGTGCTCTGTCCATTGTGCAATAAAAAGTGGCAGACCAACTCGTCTGCCAACTTGCAATGGCTCCCCCCGACCACCGTGCACCGTGGTCAACGCTCCTCTACTGTCTACTCGATCTCGTCGAGGTACTCCTCCAGCAGGTCGTCGTCTTCTTCCTGGATGGGCGGATTGCCATCATATAGGTTGTATGCAATGTACTGGTAGTAACCCTCTTTTACAAATACATAAGGATCCAGAGAGTTATCCAGTATCGACTCCTGATCAACCAACCTGGCTCGAGTAGACAGTCCATCCAACGCCCAATGGGCTGCCGTCTGCCACAACGCAAAATTGGCGTAAGGAAAATAAAGCTTATCCACGAAGTCACCGACTTCGTCCCGTACCGTGGTGGGGCCAAATACCGGCAGCATGATGTAGGGGCCATCGGCAACCCCCCAGTAACCCAATACTTCGCCGAACTCATCTTGCTTACGTTCCAGCCCCATATTGCCGGCCACGTCAAACACGCCACCAATTCCCAGGGTGGTGTTAATAACAAACCGACCAGCCGCATTGGCGGCCCATTTGCCTTTGCCCTGCAGCAGGTTGTTTACCGCACTGTAGGGTTCATCAAAGTTCTTGAGGAAGTTTTCCACTCCCAATTGTGCGCCCGAAGGCACATAATCGATGTACAGATACACCGCCGGACGGAACAGGTACTTGTCGAGAACGTTGTAGTTGAAGTCCCACATTGCCCGGTTAAAGGGTTCCCATGGATCACGGGGATCATGGTAGTCGCTTTCTTGAATCTCAGGCGCGGCCTCTTCGGCCAGCACGACCTGAGGGGCCATCGCTAGCCACAACATGCTGGCAACAGCAGATAAGGGCAAACCCGATTTAAGAAACTTGTTCAATCGTCGATATCCTAAAGGAGGCAAAGTAAAAAAACTTGAGAACCACTTATTGGTTACAATGCGCTCGGGATCTTATTGAATCCTTTACGGAGTTTAGTCGTACATGGCCATAATGCCCACTTCTCCCGTTGGTTCGCCTGCCACGGCGACCGGCGGTCAGTCGCAACCCTTTCAGTGGGCTACGACCCAATCCCACAGTTCAGGTCAACTGAATATCACTGTTTCGGGACAAAGGCTGGCCATGGAACCGGCCCCTCAACTTCCCGCGAGCGCACTGCTGCTGCTCAAACGGGTGGACCGGCAAAACTATCAGGGCCGTACTTTATCACTCGCGCATACGATAACAAATCCCACATTGTTAAAGAATGTAGCAAATAACCTATTTAATACATCAAAACCCATTGATTTGATGATTAATCAGCAGGGACAACTGTTGTTGCGATCCAGCGGAAAGATGTTAATGGACGGCTTGCCCGCGTCGTTAGCAGGGCCTTTGGTCGGCAAATTTGAGACCCAGCAAGGGCAACGTAAGCTAACGCTGTTTCGAGCCGGAGAGCCCTTTACCCTAAAGCTGCTGTCACCTACCACGCCTCAGGCCAACGATGCTGTTATCGGTGGTCACAAGCCTCCCACCTCTGGTGGCAGCCTGTTGGAATTGCTGCGGCAGCAACCCGAACTCAAAGCGCTGTTACCGGTGCTGGCTCAGCGCCTTGGCAGTGACACAGGTGGAGAGAAGACCCTGATGCCATCACTGGCACAGTACGCCTCTCCGGCGCTACTAAAAGGGCTGTTTACCGCCCTGGGCAACCTGCCGGCCGCCAGCAGCGCCACACCGATGGGCACTCTGTTGGCGCTGTGGTTCCACCTGCAGGCGCGTAAAGGCCGACCGGCGTCCGACTCGAGCTCTCTGGCCGCCTTGAGTGAGTCCACCAAAGCAACCACCGCCGCCGGCATCGCCGATCTGTTTAAACAGATGACCGAGTTTCAGCGTCAGAGCCAACTGGATGGGGACAACCAGATTCTTTACTACGCCTTTCCCTACGAGCAGGAACGGGTTCAGCGAGAGCTTCAACTGGGCCTGGCACGTTATCCCGAGGCCGGTGACAACGAGTTCTGGCTGCTGACCTTACGCTTTGAGCTCAGCCTCGGCAACCTGTTAGTACGTGCTCGCTATCAGGATGACACCCTGCAGATGTCGCTGGTTACCGACAGCCGAACATTGGCCCACCGAGTCGATGAGCAGGTAGCCACTCTGGTGCATCGATTCCAGGACCATGGCCTGCAAACCACGGTGCCACGCTGTCAGGTTGGTGAAGTGCCGGACTCGATCGCTCAACCCGCCAAACGCATGACCTATGGAGCCATGGGACGATGACCAGCAAGCAGAAGAAAGCCGTTGCCCTACAGTACGATCAAAAGCAGGCGCCCAAAGTGGTGGCCAGCGGTGCCGGCGATCTGGCCTATGAGATTGAACAGGCTGCCATCGAAGCCGGCATCCTGGTTCACGAGGACAAGCAGTTGGCCGAGGTGTTGTCCAAGCTGGAGATTGGCGAAGCGATTCCCCCGGCCCTGTATCTGGTCATTGCGGAACTCATCGCCTACGCCTACATGCTGGAAGGCAAATTCCCCGAACAGTGGCAGAACATCCACCAGAAAATCGACTTTAAGGCCTAACCTCACTCCTTCCATTCCATCAGCATCGTCGTCCTTGCGAACGCGGTGGGCTATACCCTCTACCCCGTCGCCCTTGCGAACGCGAGGGGCCAGTGGCTTTTGCAAAGTAAAGAGCAAAGACGCTGGGTACCCGCGTGCGCGGGCACGACAGTCAAAATCAAAAGCGGGCACGACGGAGGATGTTTGAAGGTGTTTTGGTGACAGTTAGCACCGAACGCTGTAGCGAGCCCAACAATATGCGTTACACAACACCCCTACCGTGTCGCCCTTGCGAACGCGAGGGCCCAGCGGCTTGTGTTGGGTTACGGTCAAAATCAAAGACGCAGGGTACCCGCGTGCGCGGGCACGACGGAGGAGTGATTAACCTGCGGAGGTAACGATCGGCCCCACTCTGTCGCAATCTCTAAAGCCCAAGTTAACTGCAAAATCTTCCTGATCGCACCGTCGCCCTTGCGAACGCGATGGGCCCAGTGGCTTTTGTTGGGTTACGGTCAAAATCAAAGACGTATATGGACGCCCCTGCAACTGCAAGACTTTGATGAGGTCGGTTTGCGGACGTATATCCGGCGTCTGTTTTACCTTCTCGAGGTAGCGCCATAATGTGGTCCGAACCTGGCAGCCTACACGCTGG
>NZ_AUDJ01000036.1 GCF_000425405.1 Ferrimonas kyonanensis DSM 18153 | reverse complement strand
TGGGTCGTTAGCTCAGCTGGTAGAGCAGTTGGCTTTTAACCAATTGGTCGAAGGTTCGAATCCTTCACGACCCACCATTTTCTTTGAAATACTCCCTCTTAGGCCATTTGGCTGCTGCCGTGGTAGCGTACTCCTTTGTGACGTTGAATTCGGTACTGGCCGAGCATGCTTGGCCATGTTGTTGATGACTCTCCCTGTTTTAAATCTGTTGGCACCCTAGTCGTTGTGCGTCTGGCTGTTGAACACCGCAATTAAGCGGTCTGTGCGTCGCTTGTTTGGCTTGGTTGATTGAGGGCGGTGTCTGGGCCGCTCAGTGGCATGACGGCACAATAAAGGGCGCACAGGCGCCCAGATGCCGATTAGAAGTGCACGTGCAGGCAGTGTCCGCTGACACCGGAAGTAATCACCTGCTGGTTACTTTAGGTAGGTGAAATCCGAACGATGCTGTTTCACCGTTCCCCATCGAATCTCTAAGTCAAATCGGGTGGCATTCTCGAACAGGTGGCGCAGTGTTTCTTTCGCCTCTCGCTAGACGAAGAGAGGAGAGTAGGCACAGCTAAATGAGGGTGGCTTCTTGGACTGCCGTTCGACATCAGAGGCGTAGCAAGCCCTTTTGATTACTGGCCGTAAAACTCACTTCAGTGCTTCACTTTCTGTTTTTTGAGTAGATGGTCCACCCCCATACATTCAGGCCATTTATCACTATGGCGATGTCACTGGGTGACTCGCTCAGTTGGTTGTATCTGGTTTGATTCGAAAAGGCTGGATCGAGACGGATAGGCTGTTTCGTTGCCAGGACAGCTCAAATCAGCCCAGTGTCTCGACGAGAGAATCCAAAGGGCAACGATTTGGCCGAGTTTAGTGGTTAGCGATGAGGCTTGTCCTTGTCGGGGTGCCGTTTGTCGTACCTCGACCAACTCCAAATAATCACTGCCGCTACTGTCGCCGAGGCCAGGATGGGGAGCAGGTTATCTATTGAAATAGTATACATTTGCCAATCTCTGCGTCGTCAAAAATACTGCCTTCAGTATACCGCGACGGTTGATTTTTGCACGGCAGCAAGGGGGGCTGTTATGTTTAGGTGCCTAAGTGCCAATCAGAAGCGGCGGCCGACACCGACGATCAGGTGTTGCCAATTGAGAAAGCCGTACTCCGCATACAGGTTCCAGTTGTTGCCGTGGCCGAAGTCGTAGTTGAGGCTGATGGCCAGGTTTTCAGTTTCCTCCTTGGCCAGATCCAGGTCAAAGCGCACCTCTTCCATGATCGGTGCCAACTGCGGCACTCCGGCAAAGTTGTAGGAGCCGCTGACCCGCTGATTGACGTTCTGATGGTTATAGGCCAGGAACCAGGCCAGTTTATTGCCGCCGACGTCGTAACGTTGTCCCAGCCTCAGGGAGGCGATGCGGGTTTTGATGACGCTGTCGGTGGTGTTGGTGTTGGCCTTGACCAGCGCACCCACGCCCATGACCACGAATGGATGCCACCCCTCGACTAAGTCTACCTGGCCGGCCAGGACGGTACCCAGGCCATAGTTGGTGGCGGTGTAATCAATGGGGATAGGCAGCACAATGCCGTCGGGGACGTTGGGCAGGCCCTCGACATTGTCCAGTTTGGCTCGAATGTCCTTGCTGCCTTCGGTGTGGCCAAACAGGGCGTACACATTCCAGAAAGGCAGAATCCAGGCATCAATCTTCAACTGTACGCTGCGATCTTCACCGCTGATGCTGACGTCCTCGGCGGGAATGCGGTAGCTGTTGAAATTGCCGTCCGGTTGACAGCCTTTGAGGGTACAGCCGCCGAGCAGTCCGCCATCCACCTGGACTGAGAAATCGTCTTTGGCAATGTAGTCGGCGTTGATCTGATTGAAGAACAAGCTGACCCCAATGGGGGAGGGCAACTCGTGTCCCCTGGCTTTGGCTTGCTCACCCAGCAGTGGCAACCGACTCCAGTGCGCCGGCGTCAGTTGTTGGTCGACGGTGGTCGCCAGTGGTTGTTCGGCGTAGGCCGTCGGCAACTGAATCAATAGAGTCAGGGCGGTTAAGTAGCGGAATGTGGCTGTCATGATGGCTCTTTATGGAAGACGGCGAATACGCCTTAAAAGGCTTCGGTGAAGTTGAAATAGAAGCCGGTGTCGTTGTCACTGACACCGAGATCCACCCGTACATTCATTCTCGGCTGCAGTTCGTACCGATAGCCGATGCCATAGCTGTACAGGGTGTCTTGATACAGGTCGCTAGTATGGTGGGCAATTGAGCCCAGGCCAGCCCACAGCACCATGCCATGGTTGGTCAGTGACCCATCGCGATAACGAAAGGTATGCCGGTACTCGGTGGTGTGCTCGACGGTATTGTTATCCCGGTACCGCCCCAGATAAATGCCTCTCATGGATCGCATTCCCCCCAATTGGGGCAGGGCGTAGTAGGGGACATCGCCCCCGGACCACTGCAGCGCATTGTAGAAGGCCAGTACTCTGCCCTTGGCCAAAGGCCAATAGTAGCGGTAATCCAGCAGTCCTTTTTCAAATTCAAGGTCGCTGCCAAGGCCGTCTCGATAAGCAAGCAGCTCCAGGTTCAAATACTGGCCCCGCCAGGCATTCACGGCCACATCGCGGCTGTCGTATTGCAACGTGGCACCGATGCCCACCGACAATGGCTGCTGATAGTAGCTCTGGAAATTGTCGTCCTCCCAGGCGGACGCTGGAATGCTCTGTTCATCCGGCCGGTAGTAGTGGAGGGCGAACGCCGGTCCCAGGTACAGATCGTCGGCGATTTTATAGCTGAGATTGGCGCGATAATCCAGGTTAGTGGCCTTCATCAGAGTCTGGTCGCTGGCGTCCTGACGTTCGCCTGCCTGATAGCCGACGCCCCAGAAGTGGCTGCTTTGCACTCCGGCTCGCAGTTCCCCAGTGAATCGAATGCGGTTGTGATCAAAGAACAGGTTCTGCTTGGAGCGCACCGCAAAGCCGGTGTCGCCTTCGCCCTGATTCACCAGGAAAAAGGCACCGACGCTGGAGCGTTGTAACTCAGGCGTCAAACGGTCGGTGCTGAAGGAGTAAAGGCCGCCGATGGCCAGCAAGGTACCCAGTTCGGGGGTGTAGGCGGGCCCACCGACCAGCGACAGCATCGACAGTCCTTGGTGTTCGATGTAGCGCTTACGCTGCTGCTGCAAATGGGTCAGTTGTTGTTCCAGTTGACGTCGCTCGTCGTTGAGGTCAGAAGCGTTGTCCAGGCGCCGCTCCAGTGCCTCGATATTAGCGTCCAGTTGTGCCAACCCCTGTTCGGCGGCTTCGGTGCTGGGCTGCAATTCGGACAGTGACGGCATGGTGAGATCACCGGCGGTCGCGCAATAGCCATATAGCCCGCCAATAAGTACAAACCCTTTTATTTTCAATTTGGTACCCGAAGGCGATCGGCGCCGGCTGGTCTGATGATGCTTGGCCGGGCGGTAAAGCCGGAAGCGTGCTCAGAGGGTGAATGCTGTTATCAGCCGGCAAGGATAGGGGCAGGGTGCTGAATCGGATCTGAACCACCGGGCAGTGACCACTGCCCGGATAGCATTATTGTGGGGTGAGCTGAGGCAATGAGGCGAACATTCGCTGCAGGGTTTCGTCGGTTTTTTGCTGGCGCTTTTCGGCACTGTCCCTGCTGTTGATCTTGTAGCGATCAATGCTGCGCCATACCTGCTTCTGGTCGTGGTACATGTCGATGCGAAATTGCTGGTAGTCGGCCACCGGATCCGAGACTGGCACCGATACCGAACCGCCGATGCTGCTGCTGCCACTGCTGCGGCCACCGCCAATGCCAATGGAGAAGTTACTGTCATTGGCTTCGGTTTGTTGCCACAGCGTCAGCTGCAGCTTGATGGTGCTGTTCGGTTCCACCGTCCAGCCTTGCTGAGTCAGTATCCGTTTCAGGGCATCGTCGGCCCGGCGGGCGTTCAGTGGGTCGTTGTTGTGCTGACTGGGCAACAGGCTGACCTGCTGTACGGCGGCGAAGTTGAATTCAGGATCATAATCGACGTCACTGCGACTGCCGGCACAGCCGACCAGTACCAAGGCTAAGCAGAGGGGGATGAGTTTCACTGGACGCTCCTTGATGCCATTCTTTCCTTGTTGATAGCGCGACTTAACCCTTAGTGTCAATGGTTTGCCGCCGAGTTTCGAGGCGGGCCGGGTCGAAACGGGGTCACGCTGGCTTGCCGATGTCTGAGGGCATCAGGGTTCTGAAAGGCGGTATTCAGCAGCGCCAGCTTGTCGTGCATCATGCTGGACAGCTGCACCATGCTCTGGCATGGACTGCTGGCACGGGCGATGGTGACGTCGATGCGATGTTGCAGGGCTCTGAGCTGGGGTTGGTTGCTGGCGTTGGCGGTGGCAATGGTGTGTTCGATGGCGCGGGTCCGCAACGCTTCCAGGGCCTGGGGCTCCTCTTTTGCCATGCGCATCATTTCGTCAAAACTGGGTAGTGTGGTCATGCCTTACCTCCTGCCACCGTGTCACGCCGTTTGCCGCGGCGCCCGACTGTCGCTCAGTGAGGGGGCATCGCGTTTGCGACTCTCAGCAGTAAATATTGACCCTGATCACAGTTTGGTCAAATGAGAAAGGGAATGAAATTGAGCATCTTGCCGTAGGAAAATGGGAAGGTGGCCGCGACCGGCTGGCGGGCCGGTCGCGGCGAAAAGCCTGGGCGATTAGGCCTGGCGGGTGTCGTAGAAGTAGGACATCCGTTCTTTAGGACTCAGGTACTGAAACGCTTCCGGTGTCAGCGCCGATGCCAGGATGGAACGCTCAATGGTCAGACCCTGGGTGTCGATGGCGATGGCGGCGGCTTCTTGGCGAGGTACCGCCGGGTCGTACACCAGCACCGAGGGGTACAGTAGCTTGTGGGAGTTCACCGACGTCACCAGGCCAAACTGGCCGCTGGAGAGCTGAACCACGCTGCCCGGAGGGTAGACCCCCATCATCTTGATGAACTGCTGAACGTAGTGGTTGTTGAGCTTGGTCTTAAAGGCCTTGTACAGCAGCCCCAATACGGTGCCTGGGGGACGGGTTTTGCTCTTGTCCCGGGGGTGGCACAGGTCGTCGTAGGTGTTGACCACGGCAATCAGCTGGGCCAGTGGCTCAATGTCTTTCTCTTTCAGCCCTTTTGGGTAACCTGAGCCATCGAGAAATTCATGGTGCTGGCCAATCATGGCGGTGATGGCCCGGGGCAGGTGCTTCTGGTTGCGCAGTAACTCCTGACCTAATGTCGTATGACGCTGAAGCTCAAGCAGCTCGGTGCGGGTGGGTTGCTTCTTCATGGTCAGGGATTTGGGTTGCAGCAGTTTGCCGCAGTCGTGCAGCATGGCACCCTGACCCACCAAGATGACCTCCTCCTCGGTCATTCCCACCTGCTTGGCCAGCATCATCGCCAACACGGTGACGTTGAGGTAGTGGTAGTTGGGATCATCGGGGCGGATGTCGTCGTTCATCAGGTGCAGCGTCACCTGGCTGCCGCCGCTGAGGCTGGCGGCCATCTGTTTTACCAGCTTGGAGCACTGTCCAAGGGCATCCATTGGCTTGAGGGTCAGCTTGTTGTTGATGGCCCGCAACTGGGTCAGTGAGTCGGCGTATTCGCGCTCGTGTTTCTTGAACTCTTTGCGAAACTGCTTCAGCTCTTCGATGCCTTGCTGCTTCTGCTGTTGCATCTGCTGATTGATCTTATCCAGATCGGCTTTGGACTCGGCCAGGTCCGGCAGGGCTGGCGAGCTTAATACCTGAGTGTCGCTGCGTTTCACATCGACCAGAACATGGGACAGGTTGAGTTTCTTCAGAAGTAGGATCTGCTGCGGACTCTTGAGCTTGAAGCTGTTGAACATAAAAGGGTGTTCGCGCCAGGAGATCGGGAGTCGAATGTAGTTGCCAACCTGCAACTGGTCGACGGATACTTTTCTGATAGAACTGCTCATAAATGCCGGTAACTGATTCTGTTACCGGCATTTTCTCGCAATCGATTTGGACTGTCTAGAACTGATTGCCCGCAGGCTGCAGTTGGTTAAACAATTCGGTATGGGATTTCAGTGAATGGTTTACCGTCTGGCGGGACTGATCCTGAAGCGTAAACTGTGGCTGGTTGGCCAGCATCTTGCCTTCTTTGGCGGTCGATGGGCTCGGGGCATTCAGGTAGTAATCGCCGCTGCCTTTGGCGACAAATTGCAGCTGGTGCAGTTCTGAGCGAATAAAGGCATGGCTGTCGGCATCGGGTTCAAACAGCACATCGTAACGAACGGTGATCTGTTGTGGGCCCTTGGTCAGGGTGATGGTATCGACGTAGGCCGGTACCGGCTTGCCGTTGATGGCGATCACTCGAACGTTATCGCCCAGGTGCAGCGTCTCTGCAGACAACGACAGAGAAAGAGTGGTGGCTGCAATTAACAGGAGTGCTTTCATCTCATTTTCCTCATTCTTTACCGGATTCTTAGAAACAGACCGGCAAAGTTCGTGATCGAGTTCACAATAAAATGAGTTTAGCGTAAAAAAACATCGCCCGGCGTGGTGCCGGGCAATGATGGGGCTAGCGGGAGGGCTCGAAATCGAGGCGAATCTGGGCGCCCCGCAGTTCGGAGTCATCGATGGTCATGGTGCCCTTGTAGCTCAATACGATGTCGTGCACCACCGCCAGGCCGATGCCCTGGCCGGGGTTGCGGCGGTCGGCGCGGACACCGCGTTCCAGTACTGATTGCCGCATTTCCGGTTCGATACCGGGACCATCGTCTTCTATGGCCATGCACAGTCCGCCATCCACGCCGATCCAGGCGCGAATTCGAACGGTGCTGATGGCAAAGCGGTAGGCGTTTTCCAGCAGGTTACCCAGCATCTCCATCAAATCGTCCTGATTGCCGGGGAAGCGGGCCAGGCGGTCAATCTGTAGCTCAACCCGAATCCGTTTCTCCTGGTAGACCTTGCCTAGCATATTGGTCAGCTGTTCCACTGTCGGCAGGATCTCGGCCTGTTCCCGGGTCAGGCCCTGGCGACCGACCACCGCCCGTCGAAGTTGGTATTGAATGATCTGGTCCATCTGCCCCAGTTGCGACAGTATCTCCTGCTGACGGCCGCTCTCGCTCAGGTTGCGATCTTCCATAATGGCATTGGTGGCGGCCAAGCGGGTTTTTAGGCTGTGAGCCAGATCCTTCATGGCGTGCTGATAGGTCTGGCGTTGGTGCTTCTCCTGATCTATCAGTTCATTGAGTGCCTGGGTGACTTCGGTTAGCTCCACCGGATAGTCGGACGACAGCTGCTCATTATCGCCTTTTAGAATCCCCTTTACCTCCTGAGACAACCGCCGCAACGGTCGTAGCCCCCAGAAACCGGCCCCCACCAGCAACAGCCCGGACAGGGGAATAAACAGGCCAACGCGGAAATAGGTCTTGCGCGTGCTCTCGGCCAGTTTCCTCTGAATGCGCTCGGCATCCCTGAGTACCAGCAGGTCATAGGATTTTTGGTTAATGCTCACCGGCACCTTGACGATGGAGTACATGCGGTCATCGGCCAGGGTCATCAGGTAGGGCGGAGTGTTGCTCTTTGCTTCCTGTCGGACGCGGTTGCAGGTGTCTTGCAGGCTGCGCTTTCTGGCTTCTTCCGATGAGGTGTAGTGATCACGCAGGCCGTTAACGCAGGTGATCAGCAGGTAATCGCTTTTGTGAGGAATGGACTGGTAGTCCTCGATGGGGTTGATGCTCTGCGGCAACATCCCCTCCAGCCGTAATTCGGCGGCAATCATTGGCAGCCGAGCGATGATGTCGTTGGTTTGGTCGACGTAAAAGTCCTGCACTTTCTGCTGATTGATCACCTCGGCCAGCGCCCAGGAGGCGAGGGCGATGATGGCCAGTGAGGTCATCATCAGTCGACGCTGTAGCCGCGGACGCTTGGAGAACAGCGCCTTCATTAGCCGCATACCAGATTAAAGCGGTAGCCTTGCCCTCGAATGGTGACGATGGGGTTGTCCAGGCCGCCTAGGCTCAGCTTCTTCCTCAGCCTAGAGATCATGACCTCGATGGTATTGGGATCCCCCTCTTTATCCTGATACAGGATGTCCAGCAGTCTCTGCTTGGAGATTACCTGTTGATGGTGGCGCATCAGGTATTCGAGAATCTGGTACTCGAATGCGGTCAGTTCCAGTTCGTCGCCGCCCATGGTGGCTTGCTTGGCCCCCATGTCCAGAGACAGGTGCTCACACTCGATCACCGGTTTGACAAAACCGGCGCTGCGGCGCACCAAGGCGTTGAGTCGGGCGATCAACTCCTCAACCTGAAACGGTTTGACCAGGTAGTCATCGGCACCGGCGTTAAGCCCGGCCACCTTGTCTTTCCAGTGATCACGAGCAGTCAGGATCAGAATCGGCTGACGGAAGTCGTTGTCTCTCAGGTGCTGAATCAGGTCGATGCCGTCCTGATCGGGCAGCCCCAGATCCACCACCGCGATGTCGACCGGGTAGTTTTCTGCCAGGTAGCGTCCCTCGCCGGCGGTTTCGGAAGCCATGACCTGATTGCCCATTTCGGTCAGGCGAACCTTAAGGTGATGGCGTAACAGGGCATCGTCTTCAATAACCAGTATTTTCATGTTGTCCTCAAATCGGCGATAAGGGCTCGGCGTGCTCACAATGTTAGGGTGAAAGCATAGTGCTGAAGCTCTGAATCTTTCCTGAACAATACCACATGCATTGAAAACTAGCATAAATACTGAGGCTTAGGTCACGTGAGTTGAACTCAGAGGCTCGTTGTACGCTGTCGGGTTGCAGTTTTGACTGGCGATAACCGCCTTTTTTTGATGACCATCAAATCGAACCCTATAAAGCCTGTATTTATATACAGCATTTAGGTAGACTGGCGCAAAGTTAATCGATCGGGGGAGCCGAAATGGCAGTCATCGTAAAATACGTAGTTGAGCGGGATGGAGAAGAGAAAATGACCTTTGCCAGCAAAGCTGAGGCGGATGCTTATGACAAAATGTTGGACATTGCCGATGAGCTGGAAGGGGTGCTGCGGGCCAGTGGCCTGATAGAGGATGACGGCGTCAGTGAAGGCCTGGCGTTGTACCTGGCGGAGCAGAAAGAGGCGGTGATGCAGGCGCTAAAGGGCAAGAAGAAAGCCCCGCCAGCGGCCAAAGCTCCCGCCAAGAAAGCGGGCAAGGCGCCAGCCGAAAAAGCCGCCTGATCCCCAGGCATAAAAAAACCGGCTCAATCGAGCCGGCTTGCAAGAATAGGTTGCAGGAAAATAATGATGATTACTTGGTTAGCACTGTCTGTGCGATAACCCAGTGTCGTCATTTTACCATGAGCACCGATGAGGCCCTGCTACCTCATTGGAGGTAAATTAGCCCTGAAAACGCCGCTTCAAGGCGCCAGCAGCCCAGGCGATCAGCAGATTACACAGCATGACACTGCCAAGGATGATCGCCATTCGAATCCAAGGTTGATCGAAAGACAGCCGCATCGAAATCAGCCTGTAGGCGGTGGGTAACCACACAAACAAAGTGCCCGCCACCAGCCCCAGCTGCAGCAGAGTCACAGTGATGGCACGCTTACTGAACAGCAACAGTGGCGCGGCGGTGATTAGCACCGCGGCGATGGCATTGCCATAGCGAAGAAAGTGGGCACCCATGACGAGGTAGGCCAGGGCAAGCAGAGTGATTCTCCACCACATAGAGTCTCCTTAAAGTCCCTCGAAAGCCGCTGTGATTCAGCCGGCTAGGGCATGGGTCAATGATGGTCAGTATTGTCTTACGTTTTAGACCTGCATTTCTGCGAGCGGAGTCATACTCCGGTCTCAGTTTCCTACCACTTTGGAGATAATCTTATTGCCTTCAATCGCTTGCGTTTCTTTGTCCGTGTGCCTTTGCGGGGCGCACTTCGGGCTGGGGCGAAATATCAGGTGCGATAGCCAGGCGGTCAGCGGGATGGTCAGGACGATGCCGACACCGCCGGCCAGGGAGGTGTCATCTTCCATTGTTTCCTGAGGAGGCTTGAACCGGTGCCTTAAGTCGCCAATGCACTGTTGTGGTGATAGCGGGGTACCAGAATGAAGTTGACCACAATCTTGATCCTCATCCGCGGCGTATCCAGTCCCTTGGCGCTGCCGTAGACCGAGCGCCAGAACCACCGAATACTGGTTCGGTTATTCAATGTCGAAACTGTAATAGATATCGAGAGAGTCTTTTAGTGTGTTATTGATCCCCTCAATCCACAACCGATTCTGCAAATAGTAGCGAATGGTTACTTCGGTGATGGGCTCAAATATATTGACCCCATATTTTAAGAATATCTTTTCGCCAATGTAGCCACTGATCGCCACCTGAGCTTCGTCGCCATCGCCTTCGGTGCCGACATTGACGTTGGAAAATCCTAACTCTTCGCCAATGGTGGTTAGCATGCCGCCGGTCTGGGCCAGCCCCAGGTTCACCGCTGCCGAGGCCCACAGGGCGTTGCCACCGTCGGTGCTGCTCAAGCCGCGGCCTTGGGTGATGTAGGACAGAATCTCCTGTTGCTCCATGGTTGGGTTGGAGAACAGGGTCATCTGCGGGGCATTAACGGCGCCGCCGAGGCGAATGCCGGCCACGACGTTTTCGGATTTGATCTCTCGGATGGCTTCTACGTCCAGCGTTGGCAGGGTCGGCGGGCCGTTAAAGATGACCTTGCCCCGTCGAATGGTCAGTCGCTGGCCAAAGGCGGCAAAGCGTCCATCCAGCAGGTTGATGTCACCAAAGAGTTGCGGTGTCTGGCTGGCTTTCTGGCGCAGGGTCAACTGGCCCCCGAGCCGACCATTGACTCCCATGCCGGAGACGGTCACTTCATCGCCGATGTTCAGTTGCAGATCCATGGCGAAGGGAGCCGGTGGCTCCGATTCGGTATCGGCGCGAAGATCCACAAACTCCACATCATCCGAGACCGCCACACCGCCCTCCGGCAGCTGTGCCAGAGTCAGGGTGGCCTTGGGAATGTCGATGCGGCCGGTAACCGACATCGCTTGTTGGGTCTTGGTCAGGCGCAGCGACGGCGAGGCTTCGGCGATCAGCATCGGTGGCTTGAGTACGTCGAGACGATCGCCGTCGAGGTTGATGTCCAGTTCCAGCTGTTCCTTGGACCAGTCCAGCCAGCCATGGGCTTGGGCCGGCCCATCACCGATATAGAGTTCGCTGCTAAGGTTGGCGCGCTGGCCATCCAGTGTCAGGGCAATGTCGATATCGTGCAGTTCGGTCGGGTTGACGGCGCTGGTCAGCAGCCCCTGTTTCAACTGAAGCTGTCCGTTGAGCAGCGGCGTGTCCAGATCCCCCTCCAGACGGATGTCGGCGCTGAGGATGCCGTGCAGTTCGGCCACCTTCGGCAGTGCCTTGGCCAGCGGGGTCAGGTCGAAGTTGTTCAGCCGTGCAAACCCCTGCATCGAATAGGGTGCTTCAGGCGCCAGTGTGATGTCAGAGCGGACCAACGGCCGGTCACTGTCCAGCGCCAGTTTCAGGTTCAGCCCCTGTTGAGACAGGTCTCCATCCAGATTCAGCCGTTGCCACGGCAGGTGAACCGGTGTGCGGCGGCTGTCACTCTGGACCACCATTTCGCCCTGTTCACTGCGCAGGTAGGCGCGGACTTTCGGCAGTTGTCCCGGCAGCCAGGTGGTGTGAATGTCGGCGTCGATGTCGGCGTTGAGCTTCATCTCGGCCGGCAGCAGCGGCGCAATGGCGGTGGGCAGGCTGGCCTTGAGGGTCAGTTCGGCGGCGCCACTGGTGCCCACGTTGGCGGGAATCGGCAGACACAAGCTGGCGGCCGGCCCCTGCCAGCAGTGTTCGCTGACCACGAAGGCCTGGCTGGCGAACGAGAAGGTCAGCGGTGCCGCCTGTTGTTGTTGCCATGGGCCGACCGGGGTGGTCAGTCTGGCGTCGGTTAGGGTGCCCTGCCACCAGGTAAAGTTCGGATCCAGTACCCCGGACAAGGTCAGGGCGCCCCCCCAGGGCGTATCGGCGTCGCCGTCGAGATCGGCGCTCAGCTGCTGCTGGGTCTTGTTGCCTTCTGAGCGGGCGTTGAGGCTGTCAAAGCCGAACTGGGCCAGAGTCAGTTCGCTGGCATTCAGTTGCAGGCGGTATTGGTGATTGCGCAGTGGATAGTAGTCGCCGTCGAGCCTGGCAGTGCCCACCTGGTAATGGTCATAGGCCAGGTCGGTGGTGTGCAGTTGCAGTTGCACCTGCGGGTCGTCGTGGTCTCCCCGTACCTGTATCAGGGCCTTGGCGCTGCCCTGGGCCTGTGGTAGCCAGCGGGACGCGTCAGCCAGTGTCAGTTGCCCATTCAGGTCCCAGTGTTGCTGGCTGTTGCTGTTGAGCGTCAACTCGGTGTCATTCAGGGTCAGGTTGAGATCCGTGGCATTGACTCGCCACAGGTGATCCAGACTGGCATCGCCGCGCACCGTCAGCGGTTGCTGCTGATAGGAGCCGCTGATATCGGCGTTGGCAACGGCCACTTTCCAATCGTGCTGTTGCCAGTGCCCTTGGGTACTGAGGCGGCCATCAATGACCAACGGCACCTGTGGCAACAGTTGCGCCAGGTTCAGTTGCTCACTGCTCAGCTGTGCTTGCCAGCTGAGTCGATCCTGGTAGTTGAGAGTGCCGCTGGCGCTGGCATTGCCTTGTTCGCTGGTGAGCGCTGCCTGATTCAGGGTCAGCATGCCTGGCTGGTGCTCAAGCTCGGTACGAAATTGGAACTCGGGGTAGCTCAGGGCCTGCCCCTGCCCGGCGGCGCTGAGGCGCTGTTGCTGCAGGCTGCCCTGGCTGGACAGGGTCAGCTTATGTAACTGGTACTGGGGCTCCGTGCCAAAGGGCCAGCTGAGTCGCTCGGCATTGAGCTTAACCTGGTAGTCCAATTGTGGTGATTTCAGCATCAGCGAGCCGCTCAGTTGCCCCTGTTGCTGGCCGTGCAACTGAGCATCGAGATTCAGCTCGCCCAGGCTGCCGCTGACCTTGGCGTCCAACTGTTGGCCGTCGAGCCCCGGGGTCCACGGCAGTTGCTTCAGGGTGCCTTCGGCCTCGGCGTCGATGGGCCAGTTGCCAACAAAATCCAGGCTGCCGCTGAGTTCGATGTCGGCCCAGTTATGCTGCCCTTGAAGCTGATGCACCTGCAACAGGGTATCGGCCCATTGGGCGTCGAATTCCACCGTTTCAATCCGGTGTTGCATGTCGGCGACGGTCACCAGTGCCCGGCTCAGGTTGACCGAGTGGGCGGTAATGGGAAACGGCAGGCTGACTCTGGGCAGGTGGGCCATGGCCCACTGTTGTTCCGGCGTTGCGTCGTCCGGCGTCGGCGTCTGGGCCGGTGCCGCCTCGTCGACCGTCTCGGCAGCGTCGCCGCTGGGAATATACACCGCAATCTGGGTGGCATTGAGGCGGTTTACCCGCAGAACGTCTGGGGTGAAACGGGCCGAACCCGATAGCTGGCCGACGGCAAAGTGCATGTCGTCCACCCGCACCCGCACTCGGTTCAACTCGATCAGCTGGGCGGCAATGGTAAAGGGCAGAGAGAACCCCGACTCGGTGGTGTCTTGGGGTGGCGCGGCCTCGGGTGCTTCATCACCGCCGCCAAGGGCATCGATGTCGATGTCGACCTGGACGCCGTTGGCGTTGAGGCGGTCGCTGCACAGGGTGCGATTGAACAGGCAACGGGGGCGCCAGTCCAGTGACAGGCTGTCCACCTGCACCGCCAGGCCGTCGATGGCGTCGAAGCGCACGTCGCTGAGGTGCAGGTTGCGGTTTATCTGGCCATTGATGCGGCCAATGGACAACCCTGGCACCACAGCGTCGGCGATCGCCGCCACCAGCTGAGCCCCCGGGGTGGTGGCCACCAACAGCGCCAGTAGGATCAGGATAATGATCGGCGTGGCCAGCAGGCCGCTGAGCAATCGGCGCCAGTTCACAAGTCGGCTCCAATGGTCAGGTGCAGGCGAAACGGCGGCTTGTCTTCACTGATGCCATAGCCGAAGTCTGCCTTAATGGGGCCGACCGGTGACAGCCAGTGCAGGCCGACGCCGACGGAATACACCGGTTCAAAGTCGTTGGTATTGAAGGCGTTACCGCCGTCGACAAAGGTGGCCAGACGCCAGCTGTCGTTGACGTAGTACTGATATTCCAGGCTGCCCACCAGCAGGTAGCGGCCGCCGACCACCGCTTGTTGTGGGGTGCCATTGTTGTCGATGATGGTTTTGGTGGGACCCTGAGATTGATAGGAGAAGCCTCGAATGCTGGTATCACCACCGGCGAAAAATCGCATCGACGGCGGCACTTGCTCCAGGTCGGCGTTGTCCACTTTGGTCAGGCCACCATCAAAGCGCAGCACAAACCGGTGTTGATCCCAGGGGGTGTCGACCCATTTGAACTGCCCCTTAATCTGGGTCAGGCGCACGTCTGAGCCGAGGCTGGTATCGGCGTGTTCCACGGTGTAGATCTGACGGAATCCGCGGCGTGGATCCAATGGGCTGCCCCATCGCTTGGTCTTGGACCAGCTGATGCCGGGCAGCAACAGCTGCGATTCCAGGTTATCACCGTCAAATTGCCACTGTTCCTGCAGTCCTCTGAGGTAGTAGTTGCGTAGCCAGCCGTCATCCATTCGGGTTTGTCGAGCTACCCTCAGGCCATATTGGTCACTCTCCAGGTTGCCGAACTTGTCTCTCTCGATGAGGGCGCTGAAGATCAACTGATCGTCCATGGGGTGATCCAAGGGGATGCGGTAGTTGAAGTTCATCTGCGGGTTTTTTGACAACTCGATGGAGAGCTCCTGGCTGTGTCCGGCTCGGTTGATCTTGGGGGTGCGCCAGGTGGTGGTGGCCCGGGGACCGGTATCCGTGGTGTAACCCACCCCCAGGTCCACGGTATGGCGAGACGCCGGTGTCAGTTGAATGTCCACCGGGACACGATAATCCTGAGACTGGTCCGTTTGCGGCAGTACTCGAACATCTCGAAAATAGCCTGCGGACAGCAGGTTACTGTTAAGGCGGGCGACGGCGGCGCTGGAGTAGGGATCGCCGGGCTCAAATGGCACCATGGCGTCGAGCAGCTGGGGCTCCAAATCAAACTCGGAAAAGCTGACTTCCCCCAGTTGATAGCGGGTTCCGCTGTCGTACACCAGCAGCAGGTCGGCCAGGTTGTTGTCCCGATCGACCTCCAGCTTGGCTACGGCAAATTTGGCGTCGAAATAACCCCGTATCAACCCCTCGGACAGCAGGCTGTTCTTCAGTGACTGGTAGCGACCATGGTGCAGGACCTGGCCCGGTTTTATGCTGGCGTTGTTGACCAGCTGGTTCATCATCGGGTCGTTGCTGGCATCCCCTTCCAGCCAGATCATCACGTGACGGTAGGTCACCGGGTCACCC
This sequence comes from Ferrimonas kyonanensis DSM 18153, assembly GCF_000425405.1. GTDB lineage: Bacteria > Pseudomonadota > Gammaproteobacteria > Enterobacterales > Shewanellaceae > Ferrimonas > Ferrimonas kyonanensis. The sequence continues at coordinate 37,476 of NZ_AUDJ01000036.1, read as the reverse complement.
GCCTTGACCGTAATGTTGATGGGCCAGCGGTCGGCACTGCGATCCACGTCGATGTCGATGTCGGCATTGTAATAGCCCAGTGCCGACAGCGCCTCTTCCACTCGCTCCTGAAGCGTAAAGGCGAAGGCGTTACGCTCGGCCCGGGTGGTGGGCAGCGGCGACAGATAGAGTTCGATGTTCTTGTACAGAGCGCCTTGAACGCCGGAGATGACGAGGCTGACGCTGGGGCCTTGTTCTTGCTCACGCTCTTTAAGCAACCGGTATTTGCGCTTACGTTTTTTCGGCTCTGCAGCCTGATTGCTGGCGGATTCTTCCTCGACTTCGGGTTCCGTTTCCTGTTGAGTGCCAGTGTCGGTTTCAATCTCAGTTTCAGCTTCGTTGGCTGGGGCCCGCGCCTCTGATTCAGGAGCCGGCGGACTGGCTTCAGTAGGGGGCGCTTCGGAGGTTGGCTGGGCAGGAGCTGGCTCGCTGTCCACGGCCCAGGACAATGACGCCAGCGCCCCGGTGTCAGCCTTCGCTTCGGGGGGCAGGCTGATGGCGATGGACAACAGCAAAGGCGCCAGAATCACCCGGTTACCTCATGGGATGAAAAACGGACGCATTGTATGGGGCGACAAGTCATGATTGGGTGCGGATCAACCGGTTCTACGGAATACATAAAAGATAGCGTTTGCGGCTCACTAATGGCTAAAAATCAGAAAATTAACTCAACACTGAGCCGACAAAAGCCATGATACCCGTATTGGGCCAATGGGCGCCAGTGGCAAACGCCGTCGATGCTTGCGTTGCCGTCAGTTTGTGGTTAGGGCATGGCTATTGCACTCGTTGCGTGGGGATCGGTTGTCGATGCACTGGCATGTTAAGGTAGGGGTTTTTAGGGCAATGCCGGGGTTGAGTAAGGGATGAAAACACTAACCAGAATCATAACATTGACAGCCGCTGTCAGTTGGGGCGCCTTGGCGGGCCAGCCCATTGCCATCGCCATTCATGGCGGGGCAGGGACCATCAATCCGGACAGGATGTCGGCTGAGACCGAGCGCCAGGTGCGGGAAAAGCTGGCGGAGGCGGTGTCGGCCGGTCATGCATTGCTCGAGCAGGGCAGCAGCAGCCTGGATGCGGTGCAGCGCGCGGTGCAGGTTCTCGAAGCCAGCCCATTGTTCAACGCCGGTGTGGGCGCGGTGTATACCTATGAGGGAGCGCACGAACTGGATGCTTCTATCATGGATGGCCGAACCCTGGAAGCGGGCGCCGTGGCCGGCGTACGCCAGGTCAAGAGCCCGATTGAATTGGCGCGCCGGGTGATGACCGATTCGCCCCACGTCATGCTTTCCGGCGCCGGTGCGGTGGAGTTTGCCCTGGAGCAGGGGCTGGAGTTGGTGCCCAATCACTATTTTGATACTCAGGGCCGTTACCAGGGGTTGCTGCGGGCCAAAGAGAAGATCATGGATAACCAGCGCCACACCAAAGACTACAAAGCGGCAGTCGATCGGCTCGATGACCGCTATAAGTACGGCACCGTCGGCGCGGTCGCGCTGGATCAGCAAGGCAACCTGGCGGCGGCCACCTCCACCGGCGGCATGACCGCCAAGCGCTGGGGCCGCATCGGCGACTCGCCAGTGATTGGCGCCGGTACCTACGCCGACAACCGCAGTTGTGCGGTGTCTGCCACTGGCCATGGCGAGTATTTTATTCGCTACAACGTCGCCGCCGACATCTGTGCCCGGGTCAAGTATCAGGGGGTCAGCATCGATACGGCGTCGCGAACGGTGATCGATGAGGTGCTGTTGCCAGCCGGAGGAACCGGTGGCGTGATCGTGATGGACACCAAGGGCAACATCGCCATGCCCTACAACACCGGTGGCATGTATCGCGCCAGCGTCGGCACCGACGGCCAGGTGTCGGTGAAGATCTGGGACGAATAACCGTGGAGGCCGGTGATACACCGGCCTCACTTTTTAGGCCAGGGCTTCGAAGTCGTCTTCGCGCAGCCGTGCCTTTCCGTCGCTACCCAGCACCCACAGTTCACGGTGAATCACCCCTTTGGCGTTATTCATGTTCCAGCCAGAGGTGAGTAGGGCGCTGTTTTCATCCACCTGGGTCAACTGAGGCTCGATGTACTCCACCTCGGCAAAGCCGTCGGCGATCAGTTGGCGCCAGAACCCTTCGATGGCGTCGCGCCCTTCGAAGGTGCCGAAGGGGCGGGCGTGCATTATCGCATCCGGTTCATACTGGGCGGCACAGCCTGCGGCGTCGCCGCGGTTAAAAGCGGCCTTCCATCGCTCACTGGCCTGTTTCACGGCATCAATCACATCATGGCTCATCGGGTGTTCCTCATCGGTTTCAACTGAGGCCAGAATAGGATGACAATTAAGTTTGAAAAACAGGGCAAAAGAGAACATATTGTTTAATTAAATTAAACAAAGGCGGTGGCAATGGATCACTTGCGACAGATGATGCTGTTTCGCACCCTGGTGGACAAAGGCTCCTTCACTTCGGCCTCTGAGGCATTGGGGCTGTCCAAATCGGTGCTCAGCCAGCACCTGAAATCTCTGGAGGGGGCCCTGGGCACCCAGTTGCTGCAACGCACCACCCGCTCCCAGGTGCTCACCCCCACCGGCCGGGAGTTCTACCGCCAATGTTGTGACATCGGTGACAGGGTGTCTCTGGCCTGGGATCGGGCCAGGGAGAGCAGCGGTACCCTGGCGGGCCCCATTCGCATCAGTCTGCCCCACGCCCTGATGGAGCCCGTTGCTGCGGCATTGGCCGCTTTGGTGATCGCCCATCCCGCCATTGAACCCGAGCTGGTGACCGAGGACACGCAAGTCGACCTGGTGTCTGAAGGGGTGGATCTGGCCATCCGGGTCGGCAAGATGCCCAGCAGCAGTCTGAAGCAGAGGCGCATCGGCCAGTTTCGCGAAACTCTGGCAATGGCCCAGGGCTGCGTGCGTCAGGATCACTATGTGGCCAACGGTTGGGAGGCCAGTCAGGTGGTATGTCACCTGGTAGGCCCTAAAGGAGAGCACAAGCAACTGTGCTTTACCCCCAGCGTGCGCGCCAAGGATCTGCCCAGTGTCCTGGCCCTGGCGAGCGCCGGACTTGGGGTTGCCCGGGTGCCCACCTTTCTGATGCAGCGACAAGCCAGTTTGATTCCCCTGCTGCCGGGCTACACCACCGAGCCTGTGGGCGTGTTCGCGGTGCACGGCTATCAACAGCCGCCTGCTCTGGTGCGGGCGGTGACCGAGGCGGTTGCGGCGAAGCTCAATGCGGGCAGTAGTTAGCTTAAGTGTCTGCTGCGAATCAACCAGCAAGGTCGCTCGGCGCTGAAAACGCCGGCTAGGGTGTTTCTTGGTATGAAGGGGGCCATCATTCTCTCCCAGTCGTTGCGGCTTGTGCCGTGCGTTGTTATTGGATGGCCAAAGGTAACAATCGCGTTAACGGCCTCAATGCGAATGGGTGTGTCAACGCACAGTGGCGCCGTTGGGTTTTTGAGGAATGTGATCGAAGTGGCGGGTTTGGACCCTGCCCGAGCAAGGCTCGATATCAGTTGGGAAGAGCCTCCTGAGCCGTCGGCAATCTAATCGTACATTCAGATTGGGCGAATCTTTTTTCTCCCTGAGGCAAAACCCGCATGTAAGCGCTATGGTTACAGAAAGTCACCACACTCAAGGGGATATGATGGAATCGGTCAAAGTGAAAGATTACATGGAACGGCATCCGGTCTGGCTGACACCGGAGATGTCACTGTCGGTAGCGGTGGACACGTTGCTGGAGGCGCGTCAGCCCGGCGCCCCTGTGGTGGACGGCAACCACAAATTGGTGGGGTTTGTGTCTGAACAGGACTGCCTGTCGGTGCTGTTGAAAAGCAGTTACCACTGCGACATTACTGCCACGGTAGCCGATTGCATGCGTGATGAGGTGCTGTCGGTGAGCCCGGAAGATTCGGTACTGGGGCTGGCGGAAATCATGTTGGGTCAAAAGCCGAAAATCTATCCTGTCGTCGACGAGGGTAAGGTGGTGGGCATCATTGATCGTTCCCGAGTGCTGACCGCCATCAGCGGCCACCTGAAATCCTGCTTCAGGAACGCCGTATAATTCAAATGCCGGCTGTCCAGGCAGCCGGCGTATCAGGTTAGTCACCTTGGCACTAAGTGCGTAACGCTTTGTAACAGTTATGCATACTTATGTTGCTCCTGCCGATGTTTTCTCACCTTATCGCAGTGTTAGCCTGTGTGCTCCACGGATCCATTTTGAGGAGCAATAAGGACAATGAAAAAGACCCTCGCAACCGTCAGTTTAGTGCTCGGTTCCCTGCTGGTGCCTTCCGGCTATGGCTTCGATCGGGTGACCGGGCATCATTTTGCCTCCCGCTCAGAGGTACTGGCGCAAAACGGCATGGCCGCCACCAGCCAGCCTCTGGCCACCCAGGTGGCTCTGGACATCTTGAAACAAGGCGGTACCGCCGTGGATGCCGCCATTGCCGCCAATGCCATGCTGGGGCTGGTTGAGCCTACCGGCAGTGGCATCGGCGGCGATCTGTTTGCCATCGTCTGGGATGCGGACAGTCAGCAACTGCATGGGCTTAATGGTTCCGGTCGCAGTCCCCGCAGCCTGACGCTGAAGGAGTTTGAACGGCGAGGGCTAAGCCGGATTCCCGCTTACGGGCCGTTGCCGGTGTCGGTACCCGGCGCCGTGGATGGCTGGTTTGAGCTGCACGGTAAATTTGGCAAGCTGCCCATGGCCACCCTGTTGGCACCGGCGATTCATTATGCCGAGCAGGGATTTCCGGTGACCGAGCTGATTGCCTATTACCTCGAGCGCAGTGCGTCGAAGCTTGGTCAGTACCCGGGGTTTAAACAGACCTTCATGGCCGATGGCAGCATGCCGGCCAAAGGGGAGATTTTCCGCAATCCGGACCTGGCCTACAGCTACAAAATTCTGGCTCGTGACGGCCGGGATGGTTTCTACAAGGGGGAGATTGCCCGACGCATCGACGCCTACATGAAGGACAATGGCGGTTTTCTCAGTTATGAAGACCTGGCCAGTCATCGCAGTGAATGGGTGACCCCGGTCAAGGTGAGCTACCGCGGCTATGAGCTGTGGGAGTTGCCGCCCAATGGGCAGGGGATTGCGGCGCAGCAGATTCTGAAAATGCTCGAAGGCTATGACTTGGCGGCCATGGGCCGAGACAGCGCCGACTATGTGCACACCTTTGTCGAGGCCAAGAAACTGGCCTTTGCCGATCGGGCCAAGTTCTACGCCGACATGGCGTTTGCCGAGGTGCCGGTGTCCGAGCTGTTGTCGGAGTCTTACGCTCGAGAGCGGCGGCAACAGATTGATCCCCAGCGGGCCGCCAAGTCGGTGGACCCGGGTAATCCGGCCCTGAACCATGGCGATACCATCTATCTGACCACCGCCGATCGCCACGGCAACATGGTGTCTCTGATTCAGAGCAATTACCGCGGCATGGGGTCGGGTATGACCCCCGAGGGGCTGGGGTTTGTGCTTCAGGATCGGGGCGAGCTGTTTAACCTGACTCCGGGGCAGGCCAACAGTTATGCGCCAGGCAAGCGGCCGTTTCATACCATTATTCCCGCCTTTGTGACCAAGGCGGGCAAGCCCTGGCTCAGTTTCGGCGTTATGGGTGGTGCCACCCAGCCTCAGGCTCACGCCCAGATTCTGATTAATCTCATCGACTTTGGCATGAACCTGCAGGAAGCCGGAGACGCGCCACGGATTCTGCATACCGGCTCCAGTCAGCCGACGGGCGAGATCATGAGCGACGGTGGCAGCGTGTCACTGGAGAACGGCTTCTCGGCCGACACTCGGCGTGAATTGGTGCAGCGCGGCCACCGATTGCAAGAAAACTCAGGCAGTTATGGCGGTTATCAGGCCATCATGTGGGATGCGGATAACGGCAGTTACGTGGGGGCCTCCGAGAGCCGCAAAGACGGTCAAGCGGCGGGTTATTAACCCTTTGGCCCGGGGGGGCGAATTCCAGTCAGACAGCGGTGGACCTGAGTTGGTATACTGGCCCACAGTGACTTTGGTCCGGCCTTAACTGTGGATGGAAAACACACAGAACTAAGGCAGATTCATTTCGCCAGATGGCCACTGTGCCTGGTGAAAGCAGTTGAATTGTTATTGGGGAAACAACGATGAACCGATCATTACGCATGGCGAGCTTGAGTCTTGCCGTCATTCTGGGGCTGAGTGGCTGCGCCACCACGGATCCCTACACCCGTGAACAAAAAACCTCCAATGCCACCGTAGGAACCGGCATTGGTGTCATCACCGGGGCCATTATCGGTGCGGCGGTATCCAGCAAGAGCGATCGTGGTAAAGGGGCGTTGATTGGCGCCGGCATCGGCGGGCTGGCCGGAGGCTCTGTGGGTTACTACATGGACCAGCAGGAGATGAAATTGCGTCAGCAATTGGAAGGAACCGGTGTTAGCGTCACTCGCGTCGGTGACCAGATCATCCTCAACATGCCTGGCAACGTCACTTTCGATACCAACCAGGATCAGGTAAAGAGTCAGTTTTACCCAACCTTGAACTCGGTGGCCTTGGTGCTGAAGGAGTTTGAAAATACCCTGGTGACCGTGGCTGGCCATACCGACAGCATTGGTGAGGCGGCCTACAACCAGGCGCTGTCCGACCGCCGGGCTCGCAGCGTGGCACATTACCTGGTTAACCAGCAGATCCCTTACCAGCGGGTGGCGGCCATCGGTTACGGCGAGTCACGCCCCATCGCTGACAACATCAACAAAGCCGGCCGCGCTAAAAACCGCCGAGTGGAGTTGACCCTGGATCCCATCGTTCGCTAATTGCGGGCCAGTAAAACTCAAAACAGCCCGGCTTGCCGGGCTGTTTTTTTTAGGTGCCGGTCTTGCGCTCGGGCCGTCAGGGGCGCTTTTGCAGCACGTATTGGTCTGCGTTGGGTCCTTCGATGCGCTTGGCCTGGTTGTCCAGCCTGAGGATCCGATTCTCAGCCACGAAATAGTGCGCCGGTGCCGCGCCATCCCGAAACAGGGTCACGCGATTGCCGGCGGGGTTCCACTGGAACTTTCCGGAGTAGCGGCTGCCTTTGCTGCGCCGGCCGAGGAAGTGCTGTTGCAGGTGGTAGCTGCCGTCGGGGTTCAGGGTCAGTTCGGTGTCAACGCCATCGCAATCGGCGCAGGGCAGGGTGCCGACGTAGGTGCCTGGCCAGTCCAGAGCATTGCGAGCGTTGTGGGCGGTGTCGGCGAGCACGGTCGCCTCGTCGTGGCTGTCACCTGGGGTCGCCTGACAGCCCATCAGCAGGGCCAGCAGGGTCAGGCCAATCAGTTGAAGTTTCACCAGCGCATCCTTAATGGTCACGAAAGTCTGTGTTTAAGGTGCGTTAAATCAGTGAAATGATCAAGCCGGAAGTGGGCGGTGCCGCGGCACCGCTCGCGGTCAGCCAAAGATGCCCAGATACAGGGCCCGGGTGACCACCACGGTAGCAATCACATCCAGAGCCATGAACAGCCACTTAAGCTTTGGACGTTGGCGCTGCAGCATGAACGAGGGCACGGCGATGCTCAGGGGGATCAGAAACAGACCAATGGCCAGAAACAGCACGCCACCGATAATACCTGAGGTGGTGCCGGAGAAGTACAGCATCACCAGCAAGGTGGCAATAAACACAAACATGGAGCGGCGGGTGGTTTTTGAAGCGGCGGCGCGGTTGTCGGGATCGCGCATCAGCTCTTCGATATTGGTCATGCCTTTTCTCTATTCACTTTGGTTATGCCGTACCCTATGCAAAGGTGGGACGCATTTCAACTGCGCAATGAATCAAAGACCCCATGAGATCACAGTTTGCCACAGTCGTTGGCTGTAGATCCCGCCGAGCCAGCCCCAGTCCGCCATCAGTAGCCACTGGACCAGGCCGATGATCCAGAACGGAATCTGAAACCTGAGTTTGCGGGTTTTATGGCGACAATATTGTTGTCCCAGCAGGGCGCCAGACCAGCCGCCGATGGAGGCCAGTAACTGCAGCCACTTTTCTGGAATCCGCCATTGGCCGAGCCGGGCTCGACGTTTATCGATGGCGTAGGCCAAAAAGGCAACCAGGCTGGCACCGAGCCAGAATAGCAGCAGTTGTGGCCAGCGGCTCAGCAGCGGGCCGAGCAACAACAAGGGCAGCAGAGCCAGGGTGAAAAGCAGTCCCAGGGGCATGGTTATCGATCGTCAGTCAGCGAATGTCTCACCCTAACCGACGGCCCTGGCGCTGCCAAGTCCGCCGGCCCTGGCCGCACAAAACTTATTCGACCATGGCATTTGCCAGGCATCAAAGATTCAGAAGCGGCCGCCAAGCTGCTAAAATCCTTCGATTCCATTAAGCCATCGGACGCCCAACTTGAGTAACCCGTTCTCCCCTGATCAGTTAGCGCAGTGCCTGCAACGCGATGCCGCCACCATTCGGCGTCGACTCAGTGGCATGAAAAAAATCAAAGACCCGGGCAAGCGGGAGTCGATTCAGACCCAGTTGCAGACCCTGTGTCAAACCAGTCAGGAAAAGGTGGCGAAGCGGCGCAGCAACCTGCCGAACATCGATTACCCCAATTTGCCGGTCAGCGACAAACGGGATGAAATTGCGGCGGCCATTGCCAGCCACCAGGTGGTGATTGTGGCCGGCGAGACCGGCTCCGGTAAGACCACCCAGTTACCCAAAATCTGCATGGAACTGGGGCGGGGCACCCGTGGCCTGATTGGCCATACTCAGCCTCGGCGCCTGGCGGCGCGGGCGGTATCCAGTCGCATTGCCGATGAACTGAACAGCCCGCTGGGTAAGCACGTCGGTTTTAAGGTTCGGTTTGCCGATCAAACCTCCGACGACAGCTACGTCAAGCTGATGACCGACGGTATCCTGCTGGCGGAGATTCAGCATGACCGCCGTCTGGATCAATACGACACCCTGATCATCGATGAGGCCCACGAACGCAGCCTCAACATCGACTTTATTCTCGGTTACCTGAAGCAACTGCTGCCGCAGCGCCCGGATCTTAAGGTGATCATCACCTCGGCCACCATCGACGTCGATCGCTTCTCCAACCACTTCGACAAGGCGCCGGTGATCGAAGTCTCCGGCCGTACCTACCCGGTGGAGATGCGTTACCGGCCGCTGGCCCGTGATGAGGAGCGGGATCTCGACCAACTGGAGGGGATCTTCCTGGCGGTGGACGAGCTGTGTCGGGAAGGCCTGGGTGACATCCTGATTTTCATGAACGGTGAACGTGAGATTCGTGACACCGCCGATGCGTTGCGACGTCGCAACCTGCGGGATACCGAGATTCTGCCGCTGTTTGCCCGCTTGTCTCATGCGGAGCAGGCGAGAATCTTCGCTTCCCATACCGGCCGACGCATCGTGCTGTCCACTAACGTGGCTGAGACCTCGTTGACGGTTCCGGGGATCAAATACGTCATTGACCCCGGTACCGCCCGCATCAGCCGCTACAGTTACCGCACCAAGGTGCAGCGCCTGCCTATCGAGGCCATCTCCCAGGCCAGCGCCAATCAGCGTGCCGGTCGTTGTGGCCGGGTATCGGAAGGGATCTGCATCCGCCTCTATTCTGAGGAGGATTTCACCAATCGCAGCGAGTTTACCGATCCGGAGATTCTGCGCACCAACCTGGGGTCGGTGATCCTGCAGATGCTGGCGTTGGGGCTGGGAGACATCAGCGCCTTCCCGTTTGTGCAGCCGCCGGACAGCCGTCACATCAACGACGGTGTGCGCTTGCTGGAGGAACTCGGAGCCATCGAGCTGAAAGCGCGGCAGCCCAGAATGACCAAGCAGGGCCGACAACTGGCACGACTGCCCATCGACCCGCGTCTGGCACGAATGATCCTGGCGGCTCAGCCCAACGGCTGCGTCCATGAGGTGATGGTGATCGCCAGCGCCCTGTCCATTCAGGATCCGCGTGAGCGGCCCATGGACAAGCAGCAGCAGGCGGATGAAAAGCACCGCCGCTTTGCCGATAAAGAATCCGATTTTACCGCCCTGCTTAACCTGTGGGATTACCTGAAGGAACAGCGGGCGGAGTTGTCGACCAACCAGTTCCGGCGCCAGTGCCGCAGCGACTTTTTGAACTACCTGCGGATTCGCGAGTGGCAGGATCTCTACAGCCAGTTGCGACATTCACTGTCGGATCTGGGGTTGAGCCTCAGTGTTGGTGAACGAGCCGGCTACGAGGCGGTACACAAGTCCTTGCTGGCGGGGTTGTTGTCTCACATCGGCAGCAAGGATCCGGAAGGACACTTCAAGGGTGCCCGCAACAGCAGCTTCCACATCTTCCCAGGTTCATCTCTGGCTAAGAAGCCGCCTAAGTGGGTGATGGCGGCCGAGTTGGTGGAAACCAGCCGCCTGTTTGCCCGCATGGTGGCCAAGATCGACCCGTTATGGGTGGAGCCGCTGGCCGAGAACCTGCTGAAACGCAGCTACTCCGAGCCCCATTGGGAGCAGAAACCCGGGTCGGTGATGGCTTATGAGCAGGTGTCGTTGTTTGGGGTCATCGTGGTGCCCAAACGCAAGCTGCAATACGGTCCCATCGATCCGGTGGAGTCGCGAACCATCTTTATCCAGCAGGCGTTGGTTGGTGGCGAGCTCGGCAGTGTCGAACGTTTCCTGACCGACAACCTGGCGTTGATCACCGAAGTGGAGGATCTGGAGCACAAATCCCGACGCCGCGACATTCTGGCCGATGACGCCACCCTGCAGGCGTTCTACGAGGAGCGGATTCCCGAGGGCATTTACACTCGGCAGCTGTTCAAAGGCTGGTGGAGTAAAGCCAGCCGCCAAGATGCCGATCGACTCAACTTCTCCAAAGCCCTGCTGATGCAGCGCGACGCCGATCACGTCGGCAAGCTGGATTTCCCTGATCACTGGACCCAGAATGGGGTGCAGTTGCCGCTGAGCTATGCGTTTGAGCCCGGCGAGGTCGATGACGGGGTCTCGGTGCATGTGCCTCTGGCATTGCTCAACCAGATTCAGGCGGAAGGGTTTGACTACCTGGTGCCGGGACTGCGACACGACAAACTGGTGGGGTTGATCAAGAGTCTGCCTAAGGCGCTGCGGCGGAATTTTGTGCCGGCCCCCAACTACGCCGATGCGGTGCTGCAGGCGATGACGCCGTTTGAGCAGCCACTGCTGGAGGCCGTCTGCAAGCAGTTGCTGCGCATGAGCGGTACCCGCATCAGTCCGGAGGACTTCGATCTCACCGCCCTGGCGCCTCATCTGCATATGAACTTCAAAGTCGAGGATCACAAAGGCAAACTGCTGGCCCAAGGGCGAGACCTGCACGATCTCAAGCATCAGTTGCAAGGCAAGGTGCAGACCGCCATTGCCAAGGTGGCCGACAAAGGCATCGAATCCGATGGTCTGACCCAGTGGAGTTTCGGCCGGTTGCCGCAAAGCTATCAACGCACCCAGGGTAACTACAAGGTCAAGGCCTACCCGGCGCTGGTGGACAGCGGCGAGTCGGTGGCCATCAAGTTATTCGACGATCCGCAGCGGGCCGCCGATACCAATCGGGCCGGCTTACGGCGTTTGCTCTTGATCAACGTGCCCAACCCGGTCAAGTATCTGCAAAAATCACTGCCCAACAAAGCCAAGCTGGCGATGTACTTTAATCCCTTTGGCAAGGTGGATCTGCTGATCGACGACTGCATTCAGTGTGGTCTGGACCAGTTGATTGACCAGCATGGCACCGACGTTCGTGAGGCTGCCGAGTTCGAGCGACTTAAGGAACAGGTTCGGGGTGAGTTGGGTGACGCCGTGGTGGCCATCGCCATCAAGGTGGAGCAGGTGATGACCCTGAGTCATCAGATCAAAAAACGCCTGAAAGGGAAACTGGATCTGCAAACCGCCTTTGCCATGTCCGACATTCAGGCGCAATTGGATGCCTTGGTGTATAAGGGCTTTGTTCGGGATACCGGCTGGCAACGGCTGGATGATCTGGCCCGCTACCTGAAAGGGGTTGAACGTCGGCTGGAGAAACTGCCGGTGGATCCCAACCGGGATCGGTTGCACCTGATCAAGATCCAGAAGGCGCAGGAGAGTTATCAGGCGGCGCTGAATAAATTGCCCAAAGGGGTGGCACCTTCGGCGCAGTTGGCGGAGATCCGCTGGATGATTGAGGAGTATCGCATCTCCTGTTTTGCCCAGACCCTGGGAACCAAATACCCCATATCCGACAAACGCATCACCATGGCGATTAAGGAAGCCGGCCAGGGCTGATAAGAAAACGCGCACCGAGGTCGGTGCGCGTTTTGCTTTTCGGGGGCATCAGGCCTGCAGTCGGCGCTGATTGCGGCGTTTAAACCGGGCCAGGTACACCAGCGTAGTGGTGGGGGTGACACTAGCGGCCTGGCCGGCGGCGCGGGTGACCGGACCGCAGATGGTCGCAGGCTGTTGCAGCTTGTTGATGGCCTCAGAAAGCTGATCCAGCTGCTCCACCGTATTCACTTCCCCTTTTCGAATCATGATAGACACCTTCAGCCAGAACCCGGCTTCAGAGTGGTTACCCAATCCCTGATGGTCGGCTGCCAGTTTCATGCAGTCGGCGGCGTACTTGAGTCTGTTCATGCAGCTGTCCTTGTCGGAGTAACACAGCGCATTCCTTGCTCGACGACGTATTCTCTCCCCTTTGCGTACCGAGCGGGGTCTATTCCTTTAGATGAGCTCCTAGTGTAGAAAATTTGACCGGCCTTGCTCGGCCGTTGAAACTGGCTTTGGTCGAATAACGGCCTAAGCTTTTGTATCAGTGATGAATAAAATTTTGACGTAATCACAGCTTAAGGAGCCCTTAAGTTGGAGGCCAAAATGGCCTCCTTCGGCAGGGTTTCCGCCTAGGTCATTGATAGGGCTTAAGGAGATTGACCTTGGCCTCGAGGTGGTGCAAATTTATACGACCTGTGTAGTGAAGCACCAAGGAGGGCCAGGATGGCCTTTGAAGGGGTTACCGGAAGGGTGTGCCGCCGCTGGCGTATCACACCGGATGCCATTAATCGGGGACGATGTTTTGATTGGGCCCAGCTGGTGAACCAGCAATGTCCGTCGGCCCAGATCTTTTACATACGACGCTTGGTTCCGCACGCCTTTGTGCATTTTGCCGGGCGCTGGTTTGACAGCCAGACGCCCAATGGCGTGTCAGACTGGCGCCGGTTGCCGTTGTTTCGCGGCTGTGGCGGACTGCTGAAAGCGTTGGAGCCGACGCCTTGGCAACCGGGCGACCGGTTCTGGCGTCAGCGTTGACGTCAAGGCGTTGGTTGACGGCCCCGGGCCGCACCCGGGTGAGGGTATTAAAGGGAATTGAGATGAATTGGTATCTGACTGTTCTGAAAAAGTACGCGGTATTTAGAGGCCGGGCTCGTCGTCGCGAGTACTGGTTTTTTGTGCTGTTCAATGTGCTCATTGCAATTGCACTGGCCTTGGTGGACACCAGCATGGGCACCTTTGATCCGGAAACGGGCACTGGCCTGCTAGGGGCATTGTATTCCCTGGCGGTGCTGATCCCCACTCTGGCGGTGGCGGTTCGTCGCCTTCACGATACCGATCGCAGTGGCTGGTGGTTACTGCTGCTGTTGATTCCCATTGTTGGTGTGATCGTTCTGCTGGTGTTTATGGCGCTCAGTGGCCAGCACGGCGCCAATGAGTATGGTGGCGATCCCCGTCAGTCCGATTCGGCCGACCAGGCCCAGGCGTTCTAGTTTGGTCGCGACAGAGAGGAGAAGCCAATGAAACGGTTGCTGATCATTCTTCTTGGGTGCTGGTGCACCCTGGCACAGGCCCAGCCGGGCGATCATCATGGTCAAATCAAGGTGGAGCAGGCGCAGTGGCAGGTCTGGAATCAGTCCCTCAGCCGTTGGGACAGCGTCGAGGCCTTCTGGGACCACGAAGCCGCAGCCCTGGGCAGTGTCCGCTGGCCGTCGAGTCGCGACTATCCGCCCTATGACCAGGTTCAGGAGCACGACACCTTTCTGGTGCAGCTGGATTCGGGCGTTTGCCTGATGGAGTTCTTCCACAGCCGCTGGCGGCGCGCCAACGACGTGCGTCGCTGGGATCCGGCTTTTAATGACTATGGTGCCTGCCCCAGGGTATTTGACTGATAATAAAGGGGAGAAGCGGCGGAATCTTGCCCGTTATCCTGTAGTACATCGGATACTCTGCGTCGTTTGACCTTGTTGTCAGTCGCAGCTATGACACAATGATGTTGGCAGCAGAGGACCTGCAGCCAACCATCGACCGGAACCCGACCCAATCTGACGGTGACGGCCACCGCAGTTCAAGGATGAACTGAAGTATGACGACAGGGAGAGCAGTAATGAATCGGGCGTTTAACGGGACGATAATGGTGTTGGCCGGAGTGATGCTGGGGATCAGTGCCGCAGAGGTATCGAGCTACATCAACAGTCAACCGGTGGACCTCATCAACTCTGAGGTGCGTAAAGTCTCCAGCAATGTGGAGTCCGATCAGCAGGCCCTGCTCAAAGAGTTAGACAAACTGGCTCGGCTGCAGGAGAACACGCCGGAACTGTCGTCTGTGGTCGATAACATTACCGTTCTGGGCAACCGGTTGAGTGCCAACCTGAACCAGGTCAGTTATTTCTCAAATGCCATTGAGAGCAACTTTCTGTGGCTGGCGGAAAAAGAGCGTTTGGCCCAAATCAACAGTTTTCCCGACTTTATCCTGCCGCAGAAAAAGGCCGCCTCCCTGTGCGGGGACGACGTTACCTTTTCGGTGACCAGCGAGTTTGGCTCCCGCATCACCACCAGCCTGGCAGGCCGCCGGGCCAACTTTGAAGTGGGCGACGAGGCGATCTTTGAGTCCGATGGCGAGCGCGCCAAACTGGCGTACCTGGGCAAAGCCGACGGCTATTACCAGTTTCGGCTGATCTGCTCTTTGGTTTAGGCGGGCGTCAGCAGCGCCTGAACGTGCTCGGCGATGGCCAGGGCGCTGGTGAGTCCCGGCGATTCGATCCCGCCCAAAGCCACCAGGTTGGCGCCGCCCACCTGAGTGGGCCCCCAGAAAGCAAAGTCCTGCGCCGGCTCTCCCGGACCACTTAACTTTGGCCTAATGCCGGCGTAGTCGGGCTGCAATAGTGTGGCATCGGCATCGGGCCAATACGCTCGAATCGCCTCACAAAATGCGTTCGCCAGACCGGAACTGGCCTGCATGGACTGCGGTGACTGGCACCACTCCACATTGGGGCCGAAGCGGGCATGGCCGTCCAGATCCAGAGTCAGGTGGATACCCAGTCCGCCGGGTTCGGGCAGAGGGTAGATTAAGCGCCGAAACGGAGACGCGGCGCTGAGTCGGTAGTAGTTGCCCTTGGCAAAGGCGGTTCTCACCTGGGGCTGGCGGATACCGGAGACGCTGCGCAGGGCACGGATGCCATTGAGCCCGGTGGCCAGAACCAGAGTCTGGCAACCTACCCGGTAGCCGTCATTGAGAGTCACCTCAAAGCCGTGTTGCAGGGCCCGGGCCGACGCCATTCCCTGTTGCAACGCCAGATCACAACCGCTGGCTTCGGCATCGGCCAGTAACGCCAACATGAACTGGTGGGCATCGAGGATGCCGGTGGAGGGACTGAGCAGGGCACCATGACAGCGCAGTGCCGGCTCAAGTGCACCGGCCTCACCGGCACTGAGCAGGCGCAGATCGCTCACGCCGTTGGCCTGCCCCAGCTCGAGCAATGCTTGCAATTGCGGCACTTGCTGCGGGGTGGTTGCCACCACCAGTTTGCCGCAGCGTCGGTGTGGCAGCCCTCTTTGCTCCAGATAGCGATACAGCAGCTGACGGCCTCGAATACAGAGGCGGGTTTTTAGCCAGTGACTGGGGTTGTATAAGCCGGCATGAATTACCTCGCTGTTGCGCGAACTGATGCCGGTGCCAATGGCTCCCTCTTGTTCAAGAATCGTGACCCGGTGGCCTGCCTTCGCCAGTCGACGGGCTATGGCCAGCCCCACGACTCCGGCGCCCACCACCAGAGTATCGAGTCGCTCCATAGTGACCCCACCCGTTGTTCGTTGCCTGACTTCAGCATACTGGCTTTACCCCGGTCAGCCCAGTCCAGACTGGCTACAAGCCACTGACCAGCCGCTGCCGGTGCTGCCGCTCCACCGCCTGCACCACCCGATCGATCTGGGCCTGGCTCATGGAGGGAAACAGCGGCAGATTCAGTACCCGCTGCGACACGGCCTCGGACACCGGGCAGGGCAGGGCCCGACAGGGAGCGTGCCCGTTGGCATACACCTCCTGGCGGTACAGCGGCATGGGGTAACAGATTCGGGTATCGATGCCTTGGTGCTTCAACTCCTGAGCCACTTGATCCCGATCGTCGATCAGTATGGTGTACAGAAAGTGGGCGGCGTCACTATTGGCAATCGGATTGGCGAGGGTGTCGATGCCGGCGGCATCAAAGTGGCGTTGGTAGGCGTCGGCCACTCGGCGGCGCCCTTCCAGAAAACGATCCAGTTTTCCGAGCTGGCTTAAGCCTACTGCCGCCATGATGTCGTTCATTCTGGCGTTGTATCCCAGCCTGGCGTGCAGGTATTTACCGGACTCGCCCTGGTTGCGATACACCCTCATGGCATCGGCATCGGCCTGATTGTGGGCGAAAATCATGCCCCCTTCGATGGTGGTCATGGTCTTGGCCATGTGAAAACTCATGGTACTGATGCTGGCCTGACTGCCCAGAGGCGCAGACTGGTAGCGGCCGCCAAGGGAATGGGCTGCGTCCTGCAGCGCAAACAGTCCCAGCTGGTCTGCCAGCTCGATGAGCCGCTGGCTGTCTGCGGGTAAGCCGCCATAGTCGATGTACACCAGTCCTTTGGTGCGTGGTGAGACCGCCTCCAGAATCAACTGAGGGTTGAGACTCAGGTTGCGGCTGTCGACGTCGACAAACACCGCCGTGGCACCGACTCGGGAGACCGCGGCGGCGGTGGCAAAGTAGGTGATGGCGGGGACGATGACTTCGTCCCCGGGACCGACGCCCAGCACCTTCAGGGCGATATCCAGGGCGACCGAACCACTGGAAACGGCAACGGCGTGCTCTACCTGCATTCGCTGCGCCATGGCCTGTTCAAAGCGAGCGACTCTCGGGCCCATGGTGAGCCAGTCATCCTTAAAGGCGGCGGCAATGGCATTGAGTTCATCATCGCCGACCTCGGGTCGGGACCAGGGAATGTCATCCTGCATCATGGGCGGCTCCTTAAAAGTTTCGATAGATGGAGAAGGGTTTGATCAGCGGGCAGGCCTTCAGCAGTTCGGCGATGCCGTGCTCCATGCTGACACTGGCGCGGTAACCCAGAGAGCGAATGCGCTGGTAACTGACGGCGTAGTCTCGTTTATCCAGATCTTCGCCAAATTCCGCCTGATGCAGATAGTAGTCAAACTGCTGCTTCACCATCTGGGCGATCTCCAGCTTGGTGAAGTTGAGAGACTCATCGCCGACGTTATAAGGCCGGCCTTTCATCTGATCGTAATGGTCGATGCTGAACAGGATGCTGTTGGCGGCATCGGTGCTGTGCAGGAAGGTACGCCGGGCGTGGCCTTCATACATAACAAAGGTGCGGTTATGCACCACCTGGTGCACGATGTCGTTGACCAGCAGATCCAGCCGCATTCGTGGCGACACCCCAAACACGGTGGCGAATCGCAGTGGAACGCCCTGGGCATCCAGCACGTATTTTTCCGCTTCCGCTTTGGTTTCCCCGTACAACGTCAGGGGGTTAATGGGGGTGTCTTCGGTGCACAGCTCCTCAACCGCGCCATAGGTGGAACCGGTGGAGGCCTGAATCAACTGCTGAGAGGGGCTCATGTGCCGGGCCAGGCTGGCCACCACACCGATGTTGGTTTCTTTGGCGGTGGTCGGGTGATGCTGGCAAGCGGGGTAGCCCACAATGGCGGCCAGGTTGATGACGGTGTCTGCCCGCTTCAGGTGCTGGCGAAGGTTGGATTCCTTGCGGGCATCGTTGTAGTCGACGCTGAGGTTGGGGTGCCCCAGGAATGACAGCATGGGACCGATGCCCCACATCAGGGAGTCGATAACGGTGACGGTGTCGCCCCGGGCCAGTAACTTGGGAACCAAAATGGAACCGATGTAGCCTGCGCCGCCGGTCACCAGCACGTGCTGTGGCATGGTGTGCTCCTTAGGTGTTCGCTGTTGAGTCTGCGCTCACCGGCGGTGACGGATAGCCATCCGCCGCCGGAGAACTCGCGTACACATCCTGTGGAGGGCCGTGAAGATCGACGGCCTAATTTTTATTCAGTATGTTGTTATTCATTGGCATGTCATGTCGATTGATCAGGTCCAGATACACTCGAATGATGGTGTTGCTGCATTGGGTGAATGAAAATTGCTGCGCCGCCTGAATCGCCTCCTGCCTGGGGGAGGTCGGTTGCGCCAGGCACTGGTCAATAAACTGGTGAATGCGCTGGGCGCTGTCGCTGCGGCTGAAATCCAGAATCAGGCCCAGGCCGGCTTTGTCGACCACCCGCTTAAAACTGTCGATGTCAGAGGCGATGGGGATCAGCCCGGCGGCCATCCCTTCCACCAGCGTCTGGCCAAAGCCTTCGTATTCAGAGGCGCTGGTAATAAAGCTGTTGTGCTGCATCAGTTCGGTCATGCCCTGATCGCTCAGGCCGATATGAATCTTGACACTTTGTTGCAGACCCAGGGCCGAGATCTGCCGGCGCATTCGGCCTAGGTTGTGGTCCCAGTCGCGGCCGGCAATATCCAGGTGATAGTCGTCGTGGTACTGACACAGGCGGGCAAAGGTATCCAACAGCCGATCCAGTCGTTTGTTGTCTGAGAAGCGGCCGATAAACAGCAGGTTTCGAGTCAGGCTGGGGGCCGCCGCATTGGCAAACTTGTCGATGTCGACGCCGTTTTCCACCAGCAGCAGTCGCTCCGGCTCGCAGATTTTCCTGAAGGTGCTGAAGTCGCCGTTGCTGATGGCCAGTACCCGCCCATAGCCTCGCATTGCCCAGCGACTGATGGTACGAAAATACAACCGCTTTAGCCGGGCGGCAAATTGAGTGTGGAAAAAGCCGCCATGGGTGCTGACTACCATGGGTTTATGGTGAAACCAACGGGTGGCAGACAGGTAATCGAAGAAGAAGTCGATGCCGTGCACGTGAACGATGTCGGCGTCTTTGATGGCAAACAGGACCCCGGGAGCGATGGGGTATTTGTAACTGCCCTGGTATCCGATGCGTTTCACCTCGATGCCTTCGATGATCTCATTTTGCGGCAGAGAGGGAGCATGGTGTTGATGAAACAGACGGTTCAGGGAGATGACCCGGGCATTGACGCCCGCCTGGCGCTGCGCTTGTACTAGGGACATGACGAACTTTTCAAGCCCACCGACGCCGGGATGAAACTGACGAACGATGTGCGCCACCTTGAGCGTTGGCTGGTGCATAGGAGCGGCCCTGAAGTCACACAGTGAAAGCCCATCCTGGCCGATACTGAGTCCCTATAAAAAATGGCAAAATCAATGCATCGGCGATAACCGCATTGATATGAGCACCTTCAAAAGATAGAACAGATGCGCCAAACCGGGACGGATAATTCCGTTAGCCAGCGGGGTGCGACGTACCGCTGGCTAACGTTATTGGCTTAAGCTACATTTGCTTCACCTCGCATATCAGGGGCTTGCATTGCCTGAAGCTCGCCGGCAAGGGCAGCCAGTACTTTTCGACGGTCGATCACTCCGACCACTCTTTTGCCATCCATCACCACCACCAGGGCATTCGCTCTGGGGACGGCGTTCATGGCGCGTTGCTCAATGTTTTCCACATTGAAACTGGTGAGATACCCGCTGGAGCTGACCGGGTAGAGTTTGTCCTCATCCACCGCCAAGCGGCAGGCCAGCTTGGTCAGTGGTTCATCGGCGCTGCAGGAGAAGGTCAAAGGCTGCATGACCTTGGCGATCTCCATCAGTTGGGTATCTTCAAATTCAGACAGGTAAAACGCTCGCAGCAGATCCTGGTCATCGACGATGGCCACGGGACGGTCGCCGTCCAGCACCAGAGCCGCGGCGCGGCCTTGGCGCAGCAGAGCCTGGCTGGCTTCGGCGACGTTGGTGGTGGGGGTCAGCGTCAGTGGCTGGTGATCACACAGATCGGCGGCGGTCAGTGGGGTGGTGGTGTAAGTCATGGTGTGGTTTCCTTTGGATTCAGAATTCGAATGAGTGTCGGTGTCAGAAGCGGGGGTGTGGCGGCCATGGATCCACCAATGGGCCAGGCCGACGAAGACGCCGCCGCCGATGATGTTGCCGAGGGTGACCGGCATCAGATTGTTAATGAGAAAGTGGCTGACGGTCAGATCAGCGAACTGATCGGCATTGACCCCTAAGTTGGCCCAGAACGCGGCATCCGCAAGGCTGTGGATGGCAATCCCCAGCGGTACCAGAAACAGATTGGCAATGCTGTGTTCAAACCCGGTACTGACAAACATCGCCACTGGCAGAATCAGCAACAGGGATTTTCCCACCGGATCCTTGGTGCTGAAGCTCATCCAGATCCCAAGACATACCAGTAGGTTACACAGTACGCCCAGCGCAACTGCTTGCCAGAAGCTGTGCTCCAGCTTGTGCTGGGCAACGCTCATGACCTGCAGGCCCCACTGGCCGCCAAACTGACTGGCCTGATCTGCCGTAACCAGCAGTGCCACCAACAGCAGGGCTCCCGTCAGGTTGCCGGCAAACACCCGTCCCCAATGGCTAAGCAAGCGTCGGCCGCTGATCTGGCCGTTGGCCCAGGGGATGATGGTTAGCACCGTGCTGGTAAACAGCTCCGCGCCACAGACCACCACCAGAATCAGACCCAGGCTGAACACCAAGCCGCCCAGCAGTCGGCTTAGTCCCCAGGGCATGCCGCTGGAGCCGGTAACAACGGTGATGTAGAAGGTGAAAGCGATACCGATGTACAACCCGGCCATAACGGCCAGGGCAAACACTCGGCTGGCGGATTTCCCCAACTTGCTGTGGCCGAATTGTTCGGCACCGCTGAGCAAGGCATCCCGTTGTGGGGAACTGGGTACCGCGGTCAGCATCTGCATCCCTTATGCGGCTTTGGTGTGATTGGGGTCGCATTTATCATTGGTTTTCTCCTGTGGGTCACTCTTGGGTGTGTCGTTGTGATTTCCCATTCACGTTATGATCGCCCCGAGGCAAATAAAAATTGATTTATCATTGCGTGTTAATAAATAAAAATGATTGAAAGGGCGTTGGATTGTTACCAATTCACGCCGTCATCTTGGTGTGCAGATGGATTGTGGATGTCAGTACCATCAGGGTGTTGCGACGGGTCAGGGCCGGATTTGTTCGCTAACTATTGTGTTATTTGGGTTTTACACTCAATTAGTGAGTAGGGAGTAGGTAATCAGCCGGGATCCCGGCAGATTGAGAGGTTGATCATAATCGGCTCAGCACCCATCTAGGTGATCGACTTTTTTGATGGATGTCGCTTGCTGTGACTATTTTAATGATGGTTTTTGGTTGTTTTGAGGGGTGATCTTGGTCACGCTTTTGGGATGGTTGCCGCAATGAAAGCCCATCGCCGATAGGTTTTGCTCCCTGAGTGACTGCGATGGCCGAGTCTAAAAGGTGAGTCAGTCGTCAATCCGGGTTGAATGTCGTCGAAGGCAAAAAGTGGCTGCGGATTAAGGCGATGAGCGCCCAAAATTAATTATCAAAAAAATTGATAAGCGATCTTCAATTAATTTGCATATTTGATTTTGATTGGTTGATAACTTTCGTTTTTGATCGCCACTGCGATCGTGAGCGGGATCAAAGAAGGCTGAGGGAGGCGTGGCCTCCCCCTCGAACGGCAATCAGAATTTTCCGACTTCATCATCAAAAATGTTGGCGGCAGCATCAGTAAAATCGAAGTTGTCGCGAATGTAGTGCAGGGTTCTCAGTTCGGTGTCGGTAATTCGGTGGCCATCCCTGGCGGAGTTGATCAGATCCATCACCTCTCCTTTGGACAGGCGACCTTCGCCGACACCTGTGGTGTGAGCCTGTGCCATATCCAGCAACTCTTTTTCATACTGAACCCCATTAATGCTGACATAAGCCATACTCGCCTCCTTGAGGACGATAAAGGGTGAAAAGGGTGTGAGTGATTGCTTCCAGCTCCGCGGCGAAGCCTTCCGCCTGCAAAGCCTAGCAACAAAATTCTGCCTTGAGAGGCGCCGCTGAAGGGGAGTGATTGGAGTCACTGTAATTAAAGCGACTATTTTTTAGCACTGCGACGCGCTGTTGTCTTCATGAGTCGACTTTGGCCACAGCGGCAAGAGTTGGGACAGGCTATGATCGTGATTTGCCCGCAGGAGTGACCAACATGGATTGGGTATTGCCGAACGTCAGTTCCCCGGAACTGCAACATCAGCAGCCGGAGTTTTGGGTCTTGCCCGTGGGCGCTTTCGAACAGCATGGGGCCCATCTGCCGATGGTGACCGATACGCTGATCGCCTGCGCCGTTGGTCACCGAATTGCTCAGGCCCATGGCGGGGCAATGCTGTCACCGGTAACGGTCTCCTGCTCCCATGAACACGCGGGCTTCTATGGCACCGCCTGGGTGTCGGCAACCACGTTGCTATCGATATTGTCCGATACCCTGGCGGCGCTGAAGCACTCCAACTGCCGCAAGTTGGTGATAGTGAACGGTCATGGCGGGAACTACGTGGTCAGCAGTTTTGCCCAGCAGCAGAACGTGAAGGCGGCCGAGGTGTTGCTGCTGCCCGCCCGTCAGCATCATCAACAGGCGGCCAGGCTCGCCGGCATCGAAACCGATTTGCATCAGGATATGCACGGCGGCGAATTTGAAACCTCGATTTTAATGGCGGTGGCACCCGAATATCTGCGCCCTGAACGGATGCAGGATCATCAGCACGATGAACGGCCGTTGCTGACGCTTACCGGCATGAAAGGCTATACCGAGTCGGGCATTATCGGTTTTCCTTCCAAGGCCAGCGCCGCCAAGGGGGAGGCGTTTCTGCAAGCGATCGCCAATGTGGTCGCCGGGGATCTGCAGCACTTTCTGAGCCTGCCGTAAGTCGATGAATGCCAGTGTATTGGTTACTAAGGGGTTTTAGTCTTTGCCCCCGCCAGCACGAGTGCGTATATTAGACCGCGTTAACGCAGGCAACGGAGTGCCGATGGTTAGCGATGTTGTCCCGCCATTTCGGTAAACCGGCATTGATCGGTGCCGGCTCCGTATTCGTCCAATAGAGACCCGCCTGTGCCACTGTGTGCCCGATTTTAGGGTAGTTTGAGGCGTTTTTAACCACAGCAAGGAGTCGGCATGCAAAAGGAGTTGCAGCCATTAATGACCGGGGGCGGTTACGAGATCGTCACCACCTGGTACAGCCCGGCACACGAACCGGTGGCGACGGTGATTCTGGCCGCGGCCATGGGGGTAGAACAGGACTTCTATCAGCCGCTGGCCCGCTGGTTGGCGGAGCAGGGCTACCGGGTTATTACCTTTGATTATTACGGTTGCGGCCGCTCCTGGCAGGGGCCTTTGAGCCGCTGTGGCGTCGATCTGATGGATTGGGCCCGTTTCGATTGTGCCGCGGTCATCAATGCGGCCTACCGCCACGACAGCACCCACCCTCTGTATTGGATTGGCCACAGCTTAGGCGGACAGCTGCTGGGGATGATTCCCAATGCCCGGCTGTTGTCTAAGGTGGTCACCATTGCCTGTGGCAGTGGTTATTGGCTCGACAATGCCCCGTCGCTGAAACGTCGGGTCTGGTTGTTGTGGTACGTATTGGCTCCCTTGACCACCGCGGTTCTGGGGTATTTCCCCGGTGGCCGGCTGAAGATGGTGGGAGACCTGCCCGGAGCGGTGATGCGCCAGTGGCGTCGCTGGTGTCTGCACCCACGCTATGCGGTCGGGGTCGAAGGCGAGCCGATCAAGGCCGGATTTGCGGCATTGGCCTGCCCGGTAACCGCCATTAGCTTTGAGGATGACGAGTTGTTGTCCCGCACCAATATCGACTCGCTGCATGGGTTTTTTACCGGCACTCAGGTCACCATGTACCACCTGAGCCGCGAGGATTGTGACGGCCGTACGGTCGGCCACATGGGCTTTTTTCGGCCCCGCTTTCTGACTAGCCTGTGGGCATCCACCCTGTTGCCTGAGCTGCAGCTAAATTCCCACAGCCGCCGCCTGTGCGGTTAAATGGGTGGCCATGGCGCTTGTTTGACTCACCGTCAGTCAATGTCAGGAAAGATCTGACGCCACTCCTGTTTCATGTCCACCAGTGTCCAGCCGTCGGACTTCGCCTGGTCCATGGCTTTGTCAAGTTTGCCGATGGTGGAGTGACGGTCGTAGGCCCATTCCCGTTTGTCGTCGGTATGGTGCACCAGGCCGGCAAAGCTGAGGTAAGGACTGGCTTTGGTCCACTGCAGCATCTGCCTGTCGCCATCGGAGTTGCCAAAGGCGAACACCGGGCGTTTGCCGATGTGATAGTGGATGGCCACCGGCTTGGTGGCCTTATCGTCGATGAAGTGAATCTCGGCATCACGCATCAGGGTGGGGACACCATCAATCACCTCATAGCGTACCGCCAGGCTGGAGCCGATAACCTGTTGCGGCGGTAGGCCGTACACCGCTTCACTCCAGGGGCGCATAAAGTCGATGCCGCCACCGGAAACGATGTAGTTGGTGAAGCCGTGTGCCTGCAGATAATCCAGTAGCTCCAGCATCGGCTGATACACCATCTGGGTGTACTTACGACCGGTTTTGGGATGGGTGGCGGTGTCGATCCACTGCTGAACCAGGGCGGCAAACTCGGAGGTGCTGATGCCGGCGTGGGTGGCCATCACCAGGTCGAGCAACGCCCGTTCGCCGCCTTTGAGGGCGGTGGCCATGTCATTTTCCAGCACGGCTTTAAAGGGCTGAGTCTGCTTCCATTGCGGGTGTTCGGGGGCCATCTGATGAATGCGGTCAATGGCAAACGCCAACTGGTTATAGAGAGGCTGTTCGCTCCACAGGGTGCCGTCGTTGTCGAACACCGCGATGCGATCGGCCTCAGGGATGAATGCCGGGTTAGTTTCAGTGGTGACGGTATCGACGTACGCGATGATGGCGGCCTTGCTGGAACCGTCGTGCCAGGAAGGCAGTGGATCGGTGCTGGCCTGCGCGGTGGCCAGGCACAGCCCCAGGCTGAGGGTGGCACCCATGGGGCGAAGCAAGTGGGTCCGTAATCGAAGCGTCATGAAAATTCCTTGTTACCTGTTCATCTGGCCCCAGGATCAGTGCTGGGGACACCAGACTATCCGAAAACGGTTCGGACTCAGCCGAATAATGCGGCTTGGGTCAGCGAGGGTTCAGTGTAGTCCTAAAAACACCAGGGCGTAGACAGGGCATTAACAGGCTGGCCGCCAGCTAGCCTGATTCGTCGTTGTCGGCCTCGAGTCGTGTCTGTGCCTCCTGCATCAGTTCCAGATACAGCGCATTGGCTGCCAAACCTGTGCGGGCCAGCTTGGGCCGAACCAGGTGCATCGGCACCTGATAACGGCGGCCGCCATCAAGGTTGAGCCGCACAAACTGGTTGGGGTCTCGCTGGGCCAGCAGGTGTTCGGGTAGACGGCAGAAACCGGCGCCGGTGATCACCGCCTCCCAGGCATGATCGAAATTGTCCACGGTCAGTCGCTGCTGGGCTTTCAGCCAGCCCACATCCTGGGCCTGTTCGTCGGCGCCCAGATCCCGAATGACGATCTGGGTTTGACCGGTCAGGTCGTCATTGTTGAGCTCGGATCGGTTGGCCAGTTGATGCTGGTTGCCCACTACCGGCACCATGGTGACCGTGCCAAAGGCCTCTGCCAGATGGTTGCCCATGGGGACATTGATGATGGCCAGGTCGCACAGCTGTTGTTCCACCGCATTACGGGTGCTGGTCAGCGAGGTTTCCCGAATCTGGACCGAGGTGCCGGGATGACGGGCCATAAATCGGGATAGTGGCGGGTACAGCCAGCCTCGGTCGCAGAGGTGATCCATGCTCAGGGTGATCTGCGCCTCGGCACCTTCGGCCAGTTGTCGGGCCATCCATTCCAGATCTCGGGCCTGCTCCAGCATCGGTGCCGCCCGGCGTAACAGCGCCTGCCCCTGCTCGGTCAGCACCGCCCGTCGCCCCACCACCTGCACCAGAGGCACCGCTAACTGACTTTCCAGCTTTTTGATGCCGTAGATCAGAGTGGTGTGGCTTTTATTGAGCACGGCGGCGGCGCGTTGAATGCTGCCGGCCTGATCCACCGCCTGTAGGGTGTGCCATTGATCTAAGGTTGTTTTTAAACTCATGGTGGATTTTATTGACACGTTAGTGCGGATATTTGAACTTTATTGTACATAATTTTGAGTTCAACATGGTGTTCAACCTCGATACCGAGGGCGAGACTCCGCTCTGCTGCGGTTTCGAAACAAGGTATCGGCGACGACAACTAAGATTGAGGAGTGACACCATGGCGGTAATTGTGCAAGTGGACTTTCCCTATGCGGGCCCGTTTGACCAGCGCATGACCGAGCAAATGAGCGACCTGGCGGCGTCGATCAACGATGAGCCGGGCATGCTGTGGAAGGTATGGACCATCAACGAGCAGACCAAGGAAGCCGGAGGCGTGTATTTATTCGATAATCAGGCCAACGCCGAGGCGTACCTGGCGATGCACAGTGCTCGTCTGCGGCAGATGGGCGTTGAGGGGATCACCGGTAAGGTGTTTCACATCAATGAGGCATTGACGGCCATTAATCAGGGCCCGGTAAACCCAGCCTAAATCAGGAGAGAACCGATGTCTGCAAATCGAGTGTTACAACTGCACAGCCTGATCTACGGTGTCTTTGCAGTATTGCTGGCGCTGATCCCCGCTTGGCTGTGGCCGCAATATGGGTTGATGATCGACGATAAATACAGTGTATTTTTGTCTCAGCACAACAGCATTTTTCTGGCTGGCATTGCCATCATTGGTTGGCAGTTTTCTCGGTTTGAGCCCGGCAGTAGCGCGGTTCTGACCCTGTTGAGAAGCCTGATATGGACCAACCTTATTGGCGCTGCGGTGACCCTGTATGCCTGTTTGACCGGGCTGTTTAGCGGCTTCGGTTGGAGCGACCCGCTGTTCTTTATCGGCGTAGTACTGTGGTTAAGCTGGGCACTCAAGCGCGCCGAGCGCGGTTGACCATGGTTTAAGAAACGCTCCCGCTTTGGCGGGAGCGTTTTGCTATTCAGGCGAGCAGGGGCGACAGGTCGATGTGCTGGTTGAGGGGGTGTTCGGTGTCGGACAGATGGGGAATCCGCCCCAACAGCGGCGCCTTCATATGGCGGCACAGGTAGTCGATGTTTTCCTGCTGGCAGGCGCTGTCGGCATCGACGTGGTTGGCAATCCAGCCTACCAGTTTCAGGCCGTCGGCTTCGATCACTCGCTGCGACAACAGCGCATGGTTCAGACAACCCAGCTTGATCCCCACCACCAGTACCACCGGCAACTGTTGCTCGGCCACCCAGTGATTGAGCGTCACAGTGTCATCCACTGGCACCATCCAGCCGCCGGCGCCTTCCACGACCACCATATCGGCCATTTGGCCCAACTCTGTGAGCCCGCGCGTCAACCGGTCGGTGTCAATGGCGATGCCTTGATGGCGGGCGGCAAGATGAGGAGACAGGGGCTCAGGCAGCGCGTAAGGGTTGACCTGGTCGTAGGTCAGAGTCAGCGAACTGGCGGCCTGCAGCGCCAGGGCGTCGCCATTTTCCAGCCCCTGCTCACCGGGTTCACAGCCGGCAGCCAGTGGCTTATAACCGGCGGTCGCCAGGCCCCGTTGGTGGCCGGCTTGCAGCAGGGCGCGGGCGGCCAGGGTTTTACCGATATCGGTGTCGGTGCCGGTGACAAACAACTTAAGTGTCATTGCTCAGAGTTCCAAAACAGACTTGATAGGTCAGGGGTAATAAACCGCGCTCATCGGCCTGAACGGCGTAAGCCTGCTGCAGGCGCTGCAGGGTGCCTTTGCCGGTCAGCCCCGGAGCCCGGCCGTGGTTGAGGTGGTTGGCACCGACGCCTTTCAGTGCCTTCATTACTGCCAACGCGTTGGGATAGTGCAGGGTGATGGCTTCAAACGTCAGTTGTGACGGTGAGAATCCCGCCTGGGCCACCTGCATGCGAATGGCCTCGGGACTGAGGAACCGGTTGATGTGATGGTGGCCATGGGCCTGTTGCCAGGCCTTATCCAGCTCGGACAGCGAGCCAGTGGCCAGGGTGGAGAACAGCACCCGTCCGCCGGGGGTTAGCGCCCGTTTCAATTGAGACAGCGCCAGCTGCAGGTTGTCGCTCCACTGCAGCGCCAGATTGCTGAACACCAGATCGACGGCGTGGCTTTGCAGTGGCAGTGCATCGGCATCGGCGACCACCACCCGGGCGGCGGTGCAGCGCTGCTGTGTGGCCGATGCCATCGCCATGGCCAGATCCAGGGCAATCACCTGGTGTCCCTGGGCCTGTAACTGCTCTGAGAAGTGGCCGCTGCCACAACCTAAATCCAGGCAGCGACCGATGGCCTGAGGCCCGGCCAGGGCCAGCAGGCGTTCGCCGACCTGGCGCTGAAACGCGGCGTGGTTGTCGTAGCTGTGGGCGGCGCGACTGAAGGCGGCGCCGATGGCGCCCTTGTCGTGTTTGGCTGATTCGAGCAGCGCCTTACTGTTCATGCCAGGCCTCGTTGATGGCATCGGCCAGTTGCTGCACCTGGTGTTCGCTGTGGGCGGCACTGAGGGTGACCCTCAGCCTGGCTTTGCCGGCGGGCACCGTTGGTGGCCGAATGGCACTGACCCAAAAGCCCTTGTGACGAAGTGCCTCAGACAGTGCCAGTGCCCGTTGGCTGTCGCCCACCATCAGCGGCTGGATGGGAGTGTCGGTGTGACACAGGGGAATGGCGGGATCCAGCCTCGCCTGCAACAGTTGTTGCCATTGCGCCAGCCGCTGTTGGCGCCACGGTTCCTGCGTGATCACCTCGATGGCCTCGCCGATGGCACAGGCCTGGGCCGGGGGCAGGGCGGTGGAGTAGATGAGATGGCGGGCAAACTGAGTCAGATACTCGGCCAGGTCGTGACCGCACAACACCGCCGCCCCGGCGCAGCCAAAGGCCTTGCCAAAGGTCACCACGAGCAGGTCCGGTTGAATGCCGGCGGCATCGCAGCTGCCTCGGCCCTGTTGGCCCAATATGCCACAGCCGTGGGCATCGTCGACCATCAGCCAGGCCCGATGCTGCTGGCACAGCGCGGCGATGTCGGCCAGTGGGGCGCGATCCCCGTCCATGCTGAACACCCCTTCGGTGATCACCAGTTTGGCTTGTTCAGGCGCGGCGCTCTGCAGCCGGCGCGCCAAATCGTCGCAGTCGTTGTGCTTAAAGCGGGCTTGGGTGGCGGGGCAAAGGTGGCCAGCTTCCTGCAAAGAGGCGTGGTTGAGGCGGTCTTGCAGCAGCAGATCGGATTTTTGCATCAGCGCATGAATGATGGCCTGATTGGCGGCAAAGCCACTGCTGAACAGCAGTGCCCGCTCAAACCCCAGCCATTGGCACAGGGTCTGTTCTAACTGCTGATGGGCTTGGTGGTGCCCGGTAACCAAAGGAGAAGCGCCACTGCCGGCACCAAAGCGACGCAGGCCGCGCTTCCAGGCCTCGGACAGACGAGACGACTCCGCCAGACCCAGGTAATCGTTACCGCAAAAATGGTGATAGGGGCGGTCGTCAACCAGGATCTGGCCGCCATCGAGGCGTTGAATGACCTGGCGGTGTCGGTATAGCCCTTGCGCATCCCGCTCCGCCAGCGCGGAGCGGATGCGGGTTGCCAGCGGATTAGCGGCTGGCATCGTAGAACAGGTCATCGGCGTTGGGACGAGCGGCGATGTTGTGGTTAACCTGAGCCAGCAGCGATTCCGCTTCAACGGCATCGGGCTTTTGTACTCGATCTTCGCTGTTGATCCCCAGCTTGTTGAACAGCTGCAGATCTTTGTCTTCGGCCGGATTGGGGGTGGTCAACAGTTTGCAGCCGTAGAACACCGAGTTGGCTCCGGCCATAAAGCACAGCGCCTGCATCTGCTCATTCATGTTTTCCCGGCCCGCCGACAGGCGCACCGCCGACTTGGGCATCATGATGCGGGCAATGGCCACCAGCCGAATAAAGTCGAACGGTTCGACGTCGTCCAGGTTCTCCATCGGCGTGCCTTTCACCTTCACCAGCATGTTGATGGGCACGCTCTCCGGGTGAGTGGGCAGATTGGCCAGTTCCACCAGCAGGCCGGCGCGGTCGCTGGCGCTCTCGCCCATGCCGATGATGCCACCGGAACAGACCTTCATGCCGGCGTCGCGCACGTGGCTGAGGGTGTCGAGCCGATCCTGGTAGGTGCGGGTGGTAATGATGTTGCCGTAAAACTCCGGCGAGGTATCCAGGTTGTGGTTGTAGTAATCCAGACCGGCCTCAGCCAGCTCGTCGGCTTGGTCGGCGTCCAGCATGCCCAGGGTCATACAGGTTTCCATGCCCATGGATTTGACCCCACGGATCATCTCCACCAGATAGGGCATGTCGCGGGCTTTGGGATTTTTCCAGGCCGCGCCCATACAGAATCGCTGTGAGCCAGCGGCCTTGGCCTTTTGAGCCGACTCCAGCACCTGCTGCACCTCCATCAAGCGCTCTTTGTCGATGTCGGTGCGGTAATGAGCACTCTGAGGGCAGTACTTACAGTCTTCGGGGCAGGCGCCGGTTTTGATCGACAACAGGGTGCTGACCTGCACCTTGTTGGCGTCATGGTGCTGACGGTGTACCTGTTGGGCCTGAAACAGCAGATCCATAAAGGGTTGATTAAAAAGCGTATCGACTTCTTCTCTGGTCCAGTTGTGACGCAGTTCCACGGCGGTTCCCCAAAAAGGTTGTAGTTATCGGTTTGTCCTTGGCTAGTCTAAAGCAAGTCGATAAACTGTCAACCAACTGGGAATTGCTACATTTACAAGCGGTTAAAAAATGACCATTGATATTGAGTTTGATCAGCAACACATCTGGCACCCTTACACGTCGACCCTGAACCCACTGCCGTGTTACCCGGTGGCGTCGGCCACCGGAGTGGAGTTGCAGCTGGAGGATGGCCGCACCCTGATCGACGGCATGTCCTCCTGGTGGGCCGCCATCCATGGTTACAACCATCCACACCTGAACCAGGCAGTCACCGGGCAACTGGCCAACATGTCGCACGTGATGTTTGGTGGCATCACCCATCAACCGGCGGTGTCTTTGTGCAAAAAGTTGGTGGCGATGACGCCGGCGCCATTGCAGCAGGTGTTTCTGGCGGATTCCGGTTCGGTGGCGGTGGAGGTGGCGTTGAAGATGGCGCTGCAATACTGGGCGGCCAAAGGCGAGAGTCGGCCACGCTTTCTTACTCTGCGTCATGGCTATCATGGCGACACCTTCGCCGCCATGTCGGTGACTGACCCCGACAACTCCATGCACAGCCTCTACAAGGGCTTTTTGCCTGAGCACGTGTTTGCGAATTCGCCTCAGGGCGGCTTCTTCGAATCGTGGCGAGAGGCCGATTTTGACGATTTTCAGCGCCAGTTTGACCGCCATCAGCACCAATTGGCGGCGGTAATTCTGGAGCCCATCGTTCAGGGTGCGGGCGGCATGCGCTTCTATCACCCCGAATTTCTGCGCCGGGTGCGACAGCTGTGTGACGACAGCGGCGTGCTGTTGATCTGCGATGAGATTGCCACCGGGTTTGGTCGAACCGGCAAGTTGTTTGCGTGTGAGCATGCCGACATCAGCCCGGATATTCTGTGTTTGGGTAAGGCTCTGACCGGCGGCTACATGACGCTGTCGGCCACCCTGACTACCCAGTCTGTAGCCGATACCGTATGCAGCGGCGAAGCCGGGTGTTTTATGCATGGGCCCACCTTTATGGGCAATCCGCTGGCCTGCGCTGTTGCCAATGCCAGCCTGGAACTGGTGCAACAGGGCGACTGGCAAGCTCAGGTCGAAAAGATAGAAACCAGGCTGGCGCAGTGGTTGCCGCCTCTGGCTCAACTGCCAAAAGTGAAGTCGGTGCGCTGGCTTGGGGCCATCGGTGTGGTGGAAACCCACCAGCCCGTTGATGTGGCCGAGATTCAGCAGCACTTCGTAGAGCAGGGAGTGTGGATTCGACCCTTTGGCCGCTTGGTCTACATAATGCCGCCTTATGTCATTGAAGACTCGCAGTTAAAGCGTTTGGTGGACGCCATGGCGACCGCATTGGCCGGGTGATTGATTGTTACCTATCGAATGCAACTCTGCGTAGGATCAAAACTCCATCGAATCGGCTTCTTTAGCATAGGGGGAAGCCGTGTAGCGAGGGAGAGGGTGATGGGCAGACTGTATCGCCGGACGCAGTTCAGCGCATTGATGATCGGCGGGCTCAGCCTGCTGATCGCCACGTTCTGGTGGCAGGGATGTGACAGCCTGCCGGTGCTGCTGCTGTCGTCGTTGGTGTTGGTGGTGGGGGCGCTGTTTTCGTCACTGACCATCGAGGTGCACCAGGGATTTGTTCGCTGGTACTTTGGTCCCAGAGTGTGGCGGCGGCAGATCCAAATCAACCAGATTGACGCCGTATCTGTGGTCAACCGAGATCAAGACGGGCGCTGGCCGGTGCATCTGGGTCGCAGTGGTTGGGCCTATCAGGTTTCTGGTCACTACTCTGTCGAATTGATGCTGCGTTGTGGCAAGATCATTCGCCTGGGAACCGATTGCCCTGATGAGGTCGTGACCGCCATCATGACAGAGCGCAACAAGCTGACCGACGAATGACGAATAAGGAGGGAACCTAATGGAACATCAAGCCGTTCGCGAATACTTGCTGAACAAGCCCAACTGCTTGCTGGATACCCCTTTTGGCCCGGAGGTGGAGGTGTTCAAGGTTAAGGGGAAGATGTTTGCCACCCTGTCGTTAGGGCAGGACAAGCGTCATTTCTGGATGAACTTGAAATGCGATCCGGATGAGGCGTTGGCACTGAGGGACATTTTCGAATCGGTCATCGCCGGCTACCACATGAACAAAAAGCACTGGAACACCGTGATTCTGGATGGCTCTATTCCTCAGGGGGAGGTTGAGCGGATGATCGACAACTCCTTCCTATTGGTGGTGCAGTCCCTTCCCAAACGGGATCGAGTCTCGGTAGAGGTGCATCTCTAGCGCCATTGGGTGGTTGAAGCGTGATGCCGCTAGACGAGTCATCTCACTGATAATCATAATGGTTTGTCGGTTGCCTCTTTTTTGCGCTACAGTAATTCCGTTTTACTCATTTCGTCGTGTTCGTTTTCTGTGGCTTCTGTGAAGGGGCGACATGGCGGAGCTGTGCCGATTCCTTGACTCGAAACAATTCAACTCCTTTGCAATTCAATAGGATAGCAGTTTGCGACTGCTTACTTTTGATTGGTCAGCCGGCTTAACGGGCTGGTGACACCATCGGCACCCATCTGCAGCACATGGGTATAAATTTGGGTGGTTTTTAGGTTGCTGTGGCCCAATTGCGCCTGGATGGTGCGAATGTCGATGCCTTGTTGCAACAAATGGGTGGCAAACGAATGGCGCAGCGTATGGCAGGTGACCTCTTTTTCGATACCGGCCTGACGAGCGGCGTGCTTCACCGCTTTTCTTAAGTTGGATGGATGAATGTGATGCCGGCGAAGGGCACCACCATCAGGGTCGAAGCTGAGGGAGGGGGAAGGAAACAGAAATTGCCACCCAAGCTCAAATTGGCCGTTAGGGAATTTTCTTGCCAGCGCATACGCCATGTTGACGCCTCTGAATTCCGGGCGTTTGAGATCGTGCTGTAAATACCGTCGAACCACTGCAATCTGAACCTTGAGTGAGTGGTGGAGCTCTCGAGCCAGGGTGACCCGGCGATGCTTGCCGCCCTTGCTGTCCCACACCTGGATGCCCGAATAGTCAAAATCGATGTCTTTGACCCTGAGTCGATAAGCCTCACTCTTGCGAAGGTCGCTGCCGTACATCAATTGCATGGGCAATAGATACCGGGGCGAGGCCTGAGCAAGCAGCGCGGCCATTTCACTGCACGTGAGCACGGTTGGTAGTTTCGGCTGCCGTTGGCTTCGTTGAAACGCGAGGGTGAGTGACAGCGGCTTATCGAGAATGTCCCGATAGAGAAACACCAGCGCATTCAGAGCGATGGCCTGGGTGGCCGGAGACAAATTGCGTTCAGAGGCCAGAAACGACAGAAATCGCTCCGGCTGTTGCTCATTCGCGTCGATGG
This sequence comes from Ferrimonas kyonanensis DSM 18153, assembly GCF_000425405.1. Taxonomy (GTDB): domain Bacteria; phylum Pseudomonadota; class Gammaproteobacteria; order Enterobacterales; family Shewanellaceae; genus Ferrimonas; species Ferrimonas kyonanensis. The sequence continues at coordinate 3,172 of NZ_AUDJ01000036.1, read as the reverse complement.
GGTGTTGTTGACTACAAAAATTCACATAGCGCTTTATCCATAACGTGTAGGTGCGGATGGTGTTTTCTCGATAGCGCATAGCCCGCATTCATTCGCAAAGGTGAGCGATGAAAGGCGAAGTCATAGATCATTTCCTGATGACTGTATAAATATACAGTTATAGATCAGCGCCGCTTTTTTGCAAGCTGGATCCGCCTTGCGCGCCAAGTAATCGAGGCAAGAAATCGTTTTTGTGATGCTATTATTTTGAGTTATCAGATTTTTACGTCAAATTGGGAAATCTGGACGCGGCGGATAGACGGCAAGGTTTTGTTGGATGAAAGGCGGCGAATCGCCGCATAATATGCTGTTAGGTGCACATTCGTATCGTCAAATATCGGAGGTGAAATGCAAGACGGAAAGCTAATTTGGCATGTTGCCTGTGATGAGTCTGGCGTTGATGGGCAGGCTTACTACGGGTTTGGTTCTCTTTGGATGAAATACCAGAGAAGAGGAGATTTCGTTCGGATAATAAGAGAGTTAAGGGAAAGGCATCGATACTCAAATGAAATTAAGTGGCAAAGGGCCAATAAGAAGCATTATGCCAACTTTTATGAGGACCTAGTTGAAACCTTCTTCAAGCATCAATGGCTTGCTTTTCATTGTATCGTCATCAGAAAAGGGGTAGTTGATAAGAAGTATCATGACGGTGATTATGACTTGGCAATGAGGAAGCATTTTACACAATTAATTAGGACTAAAATACAGGCAATTAATTCTGCACATCCAGATAGGGAGTGCGAGTTTAGAGTTGAAGTTGATCCTTTGCCGTCAAGATATAAAAAAGCAGATGAAGCATTTCACAAAATTGCGAATAACATGCTTAAGAGTAAGTTTGGTGGAAAGGTTCCAATTAGAAGTGTTGTTACAAAGGATTCGAAAGAGTCAGAGCAAATTCAAATTGCAGACTTCCTGCTCGGTGCAGTAATGAGTGCGTTTCAAGGAAAAGTGAGTTCTGAAGCTAAAATGAAAGTTGCAACCAACATTGCAAGTTACCTTGGCTGGAGCACTTTGCAGCACGATACAAAGCCAGATGAAAGAAAGTTTAATATATGGTATTTCCATGATCCCACTAAAGGCCCTAGAGAAATCGAAACAAAAGCAGTCAAACTACGATATCCACTACCCCCGCGCACTTAACAAGACGTTGTAGCCGGACGCAATACAGGGCTTTCTGTTGTTCGTGCCTCACAAGATTTTAGCAAGCCCAATTGCGCCGCTAAACAGGCGCGTTATAAGAACCAAGATGATTCCAGTAATTTTAAAGATCGTCAATGAGAGAAATTTAGTTTCTCTGATGAATGATACAAAATGGAAGAAGTTTGCTAAGGCCATAACAGCGCAAGAAGAGCTTGAGCCATTTGTACGTTCAAAAGATATTACTGATGAAATTATTAGCGGTTTCGCTTTAAAGGATTGGGGGTTCACGGACTATAATCCTGCAATTATAGAGTGGGTTGATATTGATCCAATTAAGAGAAAATACGTTGGCAGATTGGCTCCTGACATTGAAATAGATATAACTGGATATATTCTAAATGCTTTATCAGAAAGTAATATCCCTTATTCAAAAGAAGGTGAATACTTTAGAGTATGGGGCTATTACGTTGCAGGCCAAGTGCCAAAGTTCTTATAACAAACTGTTTTAGCCGGGCTGCTAAAGCTTGGCTCAGTTTCGCTTCGCTCTACATTTTAGCCAAACATTAATCAGCCCCTTAACAGGGCGTTAGGTGCTCAATGAATCCAATCATCAAGTTAGGTCGAAACATTGTAGATTTGAAATTCAAAGCACTTGGTTTGAAAATCATTCAAGATATACCAACTGATGATTTCAATCGTATCATAGAATTTCATATTAATAATGGTTGGGTTAAAACATACGAGTATGATGGCTTTGATGCATGGATAGATTACGGCAAAGTTAAATTGTCCAAAGAAGGCTTTGAACTAAAGTTTGAGTGGGATAATTGGTGTGAAGGAGAGATATCTGGTAAAGCAAAAGATATCGAATTTTTAGCTGCAAAGTTTGGGCTAAAAGCTACAGAAACACCTAATTGGTGGCCTAAGAGCATCTAACAAGTTACTCAAAAGGACGCAAAACGCTTGGCTTGTGCTCCTTCTTAGCTTATTTTAGTCAAGCATTTATGCGCCCATTAGTAAGGCCCAATAGGAGGCAGTAGTGCAACTATCAAGGTTATTGCTGTTACTTACTCTGTATGTACCTTTATCTTTTTCGGCTGAAGTAGTTGTGTTTGCTAATTCAATCGAGATTCCAGATAACTGTAAGTTGGTAGTTCGGGCCTCTGATGACTTTAGCTATAGTTGTCCTACGAATGATTACAATAGAAACACCGTAGGTTTCCACACCAAGTCAGTTAATGAAGGTGGCATTAGTAGCATTATGAGTTCTGACCCATCTGAGAGTGATGGCAGCATGGAGTTCTTGAGACACGAACAAATGGTAATAGATAAATTTGATCATAATGTTGTCGTGATGAATTTGGCTGGTCATGAGGTGAGTTCATACTCCGTTTGTAACAATGAACTATGCCTTTCCATAATGTCCTCAGATAAGAATTTTATTAACAATATAGTTGAGCAACTATCGGAAGAGTTGATAGATTGGTGATTGGGAATCGTAACAAGAGTAATCAGTATACTCGTTGCACTCGCCGGAGCGGCTTTCAGCCGGCCCGCTGTTACTGGCGTTAGAGGAACTAAATATGAAATGGATATTAACCTTTGCAGTCGTGTTTTTTTCGCAGCCTCTTTTGGCGAGCAATTGTTTAAAATTCAACGGCAATGACTATTGTGAAGTCTGGACTAATACGTATGGTGATATTCATACAGTTGAACTACTTACGGAAGGTCAATCACTGGAGTCTTGGTCTACAATGATTACCGTGCGGAAGTATCAAGGGAAAAAAGCGCTGAAAGAGGTTCTTCCTGGCTACGTTAACAGCGTCAAGCCAATGTTCGCTATGAAGCCGGATATACTTCAGTCAGACAAGTCAAAAGTAAAGGAGGAAGTATACTTACGCATGCTTCTGTTAGCTCCTGACAAATCACATTATGAGTACGTAATAAATCGATTTTATCGAGATAATGATGAATCGGTTAAATCAATTTTTTA
>NZ_KE384371.1:8223-55000 GCF_000425405.1 Ferrimonas kyonanensis DSM 18153 | reverse complement strand
CAGCGGCGCAGTATCTTAAACAGCTTACTGAAGCCATAGGCCGGATAGCGCTCTACAGCCTGCTGAAGCGCCTGAATGACGGCGTCGTTCCGACTGCTATTGGGTCGATAGCGATAGACCGAATCACTGATGCCAACAATCCGACAAGCTCTGCGAAGGCTGACGCCATAAGACTGCTTTGCGTAATCAACCAACTGTCGTCGTATTGCAGGCATTACAGCTTTTTTTCGATGATGTCCTTGGGGATCTTATGGTCCAGGCTGAGTTCGGCGAACATCTGCTTCATGCGCCGATTCTCATCTTCCAGCACCTTCAGGCGTTTTACGTCCGAGGCTTCCATGCCGCCGTACTTGGATTTCCAGTTGTAATAGGTCGCATCGGAGATGCCGTATTCACGGCAGACCTCTTTGACCAGGCGGCCACCTTCAACTTCCTTCAGGATCTTAACGATCTGAGATTCTGTATAGCGTGACTTCTTCATCATGCGTTCTCCCTTTGGCTCAGTGTAAGCCGGAGAACTCTAATGTGGAATGCCCTGAGTTTAGGGGATGTTTACAGTACAGGTTCAATTACACACCGCAGAAGACTACGGACTGAGGCACCAGTTTGAGTTACTCGGAAGTAAAGGGTATCTGCGTTGTGATAGCAACCCTTGGTTACCGGGCAACAACAGCAGGCTGGTGATTGCAGAATACGAACAACCTGAACGAGTTATCGATGTTTCCGCGGACGGTGATGGGTTCCTGTATCTGGTTCGCAACGTCATCGATGCCATTGAGCAAGGTCAGCTTCAACTGAACCATCCAGCCGCCAATTTGAAAGACTCAGCTCAAATAACGGTTCTGCTCAGTCAGTGGTATGAGACAAAAAACTAAAAACTCGAGTGTTCAACTGGTTTCAAAAAGCCAAAGGCTCGCACTTGGCAGGTGTTTTTGGGCTGTGTCTTAGGTAACGGTTGTATCCCTCCCTTTGACATTGTCCTTAAATAGCCTGCTAATAGCGAAGTGACTTTGGCGTCATAGTCATTGTGTGTATATTCCACACCTTATCGACCACCATTCTTGTTAGAGATGGCCACATTTCCGAAACAAATTGGCCAGTATTCCGCTGAGAACTGGCCAGTAGCCACCTGCAGTCCGTCCAGTGCATTCCAGTAAACCACCCATATCAGAACAGTAGAGATTATCAGTTTCACCCAACAAGCTATAGTAAAAATCAGTTAGGCATTCCCCAACTAATTAAATGTTATGCTTACTATTATTTGCTTGATTAGTTGGCTCTACTCCGACTGACTTGCGGAACTGGCCTTCCATCCATTTCTGCATTTGAGAGACATTGTATCCGGCAACAAGTGCTAGTAATAGGTTGGCCCATTGAACTTGCTCGCCTGTCTGTTCAAAGTTGAATAGCTGCATACCAGACTTAATCATTAGGAAAGCTACACCTCCCATAAGTGCAGAGCAGATTGGACGCAAAGCATGCCAAACAAGCCATCGATTCGACCAAGAGGATACCACACACCATTGGTGATAAATCGCTCTGAGGCAATATAACATCCCGCCTAAAGCCCCCGTCACCATGTACAAACCTAACTCATCTACTGTTCTTTCAGGTTCAAAACCACCAATGCTTACAGATACCTTCCATATAAAGTATGCATACACAGTATGTAAGATGATTGCTGCAAACAAGCCGACTACACTTAGCCGATTCTCATTGTCTAATGGCGGCCTCTCGGTCTTATCTTTCATTTATAAACTCCATTCCTTCCTCACCAACTATCAGCATCAGTACAACTTCCAAGCCCCAAGAATCAGATAGCTCGCGCATCGTTGTTAAGTCTGTTGACGAAGGCCGAGATGAATGAGGGTGACTATGCCAGGTTCCTAGAACCTGCAAGTAACCTTCCGAACCTTGTAGAAGTTCCTCATTCACGCCTGATAACGCTGCCTGATCCAATACGAAACTCGTTGGAGTAGGTTGCTCCGATGGAGCTAATGATTGAGCAGAACATACATAGATAGTCAGATTTAGCAGATCGATATGACCGACTAATACGCCTCCAGTCTCAAACGGAAGGCAAGTCCTTCTTTGCTCGCTCAGTTCATCGGCCAAACCACCCAAAACCCGAACACTCCAAGTTCGCTCCGACTCAGCAACAGTAAACAACCTTGTTCTTGGAACTGTAAGTTCATGCCACTGAAGGCTCCAAGATTCCCTATCGCAGTGTGAAAGCATGACCTTAGCTTCTGGCACTTCTGCAGTAAGACCTGAATCAATCTTTGCTGCAATTGAGCTGGACTGGAGTGATACGAGGTAATCTGGTGCGACAGTAGTTAGGGAGGAACAACCGGGTCCAACAACTTGCTTGCTGAAATTGGCCTGATTAAATACGAGGCTACGAACTCTGGGTATAGAGTAACTAAACTGAAAAAACAGGGCCTCGAGGTCACCAATGTTCGGATTTCGCTCGTCACCCATTGGTTCAAAGGCCAAATAACCGACCTGACCTTTACCATAGAGCCCTGTTTGGATTAACCGCCCAGGCAGTTTATCCAGTGTGTTAATGGTCGAAGATACTGATGCAGAACCAGTTGTCTCGATGACAGCATCGAGCTTTGTATCTGCCGAAGCAAATGGCAGCGGATCACTAGTTAGATTTCGGCAGTAGCTTTGTACATCTACTCCCAGTGTATGACTGAGGGTCAGCGAAAGTGCCTCCGCTTTCCAAAAACCACCCGAAGTGAAAACATCACAAAGGGCGTGCCTCGCTAGATTGTGAGGAGCTAACCCCTCCTTGTCACATAGGGAAAAACTATACGCGCCAGTCTTTCCTAGCGTCATGGCTATTTTAGACCCTACGCTGCCACAACCAAGCACCGCCACCTTGAAATTCGGATGTTCTAAGCCACCGAAGGAAGTTTTCTTCAGCATTTCATAGCTAACTGGAGACCGAAAATCTAGCGGGATCACCTCTAACCTTTTGGACGGCTCTCTGGAGTGCCTGAGGATGAATGGGATGATTTCAAAAGGAGTACTTTGACCGAGTAGATTGAATGGGCGCTTCACAGCAATGACCAAAACAGAAATACCTACGCCTGATCGATCTCCTTTGCTGTACGCACAAACCAATTTACTCAGTGCGTCGCGTCTGTCGACAATCAATCCAAACTCGTTATCGGGGACATTGCCATCGAGGCGGGAGACGAACTCTTCCAGGCTCTCACGGTCACTAATAGCGCCATTCTGATAATGAGAAGATGATTCGCTCTCCGGCATTATTAGAAGGTGAACATCAACCTCCTTACTGTCAGAATACTTTTCCCTACCAACTCGGAAAAATCCAGGCGTTGGTTCAAAACAGTACCTTATATATGAGCATAAGCCCGCACTAAAACCAGCTTTACAATGATGTTCTTGAATGGCCGAGTTGAGTACCTCAGGTGATTCAGAGAAAGTTCCTTTTGCATTCGGGAATAGCACAGGCTCCCAGCCTTGCTCTCTATCCATTAACCTCATCTGTGCGGCGCTATCAAGCCACTCTTGAAGTGCATCCAGCACTCCTAAAACTCCTCTCTGATGAATGAGATCAGAGAGGCTACCCTCATAGATACACGGAGAGACTAGAGTCCCATACCCCGTTGGATTGATATGGGGTAGTTTATCCCTTGGAAAGTCGCTCCTCAAAAATGGGAGAAATCCTATGGCCTGGTAGTTTCTGGGAATCTGGAAAGTAACTGGCTCCATTTCTCGGATTCCTACTGGCGTACATCCGTCTTCCTCACACCGACTAGGTAGCATAACCTTCCATACTACCTCAACCACAAAGTTGTCCTGGTGTGATTTACATGACAAGACTTCAACGACTCGTCCATGCGACCCAATGAGGTGAATGAGGTGCTCGATGTGTGACTCAACCATGTCGGATTGGCTGACTCTTTTTAGGTATTGCTATTGATGGAGCACTTACAGCAACAAGTGACACCCCCATGTACCCAAGATTGACTTGTCTAACTTTGGGGGGATTTTGACTATTACCTGTATCAGCAAGGCATAGGAACTTCTTTGCACCAACTACTTTCTCATACTCTGCTTTCGCAAGGTGGCTTGGCGGGTCCTGGGTCACACTGGATATTTCCTTACTGCTGGAGACAATTAGCGCTCCAGGTTCTGCATGGCTTAAAGCAGCTATTGCCCCTTCGTTAACTTTGGGGTTCTCAGTTTTGCTGGCAGAGTCATAGCTGATTGTCCTCCAAGAACAATGGTGCGGAGCTAGGAGCAAGTCATAGCTCAAATCTGCTGCAGTATATTTGTCGCCAATGCTCTTCCAGATATGGACCGTTGCATCGCCCCCCAACAAAATCCTTGAGCCCTTTATCGTCCAGCGGATCACCACAGACGAATCATTCTTGGAGGACTGATTTTCGTCATCGAAGATTTCGTCTCCCAGAGGAGCTAGAACGAGGGCTTCTGCTTCTCCAATGGTGATTGTCGACCCGCACTCAGCAACCAACCCGGGCAAGTCCCACCTTTCCACCTTACCTTCTCCATCTTCGACACTGCCAAGCACAAGAAGGCGATTACCATTCAATGCGGCTCCTACTTTTGACTCAAAGCATTTCCTGCGCCTCTTAACTTCTGTCCTTAGGGCTACCGCGTCCTCTCCTAATCGTCGATCCTCAGAAATTCGCTTAGTGCACACCTCTGAGAACCAGATCTCATCGACCTTGATAAGTGGTATCCCTTCCTCCCGCTTCTGATATTCCTCAGGGGGACCGAGGTAGAAGTGCTTCTTTAAGCCTTTGACATGATCATCATCAGGGTGGGTCGCTACAAAACAATCGATGTACGGTACTCCGTCCCTTTTGGGTAGGACGCTATGCAGCTCAGCAAGAACGTCACACTTTGCTTGCTCTCCCTGAGACGAGTCAGTGATCTTTACATCCACCAGCACTGTTTTACCAAAGCCTTGCCGACCAATCTGGAGCAGGGTCATATCGCCATTGCCTACGGGGAAGTGCAACACACAGTTTTCTAATGCCATCAGATAACCTCATCTCAGTATGCCCAAAGGGGTTCAAATAGTTTCATTGGGGCACAGAGGTTGAAAATCAAGCCAAAACTCGGATTTATAGCCTTATTTTTACCCTGGCCAATTCGGTTCAAAGGGTCAAAGTGACCGAAAATGTCAATGACCGCTGCTGGCGCCAAAGCCACCCTTCGTTTTTGCTCTTCCTAGGCCTTAGCCGTGCAGCAACCCTAGCACCTGCTACTGGCGCCCAAGGAAGCCACCGACAGCACATGGCCTTCCGCATTCAATAACACACAGTGTTTGTAAATCAAAACGGTTGCTGTTGCATAGCTTCATTCCTTGTCGGTTGCCTGGCCTTGGAGAAACCGATCCTTCAGCTTCCGGTACCGGGGCTTGCTGCCGCTGCAGATGGCGCGAACAGTCGTGGCCGGCACATTGAATTTGGCTGAGAGCTCCCTGCTGGACAGATCACTGCCGAAACGCTCCCTCAGCAAGGCCAGAATGACCGCATCGGGCAGGGTCGCCTTACGGCCTGGCTTTCCATTGCTGCGCTTGGGGGAGGGGAGTGGGGCCTGACGAATGGGCGCGGCGTCAAGCTCCTCGTAGACAACCTTCCTGCACAGGGCTGCAGGCTTGCCTCGAAGCCGGTCCAGGTAGTGTCCCAGATAGTCTGCTCGGTAGCTCATGAGGTGGCCTCCAGTTAGTCAGAGACCACTTTTGTATCAACTGGCCGAATCCCCGCTACTGCGCGATCCGCAAAAGCTTGTGACGCTATGACCATTAAAATCTCAGCTCGGTAAGAGGCTGATAGCGGCTGGCGAAAAGGCCGGCGTGGGGGAGGAGGTCTTCGAGTGAGCGCACCACCAAGCGGCTGTAGCTCAGCGCCTCCTGCATTGCCTGGAGCGGCTGACGGTCCATCCGCCCTGGGCCGACGTTATACAGGTGCAGGGCACAGGCGATGTCGTCGGCCACATCGAGGCAGTATTGCTGATGGTATTGTGCCAGGATGCTGGCGCCGCAGATGACGTTCTCCCGAGGATCTACCGCCGCTTTGGGGCATTCCTCCTGCCAATAACGCATCATGATCTGCGCCGGGCCCATTGCGCCAACCGACGATACGGCATGGTCCTGGTAGCGGCTTTCGGTGTGTACCAGTGCCGCCATTACCAGGGGATTGATGCCGGTGTAGTCGGCGGCCTCAATCAGGTAACCGGCGTAGCGGTTCGCTTCATATTGGTCGAGATGGTAAGCCTTCTGCAGTGATGTGCTTAGCGGTTGCGCTGCCTGCGCCAGGGTGGGGATGGGGGAGCTGCTCAACTTGTGGACCGAGATCGTGTGCCGGCCAGGGGAGACATCGGGAATCAGGCTGTCCGGGGCGGGCATCACCATGGCTACCTGGAGGGTAGCCATGATGACCATGGTGGAAATTGCACTTGGGGCGATGTTCATCAGAACCCCTAAAGCAGCATCTCACCCAGAGTCCAGAGATACTGGTTGATATCAATGGCCCCGGAGTAGTTGTCTGCCGCTGCAATGGAGATGTAGGTGGCTATCAGTAGTCGGGACATAACGCACTCCTTGTGTTGTGTGGGAAATTCCAAACATCCGTTGTTCCATCACAGTGTAAGGGGGCAAAAACTGGCAGATCGTTAACATCGGCCAACCAGAGGGCCATTAACGGCATTATTTTTTCCGAGGACCGGTGGGTGGGCATTACTTGGCGAGGTGACTTAGCGCCGTAGGGCGTGTTGGCACAGAAAGGGAGACTGTTGTTGCTGTGAGCACAGCAAATGTATTTGGGTGGCGACCTCTTTTGCTATCCCGGGGGCAACAGACTCTCGATGTCCGGCGAGGTTCAACACCCGGATGTTGTTGTCGAGGACAAACTGACTAAGCAGGGTTAGGTTATGCAGCTGGTCGTCGAACGGGTGAATTTTCAGTACGGGCTTGTGGTGCTTGATGCACAGCCTGGAGGTTTGAATGCTGCCAGCGGACTTTTTACACTCAAATATGACGGTGCCATCGGCCTCAATGACTGTGGGTGAGAAATAAAGTCTCATACTGATTAATAGAGATTCATACCAAGTAATAAAGAATCATACTCGACTGGCAAGAGCCCAACGGCTCCTGCCGCCACACTCCGGTCATTTGTGTCCACTAAAGCGGGTCAACTTCAGCCTCCCCTTTAAACCTGAGTTAAACGTGGTGGTTAAGTCGCCATCAGAAGTGATTTGCTCTCTCTGGACTTACCAATATTTGGAAACCAAATAAAGTTATTACTGCAACAATTCGTAAGCTGTTATGCATTGTTGCACTCATCTAGACCGAACCAGACTCATATTGTATGGGCACACTTTTCTTAGAAGATCTTCATCACTGATTACCTTATACAACTCTAATTAATGGAAACGGTGTTTCCGCGAAACAAGGTAGATAAATTTTTGCCCAAGAGAACTGTGATCCGGGTCTCGTTAACGCTCTTGATTAGTGGTGTTTTTTTGAACTTCGTCAAATGGAGTCGCACAAGTTTCAAATTGGTTGTTTGTTGGATGGCATTCACAGACTTCAAATCAGACATTAGGCAAAATTTAATTAAGGGATGAGAGACCAAAAGGATTTTGAATTTTTGATGGGCTTGGTTATGAATAATCTTTCGATGTTGTATTTCCTCAACCTTTGTCTAATGAGGTTCTATAAAAGGAGGCACCCATGAAGAATAAAACGATTAATATCTTAAAGCTTACAGCATTAGGCCTCACTTCTGCTGAAATTGCTAAAGAGATGTTTTTAAGTTCTCGGGGTGTTGATTACCATTTGGAGATCGCTAAAGAAATTCTCGGCGCCAAGAATAAAGCTAACTTAATTTATCTGGCAACTAACCAAGGGTTAATATAATTAAAAAGAGGATATGATGAAACTAAAGCTGATAAGTACGTTGATTATTGGATCGCTATTGTCTGGTTGTGGGAGTGATTCTAAGGATACACCACCCCCCCCTTTGCCTGAAGTACCAGATAGAAGTGTGGGTTGGGATTATATTGAAACACCATACATGGAGTTTTCTGACGAAGGACTTAAAGGTGTGGTGTTTTCTGCCTTCGGCAAGGTTGACGACAAAGCCCTGAAATGGGTGTACGGCTACAGCGACAGGCCGGATGCCGGTACCGATACCAATGGCGACGGTGCGGTTAATCTCCATGACCTCCCTGTGGACGTTTTCAATACCTTAGTGGACGGCTCTCCTGTCACACCGTATGACAGCGTCGATGTCGCGGAGATGCGGCGGGTGTTGGCAAGCAATCCGGATGGGTTGGGCGCAGGTACTTCACGTCCTGATGTCTTTATAGACGGCAACTACTCGGTCTTCGACTTGCTTCGCTATTTTGCCGCCACCCGTGACGATATGCAGTTTGATGAAGGCTCGATTATTCATTACTCTGATTCCAAGTTCGGCACCTTCGAGTTCTCGTTCTCCTGGGATTATAACGGCGACGGCGACTTCACCAATGACGGCATCTACAGCAACAGCGCCAATTGGCACTTTACGAACAATCAGTCAGGTGGCAAATACGATGTTTGGCCTAGCCGAAGCACCGGCGCCTATAACTATGAGAGAATGGACACCTATTGGTTAAGACCATCGGCCGAAATCCGTTTTATGCCATTTTCTGATACCATGACCAAGCGCAGACAATGGGTATATCAACAGGAAGTGAAGCGTTTTGAGGAATCTGACGGCGAGTTTGTTATCCCATATGTACAATACCAAAATCTTGCAACTGGCCAAGTGGAGGTATTTGCTGAAAACCTAAAAGTGAAGGCATTTGATATCCGAAGTGACGTCTTCCAGAAAGGGCAGATCACCATAATGGACGTATGGCTGACTCTGGCCCATGAGCATGGTATGGATTTTAGACTTAGCTATTGGCCAACGATGAGCAGCGGCGCTAAAGTTAATTCTTTTGCCCTGTCCACAGATCCAATTACCGGCACCTACGGCGGCTATGTTGCCGGGGCTCCATTATGGGGCGAACTGGCGCATCAAGGCGACTTCGACCAGCACCCTCAATGTAACTTCGGCCTTGATGGCACCCCAGATGGCGAAGGCCGGTTGACAGAGCAGGAGTGCATCAGTGAGTGGCTACTTTTTTCCAACGGACAGAATGAACTTGCCGGTTCGTTGTTGCTCCCTTACCCAAAACAAATGATTTCGCAAGTAGGGCCGATGGATACCACCTACATGAAAGTGGTGGATGAAATCGATTTGCTGGCGTCACCTGGCAAAACCACCAATGTGTACATTACCGACCATAATTTGCAATCGGCCGATATCATTCAGGGGTACGACCAGGGCGATAAGGAAGCGGCGGTATTGCGCAGACAATACGCTGCGGAGGAGCCAGTCGGAAATGCGCCTATCCTCGATGAGAATCACTTTGGCTGGAAGATCGCGGATTGCAACCAGTGCCATAATGAAGAGAAAAACCCATTAGGTCACGGTGGCCACTCTTGGCCAACCAACTACGCTGATGGCTTTGACTTCACGCAACCCCACTATTGTGCCACCTGCCACGGCAACAACGGGGCGACTGACAATCACAATCGTGGTACCCGCTGCTATTGGTGCCACAATAACGAAGGTGACATGACCGTACACAACCATGGCGATATCGGAACAAACTGGATTATCCCGGAAGATGAGCTTTTGGTTGGCAAGCGCAAATTTACTTACAACCCAAGTGGCGTAGGCATCGACGGTAGGCCAATCGAGCATAAAGATATTAGCCATAATATCAATAGCGATTATAACTTTAGTCGCACTTTCCCTGCTCCCTACTCATGCTTGACATGTCATAAATAAGTACCGGTATCGGAGCTAGCATGTTAATATAAACGCGTCTAACAAGGCGCGTTTTTTTGTAGGCATAGGCAATTGAGGTATAAATCGTGAGCATTGAAGATAAATTAATAGCTACTGCCAATGACTTATTTAGAGAGCATGGGGTGCTTAATGTTAGCATGCGTCAAATAATTTCTGAAGCTGGATTATCTTCTAACAGTGTTTATCGTAAAGTAAAAAACAAAGAAGATATTTTACTTATTATCTTAACAAGGCAATATACAGTAATGAGGCAAGTTCAGTCTGAGATATTCTCTTCGAAACTGAACTCTAGAGAAAAACTCGTCTCCCTTATCGTACTTCCGGCATACCAAAGCTTCACTTCAAAGTTTAACTTTACTGAAAACTATTTCATGATTAATCGGCAATTGATTAATCATTGTTCTTCCAACGCTCAACAGAAGTGGCATGAGATAAATCTTGTTACCTTTAGCGACGTTACTAACTTTATTAATAGTTGCATAGAAAAAGGAGAGTTAGAAGATATTTGCGCAAGTGACATGTTTCTTGGTGTTTCTACTATTTGTTCAGGTGCTATGGCGCTAGTGTCTCAAGGTATATCTGTGGATTCGCAATCAGAATACATTAAAAAAAATGCAGCATTAATGAACAATTTTTTGTCCCAATATCATTGGAACGAGGAAAACATCAGCTATAGCCTAGATAACATTTTGCGGTTGATGAGAACTTTGTGTGATCAACGTACTCGTCTTGCTCCATTTTTCTAGTCTAAGCATTGTAGGGTTCTCTTGTCTAAGGAGTGTTGCTTTAGAACCGATTGTGAGATGATCTTGACCCGAAAAAGTGGACACGGCTTTGCTATGCCGCCAGTTTCTCAAACTACTGTGGACTTTGGTATGTTGCTAGGGCACCAAGCTGCCAGTTGTCTACCGTTTGCAAACTGGCTTCCCGAGCGGATTTCGCTGAGAAGCGCAGACGCAATAACAGAGCCAAACGCGGGTACTGACATTAGCTCTGCGTAGCCAGGTTGTTGTTTGCAAAGCTGATTGATTTGGTCATCCATAGTTGAGACATCAATATCTATAAGGCGAGGGTCATCCGCTAAGTCACTGAGCAGCTTTAGAAGAACACTGGAAAATTCATTCTCAGCATCAGCTAATGCATCAGGAAGTTTTCTCTGAGCCGCTTTACGCCTTGTGGGAAGATGACTCCCTACTCTGCAGACAAAGGCGGATTTGATTCACTATTGCTGTACAATGCTCGACGATTCGACGTCGTACACACCTCAGTGTCTTGATGTCCTGCTGCTCAACCGTTTTGACCTCGACAAGATGGATCTCTGGACGCTCGGCAGCTTCGTAAATCGCCAGTGCATCATTGGCAGCATTCTTCTGTCTTCGTGCAAATGGTTTCACTAACTGAGCAGGAACAAGTGTGACTTGATACCCCATGGAGCGGAAGTGTAGTGGTCAACAAATTCCGGACACTGCTTTAAGCCGATTTTCGGCAGTTACCGGCGACAGCCCACCATTTGTTTGAGGTGGCCGATGCCGGTTGTAGTACTCCATCAGGTAATAGCTGATGTCCTTTCTTGCCTGATTCATCGTTAAGTAACCCGTTGCCGGTACCCACTCTGTCTTCAGGCTTCTAAATAGTCTTTCCATTGGAGCATTGTCCCAGCAGTTGCCGTGGCGGCTCATACTCTGTCATTCGATAACGCCACAGTCTCTGTCGGAACTTACGACTGCCATATTGGCAGCCTTGGTCTGAGTGGAACATAACGTCAGCCGGTCGTCCACGCTGTTCCCACGCCATATCTAGCGCCTTTGCAGCAAGCTCGGCATCAGGTTTATCTGACAATGCCCAGCCCACAACTCGACGACTGTACAAATCAATCACAACAGCCAAGTAGCACCATTTGTTGCCTGACCAAATGTAAGTAATATCGCCACACCAAACCTGATTTGGCGCAGCCACTGAAAATTCCCGCTTGAGGAGATTTGGAATATCGGGTCGCTCTGTCTTAGCCACACTGTAACGATGGGAGTCCGGCTGTTTGCTCGCTAGGCCAGCTTCGTGCATCAAGAGAGCGGCTATCTGGGGCGCACCGAGGCCAAACGTCATTGCTGTCCGAAGTCAATATAGTTTGATCACTTTTCCAGTGCGCTTCACGCCAGAGTGTCTCCAAACGCCACATTGCGGTCATTCAGACATCAACATTCCATGATGCCACCTTTAACATGGCTATCAATGTAGCAACCCAGCGGCGAAAATAAGTAATACGCATAACCAAACCCACGAATATCAGAATGGTCAAGCAGCGCACGTTGACTTGCAAAAGTTTGCTCATCAGACTGGCCCAGCTTGGACAGTATTGTGCCTATTACCAGGTGAATCATATGAACGCATCAATAAGCCACACTAGTCTAAATGAAATGATGCTGAAGTGGTGATTAATAGTCTCAATATCTATTGTTATGCCCTCAAAAAGAGAACATAAGATCACACATCTGATCCGTAGGTTAATCATTACCCTAGATTGAGAGAAAAACGTTCATGATCTTGCTCTGGGTGGGTAACAAGCCTCACAAAAGTTCTATGCGCCTATTTTTCCCTAGCATCTTTGCTAGTGAAAATGAGCCTATCTAAGGTAAAAATAACATTTTGCCTATTCTTAATAAAATAGTGTATATTGTTAACATGTTTTTATGCATGCCTTAATTTGGAGTAGTTATAAATGGGAATCAAAGAGGATTTTATTAAAAAGTCATCAGTACTAAATTTTTGCGATATAATATTTAGTCCAATTTCTGATGAAGGAGCAGGCTATAATTTTGGCAGAAAACGTTTACGCCCAGAAAAGATCAGAGATAATATTAGCAAGAGCATTGACGAAGGTAGTTTATTTAGTAAGCCAAATCTAAAGTCATTATTAATTAAAAAAAAGAATGCTATTTTGTTGTCAAATAACTTGCTCGACTTCCAACTTGAGGGTAAGTGGCCATCTGGTTTTCGATTCGGACCTATTCATAAAGGCGGGCAAGATCTAGAGCGAAAAATATACCACTTGGTAAATGAGGCTGGTTACAACAGCTTCTGTGAGTACTATTGCGTTAATGAAAATAATGAGCCAAACAGTCATTTCCTTATATACTCTAAGATGTGTAAAGAAGAGCTAAGAGAAAAATTAAGCACCTCTAGCGCTTCGGAGTTTCTTGACCTTTTAAGTTTTTACTTTATACACAATTACCCTGAATATCTAAGCCCTTTAATTATCGATGGCACAATTAAAAAGAAGGCGTTAAGTGTTTTAAGGTTGACTGCATTAGGCCTGAACAGTCGCGAAATCTCTGAAATGCTGAATATTACAACGAGAGGTGTGGACTACCATATTGAAAAAGCAAAGTCGCAGCTCGGCGCAGCCAACAAGGCCGAATTGGTAAATATTGCGAAGAGCCTTTGTTTGATAAAATAAGTTCGTGATAATAATCACGCTACTCAGGTGTCAACAAATTCACTAGCAACTTTGCGAGTGCAGTCAACCTCTAAATCTTTCAAATTACACCGGTGTAATAACAGCCGAATAATCGGTGAGGAAGATGATGAAATATACAAAGTTAAGCCTTGTGCTTGCCACTGCGTTGAGCTTGACAGCTTGTGGTAGTGACTCAAATAATCAGGTTGATGCCCCCACAGATCCTAGCCAGCCAGATCCCACTCAGCCTGAGAGAAGTGTGGGCTGGGATTATGTCGAAACCCCCTTTATGGACCTGTCCAAGAATCAGCTGGAGGGTGAGGTTCTGGTGACGTTTGGTATCGTAGATAATCGTGCCCACAAGTGGCTGAAAGGGCTTGACGGTAGTACGCCTTCGGATCTTAATGGCGATGGTGTCATCAACTATCACGATGTTCCTAAAGAACACTTAAATGTGATGGATGACGGTTCTCCGTTGCCGAAGCTTACGCCTATAGCGGCTCAAGATATTATTGATGTTCTGGAAACCAACCCTGATGGGCTGGGAGCGGGCACTGCAAGGCCTGATATCTTTAAAGAGGGTAACTTCTCCGTTTTTGATCTGTTGCGCTACATGGCAGTAACGAGAGCTGACATGCAGTTCGATCCAGGCAGCATCGTTCATTACACCGACTCAGACTACGACACCTTTGAGTTTTCGTTCTCTTGGGATAGAAACGGTGATGGTGACTTCACCAACGACGGTGTTTATAGCGCCTCTAAGAACTGGCACTTTGCAACGAATGCCTCCGGTGGCCGAGAACACGACGGTGGTAACGAAACCGCTTACATCGGCCACAGACCCTATGGTCGCATGGACAATTATTGGCTAAGGCCATCCATGGAGGTGCGCTTCCGCCCGTTCTCAGACACCATGACTGGACGCCGTCATTGGGTATGGAGCCAAGAGATCGCACGCAAAGAAGCTAATGACGGCAAATATATCGTTCCCAAAGTTCAATACTTTAACGTTATGACTGGGCAGACAATGGTATATGCTACAGACGTTGAAGTTAAATCGTTCAACATGCTTCCTGGGGTATTCCAAGAGGGAGTTATACAGCCTCTCGACGTATTCTTAACCTTGGCCCACGAACAAGGTATGGATTTTAGCTTCACCTATTGGCCAATTATGTCAAGTGGCGCAGTCGTCAATACCTTTGCTATGTCCCACAATCCATTTAGCGGATCTTACGGTGGTTTTCGAGCCGACGTCCCAGTGCGTGGCGAGTTAGCAACATTTAGCGACTTTTCTTACGCAAAACCCGCGTGTAACTTTGGGTTAGATGGCACCCCAGAGGGCCAAGGTCGTTTATCTGAAGAAGAGTGCATCGCTGAGTGGGCCTCAAACAGTCTAGGTGGTCCACAGTTGAACACCCCGGATGGAGCTCATGTAATGATGTACGCTCCTGAGGTCGTGCAGCTTCAAGGCCCTGTCATTTATCACGGCGTGGTCGGTGTAGAAGAGATCGATGTGATAAACGATCCTGGAACCCAGTCCGACGTTTATATTACTGATATAAAATTAGAAAATGCCAACATTATCGCTGGCTTCGACGCTGGCGATAAACCGCGCGCCAAGCTGCGATTATTGCACTCAGCAACGGAACCGGTTGGTAACTCAAAGATATTGGATGAGAGTCATTTCGGCTGGAAGATTGCGGATTGTAATCAATGTCATAACGAACAAAAGAATCCACTTGGTCATGGCGGCCAATCTTGGCCTATCAACTACGCCGATGGTTTCGATTATCCGCAGCCATACTATTGTTCCACTTGCCACGGCAATAATGGCGCATCTGATAATCATAAGCGCGGTGCACGTTGCTTCTGGTGCCATAATAATGAAGGTGAAATGAGTGTTCCTAACCACGGAGACATTTCAACCAATATCATTATCCCAGGAGATGAATTGGTGACCAATCGCCGCACTATTTTCTCGACACAACCCAACGATGATTTTAGCCCTCGATTTTTCGAAGAACTAAGTCAGAATGTGAACAACGACTACAGCTTTAGTCGAACGTTCCCTGAACCGTATGCGTGTGTTACCTGTCATAAATAGTCATTAGTAAAAGCCTCATGGATGAGAACATCGATAATGTCGATGCTTAGATAAAGGGGTAATCTAGTTGACTTGCTGCTTTTAAAGCGTCGTACCTGCGGCAGTGCTGGACAGCGGAAAATCAGTTGACTGATGTCCTTTACATGACAAAATCCGAGTTCCTCATAGGAACTCGGATTTTTTAGTTTGCTCGGCCAAGCTCTTGATACTCCCCTTCACGACTTTACTTCTGAAATCTTTACTTCCCTATTTAGGCTGTTCGAAAGTTTTTTTCGGTATGAGCGACCACAAAAAGTCAATGACGGGTGGGCCATCGCAGATGACTGCTTCCTTTACTGGGGGTAAAAAGGGGATGTTTACAAAACGACCGTAGCTTACTATCGACTGGAAGATTGAATAAAGCAAGATCTAGAGTATTGCCTTTAAGCTCAAGGCGAACTCGTATTGAACAGACATGTTGGTACCTGAGTGGCGGCTGGCCGTTCAGCGAACCTTATTGCTCGATAAGTGTAACTCCAGTGTCTTCACCCAATCGTGATTCATCGTGGAATAACTTGGAGGGCACGGCGCTATGAGAATGACCGCTTCTGGCGCCAAAGTGGTCATCAGACCTTAAGGAAACACGGCCTACTATCAAGATTCATTAGCGATAAATCACTTAGTGAAGATCTATCACTAAGTGATTTTGTGATTTTTTGCCGACTAGCTCTGTGCTGATTAAAGGTTACAGTGCTGCCGTTTGACCGCTGCGTAGTGGCGCTGCTCGGTACTGGACAGGGGTAACCCGTAACTGATCCGGACCCGCTCAAACCGGGTTATGTACTGGCACTCGTTAGTTGGCGGCAGCCACTCGTTGAGCCCCTTTGCTCCCTTAGCCCGGTTCAGTGAACGCTCCACGGGCAGCAGGTTGGCGGGGTCGTTGCCGAACTCAACCCGCGTAGAGTAGGGCCAGGCGTCAGCGCCATGGTGGTATGCCCACGCCAGCGGCACCACATGGTCAATGTCCATGGCTGAGGCCTGCACATGGATGTCACCGGTGAAGCTGCTAACCCAGCGCCCCCTCACCACTTTGCACTGACGATGACTCTTGTACTGCACCGGTACGGTGGAGAGTGCAGCCAGGAGCTCATGGCGGGTAGTCTGGCAGTCTCCATCCTGATCGGCCCACCCATCCCCAAACAGCTCTCTCCGGTACCCTGGTTTTTTTTGCGTGGAGGCGGCATTGGTTGTGGCGCCCGCACCGCGACTGGTCTTGGGCAGTCGGCCTCCGTCACTCAAACACTGTTCAAGGGTGGAGTAGGGTTGATAGTGTTTTACGCGGGGGTAGTAGGGGGACTGCGAGTCATGGCAGATCCCGCTACTGCTGAGCTTCACCGGCTGTGCAGCCAGCACTGGCAGGGCCAGTGCGGCGACGACTAAACCGTGGGTCAGGTACCTCATAGTGCCTCCTTGCTAATGGGCGGTAATGTAGTTGCCGTTGGCATCCCGGTCACAACGGATGAACAGGCCAGGGCTGTGCCGTTGATAGGAGGTTTGGCTGTCGATGCCATCACCGCCTTGATAGCCAGCCAGTGCTTCCTGCACTCGCTGACACAGTACATCAAACTCTATGCCGTTTGGGCAATATAGGGTTATGGCCTTAGTGCTCTGTTCCTTAAAATCTGGCTTGTCACTGGTTTGCAGCGCAAAGCGTTTGGCCGTGGCCAGTTTAAAGGGCACCTGCCTATCGTGTAGCAGCGGCACCAGTTTCTCTATCAGTTCGCGGCTGTGGTTAACCGTGCGGCCTTGCACGCTGATCTTCCAGCCATTGCTGGTATCGGGCTCCGACTCCGGCTGGATGCTCAGGTCGTACAACCCATAGTGGGCAAATGGCCCAGAAGGTAGTTCATCTTACTTGCGCGAGAAACCCCGTACTTCAGTGCGGGGAGGGATAGGCCGACTGCGGAGCAGTCGCCTGTGCCTCGCTTCCTCCTCTAGATGGTTAGCCTGTTACCAATTACGCCCCTATTCTGAGGATTATGAAGCGTGCTTACCGATACCGATTCATCCCAACACCGCAACAAGAGTCTCTCTTGGCTCGGACTTTCGGCTGTGTTCGCTTTGTCTACAACTCAATATTGGCGTGGCGTACTGACGCCTTCAGCAACCAAGGGTTGAAGGTGGGGTACACCAAAGCCAATGCCATGCTCTCTTCCATGAAGAAAGAACCAGAGTTGGACTGGCTTAGCGACGTATCCTGCGTGCCGCTGCAGCAGAGCCTTCGGCACCAGCAAACCGCCTTTAAGAACTTCTTTGAGGGCCGTGCAAGCCACCCAACGTTCAAGAAGAAAACCCACCGCCAATCGGCGGAGTTCACCCGATCTGCGTTCAAATACCGTGATGGCCAGCTGTTCATGGCCAAGAGCAAAGAGCCGCTGAGGATTCGCTGGAGCCGTGAGCTTCCGGGCGACCCCAGTACAATCACCATCTCCAAAGACTGCTCTGGTCGCTACTTTGTTAGTTGCTTGTGTGAGTTCGAACCCAAACCGATGCCTGTTGTCGCTAAAACAGTGGGTATCGATTTGGGATTGAAAGACCTGTTTATCACCTCTGATGGATTCAAATCCAGCAACCCTCAGCACCTCAAGCGCTATGAGCAGCGTTTGGCGCTGCTGCAGCGCCGCCTGTCCAAAAAGAAAAAGGGTAGTGCAAATCGTGCCAAGGCCAAGCTGAAAGTCGCCAAGCTCCACGCCAAGATTGCCGACTGCCGGATGGACGCCACCCACAAGGCGTCCCGCACACTCATCAACGAGAACCAAGTTGTGTGCCTTGAAAATCTCACGGTGAAAAACATGGTTAAGAACCCTAAGTTGGCGAAGCATATTGCCGACGCCAACTGGGGCGAACTTGGTCGCCAGCTCCAATACAAAGCCCTATGGGCGGGGCGTACAGTGGTGAAGATTGACCGTTGGTACCCATCCAGTAAGCGTTGTTCGTGCTGTGGCCATACCCTTGACCATCTCAGTCTTTCTGTTCGGTCGTGGCGTTGCCCTGAGTGCTCAATCGAGCACGACAGAGACATCAACGCTGCCCAAAACATTAAAGCGGCAGGGCTTGCCGTGTTGGCCTGCGGAGCCTGAGTAAGACCAAAGCCGAGTATCGGCTGAGGCATCGGGCTGTGAAACAGGAACCCGCTTTCCGAGCAATCGGGTTAGCGCCTTTAACGAGGAATCCCCGTCACGACGGGGAGGATGTCAACTAACATGCGTCACTCCCTGGCGAGTTTTTGGGTTAACTCCATCCTATGAGCTGGCACTATCGGCGCTACTGGCGGAACCCGAACAGCCCTCCCTACCAGAGCTGGACCTCCCTCCTGGTTGTAAAAATGCAGCTAACGGCTCCGTTTGTGGTCGCAAGCTGCAACCTTGTGCTCAGGGTCGGTGTTTAACTGTGGTAGATAGCCATCAAAAGGAGATTGGGTTATGTATCGATTAGTGGGAGTGTTGGTGTTATTAATCTGCAGTAGCGTTGCCTTCGCTTCGTCGCTCACGATTACTGGCACGGTAAAGACTCACCAGCCGTCGATTAACGTAGACAAACCAGACACGGTGGCGGTGTATGTTCAGGAGCTCAAGGTCAGCCTTACATCAGAAACCACCCTGTGCGATGTGACCACCAATCAGACCGAGGCTGCTGTTGGGGTGGTTAATGGACGACCAAAATGTTGGCTAGATTGGTCTGTTAGCGGTGAATTCACCAAAATCACAAAAGAGCAGATGAGTCTAACGGGCTACCTTAGTCCCATGAGTGATGGGGCGGTGATTACCTATGCAGTCAAGTTTCACAGTCATGGGCCCTTTGGGGCAGAGTGGGTGACATTGTCCGAAGGTGAAGAGGTAATTACTAGTCACCAGCCAGAAGTACCGAAACTTCTTACCTATAGCACACTGATCAATGATAAGTGGCATGAAGGTCAGCAAATCGTAACTCATAAGCGTTTTGGAAAAGTCCAGGCTGTGCAGATTGAGGTTGAGGAGCGAAATTGGCCTCAGAAGATTCAGGTGGTAAACGGGTTGCTCCACAACCGCCCAGTTACTATTGGAACTTGCCAAGTTGCAGCTAATGGCAATTCGTGCACAATCCACTTTTCGCAATCACACGCACTTGGGTCTGCGACAGCAGAGGAGATCTCAGGACAGCGCCATTACACAGTAATGGCAGATTCGATTAATTCTTATTTTAGAAACAGTCATTTTAAAAATCCCTCGGTATTGTTAGTCCAGTGGGATTATCGACCACCCAAGTTACATGAACTGTACACGCACGCTCAAAGGAATGGCGTAGCTGAGAAAGAGATCAGGTTGGATGCCGGCCAAATCGTGGTGAGGAACAATACTGCCAAGGTGGTGCTCACCAGCCCGCATTCCGAGGACGGCGATTTGTGGTGGCAGCCCCTGTTTGTAGAGCTTGAGTTTAGTCCGACCGATGAAAAGCGATTCTCACCGGCTTTGACTGTTGACGGGCGCACACTGATTTCGGCTCCTTATCGCTCTTTGCAAGACAGCGAAGTAGTTAGAGCGCATCTAAGCGAGCAACTCGGCGATCAGTTGGTTTATGAGGGCGCCTTATCAGATCTCCCTGATGGCATCTACAACGTGCGCGTCAGCACTCAAGACAGGATGGGTAATTCCGCCTCAGGTCACTATGAGGACCGCAGTCTGTTTAGAGAGGAGCCTATCGTAAGGGCCTTCCACCACTATCGTGATGTTACCGATAACCCGCAGGTGATGTTCGCCGAGGATGTAATTGTGGCTGGCTATAACGGCTTTGCGGACGATGTGGTGATCGAAAGCGTGTCCCTGGGAGGCACCCCGCTTACCATTCGGGAGCGTGGCAACGGTTTTGTTCGGTTGAGTGACGCTGGGCTCAACCTGGCAAACAACCAAGAGGTGGAGTTGGCGGTAACCGCTCATGACAGCGCCGGCAACCGGATTACTAAGCGGTTTCCTGTCAGCTACCTGCCGGTGGACTACCAGATGACGGTGCATAACGCCGACAGTGGCATCTACCGCAAGATTCAGAAAGTGGATATTACCCTGGATAAGCAGCCCGGTGCCGAATGCGCCATGTATCCATTGCGAGAGTATGCGCAGATTGCTGCTAAGGGCAATGGTTACAGCTGCTACCTCCAGTGGCACCAGGTGCCCGAGGGTATGGAGACTCGAGCCAACCTGCGTCGTCCAAGTGTTACCGGCACACTTAAAGGAGCAGGCGACGCCAATTTTGAGTTCGGTCTGACAATCGTCAACCGCTCGGGCACCGAAAAGCCTTTGCAGCGTGAAAGCCTCACCATTTCCCCTCTTGAGCCGACGGTGCCGGAGTTGAACTTCGATATGGCCAAGGCCATCAGTGGTGGTCTGCTGCCGGTGCCCCTCTATGGTGGTAATGTCTCCCGAGCCTATTCGCAGGCCTTGTCGGCGGAATTGGTGCTAGAGACTGGCAAAGACGACATGTTTGCTCAGATCAGCACGCGTCAACGTCCTAACGTCAAGAAAGTTGATATCAACAACCGTATGCGAGCAGCTCAGGGGCGGCTGTGGCAGCAGGAGAGCATCCCCGCAGCCAGCTACTACGCCCTGGCACCGGAGATCCGCACCGAGGCCAGCGTGACCGCTGTATATGTCCCAAGCCAGTCGATCCGCGCGCAAATGATCGTGCAGGACAGCTATGGCCTGACTACCGAGAAATCTCTGGTCGAAGGACAGGTGGGGATTTACAACTCCCGCACGCGCAGCTGGGATTTTGACTACGACACCATGGGTCACTGGCAAGTGACTCTGCTGACGCGGGACTTGGAAGGTAACGACCTGCCACTGGAAACTAAGCCCGTCGATGCCGGCGGCAGGGTTGAGTTTGAGTTGGACCCCAACGCGCTGCCACCTGAGGGGGGCATGCTGCTGCTCAGTGCCAGCCTGCAGGCGGAGCTGGAGGGGTATGAACACCAGGTGACCTCCAATCGTCGATACTTGCGCGTGTTTAAAGGCTCCGAGGTGCTCGGCTCTCTGGACTCGCGCACCGTCACCGGACAGGTGCCATTTTCTGCTCGGATCGGGTTTGATGCTAGCACCAGGGCCGATGCTCGAGTGTTGGGCGGAGTGAACTGGGAGATCAGTTATGATGAGGGCGGCACTTGGCAGGGGGTTGAGAGATACGAAGATCGAAGCCGAATGGTGGTGCAGATGCAGGAGGAGTCCACCGCGTGGGTTCGTGCTGAAACCGTCAACCGCTATAGCGGTGTGAAGGGCTACACCGAGACCGTCAAGTTGTTGGCCTATGATGCGCCTGAGCTGCTGATACAGCAGGTGGCGCCGAAATTTCAAGGTGAGGCCATCACATTCAGAATTGAAGACGAGCACCAGCTGCTGGATGAACGCAGCCAGTACCAGTGGTCACTGGATCGTGGGGTAACCTGGGTCGATGGCGGTCGCGAGTTAACCGTGCCCTATGACCCGGCCCAGCAGTACATCTTTGGCCGGGCCAAGTACGACGGCCTTGCGGTAACCGTAGAGGCAGACAATTCTTGGCGCCGAAGCTACGCCAAGACCCGCTGGCATCGTTACAAGGCCCCGTACGTGAGAATGGCGCTGCCCTCCAAGGCAGAGCTGGATACCGATTTGGAGTTGAGCGCCACGGTTCAGCCTCCATACCAAGGGTATGAGCCGCGTCTGCGTGGCTTCTGGCGCCTATCTGACGGTCGAGAAATTGAAGACCTGGACACCGTCATCACAATCACCGATTCGCTGGTTGTCGACAACGAGATGGTGGTGGAGCGGGTGGCCTGGATCGATGGCCTGCGCGAGCACACCGAGATCGTGAGATCCGTAGAGATGGAAGTGTGGCAGTACCAGTTCGTGCCCCCAACCATTGAGATCCGCAACGACCTCTCTTATGCCCCGACGCGGGTCATTGCCTATCTGCGAAAGCCGCGGCTCTATGCCCCTGGGGTAGAGTTCAGCAGTACCTGGCGGTCCAGCGCTGCTTCCAAGATCGAGGCCGAACCGAACGTGGCCTACCTGACCATGAATGAGGCCGGCATCCACGAAGTGCAGTTGACCTACAGCGACAATCGGGGTAATTCCCGCGTGATCACGCAGTTTGTCGAGCTGTTGGAGCCGGAGCCATTGATGATGGTGGTGAGCCCGAGCTACACCAACCAGTTCAAGCGAGCGCCTCTGGACGTGCTGATGCGCGTGAGCGCGGTACCGGGCCACGATGAGGATCGGGTAAGCAGCTACGCCTGGCGCCTGAACGGTGAGGCTGTCGAGGGTGATCAATACCGCCAGTTGTTTAATGAACTGTCGGTTGGCACCCACACCATCGAGGTGACGGTGACCACCGAGTTCGGCCAACAGCATACGGAAGCACACCAGGTGGAGGTGATCCCAAACATCAAGCCTGTCTGTACCTTGAGGGAGCGCCGCTCCAGCAATTTGACGCTGGAGTATCGCTGCACGGATCCAGATGGCAAGATGGTGGCTTACGAGTGGCACATCAACGGTGAGAGGATAGGGAACACCTCCCGGGCGATCTCCATGTCCCTGCCTGAGGATGACATCCAGGTGATGGCTACCGCTATGGATGACTCTGGCGACCAGGTTTCCGAGACCTTTACGCTGCAGTTTTAGGACAGAACCACAGCCCTACCGATGGTTGGTGGGACTGTAGGTGAGGAATAAAGTCTCATACCGAGTAATAAAGGTTCATACTTGTCAGGCAGGAGCCCAACAGCTCCTGCCGACACAAAGAAGTCGGGTATTAAACCCGGCTTCTTTCATTGCTGATTAAGGGCGTTGCGGCTGCCAACGATTACGGAGACCCCATTGTCGTTAAACAGTGGGGAGCTGCCGCCTTGCTGCACCTGGGCCACCGTAAGCGTCATCGTCAGGGTATAGCGCTTATAAGGTCAGTGCATATCTTTTTCTAAAAACTAGGGCAGCGGGATGTGTTCAATTTGGAAATGATTACTGCGTTGCACCTCAGCGGCGGCAGCATCAGGATAAGCATGATTCAGTTGCCTGCGAAATTTTAAATGCGGAACCAAAGTGACGTACCTCACATCTATAAGCGGGGGTATAGGGGAGTGTATAATCCAGTGTTGTTCGCAGTGTTGACAAGGTGTACCATGTACACCTAAGATGATGAAGCAGGGAAACGCGTTGAGTGAATCATGCTATTGAGTTCATCGAGACGAAAATCTTTGAGAAAAAGATCAAAGAGATCGCAACTGATGATGAGTTAAAAGAGTTACAGGTTGATCTCATTGCTCAGCCAGAAAAAGGTAAAATCATCGAAGGCACCGGTGGCCTCCGTAAGGTACGCATGGCAATGGGTGATGAGGGTAAAAGTGGCGGAGCGCGAGTTATCTATTTCCTGGCAACATCAGAAGTAATCTACCTGGTGTTGGCGTACGCAAAAGGTGAGAAAGACAGCCTCACCAAGAAAGAAAAGAATGACCTTAAGAAAGTTACCAAGCTACTGAAAGGCGAGAACTAAGATGAGTATCTTTAACGAGTTGAAAGCCTCCCTCGAGGAAGCAGTTGAAATCAAGCAGGGCCGACAAGAGGCGGCTCGTGTAACCCGTTATGATGTTGCAGACGTAAAAGCTATTCGCACATATCTGGGTGCCTCACAACAAGAATTTGCTGATGCGCTGGGCACTAGTGTAGACACAATCAAGAGCTGGGAGCGAAAGCGCCGTAACCCTACGGGCCTAGCAGCTAAGGTGCTGGCTACCATCCAGGATGACCCAACAGTCTATCGGGCGATTGCAGCACACTAATCACAAGAGGCCCTCGTCAGGGCCTTTTTGCTATGGCTCCACTTCCAAGATCCGACGCGATCAACAAGACAAGGCGGCTCGTGTTTTTGCCTTTGAGAGCGCCGTTTAGTTTTTGCTGCCAGACGCCCAGAACTGCGCTTCTATCCTTGGCTGCTGAGCAGCCGGAGCAACACCTCCTCTGAAATGAGGGCTTCAGATCAATCTGCAAATCGCTAATAGAATTTACAGTGCTGAAGCCCTCAATGGTCAACTGGCTACAGTATGACTCTCTATTACTCGAAATCGGGCTTCGTGGGGACAGAGGAGGCTGTTGAGTATGATACTTTATTTTGGGAAGGCCCAGCTCTTAGGCCATGTGAGCGGGAACTGTAAAACTGTCCGACATGAGACTTTACTTCTCTCCTACAGAGGCATTGATTCGGCCTGCATCTTCGCCGGCGCGACAATCTTTTCTTTGTGATCACACCGATCATCTTTAATGCCGTAGCCAGAGCATCCCCAGAATTTGCTATAGGGGCCTTCTTTCAGTTTCATTGGACGGCCGCATATCGGACAGAGTTTG
This sequence comes from Ferrimonas kyonanensis DSM 18153, assembly GCF_000425405.1. Lineage (GTDB taxonomy): Bacteria > Pseudomonadota > Gammaproteobacteria > Enterobacterales > Shewanellaceae > Ferrimonas > Ferrimonas kyonanensis. The sequence continues at coordinate 30,148 of NZ_KE384371.1, read as the reverse complement.
ATTGAAGCCCCACAGGCACTGTTATTACAGATGGACGCTTTGCGGGTATCTACTGACGGCGAGCCACACTTCGGACATACGCGTGCCTTACCGACCCTGCATCCATGGCCAGTGCTACAGGTGTAAAAATCCTCATACTTGCCGTTAACTCGACGCAAAAATCCGTCTGTACAGTGAGGGCATTTAAAGGTCTTTTGATACTTTTCCTGAAATGAGTTGGAAGCAATGTTTAGCTCATATTTAGGAGCTAGCAATTCAGTAATAAATTCAGAAGGTGATGTTGGGTCCGCGATGATGTATGACTTCTTTTTGGCGCGTGTGATACCCACGTACATCAGGCGACGCTCTTCGGAGTGTGGAAACTGATCTAACGAAGGCAGCAACGCTTCAACGATGGCTTCATCGCGGTTTTCATTAGGGAAGCCGCTTTTTCCCTGAAAAAAGCCGATTAATACACAGTAATCGGCCTCTAGCCCTTTTGATTTGTGGAAACTCCAAAATTCGATATTGTCTTTCAGTTCTGCTTTCCAGAGCATCGCTTTGGTGTCTTTAAGCAGATAGTTGTAGCGAGCAATCACGGCAATGACGCCTTTAGAGTCGTTTGCCCTAATCTTGCGAACAACTTCCTCGACTCGCTTGTACAAGCCAATATTGCGATCCCGTCCATCATCAAGCAGATAGACCTGGGGTGTACTGACTTTAGTATGAGTATCGATGTGCTTTTTATATTGCTCGGGGTTCTCCATGATGAACTGACCAGCAGTGTTGGCGATGCTGTTATTGTATCTGAAGGTCTTTTGAAGCTTTGTTGATGTGTAAGCCCCCACCAAATCACCAAAGCGGGTTGTCAGTTCCAGTTTACCGCCAGAGAAGCGATAAATAGATTGCCAATCGTCCCCAACAACGGTTAGTGATGGATTCGGACCGTTGCTAATGATCTCTCTGATAAACTCCATGCGGGCTGCGGAGATGTCTTGGAATTCATCCACCAGTACGTACTTCCATGTTGACTGTACTTCTTGGTCTCTGATGACTTGGATAGCTCTGATGATCATGTCATCGAAATCAATGGCATTTTGGTCCTGAAGCTCAGCGACATAGCCATCGTGTAGCGCACTGAGTAACGCTGCGTACTTGGTCGCTTGATGAATCTTTGATTCGATGAGTCGTGCCAGGATTTGCTCTTGCGATAGTCGCTCAACACGGATTGCCTGCAGGGCCTTTTTCATCAACCCACTCCAGCTAGAAAGCCGTTTTTCTTGGTTGAGTTTCTGGAAAACATCATGCGGGTGCATTGGGTTACAACGTACACCATGTTGCTCCAATTTCTGCTTTAGGCCGGTTAGCAGCGTGTTCTCTTTCCACTCATAGTGATAGGACTCGATCAAAGTGGTGCCGCACTCTTTGTGTAGAGCGCGTTTTGAACGGATGGACTCGTTGTACTGTCGAGCATTGATATCGGGACGGGTGTTGCCCTGCCGGTCAACCCCGAAATGCTCAAGATAGATCTCTTGCTCGGTGATAAAGAAGTCGGGCTTATAATCAAACCCCACATCAATACGTCGTTTGCTGACGTATGCGGGTTCGTATTCGTACGCGATCTGATTTAGGTATAAGAAGTTTGCAATCAGCAGCTCTTGATAGCCTTTGACACGCTCATTATTGAGGGTGCGAAAATCGTTGTCGCGCAGGTACCGCTCGTACTCGGCTTGAGTTTTGAAGTTGAAAGGATCGACCGGGGGAGAGCTCAGTTCAATAAGGTCATACACGCGGCTCGGATCGACAGCAATATAGCCATGAATCCACTGTGTCACCCACTGCTCAAGTCGATAATCATCCTCGGTGAAGACACTCATATGAGTTGGGATGCCAGCCTCGCGCAGGAGCTGCCTTCCTAAAGCGTGAAAGGTAGAGATCTGCGGGGAAGACTCCAGTGCGATGTTGCCTTTGTTTGCTTTTTCAGTGAGACGTTCCTTCAACTCTTCTGCGGCTGCTCGGTTATACGCTAAAATTAGAATTTCCGATGGCTTTGCGAGACCTCTATCTATCAGGTCTAACGCCTTAGCTACCATCACAGAAGTCTTACCGGTTCCTGCGGCAGCCAGAACCATATTGCGGTCGTTAGAGCGAAGCACACCGAGGCGCTGTTCAAGGGTAAGTGGGTTGGATTCAACTTTATCGAAGAATGCCTGGCGTTGCTTTAACTGATACGCCTCGTGGGCGTTTCTGAGTTTATCTGGTGTGACAGGGTGGAAACCAGCAATTTCCTTCACCTTGTTGAAGGCAGGTGTATCAAGGTACTTCGCCCATAGAGCCGCTTGGGGAGTATATACATCATGTAAGTCTTTACACAGAGAGGCGATCTGTTCAATCCAGCTATCTCTAGGGTAGTGTTTCACGACGTAAACATTAAACTCGCCCAATACTTTAGTCAGGTAAAGCGCAATCTGCTTAGCAATAGCGACATTCAGATTGTGAACGAAAGCCTCAGCGTCATCGTTCTTGAGGAACTTGAACGTGGTTGTTCGTTTTCTTGAGTAAAGGGCTATTTCGCTACCAAGCCAACTCTTTCTTAAAGTGGCGAAGGAAGTGGTGCCGATAATGGACTCACTGTGAATAGTCAGTCCATTAGAGCGTGTTGATAAAGATGTTTTTGCTAAATACAGATCTTTATGCCCAAGCAGCCGGCCTAATAGGTTGACTTTGAGCTGATTCAAGGCGTCAGTCATTCGGTAACGTGTTCAATAGCCAGTAAATTTCTCAATGAATGATACGGGAACATCGCATTAAAGCCAGATTTGTGATCTGGCTTTGAGACGGTGAGCAACAGAAAGACATCGCGCGTTGAGATTTGGTTGCGATGGTGTTTCTTTGGTGTGTTATCTAGTTTCTGTTTCGAAGGCTTGTTCTGGGTTGTCTTCGCTTGATTGGGTAGCTTCTCCTGAGTCAATCGTTCTTTGTTTCATCGTTACCCCTCCGCGTAAACCCTCGGCCAATTGGATAGGATAGAAAAAACCATCGTAGCTTCAAAAATCAGCAAGATTACAATGTCTTAGACCATTCTGACTTCAAACCTATGCAGAGTTGATTTTTAACCCAGGTATGACACGTTGATTGGTCGATTTGTGAATAAACCAAATAGTTTCCCACCTCTCTTTCGACATTGGTCTCCGCAAGCAGTATTTTTGATATCGCCCTCGGCAAGCGCTTAACCCTAAGGCCATTTACTTCAGTCATTCCAGATTCAATGGCAGAGAGGTTTTCAAGCGGCGAAGGTCTGACCGTTGCGTTTAGCTCCATCCGGAAGCAGTTTCGCATTTGCGGTCATATTCTGCTGAAAGGAGTTCCTTTATTCTCGCCGCCAGTCAGCGGGGCACTCAGGCGTGCAAGACTGAATATTTACTATGAATCAGTTGACTAGCATCATTTATTTGGTGCAAACTGGTCGTCGGAATTTAAGGATGCCTGCCCACCCCAAGGTAAATCTCTGCATGAGAACCTTATAATCGAATCTAACGTTTTTCGCGCCAACAGGGTGCGGTGAGGGGTGCACTGCTAACCTACAGGCCAGAGGAAAGCGTTATGAAACAATCTCACCTGAATATCGTTTCTCACGCAAAGAAGCGTGCAAAAAAATTAAGCAAAATTTCAGCTCAGCCTTATATGCAATGCTTGGACTCTGTGGCTAAAGAGCTTGGGTTTGCTGATTTTCATGATCTGCAACAGAAGCGATCCCAGCCAACCAAGAAGAAGCCTAGTGCTGCCAGTATCGACAAGCATCATGCGATGATGGAAAAATGTATCTGGCATTGCATTGCCGAAGACACCCTGACTTATAAAGACGAAAGCAGTCTGGAAGTATTGGGGTTCGACTATCTTGGAAGAAAAGTGATACAAGATAATGGTGAAGGCCGCACCTACTCAAGAGGTGAGTTAACAGAAATTTATTTGAAGCTTCTAGATAGTGAGATAGATTCCAGTGCGGACTTACACTGGATAGAATGGCTTACTCGCAGAGCTATTGATAAGGAAGCCATGAAACAGTATGGCTATCAACTGAGGAATGATGAGAGTGGTGATAAGAAGGTTATTGGTATCATCTTTGTCTCTCTAGGTCACTATTACCGTTCATTGATGGACAACTGTGCTCACAAGATTGCTGAACATATCAATTTTAAGCAATACTTCAGTGTTTGGTTACGTTCTATGTACTCTGAAGATACTAAGGATGAGATTGCGAATATGCTTATGGAGGAGTATCCCATCGATGTTTCACAAACACTGCCGAGGAATGTGACATCCTGGGCGCCCAGATGGTGGTTGGAAGAGCAAGGTCGTATCTAGTAACTCCGTTTGATAAATTCTGCCGCCTGTCTGATATCGCTCCATCAGGTAAGCAGCAGTTTCTTCTTTATCCTTTGTTTGCGGGCCATTGGTTAAAAACGCTCTCCCCCTAACAAAATTTTGCAGCTAACGACCTGGTTTAGGGTTGTTTGCTGCACAAACAGGCTCTGCCCCCCACGCATAATGACCTCCAGTGAATGCACGGAGGTGATTGTGACGCTCAAATCCTTTTCGATAACGGCACTGCTGCTCGGCTCAGTCTTCGTGCTGTTCCAACTCTTCTATTCGCGCTTCACCCTGGGATACAGCCCGCAAGGTGACGTGAACAGCTGTCTCCGCGGCACCTGGTTTCTGGTGGATAGGTCCGAAAAGGACATTGCCGTGGGCAACCTGTATGCCTTCCATCTTCCGGTGCACACCCCCTTCTTCGACAAAGGGCGCCGCTTCATCAAGCGAGCGGTGGCCAACGAGGGTGAGATCGTGAACATCGGCCTTGAGGTCACCGTCACCACCTTCGGCCGGATTGAGCTGCCCCTGCGCTTCGCAGCCAAAGCGCTGGGGGATGATCCCCAAGCGTATGTGCGGGTCCTGGAAGTCAAGGAAAGCCATTGGTTCGCGATGGGCGAGCTGCCCCAGAGCTACGACAGTCGGTTTTGGGGCCAGGTCCCCCACGCAAACGTGATTGGGAGGGCGTATGCGCTTTTCTAGAGTGACCACCACCATCGCCGCCCTTTGCATGGTGACAGGCGCACCGCTAAACGCCCAGGTGGCCAATGAGGAGCTGAAACAGCTGATCGACTCCGTACCGAGCGTGAAGTTGCCCCGCTTGGGCCAGCGGCCCATTGCGCCCAACGCCCCCATGGAAGACTTTGCCAAGCAGGCCAAGGAGCTGGCGGACAAGGTGATCGCCGAAGGGCGGCTGAGCAACATCGATCAGTACCAGGCCATTGACCCCGCCAGGCTGGAGCAAGCAGCCGAACTGGCCAAGCAGGTTCAGGAGTCGATGCGGGAGAAGCTGCTCCAAGAGGGCATGCAGCAGAACCAGGTTGATGCGCTGGCCGGGCAGGGCCCTGAGCCCTATGAGAATAAGCCCAAGCCTGAGGCGGTGCTGTTCGTGTCGAGCTCCATGCCAGAGTCGCAACTCAAGGCCGCCTATAAGTACGCCGAGCAACGGGGGATAGTCGTGTACTACCGAGGCCTGTTGCCAGGTACCAAAAACATCCCCCAGTCCATCGCCAGGGTGCGTAAGCAGGTAGCGTCACTCAACCTCAAGAGTGAGCCTAAAATCGGCATCGACCCCATCGCCTTTGATGACCACGACATCACAGTGGTCCCAACGCTGGTGATCAGCAGAGATGGCCAACAGGCCATGGTCTCTGGCCTGTTCAATCTGGACTACTTGCAGGAGCAACTGGTCGCGGCCCCCGCCGACACCGATGTGGACCTGGGTAGCCGCGGTACCGTCTACGACATCAAAGAGCGCCACTTGGTGGCGGAAATGAAGGCCCGGGCTGCCAACATCGACTGGAAGGCTAAGCAGAAGGAGACGGTGGCCAGCTACTGGCAGAGGAAGGCGATCCCCTCGCTTCCCAGGGCTACCAAGGATGAGCAGTTTTGGATCGATCCAACGGTCCGTGTCACCAAAGATGTGCTCAACGCACAGGGCGACTTATTGGCGCGTGCCGGAGAAACCTTTAATCCCATTGCCAAGTATGTACTGCACATCACCTACCTGATCATCGATGCCAGTAGTGAGGCTCAGATCCGGTGGGCCCAGGCGCAGCTGGCGGAGATCACCGGCCAGTTCCAGCTGATGATCACCGGCCTCAACCGCAGTCGAGGCTGGGATGGCTACACCGAGATCAGGCAGCGCCTGAAGGTCCCTGTGTTTGTGATGCCGGCACTGGCAAAGCAGCGATTCCAGTTGACCGCAGTACCGGCCAAGGTGGCCACCACGGAAAGTGGCTACCTCCAAGTCAACCAGTATCAACTCAAGGATGAGTTATGAAGATGATCTACGTCTACGCAGGACTGGTGCTGGGAGTCTACCTGGCAGCCAACAACCCGGAAGTCGCCGCTCAGATCTGGTCCAGCGCCGAGGGGATCTGGCACTACGTGACGGCGGCACTGACGGGGGCGCAAAATGCTTAAGTGGGGGCAAGCCTTAGTGCTGGCGGCCGCTGTCTCGGTGGTAGGGAACGCTCTGGCGGAAGACCAGACCTCGTTCCAATGTAACGACGCCGATATCTTCAGCCGTCTGTTCAATCAGATCTGCTGGAGCTGTTTCCTGCCCGTGCAGTTCATGGGGATCGGTGGCGACAGGCCGGCAGGCGCAGCCAGCTCCCAGCCCTTTTGTGCCTGTCGAGATGCGCTGGGCGTGCCCGAGTACGGGTTTCAAGCTGGTTACTGGGCGCCGGTGCGCTTGATCGAGACCCCGTCGATACCCTGGTGCAGCCCTTCCCTGGGGGGGATCAAGCTGCAGGATGATCTGTTTAGCCTCGGGTTGCCGATGGACACCAAGGACAGTGACCAGGATACCGCCGCTACCCTGGCACGGATGCAGTATCACTACTTCGCCATGCCGTTGTTCGCCATGCTGGAGATCTTGTACCTGTCCGAGTGCAGTGATGGCTACACCGACTTTGATCTGATGTACCTGAGCGAAGTCGATCCGCTATGGAATAACGATCTCACCGCTATCCTGCTCAACCCCGAAGCGATCATCTTCAGCTCGCCGCTAACCCGCCTGTGGTGCATCGGGGACTGTCTGATGGTGTCCACGGGCAATGGTACAGAGGAGACCTATGGCTGTGCCGGCTGTGACGGCCACCTCTACCCGATGACCGGCAATGTGAATGAGTCCGATGATCCTGTCCGCGTATCGAGCCTGATTGCGCAACGTGCCATTGCCGGGCTGCACCGGCGCGGCGTCGCGCATAAGACCATCGGCGACGATGCCATGTGTGAAGCCGAGTTCTGGCCGACCTTACCGCGCAGCCAATACAAATTCTCGATGTTGTATCCGGTACCCGAGGCCGCTGTATCCCCCGGCCGGGATTGCTGCCACTCCCCTGGTGAGTCTGTGCACCTGTGGTCTACCGCCGCCGGCGGCCGCAGTCGCCCGGGCATGGAGGATTACGTGCACATGGTTTGGCGCTATCGAGACTGCTGCGTGCGCAATGTGCCACTGGACTAAGGGGAGGAGCGATGGGGTATAAGGCATGGATTGCTTATTGGGTATCGGCTTCGGTGGCGCTCACGCCCCTGACTGCATCGCTGGCGGTGAACGCTGCGGAAACCGAGTATCTGGAGAAGCTGCAGGAAAAGTACGACACCAAGGACCCGTACAACCAGACATCCGGTGATGAAAGCCGGTTGAACCGTGCCCTGAACTCCACCCCCGCTTCCAACCCTAACCTTGAGGCCGACCTGATTGAACGGCATTTTACCACGCCCCCAGCGAGCACCAGCAGTGACTATTCTCGCTACGGCATCATCTCGGGTGCCATGCAGAGCAAAATCGACGAAGTGCGGGGGGATCATGATCAGCTGACCCAGAACACCACCAATTTCAACCACAGCGTGAGCGGCTCCAATCTGTCGTTGCAAACCCAGTACAAGGAAACCGCGGTCAGTCGAGACGCCAATGGCAACCTGGTGGTGAATTATGGTGACACCGTCACCAACACAACCCAGGTCCACAACTCTGAGATGGTGGGGGCGCAGCAGGGGCACAGCGAAACCGTGTTTGATGGCGATCAGCAGTACGGTGATGCAGACGGGGTACTGGAGTCCGGGCGCTCGGCCTATGGCAACCTCTCTACGGCCACCACCGGTGAGGGCATCGCCTTTCGCACCATCTTGCAAAGCCAGCAGAGCAACCCGCCGCCGGTGATCGACCCCCGCAGCAGCTTGTTTGATTACGGCTTTGACGAGGTGAACCGTGCCAACAGCGGCCAGGATGACTGGTTTGCCAACTGCCAGCAAACAACGCGCCGCGTGACTCATTCGGGTGAGTACGGATCATCTCATGAGCAGACCTGCCAGCGGCCGAACTACACAAACCTGCAGAGCTGCCAGGTGGAGCGAACCGCCAAGCTGCCCATTCGGTTGGTCACAATGGAAGGGGATTTGCAGAAGTACACCATCGAGATCGCAGATGAGTACACGCTTCGCATCCGTCTTGGCCCCTATAACGATAACGGAATTCCCGATGCGCGGATCTATAACAGTGACCTTAAGAGCGGGGAAAGCAGTTACGGTAAGTATGCGTGTCGTGTTACTCAACAACGCTTTTTATTTAAGCTTGAAGAGGGCTTCGAGGTGGTGTCGGGTTACCGGCATGGAAGTGGGTCCAGCGTGGTCAGCGGTCGTGTTGATGACACTCTGAAAGTGTGGGTGAATGGCGCATTAGATGGCTATTTTCGACAGCGCCCATACAGCTCCCAGTCTGTTTGGGACAAAGTTCCGGAATCGTTAATGGTGCTGCCTAAACACTACCTTTACGACTTTCCATACGATGCCCGGGCAGGGCAACTGTTCGCAGGAGTTGATGGTGGATGGAATACCTGTGAGCACAAAAATGGATCTGTGGGTAGCGCAGACATCAGTCACATCGTGAGCCGGACAAATTCTAATGGACACTTGCTGTTTGAATATGCACTAGGGCTTGGAGGCGCTGGGGATATTGACCTGGCCTATGATATCCGCTTCAACAAGCCAGTGAGCCCTGTAGTTACTTATGAACAAACACCTGAGGGCTGCGCCGACAAAATAGGCTGGTCTCCAGAGTCCAACAACAAAATATGTCCCACCGGAGGATGCGCTAGTCCGTTGACCAAGCCGGACAGCTTTTGCAAAGCAGACCGATGGGTCACTGTCGTCAGTGGTGGCAACAGTTTTGATGAGAGCATTCTTGAGACCATGGCGCCAATGTATGACGGCGATGGCCATCAGGTCAGTTGGAAGATCAATGCTGAGGGGTACCTGTGCGATCCACTCCAGGGTCAACCCTGGTGCGTCGACACCAACGACGACGGCGCCGTGGATCCCAGTATGGAGTGCTTCGACTATTTCCAGATGCGGGAGGGCCATGACAACTGTCAGGTGCTTGAGGATAGGCCGGAGTGCAAGGAGCTAACTTCGTCCTGTGATGATCGCTTCTACGACCGGGCCAATGACGAGTGTTACATGAACGAGGTGATCTACGAGTGCACCGACAATGGCGACTGGGAATATGAGCATGAGGTGGTGGACAACGAGTGCTCTGGCCTGCTGCCCTGCGCCAATGGCGAGTGCAACTTTGGCGCCGAGGAAACCAACCCGGACTTCATCAACGCCATGGTGCATGCCTCCATCCTGCAACACGCTCAGGGTGATTATGCCTGCGACGATCCCTCCGACCCCAGTACCTGCAAAATCTTTGCCGGCGAGGGCAAGTTTTGCTCCTGGGAGCGCAGTGGCCTGGGTAACGACTGCTGTGAAGCGCCGGAGGGGGTCAACCTGGCCCAGTACGTGGCGCTGGCGAACGCAATGATGCAGGTGACCAACTACGCCAAGGCTGAGATCCCGGTGGTGAAGGATGGCATCGACAAGATGACCGAGCCCTTAAGCCAGGCTGGTGATGCGGTCGGCAAAGCCGTGTCGAATGCCTGGGACAGCATTACTACCGAGATGACCAGCGTGTTCAGCAACACCGCCGGTAGTACGGTGGTGAGCGATGCCGCCGGCGGCGTGACCAGTGTGGCGGATGTGACTGCCCAGGCCGCTGAGGCTGCGGCCAGTGGTGGCGAGCAAGCCGGTGAGGCGGTAGCTGAAGGCTTTGTCGATGAGATGAAACAGGAGGCGATGAACTGGCTGGCAGAGAATCTGCCTGCTGATCTGTCCAGCGCGGTGTTTACCGTTCCGAGTGATGAAGCTGTGGATGTGCAGTTTACTCCTGAGGCCCAGCTGGTAGCGGATGTCTTTGGCTACGTGATGTTGGCCTACACCATCTACAACTACGCCAAGTTGCTGATCAACCTCTACTCGCAGTGTCATGAGTACGAGATGGATATGGGGATCAAGATTGCTCAGAAGCAGTGCGTGAAGGTGGGGGGATCCTACAAAAAGGACAGCCTGGGCCTTATCAAGCGCCAGGACTACTGCTGCTACTCCTCCATCCTGTCTCGCATCATCAATGAGGCCGCCGTGGACCAATTGGGCGTTAACATGGCGACCTACAGCTCCACCTCCATCGACGGCAGCACCCTGCGCAGCTGTGAAGGGCTGACCGCCGACCAGTTAGCGCAGCTCGATTTCGACCAGATCGATTTCTCCGAGTGGCTTGGGCTGTTGATGGAGTCCGAGGTGATTCCGCCGGAGCTGTCAGAGGAAGCGTTAACCCGCGACGGGCGCACCATGAATGCAGAGAATCGCCAAACCACTAAAGAGCGCACCGCGGAGCGGATTGGCGATGATCACTCGCTGGCGGACCGTGCGATTGAGCATCGCGAGACGATGAGCATTGACAACGTGGATTGTTCCTACCTACCACGACCACCAGTGTGCGAATTTGGGATCGTGATAGGCGAGGGCGGGGGCGGCTAGAAGGTGGTGATTGCTGTGTCCTGCAGCGATGCACTGGTGTAGAACCTGCCGTATTGGCTGTCACTGTAGAGGTTGATGGCCTCAGGCTTCAGTGATTGGTCGTTGCTTTCGGTCCCCGGGCGAACAAAGCCATGAAAGGTGCTGTCCTTAAGCACGAACGGTACCGTGGATGCAAAGCGTAAGGTTTTTTTCTTGACCAGTAGGACGGTGCTAGGATCTACATGCTCCCACATCGCCAATGCGAGCTTAGGCCACGAGTGAGCAACGGTAACGGTCGCGTAACGTTTGTTCGGATCTAGACCCACTTCAGGGAGGGCCATGCCGATGCGACGAATACGCAATTGGTAGCCGCCAACGAGGAGCCGACAGCGATCATCATGGAACTTCTCAGAAGCCCCTGCCAGTGAGGAGCAGAAGTTGGATTCACTCACCGGGATCTGGAGAGCTTCGCTGCGTTGTTGCTCAGAGTACGTAAGCTGCACCGCACTGCCAAAGGTCTTAGTGGCGGCCATGAGCAATTCTTGGCGCACCGTATCTTCGATTTGTGCCACGTTTGGCTCGCCACTCGGAACTTCGACGTAGTGGATGCTAAAGCTATTCGCGGCCTTATCTATACCGTCCTTTGAGTCCCACACTGCCAGATAGGAGGAGGAGGCCAAGCCGCCAAGGCCAAAGGCGGCAGTATTGATAATGGTGTTGGCAACCTTGTAGCCATCGGACTCCATGAATGACTTCTTCTGCCCAACCCAATCATCTAGCGAGTTTGCGTCACGCGCTTCCAGGTCGGGCAGTGCATGGTTAACCACGTTCAGCGCATAGCTTTTGTCGTCATCCCACTCATAATCGTCATAGGTGGCGTAGCGCATGGATTCAGGGCCACTGGCACAGCCTTCCAGTAGCAGCAGAGTCATCATGCCGGTCATGAAAAGTCCGTTTTTCATAATCATCACTCCTTGATTGGGTACAAGGTTAAGGTAGCAGCTACGTTTATCGGCGCTACTCCATGCGCATTGATATTACTGGGCTGGCGCGTCGCAATCAGGCGGCGGCCAAGAAGGCAGGCTGCCAGGATCACCCACCAGCCCAGGCTACCGCTGGAGCTGCCAGAATCGCTTGAGTTGTTCCCTCCGTCGGTGTTTTCACCAGAGCCTCCAGTACCGCCCTCAGGATTATCCGCGGAATAGCCCTCATCCTCATTGATGGTGACAAGCACACTCTGACTACCACCCAGTAAGCTGGCCTGGTAAGGGTCTGCCAGCGCCACCTCGAAGCTACGGGCTGCCTTAGCCGTATCGGTAGCAAGCACCGGGACGGTCAGAGTCACTGAGGACTGCCCCTCCTCAAACATGACCAGGGTATCCAGGGCGCCAAAATCCTCAGCCAGAACGGCAGTGCCGCTGCCCTGCAGCGCCTGAACCCGCACACCCATGCGTTGACCAAGGTCGCCCTCTCGTTCGACCACAACGGCGAGATCACCGGCATCCTCGGCCACGTTAGTGGAAGAGACCGAAACATTGACAGGGCCGTGGATCTTCATGGCGGGGCGAAAATGCACTTGCACCGGCAGGATTTCTCGAATTTGACGGGCCGAGTTACCAAACTGAGCATCACCACACGCCTCTCCACCAACCTGATGGTCAACATCAGAAAACCACTTGTAAACGTTAGTGCCAGCACGCCTATGCATCACTGTGGGGTTGCCGTCAGCACAGGTCCAAGAGAAGGCGTATGTCTGGTAATACTGGGGATCGTAATCGTCCTCATAGGTGTGATGGAGTGCCATGTTATGGCCGAGTTCGTGTAGCACAGTCCCGCCGGTGATATGGGTGTCACCTGAATACATGATCCCCATGAAATCACCAATGCCGGAATAACCCGCTACTGCTGTGTCATTACCATCCTCCCCAGGCTCTGAGCCGGGTTCGCCCGGGTCATTGTAGCGGTAGACCATGATGCTATCGGCGGCCCATTCATGGACCTGCTCCCAAATGGTCTTCAAATTTGGGTCGTACTGCAGACTCTCGGGATCTCCGGCCCCGCGATAAGCGTCCTGGATAAGGCCGTCGGTACCTTTGATCAGACCGTCGCCCGTCGCATTCATGCGCGGATTGGGCGGCAGCGTGTAATCCAGACCTGGTGCGACAGTAATGCCAGCCAGCTCGACCCACTCTCCCTCTTGACGCAGAGTCTGACTGAGGGCTTGATTTACCATGTCCAAATAGCTGTGCACATTTTCCCGAACCTGCTCATAACCCTCTGCTTTATAGCGTTCAGGCCTGACGTAAACCAAAAACCGCAACGGCTCATCGGGCATTTGCGTCGACACGGAATCCACGGCATGGGCTTTTTGCATGGACAGTGCCGCCGACTGTCGCTCGACAGCTCTCGCCCTAAGGGTCTCTAGGTAGTTACCGCCAGTGACAGCTTCAGGGGCCCCTCTAAACGGGGTGACGCCGGGGTAGAAAGAGGTCGCGCTTGAACTGAAGGCGACTCCAGCCAGCGCCAATGATGCCAGTATTGTTCTCATCCTTAAGTACCTTACTGTTTTAGGTGGTATTGTCTGCAGAGCGACCCGGCTCAGCGCCAAAACCTGCAGATTAGGCATTTTCTGGCGTAGTGTGCGGTACGCTCTGGTTTTGGTTGGCCACATCCTTGAGCCATTGAACCAGACTTGATTACGTTACAGGGGGGACTCCACTCAATCAACCCGCTCACGGATTCACCAGTGCAGAACGATGAAGCCGTCATTTTCAAGGGCCCCGACCTCTGTGGCGGCGATGCTGCAACAACCTTCCGTTAGGTCGTAGAGGCGGTCGCTCAGATCGACTGTCCCGGCGAGCAAGATGCCCAGCGCGGTCAGCAAGCCCTCGGTCAATTCTGCTGAGCTGACTTCTGGCGCCCCAAATGCCTGGGCATTGAGGGCAGAGTCGAACTCTTTGGTGGTCGGGGTTTCGGGGCCCTGGAACTGATCAATTAACTGGGTGATGGAGGGGGTTTCGTTGCAAATCGCCAATGTGTAGGTTAATGGTGTGCCAGCTGGTAGAAGCTGGCCTCCAGGCCTATATCACTGCTGGTGCAAGGGAGTAATAAAGGTTCGGAATCATTAGGTGGGAAGCAACGACTGCAGTGGCCTAGGAACCATCAAGGTGACAAGCCTACTTGCGTCCAAGAGTAGACAGACGAAGTTTGTCGGATGAACTTGGCAATCAGGTGAAAGATTCTGACGGCGTAAAAGTGATAGATGTTGGTGCCGTAAAAGCGACTAAAGCCGGTTGATTAAAAGTGACAAATGCCGGTAGCTTTAAAGTGACAAATGCCGGTAGCGTAAAAGTGACAAATGGATGTAGTATTAAGGTTACTAATTCACGAAATACTGGGTCATGGCCGCGAGGTCATCAAAATCTGACCATTGGGGGAGACATGGCGAAGACAGGGCACCAAAGACTGGCCGAAGCGCTTACCGCGGCGAAAGAGGTCAGTGATGGCAACATTGTTCGTGGAAATTGGGTCTCCGAGAGACACCGAGCGCTACTGGTGAAGAATGGGTACATGAAGTCCATCATTCGTGGCTGGTATCTTCTGGACGCTGATGTGGCCGTTTCTAAAGCAGGTGAGTCAGCGCTGTGGTTTGAATCCATTTGGCACTTCTTGGGACTGTATCTTGAGGAAGCCTACGGCGATGCTTACTGGCTTAACCCAGAGGCATCCCTGGACATTCACACTCAAAGCAACCGGCTCCCCCAACAACTCATTGTATTTAACTCCGATGGGGGAAAGCGTCAGGTAGAACTGCCTAACGAGATGAGCTTGCTAGTGTTGCCCAAGTCAGAGGCTCCGTCAGGTCTGGTGGTGGAGGGCGGGGTGCGGGTACTGCCGCTCGAGCTGGCTCTAGCGTCTATTTCACCCAGCATGTACCGGCAGAATCCCTTTGCTGTCCAAGTGGGTCTGGAGAGGGCGCAGGTTGAACGTATTGGTGAGGAGCTGCTTCGCAGTGCCAACGTAGCTTCCGCGAATCGCTTAATCGGGGCATATCAGGAGCTGGGTCTCAAGGCTCAGGTTCGCAAGCTCACGTCGCTAATGAAGGTAGCTGGCTTTTCTGGCATTCGTACTGAAAATCCTTTCGAAGTGGCGGTTTCCAGCATAGGGGCTGCACGAGGTGAGTCGCCAGCGTCATTGCGGGTCAGGATGTTGTGGCGAGACCTTCGAAAGCAGGTGGCCTCTGTCTTTGAAGCGGTGCCCAAAAGCGATTTTTTCGCTCGAGATTTGAAGCAGATTCTTGAAGGGATGGAATCGATATACGTTGCTGATGCTTATCATTCGCTCTCTATAGAGGGCTACGTGGTGACCTCGGAACTAATCGAGAAGGTGGCTAATGGAGACTGGTCGCCTGAGACACTTCAGGAGGATCGGCGACAGAAGGACGCGTTAGCGGCCCGGGGTTACTATGAGGCGTTTCAAGGCGTAAAGGCGTTGCTGACAGAGGCCCATTCGGCGGGACAAGAATCACTAGACCTCGATTACCTTATAGACGTGGCGCTTACTGAGGTGTACGCGAGCCTGTTTAAGCCTTGCGTGGCAGCGGGGATTGTGACGCCCGAGACTCTTGCGGGTCATCGAAAAGGGCCAATTATTATCCGAGGTTCTAGGCACATGCCACCGCAAAGTGACTGCCTGATGGATTGCATGGACTCCCTGAAGGAGTTGATGGCGTCTGAACCTGATTATTCAGTCAAAGCTGTGCTTGGCCATCTGCTCCTAGGGTACATTCACCCCTATCCGGACGGAAACGGTCGCACTGCGCGTTTCATCATGAATCTGATGTTGGTGCTAGGTGGTTTTTCCTGGACAGTCATCACAATGTCACGTCGGGCCGAGTACCTGAAGGCGTTAGATCAGGCATCGGTCTACGGAGATGCGATGCCCTTTGCTAGTTTGGTATGTGAGTTGATGCTGGAACAGCAGGAGGCTCCGCCGGAAGGCTCTTGAGATCCACACGTCGGCCGCAAAACAAGACCCATTCACTCTGGACTTTTTGCTCCTAATAGGAGTTCCGATAGGAGCCGTCCACCTAAGCGATGCAGTCGTGGACTGTTTGCGATTGTGTGGTGAGAGGCGATTATATTGGGTGGTCAGAGATGGTATGTCCCACATACTGTTCACTTGGATTTGACGCGTCGATGGTGGTGAGTTGAGTGCTCACTGAATCCTTATCGCAGCCCGTTACATTCTGGCTGAGATGTTAGTTGGAATGTTGCGCACCGTTTGGTTGCTAGCGGCAAAGTGAAATGCGAGACTAGCAACTTATTAAAATATTTAGAAAAAAACGGAAAGACTTCGCTTATGAAGGGTAACCTGCTGGGTTCGCTGCAAGCCCTGTTTAGCCGGCAGCGTCGCGAAACTGGGATCAGTGCCGAGGATCGCCGCTGTGCTCAGATCCTGAACTATTGGTGCGATGCGGAGTTGTTTGATCTCCCTGAGTGCCCCATGGATCCCAAGAATGAGGTGTTTAGCCAGCAGGTATCCCGCTTTGCAGAGTTTTGCGCCGAGTCCAAGCAAAAGGGGCTAAACAGCGGCCAAAGGGCGTTTCATAAAGACGCCAGATTGGTGATCATGCTTCAGTGCCACCGGGCAGGTTATCTGCACCCGGATAAGCTGCCACATCCCAACTATGAAACTCCTCGTACATTCCTGGTGGCTCAGGCGATGCTGCCCAAGTGGGACGAGCAGGCCCAAACACTGAAGTGGCTGCGCTCAGAGGAGTCTTGCGATCTAGTCCTGAACCTGGCCACTATGCGTACCCTTTATCGTAACTGTCCTGATGCCATTCCTGACAATATGGCGCTGTCAGAGTGGATCAAAGCGCGCATCGAAACCGTCAACAATAGGTTGGCTCACGAGTTGGATGGCCCATTGGAGGGCGACGGGCTCAAGCAGCAACTGGACAAGATTAACCAGCAACTGGCCGACGAGTTCTGGCCCAACGAGGCGTCTCGAGAGTTCATGCTGGATCGCAGCCAGCCCATCGAAAGCCAGCTGCAGGAAGAAGATGTGCCCCAAGTAACCCAGGGCTCTCTCACCTTCCGTTGGCGCTTTTGCTATTACCCCAGAGGCAATGATAGTGCCCAGCTAGGTCCTTTCTTTGTTAAAGATCTGGAAAGCGCCATTTTGCGACTGTCGAAACTGGGGGCACAGCACGGTCTCTCTGCGCCTCTTTATCGCTATCTGCTGGGCAGTGAACAGCAAGAGGAGATCGGGGAGGCGTGCAGCTCTGGCCAGCAGTTTTTTGACCTGACCCGGTCGGTACCTGCCGGCCGCTGGCCAGAAAACCCCAAGTATGGCTTGAGTCTGCTGCAGTCGATGGCGGTCAATATTGCTGGGCAACAGGCCAGCAATCCCGTGGTGGCGGTCAATGGACCGCCGGGGACCGGTAAGACCACGCTGCTCAAAGATGTGATCGCCCAGCGCCTCGTACTTCGTACCAACCGCTTGCTGGCTCTGTGTGACAAGGAGGACTGGCTGCGGTCCGATGAGGCGGTAGAAGTGATTCTTGAGAGCTCCATGGTGGTGGCCTCTAGCAACAACAAGGCGGTAGAGAACATCTCTAAGGAGCTTCCCTCTCTAGGCAAGCTGTCTGCGGAGTTTCACGATCTTAGACATTTTCGTTCCGTTGCCAAAAGCGGTGACTGGGGCCTGCTTTGCGCCGTGTTGGGCAATAGCGACAACCGCAAGGCATTCGGTAAACTGCTCAAGCGATTACGTAACCATATGAACAGTGTGGAGGATCACTTCCAGATTCAATACCTGTTTAACTCTCTAAAACAAGACAATAACAAGAAGCCAGGTGAGGTGATAGCACGCTTTGTTCGACGTTGGCAGGCTAACGACGAGCTGCTCGAACTGACCGAGGAAATTCGCAATAGCAAAGCATACGGCCAGCACCAGGGATTCTTTAAAGCCTGGTGTACGGCACTGGAGCAGATCCAGAGTCAGATGCTGACAGTCGATGAGTTCGCAGCTGCTTGGGACAAGCAGGAAAAGGAAAAGTGGGATGAGGCGGTAAGGGCCCTCGATCGGATCAAGCGTCAGTGGTTTGCCCAGAAACTGGGTAAGCAACGCTTGAAGCATAAGCTGGAGTTGGCGAAGGCAGCATTCAGCAAGGCTGTGGCTCAGTACAATTGCATGATCAAGGATCTCAATGGCGGAGAGAGCAAAAAGTGGCAGCTTGATCCGGATACGCACTTGCTCGGCCCTCAAACCTATCAAGGGCGCGATCAAGAGGAGCCTCACGAGACCGAAGCTCGACTGCAGATGAGTTCGCCCTTTGGCAGCGAGGCGGTGAATCGTTGTCGCACGGAGCTCTTCTTGACTGCGATGGCGTTGAACCAAGCGATGGCCGAACAGGCTGCCAGCTCAGTGAAGGACCGATGGGACGATCTGACGGCTCTAATCAACGGCCAACTGGAGACCCAGGAGCAGCGGCCGGAGCATCTTCAGTTGTGGTCCATGTTGTATCTGTTCTTCCCCGTGATCAGCACCTCTCTCTCCTCTGTGGAGAGCCAGTTCCGGCTGATGCAAAAGCCAGGCGGGTTTGGTTTGGCGATGTTCGACGAGGCAGGGCAGGCGGTGAACTACCATGTCGCAGGACTACTGCAGCGCTGCCGTCAGGCGATCTTTGTCGGTGATCCCATACAATTGGAGCCGGTGGTGACCATACCGGCGCCGCTGGATCACTATATTGCCCGGGACTTTATGGAGCTGTCTCAGAGTGATGGCGAGGAGAGCTGGGGCGATCGTTTGTTGATCAGCTCCTCCTCAGCCCAGACCTTGGCAGATCAGGCGGGTAATTACTTTGCCCGAATCGGTGCTCGTCGGGTAGGGATTCCCTTGCTGGTCCACCGTCGCTGTACCGAACCCATGTTCAGCATCGCCAACAAGATCGCCTACGATGACAAGATGGTGCCGGCAAGCCTGCCCTATGACTGGAAGGCGCCACAAAGCGGCTGGATCAATATCGAAGAGAGTGACATTGAGCTCTCTGGCAGTGGCTACGACAACAAGACAGAGGCATTGGCTGCAGTGGACTTAGCCCGCTATCTGTGTGAGCAGCACCCACAGATGGTTAAGGAGGGGCTGTATATGATCACGCCCTTCTCCGAGATGCGCCGGACACTGCAGGCGGTTTGGAAAAGCCATGCTAAGGACAGTAATAATCGTGGCTGGATGCGGTCCGCATTCGGTGCCAGCAAGGCGGACGTTGAACTGGAGAACTTCCCGAGAGATAACATCGGTACCGTCCACACCTTTCAGGGTAAGGAAGCCTCAACGGTGCTGTTGTGCACCGCAGGGTCATTAATCCGGAAGAAAGCTGGTGGGATCAGCTGGGTCAACAGCAAGCCTAACCTGCTTAATGTCGCCGTAACCCGGGCCAAGCATCATTTGTTTGTGTTGGGTAATCGACGGGACTGGGAGAGCGGTCTGCTTACATCAGAGCTGCAGTGTGGTGGCATGAAGTGTTACGACAGCCTGGAGGAACTGAAGCAGGCTGATGCGGTGGCGTTTGACGACTACGAGTTTTTTGAGCGAGCGGTTAGAACACCTTTGGAAGATCTGGGGTTTGACTTTACCTCCGAGCGGGATCCCGATGTGGAACGAGTGCGTAAACTGCAACAAAACGCTGATCGCGGCGATCCGGAAGCCCAGTTCAGTCTCGGCATGCACTATGGCAGCGCTGATGAAGTCGAGCAGGACGACGAGTTGGCAGTAAGCTGGTATCGCAAGGCGGCTGAACTGGGCCATGGCGGTGCCCAGGCTAACCTGGCTCAGTGCTATATGATTGGAAGGGGCGTTGATAAGGATGAGCCCCAGGCGGCGATCTGGTTCCTCAAGGCGGCCGAGCAGGGCGATCCCTTGGCCCAGTACGCCTTGGGTTATCTGTATAAGGCTGGCCGAGGTGTTGCTCAGGACGACAGACAAGCAGTAAATTGGTACCGTAAGTCGGCGGAGCAAGGAAACGCCTCAGCACAAGCTAATCTGGGTATGATGTACCAGTCCGGCCGGGGCGTTAATCAGGATCAAGAACTGGCGATTAGCTGGTATCGAAAAGCCGCAATTCAAGCGCACTCTCAGGCCATAAACCGACTGGAGAGATTGGCTAAGTCGGACGCTAACATTAAGCCGTAAGTCGAGTTGTGTTGGAACTGTTGCACTGGATACAAGCTGAGTCTAGCTGGGAGACTTTGAGCAATTGCGGTAAGGGTTGAGTTAGTCGAACAGTCCCATCCTGTAGGCTAGGCGGCTCTCCATGGCCGTCAGCCACATAAAGCTCAACAGTGTCTGCTTGAGGGAGTGATTCATTGCTGGAAATACTGCTGTGGCTGTATTTATAATCTGAGAGGATAAATATACAAAATTAGAGGTGATTGGGTATATGCCTTTTGCAGTTAATTGGTTATATTGATTTATAAGCTCAGCTATAAGAACAGCAAATTCTATTCATTAATAATGAGTTCACTAGTCGTTATTAATCTGGTTGAATTTGATCGTTTATTCGACTAATCGTCTCGCCAACTGTATTTTGGGGTAGTAATTTGAGAACACAAATGACCGCGTTAAATGAGCGCGAAATGGACCTGCTCATCACCCTGAGAAAGGCCAAGACCATTGACACCTTAGAGATCATGACCGACAGACTGGAGCGCGAAGCCGCCAACAGCACCGAGGAAGGTGAGGTGTGCCGCGCTTTTGACGTTCGCGAAGCGGAGATCGAGCGCGGACAGTACGTTTAAGATAGGCCTTCCCTGTCTGTTTACTTCATCATCAACCTGGGTGATAAAAATGGCCAATCCCGTTAACTCTAGGGAAAGGAATTATGGCCAGGGTAATGACAACTGTTTTGCTTGTCGGCGGGAAGTATGACTGCAGGGGTATAATGGCGCACCCAATTAATCGGGTGCCACACAAAGAAGTTTTATTCTGCTCAGACAGCAATTTTCATACCGGTAAAGACCGCTCAGTTTCTGTCACCGCTTCACTTGACCTATCTGAAAACTGACATAGCTATAGTGTTCAGGTTTACGGCGTTGTTTCCTAAATAAATGGAACCTTTTTGAAAAGCCGCGATCTGATCCCCCGTTACTACTGTTGGAGGCAGCTCATGGGCAAGTGCAAAGGCAAAATCATCAATTGGCCGAAACATCACAGAGCATCGGTTCAACGCGGCTCCATCCCCTTCAGGGTGGATGACTAGGCGGTGAAGAGTTGGCATTGCACAGAGCACCATGGTGGCCGAGGGCGGGGCCTCCAGTACTGTGATGCTGCCGGAGCGTCTATATATGGCCAAATGCTCCCGGACACCGCTTAAGGTGGTAAAGTCACCACCTCTCTTCGCATCATTAAATCCGGCCATGTCGCTCCCTTCGTGGGAGCGTGGATTGAAACGTCATGTTAAATTGGCTAGTAAAGTCAGTAATTGCTGCTAATCTGGGCCAAGGCTCTCCTTAGCCAGCCATTGGTTTAACACCGTTTCCAGAGCGTTAATCTCAGCACGATGGTTTTAGAATCTCTGCTAAGGTGCTGGATATTTCGCAATTTCCAACGCGTGGCTGGAAGATCAGCTGCTGCGGGGTAATCAAAGAGATCCCAGCTGGGATTCCCTTGCTTGAAAGAGAACAAGAACGTCTTATCCCTTTCGTGTCCGCGGACAATATAGTTTGATTATTTTCTGACCTCCTGTCGCGCCACAATAGGCGTGGACTGCCGGTTATTGAAACTTGTCGAACTGGCCGCTAACCTGTTGTTCACATTTGAAACCTAAGGGATTAGCGTAACAGTATTGTCATTTTTAATCAGGCGGTTATACGCTCTTTCCTTCTGATGAAGGTTTTTGTCCACAGGCTATGCGGATAGTTAGTGGATATAAGTCGAATTTTGTAAGCTGTAACTGCTTTCTACAGATAGCGGTCGCTCCCTTCGCGGGGGCGTGGATTGAAACCAG
>NZ_KE384371.1:0-7868 GCF_000425405.1 Ferrimonas kyonanensis DSM 18153 | reverse complement strand
ACTCCAGTCATTTTTGATTTTCATGATCTGCGGCAAGTATCACTCGCTTGTCAATTTGATACTTTAAGTCTTTCTTATCAATTAAATAGCTACTAAAGCCTGCCTAGGCAGCAGAGCGAGATCATGGAGGTGATCGGTTTGTTGCAACGGGAGATTGCCCATGCAGTACAAGATGACCAGAGAAGGTGGCGTGAGCCCCATCTGTTGCAAGATCACCTTTCCAAGGTGTCGGCACTTTGCGCTTCCTTTTTGAGCAATGATAATGCTCCATGGGGTGAGCTGGCAGGGCGTTGGCATGACCTAGGAAAGTACCAAGCTGCGTTTCAGGATTACATACGTACTCAAAGCGGTTTTGAGCGCCAAAATGCCCATATTGAAAATGCTGATCAGAGTGCTCAAAGAGTCACTCACTCTACCGCTGGGGCTATGCATGCTCAGGTGCAATTGGGGCCAGCATATGGATCATTGCTGGCGTATGTCATCGCCGGTCATCATGCGGGCCTGCCAGATTGGAGTGGTGGGCGAGCCGGTCTTAGTTATCGTCTGGGCGAAATTGGCCCTGCGGAATATCAAGCGAGCATCGCTGCGACCATACCATCGGAGATCTTGCAGGGGGAATTACCGAGCAAACCCACAGCGCTGGGCGATCCTGATGCCTACGCCATTTGGATACGCATGTTGTTCTCTGCACTGGTGGACGCCGACTTCCTGGATACCGAGTCCTACATGCAGCCTGAGCAATCTCAGCAGCGAGGCGCTGCGCCTTCAATGGCTGATCTCAGAGAACGCTTTGATAGCTGGATGGCTAAGCTACGACTCTATGCAGAGGACACACCTCTTAATCGAGTTCGTAGCACTATCTTTGATGCCTGCATCCAAGGCGCAGAAGGCCCATCGGGCATTTTCAGCCTGACGGTACCCACAGGTGGCGGTAAGACCTTGGCTAGCCTCGGCTTTGCCCTTGAACATGCTAAACGACACAACAAACGTCGAATCGTCTATGCCATCCCCTTTACCAGCATCATTGAGCAGAATGCTCAGGTGTTTCGCCAAGTGTTGGGGGACGATGCGGTGTTAGAGCATCACAGCAACCTGGAATGGTCCGACACCAGAGAGAGTGCGCGCAGTAGGCTGGCTAGTGAGAACTGGGATGCGCCTTTGGTGGTTACCACTAATGTTCAACTGTTTGAGTCGCTCCACGCCAGCCGTACCAGCCGCTGTCGCAAACTGCACAACCTGCAGGATGCGGTAATCATTTTGGACGAAGCTCAGCAGCTTCCCAAAGAGTTTCATGCCCCCATCGTTCGCAGTATGCAGGCTTTGTCTCGTCACTTCGGGGTGACCTGGCTTCTGTGCACGGCAACCCAGCCTGAGTTAGGGACCCAGCGTGAAGCAGTCAGCAATCGCACTCTGTTACAGGGGCTGGAACGGGTGACAGAGTTGATGCCAGATCCTGGTGAGCTGGCACAAAGGCTTAGGCGAGTCGAGGTCAGTTTACCAAGTCGGGATGAGAAGATTTCCTGGGAAACTCTGGCGGAACAACTGCTGACACACAACTGCGTTTTGGCCATCGTCAGCACCCGCAAAGAGGCCAGGGAGCTGTTCTTGAGATTGCCCGATGATGGTAATACTTTCCACCTCTCGGCGCAGATGTGTGCTGAGCATCGAAGCCATACACTGACACTGATCAATGAGCGCCTCCAGGCTCGACGTGAGGGTGAGGACAACCGGCCACTTCGGGTAATTTCCACTCAACTGATCGAAGCTGGTGTGGATGTGGACTTTCCGGTGGTTTATCGGGCGATGGCGGGGTTGGACTCCATTGCCCAGAGCGCTGGGCGCTGTAATCGGGAGGGCAAGTTATCCGGTCTTGGCAAGGTCGTAGTGTTCAACCCGCCCTCGCTGCCACCGCCGGGGTTTCTGCGCCATGCCCATCAGTCCACCATGGCGTTAATCCAAGCGGGTCATCTTAATGACCCGCTTGCACCGGAGTCATTTAGACGCTACTTCCAAATGCTCAATCAGACTGGCAGCCGCGATGCCCATGACATCAATGCACTACTCAGCCCAGCTATCGATGGTGCCACTGGTTCGGTGACTTTGAAGTTTCGCGAGGCGGCCAAGCGTTTTCGACTGATTGACGATGCTGGCGTGGCAGTGGTTGTGCCATATCACCCTGAAGGTGATATCGAGCAGAGTCCCATTTATGGCTGGTTGACTGCTCTGGAGCAGAACCCAATGCAACGGGCTTTGCTGCGCAAGCTACAGCGCTATACGGTGACCCTGCCGGAGTACTTTGTGCAGGGGTTGCACAGGCTGGGGGCGGTTCATGTCCGGGCAGGGCTATGGGTACTTGAGGGCTGCCAATATCGGCTGCAATTTGGGATTTGCCCACCAGAGGTGCTGCTCAGCGCCGAAGCATCAATTTGTTAACAGGAGATGTGAATGGGATTTTGTATTGAGGTACGGGGGGAGTTTGCCTGTTTTACCCGGCCAGAGCTCAAGGTGGAGCGGGTCAGCTATGACATCATCACTCCTTCGGCGGCTCGCAGTTTGTTTGAGGCGATCTTATGGAAGCCTGCCATTCGTTGGCGTATCCGCAAGATTGAGGTGCTCCGCCCCATTCGCTGGTTTAACTTGCGCCGCAATGAACTGGGGAATGTGGTGCCAGTAAATAGCGTCAACGCCGCCCGTAAAAACGGCAGTGGCGCATTAGGCTGTTACATCGAAGAGGAGCGTCAGCAGCGGGCCAGCCTGTTGCTGCGGGATGTGGCGTATCGCATCCACGCTGACTTTGAGCTGACCGACAAAGCGGGCCCAGCAGACAGTGCCGCCAAGTTTGCTCAGATGTTTCGCCGCAGAGCTACCAAAGGTCAGTGCATCAATCAGCCCTATCTAGGCACCCGCGAATTTGCCTGTGCCTTTTCTCTGGTGGAGGAGGGGACCCTGACCGAAGCAGCCATTGATGACAGCCGGGATCTGGGTTGGATGCTGTTTGATATGGACTTTAGCGATCCAGTCAATCCTCAGCCTCTGTTTTATCGCGCCACCATGCACCAGGGTGTGGTGCAGGTGCCCTTGCCAGAGAGCGCGGAGGTGCGGGGATGATTCTGCAAGCACTATGTGATTACTACCAGCGAAAGAGTCAGGACAGCGAGTCGGGGTTGCCCGCCAAGGGATTTGAGCTCAAGCTCATCCCCTTTGTGATCGTAATTGATGATCAGGGGCAGTTTATTCAGTTGAAGGACACCCGTGAATCCAAGGGCAAAAAGCTGGTGGCTCACGCTTATATAATTCCTCAAGCCAAAAAGCGCACTGGAGCAAAGTCTTACGAGGTGGCTAACCTGCTGTGGGATCATGTCGGCTACCTGCTGGCCCAGCCTAAGTTGGAGAAACCGGACCAACCCGTCAGCGACAAAGCTCAGATCCTGGCGGAGAACCAGTTTGCCAGTTTTGTTTCCCAGACTGATGCCCTGGCCGAGGCGCTGCCTCATTGCGACGACATTGTCGCCGTTAAGACGTTTTTGCGAAGGCCAGAGCAACGCCAGCGGGTGTTGGACGATCCGCTGTTTGCCGAATGTCTGAAGATCCCCGGTTGCAACATGGCGTTCCAGCGCATAGGCCTATCGCATCTGTGTTGTCAATCCGATGCCATCCAGCAATGGGTTGCCACCGGCACCAGCGACGGGGAAGCCGGAGTGTGCTTAGTCAGTGGCGAGCACCAGCCCATCGCCCGGTTGCACGATGGCATTGGCCAGATAGTCGGTAAGCCTGCCCCGCTGGCCTCCATCAATGCCCCGGCGTTTGAATCTTATGGCAAGAAGCAGGGAGCCAATTTCCCGGTGGGAGAGCAATCGGTGTTTGAATACGCCACCGCCCTCAACCACCTGCTGAGACCGGACTCTCCGCAAAAGCTCTATCTGGCAGGTACCACCTTGGTGTGCTGGTCTGAGGCCAGAGCCCACCCCCTAGAGTGTGATTTGACTGCCTTGCTGGCTTCTCACTCTGATAACCCGGATCGGGACACCGATAAGGTGATAGAGCATTACCGCAGCCTGGCCAACGGTGCATCGCAGACCCCTGATGACAACCTCAGGTTCTATGTGCTGGGTTTGGCACCGAATGCTCCCGCCCGAATTGTGGTGCGCTTCTGGTTGTCCGACACCGTGGCCACCATAGGGGCGCGCATCGGCCAATGGTTTGATGACCTGGAGATGGTGGGAAGAGAGCAATTTGGCTATCCGTCCCTGTACCGTTTGATGACCAGCACCGCTCTGCTGCACAAGGCCGATAATCTGCCGCCCAATTTGATGGCGGAGTTCTATTTGGCGGTGCTGCAGGGACAGGCCCTGCCCGCCACCCTCTATCAGGGGGTGATTCGCCGTATTAAGGCCGAACGTGGCCAGGTGGATTACACCCGAGCCTGTTTGATTAAGGCCTGTTTGAACCGCAGCAGTCGTCAGCGCGCTGCGTCATCGCTATCTCAAGGAGAGTTTGCTATGTCATTGAATATTGAAGAGCGGCGCATTGGCTATTGTCTGGGGCGGTTGTTCGCCGTGCTGGAGAAGCTTCAGGGCGAGGCCCAAGGGGACACCAACAGTGGCATTCGGGATCGCTACTACAGCAGTGCCAGCTGCACTCCCTCTGCGGTCTTTGCCACGCTGATTCGCTTGTCTACTCACCACCTTAAGAAGTTGAATCCGGGGCGTCGCGTCAACCTGGAGAAGCTTATTGGTGAGATCACCGGCTACATAGCTGATTTCCCAACCCACTTGAACCTGGAGCAGCAGGGGCAGTTTGCCCTGGGCTACTACCACCAAAGGCAGGCGCTGTTTACCAAAGGCGATGCTCAACCAAACACCACCGAACACCAAAAGGATTGAACCATGGAACTGCAAAACCGTTACGACTTTGTACTGCTATTCGATGTCAAGGATGGCAACCCCAATGGTGACCCAGACGCGGGAAACCTGCCAAGATTGGACGCTGAAACCGGCCAGGGGCTGGTGACCGATGTGTGTTTAAAGCGCAAGGTGCGCAACTTTGTTGAACTGGTAAAGAGTGACGAACCCGGCCATCAGATTTACGTTAAAGAGAAGGCGGTGCTGAACCAGCAGCATGAACGGGCCTATGTGGAGATCGGTGCTGAAGAGTTGCTCAAAGGTGATAAGAAGCGTAAAGGCGGAGACAAAGTCGCCGAGGCGCGTCAATGGATGTGCAAAAACTTCTTTGATGTGCGCAGTTTTGGGGCGGTGATGTCCACCGGGGTCAATTGCGGTCAGGTGCGCGGGCCGATTCAATTAACCTTCTCGCGTTCGGTTGACCCCATTGTTAGCAGTGAGCACAGCATTACCCGGATGGCGGTGGCGACGGAAAAGGAAGCGCTGGCACAAGAGGGCGATAACCGTACCATGGGCCGCAAGTTTACAGTGCCCTATGGCCTTTATCGTTGTCATGGTTTTATCTCTTCTCATCTGGCAAAGCAAACCGGTTTCAACGAGCAGGATTTGGAGCTGTTCTTTACTGCTCTGGAGCAGATGTTTGATCATGATCGCTCTGCCAGTCGTGGCGAGATGGCACCCAGAGCCCTGTTGGTGTTCAAACACAACAATGAGCTGGGCAATGCTCCGGCCCACAGCCTGTTTGACCGGGTGTCGGTTACCCGGAGCAGTGACGGGCCTGCCCGCAGTATCGGTGATTACCAGCTCAATATCGATGAGAGCAATTGGCCTGCAGGTGTGGAGTTGTATCAGCGATTGCTGTTCTAACTATGAGCGATCAACGGTGGATTCCTCTGTCGGCATTGCAGCACTATGCCTTCTGCTCGCGCCAGTGTGCTTTGATCCATAACGAGCAGGCGTGGGCAGACAACTACCTGACTGCTCATGGGAACCTTCTCCATCAAAGGGTGGACAGCGGTGAACCGGAAACTCGAAAGGGGGTTCGCTTTGAGCGGGCCGTGCAGGTGAGTGCTCCCTCTCTACGCCTAATTGGTAAACTGGATCTGGTGGAGAGGGAGTTGGCATCGGGGCGTCTGACGCCTGTTGAGTACAAGCGAGGTCGCCCCAAATCCGACCGTAGTGATGAAATACAGCTGTGTGCTCAGGCATTGTGTCTTGAAGAGATGCTGGGCATATCGGTGGACTCTGGTGCCCTATGGTATTGGCAAAGTCGACGGCGTGTGGCTGTCCTCCTGGACTCAGAGCTGCGAGCACAGACATTTGGCGTTATTGCTCAGGTCGCAGCGCTGCTGGACAGTGGTTTTACGCCCGAGGCCTGTTTCGACGGCCGATGTCGAGCCTGCTCTCTAGTGGAGCTGTGCCAACCCAAATGGTCTTCTGAGGATGTCTCTCTGGACTACCAGCAAGCTCTATTCAAGGAGGAGCAATGAAGCCGCTGCAAAACTGCTTATACATCACTAAGGAGGGGGCTTACCTGCATAAAGAGCGGGAAACCTTGGTTGTCGATCAGAGGCTGGATGGCAAGGTCACTAAACTGATGCAACTGCCCATCCATTCCGTGGGGGCTATCTTTTGTTTTGGTCAGGTCATGGTGTCGCCCCAGGTGATGGGGTTTTGCGGTGAGCGGGGGACATCACTGGCATTCTTTGATCGCTTCGGCCGTTATCAGGCCAGAGTTGTAGGGCAGCAGCAGGGTAACGTCTTGCTTCGCCGGGCACAGTTTGATTTTCCCGAAGAGAAGCAACTGTCTTTTGTCAAAGCGGTTGTTGCGGCTAAGCTTCAGTCATCAAGGGCGGTGTTGCAGCGTCATTTAAGAAACCATGGTCATAGCACAAGGGTAGATACCGCCATTCGCCGTTTGCGACAGATTGTTGAGTCTTTGCCCGTGCAAAAGAGCATTGATTCAGTGCGTGGGTTTGAGGGGGAGGGGGCTCGTCACTATTTTTCAGCCTTCGACACACTGATCACCGCAGAAGGATTCGAGTTTTCCGGGCGTAATCGTCGTCCTCCAATCGATGCAGTTAATGCTCTGTTGTCGTTTTTGTATTCGTTGTGGGGCAAAGAGGTCAGTGGAGCCCTTCAGGGAGTCGGCCTGGATCCACAAGTGGGTTGGCTGCACGCTGAGCGACCTGGCAGAGACAGCTTGGCGCAGGATCTGCTTGAGGAGTTTCGTGCTTATGTGATCGATCGGTTGGTACTGACCATGATCAATCGCAGGCAGATAAAGCCCGATGACTTTGATACTGCCGTATCTGGTGCTGTATCTTTGACTGATGCAGGACGCAAGCGCGTATTAGCTGCTTACCAGGCGAAGAAGCTGGAGACAATCACCCACCCATTTCTGCAGGAGTCGGTGGCTATAGGTTTGCTCCCCCATATTCAGGCAATGTTGTTAGCTCGCCATATTCGAGGCGACCTTACGTGTTATCCGCCGTTTTGTATTCGCTAAAGAGGGAAATGAAACCATGATGGTCTTATTAACCTATGATGTTTCTATGGCGGATGCGTCGGGCCCTAGACGGCTACGTAGACTGGCGAAAGTATGTCTTGATCACGGCGTTCGAGTTCAGTTCTCGGTGTTTGAGTGTGATATTGGTTATGAGCAATGGCCCTCGTTTAAAGCAAAAGTATTGGAGATTATCGACTCCGACGTCGATAGTGTACGGTTTTATAAGTTAGGGAAAAATTGGCGCAAGCAGGTGGAACACTATGGAGCCAAACCTTCGCTAGATATCTTCAAAGACACACTTATTCTCTGAGCGCTAACCACGAGTTTTCATCATTTCTCTAGCCGGTTAGCGATAGGATTATATCAATTAAAACATAACCTTAAAGATTTCCCTTTGGGGCTGCTTGAGTTAAACACATTAATTTGTACCGGTTAGCGAAATATGCAATATTTCAGTA
>NZ_AUDJ01000033.1 GCF_000425405.1 Ferrimonas kyonanensis DSM 18153 | reverse complement strand
TCATTTCCCGTCAAGCGTTATTTTCAAAGGCTTTTCCGAGTGTCGAATTGTTGCTCAGTGCTTAACGAAGTAAGCCGCTGTGCCCCGTCGACAGGGAAGGCATTATAGGGAGTGGATTTGGTTTCGCAAGGGATAATTTAGAAAAACATTCCATACGAATAAAAAACGGGCACAAGGCCCGTTTTTATACAGTTTTCGTGTATTTACCGGCCGCCAGTGCCGATGAAACGTGAGCTTTGATGATCCGAGACAGTTTCAAAAGCCACTTCTGCGGTCACAACAAAGTCGATGTCCGTCACCGGGTCTTTAATGTAGTAAGGATCAATGGCGACCGACACAGGAATGCTGGCCACCTCACCACCGCCGACGGTCACCTCTCGGGGGCCACCCCATTGATACTCCTCCAGACCGGTCACCGCCAGATTAAATACCACCGGCAGTTCACTCTTATTCAGCAGTTTCAGGGTATAGACGTTTTCAATCAGCCCTTCATTCGTTTCCCGGAACAGCATATTGCGATCGCGAATCACATCGACCTCCAGTGGCTTGATGGCACCCACCATGGCCACAAAGGCGATACACATCACCAGCAAGGCGCTGCCGTAGCCCACCAGTTTCGGACGCATTACGTTGCTGGTTCCACCCTCGAGTTGCCGCTCGGTGGTGTAGCTGATCAGTCCCTTGTCATACCCCATCTTCACCATCACGTCATCACAGGTCTCGACACAGACACCACAGTTAATGCACTCATATTGAAGACCATTACGAATATCGATGCCGGTGGGACACACCTGCACACACAGGTTGCAGTCAATGCAGTCACCCAGCCCCATCTCTTTCGGGTTCTGCTTGCGGCCCCGGGGGCCACGCTGCTCACCGCGACTGGCGTTGTAACCCACCGAGTAGGTGTCCTTGTCGAACATCACCGATTGAAAACGGGCATAGGGACACATATGCAGGCACATGATCTCCCGCATCCAACCGGCATTGCCATAGGTGGCCAGGGTAAAGAAGGCGCCCCAGAAATAGACGCTGCCACTGGCGTTGCCAGTAAAGAAATTCGGGTACAGCTCCGTAGCCGGCGTAAAGAAGGAGATAAAGGTGAGGGCGGTCAACAAGGACATCGCCAGCCAACTGCCATGTTTGGCGGTTTTCTTCCAGGCTTTCTCGACACTCCAGGGCGCCTTATCCAGCTTCATCCTCTTGTTGCGTGCCCCCTCAATCTTCTCCTCGACCCAGATGAACATAAAGGTCCAGATGGTTTGCGGGCAGGTGTAACCACACCACACCCGCCCCAGGTAGGTAGTAAAGAAGAACAGGGCAAACGCGGCAATCATAAACAGGAATGCCAGCAACAGCAGATCCTGAGGCCAAATCACCAGGCCGAAGACATAGAACTTGCGCTCCGCCAGCTCAAACAATACGGCAGGGCGGTCTCCCCAAGGGATCCAGGGCAGCAACAGGAAAAACAGCATGAACACCCAGCCCATCTTTCGTCGCAGGGTGGTCCATTGGCCTGAAGACTTTCGGACATAAATCCGATTACGGGGATTGAAGCGATCGAGCTTGCGAGGATCCGCGGCTTGCACCTTGATGGGTTTAGCCTGCGCACCGCTATTTCGAGGGGTCATAACTGCAAAACCTTTCCATGTTTACAACTCGCTGGGCAGTATATCAGTAATTGCTAACAAACAATCACAAACGGGATCAATTTTATGGTAGGGAAGTCATCAACATCATTAGCTTCCAAAGCACAAGTATTTGGTTTCCAGATAATCGTCCAACCCTTCCTGACCGCCTTCACGACCCAGCCCCGAACTCTTAATGCCGCCAAACGGGGCGACGGCGGTAGAGATAATGCCTTCATTGACACCAACCATGCCAAACTGCAGCGACTCGGCCACTCGCATCACCCGCCGGACATTATCACTGTACAAGTAGCTAGCCAGACCGGCTTCTGTGCTGTTGGCCAGGTGAACCGCCTCCTCTTCGGTTTCAAAACCAGTCACGGCCAGCACCGGACCGAAGATCTCCTGCTGCCAGATTGGATTGCTCGGTCGAATCGACTCCAGCAGCGTTGGAGGATAGAAACGACCGGGCAGGTCAGTACCGACAGCGCTGCAGGTTGCACCCGCCGACAGCGCCTGTTCAACCAAGCGACTGACCCGCCGATGGGCAACCTGAGAGATCAGCGGGCCGATGTTGTTGCCATCGATAGCACCGGGTCCCACCTTCAACGCCAACA
Source organism: Ferrimonas kyonanensis DSM 18153 (assembly GCF_000425405.1). Classification (GTDB taxonomy): domain Bacteria; phylum Pseudomonadota; class Gammaproteobacteria; order Enterobacterales; family Shewanellaceae; genus Ferrimonas; species Ferrimonas kyonanensis. The sequence goes on along the minus strand of NZ_AUDJ01000033.1, from coordinate 65,677 downwards.
CCTTTTCCCGAAGCTTGCTCACAAAGGCCTGATACACCCCTTGTTGAACCAGTATTCGATTGGCGGCCACACAGGTTTGTCCGCTGTTTCTAAACTTCGCCGCCAGCAGGCCATCCACCGCCAAATCCAGATCCGCATCATCAAATACGATGAACGGCGCATTTCCGCCCAGTTCCAATGACACTTTTTGAATATGAGCCGCGCTTTGCGCCATCAATATGCGACCCACCGCTGTGGAACCAGTAAAGGACAGCTTTCGAATCCTAGGACTGGCACACAGGCGTTGACCAATAGCGGCCGCATCGGTACCGGGTACCACATTGATGCACCCGGCCGGAAAACCGGCTTGCTCCGCCAGAGCCACCAATGCCAGTGCCGTCAACGGCGTTTCCGCCGCTGGCTTAATCACCACACAGCAACCAGCGGCCAGCGCCGGCGCCACTTTTCGAGCAATCATCGCCAACGGGAAGTTCCACGGGGTAATGATGGCCACCACACCGACAGGCTGCTTGATGGTCATCGGCCGACGGCCACCAGGCAGGGCAGGGAGGGTGTGCCCGTAAGCACGAACCCCTTGTTCAGCAAACCATTTCAGATAGCTGGCACCATAAGCCACCTCCGCCAGAGACTCGGACATCGGTTTGCCAGACTCCAGCGTTATCAGTTCAGCCAGGCGCGACTGCTGTGCCAGCAGCAAATGCTGCCAAGCCATTAGCCGATCGCAGCGGGCTTGAGCTGGCTGCAATCGCCATGGCTCAAAGGCGTTACTGGCCGCATCGATGGCGGCCTCAACCTGATCGAGATCCACATTGGCGACCCGAGCCACAATGTCGCCGCTCGCGGGATCGTCAACGTCAAAACACCCCAAGTTACCCGCTACCCAGCGCCCATCGATGTAAGCCTTGTCCTGAATCGCCATCTCTGTCTGCCACTGTGGTTGCCTCACTGCCTCAACGGTAACACCGAAAGCACAGAGAGGGTACAGGGCAGGGGCGTTATTCCAGTCCTGCCGGAGGCTCCACCAAATCGGTGCGAGTCTTGCTCAATGCCGATACCAACATGTACAGGGCGGTCGCCATAAACACGCCTCCCAGATACGAAGGCAACTGCGCCACTCCGGCCCCCCGCCAGTTAACCAGTACCGGTCCCAGCACCGAACCCATGCTGTAGCTAAGCAACATCAACTGGGTAATGGACACAATCTTACTGCGATCCATACCATCACAGGCCTGGCTGATGGCCACCGGGTACAACGCAAATGCCGACATTCCCAGTAGCAGCATCGCCAGCGCCAACTCCAGCGGCGTTGAAGCCAGCACCAGAACCACCACCGCCAACGTTCCCAGGCTGCTGAGTAACGCCAGCAGCAGCGTTTTACTCATCCGTGCACTCAACCAACCGGTAAGCGGTTGAATCGCCATGCCGGCGAAAATCAACACCGCCATCATCATTCCGGTCAGTTCACCTGCAGAGGCGTAATGGCTCAGGTATACCGGCAGCAACCCATACATAGGCCCGAGAATCAGCCCTGAAATCATGCACCCCAATACTGCCGAGCGCTTCAGTTTTCCCAGAGAGGAAAGCGGCAATTGGTGATGCTGCTGTACCAGCGGTGAACAATGACGCCCCAGTAAAGGCGGCAGCGCCGCCAGCACCAGCAATGCCAGTACCAGCAGAAACGGCAGCATGCCGCTAACGCCAAACTGGCTCATCAGAAGTTGTCCCAGGGCATTGCCACCGTACAAGGCCGCCATGTACAAACCAAGACGACTGGCTCGTTGACGCTCATCCTCCACCAGCAGCAACCAGGACTCCACCACCACAAACACCCCTGCGGTAGCCGCACCGGCCACCACCCTCAAGCCCAGCCACAGCCATTGCGAGGGCAGGGCGATCATCAACGCCACGGTGGCAGCAACAATCAACAAGAACAGCACCAGAGCCCTGCGGTGCCCCAACACACGAACGATCGGCTCAATCCACAGCGCCCCGAACAGCAAACCCGCGTAGAAGGCACTGGCCAGCCAGGCCGCCATGGCCGATTCCATTTCCAGCATCGGCAGTGACAATGGCAGCAGGCTCATCAGATAGCCCGCCGCAATGGCAAACAAAAACAATCCCCCAACGGGAACCCGCACCCCATAACGACCTTGGGAAACCACAGAACCAGCCACACTACTCTCCACATCAACACGGCCAATCCACTCCCGACAACAATCAGCGGGAGACGCTATTTGGCGGCATAGTGTCGACGACGGGCAGGGGAGTAAAACGAAACTTTTTTATGGTCAGGACAACCAATGATTATTGATGACCGGGCGAGGACAATAACAAGTTAGAGGCAATATAAATCAATAGCTAAAACAAAAACGCCACCTGATAAGGTGGCGTTTCATCGACTCAGGTCCGGTTATTCCACGGTCACGGACTTGGCCAGGTTTCGAGGCTGATCCACATCGGTACCTTTGATCAGCGCCACGTAGTAGGACAACAGCTGCAACGGCAAAGTGTAGATGATTGGCGCGATAAACTCGTCACAGTGAGGGACCGGCACTACCTTCATGGTGTCGTCGGACTCAAACTGCGCATCGACATCGGCAAACACATACATCAAACCACCGCGAGCCCGCACCTCTTCCACATTGGACTTTAGCTTCTCCAGCAGTTCATTGTTGGGGGCCACCACAATTACCGGCATGTCAGCATCGATCAACGCCAGCGGACCGTGCTTCAGCTCACCGGAGGCGTAGGCTTCGGCATGGATGTAGGAGATCTCTTTCAGCTTCAGCGCTCCCTCCATGGCGATGGGGTACTGGTCGCCCCGACCCAGGAACAACGCATGGTGCTTATCGGCAAAGTCCTCGGCCATCGCTTCAATGTCGTCGTTCAGGCTCAGAGCCTGCTCAATCTTGGCCGGCAGAGACTGCAGTCCCTGTACCAGTGAGGAGAGGCACTCTTGCGCCATACCGTTATGCTGACCAATAGCACCTGTCAGCATCAGCAGCGCCGCCAACTGCACCGTGAAGGCCTTGGTGGATGCCACGCCAATCTCGGCACCCGCTTTCATCATGTAAGCCATGTCGGACTCACGCACCAGCGAGGAGCCAGGGACGTTACAGATGGTCAGGCTAGAGGTGTAGCCCATCTCTTTTGCCAGGCGCAGGGCGGCCAGGGTGTCGGCGGTTTCGCCAGATTGTGAGATGGTGACCAGCAGGCTGTTCGGGAACACGTGGGACTTGCGGTAGCGGAACTCCGACGCAATCTCTACATTGCAGGACACACCGGCGTGCTGCTCCAGCCAGTACCGAGCCACCATGCCGGCGTGGTAGCTGGTACCACAAGCGATGATCTGCACATGCTTAACACTCTTCAGCAGCTCGGCTGAGCCCTCGCCAAAGGCATCATCGGCGATGCCACCACTGAGCAAGCGGCTTTCCAGCGTCCGCTGCAGCGCCAGTGGCTGCTCATGGATCTCTTTCATCATATAGTGGCGATACGGCCCCTTGTCGCTGGCTTCGTGGGACACCTCAGATTCTTTGACTTCACGCTCGACGGCGTTGCCGGCACTGTCAAAGATGCGCACTTCGCGGCGGGTCACCTCCGCCACGTCGCCCTCTTCCAAGAAGGCAAACTTGCGGGTCACCGGCAGCAATGCCAGTTGATCGGAAGCAATGAAGTGCTCACCCACACCGTAACCGATCACCAGAGGGCTGCCGGAACGGGCCACCACCACCCGAGAGGGGTCGCGACGGTCGGTAATCACGGTGCCATAGGCACCTTCCAACTGCTTAACCGTGGCCTGTACTGCCGCCAGCAGGCTGTCTGCAGTTTTCAGCTCATGATGCACCAGGTGACCAATCACTTCGGTATCGGTATCAGACTCAAATACGTAGCCCAGCCCCTTGAGGTGCTCGCGCAGGGGACCGTGGTTTTCGATGATGCCGTTGTGCACCACCGCAATGTCACCACAGGACTGATGGGGGTGAGCGTTACGCTCGTTGGGTTCTCCATGGGTGGCCCAGCGAGTATGGGCGATGCCGGTGCCGCCACTGACCGGTTGCTCCGCCAGCGCATTGGCCAACTCCTGCACCTTACCAACCCGGCGCAGTCGCTGCAGGTTTTGGGCTTCATCGACAATGGCGATGCCGGCAGAATCGTAACCGCGGTACTCCAGCCGTTTCAGGCCTTCCACCAGAATCTCCGCCACATCCCGTTGGGCAACCGCCCCTACAATGCCACACATACTGTTCTCTCCATCAATCTTTAAACGGTGCCCGGATAACCCGAACCCCATGAATCTCTATCTGCGATGCGGTGTCATCGGACAACTCGTCATCGGTAATCAGGTAGCGGACCTTGGCCCAGGGCAGTTCCAGGTTGGGGATTTTTCTACCAACCTTGCTGGACTCCACCATCACCACCACGTCACGCGCCACGTCGGCCATCACCTTGGACAAGCCAATCAATTCATTAAACGTGGTCGTTCCACGTGAAACGTCGATGCCGTCGGCACCGATAAACAGCATGTCGAAATCGTACGACCGCAGCACCTGTTCCGCCACCTGGCCCTGAAACGACTCCGAGTGGGGATCCCAGGTACCACCGGTCATCAACAGCGTCGGTTCGTTCTCCAACTCCCGCAGGGCGTTCGCGCCATTGAGGGAGTTGGTCATCACCACCAGTCCGCGCTTGCTGCCCAACTCGGCAATCATCGCCGCGGTGGTGCGACCGGAATCGATGATGATGCGCTGGTGATCGCCAATCAACGCTGCCGCCGCCGCGCCGATGGCCTGCTTGCGACCGGAAACCTTATGGCCTGGATCATCGGCAACGATCTCCTGCGGCACCGGCACCGCGCCACCGTAGCGGCGCAGCAACAAGCCACTGGCCTCCAGAGTCGCCAGGTCTTTTCGAATGGTCACTTCCGAGGTTTGAAACTCCCGCGCCAGATGATCCACACTCACTTCCCCCTGCTGGGTCAGCAAAGCCATGATGGTGTGGCGGCGTTGTTGGGTATTTCGTTTCGACATGATGCCCTAAGTTTCGTTTCGAAAGTTATGAAGTATAAAATCAAAACTCGTTGATGCAAGGAAAAGTCATAAAAAAAGCGGCCATCCGGCCGCTTTCTCTGTCTTATTTGTCTATTTCGGCGCCTTTACCGGACGCTGCCAACCGCTGATATGGCGCTGCTTGCTGCGGGTCAGCACCAGCTCACCGTCACCGACCTCTTTGGTTACCGTGGACCCGGCGGCTACCGTCGCCCCCTCACCAATGGTGACCGGCGCCACCAGTTGCGAGTCGGAACCAATAAAGGCGTTGTCCTTAATCACTGTCAGGTGCTTGTTGGCACCGTCGTAATTACAGGTAATGGTACCAGCACCAATATTGACCTTTTCCCCCACCTCGGCATCACCGATGTAGGCCAGATGGTTGGCCTTGGAACCTTTACCCAGGCGGGCTTTCTTCATCTCAACGAAGTTACCAACGTGGCTGTCGTGCACCAGTTCGGCACCGGGGCGCAGACGGGCAAACGGACCGGCGGTGCAAACTTCACCCACGGTGGCATTCTCCACCAGGGTATAGGGCTTGAGCACGCTGCCATCGCCGATACGACAATCTTTCAGCACACAGCCGGCACCGATGGTGACGTTGTTGCCGATGCTGACCGTGCCTTCGATCACCACATTGACATCGATAAACACATCTTCGCCGACACTGAGTTCACCACGCACGTCAAACCGGGCCGGGTCTGCTAGGGTCGCCCCACTGAGCATCGCCTGCTCCGCTGCCCGCGCCTGAAAGGCCCGTTCCAGCGCCGCCAGTTGAACCCGGTTATTGGCCCCCTCCACCTCAATGGCCGTCTGAGGCTGAGCCGTGGCCACGCCACCTTCGGCGGCCGCCATGGCAATCACATCGGTCAGGTAGTATTCACCCTGAGCGTTATCATTGGACAGGTCGGCCAACCAACGCTTCAGTGCCTTACCCGGTGCCACCAGGATGCCGGTGTTCACCTCATCAATGGCCCGCTGCGCCTCGCTGGCGTCTTTGTGTTCGACAATGGCGGTCACGGTACCATTATCGCGAACGATGCGACCATAGCCACTGGGGTCGTCCAGGTTGACGGTCAACAAGCCAATGCCATTGTCCGGCTGTACCGCCAGCAATCGTTGCAGCGTCTCGGTCTGAATCAGCGGCACATCGCCATAGAGCACCATCACCTGGCTGTCGTCACTCCAGTCTGCAGACGCCTGATCCACCGCATGACCCGTTCCCAGCTGCTCCGCCTGCAGGGCCCAGTTGACCGAATTGTGGCCCAATGCCGCCTGCAGTTGCTCGCCACCATGACCGTACACCAGGTGAGTACGTACCGGCTGCAGCGCTGAAGCAGCATCAATGACGTGCTGAACCATAGGCTTACCGGCGATACCATGAAGCACCTTCGGCAAGGCGGAACGCATGCGGGTGCCTTTACCCGCTGCCAAGATGACGATTTCCAAACTCATGCTGATCCATTGATAGTTAGTCGTTAAGGCGCAAAAGTATACCCAGTCTGGGGAGTAAAATCAGCCGTCAGTGCAGTTTCCGCTCACCCGCAGGGTGTCGATAAAGGCTGCTACCAACTGGTGGGGCAGGTGAGGATCGTGCACCACGCACAGATCGGCGGCCATTGACTCCTGCAGCGGAATGAACTGAACCTTGTGCCAATGCTGACGCCGAAAACACTTGGGTACCAGCGCCAGGGCCTGATTGGCCGACACAAACGCCATCATAGTCTGCGGCTCTACCACCTGGTGCCGCACCCGGGGCACAAAGCCCAGTCGGCGACAATGCTCGTACACCATGGCAGCGGTGCCAGAACGTTTGGGATCAAACATCACCCAATCCTGATGCTGCAACTGGCGCAGCGACAACACCGAGGCAGCGGCCAGGGGATGCAACTCCGACACCGCCACCCACATCGACTCCGATTTGACCCGTTGTACCGACAATGGCGCCATGGCCTGGCGATCGCCCTCGCGGCACAGGCCAACATCGATGCGCTGCTCCCTGAGCGCCTGCCGCTGCTCCGACGGCGCCAACTCAATGAAGTTCATCGACACCTGAGGCTGCTGTAACCGAAACACCTCAATGGCGGCAAACAGTCCGTCCCAAGCCGCCGAGCTGATCAGGCCGATGTTCAGGGTCTGATGTTGACTGCGGCCAGCCTGCAGCACTCGGTTGAGCGACTGTTCCATGGCTGCCAGCAACTGCTCACACTCCAGCTTCATCAGTGCGCCCGCCGCTGTCAGCGTTACTCGTTTATGGCTGCGGTCCAACAGGCTCAGCCCCAATACCGACTCCAGTTCACGCACCTGGGTGCTGAGGGCTGATTTGGAGATGCACAAGTCCGAGGCCGCCAGACCAAAGTGCAGGCGCTGTGCAACCGCCGCAAAATAGCGAAGCATTTTCATGCTGATTCGGCCACTGTCCAACAGGTGGTTCATCGTCACTCCCCGAGTATCGTTTTCAATACTTACCCATTATCGTTCTGATTAATAAAACAAACGAGCGAAAAATCGCCCTGTCTTCCAGACCACCGATTCACCTATAGTGGCCGGGTATTCCGCAACCGAGTGACCCAATCATGATCAACGATGCCCCTCACCGCGCCCTGGCCACCATCTTGTCCCATAAGCCCGATTTCGCCCCCCGCTGCGCCTTTATTCTGGGATCCGGTCTCGGCGTACTGGCCGACCAGATGCAGGACAAGATCGTGATTCCCTATGAACAACTGGAGGGGTTTCCAACCAGCGACGTCGCCGGCCACAGCGGTGAACTGGTGCTGGGTAAGATGCATGGCATCGACGCAGTGTGCATGAAAGGGCGCGGTCACTTCTACGAAGGCCAGGGCATGACGGTAATGACCACCCCGGTTCGTACCTTCAAGCTGCTGGGCTGTGGCATGCTGTTTGTCACCAACGCCGCCGGCTCTCTGCGGCCGGAACGCATCGATGTCGGCTCACTGGTGGTGTTTAACGATCACATCAACACCATGCCGGGCACTCCCATGGTCGGACCCAATGATGACTTCTATGGCGACCGCTTTTTCAGCCTGGCCAACGCCTACGACAGCAAACTCAGGCAACAACTGCAAACCGTCGCCGCCAAACACAACATTCACCTCAACGAAGGGGTGTTTGTCTCCTACCCCGGCCCCTGCTTTGAAACCGCTGCCGAGATTCGAATGATGCAGATCATCGGCGGCGATGTGGTCGGCATGAGTGTGGTGCCCGAGGTGATCAGTGCTGCCCACTGCGGTCTGCCGGTACTGGCGGTGTGTGCCATCACCAACCTGGCAGAAGGCCTGGGAGAGACGGCGCTGTCTCATCAGCAGACCCTGAACTGCGCCAAACTGGCAGAGCAGGACTTTATGCAATTGATAGAGGCCTTTGTCCGCCACCACTTCTGACGCTCAGGCCGGAACGTGCTATAACTCCCTCAGGGTGGACTCGCCACCCTGACTGAGTACCATCTGCGGATCCCACTATGAAAGACCAACCTGTTGTCAGAGCCCACCTGGGACTGCTGCTGTATGCGGTGCTGATCAGCACCTCCTTTCCCATCGCCAGCTTTATGGGCAGCAGCTACTCGCCGCTGTGGACCACCTGGGGCCGCTTTGCCATCGCCGCCGCCGGTTTTATGCTGCTGATGCAATACCACCGCCAGCTGCATTGGCCAGGCTGGGCCAATGTCGGCCGCTACAGCCTGATAAGCCTGCCGTTAACCGGCTTCTTCCTGCTGATGTTCATGGCCGGAGAAACCGCCTCATCCCTGGCAATGGGGAGCCTGTCGACACTGATTCCCCTGTGCAGCTGCTTGTTTGCCTGGCTGTTCTGGCGTCAACTGCCGCAACCACAGCGACTGCTGGCCCTGTGCTGTGGTGTCGCCGGTGCCCTGTGGGTACTGACCGGCGGTCAGTTACACCAACTGAGCCAGGGCGGATGGCCGCCGGGAAACAGTTTATTTGTGGTGGCGTGCTTGCTGATGGGGGCCTACCCACTGGTATTGAAATCCCTGCATCGGGGCGAACCGATGTTAACCGTAACCGGCTGGTCACTGATCACCGGCTGCCTGTGGCTCAGCCTGGCCCTAGCCCTGCTGCAGCCTCAATGGATTACGCCGACGACGCCACAACTGGCTGCCATAATGTGGCTGGCCACGGCCACCACCATGTTGACGTTCTTCCTGTTTCAGTCTGCCAGCCTGGTGGTCGGCGGCAGCTCTGCCAACGCCTACAGCCTACTGACACCGGCACTGGTGCTGGTCATCGATCTGTTGATGGGCAAACCGCTGCCATCGTTATGGGTGCTACCCGGCATCGGGCTTATCGTCATAACCCTGCTGGTGCTGTTAAAGCTGGACAGCGACTGAGCCGTCGCCGAAGCAATAAAAAAGGCGGCCAATGGCCGCCTTTTTGATGAGGTCTCCGAGCTTACTTGCCCAGGCCTCTTCGGATGGTATCAACAACGCGAAGTTGTGCCATCGCTTTCGCCAGTTCGATTGCGGCTGCTTCGTAGTCCATGTCCACAGAGGCGGTTGCCATCTGCTCTTCGGCTGCGCGCTTGGCTGCTTCCGCAGCCTCCACATCGATATCTTCACCACGTACGGCGACATCGGCCAGCACGGAGACATTATCGGGTTGAACCTCGAGAATGCCGCCTGACAGGTAGATTACCTCTTCACTGTCGTCCTGCTTTTTGATGCGAACCATGCCTGGCTTGATGGCGGTGAGCAATGGAGTGTGGCCATGCATAATACCCAGTTCACCCTCGGTACCTGTTACTTGCAGGTACTGAGCACGACCAGAAAAAATGCTTTCTTCCGCACTGACTACATCCAAATGAAGTGTCATAGCTGCCATCTCATCCTCCCCGAAGCCGGGTTATACAGTCTTCGCTTTCTCGACTGCTTCGTCGATGCCACCAACCATGTAGAACGCCTGCTCAGGCAGTTCATCGTACTCGCCGGACAGAATGCCCTTAAAGCCTGCGATGGTGTCTTTCAGCGATACGTACTTACCAGGTGCACCGGTAAATACTTCGGCTACGAAGAATGGCTGAGACAGGAATCGCTCAATCTTACGAGCACGGGCAACGGTCTGCTTATCTTCTTCAGACAGTTCGTCCATACCCAGAATCGCGATGATGTCTTTCAGCTCTTTGTAGCGCTGCAGTACAGTCTGTACGCCACGAGCGGCTTCGTAGTGTTCCTGACCGATGACCAGAGGATCCAGCTGACGAGAGGTGGAATCCAGTGGGTCAATCGCAGGGTAAATACCACGAGCGGCGATGTCACGGCTCAGTACAACGGTCGCGTCCAAGTGAGCGAAGGTGGTAGCTGGAGACGGGTCAGTCAAGTCATCCGCAGGTACGTATACCGCCTGAACAGAAGTAATGGAGCCTGTCTTGGTGGAGGTAATACGCTCCTGCAGAACACCCATCTCTTCAGCCAGAGTCGGCTGGTAACCTACCGCTGAAGGCATACGACCCAGCAGTGCAGATACCTCGGTACCGGCCAGGGTGTAACGGTAGATGTTGTCCACGAACAACAGTACGTCACGACCCTCGTCACGGAACTTCTCGGCCATGGTCAGGCCGGTCAGTGCTACGCGCAGACGGTTTCCTGGTGGCTCGTTCATCTGACCGTAAACCATGGCTACTTTTGACTGTACTTTGTCATCCAGGTTTACAACGCCGGATTCAGCCATTTCGTAGTAGAAGTCGTTACCCTCACGGGTACGCTCACCAACACCAGCGAATACAGACAGACCGGAGTGTGCCTTCGCGATGTTGTTGATCAACTCCATCATGTTTACGGTTTTACCTACACCCGCACCACCGAACAGACCGATTTTACCACCCTTGGCGAATGGGCAAACCAGGTCGATTACCTTGATGCCGGTTTCCAGCAGTTCAGTCGCGCTGGACTGATCTTCGTAGCTAGGTGCTTCGCGGTGGATTTCCCACTGCTCTTCCTCACCGATAGAGCCACACTCATCGATAGGGTCACCCAGTACGTTCATAATACGACCCAGGGTCGCAGTACCTACTGGAACTTTAATTGCGCTACCAGTGTTGGTAGCTACCAGTCCGCGACGCAGACCTTCTGACGCACCCATCGCAATAGTACGAACAACACCGCCACCAAGCTGCTGCTGAACTTCCAGCACCAGTTTGCCACCGTCATTGTCGATATTCAGGGCGTCGTATACCTTCGGTACGGAATCTTGTGGAAACTCCACGTCAACAACCGCACCAATCACTTGAACGACAGTACCTGTGCTCATGATTAATCCTCTGATTATCTCGTTTCCGCTGCCTTAAACTGCCGCAGCACCGGCACAAATCTCAGACAGTTCCTGCGTAATCGCAGCCTGACGAGCCTTGTTGTATACCAGTTCCAGGTCATTGATCAGGTCACCGGCGTTATCGGTTGCAGATTTCATTGCAACCATACGGGCGGCCTGTTCAGACGCGACATTCTCTACAACACCTTGATAAACCTGAGATTCGACGTAGCGAACCAACAGTTTGTCCAACAACGCTTTCGGATCGGGCTCATAGATGTAGTCCCAAGCGTGAGCGCGTTGTTTGGTGTCGTCTTTCGGCAACGGCAGAAGCTGATCGATCACTGGGTCCTGCTTCATGGTGTTCACAAACTTGTTGTACACCAGATACAGGCGGTCCAGCTTGCCCTCGTTGTAGGCATCCAGCATCACCTTAACGGAACCAATCAGGTCCGTCAGGGATGGTGCATCGCCCAGGCCAGAAGCCTGTGCAGCAACGTCACCACCAAAGCTCTGGAAGAATCCTGCGCCTTTGGAACCGATGGCCGCATAAGAGACGTTCACGCCCTTTTGCTTCCACTCGGTGGTTGCCTGAGCAACCTGTTTGAACAGGTTAATGTTCAAACCACCACACAGACCACGGTCAGTAGAGATGACGATGTAACCGACACTCTTTACTTCACGCTCTTCCAGGTAGGGATGCTTGTACTCCAGAGAGCCCTGCGCTACGTGACCAATCACCTTACGCATGTTCTCCGCGTATGGACGGCTGGCGTGCATACGATCCTGCGCTCTGCGCATTTTCGATGCCGCTACCATTTCCATGGCAGAGGTGATCTTCTGAGTGTTTTTCACACTCCCGATCTTGGTACGGATCTCTTTAGCGCCGGCCATCTTCTATCTCCCCCTGTTACCAGGTTTGAGTCGCAACGAACTTGTCCATAGCCGCTTGCAGCTGAGATTCGATGTCGGAGTTGTAGTCTCCAGTCTCGTTGATCAGCTTCAGCAGGTCAGCATGTTCGGCGTTCATGTAGGAGAGCAGGGACGCTTCGAAGTCACCAATCTTGTTTACTGCGATTGCGGACAGGAAGCCTTTTTCTGCTGCGAAGATGACAACGGCTTGATCAGCGACGCTCATTGGCGCGTACTGCTTCTGTTTCATCAGTTCGGTTACCCGCTCACCATGCTCCAGCTGGGCACGAGTGGCGTCGTCCAAATCGGATGAGAACTGAGCGAAGGCCGCCAATTCACGGTACTGTGCCAGAGCGGTACGAATACCACCGGACAGCTTCTTGATGATCTTAGTCTGAGCCGAACCACCTACACGAGATACCGAGATACCTGGGTTAACCGCAGGGCGCAGGCCCGCGTTAAACAGGTCGGTTTCCAGGAAGATCTGACCATCGGTAATGGAGATTACGTTGGTCGGTACGAACGCAGATACGTCACCAGCCTGGGTTTCAATGATTGGCAGAGCAGTCAAAGAACCGGTCTGACCCTTCACTTCACCGTTGGTGTAACGCTCAACGTAGTCGGCGTTAACACGTGCTGCACGTTCCAGCAGACGGGAGTGGAGGTAGAAAACGTCACCAGGGTAAGCTTCACGGCCCGGAGGACGCTTCAGCAGCAGTGAGATCTGACGGTAAGCAACAGCTTGCTTAGACAGGTCATCATAGATGATCAGGGAGTCTTCACCGCGGTCGCGGAAGTACTCACCCATTGAACAACCAGAGTAAGGAGCCAGGTACTGCAACGCAGCCGCTTCAGACGCAGAAGCAACAACCACAATGGTGTTCTTCAGTGCATCGTGCTCTTCCAGCTTACGTACCACGTTGGCGATGGTAGAGGCTTTCTGACCAATCGCAACGTACACACACTTAATGCCGGAATCTTTCTGGTTGATGATGGCGTCGATAGCCATCGCAGTCTTACCAGTCTGACGGTCACCAATGATAAGTTCACGCTGACCACGACCGATTGGAATCATGGAGTCAACGGACTTATAACCGGTTTGTACAGGCTGAGAAACAGACTGACGGTCAATTACACCCGGTGCGATAACTTCTACAGGAGAGAAGCCGTCGTTTTCGATTGGGCCTTTGCCATCAATCGGCTCACCCAGGGTGTTAACCACACGGCCCAACAGACCGCGGCCAACTGGCACTTCAAGAATACGACCAGTGGACTTAACTTTTACGCCCTCTGCCAAATCGGCATATGGGCCCATTACTACGGCACCAACGGAGTCACGCTCCAGGTTCAGTGCAATAGCGAAACGGTTGCCAGGAAGCTCAATCATCTCACCCTGCATCACGTCGGCCAGGCCGTGGATGCGGATAATACCGTCGCTTACAGATACGATGGTACCTTCGTTGCGAGCTTCGTTGACAACATTGAACTGCTCAATTCTCTGTTTGATCAGTTCACTGATTTCAGTTGAATTCAGTTGCATGCTTAAATCCCCGTTAGGATTGCAGCGTATCGGCCATGCGGTTTAATTTACCGCGTACCGAGCCATCAATGACCAAGTCACCAGCGTTGATTACAACACCGGCAATAAGCTGCGGGTCAACACTGCAGATCAGTTTCACTTTCCGCGCCAGTTTTTGTTCCAGCGATTCGGCGATCTTCTGCTGCTGTTGTTCGCTAAGTTCTGTCGCTGAAACCACGTGGGCTTCAACCAGCTTTGCCTGTTCGTCAGCAAACTCTTTGTACAGAGTCGCCACTTGAGGCAGCACCGCCAGACGTCCGTTTTCAGCCATCACCTTAATCAGGTTCTGACCGTGGTCGTTCAACTTGCCTTCACAGATCTTCAAGAAGATCTCAGCCAGTTGTTCCACCCCTACGGCGCCGGATAACAGATCCGCAATGGCGTCGTTTTGCGCTACTGCGGCAGCAAAATCCAGTTGGTTTTGCCACTCGTCAATAGCCTGACGCTCAACCGCAAACTCAAATGCAGCTTTGGCATAGGGGCGCGCAACGGTAGTCAGTTCAGACATATGCCCTCTCCCCTATTAAAGCTCCGCGGCCAATTTTTCAACGATGTCGCTGTGGGCGTCAACGTCGATGGTACGCTCAATGATCTTCTCAGCACCGGCGACGGCCAGAATAGCCACTTGCTTACGCAGGGCTTCTTTGGCGCGGTTACGCTCGGCTTCAATTTCCGCCTGGCCTTGAGCAATGATCTTAGCTCGCTCGGCTTCGGCTTCTTCTTTCGCTTCGTCGACAATTTGCGCTTTACGCTTGTTTGCCTGCTCAATGATCGCACCGGCTTGTACTTTGGCTTCTTTCAGCTGTTCGCCGACGTTCGCCTGAGCCAGTTCAAGATCTTTTGATGCACGGTCAGCGTTTGCCAGTCCATCCGCAATTGTCTTCTGTCTGGCTTCGATGGCACCCATCAATGGGGGCCACACATACTTCATGCAGAACCAAACAAAAACAATAAAGGCGATAGTCTGACCAATAAAAGTCGCGTTGATATTCACAACGGCTCCTCCTCAAAACCCATTCAAAGTCGGTCCCGGATTAGCGGAACACAAAGACATTGGATTAAAGGGTCGCCTTAAACACCAACAACGAACAGGATGTACAGGCCGATACCTACACCAATCATTGGAACGGCATCCAGCAGACCCGCCATAATGAACATTTTGGTTTGCAGTGCAGGAGTCATTTCAGGCTGACGACCAACACTTTCCAGGAATTTACCGCCCAGCAGACCGAAACCAATGGCAGTACCCAGAGCACCCAGGCCAATCAACAGAGCAACAGCAATAGCAGTCATCGTTTTCTCCAGTTTCTAAAAAATGTTACTTAATCTTAAAAATTAATGATCTTCATGAGCCATGCTGAGATAAACAATCGTCAGCATCATGAAGATAAACGCCTGCAGTGTAATCACCAGAATGTGGAAAATGGCCCACGCAATCTGAGCAACGCCGCCCAGGGCGCCAATTGCTGCATTACCGGTGTACATTAGAGCAATAAGAATAAAGATCAGCTCACCCGCATACATGTTGCCAAACAGTCGAAGGCCCAGGGATACAGGTTTAGAGATCAGTCCTACAATCTCAAGCAGGAAGTTAAAAGGAATCATTAACTTGTTGTTAAACGGCTGGAGCGTCAACTCCTTAACGAACCCAGATACGCCTTTGATCTTAATGCTGTAGAACAACATCAGGAAGAAGACGCTGAAGCTCATCGCCAGGGTAATGTTCAAATCGGTAGAAGGAACAACCTTCAGATAATGAACGCCCGCAGCGCCAGCAGCACTAGGTAGCCAATCGACCGGAATCAGATCCATCAGGTTCATCAGGAAAACCCAGACGAAGATGGTCAGAGCCAAAGGTGCGATAAGCTTATTCTTGCCATGGAAGGATTCTTTAACGCTGGTATCGACAAACTCAACCAGCATCTCGATAAAGCATTGCAGCTTACCGGGAACGCCAGTGGTCGCCTTCACACCAACACGGCGGAATAACCAAAGGAAGAAAACGCCGAGTCCAACCGAAAACAGCAACGAATCAACGTTCCAAGTCCAAAAACAGTACCCATCAGCCGGGCAGCTAGACGCCCGATACTGTAAGTTCTGCAAGTGGTGCAGAATATACTCCTGCGGATTTGCAGCCATGATTCATCCCAAATGTTTTCGTTGAAACAACAAAGGTGCCATCCATAACACCATCAGCGCTGATATGTAGCAGCCAAACACGGCCCTAGGGTCAGATTTAACTACTGCAAATGCCAGCACAAAGAGAGTTACGGTTAGCATCAGCTTAATCGCTTCCCCGCGGTAAAAGGCATTCACCACATTACCGGTTACTTTTTCCCACTTGTGAGAAAAAGTCAGAGTCGCGAAAACGAAGTTGGGGATTACGGCCACACTGCCGCCCATCAGGGCCGACAACGCCAGCTGTTCTCCCCATAATACGAAACAAAACGTACTGATCAGAGCTACCACTATGGCTTGGGAAGCGACCAACCTAAACGCGGTTAATCGGCCTTTTCGCTTCGGGTCTCGTTTCAACGCTTTGGCTCCGTAAGTTTTCCAAATTGATGGGTCAATCGACCCATAATCTGCCTAAAAGCAAGCGAAAGTATACCTACTTACCTTAGCGATGCAACCAAGTGGAGGTTGGGAAACTGTGATCTCAAGCCGCAGCAGCAGGGGATGGAGGTGGAGCCACCTCACAGGCAGTCAGTCATATTTGTTATTGATCAACAAGAGCTGATTATAACCTGTCAAAAACGACGGATATTGAGCACTTATCCACCGAGGTTGATTTGTTTTAACGATTCATAAATACAGTTTAAACGGATTTCTTATCAGAATTAATTGATAAAACCGAGGCCAGCAGCATTTATTCCCCCCCGCCTGCCGGATAAAAAAAACGAAGTTTGTGGTAAGGATCACAAGCACAAAAAAACCTCCCGAAGGAGGTCTTTATGTTAATCAGTGATTACGCGACTTATGATCCCATCAAGCTGGTCCAAACTGTCATAGTTAATCACCAGCCGGCCCTTGCCCTTACTGCCCTGCTGGATGGCGACCTGAGCCCCCAGCCGTTCCGTCAGCTGATTGATCAGCCGCGTCACATCGGGATCTTCCACCTTGGCGGGCTTTTCAGGCTTAGGCTGCAGTTGGTTGGCCACCAGTTTTTCGGTGTCTCGAACCGTCAGGCCTTTGGCCACCACCACTCGAGCCGACAGCGTCTGAGCATCGCCGTCGAGCCCCAGTAGGGCACGAGCATGGCCCATTTCCAGATCACCATGTTCCAACAGGGTCTTAACCTCGTCGTTAAGGTTATTCAGACGTAACAGGTTGGTCACCGTGGCTCTGGACTTGCCCACCGCCTTGGCGACGTCGGCATGAGTCATCTCAAACTCGTCCGCCAGTCGCTGCAACGCAATGGCCTCTTCCATGGCGTTGAGGTTTTCACGCTGAATGTTCTCTATCAGGGCGATGGCCACCGCCGCTTCATCGGCAACATTCTTAACGATGCAGGGAACGGTCTCCAGACCGGCCATCTGCGAGGCCCGCCAGCGACGTTCGCCCGCCAGAATCTCATACTGTCCCGGTTGCAGAGGTCGAACGACGATGGGTTGCAATATTCCCTGGCTGCGAATGGAATCCGCCAACTCTTCCAGGGCTTCGGTGGACATGTCCCGACGCGGTTGGTACTCACCACGCTGCAACAACTCCAAGCGCAAGTGCACCAGGCCATCCTGTGAATCTGCCGGTACCGCAACCTCAGGAGCAGGGGCAGGTGACGGTTCCGGGGCCGATGCGATCTGCTCCCGGCGATCCATCACCGACTTACTGGTTCCCAGAAGGGCATCCAAGCCTTTTCCTAAACCGCGTTTTTTCGCTGACATGATTTCCCCTTATGCCTCTTCGGTCTCAGGCTCGCTGCGTTCGGCGCGGCGCAACATCTCGCCCGCCAAAGCCAGGTACGCCTTGGCGCCGGCACTGCTTTTGTCGTAATAGATGGCCGGTGATCCGAAGCTGGGTGCCTCCGCCAGGCGGACATTGCGCGGAATCACCGTCCGGTAGACTTTGTCACCGAAGTGTTGTTTTAGCTGATCGGACACATCATTGGCCAACCGGTTTCGAGGGTCGTACATGGTCCGAAGAATACCCTCGATGCCGAGATTCGGATTGACCACTGCCGCCAATTTACTGATGGTGTCAATCAACGCGGTCAGGCCCTCCAGGGCATAGTATTCGCATTGCATCGGGACTAATACCGAATCGGCGGCCCCCATGGCATTGACCGTCAGCATGTTCAAAGCCGGCGGGCAATCGATAAAGATGAAGTCGTACTGGTCTTTGATCGGCTCCAGCGCATTACGCAGCCGCAACTCGCGAGCAAAAAACTCCATCAGTTTAATCTCCGCCGCGGTCACGTCACCGTTGGCCGAGATCAGGTCATATTTGCCGTTGGTGTCTTTAACGATTACCTGCTCAGCAGGAACCTCGTCCACCAGCAGATCGTACGCGGTATGCTCCACCTCGTATTTATCGACGCCGCTGCCCATGGTGGCGTTCCCTTGCGGGTCGAGATCGATAACCAGCACCCGACGACGGGTAGCGGCCAAGGATGCGGCCAGATTGACACAGGTGGTGGTCTTACCGACTCCGCCTTTCTGGTTGGCTACTGCTATCACTCTTGCCATCAATAAGTCCCCAAACTATGACACTTTTCGAACGTTGACCAGATGCCGCTGGGCATCCAGTTCAGGCACCAGCAGCGGTTGCTGGCCAATCACTTCGAATCCCGACGGGATGTCGGCCAGCTCCTGCGGATCCAGTTGCCCCTTCAGAGCATAAAACTGCCCATGAGCGGCTGGCAGGTGATGGCACCATTGCAGCATATCAGACAATGAGGCAAAGGCTCGGCTCAGTACGCCGTCAAACCCCTGCTCCGGTTGATAGGCTTCCACCCGACTCTGTACCGGGGTGACGTTCTTCAGTCCCAGGGTGTGTACCACAGTAGTGATAAAGCGAATGCGCTTACCCAGGCTGTCCAGCAGTACAAAGGATTTATCAGGGTTGCAGATAGCCAACGGCAATCCGGGCAATCCCGGACCGGTTCCCACGTCAATGAAACGACTGCCCTGAAGGTGAGGGCCGACCACCACGCTGTCGAGAATATGGCGAACCAGCATCTCCTTGGGGTCGCGGACCGAGGTCAGGTTGTAGGCCTTGTTCCATTTGTTGAGCAACTCCACCAGTTGAACCAGTTGTTGCTGCTGTAGGTCGGTGAGGTGCAGATCGGTTTGCGCGATCAAATCGGCAAGCCTGGTGGCTAACACGTGTTGATATCCTTCGTCTGAGAAAAATGACAATTGGGTATTATGCGGGGATGAGCGGGGCTTGGAAAGCCCCGCGTGCGGTGGTTAAGCGGTTTTTCGCAGCAGACCGTGTTTTTTAAGGTAAACCAGCAGCAAAGAGATGGCGGCCGGAGTAATGCCAGAGATACGGGACGCCGCTCCCAGGGTTTCCGGGCGATGTTCCTTGAGTTTGGCTACCACTTCGTTGGACAAACCGGAAACCTGTTCGAAATCGATGTTGTCTGGCAACAGCGTCTGCTCATTGCGCAAGGTCTTGGCAATCTCATCTTTCTGGCGCTCGATGTAACCGGCGTACTTGATCTGAATTTCCACCTGTTCAGCAGCACGGCGATCCGCCAGTCCCGGTCCCAGATCCGTCACCTGCATCAGGGTCTGGTAGGTCAGTTCCGGCCGTCGAATCAGCTCTTCAAGATTGGCTTCTCGTGATAACGGCGTTTTTAACTTTGGATTCAGTTCGTCGGCCTGCACGCCGGTTTTTTGCACATAGGTGCTACGCAGTCGCTGCCGTTCCTGCTCAATGGCTTCCACCTTGTCGTTGAACGCCGCCCAGCGGTGATCGTCCACCAGACCCAGTTCCCGCCCTTCGGCAGTCAGTCGCATATCGGCGTTGTCTTCACGCAACAACAAGCGATATTCCGCCCTGGAGGTAAACATTCGGTAGGGTTCTTTGGTTCCCAGAGTCGACAGATCGTCCACCAGGACCCCCAGATACGCTTGATCGCGCTTAGGCGCCCAGGCCTCCAGCTCCTTGACCCGACGTGCGGCATTGAGGCCAGCCAGCAGCCCCTGGGCCCCGGCTTCTTCATAGCCTGTGGTGCCATTGATCTGGCCAGCAAAGAATAAACCCTCGATAAAGCGGGTTTCCAGACTGGATTTCAGATCCCGAGGATCAAAGAAATCGTACTCGATGGCGTAACCGGGACGCAGAATCTGTGCCTGTTCAAACCCGGTAATGGATCGAATCAGTTTTAACTGCACATCAAAGGGCAGGGAGGTGGAGATGCCATTGGGGTAGATTTCAATGCTGTTCAGCCCTTCTGGCTCAACGAAAATCTGGTGGCTGTTCTTATCGGCAAAACGCATCACCTTATCTTCGATGGACGGACAGTACCGTGGCCCAACGCCCTCGATGACGCCGGCATACATTGGGCTGCGATCCAGGTTGGCACGAATGATTTCGTGAGTCCGCTCATTGGTGTGGGTGATGTAACAAGGGATCTGCTGCGGGTGATCCGATGCCTTACCGATGAAAGAGATGGTTGGAATCGGGGTATCTCCAGGCTGTGCCTGCATCACCGAGTAATCCAGAGTACGGGTATCCAGACGGGCCGGGGTACCAGTCTTGAGCCGATCTACCCGAAAAGGCAGTTCACGCAGGCGGCGAGCCAGTGCGTTGGATGGCGGATCGCCGGCACGGCCGCCCTGATAATGATCCAAGCCAATATGAATCTGGCCACCGAGGAAGGTGCCTACTGTCAGTACCACCGTGGCCGCATCGAAACGAACGCCAGCTTGAGTGATCACTCCAACCACTTTGTCCTGCTCGACCACCAGGTCGTCCACCGCCTGTTGAAACACAGTGAGGTTAGGTTGAGCAAACAGAATCGATTGAATTGCCTGACGGTACAGGGCGCGATCGGTCTGAGCCCGAGTCGCACGCACAGCCGGCCCCTTGGAAGCATTCAAAGTACGGAACTGAATGCCGGCTCGATCGGTTGCCAGTGCCATGGCACCACCGAGGGCATCGATCTCTTTAACCAGGTGACCTTTACCGATCCCACCGATCGCCGGGTTGCAGGACATCTGACCCAGAGTATCCAGGTTGTGGGTTAACAGCAGCGTGTTCACCCCCATACGTGCACTGGCTAATGCTGCTTCGGTGCCTGCATGGCCTCCACCCACAACAATAACGTCATAACGATCCTGTGCCTGCATCAGATAGTCACCCCTTCATCGATCGGTCTGAAAAAAAGCGCGCCATTCTATCACTGGATCGCTAAGAGATAAATGGTCATTTTTTAGCCTTGGCGATCCGGCTCCAGACTAATAGATCTTAAGATCTTTATATAAAGATCTTTATTATTTTTACTCTTAGGGATCGCGATCTCTGTGGTTAAGTCATTTTTCATCTTAATGATCATGATCTTAAGTGCGATCGATCCCTGTGGGTAGAGGGCGATCTTATGGCGTACAGGGTGGGGGTAGATCGCCCTTTTATACACAGGCACCAAGGCTTGTGATCGGGGCCGTGGATTAATCCCTAAGTTGATCCCAGTTTGATCCAATGTTACCCACAGTTCCCTGTGAATTAAGATCTAAACTGTGAGTAACTTTGTGAGCCTTGTGCATAAGGATCTCAGTTAAAGATCGAGATAAGCTCGTCGATCCACTCCAAAGCCCGATCCTCCGGTAGATCGACCGCCTGTACATCGATCTCGATCTTATTCACAAGCGGCTGAGCACCGGCCTGTTGAAGAAGTCGATCCAGGGTTCGAGCAGCACCACAGAATGTGTCGTAGCTGCTGTCGCCAATGCCGCAAATCGCAAACTGAGTGCCGGATAATTGAGCGGATTCCAGGCTGTTGGCGAAAGGAAGCAGGTTATCCGGAAGATCACCGGCACCGTGGGTAGAGGTGACAATCAGCCAATGGGGGAATGGGGTCAACTGCTCCAGAGTCGGATCCAGGAACTGCTGGCACTGGATCTGATGTTGAGCCAGCTTGTCTGCCAGTTCGTCTGCCACGGCTTCTGCACCGCCCATGGTGGTACCGACAATAACGGCGAGTGGAGTCATAGATGGGGTCCTGTGTTTGAATGTGACGCCATTATGGCAACTTCCCAGACGGTCACAACAGGGATTTCAGGCATTAAAAAGCCCGCACGATGGCGGGCTTGCTGTCGGAGCGAAGTTATTTGCCGATGCAGAAGGAGGAGAAGATGCGCCCCAGCAGATCGTCGGAGCTGAATTCGCCGGTGATCTCGGTTAATGCCTGTTGGGCCAGTCTTAACTCTTCTGCCAGCAGTTCTCCTGCCTGAAACACTTCCAGTTGCTCGCGTCCCATCAGCAGGTGGTCATCGGCTTGAGCCAGGGCTTCCAGGTGTCTACCGCGAGCCATAAAGCCGCCTTCTCCGCTGCCCTGGTAGCCCATACAGGCTTTCAAATGCTGCTTCAATGCCTGCAGGCCATCGCCGGTCTTGGCGGATAGCTTAAACAGCGGGTAGCGATGATCATCGTCGGTCAATTGGGCTTCGCCGGTGAGATCGACCTTGTTGCGGATGATGGTCAGGCCCATGTCATCCGGCAACTGCTGAATGAACTCTGGCCAGATCTGTTCCGGCTGGGTTTCACTGGTTTCGGTACCGTCGACCATCAGCAATACTCGATCCGCTTGGTTGATCTCTTCCCAGGCGCGCTCGATGCCGATGCGTTCCACTTCATCACTGGCTTCGCGAAGTCCGGCGGTATCGATGATGTGCAGCGGCATGCCATCGATGTGAATGTGTTCGCGCAGTACATCTCGGGTGGTGCCAGCGATGTCGGTGACGATGGCCGATTCACGGCCGGCGAGGGCATTAAGCAGGCTGGATTTGCCAGCATTGGGGCGGCCGGCAATCACCACCTTCATCCCTTCGCGCATTAAGGCACCCTGACGGGCACTGGCGCGAACTTCGGCCAGTTGATCCTGCACCTGTTGCAGGTCGGCAGAAATTTTGCCGTCCGACAGGAAGTCCACCTCCTCGTCGGGGAAGTCGATGGCGGCTTCGACGTAGATGCGCAGCACCGTCAATTGCTCAACCAGTTCGGTGACCTTGCCGGAAAATTCCCCCTGCAGCGATTTCAAGGCACTGCGGGCGGCTTGTTCCGAGGAGGCTTCAATCAGATCGGCGATGGCTTCGGCCTGAGCCAGATCCAGTTTGTCATTGAGAAAAGCCCGTTCTGAAAACTCGCCAGGTCGAGCGCTTCGGGCCAACCCGGTGGCAATAATTGCCCGTTGCAGCATGTCCAGTACCACCGGACCGCCATGGCCCTGCAACTCCAGTACATCCTCACCGGTAAAAGAGTTCGGGGCCTTGAACAACAGTGCAATGCCCTGATCCAGTTCCATCCCTTGATGGTCTTTAAAGGGCAGGTACTCGGCATAGCGGGTGCGGGGAATCCGACCGAGCAGGGCCTGGGCCAAGGCTTCGGTATTGGGGCCGGAGATGCGGACGATGCCGACGCCACCGCGCCCGGTGGCCGTCGCTTGGGCGACGATGGTGTCTGTAGTGGTAGTCATGAGAATCTATGGGTTGCCGTAGTAAAAGCCAGTATATCAATCCTGAGCTTGGGAGCGGACATAAAAAAGGCGGCATTGCTGCCGCCTCTCGTGTGGGGTCAGGGTTACTTCAGACCCTGTTTCGCCAGTGAGCGGTAGATAAACCACTGCTGGGTAATCGCAACCAGGTTACCGAACAGCCAGTACAGAACCAGACCGGACGGGAACCACAGGAAGAACACGGTAAAGATGACCGGCATGTACTGCATCATCTTTTGCTGCATGGGATCCATACCCGGTGCGACCGGCTGCATCCGCTGCATAACAAACATGGACAGGCCCATCAGCAATGGCAGGATGTAGTAGGGGTCTTTCACCGACAGATCGGTAATCCACAAAGCGAACGGTGCATGACGCAGTTCGACGCTTTCCAGCAGTACCCAGTAGAAGGCGATGAAGATAGGGAACTGAAGCAACATCGGCAGACAACCGCCCATGGGGTTCACTTTCTCTTTCTGGTACAGCTCCATCATGCCCTGGCTCAGGCGTTGACGGTCGTCACCAAACTTCTTCTTCAGCTCTTCCATTTTCGGCTGCAGATTACGCATCTTCGCCATGGAGGTGTACTGGGCCTTGGTCAGTGGGTACAGGGCACCACGAACCAGCAAGGTCATGCCGATGATGGCCACACCCCAGTTAACGACCAGAGATTGCAGCATGGTCAGCAACCAGTGCAGCGGTTGGGCGATGAACCACAACCAGCCGTAATCGACCACCAGGTTAAGGGAGTCAGACAGGGCCGACAGGGCTTCCTGGTTTTTAGGGCCGATGTACAGTTCGCTGGAGAAAGTCTCGCTGCTGCCGGCGGCCACGGTGGTTACCGGTTGTTTAACGCCGATGGCGCCTTCGCTGCCGTTGTTGTAGACCTTGGTGTACAGGGCGTTTTGTTGCTCTGCACCAGGTACCCATGCGGTCACGAAATAGTGCTGCAGCATCGCAACCCAACCGCCTTGAGTCGGTTTGTTGAGTGCGGCGTCTTTCATGTCATCGAAGTCGTACTTCTTATAACGTGTGTCGGCCGTGCTGTAGGCACCCCCACGGTAGGTGGGCATCATCATGTTACTTTTGTCGGCGGTGATGCTTTGACGCAGTTCACCGAACATCTGCATGGATGCATTGTTGGCAGACTGGTTGTTCACCACATATTCCACCCGGACATCGTATTTGCCCTTGGTGAATACGAAGCGCTTCTCAAACTGAATGCCGTTGGCATCCACAAAGCTCATGGGGACGACCAGTTGATCCTGACTGCCCATGTCGTAGCTGTTGCTGGCAACTTGGTACGTCGGACGTTCGGCAGCTGAATCTGGCCCTTGGGCACCGATCAGTCCGCTGCGGGCGACGTAGTTGAAGCCGTTGTGGCGTTGCAGCAGTTTCAGTGGCTCAGGTTGATCCTGTTCCAGCGGGAACTGCAGCAGTGAAGATTCGATAATGTCACCACCTTGAGTGTCGATCACCAGCTTCAGGGTGTCGGTGGTAACGGTGACCAGTTTGCCACCGGTGGCGGCTTGCTCCGGCAGGGTGTCTTGGGAGACGGCACTGTGAGGGACGTCATTAGACACCTGGGTGGCTGTAGTTTGAACAGCTTCAGGTTGAGGATTCTGGTCCAGTTGCCATTGTTGCCACAGCAAGTAGCTGACGAACAATAGGCCTACCAGAAGTAGATTACGTTGAGATTCCATGGCCGGTTAAGCTCTACCTTATTTAGATGGAGGTACGGGATCACGTCCACCCGGGTGCAAAGGGTGGCACTTTACTATGCGTCTTAATGCTAACCAACTTCCTTTCAAACAGCCATGCACAGTGATGGCCTCAATCGCATAATGCGAGCAAGTTGGCTGAAATCGGCAATTTGGCCCCAAAAGCGGGCTAATCAACCTTTGGTAGAGTCGGATGAATCCGATGAGCAACTTTTGCATCGTTTCGTCAGCTTTCGAAAAAGCTTCTCTACCAATTTATGAAGTGTGGCATTGTCCAGTTCATCTACGCCTCGTTTTGCAATGGCGACAATGTCGACTGCGGGGAGATCGTGTTGATGGCGGCGGAAGTCGTCTCGAACGATACGTTTGATGCGATTTCGCTGACAGGCCTTTTTGACATGCTTTTTCGCCACCGTCAATCCTAAACGGGGATGTGACAGTTCATTAGGGATGGCGAGAAGGGTCAAGTGGGGGTGTGCTGCCCGGACGGGATTAGCAAAGACAGATTTGAATTGAGCGGGAGTTAACAGACGTAACTCCCGCTCAAAGGTATAACGCACCGTTGATGCGCTGTGCATAATCAATGATTAAGCAGACAGGCGGCTACGGCCTTTGGCACGACGACGTGCCAGGATTTGACGACCAGCTTTAGTGGCCATACGAGCACGGAAGCCGTGGTTACGCTTACGCTTCAGTACGCTCGGTTGAAAAGTACGTTTCATAGCTTCTTTACCGTTAGTTAAGCTTCGACTCCCGCGACATGCGGTGGAATCGGTTCAAAAAAGAGGCCGAATTTTACTAAAAGTCGACCTGCATAGTCAATCTGAGGATGAGGTTTTTTCAATAAAGTTCCTCACCCCCCATTTCTTGTGGATAACACTGTGTGTTGACCCCAAGATATAGACAGCGCGATCGCGATCGGATCCCGCGGATGCGAAGTATAGAGATTTTTTTGATCCCTTTCCAGTCCTTGTGTCATCTGGGATTTGGTCAGGATCGCAACGATCCTTTTGAGGCGATCATGGCGGTAAGGATCTCTGATCTAAATTGGGGATAACTTCGGTAAATGGCTGGCTATCGACCAGTTTGAGGAGTAGAATTACGCCTTTGGGTGATCTTTATTTCGGAGTATTTACGGTGACTTTGTCTGTTTGGCAGCAATGCATAGCAACCCTGCAGGAAGAGCTGCCGGCTCAGCAATTCAGTATGTGGATTCGACCGCTTCAAGCTGAGTTCGACAACCAAACTCTCACCTTATACGCCCCTAATCGGTTTGTGCTGGATTGGGTCCGGGATAAGTATCTGGATCAGATCAACCGCTATTTCCAGGGGGTGATGGGGGATCAGGCTCCGATCCTGAAGTTCGACATCGGCAGTCGCCCGGTGGCGGCGCCCGCCGCTCAGCCTCGCCCGGCCCAAACGGTGTCGGCCCCTGAGCCGGTTCCGCCCATGGGCAGTGTCGAGCCACCGCCGGTCAGCCCCAATGCCGCCAATACCCGAAGCAACATCAATCGCACCTATCAGTTCGACAACTTCGTCGAGGGTAAGTCCAACCAACTGGCCCGTGCGGCAGCGACCCAGGTGTCCGATAATCCCGGCGGTGCTTACAATCCGCTGTTTCTGTATGGCGGTACCGGTCTGGGTAAGACCCACCTGTTGCATGCGGTAGGTAACGGCATTCTTAAGAACAACCCCAACGCCAAGATTGTCTACATGCACTCCGAGCGGTTTGTGCAGGACATGGTTCGGGCATTGCAAAACAACGCCATCGCTGAATTCAAACGTTACTATCGCAGTGTCGATGCCCTGCTGATCGATGACATTCAGTTTTTTGCCAATAAGGACCGCTCCCAGGAAGAGTTCTTCCATACCTTTAATGCTCTGTTGGAAGGCAATCACCAGATCATCCTGACCTCGGATCGCTATCCCAAGGAGATCGACGGGGTGGAAGATCGGTTGAAGTCCCGTTTCGGCTGGGGCCTGACCGTGGCCATCGAGCCGCCGGAACTGGAAACCCGAGTCGCCATCCTGATGCGCAAGGCCGAAGAGAGCAAGATTCATCTTCCCGATGAAGTTGCTTTTTTCATTGCTAAGCGGTTACGTTCTAATGTTCGGGAACTGGAAGGCGCCCTCAACCGGGTTATTGCCAATGCCAATTTTACCGGACGGCCAATCACCATTGATTTCGTGCGTGAGGCGCTGCGGGACTTGCTGGCGCTGCAGGAAAAGTTGGTGACCATCGACAACATTCAAAAGACGGTTGCCGAGTACTACAAGATTAAGGTGGCCGACATTCTGTCTAAACGTCGCTCCCGTTCCGTTGCCCGCCCGCGGCAGGTTGCCATGGCGCTGGCGAAAGAGCTGACTAACCACAGCTTGCCCGAGATTGGCGATGCCTTTGGTGGCCGCGACCACACGACGGTGCTGCACGCCTGTCGTAAGATCGAACAGTTGCGGGAAGAGAGTCACGATATCAAAGAAGACTACGCGAATCTGATTCGGACCCTTTCCTCCTAAATTCTGAGAATTGACGATGAAATTTACCATCAATCGCGAAGCATTATTGAAACCACTGCAGTTGGTCTCCGGTGCCGTTGAACGACGTCACAACCTGCCAATCTTGTCAAACGTGCTGTTGGAGGTTAGTGACCACTTACTCAAGCTGACGGGTACCGACCTGGAAGTGGAGTTGGTGGGCCAGTCACCGCTGGAAGGCAATGTGGTGCCGGGGCGCACGACAGTGCCGGCCCGAAAGTTCCTCGACATCTGCCGCAGCTTGCCGGATCTGGTGGACATCCAGATAGAGCAGCAAGACAACCGGCTGATGATTCGTTCCGGTCGCAGTCGTTTTAATTTGACCACCTTGCCCGCCGAAGACTACCCCAACATGGGGGATTGGCAGGAGGAGGTGCAGTTCACTCTTAAGCAGGGTGTGCTGAAACAGCTGATCGAAGCCACTCAGTTCTCCATGGCCAACCAGGACGTGCGCTATTACCTCAATGGCATGTTGTTTGAAACCGACAACAACGTCTTGAGGACGGTGTCCACCGATGGTCACCGTCTTGCCGTCAGTTATCGCACCATCGAGGCGCAGCTGCCAGAAAAGCAGGTCATTGTGCCTCGTAAAGGCGTGGTGGAACTGGTGCGCCTGTTCGGTGAGGAAGACGCCGACATTACTCTGTGCATCGGCAATGGCAGCATTCGGGCCATTACCGAAGACGCCATTTTTACCTCCAAGCTGGTGGATGGGCGTTTCCCCGATTATCGCCGAGTGTTGCCACAAGGTGGCGACAAGGTACTTATCGCGGATCGGGAGGTGCTGCGTAATGCCTTTGCACGGGCGGCGATTCTGTCCAACGAGAAGTTTCGCGGCGTTAGGCTTAATCTGGCCGACAATGAACTTAAGATCACCGCCAACAATCCTGAGCAGGAAGAGGCGGTGGAGATGCTCGATGTGGAGTTTCCCCATGGCGAGCTGGAGATTGGCTTTAACGTCAGCTATGTCCTGGATGTACTGAATGCCCTCAAGCGGGAACAGGTTAAGCTGATCATGAGTGATGCTAACAACAGTGCACTGTTTGAGAACGTGGAAGATGACGAGGCACTGTACGTAGTGATGCCGATGCGCTTGTAATGGCCATTCAACAGCTTTCGCTGACTCACTTCAGGAATATCAAGGCCGCCGACATTCGCCCTGCTGGCGGCCTTAATCTTATCCACGGCGCTAATGGCAGTGGCAAAACCAGCGTGCTGGAAGCGATCTGGTTTTTAAGCCTGGGACGGTCATTCCGCAGTCATCAGTCGCAACGGGTCATACAATATGAGCAGGATGCGTTTACCCTGTTTGCCCGGGTAGGAGACGAGCAGCGGTTGGGCTTCAGGCGCAACCGTCAAGGTGAAGTCGAGGCCAGAATTAACGGCGAGCGACCGGAAAAGCTGGCTCAGTTGGCCAAACTGCTGCCGTTGCAATTGATCACTCCAGAGAGCTTTGCCTTGTTGCTCGATGGCCCTAAGGCTCGGCGGGAATACATCGACTGGGGAGCGTTTCACAGTGACCCTCAGTTTCATCTTATCTGGGCCCGTTGCCGGCGTTTGCTTAAGCAGCGGAATCAATTGTTACGCAGTCAGGCGGATGATCGACAGATCGCCATCTGGGACAAGCAATTGGCCCATTATAGCAATGAATTAACCCTGAGACGGCGAGCGTGGGTAGACTCGTTAAATGACGTATTGAAGGGTATAATAGGGGCGTTTTTACCCAACGTTCCGGTACGGGTATCGTTCAGTCAGGGCTGGGACTCAAAGACCCCGATAGAACAGATACTGGAGTCACAGCTCCACCGTGATAAGCAATTAGGCTACACAGTATCCGGACCACATAAAGCCGATCTGAGACTGAGGGTCAGTAACATACCCGTTCAGGATGTGTTATCCCGTGGCCAGCTTAAGTTGCTGGTCTGCGCCCTTAAGATCGCCCAAGGTGTGTTGCTGAGCGAGCAACACCAGAAACAATGCATTTATTTAGTTGATGACTTGGCATCAGAGTTGGATTCGGAGAAACGGACTCAGCTGTTGAGTCAACTGGAGCAAACCGGCGGCCAGGTTTTTGTTACCGCCATTGATCCAGAACAGTTGGCAATGATGAGTTGGCAGCGAGTGTTCCACGTGGAACACGGCCAGGTCACCACAAAGGATAGTTAACCAGAGACAAGCGTATGTCAGAACAAAGCTATGGATCCTCAAGTATTAAGGTCCTGAAAGGTCTGGACGCAGTGCGTAAGCGTCCAGGTATGTATATTGGCGACACCGATGATGGCACCGGCTTGCACCACATGGTGTTCGAGGTGGTCGATAACTCCATCGATGAGGCATTGGCGGGTCACTGTAATGACATCATTGTCACCATCCATCTCGATGGCTCAGTGTCGGTACAGGATGATGGACGCGGTATCCCCGTGGACATTCACCCGGAAGAGGGAGTCTCTGCTGCCGAAGTGATCATGACCGTGCTTCACGCCGGTGGTAAGTTCGATGACAACTCCTATAAGGTGTCTGGTGGCTTGCACGGTGTGGGTGTCTCGGTTGTAAACGCCTTGTCTGACAAGCTGGAACTGACCATTCGTCGTCAGGGTAAGGTGCATCAGCAGATCTACCGTCTGGGTGAGCCAGAAGCGCCGGTTGCGGCCGTGGGTGATACCGATAAGACCGGTACCGCCATCCGTTTCTGGCCGAGTCCTGGTACCTTCTCTAATATCGAGTTTCACTACGAAATTCTGGCCAAGCGTCTGCGTGAGTTGTCGTTCCTGAACTCCGGTGTCTCCATTAAGTTGGTGGATGAGCGTGACGATAAGAACGACCACTTCTGCTACGAAGGCGGCATTCAGGCATTCGTTGAATACCTGAATCAAAACAAGACTCCGATCCATCCCATGGCCTTCAGTTTCAACCTGGAGCGGGAAGACGGCATCGCAGTAGAAGTGTCCATGCAGTGGAACGACGGTTTCCAGGAGAGCATCTACTGCTTTACCAACAACATTCCACAGCGTGACGGTGGTACTCACCTGGCGGGTTTCCGGGCGGCATTGACCCGGACCCTGAACTCCTACATGGAGAAAGAGGGCTTCAACAAGAAGAACAAGACCAGCGCTACCGGTGACGACGCCCGAGAAGGTCTGACGGCGGTGATTTCGGTGAAGGTGCCGGATCCTAAGTTCTCATCACAGACCAAAGACAAGCTGGTGTCTTCGGAAGTGAAGACGGCGGTTGAGCAGGCGATGGGTGAAAAGCTGTCCGATTACTTGCTGGAAAACCCCAATGATGCCAAGGCGGTGGTGAACAAGATCATCGATGCTGCGCGGGCTCGGGAAGCGGCACGTAAGGCTCGAGAGATGACCCGTCGCAAAGGGGCGATGGATCTGGCCGGATTGCCCGGTAAGCTGGCAGATTGCCAGGAGAAGGACCCGGCCCTGTCGGAAATCTACATAGTGGAGGGTGACTCGGCCGGCGGTTCCGCCAAGCAGGGTCGTAACCGTAAGACACAGGCGATTTTGCCGTTGAAGGGTAAAATCCTCAACGTTGAAAAGGCCCGCTTCGATAAGATGCTGTCTTCTCAGGAAGTGGCGACACTGATCACCGCATTGGGTTGTGGCATCGGCCGCGAAGATTATGATCCGGAGAAGACCCGTTACCACAACATCATCATCATGACCGATGCGGATGTCGATGGCTCGCACATTCGTACGCTGCTGTTGACCTTCTTCTATCGGCAGATGCCTGAGTTGATTGAGCGCGGTTACATCTACATTGCTCAGCCGCCACTGTATAAGGTGAAGAAGGGTAAACAGGAGCGTTACATCAAAGACGATGAGGCGCTGACCGAGTATCTGACTACCCTGGCACTGGAGAAGTCCGCGTTGCACGTGAATGCCGAAGCACCGGGTATCAGTGATACTGGCCTTGAAGCCTTGGTGAATCAGTTCCGCAGTGTTGAGTCGGTGATTGACCGTCAGAGCCGTCGTTTCCCACGCAATCTGGTTAAGGCTTTAATCTACGCGGGCGCCCTGACCGATGAAGGCATCAAGTCGGAATCGGTGGTGCTGGATTGGGCCGAAGCCTTTGCCAACGACGTCACCGAAACCGAAGGCGATGGCTCTTACTACCGTGCCGAAGTGGAGTTTGATGCCGAGCGTGCCGTGTACGTGCCGAAGCTGATCCTGCGTCAACACGGTATCGACCATGAGTACCTGCTGACTTACGACTTCCTTCAGTCTCCGGATTACAAGGCCATTGTCGCCCTGGGTGAGCAGGTGGCGGATCTGATCGAAGAGGGCGGGTACATCAGTCGTGGTGAGCGCCGTTACCCGATCACCACCTTTGAGCAGGGCCTCAACTGGCTGATGAATGAATCCAAGCGTGGTCTGTACATTCAGCGCTATAAAGGATTGGGTGAGATGAACCCGGAGCAGTTGTGGGAAACCACCATGGATCCGGAAGCCCGTCGTATGCTGAAGGTGACCATTGAAGATGCCATCGCCTGTGACCAGTTGTTTACCACATTGATGGGTGATCAGGTGGAGCCGCGTCGTGACTTCATCGAGCAGAACGCGTTGTTGGCTAACCTGGACGTATAATTCCGGTTTGCACACCCACAAAAAGGGGCCCCGACAGGGCCCCTTTTTTTGTCTCTACTCGGTGTGTGCGTTGGGCCTGGCAGCGCAGGGATAGGCCCTCGTCGTCTACCTGTGGTCTTTTGAGGCATGTCCTAGATGGGATGGGTCGTAAAAAAGGGCAGTGAATACCGTCATCCCTGACTTTGTGAGACGAGGTTCCACGTGAAACAATCAGGCGGGTCATTCGATACTATCAATAAGGCACTGCCGTTTCCGGCAGTGCTTTAATTCGCTAGGGGTTCCACGTGGAACATCAGTTAAAGACGCGATTTTCCTGTTCTTGTACACGAATGAAAGTGGTGCGTTTGGTCAGTTCCTTCAATTTGGCGGCGCCTACATAAGTACAGGTCGAACGCACGCCTCCCAGGATATCTTGCACGGTGAACTCGACATCACCCCGGTAGGGCACCATCACGGTCTTACCTTCAGAGGCGCGGTAGTTGGCCACACCGCCGGAGTATTTGTCCATGGCGGTGGAGGAACTCATGCCGTAGAAAGCGCGATAGGCTTTGCCGTCTTTATCGATGGTCTCACCACCACTTTGATCGTGACCGGCAAACATGCCGCCAATCATGACGAAATCGGCTCCGCCACCAAAGGCCTTGGAGACGTCGCCGGCGCAACTGCAGCCACCATCACTGATTATCTGACCACCTAGGCCGTGGGCGGCATCGGCGCATTCAATCACGGCAGACAACTGAGGATAGCCAACCCCGGTTTTCACTCGAGTGGTGCACACCGAGCCGGGACCGATACCGACCTTAACAATGTCGGCGCCACTGATCAGCAACTCCTCCACCATCTCGCCGGTGACCACATTACCGGCGACGATCACCTGGTCCGGGAATTGCGCTCGTACACGACGAACGAAGTCGACAAAACTCTGTTGATAGCCGTTGGCGACATCGATGCAGATGAATCTCAGGCGAACGTCCAATGCCATGATTTGACCGAGTTTGTCGAAGTCATTGTCGGACACGCCGGTGGACACCATGATGCGTTCGAAGAAATCGGCGTCTTTATCCTGTAGCCATTGCTGCCACTGGTCGACGCTGTAGTGTTTGTGCACGGCGGTCAGCATGCCGTGAACGGCCAGGGCTTCGGCCATCTCAAAGGTGCCGACGGTGTCCATATTGGCGGCGATCACCGGTACCCCGGTCCAGCTGTCTTTGGCGTGCTTAAATAGGAAGGTACGGCGAATATCAACTTGCGAACGACTGGCCAGGGTAGAGCGCTTGGGTCTGAACAGAACGTCTTTAAAACCCAGTTTGATGTCAGCTTCAATATGCATGATCGATTCCCGAATACTACGAAATAGGGGGGCTCAGGAATCGGTACTTTAGGAGGGATGCACCGATGCACTGAGACCATAAAAGTGGTCGTACGCACCGGTTTTCGACATTCTATGTCGAAACCGCTAGAAGGCAACAGAAATCGAAAGAACGCTTTGTTCTGATGAGTGGATAATAAAAAACCGCCCGGAAAAGGGCGGTTTATCGATGTCACGGCAAAGGAGCTTTACTGTTGCAGCAGCGAGATGTCCGCCACCTGCAGGAACAGGCCTCGTAGTTGGTTCAGCATCGCCAGACGGTTGGCTTTGAGGGCCGGATCGTCGGCGTTGACCATCACCTCTTCAAAGAAGTTGTCGATGGTCGCTCTCAAGCTGGCTAACTGGCTCAGGCCATCGCTGTAGTTGCCGTCGGCAAACAGGGGCAGCACCTTGGCCTGAGCGGCCAGAATGGCCTCTGCCAGGGCTTTCTCGGCACCATCCTGAAGCAGGTTGGCATCGATGCTGTCTGCCAGAGGGGCGTCCGATTTAGCCAGGATGTTACCCACACGCTTGTTGGCGGCTGCCAGAGCCTGAGCGGCATCCAGAGAGCGGAAGCTTTGCACCGCTTTAACACGGCGATCGAAGTCCACCGGACGGGTGGGGCGCAGGGCCAGTACCGCTTGAATGACGTCGACCGGGTAGCCTTCATCCTGGTACCAGGCTCGGAAGCGGCCCAGCATGAATTCGATGACGTCGTCGCAGACCTTGTCGTTGGTCAGCTTGTCGCCGAACAGAGATTGAGCCTTAGCGGTCAGGTCAACCAGGTCCAGTTCCAATCCTTTCTCTACGATGATCCGCAGCGCACCGATGGCGGCCCGGCGCAGGGCAAACGGGTCGGCGGCGCCTTTAGGGGCCTGACCGATACCGAAGATGCCCACCAGAGTGTCGAGCTTATCGGCCAAGGCCAGGGCTTGTGCTACCCCGGAGTGTGGCAGATCGTCACCGCTGTAGCGGGGCATGTACTGCTCGTTCAGGGCAACGGCGACCTCTTCGGCTTCGCCGTCATGGCGGGCGTAGTGCATGCCCATGATGCCCTGGGTGTCGGTGAACTCGAACACCATGGAGGTCATCAGGTCACACTTACACAGCAGGCCGGCTCGTGAGGCGTGGGCAGTATCGGCGCCGATGCCGGCAGCAATGTACTCTGCCAGTGCCTGAATCCGATCGGTCTTGTCTTTCAGGGTGCCCAGTTGCTTCTGGAACAGCACGCTGTCCAGTTTTGGCAGCTGCTCAATCAGCTTCTGCTTCTTATCGGTATTGAAAAAGAACTCGGCGTCGGCAAGGCGGGGACGAACCACCTTTTCGTTACCATCGATAACCTGGGCCGGGTCTTTGGACTCGACGTTGGCAACGAAGATGAACTTTGGCATCAGCTCGCCGTCTTGGTCGTAGACCGGGAAGTATTTCTGATCGCCTTTCATGGTGTACACCAGCGCTTCAGCCGGTACCTTGAGGAACTCCGGTTCGAACGAGGCGATCATGACCACCGGCCATTCCACCAGCGAGGTCACCTCTTCCAGCAGTTCGTCATCCAGGTCGGCACAGCCGCCAATCTGTTGCGCCGCGGTTTCGATGTCGGCCTTGATGGTGGCTTTACGCTGTTCGTAATCGGCCACGACTTTGCCGGTTTCCAGCAGACACTGCGGGTAGTCATCGGCATGATTCAGGGTCAGTTCTTGGGCGCCCATAAAGCGGTGACCTTTGATGGTCAGGCCGCTGCGAATACCCAAAATTTCGGCATCCAGGCTGGTGTTGCCCAGCAGCAGAGCCAGGGTATGAACTGGGCGGATAAATTGAATATCACTGGAGCCCCAACGCATCGCTTTGGGGATTGGCAGTTTGGACAGCGCATCGGCCACCAGGGTGGGGAGCAGTTCGGTTGCCGGTTTACCCTTCACTTCGGCGCGGTGCAGCAGCCATTCGCCCTTGTCGGTGACCAGGCGTTCAGCCTGGTCGACACTGATGCCGTTACCCCGGGCCCAGCCCTGGGCTGCCTTGGTGGGGTTACCATCGGCATCGAAGGCTGACTTGATGGCAGGGCCGCGCTTCTCGACGACTTTGTCTTGTTGAGCGTCGGTCATGGCGGCAATCTTGACGGCCATGCGGCGGGGAGCGGCGAACCACTCGACGTCGCCGTGGCTCAGTTCAGCCTTGGCCAGCGCGTCAACCAGGTTGTCGCGAAACGCCTCGCCCAGGGTGCGCAAAGCTTTTGGTGGCAACTCTTCGGTGCCCAGTTCTACCAGAAAGGTTTCAGTAGCCATGATTCTATCACTGCTCCTTTTGACACATTGGGAAACCCAGGGCTTCACGGGAAGCGTAATAGGCTTCGGCTACGGCTTTGGTCAGGGTGCGGATGCGCAGAATGTAGCGCTGACGCTCGGTGACGGAGATTGCCTTGCGGGCATCCAGCAGGTTGAAGGCGTGACCGGCCTTGAGGATCCGCTCATACGCCGCCAGCGGCAGCGGCTTGTCCAGATCCAGCAGATGACGCGCTTCTTTCTCACACTGGTCGAAGAAGGTGAACAGGAAGTCGACGTCGGCATGCTCGAAGTTGTAGGTGGATTGTTCCACCTCGTTCTGATGGAACACGTCGCCGTAGCTGGTGGTGCCCAGCGGGCCGTCGGACCACACCAGGTCGTAGACGTTATCTACACCCTGAATGTACATTGCCAGACGCTCGAGGCCGTAGGTGATTTCCCCGGTTACCGGTTTGCAGTCGAGGCCGCCCACTTGCTGGAAGTAGGTAAACTGAGTGACTTCCATGCCGTTGAGCCAGACTTCCCAGCCCAGACCCCAAGCACCCAGAGTCGGGTTTTCCCAGTTGTCTTCAACGAAGCGGATGTCGTGGATATCAGTGTCGATGCCCAGTTCGCGCAGGGACTCCAGATACAGTTCCTGAATCTCGGCCGGGGACGGCTTGATGATGACCTGGAACTGGTAGAAGTGCTGCAGACGGTTCGGGTTTTCACCGTAACGACCGTCCGTCGGGCGACGGGAAGGCTGCACGTAAGCAGCGGCAAACGGCTCGGGGCCGATGGCACGAAGGCATGTAATGGGGTGGGACGTGCCCGCTCCCACTTCAATGTCCAGTGGCTGCACCACGGTACAGCCCTGGCGAGCCCAGAAGTCCTGCAGTTGCAGGATCAGACCCTGGAAGGTCTTGACGTCAAACTTTTGCATGGGGTATCACCTGGATACGTCTAAAATGGCGTGAAACTTGCGCGAAATGCTGGTTAGTATACCTTCTGAGAGGGCTGGTATGTAGGCTAATTTTTGTCGTGTTAATAAAGGTATGGCCAATAGATGGATAAACAACGTTGTTCATGGTGTGGAACCGATCCCCAGTACGTCGAATACCATGATACCCAGTGGGGGCGTCCGGTACGGGATAAGCGGGAACTGTTTGCCAAATTATGCCTCGATGGCCAGCAGGCGGGGTTGTCCTGGCTGATCATTTTGCGAAAAACACCCCACTACTTCGAGGTGTTCGAACAGTTTGATCCGGCGAGGATTGCCGAGTTCGACGAGGCCCGGGTTGAGCTGTTGCTGCAGGATCCCGGTATCGTCCGTAATCGGCTAAAGGTCAACTCGATCATCAAAAATGCCAAGGCCTATTTGGCGCTGCAGCAGCAGGGCGTCGATTTCTCCGACTACTTGTGGTCCTTCGTTGGCGGCCAGCCCATCGATAATGCCCTGAAGCCTGGCGATGCGTATCCGACTCGAAGTGTCGAATCTGATGCCATGAGTAAGGCATTGAAGAAAGCGGGCTTCAGCTTTGTGGGCACCACCATCTGTTACGCCTTTATGCAGGCGGTGGGGATGTTCAATGATCATCTGGTCAACTGTCCCAGCTATCGCGAGTGTCAGCAACTGAGCCAATAGAAAGGCCGCCATTGCAGGCGGCCCGGACTGGGACAGTTTTAACGGCTACTCGAAGTAGAATGGGGCCCGTTGTCGACGTTTGCCGTTCAACTCATTCATGGTGGCCGCATCGTACAGTCGGCCACCTACCATGGTGTAGTGCACCTTGTCGGAGTCGCGGATGTTGGCCAGTGGGTCGCCGTCGATGACAATCAAGTCCGCCAGCTTGCCAGTTTCGATGCTGCCGATCTGTTGGTCCATGGCGAAGTGACGGGCCGGGTTGATGGTGGCGGTCTTCAGCGCCTCCAGGTTGCTCATTCCACCCTGGGCAAACATCCAGATCTCCCAGTGGGCACCCAGGCTTTCCCGTTGGCCGTGAGCGCCAATGTTGCTGCTGATACCCAGTTGCCTGAGTTCATTGGCCACTCGGGCCACGTTGAAGTGGTTGTAATGCTCGTCCGGTGCCGTGGTGCGACGCATCGCTCGTGGACGTAAGATCTCCTGAGGGACGAACTTGGACAGGCGAGGGTGTTTCCACACCTCGGTCTTGTCGTACCAATAGTTTTCTCCCCAGATTCCACCGTAGGCCACCACTAATGTTGGCGTGTAGCCAACCTCGGTCTGACTCCAGAACTGTTTAATGTCGTCATAGATACTGG
Organism: Ferrimonas kyonanensis DSM 18153; assembly: GCF_000425405.1. Lineage (GTDB taxonomy): Bacteria > Pseudomonadota > Gammaproteobacteria > Enterobacterales > Shewanellaceae > Ferrimonas > Ferrimonas kyonanensis. The sequence goes on along the minus strand of NZ_AUDJ01000033.1, from coordinate 27,462 downwards.
CAGCTGGAAGGGCGTGTTCAATGCCGGTGTGGCCATCGGCAATCATGGTCAGATTGTGTTGCAGCAGGCTGCCTCCTTCTGGCACCACCATCATCTCCAACTCTCTGGCGGCAGCGATGATCTGCTGGCGCTGATTTCGCCTCGGTTGGTTGTAGCTCTTCACCGAGAACGCACCCACTTTTTTCAGCCTTTCCAGGTGGAATTTGGCGTCTTCGAGGCTGTCCACATGGGCGGTGTATCCGGGCCCGTTGGCGCCGTACAGTATGGTGCCGGTGGAGAAGATTCTCGGTCCGATAATGTCGCCGGATTTTTGCAGTTCACTGGCAGCAAAAATCTCGGTGGTGTCGTTGGAGGGGTCGTGAATGCTGGTCACGCCGAGCGCCAGGCTGGCGAAGTTAATGCGATTCTGCTCGGGGATGATCTCGTTGTTGCCCTGACTGCCGTGAGCATGGGCATCAAACAGGCCGGGCATCAGAGTTTTGCCCTTAATGTCGATGGTTCGGGTGCCGGCGGGAATACTGACCTGATCACGACTGCCGACTGCGGTGATGCGGTTGTCCTCGACGATGACCACACCGTCTTGAATGATGTGGTCGCCGTTCATGGTGATTACCTGGCCGCCAACAAAGGCGATGGTTTCACGTGGAACATAGGTGTCGGCTTGAAAGCCGATGTCGGTGACCGATGCCGGCTCGACCTCGGGCTGACTGGGGTCAAACAGCTGTTCAACATTGGCCTGGTACAACTCCGGCCCTAGTGACCAGTACAGACCGGTGCTGGCCAGATTCCAGCTGAGGTTTTCTCCCGCTCGTTGTGATAACTGCTTGACCGGCAAACCGCCGCCGTTGGGACCGATGTGCTGGGTCTCGCCGTGGCTGGCAAAGGGGGTCAGGAATACCTTGAAGCGTTCGGCGAACGCCAGTTTGTTTCCGTCGGGAGACACATGAAATTCGGTGGCGTGATCGGAAGTAAAATGAGTTCGACGGTCGAAACCATCCAGGTTAACACTGGCCAGAGCCGGTTTATCGTCGGCGCGGGTGGTCAGGAACAGTCGGTCATTACGGTGACCAAAGTGGGGCATGGTGCCCCAGTCGCTGATCATCAGCGGGGTGCCGCCCTCGGCGCTAACCCGGTAGATACCTGGAGCGTTGTCCCAGGTTGCCGGAGTAATGTAACCGCCGTCTACTTTGCGGTACACCACGGTGCGGCCGTCGGGACTGAAGGTGGGTTCGACGTATTTGCCCGGCAGGGTCGTCAGGGTGTTGACCTTGCCTCGCTTCAAATTGATGACCTTGATGGCGCCCTGTTGGTCATCCTGCCAACTGGCAAAGACCAGGTGTTTGCCATCGCGGGAGAATTGCGGGAACAATTCAAACCCATCCTGAGTGGTGGTAACGCGCTGCGGTTTGTCACCCTTTATCGGCCGTTGCCATAGCTTACCCAGAGCCTCAAACACCACGGTGTTGCCGTCGGGTGACACCTGAACCTGACGCAGCATTTTGACGTCAAATTGATCCGGATCCAGTTGCTGGCTGAAGCGCACCGCCGGCTGCACCTGTTTGTCGGTCGCCACATGAAATGGCACCACCTGTGAGACACCGGAATGCACGTTCAGTTTGTGAATCTGGCCGCCGGCCCAGAACAGCAGTTGTTGATTGTCCGGGGTCCAGGCCAAGGTTGGGTAGACCCCATGAATGGCCCAGGTCTCCTGCATGTCCCGATCCAGTCGGTCATAGATCTTGCGCTTTTGTCCTGATTGAAGGTCATACAGATACAGGCTGGTTTGAAAACCATCGCGGCTGATGTAGGCCAGGGTTTTGCCGTCTGGGCTGGGGGTCGGCCTGATGGCGCCGCCGGTGCCGCTGAGCAATACCTCGATGTCACCGCTGTGGCGGTCGTAGCGCTTGATCTTATAGATCCCCTGTACGGAATCTTTTGAGTAGTGGAACGTCTTGCCCGGAGTCGCATCCTGGGAAAAATACAGGTAACGACCGTCGGGAGAAAAGGCCGGCTCGCCGAGATCTTTCTGGTCGTTGGGGCGCTCTGTCAGCTGAATGCCGTCGCCACCCTGGACATGGTACATCCATACCTCGCCGGCGCCCAGGCTGCGCTGGGCGGTGTAGTGTTTCCGGCCCACCAGATACTGGCTGTCCGGACTCCAGGCCGGGCTGTTGAGCAGGCGGAAGTTTTCTGAGGAGACCGGACGCGGCTCGCTGCCATCGGCGTTCATAATCCAGATGTTATCGCCGCCATCCTGGTCGGAGGTAAAGGCGATGTAGTTGCCGTCTGGACTGAACCTGGGCTGCATATGCCAGGCAATGCCTTTGATAAGCGGTGTCGCTTCACCGCCTTCGATGGGCATCTGGTAGATATCGCCAAGTAAATCAAATACCAGGGTGGTACCGTCCGGGCTGATGTCGACGTTCATCCAAGTGCCTTGAGTGACGTCGATGCTGATGGACTGCAGCGGCCCCTGGGGCTGATTGACGTTCCAGCTTGGGGCGTCGGTGGCCAAGAGTTGGCTACTCAGAAACAATCCGGCGGCCAGCAAACTGGCTCTGAGGGGGGATAAGGCTGACATTGGACTCCCTGTCGTTGTTCTCATTCTATGGAATTGCGATGAGTCTACTGAATGGGACGGATATTGAATACAGTCCTCCCTGAGGAGGTGTCAGTGGCTTATGCTACTCAGGTTTTAGGTGGCGGTGGCCTGTTCGGTGTTTCGGCGGCGATACTGAATTTACGCGAGGAGAGATCAAAAAAGCCGCGATAAACGGCTTTTTTGCAACGGGGTGTGTGCGTCGGTGATCAGCGCCCTTTCTGAATCAGGTACTGGTAGGGGGCGTTGTCCACCTGACTGGCCAGCAGGGTGTGATCCATAAAGCGACAAAAGCTTGGAATGTCGCGGGTGGTGGAGGGATCGTCAGCTGTAATCAGCAAGGTGTCGCCCTGTTCCATTTTTCGCACCGTTTTCCGCACCATCATCACCGGCTCCGGGCAACGCAGGCCGATGGCATCGAGGGTGTGGGTGGCATCGGTAAAGCTGTGTGACATCAGGGGAACCCATTCTGTAAAACTGGGCGAATATGATACGCCGCTGGGTCGGTGACGCAAGCCATGACGACGATTTGAACACGGTTTGACCTGCGCGATCACAAAAAAGGGAAGCCGAGGCTTCCCTTGTTGTGGCAGTTGATGAGCTGGTTATACCCGCTCAAATACCGTGGCGATGCCCTGACCCAGGCCAATGCACATGGTCGCCAGTCCCAACTCGACGTCGCGATGTTCCATCAAGTTGATCAGGGTGGTGGAGATACGGGCTCCGGAGCAGCCAAGGGGGTGACCAAGGGCGATGGCTCCGCCATTGAGGTTGACCATCTCATCCATCTTATCCAACAGCCCCAGATCTTTGGCACACGGCAGGGACTGGGCAGCAAACGCCTCGTTCAGCTCGACCTGCTGAATGTCAGCCATGCTCAGGCCGGCACGTTTCAGCGCTTTGTGAGTGGCGGGTACCGGGCCGTAACCCATGATGGAGGGATCGCAGCCGGCGATGGCCATGGAGCGGATTCGGGCACGAATCGGCAATCCCAGAGCCTTGGCCTTATCTTCGCTCATCAACAGCATCGCGGACGCACCGTCAGACAGCGCCGACGAGGTGCCTGCGGTGACGGTGCCATTGACGGGATCAAACACCGGCCGCAGGCCACTCAGGCTGTCGACGGTGGTTTCGGGGCGAATCACTTCATCTTGAGTGACTCGAACCAAGGCACCATCGGCATCGTGGCCTTCGATGGCGACGATTTCGTTGTTGAAGCGGCCTTCGAGGGTGGCCTGGTGGGCGCGCTGGTGAGAGCGGGCACCAAACTCATCTTGAGCTTGGCGGCTGATGCCGTGCATCTTGCCCAGCATCTCGGCGGTCAGTCCCATCATGCCGGCGGCCTTGGCGACGTTGTTGGCGAGGCCGGGGTGGAAGTCGACCCCATGGTTCATGGGGACGTGACCCATGTGCTCGACGCCACCGACGATAAAGATGTCGCCTTCGTCCAGCATGATGGCGCGTGACGCGTCGTGTATCGCCTGCATCGACGAGCCACACAGACGGTTAACGGTGACACCACCGACGGACTTGGGAAGGCCGGCCAGCAGGGCGGCGTTGCGGCCAATGTTGAAACCCTGCTCCAGGGTTTGCTGGACACAGCCCCAGATCACGTCTTCTATCTCCTCCGGATCCACCTGGGGGTTGCGCAGCAACAGCTGTTTCATCAGTTGTGCTGACAGAGTCTCAGCACGAACGTTGCGGAATACCCCACCCTTGGAACGGCCCATGGGGGTGCGGATGCAATCTACGACTACCGCGTGTTTCATTGCCAATCTCCTTATTTCGCTGAATAGAAACGGTCGCCGTTGGCAGCCATCTCACGCAATTTGTCGGTAACCTGGTACATCTCGCCCAGGTGTGCAAAGCGGTCGGCCATGGCCACGTACTGCTTCAGTCCCAGGGTGTCCAGATAGCGGAATACGCCGCCCTGGAACGGTGGGAAACCGATGCCGTACACCAACGCCATGTCCGCTTCCGCCGGAGTGGCAACGATGCCTTCTTCCAGGCAGCGTACGGTTTCGTTGATCATGGGAATCATGGTACGTGCGATGATTTCGTCGGCCTCGAACGGCTTACTGTCACCGTAGGCCTGTTTTAGTGCCGCCAAGGTAAATTCATCGACGCTCTTCTTCGGCTTGCCCTTACGATCCGGAGCATATTGATAGAAGCCTTTACCGTTCTTTTGACCATAACGTTCGGCTTCAAACAGGATGTCGACAGCGTCGCGGAAGGTTTTGCTCATGCGGGTCGGGAAACCCTCAGCCATAACGGCAACCGCATGATGGGCGGTATCGATGCCAACCACGTCAAGTAGGTAGGCGGGGCCCATGGGCCAGCCAAACTGCTTGCTCATCACCTTGTCGACCTGCTGGAAGTCGGCACCATCACGTAGCAGCAGGTTAAAACCGAAGAAGTAGGGGAACAGCACTCGGTTAACAAAGAAGCCGGGGCAGTCGTTGACCACGATGGGGGTTTTTCCCATCTTGGCGGCGTAGGCGACCACGGTGGAGATGGTTTCTTCACTGCTGTGTTCGCCGCGAATGATCTCGACCAGAGGCATTCGATGAACTGGATTGAAGAAGTGCATACCGCAGAAGTTTTCTGGGCGTTTCAGGCTTTTTGCCAGTGCGTTGATGGAGATGGTGGAGGTGTTAGAGGTCAGGACCGCATCGTCACGCAGGGTTTGCTCGACTTCAGCCAGGACAATGGACTTCACCTTAGGATTTTCCACCACGGCCTCGACCACCACATCGGCATCTTTGATGGCGGTGTAGTCCAGAGACGGTACGATGTTGTTCAGCACCTTGGCCATGGCCGCGGGTTTCATCCGCCCGCGCTCAACCTGCTTTGCCAGCAGCTTGGCCGCTTCATTGAGGCCAAGATCCAGTGCCGGTTGGGCGATGTCCTTCATGACCGCGGGGATGCCCTTGCGTGCCGACTGGTAGGCGATGCCGCCTCCCATGATTCCGGCGCCGATCACCGCCGCACTCTTGAATTCACGGGCTTGCTTGCCGGCCTTTTTCGCTTTGCCCTTAACGAATTGGTCATTGAGGAATATGCCGACTAAAGCCTGTGCCACATCGCTTTTCGCCAGCTTGATGAATGCGGCGGCTTCGGCGTTAAGGGCCTCGGTGCGGCCACAACCTGCGGCGGTTTCCAGCAGGCGGACGGCGGCGTGGGGAGCCGGGTAATGGGGACCTGCCTTCATTGCTACCATGCCTTTGGCGGTATTGAACGACATCGCCGCTTCAATCTGGGACAGGTTCAAAGGGCTCAGTTTGCGTTGACGACGGGCTTGCCAATCGATCTCTTTGGTGATGGCTTGCTTCAGCATCTTGGTGGCCGCGTCCATCAGTTTGCCGTCGGCAGCAACCGCATCCAGGGCACCCACGGCCAGGGCGGCATCGGCCCGGTTTTCCTGGCCGGTAGTGATCCACTCCATGGCGTTATCGGCGCCAATGACCCGAGGCAGGCGCACGGTGCCACCGAAGCCGGGAATGATTCCCAGTTTGGTTTCCGGCAGACCGATGCGAGCAGTGGTGTCGCCGACACGCAGGTCACAGGCAAGAATGGCTTCGCAGCCGCCACCCAGGGCATAGCCCCGTACGGCGGCGATGGTGGGAACCGGCAGGTCTTCCAGCTTATTGAAGATGGCGTTGGCTTCCACCACCCAGTTATTCAGGGTTTGTTCCGGCTCGGCGAACAGGCCCAGAAATTCGGTGATATCAGCGCCAACGATGAAGGCATCTTTACCACTACTGACCACGACCCCTTTGAGGTCGTTTTCCTGGGCCAGGGCGGTCAGCGCCTGGTCGAAATCGTTCAGAGTGGATTGGTCAAACTTGTTGACTGAACCGGCCGAGTCAAAGCACAGGTTGGCGATACCGGGTTCCAGCCAGCTGACCACGATGGAGCTGCTTTGAAAAATCATGCTTGGTTTCCTTTTTACCGCGAGGGGTCACGTCCAATTAGTGACCGATTACTCAAAGTGTGTCCTGCGTCACAATAAATTGCAACACCTATTTAAAACGCCTGTTTAACATCGGCTGAATGAGCGAGGGATTGTCGGCAAGGGGACTGTGTTACACTGGCGGCCTATTCGACACCGGTAAATAAGAAGAGATGGTCATGGAACGTTTAGCGCCACTTTATCAGGCTCACATTGCAGAGTTGTCCCGTCGCAGTGACACCATACTGGCCCAGCAGGGGCTGGATGGCATGGTGATTCATTCGGGACAACCGCTGCGGATCTTCCTCGATGATATGGACTACCCGTTTAAGCCGAATCCTCACTTTAAACACTGGCTGCCGGTCACCGATGATCCACACTGCGTTTTATTGATCCGTCCCGGTCAAAAACCGACGCTGCTGTTTTATCGTCCGGTGGACTTCTGGCACAAAGTGCCGCCGTTGCCGACTGAATTTTGGACCGAGTTTGTCGATCTGCAGGTCATTGAGAAGCCTGAGCAGGCAAGGGCGCTGCTGCCAGCCTCATTGGCTAATTTTGCCTACATTGGTGAACACCCTGAATTGGCCTCAGAGTGGGGACTGACGCAGATAAACCCTAAGCCGGTGATGGATTACCTGCATTATCACCGTGCCTATAAGACCGATTATGAACTGGCGTGCATGCGCATCGCCAGCGAAGTGGCGGTCTGTGGTCATGAAGCGGCAAGGGATGCCTTTTTTGGTCAGAAGAGTGAATTTGACATCCAGTTGGCCTACCTCAGTGCCACCCAGCACGGTGAGAATGATGTGCCTTATGGCAACATTGTGGCCCTCAATGAAAACAGCGCCATTTTGCACTACACCAAGTTGCAGAAGACCGCCCCCGAGAAAATGCGCAGTTTCCTTCTTGATGCCGGAGCCAGCTTTCACGGTTATGCCTCGGACATCACTCGGACCTATGCGTTTGACTCGCAGTCGAAGTTTGCCGAGTTGGTGGCAGCCATGGACGCCCATCAGCAAGCCTTGATCGCCACCATGACTCCGGGAATGCGTTACACCGATCTGCACTTGGCGATGCATCAGCGGGTGGCTCAGATGCTGCGTCAGTTTGATTTGGCGGCCGGATCCGACGAGGCATTAATTGCCAACGGAGTGACGGCGGCGTTCTTCCCCCATGGCCTGGGTCATCAAATCGGTCTTCAGGTTCACGATGTCGGTGGTTTTATGCAGGACCCGCAGGGTACTCATCTGGCCGCGCCTGAAGCGCACCCGGCACTGCGTTGCACCCGGGTGATTGAGCCGGGAATGGTGGTGACCATCGAACCGGGTTTGTACATCATTGACACCCTGCTGGATGGCCTGAAGGACGAAGCAAGCTCGATGCTGAACCGGACGGGCATTGATGCCTTGCGGCCTTACGGTGGTGTGCGCATCGAGGATGACGTTGTAATTCATGCGGACAGAATCGAAAATCTGACCCGGGATCTTGGTCTGGCCTGATGTCTGGCAGTTTTCTCGTACCCAGTGGCCATTACGAAGTCGAAGAAGTGGTTAAACGCAGCCGCTTTATCACCTGGGTGGCCCCGGTGACTGAGGGTAAGCAGGCGCGGGCGTTGCAGCAACGGGCTCGCCAGCTACACCCGGAAGCCAGTCATCACTGCCTGGCGTTTAACGCCGGGCCACCCGGCGATACTCGGGACATTGGTGCCAGTGACGATGGCGAGCCAGCAGGATCGGCGGGCCGTCCGATGCTCAACGTGGTGTTGGGGGCGGACGTTGGTCAGTTGGCAGTGGTGGTGATTCGCTATTTTGGCGGCACTAAACTCGGGGTTGGCGGGTTAGTACGCGCTTACTCCGGTGGCGTGAAGCTGGCGCTGGAAACCCTGCCTACCGAACCCTTTGTGCCTTTGATTGAGGGGGCGATTCAGGTCAGTTACGCCGATCAGCCGAACCTGGAACACTGGTTGTCGCAGTTTGATGGCAAAATAGTTTCCCAGTCCTTTGAACAACAAGTAAGTTATAGGCTGGCTTTGCCGTTGGAACATAAACACAACTTCACTCTGCAATTGGCTCAAAGCAGTCAGGGACGGTTGCAGGTAGAGTGGGATTAAATGCAGTACGCCAACAATAGAAATCAAAAACTCTGATGCAATATCGTTCGATTGTTCGCATTATCGGCTTGCTGGTGATGCTGTTTAGCCTCACCATGGTGCCTCCGGCATTGATTGCCGTGATCTACAAGGACGGTGAAGGGTCGACCTTTATGCAGGCGCTGGTGATCAGTTTGATCATCGGCTTGCTGGCTTGGTACCCCAACCGCCACACCAAAGAGGAATTGAAAGCCCGGGAAGGGTTTCTGATCGTGGTGTTGTTTTGGACGGTACTGGGATCCATTGGTGCCATTCCTTTCCTGCTCTCTTCCGAACCGGCGCTGTCGACCAGCGATGCCTTCTTCGAGTCGTTCTCTGCCTTGACCACCACCGGTGCGACGGTGATCACTGGCCTGGATCACCTGCCCAAAGCGGTGTTGTTTTATCGACACCTGCTGCAATGGCTAGGGGGAATGGGGATCATTGTTCTGGCCGTGGCCGTCCTGCCGATGCTGGGCATCGGCGGCATGCAGTTGTATCGCTGTGAGACTCCCGGGCCGGTGAAAGACAACAAGATGACGCCGCGGATTGCTGAAACGGCCAAGGCGCTGTGGTACATCTATCTGGCGCTGACTATTGCTTGTGCCAGTGCCTACTGGCTGGCGGGCATGAGTACCTTTGATGCCATTGGCCATGCGTTTTCCACCGTCTCCATTGGTGGCTTTTCCAGTTACGACGAGTCCATGGGGGCGTTCAACAGCCAGTTGATCAACACCATCTGTGTGGTGTTCTTGTTGATTGCCGGCGTCAACTTCAGTCTGCATTTTGGCGCGTTTAGCCGCCGGGGACTGAATCTTCGTAACTACTGGCGCGATGCCGAAGTTCGAGTGTTTCTGCTGTTTCAGTTGTCACTGACCCTGCTGTGTTTCCTGGTGTTGCTGGACAGTGGCATCTATGACTCGCCGGAGTCGACACTGGATTACGCCCTGTTTCAGGCGGTGTCGATCTCTACCACCGCCGGCTTTGGTACCCACAGTTTTTCCGAGTGGCCGTTGTTCTTGCCGGTGCTGCTGATCCTGTCCAGTTTTGTCGGTGGCTGTGCCGGTTCCACCGGGGGCGGCATGAAGGTGGTGCGTTTTGTGTTGCTGTTGCTGCAGGGGGGGCGGGAGTTGAAGCGGTTGGTTCACCCTCGAGCCATGTTCTCCATTCGCCTCAATAACAAGGCGGTGCCGGATCGGGTCATCGATGCGGTGTGGGGATTCTTTGCCGCCTATGCCCTGGTGTTTGCCTTGTGTCTGGTGGCGCTGCTGGCCACCGGCATGGATGACATCTCGGCCTTCAGTGCCACCGCGGCGTGCTTGAATAACCTGGGGCCCGGGTTGGGCCAGGTCGCGTCCCATTATGGTGACATCGGTGATGTTTCCAAGTGGATCCTGATATTGGCGATGCTGTTTGGCCGCCTCGAGATTTTTACCCTGTTGGTGCTGTTTACACCGGCGTTCTGGAAGAGTTGAGGACAAGACTGTGAGACGGATAGTGGTACTGTACTCCACCGTAGATGGCCAAACCCGGAAAATCGCCCAGCGATTGCAGGCCAGACTGCAGGCAACGGAAAATCAGGTTCAGGTGGCCGACATCGAGACTCCGAACCTGGATCTGAACAGTTTCGATACCGTGGTCATTGGTGCCAGTATCCGTTATGGCAAGTACCGGCCGGCGGTGATCGAGTTTGTGGAGCAACATCAGGGCTTGCTGAATCGCAAGCGCAGCGCATTTTTTTCGGTGAACCTGGTCGCCAGGAAGCCGCTTAAGAACACCGCCGATACCAATATGTACGTGGCCAAGTTCCTTAAGCAGGTTAGCTGGAAGCCTCAGTTGCTGGATGTGTTTGCCGGCGCCATAAACTACCCGTCGTTAACCTTCTGGGACCGGAATATCATCCGTTTCATTATGTGGATGACCAAGGGGCCGACGGCAGCGGATACGGTGATGGAATACACGGACTGGGGGCGTGTTGAAGCCTTCGCCGATCGATTGAGCAGCGAATAGAGAGTCACTAGGGCTTCCTGCCCGGTTGGATGGGGTTACTGACCTTTGCCGCAGTACAGATCGTACAGCAGGTTAATGACGGCTTCGACTTCCGGGCTGTCCAGTTGATACCAAACCTGTTGCGCCTCTTTGCGGGTCGTGACCAGGCCTTCGTTGCGCAGTACCGCCAGATGCTGAGACAGTGCCGACTGGCTCAGTGGAACCTGTTCATTCAGTTCGCCCACGGTTAACTCCTGCTTGCCAATCAGGCACAACAGCATCAACCGATGTGGGTTGGCGATGGTCTTTAGCAATTTCGACGCTTGTTGAGCATTCCCTGTCATGGTTTCCAAGTCGATTGTGAGTGCCATAGTGTTCCTCAGAGTTTAGCAATAACTAATATTAAGCCCATTGCGTCGTTTTGTTAAGCGGTGCGAGATCTCGATTCTGAAGTAATCTGACTATTTTGCTAGTAAAAATGTGATCTTTTGCCATACCTAACGGCATGAATTGCCCCATATTATGATGCGATACTGAAATTTCTGGAGGTTTTGTGAAACGCTTACTTGTTCTGTATATGAGTCGAGGGGGCCATACCGCCCGAGTGGCGCGGGTGATCATGGAATCCGTGCGGGCCGAAGGCCACGAGTGCGACATGATGGACATCAACGAAGCGGTTCATGAATCGGTTGATTGGGACCGCTACGACGCCATTGCCTTGGGAGCACCGGTGTTGTACGGCACCTATGACAAAGGCTTCTTTAAGTTCATTGATGACCACGCCATGCAGATTGAGGCCAAGCCCAACAGTTTCTTTAACCTGTCGGTGGTGGCGCGCACACCGGAGAAAGCCACGGTCGAAGGCAATCGCTATATGCAGAAGTTCCTGGAGCTGTCTCCGTGGAAGCCCAAAGACATGAAGGTGATTGCCGGTAAGGTCAATTACCCGGCCTGGGGCTGGCTGGATACGCTGGCGATCCAGATGATCATGAAGATGACCAACGGCCCAACGGATAAGAACGCGGTTATCGATTACACCGACTGGGAAGATGTGAAGGCCTATGGCCGTCACCTGATCACCCTGGCGCAGTAAGCGTGTTGGAGAATTGACCTCGGGTGATGCGGCGCCGGTGAATAGCGACGCCCAATAGTCACCCGAGGCTAGTTGATCCTAGTAGCGCCAGAAGGTCGGCAGGAGCAGCACCGCCACGGTAATGATCTCTAGTCGGCCCAGTAACATACCCAGGCTGAGTGCCCACTTGGCCGCGTCCGGCAGGCTGGCAAAGTTCCCCGCCGGGCCGATCACTTCGCCCAGTCCCGGCCCCACATTGGTAACTGCGGTTACCGCGCCGGTGAGACTGGAGACCGGATCCACGCCCACCAAGACCAAAAACAGTGCCAGCACTACGATGGTGGCGATAAACAGCATGCTGAAACTCACCAGAGAGCGGACGATGTCCTCGCTGATGGTGCGGCGGTTGTAGCGTTGCGGAAACAGGGCCGATGGGTGAATCTGTTGCCGCAGTGCCTTGTGCAGCACGGCGCCGGCGAGTTGAAAGCGGAATATTTTAATGGCACCAGACGTCGATCCGGAACAGGCTCCTACGAACATCAGGAAAAAGAAGATGATGCTGGCGGCGGGGCCCCAGGCGCTGTAATCGGTGGAGGCAAAGCCGGTGGTGGTTACCACCGAGATCAGGTTGAAGGTGGCCAGGGTCAGTGCCGGAAAGAACTCCATCTGCTGTTGGTGGCTCAGCCACCAGCCCAGCAGCAGCGATGCACAGATGACAAAGGCCAGGTAGCCTTTTACTTGCTGGTCATTCCACACCGTCACCGAGCGCATGTGCACCATCTGCACAAAAATCAGCATCGGCAGGCCGCCGAGAAACATAAACAGGCTGCCATTCCAGTGGGCCAGGGTACTGAAGTGAGTCATGGAGCTGTCGGTGGTGGAGTAGCCGCCGGTGGACAGGGTGGTCATGGCGTGATTGATGGCTTCAAACGGCGTCATGCCCGCAGCCAAATAACCTAGGCAACACAGGGCCGTCAGTAGCAGGTAGACCTTAACCAGACCGCGGCCGATAAGCTGGGTGCGCGGCATCCATTTATCGGACCAGTCTGAGGATTCGGTTCTGAACAGGCGCATGCCACCGACGTTGAGCATCGGAAAGATCGCAACTCCCATGACGATGAAGCCGATGCCGCCAAGCCACTGCAGCAGCGACCGCCAGATCAAGATCGACCAGGCGGTGTCATCCAGCCCAGACAGTACCGTTGAACCCGTGGTGGTGATGCCGGACATGGTTTCAAAGAAGGCATCGGTATAGCTGATGTGGTGATAGAAGGTAAACGGCAGTGCCGCAAACAGGGACACCACCACCCAGGTCAGGGTGGTAAACAGATACAGATCCCGGGTGCTCAGGGTCAGTTGGCTGCGAAAGCCGGTGCTCGCCGCCATCATGGCGGCGATAAAGGTGATCATTGATGACTTGAAAAATTCTCCGGCCAGTCCTTCGGCGTGGTACAGGGAGACGCCTGCCGGAATCAGCATCAATCCGGCGACCACCGCCAGAAATAGCCCCAGCAGGAAAGAGAGTGGCCTGATATTAATCATGATGGTAACTGGGGCTAGATGAACAGCGCACTGGGCTGAAACAGCTTTTCGACCTCGGTGATGTACTTCTTGTCCACCAGGAACATGATCACGTGGTCGTCGGCTTCAATAACGGTACGGTCGTGGGCAATCAATACCTGATCTTTGCGCACCACGGCGCCAATGGTGGTCCCCGGCGGCAGGCGAATGTCCTGAATCTGTTTGCCCACCACCTTAGAGGTGGCTTCATCGCCGTGAGCGACCGCCTCAATGGCTTCGGTGGCGCCGTCCCGCAGCGAGTACACGTTGGTGATGTCGCCTTGGCGGACGTGGGTCAGCAATGACGAGATGGTGGCCTGCTGAGGTGAGATGGCGATGTCGATGTTGGCGTCTTTGACCAGGTCGACGTACGCCTCGCGCTGAATCAGCACCATCACCTTCTTGGCACCCAAGCGCTTGGCCAGCAGTGCCGACATGATGTTGGCTTCGTCGTCGTTGGTGACCGCGATAAACACGTCGGTCTGGTTGATCTGCTCTTCATTGAGCAGCTCCTGATCCGAAGCGTCGCCGTGGAACACCGTGGTGGAGTCCAGCCACTCGGACAGGGCTGCCGCCCGCTGAGGATTGCGCTCGATAAGCTTAACGTCGTGGTAGGGTTCCAGCGCTTTGGCCAGACCAAAACCGATGTTGCCGCCGCCGGCGATCATGATATGGCGGTAGCTGGACTCCAACTCCTGCATCTCACTCATCACCGCTCGAATGTGTTTGGAGTCAGCGACGAAGAAGACCTCGTCGTCCGCCTCGATCACCGTGGTGCCCCGGGGCAGTATCGGCCGCCCCTGGCGGAAGATGGCGGCGACCCGAGTATCGATATTGGGCATGTGTTCCCGCAATGCCGACAGGGCGTTGCCGACCAGAGGTCCACCGTAATAGGCTTTCACTGCCACCAGGCTGACTCGACCTTCGGCAAATTCCACCACCTTGAGGGCGCCGGGGTACTCGATCAGGCGTCGAATATAGTGGGTAACCAGTTGCTCAGGGGCGATCAACTCATCGATGAAGAACCGACCGCGGCAGTCGTTATTGTGACCACCACTTTGGAACAGCACGTCCTGACGGGCCATAAACTGCTCGGAACGAATACGGGCAATTTTGGTGGGAGTGCCATACAGGGTGTACGCCAGATGGCAGGCCACCATGTTGGTTTCATCGGAGTTGGTGACCGCAATCAGCATATCGGCATCTTCGGCTCCGGCCTCCTGCAACACCCCTGGATGGGCCGCGTGGCCATGGACAACCCGCAGGTCATACTTGTCCTGCAGGCTGCGCAGAGTGTCCTGATGGTTGTCGACAATGGTGATGTCGTTATTTTCGCCGACCAGGTTTTCCGCCAGCGTGCCGCCGACCTGGCCGGCTCCAAGAATGATGATTTTCATCGCAACTTATTGTTTTTTCTTCAACCTGGCGTAGTAAAAGCCGTCGCCGCCTTCCACTTGAGGCAGTAACTGCCAGCCCGGTTTTTCCTGTGAGTCGTCCGGATTGATGCTAAGCAGCATAGCATCCGGTACCTGTTGAAGAAATGTCTTGATCTGGTTCACATTTTCTTCGGGAAGTATCGAGCAGGTGGCGTACACCAGAGTGCCCCCTGGTTTCAGCATTCGCCAGTTGGCATGCAGAATGCGCTGTTGCAGCTGCGCCAGAGCGTCGATGTCGTCATTGCGGCGCAGCCACTTGCTGTCCGGATTGCGGCGAATCACACCGGTGGCGGAGCAGGGTGCATCCAGCAGTATGCGATCAAAGGGGATGCCGTCCCACCAGGCTTGTGGATCGGCGGCATCGCCAGCCACCAGTTGCGCCTGCTGGCCGAGGCGATCCAGGTTTTGCTGGACTCGGGCCAGGCGACGGTCGTCGATGTCCAATGCCACCAGGTGCTGCAGCTCGGGCTGCCGCTCCTGCAGGTGGCAGGTTTTTCCTCCCGGGGCCGCGCAGGCATCCAGAATGCGTTCTCCGGGCTGCGGATCCAACAGGTACGCTGCCCACTGAGCCGATTGATCCTGTACCGACAGGCCCCCTTCGGCAAAGCCGGGAAGCTTGGTGACGTCGGTGGCCTTGAGCAGACGCAGGGCATTGTCACTGTCACCGGCAACGGCGTCGATGCCTTGCTCCGCCAGTTGAGCCAGGTAGGTCTCCCGGCTTTGGTGGCGGACGCTATTGCGCAACCAGAGTGGCGGATGCTGGTTGTTGGCGTGCAGAATCTGTTGCCATTGATCCGGGTAGGCGGCCTTAACCCGTTCGATGAACCAACGGGAGTGCAGGTGTGTGCGGGCATCGTCGTCAAACTGCGCCGCCAGCAGGCTGTCCAACTCGCGACAGCAGCGGCGCATGATGCCGTTCACCAGGCCGGACATGCCTGAGGCTTTTAGTTGGCGGGTGGCCTCGACGGTTTCGGTTACGGCCGCATGTTGCTTAACCCGCATGTGCTTGAGCTGGTACAAGCCGGCCAGCAGCAGGCAGTGAATGATGCGCTTCTTGCCCTTCAGGGGTTTTTCTAGGCAGTCGAGCACCTGGCTGTCGAGTACCGGCAGTTGGCGCATGACGCCATAGCAGATCTCCGCCAGCAGACCTTTGTCCTTGGGATTGCTTAGTTGGCTCTGGGCTTGAGGCAGGCAGGTAGCCAGCGATTGGCCCTTATCGATGACCTGTTCGATGACCCAGGCGGCCTGGGCGCGGACATTGCGTTTACTCATTGCAGTTGTGACCCTGTATCGAACCACTCTTTGCGGGCATTCAACACCTCGGTGGCAGACATCGCCTTCTTACCCGGGATTTGAATGGTGTCCAGTTTCAGCGCCTGGTCGCCACAGGCGATAATCAGTCCCTGCTTGTCGGCTTGCAATACGGTGCCGGGAGCGGCGTCGCCTTCGTAATGACTCACCGAGGATTGCCAAAGCTTAATACTGTGTCCGGCGGCTTCAAAGTGGCTGATTGGCCAAGGGTTAAAGGCGCGAACGCAGCGCTCAATAAACTCAGCAGGTTGGCTCCAGTCGATGCGAGCTTCCTCTTTGGACAGCTTGTCGGCGTAGTTGGCCTGGGTGTCGTCCTGAACTTCGGCGCTGGCGTTGCCGGTGGCAATGTTCTCCAGTGCCTGCAGTAGCCCCTGAGGGCCCAGTTCCGCCAGTTTGTCATACAGACGGGCAGACGTGTCATCGGCGTCGATGGCCAGCTCAACCTTGTGCAGCATGGCGCCGGTGTCCAGGCCTTCATCCATCTGCATGATGGTGACACCCGTGCGTTGGTCGCCGGCCCAGATGGCGCGCTGAATCGGAGCCGCCCCCCGCCAGCGCGGCAGCAGGCTGCCGTGGACATTGATGCAGCCCAGCCTTGGGGTGTCCAGCACCACTTTAGGCAGGATCAGGCCGTAGGCGACCACCACCATGATGTCGAAATCCAGCTCAGCCAGTTGCTGTTGTGCCTCTGGTTGGCGCAGAGATTTCGGCTGCAAAACCGGAATGTCATGACTCTGGGCCAGGGTTTTTACCGGGCTGGCGGTGAGCTTTTTGCCGCGGCCTGCCGGGCGATCCGGCTGAGAATAGACGGCCACTAGTTGATGGTCACTGTCAATCAGGGCCTGCAGATGGCGAGCGGCAAAATCCGGAGTACCGGCAAAAACAATTTTTAATGGGGTCAAGGCCTTCTCCTAGGCGTGTTTGGCGTCGAGGCGTGCCTGTTTTTCCAGCTTCTGGCGAATGCGCTGGCGCTTCAACGGCGACAGGTAATCGACAAACAGCTTACCGGCCAGATGGTCCATCTCATGCTGAATGCAGATGGACAACAGCTCATCGGCGTCCTGGGTAAAGGTGTCGCCATTGCGGTCCTGAGCGGTGATGGTCACGGTCTCATGACGATCCACTTTGGCATAGATGCCGGGTACCGACAGGCAGCCCTCTTCATTGCTGAAGCTGCCTTGTTGGTTGGACAGGCTGGGGTTGATGAAGACCATCGGCTTGGATTTGTCCTCGGAGTGATCCATCACGATCACCTGAACGTGGCGGTCCACCTGGGTGGCGGCCAGACCAATGCCTTTCTCTTCGTACATGGTGTCCAGCATGTCATCGATCAATTGCTGCAGGCTGTCATCAAATTCGGTTACCGGCTTGGCAACGGTACGCAGGCGCTCGTCTGGGAAACGCAAGACTTCCATAATGGCCATGGTTTATCTCATCTTCAAAATCGTAAAAACACTCAACCTGTCTATATTTAGGTTGTCATTGGCCTAATTTTAACTGTTTGGCGACGCCTTTAACAGGCACAGACCGAGTGGTTAATGATCGACAAGGATGTTCGATGCCCCAATTGCTGCTGATGTTGCTGTTGTTGTTCTCACCCATAGCGTGTTCTCAGGCTCTTTTTTTACGATCCGATTTCCCGCACACCTATACCGTTAAGCAGGGAGATACCCTGTGGGACATTGCCGGCCTCTATCTGGATGATCCCTGGAGATGGCCACAGTTATGGCAAATCAATCCGGCCATTGCCAACCCGCACCTGATTTACCCCGGTGATCGATTGACCATGGCGCTGGTAAATGGCCAACCCAGGTTGAGGGTAAGCAGAGCCGGTGTGTCGCCGTCTCAACCCATTAAACTGCTGCCATTCTCCCGGCTACGGCCATTTCTTCAACGGGTCACCGTCGTGGACCCGCCATTGCTGGAGCCTGGCAGTCGGGTGGTGGGGGCCAGTCGCGACGGGTTGCGCTATGTCGAGGGTGACACGCTGTACAGTTCAGAGCCGCTGGTGGCGGGGCAGAGTTATGGGGTGTATCGGCAGCGCCAGTCTCTGCGAGACCCTGAGTCCGGGCAGATGCTGGGCACCGAACTGGTGCTGGCGGCCTCCGGCGTGGCTCAGGCCGATGGTCAAGGACTGATGCTGACTCACAGTCGCCTCGAAGCCGCTTCCCAGGCACCGCTGTATGCGCTGGCCCCTCAGTTAGAGGCGCCGCTGTTCTTTCATCTCGGTGCGGCGCCGGCGACATTAGAGGCACAAATTATCGCCAGTCCTCAACAGATGCGGGAGATGGGGCCTGGGGAGTTGCTCTACCTCAACAAAGGGACTCAAGACGGGGCCCGGCCTGGTCAAGTGCTGTTTGCCTATCATCGCCGCCCATTGCCGGATCAGCGAACTGTCATGGTCTACCGGGGTAGGGTGGTGTTGGCTGAGTGTTTTCAGCGGGTGTGCCTGGCGGTGGTGACCTCGGCTCGGCATCCTCTGAGGCTGACTGACTGGTTGTTACCGCCATCGCCGGAGTCTGGTTATGCCCAATACTCTGACTGATTGGGCGGCATTGATGATGGCACCGCGGTTGGGGTTGATGAAAACCCTGTCGTTGCTGCAGTTGGCATCGCCCTCGGTATTGCGCCAGTGGGCATTGGCGGGGGATCTGCCGGGAGTCAGCCCTGCCACGGCTCAGCAGCTTGGGTATCCGGATATGGCCAGAATCGATGCCTTACTGGCGTGGGCAGAGCAACCCGGGCAGCACATTTTGCCGTTGGATCACCCGGACTACCCTCAGGCTCTGAAGCAGATTGCCGATCCGCCGTTAATGCTGTTTGTTCAGGGGCAGCTGGCGGCACTACAGGGGCCGGCACTGGCGATGGTGGGCAGTCGTCGGGCGACGGTGGCGGCCAAGGAGCGCACGCTGCAATGGGCGGAGCAGTTGGCATCCCTGGGGTGGGTGATCGTCAGCGGATTGGCGGAAGGTGTGGATGCGCAGGCACATCGGGGCGCATTGCGCAGCGGATTCACGGTGGCAGTGGTGGGATCTGGTCTGAATCACTGCTATCCCCGTATTCATACTGCATTGGCTGAGCAGATTCGTGAGCGAGGGGCCATGGTGTCGTCGTTTTTACCTTGGCAGCGCCCCAGGCGGGAGTTTTTCCCCCAGCGCAACCGCATCGTCAGCGGCTTGAGCTACGGCACCGTGGTGATGGAGGCGGGCATTAAGTCTGGGTCGCTGATCACCGCCAGGCTCGCCGCCGAGCAGGGACGGGAGGTGTTTGCAGTACCCGGGTCGGTGGACAATCCCGGCTGTGAAGGCGGGCATTATTTGATTAAACAGGGTGCCAAACTGGTGGATGATCCGGTCGATATCTATGAAGAGTTGCTGCCCATGGGGGTTGCACCAGCGATCGAGCCCGTGGTGAAGGCAGGTTCCGAGTTGCCTTTGCCGAAGTTGTTGGATAGTGTGGGTTATGAGGCCACTCCAGTAGATGTAGTGGTTGCTCGGAGCGATTTACCAGTAGATGTTGTGCTTGAACAGCTGTTAATGCTGGAGTTAGAGGGTCGGATAGCACAAGTGTCCGGCGGTTACATCCGGCTTAGGGGAGGGTAACGCATGTTTGACATACTGATGTACCTATTTGAGACCTATGTCCAAAGCGATGTTGAGCTGTTATTGGATCGTGAAGAGCTAACAGAGGAGCTAAGCAGGGCGGGCTTCAGAACCGAGGAGATTGGCAAAGCGCTGGTGTGGATAGAGAAGCTGGCGGATCTGCAGGACGGTGATGACAAGCCCTATCTGTACACCACTCCGATGCGCAGTGTGCGAGTGTATACCGACGCCGAGCAGCGGCAGTTGGACACCGGTTGTCGCGGGTTCCTGTTGTTCCTTGAGCAGGTGCAGGTGCTCAGCGGTGAGACTCGAGAGATGGTCATCGACCGGGTGATGGAGCTCGAAGGGGAGCCTCTGAGCCTGGATGACTTGAAGTGGGTGGTGTTGATGGTGTTGTTCAACGCCCCGGGCAACGATGATGCCTACCGGCAGATGGAAGACCTGGTGTTTGAACAACCCGAGGGTCTGATTCACTGACCGTGCTGGATGTGCGTGACTCGAAAAGGGCAGCCAGAGCTGCCCTTTTTCATGCCTGTCAGATGTGCAGGTGGCTGTCGTCCAGCGCCAGGTGCGCGGGTTTAAGATAGTCGCGATAGGCGTAACGATTCTGCTTGCGGGGCGTCGGCCCCATCGTTTCCACGGGGAGGGTCTCCTGGGGCAATGCATCGACCAGGCCTTGCAACCAGTGGTTGTAAGCCGCTTGGTGCTTGGCTGCCAAGGTGGTTAATCCCTGTTGATATCCCTCAAAGTCATCGTTTTTGAGTGCCTGGCCCAGTTGCTGCAGCCCGGCTCGGTCGTATTCGCACAGGTAACGCACAACCAGGTAGCTCCAGCGGTAGGTCATGTCCAGGCCGTCGTGGTACTCGGTGTTGAAGATCGCTTCCAGGCTGGGCCAGCTGTCGCTGCCATAATCCCGGGCCAGCGTCAGTGCCTGGTCGTTATCATGACCTTTGGAAACGTATTCGGCCATGCCTTCGGCCCACCAGACCTGCTTGCTGGCAAAGTGGCCAAAATCGCCATACTTAACGTAGCGCCCGTCCAAGTAGTGAACGTACTCGTGGTTGAGGTTCCAGACTTGAAATTCTGACGTCAGCCACCAGGCCCGATAGGCGTAGAAGGTGGCTTGGTTGCCAGGCATCTGAGAGTTACCTTCGATGTACATACCGCCGTTGTCGGTAGCGATGTCGTACAACAACTGACCGTAAGCGTTGTATTGACTCCAGTTTTTAAATACCACCACCTTGAGGGCCTGGTTCTGATCGCCGGGTACCGGTTCGCGCATGGTGGCCAGCAGCTCATGAAACTCGGACTCCTGCGAGGTGAGTCTGTTGCAGGTTTGGGCCAATTCTCGCGGCGTCAGGTCCTGAGTGCGGATGAACAGGCTATCGGAGCATCGATGCTCGATGGGCAGAATCTCAGACTCGTCCGGCAGGCGGCACAGGTTGGCAAACTGGCCGGTACAGCCTTCCATGCCGTAGAACGCGTTGACCAGAAACCCCAAAGTAAAGGCATCTTTACCGGCATCGCCGCGTTGGCTGACGTCAGACTCGGCGATCTGGGTAACGCTTTGCTCCAGCTGTGGCCATTGTGCTTGGGGTTGATTCAGTTGCCACTGGGCCAGTGCCCAGTAGGCATTTTTCAATGGCCAGTCCCCAGAAGGGCGGCGGGCGCCATCGCTGGCGGCAAACTGCAACAGTGCCTGATCCAGGTCGGTTGCCAGCAGAGCCTGCTTTAATGGGCACTCTGGGGACTCCCGCCGAACTGAGTCCAGCAACAAACCGGCGCTGCGAATCAACTCCCACAAGGCGTAGTCTTGAACCATCGAGGGGTTGTCGATTTGCTCAAACTCTGCCAGAAGCCTTATCTGGCTTTGTGGCAGCGATCCCAGGTCACGACCGAGACCGTTTTGAGCGTAATAGCGATACAGCAATACGCTCCATTGCTCAATCAGGGCTGGAGTAGTGCGGTCGAGATTCTGGCCCAGGGTTTCCATGGCGGAGTGAAACGCGTCGGATTGGGGCTGGTCGATAAAGTCGATGTCGGCGTAATAGCTGTAGGCTCGCAGATACTGCATCTGATTGAGCAGGGCATCGTGATGCTGCTCCGGCTGAGCGACCAGTTGCGAAAAGGTGGCGATGGTGGTGGCCAACTGATGATCGTTGATGACCTCGGCATTGCCTCTGTTCGCCAGCGACAGATCCACCAAATCCGGCGCGGGGGCCTGGGTGGCACAACCACTGAGGGCTGCCAGGGTCAGTAGGCTCAGAGTGAAAGTTCTGAGTGTCATCATCAGTCGCTCCTGTATATTGGGGTATACAACATCCTGAGTGGCTCACCGAATCGCAAACTCCGTGCCCCCCGGCTTGGGCACTGGTACTATATCAACGACGAAGTTATTGTCGATTATTGTTCATTTTTTGTGCGGAAAAGTGTGACGTGAGTAGAATTGATACCGGTTTATTCAATGCCCATGAGCATGCTTTGGAGCGAGAGTTCGAGGTGTGTCCCCAGTGTGGCTCCGAGTTGCACATCCTCCATGGCAAGCGTGGACAATTTCTCGGCTGCCAGAGTTATCCGGGCTGCAGCTACAGCCGTCCTCTGACTCATCAGGAGGTTGGCATTATCGAGGTGATGGAGGATCAACTGTGTCCCGAGTGTGAGCGGCCATTGGCGCTGAAGTCGGGTCGCTATGGCATCTACATCGGCTGTACGGGTTATCCTGAGTGCAGTTTTATTGTGCGGGAAGAGGAGCCGCAGACCGACATTACCTGCCCCGAGTGCCGCAAAGGGCAACTGGTGGCGCGCTCTGGACGCACCGGAAAAACCTTTTATGGATGTAACGCTTACCCTAAATGTAAGTATGTGGTGAACGAGCCTCCACACCCGCAAACTTGCCCGGACTGTGGCTGGAAAATTCTGGTGGAAAAACGGATTCGGGGAGAATTGAGGTTAATTTGTCCACAACGAGCCTGTAAATATCGGGGGGAAGCGATATAATCGCCGGCGAAGTACCCTACCCATAATAAAACGGTATAAAAAGGAAGTACCCGATGACTACACCCTTTGTCGCAGTGCTGATGGGATCGGATTCCGATCTGCCCGTCATGCAATCCACCCTGGACGTACTGTCCAGCTTTGATATTCCCTTTGAAGTGAAAGTGACTTCGGCTCACCGAACTCCGGCAGCGACCCACGCCTATGTGCATGGTGCCGAAGAGCGCGGCTGTAAAGTCTTCATCTGCGCCGCCGGTCTGGCTGCGCACCTGGCTGGCGCGGTTGCCGGTATCACCACTCGTCCGGTGATTGGCGTGCCGATCGATGCGGGCCCGCTGCAGGGGCATGATGCGTTGCTGTCCACCGTGATGATGCCTGGTGGCGTGCCGGTTGCCACCGTGGCCATCGGTAAGGCTGGTGCCAAGAACGCCGGTTACCTGGCGGCTCAGATGCTGGCGGTTGCCAGTGATGAGATGGCTGAGCGCGTGAAGGCGGATCGTCAGAAGAACGCCGAAGCGGTGATGGCCAAAGACGCGGCGCTGCAGGAAAAGCTGGGGCGCTAAGCAGTATGAGTGAACGCGTTACCCTTGCCCAGGGGGCTGAATTGGTGCGTAACGGCGGCGTGATTGCGTATGCCACCGAAGCGGTGTTTGGCCTGGGGTGCGATCCCGATAATCGAGACGCGGTAATGCGTTTGCTGGCCATCAAACAGCGGCCGGTAGAGAAAGGCTTAATTCTGCTGGCCGCAGATTTTGATCAGTTGCGCCCCTATGTGGATGAGTCGGCGCTGTCTGCCGAGCAACTGAGCCGAATGTTTGATAGCTGGCCCGGCCCGTTTACCTGGGTGGTGCCAGCGAAAGCCGGAGTTCCGAATTGGATTTCCGGCAAATTTGATTCCATTGCGGTACGAGTGACCGCCCATCCCGAAGCGGCCGAACTGGCGCGCTTATCTGGAAAACCTCTCATCTCTACCAGTGCGAACCTAAGCGGTCAGGCGCCAGGGCGCAGTGTGTCGGAGGTACAATCGTGTTTAACGGGCTTGTTGGACGGGGTTGTTGACAGCACAACAGGAGCGGCATTGTCGCCCTCTACCATTCGAGACGCCATCAGTGGCGACATACTGCGCGGCAATTGATGCCCCAAAGAGGGATCCATGGATCAACGGATTGAACAGGTAAAACAGTTTTTGCTGTCACTGCAAGACAGCATTTGTCAGAGTCTGGAAACCGCCGACGGTGATGCTCATTTTCAGCAGGATCAGTGGCAACGTGCTCAGGGCGGCGGAGGCCGTAGCCGGGTGCTGACAGACGGAGCCGTGTTTGAGCAGGCCGGGGTTAATTTCTCCCACGTCTTTGGCGACAAGATGCCGGCCTCGGCGACGGCCCAGCGACCGGAGCTTGAGGGCTGCCATTTTCAGGCCATGGGGGTGTCGTTGGTGATTCACCCCAAGAACCCGCATATTCCCACCTCCCATGCCAATGTTCGCTTCTTTATCGCTCAGAAAGAGGGGGCAGACCCCATCTGGTGGTTCGGTGGCGGCTTCGATCTGACTCCCTATTACGGCTACGACGACGACGTGCTGCACTGGCACCGGGTGGCTAATACGCTGTGCCAACCATTTGGTGATGACGTGTATCCGCGATACAAAGCATGGTGCGATAGCTATTTCTTCCTCAAACACCGCGATGAAACCCGTGGTGTGGGCGGATTGTTTTTCGATGATCTGAATCAGCCCGGGTTTGAGGACAGCTTTGCCTTTATGCGAGCGGTGGGCGAGGGTTTCATTCCCGCTTACGTTCCCATTGTCGAACGTCGCAAGGCCACCCCTTATACCGAGGCGCAGCGTCAGTTTCAGCTGTATCGACGTGGCCGTTACGTTGAGTTTAATCTGGTGTATGACCGCGGCACCCTGTTTGGGCTGCAATCCGGCGGCAGAACGGAGTCGATTCTGATGTCGATGCCACCGTTGGTACGGTGGCAGTATCAATATGCACCTGAGGATGGGACTGAAGAAGCGCGGTTGTACCGTGATTACCTGCGGCCCCGGGATTGGCTGGCGGAGCTCGGCTAATCCTCTTCCACATTGCGCATGTGGTCGGCCAGAGAGATCAGGGCCTTCAGTATGGCCTGGCGGCCCTGCTTGTGTGACACCGTGTCATTCAGGGCTCGCCGCATGCAATCCAGCCATTGATCACGTTGCTGGCGGTCGACCCTAAAGCTCAGATGCCTCGCTCGTAATCTTGGGTGGCCATAGGCCTGCTCAAACAACGGCGGCCCCCCTAGCCAGCCCGATAAAAACATCCTCAACTTCTCGGCGCTGTCACTTAAATCCTGAGGGTGCTGCTGGCGTAGCGCCTGGTACTTAGGATCCTCATCCATCAGTTGATAGAAACGGGTCGACAGCGCACGGATCACCGCTTCGCCACCGACAGCATCATAGGCATTAGAATCTTGAGCATTTCCTTGCTTGGCGCCCAGTTTGCGGCGTATAACAGATAGCATCGAACCTCCTTTTACAATGACAGCATCAATGGACAGATACGCCGTATTCGGCCATCCCATCAATCACAGTAAGTCGCCGCTGATCCATCGGGAGTTTGCCCGTCAGACTCAGCAGACGCTCAGCTATGAAGCGATTCTAGCACCCCTGGATCAATTTCCTCAGACCCTGGCTCAATTTCATCAGCAAGGGGGGAGGGGGGCGAATGTGACCCTACCGTTCAAGCAGCAGGCGGCGGAGCTGTGTGACCGATTGAGCGAACGGGCCCGACTGGCCGGGGCGGTCAATACCCTGTATTGGCAGGACGGCACGCTCTGCGGGGACAATACCGATGGCGAGGGGTTGGTGCGGGATCTGCGTCATCATGGCATTGAGTTGGCGGGGCGGGATATTTTGGTACTGGGGGCTGGTGGTGCGGTCAGAGGCGTCTTGCCGGAACTGTTGGCGATGGCTCCTCGAAAGATTGTGGTCGCCAATCGCACTGCGTCCAAAGCTGAGTCCCTGGCGAAGGCATTTCATTCCCTGGGCCAGATAGAGGGCGGCGGCTATGCTGACATAGAGGGGCAGTTTGATGTGATCATCAATGGCACCTCGGCATCGCTGGCTGCGGCCATGCCCCCGGTCGATCCCAAGGTCGTGAAACCGACAAGTTGGTGTTACGACATGGCTTACGGTGATAAACCCACCATTTTCCAGCAGTGGGCCGAGCGAGCGGGAGCCGAAGGGCAGCTGGCCGGTCTGGGAATGCTGGTGAATCAGGCCGCGGTCAGTTTCGAACTCTGGACCGGGAAAGCGCCGGATCCGGCATCGGTGCATGAGTTGTTGTTGCAGCAATTGAGGCAAACATCATGAATCAACAAATCCTGTTTAATGACCAGTTGTCGGTAGACTGGCAGCAACAGTGGTTAGAGTTTACGGCGATGGTTGCAGGCCAGCGGGTTGGCTGTTTCATCGCTTTGCCAACTCTGGCGCATTTGAGTGATACCGAAATCGGTAATGAGGAACAGGCGATTCAGGCGTTTGAACGGCTCAGGTTTGATCTGGAAGAGGAGGCCGAGACTTTGATCGAGGAGGAGAACTTCGATGCCCAGGGGCGCATCTGGTTGCACCACCCGGCCATCTGAGCAGGTTTTAAATCTCGACCTTTGCGCTAGGCCTGACTCAGGTATTCGTTTTTTAGTTTTACATAGTTGGCAGCGGAAACGGCCAGAAACGCCAGTTCTTTGTCATTAAGAGGGCGAGCCTGCTTGGCCGGACTGCCGACATACAGGTAGCCGGATTGCAGGGTTTTCCCTGGTGGTACCAAACTGCCAGCCCCCAGAATCACATCGTCCTCTATGACCGCGCCATCGAGGACGATGGCGCCCATACCCACCAATACCCGGTTGCGAATGGTGCAGCCGTGCAGCATGGCTTTGTGTCCCACAGTGACGTCTTCCCCAATGATCAATGGGTAGCCGTCGGGGTTGGCATCGCTGCGACGGGTAACATGGAGAACGCTGCCATCCTGAACGTTGCTGCGAGCGCCAATGGTGATTTGGTTAACATCGCCCCGGGCGGCCACTAGAGGCCAGATGCTGGCGTCGTCATAGAGGGTGATGTCGCCGTAGAGAATGGCGCTGGGATCCACAAAGGCGGTATCGGCCAGAGTGGGGGTGATTCCTGAAAACGGTTTTATGGCCATGGCTAGCTCCCTAAATGCCCAAATTGATTACTTTATCACTGTGCGAGTCGGTTTTCTGAACAAACAGATGTAAAGCACCATATTAGCCCTTGCCAGCGCAAATTAACCCCCTATAATGCGCCTCCATCGACACGGCAAACGGCGTAAAACGCTTGCTTGGTCGAAGAGTTCGAGTCAGAAACGAGTTTCTCAAATTAGTTTTGAAAAAAATCACTTGACTTGAACGCTGGGAAGCGTATCATTCGCATCCCGCTACGGACGAAAATTCGTGGCTGTTCTTTAACAATTAGTCAGACAATCTGTGTGGGCACTCGCGCAGGATTGATATCTCATATATCAATGTTGCACTGAGTGACTATAACAAGTTAATTCAGTAATTCATTGAGTCGGAGTTTTCGGATTTCAAAAAGCTTTTTAATTGAAGAGTTTGATCATGGCTCAGATTGAACGCTGGCGGCAGGCCTAACACATGCAAGTCGAGCGGAAACGACAACAAAGATTCTTCGGATGATTTGTTGGGCGTCGAGCGGCGGACGGGTGAGTAATGCTTAGGAATTTGCCCAGTCGAGGGGGATAACCATTGGAAACGATGGCTAATACCGCATACGCCCTACGGGGGAAAGAGGGGGATGCTT
>NZ_AUDJ01000032.1 GCF_000425405.1 Ferrimonas kyonanensis DSM 18153 | reverse complement strand
GTCCAGGGTCCCCTTCGTCTAGAGGCCTAGGACACCGCCCTTTCACGGCGGTAACAGGGGTTCAAATCCCCTAGGGGACGCCACTTATTTGTTGTTACAGCCTTATTGCTCTGGCCAAGAGTGAATAATCTGAATCGTGGCCGTAGCAAGCTCTCTCGATGAGAGAGAAAAAAACCACCCATCGGGTGGTTTTTTTTTGCCGTTTTTTCGCTATGGCAAAGTATGGGTTTCAAAATAGGGCCTCAGAAAATCCACAATGCCATCTTGCGCCGCTTGGTTTGGGTGAATACCGTCTCGTTGCATCAATTCGGGCTTAGGGGCGATCTCGGTCATAAAAAACGGTATGAGTGGCACATCATATTCGCTGCTGAGATCCCGATAAACGCGACTAAACATCGACGCATAGCGAGGCCCGTAGTTGGGCGGGACCATAACTTCAGAAAGCATCACTGCGCTGCCCGCCAAGATTGAGGCATCGATAATTTTCCCCAGATTCTCTTTTAGCATTGGAGTCGGAAAACCTCGCAGTCCATCATTCCCCCCCAACTCAATGAACACCCAATCCGGTTGATATTCGTTCAGTAATCCCGGTAGACGCCTGAGGGCACCACCACTGGTTTCGCCGCTTACCGAGGCATTAATGAGCCGAAAATCATCCTGCTCCGTATTCATCTTGTGTACCCAACCATCCAGTTCATCCATGCCATAACTTGCACTCAGGCTGTCACCTAAGATAAGAATGGTTACACTGTTAGCGCGACCAGCGGATGGAAAAAGCAGTATAAATACAATAAATAAGGAACGAAAAGTCATAGCCATGCCTGAATCAAACAAAACCTATGCTATCCAGGTATCCAACCTGGAGCAGCGAGTGCCCACCTTAGATGGTGAACTACAGATCCTCAAAGGGGTGAGCCTGGAAGTCAAGTCAGGAGAGTCCATTGCCGTCATTGGGCCCTCTGGAGCGGGGAAATCGACCCTGCTGGCACTCTTGGCCGGATTAGATAATGCCACCGAAGGAGAGGTGTGGCTGGCTGGTGAACCTTTGCATCAGATGGATGAAGAGCAGCGGGCCGAACTGAGAGGTCGGAAAGTAGGGTTTATATTCCAGTCGTTTATGCTCGTTGAGAGTCTGACAGCATTGGAAAATGTCATGCTGCCTATTGAGTTAACCGGAGCCAACGACGCTCGAAGCGTGGCGGAAACCATGCTACAGCGTGTTGGACTGTCTCATCGCCTCGATCATTTTCCTAATCAATTGTCAGGGGGCGAACAGCAGCGGGTTGCCATTGCCAGAGCTTTCGTCAGCCAGCCAGACATCTTGTTTGCCGACGAACCCACCGGCAATCTGGATCAGGCCAACAGCAGCCGCATCGAGGATCTGCTGTTTGAACTGAACCAAGAGCACCATTCGACCTTGGTGCTGGTGACTCACGATCTGCAACTGGCGCAGCGCTGCCAGAGAAGAGCCCAAATGAACGGTGGTCAGTTGGAGGCACTATGAGTATGTTTCCGTTGGCCTGGCGTCTATTTCGCCGCGAGTTGATGCATGGACAACTGCGGTTGATCGCCGCCGCCCTGATTCTCGCCGTTGGAGCGGTGACCGCCTTAGCCCTGATCTCCAGCCAGCTTCAGGCCTCCATTGTAAAACAGGCCAGCACCTTCCTCGCCGCAGACCGGGTATTAACCAGCCCCCAGAAAGTCGATCCTCAATGGTTGGCTCAAGCTCGTCAGCAGGGACTGGAAGTGGCGACCACCCTGGAATTTCAGTCGATGCTGTTTGCCGGTGACCGATTTCAACTGGTAACGGTAAAGGCGGTATCGGAAAATTATCCGTTACGCGGACAGGTCGAGTTGGTAACTGAGGCGCCCACCGCACTGCCGGCTTCCGGCAGCCTGTGGTTAGACAGTCGCTTAGCGGGTTGGCTCACAGACACCAAGCAGGGCGAGATCGGCGTCAGCCGCTTTACGCTCGATCGGGCCATTTCGCGGTTACCCGATGGTGGATTTAACCTGTTTGCGTCTGCCCCCGTGGTTCTGATGAACTTAGACGATGTGGCTGCAACCGGGGTGGTGCAGCCAGGCAGTCGCCTCAGTTGGCGCTATCAGTTCGTCGGTCAGGCCGACAGCATTCAGGCCTACGCCGGCTGGTTAAAATCCCGCATGACCTCCAGTCAGCGATTGGTAGACGTCCGCAGTGATGAGTCTCCGGTTTCCCGGGCCATTGCTCGCGCCGAGCAGTTCCTGCTGTTAACCGCGTTACTGGGAATTGCCCTGGCCTGTGCCGCCATCTCAGTAGCGACTCAGCGCTATTGCCAAAGGCACTACGATGCAGTTGCCATGCTTAAGACTCTGGGGGCCCGTCACAATCAAGTCCGCAGCATCTTTGTCATGCATTTGGCCCTGGTGACTCTGATGGGCATTGGCCTCGGATTGGCAATGGGCGTGACGGCGGCGACCTTCATGGTGCAACTGTTGCCCTCCGAACTGGTCCAGGCCACGCCATCGATGAGCAGAGCGCTGATGTTGGGGGCGGCCACGGGCGTTATTGCCGGGTTTGGCTTTACCCTCTATCCCTTGCTTCGGCTTTTGGCGATCCCGCCGCTGCGGGTGCTTAGAAAGGATCTCGGGCCGGTTCGTTGGCAGGGCTGGCTGAATGCGGTGGTGTCGGTCGTGGCCCTCGCTCTGCTGGCTTACCTGTACAGTGACAATGCGGTGATGACAGGGGTGCTGCTGCTCGGTGGCGCCGTGCTGGCCGTGCTGCTGTTGGCGGTTGCCTGGTTGCTGCTGCATTGGGGCCGGCAATTGGGCATGCGTACCGGCACGCCATTGCAACTGGCGGTGGCCGGGTTGCGGCGCCGAGCCAGGGAAAATGCCGTTCAGCTGGTCGGCTTTTCAGTTTCTCTGGTGTTACTGCTGACCATTCTGGCTCTAAGGCAGGATCTGCTGGCCGATTGGCAGAAACAGTTACCCCAGGGCACGCCGGATCACTTTCTGATCAACATCAGTCCGGATAACCTGACGCCAATGGGCGAGTTTCTTGCCAGCCGCAATGTGGACGCCACCGACTTCTATCCAGTGATTCGAGGCCGCCTCTCAGCCATCAATGGCGAGCAAGTTCAACGGCCGGTCACCAAGGAAGACCAGCCTCAAGGGGAACAACAGTCAGAAAACCCTCGTGGTCCCCAGGGGATCGGCCGAGAGCTGAACCTGACTTTCCGAACCCAGTTGCCACCGAATAACCCCATCGAACAAGGGGAGTGGTTTCGAGCCGATGCCGCAGCCGAGGTCTCGGTGGAGTCCCAGGTTGCCGAGAGACTAGGGGTTAAACTGGGAGACACCTTGGTTTTCACCATCGATGGCCAGCAGGTCGATGCTCGGGTAACCAGTTTGCGCAAGGTCAATTGGGAAACCATGCAGCCCAACTTCTTTATGATCTTTCCTCCTGAAGATCTAAGTCGTTTCCCTGCAACCTACATCGCCAGTTTCAAACATCCTGAGGGGGATCCGACTCTGGTTTCGGAGCTGATACAGCACTTTCCGACCGTGTCGGTGATCGATGTTGGTGCCATTATCGAGCAATTGCGTGATGTCATCGATCAAGTCTCTCTGGCATTGACCCTGGTATTGCTGGTAGTCATTGTTGCCAGTGCCATGGTATTGATCGCCCAGACAGAAGCGGGCATGTCCTCGCGCAAGCAGGAGTTGGCGATCATGCGGACCCTCGGTGCTCGTGGCAGCTTGCTCAAAAGGGCCGTGGCCTGGGAGTTCTTGCTGATGGGGGCGGTATCCGGGGTGCTGGCCGTGGTGGTGACCGAGTTGACCCTGGCTCTGCTCAAG
Source organism: Ferrimonas kyonanensis DSM 18153 (assembly GCF_000425405.1). Lineage (GTDB taxonomy): Bacteria > Pseudomonadota > Gammaproteobacteria > Enterobacterales > Shewanellaceae > Ferrimonas > Ferrimonas kyonanensis. The sequence continues at coordinate 65,479 of NZ_AUDJ01000032.1, read as the reverse complement.
AGCCAGGTGTTCAATCTGGTCGTCAATGGCCACACCCTGTGGTGGGTGATCATTCCCGCTTTGGGAGCACTGCTGATTGGGGCTTTGGGAATGATCGCCTGCCGGCGCTTGCTCGCCAACCAGTGTGCGGCGCTGCTAAAGGGCTAATCGTCGACTCGCGGCCGAAGGGGGGGCTGGAGCAGTTGCGTCAGTGCCCCCTCCAGCCCCGGGTAGTGAAATTCAAACCCATCCTGCTGCAGCCGGGTTGGAAGCACCCGCTGCCCTTCCAGTAATAACTGGGACATCTCTCCCAGTCCCAGCTTTAAAGCAGGTGCCGGAACCGGCACCACCGCGGGGCGGTGTAAAACCTTGCCTAAAGTCCGAGTAAATAAGCGGTTACTGACCGGAAGTGGCCCAGTGCCATTGTACACACCTCTGGACTCTGGGTTGATCAGCAGAAAACCGATGGCAGCAACCAGGTCGTCAATGTGTATCCAGGACATCATCTGTTCGCCCGAGCCAATGGGGCCTCCCAGTCCGGCTCGAAACGCCGGCAACATCTTTTTCAGTGCCCCTCCTTCCCCCAGGACCAGCCCGATTCGCAGCAGACAGACCCGAGTATGCCCCTGGGCCTGCAGGGCCAGGGTTTCCCAGGTGTGACACACCTTTTGAGCAAAATCGGCGTCGTTGACCGTCAGGGGAGTATTCTCATCCACAGCCTGGTTGTCATTGCCATAGATTCCGATGGCAGATGCGCTGATGAATACCGAAGGCGGCGTTGGCTGAGCCAGAATCCAGTCGCTCAGCGTTTGGGTGAGGCGCCAACGGCTATCGCAGATACGGTGTTTTTGGGCGCTGCTCCAACGTTTGTCGGCAATCGGTTCTCCGGCCAGATTGATGACCGCATCAACGTCCTTTTGCCAGACCAGACCATCAATGTCGATGCATTCGGCGTCGACCCCCTGCTGGCTCAGCGTGTGTTTGGCCGCTTCCGGGTTGCGGCTGATGACCACCAGTTGATGATTGGGCTGCAACTGTTTAAGCAATTGCAGGCCAACAAAGCCGCTGCCACCACTGATCACTATCTTCATCTTCCCCTCCTGCCACACCATCAGGTCACAAATAGCCACGCCAGAGGTGACCCAGTTGTAGTATAAGTATACGCATGATTTCTAAAGGGAGTTCAAAGAGATGCAGCCAGTAGCCGTGGTGACTGGGGTCGGACGACGTTTAGGCCGTTACCTGACAGAACAACTGCTTGAGCGAGGATATCGAGTCTTTGGCCAGTACCACACCAGCCATATCAGTACGCCGGCCGAATCTTCCTTGCACCTGACTCAGGTCGATTTTCGAGATTCTGCCGCGCTCGAACGTTGGTGTCAGCAAATTCTGGCGCTGACCGACAGGGTCGATCTGCTCATCAACAACGCTTCGGTGTACCAGGCCGATGCCGACACGGCCTCAGCCGGTTTAGCCCAACTGACCCAGTGCCATCAAATACACCTGCAGGCACCGTATTTGTTGATGATGCATTTGAATGAACGGTTGAAGGTGGCCAAGGGGCAGATCGTCAACCTGACCGACATCTACATCCATCATCCGAACGAGGAGTACAGCCTCTACTGCGCCACTAAGGCGGGATTGGACAGCCTGACCCAGTCCTGGGCGCGATCTTTGGCGCCGGCAGTCAGAGTCAACAGCATTGAGCCCGGGCCGATTCTGTTTCTGGAGGAGCATTCTCAGGCCTACCGACAGCAGATTCTTGCCCGAACTCTGCTTCAGGTCGAAGGGGGGTTGGAGCCCATATGGCAGGCGTTATGGATGCTGGTCAACAACCCGTATATGACCGGAGCCCGGATCCCGGTGGATGGTGGCCGCTCGGTGGCCAAGCTCTAATCCGTGCTGTGCCAGGCAGATGCCGGCCGGAACGTCGGCGTTACCAGCCAGTTGATGCAGTAAAGGGGTCAGATATTCTGGGTGCTGCGCTGGGCTTGGTGCCTGGTTCACCGACAGAATATCCAGATCCAGAGGCCGGTCTTTGATGCTGCATTCGGGATCGCTGCGGTCTCGCCCCTGTTCAGTCTCCAGTTGGTTGAACAGGGATTTCACTTCATCCGCATTCATTGTGCTGTCAAACCAGAAGGCGAAGTTCAAAAACGGATGTTTGCTTTCCATGGCGGCGGGAGCCGTCTTGATGATGCTGCTTAAGACGATCGGTGAAAACCGTCGGCTCAGGGCCTGCAGAGCCAGTACGGCATTGGCCTCGGGCTCGAGGTTCGCTCCGAAACTGCAGTAATAGCGCTGTTCTGGCATCGTCTCTCCCTGTGGATGCGGTTTTGCCTCATTAAGAGGCTTATCTATTTCAGATAACAGGATATACTGTGATCTCTGTACCCTATTAGATAGTGTCTATGAGTTCATTTCAACGTAGTTTGCTGGTGTGCGCTTCCCTGGTGGTGGTGCTGGCCGGCATCAAACTCTCCAGCACCATTGTCGTGCCGTTTTTGCTGGCCATCTTCATCGCTATCGTCTGCAGCCCGTTGGTTCGCCTGATGACCCGCTTCCGGTTGCCCAAGGCGCTGGCCATCTTCATGGTGATGTTGCTGGTGGTATTGTTGGGCACCTGGCTGGGGGCGTTACTGGGCAGCTCCATCAACGATTTTACCGCTCAATTGCCCCATTATCGGCAACAGCTGACCGGCCAGTTTCAGACGCTGGTGGACCTGGCGGCGCGGTTCAATGTGCCGGTCTCCGTAGAGGTACTCAAGGAACAGTTCGATCCCGGGCGGGTGATGAGCCTGGCAACCGATATGCTGTCGGGGTTGGGGGCGGTGATGGCCAACTTGCTGTTGATCGTTCTGACCGTAGTGTTCATGTTGTTTGAAGCATCAAGCCTGCCAAGAAAACTGCACTATGCCCTGGATGACCCGCAAATGCGCATGCAGCAGATTGACCGCTTCCTGGAGTCGGTCAATCGCTACTTGGCCATCAAAACCCTCATCAGTCTCGGCACCGGTTTTATTTGCGGCTTTGGTTTGTATCTGCTGGGGGTGGATTACTTCATTCTGTGGGGGGTGGTGGCTTTCCTGTTCAATTACATCCCTAACATCGGCTCAATCATTGCCGCCGTGCCACCACTGGGATTGGCGTTGATTCAGCTGGGGCCTGGCGCCGCCGCCACGGTGGCGGGGCTGTACGTTGGCGTCAATATGTTCATGGGCAACGTGATCGAGCCCAGAATGATGGGCCGTGGCCTGGGGCTATCCACCCTGGTGGTCTTCCTGTCATTGATCTTCTGGGGCTGGCTGCTGGGGTCGGTCGGCATGTTGTTGTCGGTGCCCCTGACGATGATCGTCAAGATTGGCCTGGAATCGTCTCACGGAGGCCGCTGGTTGGCGGCCCTGCTTGAAGGTGAACCTCAAACCAGCAGCGTGGCCATTAATGTTACTCTGACCGGCCCTCCGGTCAGAACCTCTGCAATAAAGAGTAAAACCGCATGACCTCACTTTTGCCTCACCTGCCTGATCAGCCTCAATTGGATCAGGTTCAGCGGCTGTTTCATGGAAGAGGGCAGTGTTATCCCGGTCTGGAAGCCGTAACCGTGGACTGGTTTCCACCGGTGCTGTTGCTGACCACCTTCAGAGCGTTGCCGGCGGAAACGGTGGCGCAGTATCAACAGCAAATCACCCAGTGGTGGCAGCAGCAGGGGGACGCCACCCCGATGAACCTGGTGTGGCAAAACCGCGCCAGTTCACCGGCCCAGACTCAGCTGCTGCAAGGGCAGGTACCCGAGCCGCATTGGGTCCACGAAGGCAGCCTCGAGTACCGCATTGAGTTGATGCGTGGCCAGAACCACGGCCTGTTTCTGGACATGGCCGCAGGTCGTCACTGGGTTCGGACCCATGCCGAGGGCAAGAAAGTACTGAATCTGTTTGCCTACACCTGTGGCTTTTCTGTTGCCGCCCGTCAAGGGGGGGCCCAAGAGGTGGTGAACCTCGACATGAGTGGCGGAGCCCTGAAAGTAGGCAAGCGCAACCACGCCCGCAATGGCCTGGAAGCCGGAGTGCGCTATCTGGCCCATGATCTGTTTAAGACCTTTGGCAAACTCAAGAAACTCGGTCCTTTCGACTTGGTTGTGGTGGATCCGCCGAGCTTTCAGCACGGCAGTTTTATCGCCACTAAGGATTACCCCAAAGTGTTGAGGCGGCTGCCCGAATTGTTAACGGCGCAGGGAGAAGCCTTGCTGTGTTTGAATGCGCCGGAGCTGAGTCGTGCTCACCTGCAGCAGCAGGTCGCCGAGTCTGCCCCTCAACTGAGCTTTGTCGAACAGTTGCCCAACCCCGCCAGTTTCCCTGAAAGCGATCCTGATAAAGGGCTGAAGGTGTTTCGCTACCGTTTAAACTGATGAAATAAAACTTCGTTTTTAACCTTGTTTGCTGTGATTAGCCCCGAACTTGCAGCCTTTGGCTGAAAGATTCCTTCAATGTCGCAGAAGTGGTGTTTTGTTCGAGCCAGGCCCGCCTGCGTGATACACTTATGCTACACACATCACAGAAATTGTGGTGCCGTTGGTATTCAGCAGTAAGGCGGGTTTATGGAAATGCAAGAGTACGAAGAAGCGTATTATCAGGTTCAGGATGAAGTAGCCGGTGAGCTTCCTGTCGATCTGGATGAGGACGCTTACCTGGATTAATCCCGGCTGCGACCTGAATAAAAAAACCAACGCCAAGGCGTTGGTTTTTTTATGCTGATTCGAACTTAGCCATTGCTTAGCCAGGGATCGTTAATCAGCTTGGTGACCTTCCAGCGGTTATCGATCACCTCCACCTGAACCTGGCGTAAATCCTGCCAGACGCTGTCACCCTTGAGGCCACTCAGTTTGATGGTGACCTTCATATTCTGATTTCGGCGTCGAAAGAAGTCAGCATCGGTGCTGGACAGTTCCACCTCAGCCTGCTGCAGACGCAAGCCAAACAATTGGCGCTGAATCTGACTGGCGAGGCGATAGTGGTGAAACAGTGGCAGCAGTTCGCCACCGATAAGCGGCAGTGCTTTGTTGGTATCCTGATCCACATAGATGGCCGTGAACAGATCCAAAGCAACGTGCTCGGGCAGCCGCTGCGGGCCGGGAGCGTCGCTGCAGCCTTGCAATACGGTGATGAACAACAGCGTCCATAACGTTCTGATTGTCATACACGCTTAGCCCTGTGTAGCCAAAAAGTCGAACGCCACATCATAACAGCGTCCCCCTGTGGGTTCTAGAAATCGCCATGCAAACCGGGTCGTTACGACCAGATGGGTTATCACCGCATAAAAGCGTCCGTAAATCAAACCCATTGAACAATCGTTCATCCGTACATGTGGTGAAAGTGCTCAAGTGGGGGGTTTTTAAGCAACCCCTCGGGAAAACCGCGATCTCGATCAACTTTTATTCACTTCCCAGCAAATTCAGGCTTACCCCTCAAGGGAAATGTTGTAAGAATGTACTAACAATCTCAAAAGCATAGGAATTGCAGGAGCATATGTGTATCGGGCGTTAATGGCGTTATTGGGAAGTTGCCGGGATTTGTTGCCCATCGTGTTAGTGGTGGCGTTGTTTCAGCTGGCGGTATTGCAGCAGCCCTTACCGGACGTGCTGACCATCATACTGGGTATGGGCCTGGTGGTCATTGGATTAACTCTGTTTGTATTTGGGCTGGAGATGGGATTGTTTCCCATTGGTGAAACCCTGGCCCAGGCCTTTGCCCGCAAGGGGGCTTTGATCCCATTGTTGTTGTTTGCTTTCCTGCTGGGATTTGGAACCACGGTGGCCGAGCCGGCACTCATTGCCGTTGCCGATGAGGCCGCCGAGGTAGCGGCACTGGGAGGCATGCTGGCGAACACCGTCGAGGCTCAGGAATCCTATGCGACTCAATTGAGGATGGTGGTGGCCTTGTCGGTGGGCTGCGCCATTCTGCTTGGGGTTGTCCGTATTCTCAAAGGCTGGCCTTTGCACCGGTTGATCATCAGTGGCTATGTCATTGTCATGGCGCTGACCATGATTGCCCCCAAGGAGATCATCGGCATCGCCTACGATTCCGGTGGCGTGACGACCTCCACCATTACCGTACCTTTGGTAACGGCCCTGGGGGTGGGGTTGGCAAGCTCCATTAAGGGCAGAAACCCCATGCTCGATGGCTTTGGGTTAATCGCCTTTGCTTCTCTGCTGCCGGTGCAGTTTGTGTTGATGTTTGGGGTGGTGCGCGCATGGATTGGTTAACGGCCATTTTCGAGACCCTTATCGATACTCTGGGAGACGTGGTCCCCATTGTGGCGGTGTTGTTCGGGTTCCAGTATCTGGTATTACGTCGCCCGGTGCCGCACCTGAAGCAGGTGCTGGCCGGTTTTGTTGCCGTTATTCTGGGTCTGGCACTGTTTCTGGTCGGGTTGGAGCGGGCGCTGTTTCCCCTTGGTGAGTTGATGGCCAGCCAGTTGACGGCTCCGGAGTTTCTCGGAGTGAGTGGTCAGAGTCATTGGCAGGACTACTACTGGGTGTACGCCTTCGCCTTCGCCATCGGTTTTGCTACCACCATTGCCGAACCGTCGCTGCTGGCCGTTGCCATTAAAGCTGAGCAGGTTTCCGGTGGTACCATCCGTCCCATGGGATTAAGGCTGTCGGTGGCCCTGGGGGTGGCGGTGGGCATCGCTCTGGGCAGCTACCGCATTGTCGTCGGCGATCCCATCCATTGGTACATTCTTGGCGGCTACATGGTGGTCGTGGTGCAAACGGCATTTGCGCCCAAGAGCGTGATCCCATTGGCCTATGACTCCGGCGGGGTTACCACCTCAACCGTGACCGTGCCCCTGGTGGCCGCTTTGGGACTGGGCCTGGCCAGCACCATCCCCGGACGCAGTCCGATGATTGACGGATTTGGCCTCATTGCTTTTGCCAGCCTGTTTCCTATTATCAGCGTGATGGGGTATGCCCAGATCATCGCGCTGCTGCAACGAATTCAAACGAGGTAAATCATGCGTTTTAAACTCATTATCGCTTTTGCGGAAGAGGACAAGAGTGACAAATTGGTGGATGCGGCCCGAGCGGCGGGAGCGACCGGTGTTACCCTGATCAACCATGCTCGAGGCGAAGGCCTGAAGCCTAAGAAAACCTTTTTCGGGTTGCACTTGGAAGTGCAGCGAGATGTATTGCTGTTTGTGGTTGAAGAGCATTTGGCCCGCAATATTCTGGAGTGTATCGCTAAGGTTGGCGAGTTCGACAGCTCACCGGGGACCGGCATTGCGTTGCAACTGGACATTGAAGACGTGGTGGGTGTTGCTCACCAGATTGAAAGCCTGTCTGAGCGGGTTGGAGAGGAACTATGAATACCCAGCTAATTAAAGTGAAAGATGTCATGGCCCAAAAGTGGATCATGCTCGATGGTTTAAAAACCGTTGCCGAAGGACTGGCAGTGCTGCGTGAGCAGCATGCGGAGGCCCTGATCATCGATAAACGCCATGAACACGATGAATACGGGTTGGTGCTGCTGTCGGACATCGGCAAGAAGGTCATGGCCCGTGATAAAGCCGCCGATCGGGTTAACCTCTATGAGATCATGTCCAAGCCAGTGCTGCCGGTTCACCCGGACATGGACATTCGCTATTGCGCTCGTCTTTTTGAACAATTTGGCATAAATCAGGCCCCGGTGATTGATAACCACCAGGTAATTGGATTAATCTCCTATACAGAGATGGTTCTTCAGCAGAGTCTGCAACAATAGAACCCCCCGCCCTCTGGTGGCCTTCAGCATCGTCTGATCTGAGCCGCCGCCTTTGGGTGCATCGTTGTGGGTTATCCACAAAACCTGTGGACAAGCCTGTTATTAGATCGATGACTACTTCGTAAGTTGCTGATCTTAAAAATTATTTGATCTTGGTTTTCACTTTGGTCAAAAAAAAAGCCCGCCAGAATCTGGCGGGCTTTTTTGTGGCTGGTCGCCAGGCATTCGCAGCGAGTCTGCTTTGCGAATGCCGGGTCGGCGTTAGCCTTTCGGGTAGGGGTGAGCCACGCCTTTGTGGCAGTCGATGCAGGTTTTGCGCTTGTCTTCCGCTTTCTTGAAGTTCATGGCGTGCATCCGCTTCGCGACTTTCTTCATGGACTCAGGCTGGTTCTCGTAGATGTTGGAGTGACAGCTGGTACAGGTTCGGGAATCGATGGAGCGCAGGTAGTCGCGCGCCAGATCGGCCTGTTCTTTACGGTTGTCATCCAGCCACTTCTGAGTGTTGAAATCTTTGATGGTCATGTAGCCGATGATGTCTTTGGAGACGATGATCTTCTTCACCAGGTACTCGAAGCCGCCTGGAGGCAGGTGACACTGAGCACAGGTCACAGTGATGCCGACACTGTTGTTGCCGTGGCTGGACGCCATAACCTCATCCCGCAGGGAGTGGTTGGAGTGACAGGTCATGCAGAAGTCGTCGGTGCTGGTAGCGTGCAGGACAACTTGAGTGCCATAGACACCGATTCCGCCCATCACCAGGGCCAGGAAAGCGCCTACAGGAATGCCAAGTAACCACTTTGACTTAGGTTGTTGCCATAACCGGCTCCATCCAGAGCGTTTGTTGTCAGACATCTCGATTCCTTAATTCATATTTGTAGAGTAATTCTTTGGTCTTCAGAAACTTTAGCCAACTTTTTGAGGATGGTTCAAAAATCTGGACCAAAACGGTATTGCTAAATGTATAACGCGATATTCTCAATATATCGATATTGGCCTGATAAATGAACAACTTTACCTAAGCTCGAGACAAATGTGAGAGGTGATCACGTATTTGTCTGAAACACCATCAATGACTCAAAACGAAATGGAAGCAGGCTGGGATCACGCAAAAATAAAAAAAGCCGCCCTTCGTTGCCAAAGGGCGGCTTATTTCAGACCGGTCGGCTATCAGGCGTTAGCTTGAATCGCTGTCAGGGCGATGGTGTAGACGATGTCTTCAACCAGAGCACCACGGGACAGGTCGTTCACCGGCTTGCGCATGCCTTGCAGCATTGGACCGATGGAGATCAGGTCGGCGGAACGTTGTACCGCTTTGTAGGTGGTGTTACCGGTGTTCAGGTCCGGGAACACAAACACGGTGGCCTGGCCGGCAACCGGGCTGTCCGGAGCCTTGGAGGCTGCAACGTTTGGCATGATGGCGGCGTCGTACTGCAGTGGGCCATCAATCACCAGGTCTGGGCGCTTCTCCTGAGCAATGCGAGTGGCTTCACGCACTTTCTCTACGTCTGCACCTTGGCCGGAGCTACCGGTGGAGTAGGAGATCATGGCCACGCGAGGCTCAATGCCAAAGGCTTTGGCGGAATCGGCGGACTGAATCGCAATCTCGGCCAGCTGCTCGGCATTCGGATCCGGGTTGATGGCGCAGTCGCCGTAAACCAGAACCTGATCAGGCAGCAGCATGAAGAAGATCGACGACACCAGAGACGCATTCGGTGCGGTCTTGATCAGCTGCAGTGGTGGACGAATGGTGTTGGCTGTGGTGTGAACCGCACCGGACACCAGGCCGTCGACCTTGTCTTCAGCCAGCATCATGGTACCCAGTACCACGTTGTCTTGCAGTTGCTCGCGGGCAACCACTTCGGTCAGGCCTTTGCTCTTACGCAGCTCGCACATCGGTGCCACGAAACGCTCGCGGGCCAGATCCGGATCCACGATCTCGATGCCTTCGCCCAGGGTGACACCCTGTTGACCGGCAACGCGACGAATCTCTTCCGGGTTACCGATCAGTACGCAGTTGGCAATGCCACGTTCGGCACAGATGGCGGCGGCTTTCACGGTACGTGGCTCGTCACCCTCTGGCAGCACAACGCGCTTGCCGGCACGGCGGGCAAACTCGGTCAGCTGGTAGCGGAAGGCGGCCGGAGACAGGCGGTTTTCACGCTTGGAGTCGCTGGCAACGTTTTCGATGAACTTGCGATCGATGTGGCCGGCAACGTAATCCTGCAGCAGTTCGATACGGGCGGAATCATCCACAGGCACTTCGTGGTTGAAGTTCTGGATGTTCAGTGCGGTCTGCCAGGTGTTGGTGTCAACCATCATCACCGGCAGGCCGGTATCAAAGGCTTGCGCGCACAGATCTTGAACTTGCTGCTCCAGCTCGTAGCCACCGGTCAGCATCAACGCGCCAATCTTGGTGCCATTCATGGCAGCCAGACAGGCAGAGACGATGATGTCGGAACGGTCACCGGAGGTAACCAGCAGCGTATCCGCTTGCAGGTGGTTAACCATGTTAGGGATGGCGCGGGTACAGAAGCTGACGCGACGCAGACGACGGCTGTGCATTTCACCGGCGTTGATCAGGCGGGCACCCAGGTGCTTAGCCAGATCGGAGGCCCGTGGCGAAACCAGGTCCAGGTTGTAAGGAACCGCACCCAGGATGCCCACTGGAGAGTTGGCAGACAGCTGGAAGATGTCGGCGTGGTCACCGCGAACGACCTGATCGTGTTCAAACACTTCAGACAGATCAGGACGGGCACGGCCTCGCTCATCGACCGGCGCACCGATCTTGTTGATGATGGCGCCCAGAATGCGTTTGTTCTTCTTACCACCAAACTCATCGACGATGATCTCCAGGCGCTTCTGCACCTGGTTGGCACCATCGGCACCTGGATTGATAACGAACACGATATCGGCATCCAGAGTCTTGGCGGTCTTGGCATTCAGGGTGTTGGCGAACGGATGGCTGCGGGTAGGAACCAGGCCTTCCACGATCAGCACTTCAGTTTCCTCATCACCGGACTTCACTCGAGCCACAATCTCTTCCAGAAGCACATCGGTATCGCCGGAGCTGATGCGCTGCTGCGCGTGTTCCATGGCAAAAGGTTCTGGTGGATTGATGGTAGGGGAAGTAGACAGAATGGTGGAGGAACGTTCCGGGCCGGTATCGCCGGGACGTTGCTGGGCAACAGGCTTGAAGAAGTTAACCTTAACACCCTGGCGTTCGAGTGCACGAACCATACCCAGGCTGATGGAGGTCAAGCCGACACCAGTACCCACTGGGATCAACATGATAGAGCGAGACATAATATACCTCTTAAAAGAAACTGAGCCACTTCCGTGGCTCAGTGTACAGCATTTAGATCAGAGCCAGAGCGTCGCTGGCAATGACGAACTCTTCGTTGGTTGGGATAACCATCGCAACTGGAGTGCCGTCTTTGGTGATAACACCTTCGTTGCCGAAGCGGGCAGCGGCGTTCTTCTCGGCGTCGACGTCGTAACCGAAGATGGCCAGGTGCTCCAGTACCTTCTCACGAATCAGCATGGAGTTTTCACCGATGCCGCCGGTAAAGATGATGGCGTCAACGCGCTTCAGAGGCACGGTGTAGGAAGCCACGTACTTGGCCAGGCGGTAGCAGAACACTTCCAGAGCCAGGGTGCAGCCTTCGTCACCGGCCGCATGGCCTTCTTCGATGCCACGGCAATCGTTGGTCTTTTCAGACAGGCCCAGCAGACCGGATTCTTTGTGCAGGATGTTGTGCACTTCGTCCAGAGAGTAGCCCAGGTTGTTCACCATGTAGAACACGACGTTAGCGTCGATATCACCAGAGCGAGTGCCCATTACGATGCCTTCCAGCGGGGTCAGACCCATGGAGGTGTCAACGCACTCGCCATTGCGAACGGCGGATACGGAACCGCCGTTACCCAGGTGGCAGGTGATGACGTTGGTGTCGGACACCTCTTTGCCCAGGGCCTTGGCGGCTTCTTGGGAAACGAACAGGTGGCTGGTGCCGTGGGCGCCGTAACGACGGATGCCGTGGTCGCGGTACAGGTTCTGTGGGATGGCGTATGCGTAAGCAGTCTTAGGCATAGTCTGGTGGAACGCGGTATCGAATACCACAACCTGAGGCAGCTCGGCGAAAGCGGCTTTAGCAGCACGAATACCGATCAGGTGAGCAGGGTTGTGCAATGGCGCCAGGGCGGCACACTCTTCGATACCGGCAATCACTTCGTCAGTGGCCAGCATGGACTTGGTGTACTTCTCACCGCCGTGAACGATACGGTGGCCGATGGCAACCAGTTGCTCAGCCAGTTCTGGCTTGCTGGCCAGAATGGTGTTTACGATGTAGTCCAGAGCCTCGGTGTGGGCTGCGCCGGCACCCAGAGCGGCTTCGCCCTTGTTGCCATCCAGCTTCCATTTGATACGCGCGTCTTCCAGATTGAAACATTCGGCCAATCCGGACAGATACTCGTCACCTGAAGTAGCATCGATTACAGCGAACTTCAGAGAGGAGCTACCGCAGTTAAGAACCAGAACAAGTTTGCTCATTATTCAAACACCTAAGTGATATACATGCGAACAACCGACTACGCACTCTGGGCGTATAAGTCGATAGCGACTGAAGAGGGTAAGCCAATACAGTATAGACCGCTGAAGAACGTGAACTCGGCCACGGGAATCGGCGGTTATTCGGCTGAATTGCAGCCACCCTCGTAAAAAAGGTATGACCATTTTACCCGAACTTTTCTCAAGAAGCAGAATCAGGACGTGTTACACTTAACAAATCTGTGATCAGTCTCGCGTTGTCCATAGGAGAGTGAAGCATGACCTTTTTTGAAACATTGCGATGTGGCAATGACTACATGAAGGAGTGGCCGAAAGCCGCCCAGCTGGCGCCGTTGTTTCCGGAGCATCGGGTCATCCGTGCCACCGAGTTGGCGATTCGAGTCATGCCTCCAATTGCGGTGTTTTGCTTCTGGCTTCAGTACCAATCCATGGGGGCCACCAGCTTGCCCCAGGCAATAGCCAGTGGCTTGTTTTTATTGAGCTTACCCCTGCAGGGACTGTTCTGGTTAGGCTGGCGGTCTCAACAACCCTTGCCTAAGCCTTTGCTGGTATGGTGTGACGATTTGCGCTCGAAAATGGTGGCGGCCGGTGAACAAATCGCCCCTTTCGGCGCGTCGGCCCGATACCTGAATATGGCCAAGTTACTGCGCAGAGTGTTTACAAAAATCGAGCGGGGAGAGTGGCAGAGGTTTGATTAACAACTGAGCGCACTCGAACCCAGATCACAAAAAGGAGGCGGTGGCCTCCTTTTTTGTGGGGTTTTTGTGGGAACAGTGTTCGATTTTGGTGTCAGTAGTACACCACACTTTTTATTCGCTGTTTTGGCGCCTGCTGAAACAGTTGCCAGACTTTCTCATAATCCAGCTTCAATTCCGCCACGTAATTGTCCCCCACCGGATAGATTCGAACCACTTCAGCGCCGCGCACCAGGCCGTCGATTTGAGTCTCAAATCGGTCCCCCTGCAGCAGTTGCTGATCGATGGCGCTGGTACCCGACACCCTGACTCCGTAGATCTGTTCCGCCAATTCCCGGTAGGCATCCAACTTGGCGGCTCGCATCGCCTGCTGTTGGCGCAGAGCGGGCGTGTCTCCTTGTTGCGACGAGATCGGAGCAATGCCCTTGGCGGTCAGGATTGGGAATGAGGTTGGGGCCACCGTCTCGTACTCGACGTAGGCGTTGTTCTGGCAACCGGCCATGACCAGAGCGACGACAAGGATCCAGCTTCTCATGGGGTAACCTCTCTTACCGGGGTGCGACCCGGTTGTTCATCGCGAATCAACAGACCCTGCTGTTCCGTTACGCTGTAGCTGGGCTCCAGATAGCCGGCGGACTCCTGCCAGGACAGAAACGCCTGAGAGGTCGATACCACCCGGTTATTGGCAATGTCCACCAGCCGGGTGTTGATGATGACCCCATCGCTGTCCTGGCTCAGGGTGGCAACCAGCACCTGATTGACCGGCAGATTGGCCTCCAGGCGCTGATAATCGCGACTGAGAATCAGGTTGCCCTGCTCAGAGACCCGAATCTGTTTGCTGCTGTTGAGCTCCACCAGGTTGAAGCCTCGCTGGTGCAGGGCCGACAACAGCCCTTCACCGAGTTGCCGGGGCAAGCGGCCGCTGGCGTTGATATTATTCAGCCACACCGGGGTGGTGACGGCGATCAGCTGTCGTTTATTCAACAGATCGTGGTTGCGCTCCAGATCTTCGGCAATGCGTGCGGACAGGTGAATAAGGGCACTGCTGTGCGGCAAACCTTTGCCGCTGTCGGAGTAGTCCGGCAATGGGGGCTCCGGTGGGGCAGCACAGGCCGTCAGTAGCAGGAACAGAACACCAATAGCCGCTTTCATCACTGTCTCCGTATTTAGGGCGCCTGTCAGGCGCATCGTTTGTTAATGGCTTATCGGCCCAAAACTCCAGGGCTTTAATTGCCATTGTCGGCACGAGCATTGCATTATTTACGCCAACTGCATCGAGGAACACGACAGATGATCAATCGGCGAACCACCGCTCTGCTCCTGGCCGGCTGTCTGGGCATGCCAGCCTGGGGACAATGGACGACATTAACCGGAACCGCTCCCGTGGCGGGGCAGGGGATGGAACAGGCCCGTCAGCAGGCGATCAACAACGCCCTGAGCCAGGCCAGTGGCGACACCATGGTGGTGGAAACTCTCAATAACGGGGTGCTGAGTCAGGGCAGCGAACCGCTGAGCCAGGTCGGTCAGTATCAGGTGATTGCCGAACACGTTCGTGACGACGTTCTGGAAGTGACGCTGCAGGCCGACGTTCGCAGTATCGGCAGTCAGTGCGACGGCGCCGGATTCCGTCAGGCAATCACCGTGCCCCGGGCGCAGGTGGTGCACCGGGAGCAATTGGTTCCGGGCAGCCTGTATGAGTTTGATGCCGCGGTCAGTCGCTTACTGGCCAACACCCTTAATGGGGAAGCACGTTCCCTGTTTGCCCATTCGCGCCCGGACATCAGTTTTGATTCGAATCAGCTCAATCAACAGTATCAGGGGGCCTGGGCGCAGGAGTTGACCATCAAGGACAACAGCCAGTACATCGCGGTAGTGCGAATCGATGATGTGACGGTGGACCCCCACAAGCCGCTTCTGGGCTGGTTTTCCTACGATCGCAACCGCTATTTTGGTGCCGATCTGTCGGTGTACGACGGTCTCAGTGGCCAGTTGGTGTGGCAAAACCGCTACCGGGCCCAGGGCGACTGGCCCTACGAGCGCACCGATGCCGTCAACATCGCCAGCAGTCAGTTCTGGAACAGTGAATACGGTCAGCAGATTCGTCAGACCGTGACTCAGATGGCCCAGGATCTGGATGCCACCCTGCGCTGCCGCCCGTTAAACGGCCGGGTGCTGGCGGTTAACGGCGAGCGGGTCACCTTTAACCTGGGCAGCCGTCATGGAGTACGGGTCGGGGATCGACTGACCCTGCAGAGCCGACAACAGGATCAGCAAAGCTGGTGGCCCCAGCAAAATGGCAAGGAAGACCGTTTGCTGGTGGAGCAGGTTCAGCGGGAGCAGGCCATTGGCCGGTTGCAGCCCGGAGCCAGTTACACCGCATGGCAGCCTCAGGATCTGGTTCGGGCCAGGGGACAGAGTCGGTAACGGTGATGTCTAGGGGGGCGGCGAAACAGCGCCGGGTGTTCAGGCCTTGATGGCCTTGCCCAGGCGGTTGCCGCTGCTGGTGGTGCCTGACTGGTTATAGGTCAGAGAGTTGGCACTTTTGGTGCTATTGAGGATCTGCTGCAGCCGACTGAGGCTGGCCAGGGTCTGGTCCGCCAGCTGGCTGTTTTGTTGATTGAACATCTGGCATTGCGTCAGCACCGACCGGCATTGTTCAATGCCCTGACGGGCCTCGGCATCATTGGCCAGTTGCGCCACATCCGGGTGGCCGGCCAGAGCCGTGTCTGCCGCATTAATGGCGTCCAGCTGTGCCAGCTTCTCCCGCAGTAGCGATTCGATGGCATCCGCGTCTCGCTCCACCAAAGCCTGGTGTTCTTGTTGCAGCAGCTGTTGCAGTTGCTGCAGACGCCCTTGCTGGGCATCGATCAACTGCAGAAGTTCTGGATTAACCACGGCCGGTCAGTTCACTTTCAAACTTGGACAGATTGCTGGCCAGTTTGTCCGGGTTCACATGGTAGCGGCCCTCGGCGATCTGCTGTTTCAGCGCTTCAACCTTGGCGCTGTTGACCTCCGGGGTCTCCTGCATCACTTTTTCAGCGCGCTGCAGTTGCTGGGCTTCCTGGGTCAGCATAACCTCATCCCCTTTGGCAGAGGGCTTGGCACCGGTGCTCTTAGGCTGAGCATCCGCACTCACCTGGCGCTTTGCTGGCTGCAGGCTGGCGGTGCCGCTGCTGAGTTTGTTAATGTCGATAGCCATCGTGTTGGCTCCGTCGGTTAGGGGTAAAAACGGGTGTTCTACAAGACCTATCGGCCATTGCACAGAAAGCTTTAGTGTTATTTTACATTTTGACTTCCACTTGGCCAATGGCAGAGACGTAAGCTTCTACCATTCGTCGGGAGTTGCTGTTCTGCACTCGTACCGATTCTCCCAGGCTGCCACCACTGAGTGCAACGCCACTGGTGCGAATGGACAGGTTGTCGTTGTTCACCACAATCACCACCGGATCGCCTTTGCACACCAGGCAGATGTTTTGTTGTGAAATGGCCTGACCAGCGGCGGTTCGACGTTTAAGCCGTGCACCATTCAACTCATCAGGGTGGCTAAAATGATTGCCTCGAATGCTGTTGGAATTCACATAGCGAACCTCCAGCATGGTGTCGTCGATCACAGTATTGGCCCCCAGAGTGGTGGTGGCGATCACCACCGGGTATTCAATGGTCACCTGAACCGGAACATACACCAGCCAGGGAGCGGGGCCGGGACAGCTGACTTTCACCGTCACATACCGGGCTCCGGCCTTGCTGTTCGGGGCTTGGGCCAGCAATGGCTGTTCACAGTTGTCGAAGTGGCGACGTGAATCCAATTCGTTGGCTTCGACGGTAATTCTGGCTTGTGGATCAGAGCCTAGGGTGTTCTGTACATAGCCCTCAGCCGTCTCCTGAATCAGAGCGAGAGAGGTCTCACACATTGCGGAAAATGTGGACAGCAAAGAGAGCAAAAACAAACACAGCTTCATGTAATTTGACCGGATTAGAGATAACCTACACTTGAACACGGTTGGGGAAATTGATACAACGCAGTCGCATCATAGCAAAAGTTTTCGCGCCAACAATTTGTCAGTTGGGTTTACAGCAATAACTGTGCCTTTGTTTTAGTTTTAATAAGGACATCTTTCGATGGCTAGCATTTTAGATTCGGTAAATCAGCGAACCCAGCTGGTTGGTCAAAACCGCCTTGAACTCCTGTTATTCCGTCTAAATGGCCGGCAGACCTTTGGGATCAACGTGTTCAAGGTCCGGGAAGTATTGCAATGCCCTAAACTGACCCTGCTGCCACGGCTCAACAGCCTGATTCGTGGTGTGGCTCACATTCGAGGTCAGACCATTTCGGTCATCGATCTGTCTGCCGCCATCGGTGGTCGTCCGGTGCAGGACACCGAAAACAGCTTCATTATCATCAGCGAGTATAACCGCTCGGTTCAAGGGTTCCTGGTCGCCGGGGTGGAGCGGATTGTCAACCTCAACTGGGACAGCGTCCTGCCACCGCCACAGGGAAGCGGCAAGAGCAACTACCTGACCGCGGTCACCGAACTCAACAACGAACTGGTTGAGATTCTGGATGTTGAGAAGATTCTCGATGAGATCACGCCGGCCAAGACCGACATCAGTGACGATGTGGCCGCCAACCTGAGTCCCATCACCGAGCGCAAACGCCGTATCATGGTGGTGGACGATTCCGCCGTGGCCCGTAAGCAGATTGTGCGCGCCCTGGAGCCTCTGGGACTGGAGATCGAGCTGGCGAAAGATGGCCTCGAAGCGCTGCGCCGGCTGGAAGAGCTGGTGAAGGACAAAGAGGACATCGACGAGGTCTTTGGTGGTATCATCTCCGACATCGAAATGCCGGAGATGGATGGTTATACTCTGACCGCGTCGATTCGGGATAACCCCAAGTTGACCTCCCTGAAAGTGATTCTGCACACCTCCCTCAGTGGGGTGTTCAACCAAGCCATGGTGAAAAAAGTCGGCGCAGATGACTTTATTGCCAAATTTAACCCCGACGAGCTGGCTGGCGCCATTGACCGTTATTTGAAAGAGGCCTGAATCGGTGCCGACGAAAACCTTAGCTCCTACTGAATACCAGACCTTTGCCGCCTTCCTGCAGAAGCAGTGCGGCATTGTATTGGGTGATAACAAGCAGTATCTGGTACGTAGCCGCCTAAGTCCGCTGATGAAGTCCTTTCAGGTGGCCAACCTGTCTGAACTGGTCAAGCAATCCATGCGCCCGGAACAAAGCAAGCTGCGCATGGCCGTGATCGAAGCGATGACCACCAACGAGACCTTCTGGTTTCGTGATAACTACCCCTATCAGTTGCTGTCTGAGCAGTTGCTGCCGGAACTGGCCAAGCTGGGCCGGCCGATTCGCATCTGGTCGTCGGCGTGCTCCTCGGGGCAGGAGCCGTACTCCATGGCGATGATCGCCCAGGAGACCCGCCAGAAGCGTCCCGGCATGCTGATGTCCGGCATCGACATCGTCGCCACCGATCTGTCCACTCAGATTCTCGATCAGGCCAAGGCCGCCGAGTACGATGAACTGGCACTGACCCGAGGCTTGTCCCCGGAGCGGCGCAAACAGTTCTTTCAGCCGTCGGCCAAAGGCATGAAAGTGAAGGATGAGGTTCGCCGAATGGTGAACTTCCGCCAGCTCAACCTGCTCGACAGCTACGCGCTGCTGGGTAAGTTCGACATCATCTTCTGCCGCAATGTGCTGATCTATTTCTCGGCGGAGGACAAGGGCAAGATCCTGCGGCAATTTGCTGCCGCTTTGAACCCGGGGGGCTATCTGGTTCTGGGGGCGTCCGAGTCTCTGGCCGGCTTAACCGATCAGTTTGAAATGCTCAGATTCCCAGCGGGAATCATACATAGAAAGCGATAACCTACTTTCACCTCCTTAAAAGGCGTGCCATTGGCACGCCTTTTGCTTTTCTAGGGCAAGACTGTTTTTAGGAGGCAACAATGGCCATATCGTTTGACAAAGCCCTGGGCATTCACCAGCACACACTTGGCGTTCGTTCCAAGCGGGCCGAAGTGCTGGCAAACAATATCGCCAACGCCGATACCCCTAACTACAAGGCTCAGGATGTCGACTTCGAGCAGGCACTGAATCAGGCCAAAAGTGGCCAGAGCGGTGGCTTGTCCATGAGCAAGACTCACGATAAGCATTTTGATCTTGGCCTGGAGCCGACCGCCGGTCTGGCTTATCGGGTGCCGTTGCAGCCCGATACCGGTGACGGCAATACCGTGGATCTCAATGTGGAACGCAACAATTTCATGCAGAACAATCTGGAGCAACAGATGACGCTGGAGTTTCTCGGCGGCAAGTTCCAGGGAATGCGTAAGGCCATCAGGGGCGAATAACCATGAGCTTATTCAACATATTTGATGTAGCAGGTTCGGGAATGTCGGCACAGAATGTGCGACTGAACACCACCGCCAGTAACATCGCCAACGCCAACAGTGTCAGCAGCAGTGCCGGTGACACTTACCGGGCCCGGCAACCGGTGTTTGCCGCCCAACTGGATGAATTCAGTGCCCAGCAGCAGGCGGCTGCCGGCGTCAAGATTGAGGGCATCGTCGAAAGCGATAAGCCTCTGGTGCGTGAGTTCTCTCCCAACCACCCTCTGGCAGACGAAGACGGCTACATCTACAAGCCCAACGTCAATGTGGTGGAGGAGATGGCCAACATGATTTCGGCGTCCCGCAGTTACCAGGCCAATGTCGAAGTGGCCGACGCCGCCAAGACCCTGGCCAAACAAACCCTGAAACTGGGACGGTAGGAGGTAAACGATGAGCACGATCGACAATAACTACCTCAACTCCCTGAAGTGGGAGGACAAATCCTCTCTGCCGGAGAGCAATAACAACCAGGCGCTGACCCAGGAAGATTTTTTCTCCCTGCTGTCACAGCAGTTGTCGATGCAGGACCCCTTTAAGCCGGTGGACAACGATCAGATGATCTCTCAGATGTCGTCGTTTGCCACCGTCGATGGCATTGGCACCCTCAACGAAGAGATCAAGAACATGAACGCCTCCATGACCTCTTCCCAGGCGCTGGAAGCCAGCAGCCTGGTGGGGCAGAAGGTGTTGATCCCCTCGGATACTGGCAGCAGCGACGGCGTTAACCCGGTTGCCGGTGTCATTGCCGCCCCTGCCGGCGCCGGCACCATGACCGTCAAGGTTAAGGATTCGGCCGGGCAGATTGTTCGCACCCTGGAGGTGCCCGCCGGCAGCGGCGGCAACGTCGACTTCAACTGGGACGGCAACAATGCCGATGGCAAAAAGTTGCCAGCGGGCAACTACAGCTTTACCGCAGAGGCCCTGGTCGGTGGCAAGACCGAGACCCTGCCCGTATTTACCTACGCCCACGTCAGCAGTGTCACGCTGGGCGGAGCAAATTTCGATACAGTCCTTAATCTGCGCGGTGTTGGCGGCATCAAGCTTGCTGATGTATTGGCAGTCGCAGAAGGGTAATCAAGAGGAAAAAGCATGTCTTTTAATATCTCACTCAGCGGCCTGAACGCCGCCCAGAAGGATCTGGATACCACTTCTAACAACATTGCCAACGTCAACACCATTGGCTTCAAGGAATCCCGGGCGGAGTTTGCCGACGTCTACTCGAACTCGCTGTTCACCAACAGCAAGACCAATGTGGGCAGTGGTGTGGCCACCTCCGAAGTGGCACAGCAGTTCCACCAGGGCTCGTTGCAGTTCACCAACAACGCCCTGGATCTGGCCATCAACGGCAACGGCATGTTTGTCACCACCTCGGAGTTTGGTTCTCAGGATTACAGCTTCACCCGCGCCGGTGCTTTTAAGCTCAATGACCAGAACTTCATGGTGGACTCTCAGGGCAACTACCTGATGGCGTTGCCGGTAAACGATGACGGTTCGGTGCAGTCGGTGAGCATCTCCACCACCACCCCGGTGCAGATCCCGCAGACCGCCGGTCAGCCGACGCAAACCTCCATGGTCAACATGTCCATGAACCTGCCAGCGGGGGATGTGACCCATGATCCGGCTAACTTCGATGCCGCGGATCCCACCACCTACAACAACGCCACCTCGGTGACGGTGTACGACTCCCTGGGTGAGCCGCACATCATGACCCAGTACTTCGTTAAACCACCGGGCGGGGCGCTGAACAACAACAACCAGTGGATCACCTTCATGACCATGGACGACAAGCCGGTCAATATTGGTGACGCCGGTGGTGCCACCACCAACGGCACCTGGGATCAGGACGTCGACGGCGACGGCGTGATCACCCTGCCTCCCGGTGGTACCGATAGGCAGAATGTGGCGGCGGTTAACGGCTCCGGCCACACCGGTGCCGTGCTGAGCTTTGACGATACCGGTAACTACATCGGCTCGAACCCCACCATGATTCAGAGTGTGGCCCTGGGCAATACCGGTGCCGGCGTTATCGGCCCCGGTGCCGATGGCACTCAGCGGGTAGAACTGCGCTTTGATAACCCGACTCAGTACGCCTCATCCTTTGAAGTGACTCAGCTGAAGCAGGATGGCGCCACCGTGGGCCGCCTGACCAACGTCGAAGTTGCCTCTGACGGTCTTATTGCTGCCACCTATTCCAACGGCACCGAGGTGGCGCTGGGTAAGGTGGCCCTGGCCCGATTTGCCAATGAGCAGGGGTTGTCTCAGCAGGGCAACACCTCCTGGAAACAGAGTCAGGCTTCCGGTGAGGCGCTGATTGGTGAGCCCAACACCGGCACCTTCGGCAGCGTTAACTCCGCGGCGCTGGAGCAGTCCAACACCGATCTGACCACCGAGCTGGTGGATCTGATCAGTGCTCAGCGTAACTTCCAGGCCAACTCCCGAGCGCTGGACATTGCCAACCAGCTGCAACAGAACATCCTGCAAATCCGCTAATCTCAGATTGCCGCCCCGGCCATCGGGGCGGCAACCCTTTTCCCCTCCCGGCCGTCGATTTTTCTGAACCGCCCCTGAACCGCCATAAAACCGCCCCTTTCGTTTTGGCATAGCAATTGCATTTATCCAGGCTAACCACAGCAAGCGTCCTCATTGGAGTCACTTTTGGATAACATGCTCTACATCGCCGCAACCGGTGCCAGCCAGAACATGAATGCCCTCGGGGTGCACGCCAACAACCTGGCCAATGCCCGCACCGATGCGTTCAAGGCAGACTTGCATCAGGCCCGCAGCATGCAGGCATACGGTGAAGGCTTACCGACTCGAGTGTTTGCCATGACCGAGCGCCCGGCCACCAATTTCGATGCCGGCTCCATTCAAACCACCAATCGCGATCTTGACGTTGCCATCAAGAATGAAGGCTGGTTCGTGGTGGAAGATGCCGAAGGCAAAGAGGCGCTCAATCGCAACGGCTCGTTGCAGATTGATGAGAGTGGCTTGCTGATGAACTCTCAGGGGCAACCCATCATGGGGGAAAATGGCCCCATCCTGTTGCCGCTGCCCATCGAGAAGGTTGAGATTGCCTCCAACGGCATCATTACCGTCCGTCCCCAGGGGGCGCCGGCCAATGCCATGGAAGAGGTGGCCCAGCTGCAGTTGGTGAATCCGCCTCTGACTTCACTTACCAAGGGCGAAGACGGCCTGTTCCGTAACCTGGAAGGGGCTGCCTATCAGACCGATGTCGAGGTGGAACTGCTCAGTGGTGCCGTAGAGGGCAGCAACGTAAGTCCAGTGCACGAACTGGTGGGCATGATTGAGATGCAGCGCCAGTTTGATATGCAACTGAAGATGATGAAAACAGCAGAAGAGAATGACAGGTCAGCCGCAAAACTCTTGCGGGTGTAACCAGATTAAAGGGACAGCAACATGCAACCGGCACTTTGGATTAGCAAGACGGGCCTCGATGCCCAGCAAACAGAAATCGCCAACATCTCCAACAATCTGGCCAACGCCAGCACCGTCGGCTACAAGAAAAGCCGGGCGGTGTTTGAAGATCTCCTGTACCAGACCATCAACCAGGCCGGCGGCATCAGTGCCCAGAACACCGAGCTGCCCAACGGTCTGACCCTGGGGGCGGGTACCAAGGTGGCGGCCACCCAGCGAATCTTCTCTCAGGGCAACATGCTGACCACGGACAACAGCCTGGATCTGATGATCGATGGTCCGGGGTTTTTCCAGATTCAGATGCCGGACGGCACCATCGCTTACTCGCGTAACGGTCAGTTCACTCTGGACGAAGAGGGGCAGATGGTGACCCCGGGTTCTGGCTACGTACTGGATCCAGGCATTGTGATTCCCGAAGACACTCAGTCCATCAGTGTCTCGGCCGAGGGGGAGGTGTCGGTTCGCACCCCGGGCGTGGCAGAGAACGTGGTGGTGGGTCAGATTGAGATCAGTAACTTCGTTAATGCCAGCGGCCTCGAGCCCATCGGTCAGAACCTGTTTCTGGAAACCGGTGCCAGCGGTGCCCCCATTGCCGGGGTGCCCAGCCTCGACGGCCTGGGTTCCATTCGCCAGGGGGCGCTGGAGACTTCCAACGTCAATGTGACCGAAGAACTGGTGAACATGATTGAAGCCCAGCGGGTGTATGAGATGAACTCCAAAGTGATCTCCACCGTTGACCAGATGCTGGCCAACCTCAACCAGCAGCTGTAAGGAGCCGTGATGAGAGTCCTGATTGTGGCCGCCAGCCTGCTGGCGCTGGCCGGATGCACTACCCCGGGCGGCCCGCTGCCCGATGATCCCTACTATGCGCCGGTGTATCCGGACCTGCCGCCAACTCAGGTGGTGACCACGGGCTCCATCTACCAGGATACCTTCTCCAACGAGCTGTACTCCGACATTAAGGCACACCGGGTCGGTGATGTGATCACCGTGAATCTGGTGGAATCCACCAAGGCCAAGAAAAGTGCCACCAACGAGATGTCCAAAGACAACTCCATGAGCCTGGATCCCATCAGTGCTGGCGGTGCGCCAATCACCATTAATGGCCAGACCATTGACCTGAACTACAAAGAGAAACTGGACTTGTCCAAGGAGGCGGATGCGGATCAGAGCAACAGCCTCGATGGCTCCATCTCGGTCAACGTGTTGCAGGTGCTGTCCAACGGCAACCTGGTAATTCGCGGTGAGAAATGGATCACCATCAACGACGGCGAAGAGTACATTCGCTTGACCGGGTTGATTCGCCCCCGCGACATCAAGCCAGACAACACCGTCGAGTCCACTCGAGTGGCCAACGCCCGCATTCAGTACAGCGGCACCGGCACCTTTGCCGAATCGCAGAAGACCGGCTGGTTGGCCGCGTTCTTCAATGGGCCTTTGTGGCCTTTCTAGGGAGCGTGATATGAGACTGTTTGTTGCCGTGCTGGCCCTGGTTCTGGCTTCCCCCGCCGCGCAGGCGCTGCGCCTGAAGGACATCTCCGATGTGCAAGGGGTTCGCAGTAACCAACTGGTGGGTTATGGACTGGTGGTGGGTCTGCCCGGCACCGGTGAGAAAGGCCGATTCACCGAGCAGAGCTTTACCACCATGCTGTCCAACTTCGGCATCAACTTGCCGCCCGGTGCCCGTCCCAAGCTGAAAAACGTGGCCGCGGTGGCGGTACACGCCGAGCTGCCGCCGTTCACCAAGCCCGGCCAGCAGATTGACATTACCGTTTCCTCCGTCGGCAGTGCCAAGAGCCTGCGCGGTGGCACCCTGCTGCAAACCTTTCTAAAAGGGGCGGACGGCAAGGTGTATGCACTGGCACAGGGCAGCCTGGTGGTGTCCGGTTTCAGCGCCACCGGTGCCGACGGCTCCAGCGTGATTCAGAATACCCCCACCGTGGGCCGCATTCCCAACGGCGCCATCGTCGAGCGCAGTGTCCCCAGCCCCTTCGCCAATGGTGACTTCCTGACCTTTAACCTGCAGCGGCCGGATTTCTCTACCGCCAAGCGAGTGGCAGACACCATCAACGGCTTGCTGGGGCCCGGCGTTGCCCGAGCACAGGACGCCACCTCCATTCAGGTCTCGGCGCCCCGGGATCGGTCCCAGCGCGTCGCCTACCTGGCAACGCTGGAAAACCTCAATGTGGAGCCCGCCGATGAATCGGCCAAGGTGATCGTCAACTCTCGCACCGGCACCATCGTCGTCGGTAAAAATGTGCGCCTGTTGCCGGCAGCCATCACCCATGGCGGCCTGACGGTGACCATCTCCGAGAATTTGCAAACCAGTCAGCCGAACCCCTTTGCCCAGGGTCAGACCGCAGTGACACCGAACAGCAGCATCGATGTGCAGCAGTCCAATCGGCGCATGTTTAAATTCGATCCCGGCGTGACCCTGGATGAACTGGTACGGGCCGTCAACCAGGTGGGCGCCGCGCCTTCAGACCTGATGGCGATCCTGGAAGCGTTATCTCAGGCCGGCGCGCTTCGCGGCGAGCTGGTGATCATCTAGGGGATGGCGGTGGATCCTTTAAAGCAAAACCCCAACCACTACATGGACCTGGCAGCCATGGACGATCTGCGCCAAAAGGCTCAATCGGATCCCAATGCCAGCCTCAAAGAGGTGGCGCTGCAGTTTGAGGGCATCTTCCTGGGGATGATGCTCAAAGAGATGCGCAGTGCCAGTGCCGTGCTGGAGTCCGACAGTCCCTTTAACAGTCAGACCAGCAAGTTCTATCAGGATATGCAGGATCAGCAACTGGTGTCCGAACTGTCCAGCCAGGGCGCGTTGGGGCTGGCGGATCTGATTGTAGCCCAGTTGGGCGGTGACGATGCACTGACGCCTGCGTCGGCACTGCGAGGCCAGGCTGGCATGGCCATGGCGGCCGCGCCTGTCACGTCCTCCGTCTCTGCCGTTGCCGAGTCGGCCCCAAAGGTCGAGCCGTCATTGCCACGGCCGCCATTGGCGGCGGCGGCCAATCCGGAACCGGATTTCAGCCAGCCTCGCAGCTTTGTTGACAGCCTGATGCCTCATGCCCAGGTTGCGGCCGATAAGCTTGGGGTCAGCCCGGAACTGCTGGTGGCCCAGTCGGCGCTGGAGACCGGTTGGGGGCGCAAGGTGTTGCCTGCCGCTCAAGGCAGCAGCAATAACCTGTTTAACATCAAGGCGGGCAGCAGTTGGCAGGGCGACAAAGTGGCCATCAATGCGCTGGAAGTGGAGCAGGGGATGCCGGTGAAACGGCGCTCTGAATTCCGAGTGTACGGCGACATTGCCGACAGTTTTTCCGATTTTGTCGAGTTTGTGAATAAGCCCAGGTATCGCGATGCCCTCGATGCCGGCAACGATGAAGGCTTTATTCGGGGGCTGCAGCAGGCTGGCTATGCCACCGACCCCGCCTATGCGGACAAAGTGCTACAGGTGATGAAACGTCTGATGACCGACACCAGCTTGGTGCCAAAGGGGAGTAATTAGTGTCTGATTTAATGAACATTGGCCGTTCTGGTGTAATGGCGACCAGGAAGCAGCTTCAGGTCACCTCAAACAACATCGCCAATGCCGGAACGGCTGGATACTCTCGCCAGGTGGCGGAACAGCGAACCTCTCAGTCATTGTTTATTGCCGGAGACTTCGCCGGAACCGGTACCTACGTGGCTGACGTTAGCCGAGTCTATAACAGCTATGCCGCCAGGGAGTTGCATCTAAGCGAAAGCCAACTCTCCTACGCCAAGACCAGCTACATTAAGGCGGATGAGCTCAACCAGGTGTTCTCGGTGTCCGGTGACGCCATTCCCGACTCGCTGAATAACGCCTTCAACGCCATCAACAACATGGCCGATATTCCCAATGATCTCAGCGCCCGAGATAACGTCCTGGTGGCCCTGGGGCAGTTGTCCGGCTCCTTTGATACCGTCGCAGAGAGCCTCACCAGCCAGTTGCGTCAGACCAACGAGCAGGTGATCACGACGGTGGATCGGGTCAATGCCATCACCAAAGAGCTGGCAGACATCAACAGTCAGCTGCAAAAAGTGGGCGGTGAAGACCTTCAACTGCTTGATTATCAGAACCAGTTGATCACCGAACTCAGCGATTACACCCAGGTGAACGTGATTGAACAGGAACTGGGGGTAAAGAGCATCATGATGGGCGGGACGGCCATGTTGGTGTCCGGGCCCAATCAGCTCGAACTGGGCATCACCGACGGCGATCCGGTGCGGCATGAATTACGCTACACCATCGATACCGGCAACCAGAAGATCACCCTGGATGGCCGGGATGTTGGCGGCCAGTTGCAAGCGTTGACCGATTACCGCGATAACGTGCTGCTGCCGGCGGAACGGGATCTGGGCAAGATGGCCATCGGCATCGCCGATGCCATGAACCGCACCCAGGCCAATGGCTTTGACCTCTATGGCAATGTCGGCCAGCAGGTGTTTGCCGACATCAATGCGCCGGAGATGTCCATTGGTCGCAGTGCCAGTTCCGGTAACAATGCCGGTGGTACTCAAACCAGCGTGTTTATCGACGACGTCGACAAGCTCACCGGTGGCAAATACACCATGAGTTTTGACGGGGCTAACTATCAATTAACCGACGAGTTTGGCGTCAGCTCCACCCTGGTTCAGGATCCCTCCAATCCGACGCGCTACAGCTCGGCGGAAGGCTTCAGCGTGGTGATGGACACCAGTGGCGGAGCGCCGGTGGCCGGCGATAAATGGGCCTTGATGCCCACCGCCAACGCGGCCAAGGGACTGAACCTGAAGATCGAGGACCCCAAGTTGCTGGCCGCCGCCGGATACTCTCTGGAGACCAGTGCCGGCGACGGCGAAGCCTCGCTGGTGTCCGTGGATCGAACCCACGCCAACTTCCCGTCCGGCGAGGTGAGCCTGTCGGTGACCCCAAATGACCCCCTGTCGGTGCCCCCCGGGCAGAACACCTATCAGGTGACCGACCCCGATGGCACCGTGCTCGATAACGGCGTTTACACCGGCAATACCGTCAGTGCCATGGGCTTTGAGGTCCAAATCGACAACAACACTACCGCCAGCAGCGGTTTTACCATGAACCTGGATTTTGCCGTTGGCGACAACGCCAATGCCGTTGAAATGGGCAAGATTCCCAACATCAAGTTGTTGGATGGCGGCAAGTCGACCCTGATTGATACCTTCCAGGGGGTGATCACCGAGGTCGGCAGTCAGGCCGCCGCCGCCGAGGTGGGCATGAATTCAGCCCAGGCGGTGTATTCTCAGGCCCAGAACCGGGTTGAGTCGGAGTCCGGCGTTAACCTGGATGAAGAGGCGGCCAACTTGCTGCGGTTTCAACAGGCATTCCAAGCCTCTGCGCGAATCATGACGGTAGCAAAAGAGACTTTCGATACACTATTTACTTCGTTGCGATAGGGGGAGCGGATGCGCGTTTCAACGTTTCAGTTCTATAACCTGAACACCAACAACCTGACCAACCTGCAGTCTCAGAACAACCGGACTCTGCAACAGTTGTCCAGTGGCAAGCAGATCAATACCGCAGCGGATGATCCGGTGGCCAACATTGCCATCGAGAACCTCAAACAGCAGTCGGCGATGTTGAGTCAGTATGAAGCCAACATCAACCTGGCCAACAACCGTTTGCGCCAGGAGGAGCCTCACCTGGCCTCCTACGAAAACCTGCTGATGAACGCCCGTGACATCATGCTGGCAGGCAACGACGGTTCCTTGTCTCTGGAGAACCGTCGCGTGCACGCCAGTGACCTGAAAGCCAACCTCGACTCGCTGTTGTCTCTGGCCAACAGTCAGGATGAGTCCGGTAATTACCTGTTTGCCGGCACCGACAGCGACACCAAGCCGTTTGTGGATCAGGCCGGAGTGGTGACCTACGTCGGTAACTCCGGTCAGCGTACCGCCATGGTCGGCGATGGGGTGTCGGTGCCGGTGAATGATCCGGGCAACGAAGTGTTTATGAATGTGCCGGTGGCCAGTGGCGCCTATCAGGCGGATTACGCCAATGCCACCATGTCGGAGAAGTTCTTTGTCGAGTCGGCGGAAGTGGTCAATCCGGCGCTGACCCAGGCACCCAGTTACCAGTTTGATTTCGTCAACGACGGTGCCGGTAACGTGGCTTACGAAGTCTATGACGATGGCGGCACCCTGGTGTCTGGGCCGACGGCGTTTGATCCCACTCAGCCCATTGCGTTTCAGGGGGTGGAGGTGACACTGAGTGGCGATCCGCAGATCGGCGACTCCCTGACCATGGCTCAGCAGGAGAGCCGGGACGTGTTTACGGTTATGAACCGGGCTATCAGCATGCTGGAGTCGCACGAAGGGCTGACGGGCCCCAATGCCCAGGCAGAGTATGCGCAGTTACTGGGAGACCTGGGCGAGGTGTTTAACCATGCCACCGGTGTCCGTGCCGAAGTCGGTAACCGCATGAAGGCGCTGGAGACTTACGAAAATCAGCACAGTGACATGAAACTGGTGTCGGAAAGCGTCAAGTCGACGCTGGAAGATCTGGATTATGCCGCCGCCATCTCGGAGTTTGAGCGCCAGTCTCTGGCGATGAACGCGCTCACGGAAACGTTCGGCAAAATGAGCGGTACCTCCCTGTTTGACTTCGTTTGATTCGCCGTTCGGCGACCACAACGGCCATTGGTGAAGAGAGCTGGATCACACTTTTCATCGATGGTCGTTTTTTGTGCCCGGAATTTGTTTTTAACACTATGTAAAGTAAAGGAAAAATCCCTTCCTCTCCCCCGGTGGAAAAAAATCGCAAAAAGATCTAAAGCCACTGAAAACTCAGCCGATACCCTAATTGAAACCAAGACGCGCCATACAACTCGGCGCGACAATATGGCAATAACGCCCGAGTTAATGAGGAAGACATCATGGCTTTAAGTGTAAACACCAACGTCACTTCGATGCAGGCCCAAGGCAACCTGAACAAGGCCAGCATGGCCACCAAAACCTCCATGGAGCGTCTGGCTTCTGGTATGCGCATCAACTCTGCGAAAGATGACGCCGCAGGTCTGCAGATCTCCAACCGTATGACCAGCCAAATCAACGGTCTGGATGTGGCAATGCGTAACGCCAACGACGGTATCTCCATCGCTCAGACCGCTGAAGGTGCGATGCAGGAATCCACCAACATTCTGCAGCGTATGCGTGACCTGTCCCTGCAGTCTGCTAACGGCTCGAACTCTTCCGAAGACCGTCTGTCCATGCAGAAAGAGATCACCGCTCTGCAAGACGAACTGACTCGTATCTCCGACACCACCGTATTCGGTGGCCAGAAGCTGCTGGACGGCTCTTACGGTTCTCAGGATTTCCAGATCGGTTCCGGCGCCAACGAAACCATCGGCATTGCCTTGCGCAACACTTCCGCTGCATCTATCGGTAACCACAAGTTTGACGCTGCCGGTACCGTTGCGGGTAAGTTCGTAGTTGGCGCAGCCAACGGCATGGACGCAGTGGTTGCTGGTGACAACTTCAAGATTGCCACCTCCAGCGGTTCAACTTCCGCCATCACTTACGCCGCCGATGCAAGCTCTAAAGACATTGCTGATTCCATCAACACCGCGACCTCTGCTGCCGGTGTGGGCGTGACCGCCGAAGTGAAGAACGAAGTTACCCTGTCCAACATCGCCTCTACCTCTGCCGGTGAGACTCTGACCCTGGACATCAACGGTACCTCCGTGAACGCTACCAACTTCAACCCCAACGACCTGGAAGGCCTGGTTAACCAGATCAACGCTGCCGGCATCAGTGGCGTAACCGCCAGCTTCGATTCCGACAACCCAAGCGAGTTGAAACTGAGCTCCAGCGATGACATCTCTCTGGACATCTCCGATACCAACGCCGGTAACGTGACCGCTGACATGACCAACCACGGTGGTGCCACTGCGACTCTGACTGAGGGCGCTGCTAACCCAACCATCGCCGTGGGTACCGTAGTCATGAACTCCACCGAGAAGTTCAGCTTCGACGGCGCTGACACCGAAGCCTTCAACCTGGCTTCTGCGTCTTCCACCGTTGATTCCATCGCCTCTGTGGACATCTCTACCGCCGACGGTTCTCAGGATGCCATCGGCATCATCGATGCCGCCATCGCGCAGATTGACTCTCAGCGTGCTGACCTGGGTGCGATTCAAAACCGTCTGGGCCACACCATCAACAACCTGGGTAACATTCAGACCAACGTATCTGACGCCCGTAGTCGTATTCAGGACGTTGACTTCGCGAAGGAAACTGCAGAGCTGTCTAAGCAACAGGTTCTGTCTCAGTCCTCCTCTGCGATGCTGGCTCAGGCCAACCAGCTGCCATCTGCGGCACTGTCTCTGCTGTAAGTTCTACTTACTGCAACAAAAGCCCGGGTCTTGCCCGGGTTTTTTTATGCCTGCAATTCAAAGGTTCAATAAAAAACCTAAAGCTTTTCTATACCGGGCCGATGATAGGGGGGACAAGGGAAAAAGTGTTGAACGTCGCAGTTGGACGCGTCAAAGCCACACAAGGACCCAGAGTTACGCCGGGGAGGGCCGACCTCCCTGTTTACCGCTATCTGAATCGAGGAAGGGACCATGGATAGCACATTGATCAACTCAGTTGGCACGCCAGTTGCAGTATCTGCGGTTAAACCAGAACTGTCGGCTGAGCAGCAATTACAAAAGGCCGGCCAAGCCGAAGCGGTGGCCGCCGATGCGGTGACCGCGACCGCCAAAGCGGAAGAGGCCAATGAGTCAAAACAGAACCAAGATGACCGGATTGCTCAGGCCACTCATGGTATGAATGAGTTTTTTGACTCAATGAACAAAGAGATTCGCTTTCACATCGACGAAAAAACCGACCGCAGTGTGGTCAAGGTGGTCGAGGCCAAGACCGGCGAAGTGATCCGGCAAATTCCTGCCGAAGAGGTGCTGGAACTTGCCGCTCGAATGTCCGAAGCCAGCGGACTGTTGATGAAAGAAGAAATTTAACCGTTCGGTGGTGACCGGATAGAACAGAGGTAAGATTATGGGCTTAACGGCGGTAGGTCTGGGCTCCGGCCTGGACATCAATGGCATTGTAAAAGCGCTGGTTGATACAGAGAAGCTGCCGAAGGAAGCGTCGCTCAACTCGAAAGAGGCGACGGTCCAGGCGGAGATCTCCGCCGTGGGCAGCATCAAAAGCGCCATGACTACCTTCCAGGATTCCCTGGAGAAACTGTCCGACCCTACCGAGTTTAATCAGCGCAAGGTGTCCCGCAACCAGGTGGACTTCCTCAGCGCCAAAGCCGATGACACCGCCGTTACCGGCAGTTACAACGTGGTGGTGGAACAGCTGGCGGAAAACCAGAAGGTGGGCAGTGGGCCGGTGGCCGATGTCACCACCAACCTGGGGGCCGGCTCGTTGGACCTGGACGTCAACGGCAAGAGTTTTAGCGTCAGTGTCGATGCCGACGATTCTCTTCAGGATGTAATGAAGAAAATCAACAACTCTGAAGACAATGTTGGCATCACCGCCACCATCGTCACCGATGACACCGGCAGCCGCCTGGTGATGAGCTCCGACAAAACCGGTACCGAAAATCAGATTACCGTCACCGCCAGTGGTGACACCAGCCTGACCGACGTGTTCAATGCCACCACCGA
Organism: Ferrimonas kyonanensis DSM 18153; assembly: GCF_000425405.1. GTDB lineage: Bacteria > Pseudomonadota > Gammaproteobacteria > Enterobacterales > Shewanellaceae > Ferrimonas > Ferrimonas kyonanensis. Next base: position 33,003 of record NZ_AUDJ01000032.1, on the reverse strand, counting down.
GATTCAGCCTGCCAAAGACGCGATAGTGACCATCGATGGCCTTAAGGTCACCTCCAGCAGCAACACCCTGGACAAGGCGATTCAGGGAGTTACCCTGGATCTGACCAAGGCCGATGCCGGTGAGTCCACCAAGATCACCATCAGCAACGACGACGATGCGGTGATCAAAAACATCGAGGCCTTCGTCGAGGCCTACAACGAGATGATGACCACCGTCAGTAACCTCTCGGCCTACGACCCCAACACCAAGACATCCGGCGCCCTGCAGGGGGATGCGCTGCCCAGGGCGATTCAGAGCCAGATGCGCGGCCTGCTCGGTAATGTCTATGACACCAGTGACGGACCCAAGTCGCTGTCGATGTTCGGCGTCTCCAGCGATCGCTACGGTAAGCTGGAGATTGACGACGACAAGCTCAAAGAGTCGGTCAAAGACAACGGCGCGGCCCTGGCAGAGATGTTCACCAAGGAAGACACCGGTCTGACCTCGAAACTGGATTCGGCGGTCGATGCCTATGTGCAAGCCGGCGGCATCATCGCCAGTCGGGATACCACCCTGAAAAACCAGTTGGAGCGAATTGCAGACGACAGGACCAGCCTGGCGACCCGAATGAAGTCCTATGAAAATCGCCTCTATAAGCAATTCAATGCCATGGATGCGGCGGTCGCCTCGCTGAACTCTCAGAGTGCCGACCTTGCTGCCCGATTTGATGCTCTGCCAGGATTTACCAAGAAGTCATGAATCAATCATCTTTGGAACAGATCACTCACGCCATTTCGGATCTGCTGGAAGAGATTGATGCCGCAGAGATGGAAGCCAGGGATGAGCTTTTGCCTAAGCTGAATCAGCAGATCGAAGCGCGGCGCGCCTGCCTGGCCCAGCTGCTGGAGACGGAACTGGCTCAGGATAGGGAGTGGATCAAACGGCAACTGGACATCTCTCGAGGCTTGGCGCAACAGAGTAAACGCCAGCTGGACAAACAACGAAGTGAGTTGGGGGGCTACCGCAAGGGCCGCCAACAAGTATCAATTTACCAGAACGTAGAATTAGGAAAGTAGCATGCGTGGATCCTTAAAAGCTTACCGTCAGGTGTCCGTTGACAGCCAAAAAGCCGAAGCGTCGCCTCACAAGGTCGTCCAGCTTCTGCTGGGGGGCAGTATTGACAAGTTGATTCAGGCAAAGATGGCCATTGACACCAACCAGGTGGCCAAGAAGGGCGAGTTGATGGGCCGCAGCATGGAGATCATCACTCACCTGAAAGCCTCTCTGGATCATGAAAAAGGCGGTGAGATTGCCGATAACCTGGCCTCTTTGTACGAATACGTGCTGCGACGCATTGCCGAAGCCAACGCCGGCAACGACAGCGCCATTGTGGACGAAGTCGTGGATCTGCTGAAAACCGTGAAAGAGGGCTGGGATGCCATCCCTGCCGAACACCATCATGTTAAGCAGCCCGCATAATTAGAATTAAGCAAACTGGGTTCTTGGCCGCTTATTAACCGTCAGAAACCCAGGTCGCTTGCTAAAGTGTACTTTCTCATTACAATAACCGGACAAGAAATGCTGCTCAGGCAGTTAATGCACCCTCTAGTGAGTGCTTTAATTCGGATTTTCAATTAGCTACGCTTAAATTGCTAATTAGTGCGGGTATGGCCGGAAGATAAGTAATGCAAACAGAACAAAGCATATTATTAGTGGATTGGGACCCGGAACGGCTCCAACAACTAAGCTTTTTACTTAACTTCCTGGGAGAGCAGGTCGAGTCAGTTAAAATGGCCGAACTCCCGATGCGACTGAATGACTCAGAACGCTACAGAAGTGTGATCTTCGGTCATAATAATGAGACCGACAGCGAAACCGCAGTGCAATTGTTGCGTGATTTTCCGCACCAGCCGTTTCTGTGTCTGGATACCCGTCCCCTGGAGATTGCCAACCTGGTGGGTGAGATCGCGCTGCCCTTCAGCTATGCTCAGCTCACCGAGATGCTGCACTACTGTCAGGTGTACAACCGTACCCGTCATGAACTTGCTCCCACCAGTGCCAATCAGACCAAGTTGTTCCGCAGCCTGGTCGGTCGCAGCGAAAGCATCGCCGAGGTGCGCCACCTGATGGCTCAGGTGGCCGAAACCGAGGCTACCGTGTTGGTGCTGGGTCAGTCGGGTACCGGCAAAGAGGTGGTGGCCCGCAACGTTCATTACCTCTCCAAGCGCCGTAACGGCCCTTTTATTCCGGTCAATTGTGGTGCCATTCCGGCCGAATTGCTGGAAAGCGAGCTGTTTGGTCACGAGAAAGGGGCCTTTACCGGTGCCATCGGTACCCGCAAAGGCCGGTTTGAGATGGCCGAAGGCGGCACCCTGTTTCTGGATGAAATCGGTGACATGCCGGCTCACATGCAGGTGAAGTTGCTGCGCGTGTTGCAGGAAAAGACCTTTGAGCGGGTCGGTGGCACTAAGCCGCTGCAGGCGGACGTGCGAATCGTTGCCGCCACCCATCAAAACCTCGAGTCGATGATTGAGAAAAATCAGTTCCGTGAGGATCTCTACTACCGACTTAACGTATTCCCTATCGAGATGCCGGCCCTGAGCGAGCGCAAAGAAGACATTCCTTTGCTGCTGCAGGAGTTGGTGACCCGCCTGGAAGGCGAGGGCAAAGGCGCCGTGCGCTTTACCCTGAGGGCGGTGGAATCTCTGGTGGCGCACCCCTGGTCTGGCAACGTGCGCGAACTGTCAAACCTGGTGGAGCGGATGGTGATTCTCTATCCCAACAGCCTGGTAGATGTGAATGACCTGCCATTGAAGTATCGCCATGTGGATGTGCCTCAGTACTCTCCGGAATACCCGGAAGAGTTGCAGGAGCGCGACGCGCTGGCGGCGCTGTTCTCCGGCGAGGAGAGCATCGAACTGCCAGAGCAGAAGTTCTCATCGGAACTGCCCGAAGATGGCGTCAATCTCAAGGACATGTTGGCGGAGCTGGAGGTGGAGATGATTCGCCAGGCTCTGGATCAGCAAAGCAACGTGGTGGCCAAGGCCGCCGAGATGCTGGGCATGCGCCGCACCACTCTGGTGGAGAAGATGCGCAAATACGGCCTGAGCAAAGCCTGAAGACCGGCGGCAGCATTGCCGCTTGGTTTCCGCTTCTTCCTGGTTTGTTAACATAATTTCCGCTCTGACTCAGTCCATCACTGGCGCAAATTTGCAGCAAACCGTGATCGGTGTCGCAACAATGCCATCTGGTCCCCCATGTTCAAGCTGTTGATAGCGCTGAATTTAACCCAGATCACACAATGAATGGAACAAGGCTGCTCCAACGTCACTTTTTACCTATCCTGTTACCGTCCTTTTAAATGCCAGTGCTTGGCATAATTCATGCATTATTCGCTCATCGCGTTCAGATTTACGTTTTTTTGACAGGATGACTACATGGCGGTCAGCCAATCCACCCTAGCTTCTATTGATGCCCCTTCGGCGGGCAGTCAGGCCGAAAGTCGCCTGAATCACCTGATGCATTGTTTGCCGGCCGGGGTGCTGCTGCTGGATGAGATGGGCGTGGTTGAGCAGGCCAATCCCGCCGCCTGTGAGCTGCTGGAACAGCCACTGCAAGGCAAAGCCTGGCGTCAGATTATTGACTCGGCCTTTGCGCCGCGGGCGGACGATGGTCATGAGGTGTCGCTAAAAAATGGCAAACGCGTCAGCCTGAAAACCCGCTCTCTGACACCGGAGTCCGGCCAGTTGGTGATGCTCACCGATTTGACCGAAACCCGTCGCATGCAGCACAACGTTTCGCACTTGCAGCGCTTGTCGGCGTTGGGAAAGATGGCGGCATCGCTGGCACACCAGATTCGTACTCCCTTGTCTGCCGCACTGCTGTACGGTGCCAACCTGGCCAGTCCGAAACTGGATGACGCCGGACGGGCGCGGTTCCAGCAGAAGCTGATGGCGCGCTTGGGTGAGCTTGAGCAGCGGGTCAATGATCTGTTGTTGTTTGCCCGTGGCGGCCACACTCAAAAGCTGGAGCCGCTGTCGGTTGTCGACCTGATTCAGGAATTGGCCACCAGTTGCGAAGCGGCACTGCAGCAGCGCCAGGCGGATCTCAGCTGGGTGTTTCAGGCCTCGCCTCACATCGAGGCTAATGTCACCGCCCTGCAGGGCGCGCTGCAAAATCTGATAAACAATGCTCTGGAAGCCAATGCCAACGCCATTCGCATCACCGTGTCTGAACTTAAGGGGCGGGCGGTGATTCAGGTGGCCGACAACGGTAACGGCATGACTCAGGAGCAACAACAACAGGCAATGACGCCATTTTACACCACTAAGGCCAACGGCACCGGCTTGGGCCTGGCGGTATTGCATTCCATCTGCCGGGCTCACGATGGCACCATCAGCCTGGCGTCACTGCCCGGACAGGGCAGCCAATTTACCCTGACCTTTCCATGCCTGGAACAGCAAGAGGAACAACGTGCATGAGTAAGCACACCATCTTAGTCGTTGAAGATGATCTGGGCCTGAGAGAAGCTCTGGTGGATACCCTGATGCTGGGCGGCTACCAGTGCCTGGAAGCCGGAGACGGCCAGGAAGCCTTGATTCAAATTGGGCGTCAGCGCCCGGACATGGTGATATCCGACATCCAGATGGCTGGCATGGACGGGGTCGCCCTGTTAAAAGCCATTCGGGCCAAAGATTTACAACTGCCGGTTCTGTTAATGACCGCCTACGGCACCATTGACGCCGCCGTCGAAGCTATGCGCTGCGGGGCCAGTGATTACCTGGCCAAGCCGTTTGCGCCTGAAGTGTTGCTGCACCAGGTGGAGCGCTATCTGATGCCGACGCCGGATCCGGTGCCCCAGCCCATCGCCGCCGACCCGGCCAGCCAGCAGTTACTGGCATTGGCAGGGCGGGTGGCACAATCCGATGCCTCGGTGATGATTGCCGGCCCCAGTGGTTCAGGCAAAGAGGTGTTGGCGCGTTACCTGCACCAGCAATCGCCTCGCGCCAGCGCCCCCTTTGTGGCGATCAACTGTGCGGCGATTCCGGAAAACATGCTGGAAGCCACGTTGTTTGGTTATGAAAAAGGCGCCTTTACCGGTGCCGTTACCGCCTGTGCCGGTAAGTTTGAGCAAGCCCAGGGGGGCACCATCCTGCTGGACGAGATCACCGAGATGGACCTCAGCCTGCAGTCCAAATTGCTGCGAGTGCTGCAGGAGCGGGAAGTGGAGCGTCTGGGCAGTCGCAAGACTCTGAGCCTGGACGTTCGAGTACTGGCGACTTCCAACCGGGATCTAAAGCAAGCCGTGGCCGCCGGTGAGTTCCGCGAAGATCTCTACTACCGCCTGAATGTGTTTCCGCTGACCTGGTTGCCCCTGTGCCAGCGCCCCGGCGACATCGTGCCGCTGGCGGAGCACCTGATTGGCCGTCACTGCAGTGGCCGCCCCGGTGCTGCCAAGCCGCGGTTGACCGACGCCGCCAGAATCAAACTGCAGCAGCACACCTGGCCAGGCAACGTCCGTGAACTGGAAAACGTGGTTCAGCGGGCGCTGATCCTCTGCGTAGGTCAGAACATTGAAGCGGATGACCTGTTCATCGATACCGGCAGTGCGCCGGTGATGCCGGTGGCTCAAGTGGTCGACGTCAAGTCGGACAGCCTCGGCGACGAATTGAAACTGCAGGAGCATCAGATCATCGTCGATGCCCTGAACCACCACGGTGGCAGCCGCAAGGCGGTGGCCGAACAACTGGGGATCAGTCCCCGTACCCTTAGGTACAAATTGGCCAAGATGAGAGACATGGGGATCGAATTGCCGGCGTGAAGCCTGTACACTGCGTGCCCTGGTCGAGGTTTTATTACAACAATGATGATGAAGAACGGTAAGGAGTAGCTCGAGATGGAGATTGGCTCTAATCCAATGCTGAGTGAGATGCAGCAACTGGCGCTGGAAGCCCAGCCCGGTGCGTTGCAGCCCACCGCTGGCCCAAGCGGCGACTTCGAAGCGCTGCTGGGTAATGCCATCGATCACGTAAATGGTTTACAGAAGAATGCCTCGGATCTGTCTACTCGGCTGGAGCTGGGTGACAGCAGCGTGACCTTGTCCGACACCATGATCGCCAAAGAGAAGGCCGGTGTGGCCTTCGAGGCGACCATCCAGGTTCGCAACAAGCTTGTTGAAGCCTATAAAGAGATAATGAGTATGCCCGTTTGATGGGCTTAAGGTAAAAGCGTGGCAGAGGCGAATCAGTCAACCCAGTTGGCATTGGGGAACGACGCGGCATTGCCCATAGAGGGCGGTGATACCGCGGCCGTCGAAGAAAATAAAGCCAGTCCATTCGGATCGTTGGCCGGTACCGATACACTGCGTCAGGTGTCGCTGATCCTGGCGCTGACCGTGTGTCTGTTGCTGGTGGTGTTTATTGTCATCTGGGCCCAGGAACCGGATTACCGGCCGTTGGGAAAGATGGAAACCGCCGAGCTGGTGGAAACCCTGGATTTTCTTGATCAGCAGAAGATCGAGTACCAGGTGGAAGCCAATGTGATCTCGGTGCCGGAAGACCAGTACAACGACATCCGTCTGCGCATGACCCGGGCTGGGCTGGAAAATGCCAACGCCACCGAACAGGATTATCTGAACCAGGAGAGTGGCTTCGGCGTCAGTCAGCGACTGGAATCGGCCCGGCTCAAGCACACTCAGGAACAGACTCTGGCCCGCGCCATCGAAGAGCTGCGCAGCGTCAGCCGGGCCCGGGTGATTCTGGCCTTGCCGAAAACCAACGTGTTTGCCCGTCAGCAGGCGGAGCCCTCGGCCACCGTGGTGGTGGGCCTGACCCGCAATACCGAACTGCGCCAGACCGAAGTGGATGCCATTGTCGACATCGTCGCCTCGGCGGTGCATAAGCTGTCGCCGTCGCGAGTGACCGTCACCGATCAGCATGGTCGTCTGCTGAACTCCGGCAGTCAGGATGCCATCTCCAGCCGCGCTCGTCGCGAACTGGAAGTGGAGTCTCAGCAGGAGCAGGCGCTGCTGCGTAAAATCGATTCCATTTTGATCCCGGTGCTGGGCATCGGCAACTACACCGCCCAGGTGGACGTCAGCATGGACTTCTCCGCCGTGGAGGAAACCTCCAAGCGCTATAATCCGGACCTGCCGTCACTGCGCAGTGAGATGGTGATCACCGACAACCAGAATGGCAAAGATGCCATCGGCATTCCCGGTGCCCTTACCAACCAGCCGCCGATGAATTCCGACATTCCTCAGCAGGTGGATGCCAATGGCGAAACCTCGGTGATCGGCAGCAATCGCCGCCGCTCCGAAGCCACCCGCAACTACGAGCTCGATTCCACCGTTAGCCACGTGCGTCAGCAGGTTGGGGTTGTGCGCCGCATTACCGTGTCGGTGGCGGTGGATTACACCCTGGGTACGGCGGCAGAGGGCGAGGTGGCAACGCCGCAACCTCGCAGTGAACAAGAGTTGGCCAACCTGCAGCGGTTGCTGGAAGGCAGCATCGGTTTCAGCGGTCGTCGAGGTGATATGGTCGATGTCATCACCATTCCATTTGCCGAAGGGGTATCCCTGGAAGCGCCGGAACTGCCTCTGTATGAACAACCGCTGTTCTGGCGTCTGGTGAAGTTTGGCAGTGGCGCCCTGGTGATCATCGTCATTGTCCTGGCGGTGATTCGACCGATGATGAAACGGCTGCTGGATCCTCAGGGTGACAAGACCAAGGCGCTGTCCCCGGGTGAAGAGCTGGCCGAGATTGAAGATCAATACGCCGCCGACACTCTGGGCATGCTGGCTCAGAGCGAGGGCGATTACAGTTACGCCGACGATGGCTCGATTCTGTTGCCGGATCTGCACAAAGAAGACGACATGCTGCGCGCCATTCGGGCCCTGGTGGCCAACGAACCTGAGCTGTCGACCCAGGTAATTAAACATTGGTTGGAAGACGATGCCTGATTTGACCGACGTCGCCCCGGTGGCACCGGGTGAGTTTGACCCTAAAAATTTAAACGGTATCGAAAAGACCGCGATTCTTCTATTGAGCCTGTCGGAATCGGATGCCGCCCAGGTGCTGAAAAATCTCGAGCCCAAGCAGGTGCAGAAGGTTGGCATGGCCATGGCGGGCATGTCTAACTTCAGCCAGGACAAGGTCACCGCGGTGCACCGGCTGTTCCTGGAGCAGATTAAGAAATTCTCCTCCATCGGTCTTAACAGCCAGGAGTTTGTTCGCAAGGCGTTGACCCATGCCTTGGGTGAAGACAAGGCCGGTAACCTGATTGACCAGATCGTCATGGGTCATGGCGCCACCGGTCTGGATTCCCTGAAATGGATGGATGCCCGACAAGTGGCCAACATCATTCAGAACGAACACCCGCAGATCCAAACCATTGTGCTGTCCTATCTGGAGCCGGATCAGGCGGCTCAGATCATGGGCCAGTTTACCGAGCGGGTCCGCCTGGATCTGATGCTGCGTATCGCCAACCTGGAAGAGGTCCAACCGGCGGCATTGCAGGAGCTGAACGACATCATGGAGAAACAGTTTGCCGGCCAGGCGGGCGCCCAGGCAGCCAAGATGGGCGGCCTGAAGGCGGCAGCCAACATCATGAACTACCTGGACACCGGTATGGAAGGCCAGTTGATGGAGTCGATTCGCGACACCGACGAGGAGTTGGGTCAGCAGATTCAGGATCTGATGTTTGTGTTCGAAAACCTGTCGGACATGGACGACAAGGCGATGCAGGTGCTGCTGCGGGAGATGCAGCAAGAGGTGCTTATTCGCGCCCTCAAAGGCGCGGACGATCAGCTCAAGGAGAAGATTCTCGGCAACATGTCCAAGCGCCAGGCCGACCTGGTGCGCGACGACCTCGAAGCCATGGGCCCGGTACGCTTGTCGGAAGTGGAATCGGCCCAGAAAGAGGTACTGTCCATTGCCCGCCGCCTGGCCGACTCTGGCGAGATTGTTCTCGGTGGTGCCGGTGGCGAAGAGTTCCTGTAATTCATGAGCAACGAGACCCGCGCCGCTTACACTCGCCACCTCCAGTCGCAATTGCAACAGGGGGATGCCGAGCAGTGGCAGTTGCCTGATGTGACTCAGGTGAGCGACCGTGCTCAGATCAACGCGGTGAACCGGCACACCGCTCCGGCCGAGCCGGAGCCCGAGCCGGAAGAGTTGCCGGCGCCGCCGACACTGGCGGAGATTGAGGCGATTCGCACCGATGCCCAGCAGGAAGGCTACGACGCCGGCATCGAGCAGGGCACTCAGAAAGGGATCGAAGAGGGGCGTCTCAAGGGGCTGGAAGAGGGGCACCAGCAAGGATTTGCCCAAGGCCTGGAACAGGGGCTGGAAGAGGGCAAAAAGCAGATTGCGCTGCAGATGCAACAGTGGGATGCCCTGCTCAATGAGTTGATTGCGCCGCTGCAGGCGGTGGATTCCCAGGTCGAGCAGGAGCTGATCGAGCTGACCCAACAGCTGGCGAGGGCGGTGATCGGCTGTGAAGTCAAAACCCAGCCAGAGCCATTGTTGCTGGCCCTGCGCCAGGCGGTTGAAGCGTTGCCGAGCCAAGAGCAGCGAATCACCATTCGCCTGTCGGCACCGGATCTGGAATTGGTAAAATTTAGCTACGGCGAACAGGAGTTGGCCCGGCGCGACTGGCGCCTGGAACTGGAACCCAGCCTGACCCAGGGCAGTGTCCAGGTGCACACCAAGCGCTCCCGGGTTGAGATGCCGCTGTCCGAGCGCATCGACGCCATTTTCAATCAGTTTATCAACCAACCTCGCTCCCCGGTGGATGAGCCGGACTACCCCCGTGCCGAGTCCACGCCGCCGCAGCTGGATCCGGACACCGAGGTGGAGGCCGCCCAGTCGACGCCAGGCGCCGCCGAGGCCGAAGCGGAGCCTGTCGGCCCTGAGCCGCAGGGCGATCACCATGGACCTGCGTAGCGACCGACTTCAGCAGCGGATTCGAGCCTGGCAACACAACGTTGCCAGCCAGAAACCGGTGGCCAGTGGCCAATTGTTGCGGGTGGTGGGACTGACTCTGGAAGCGGTGGGCTGCCGGGCACCGGTTGGTTCCCTGTGCAGCATCGATACCCTCAGCGGCGAGATTCTGGCCGAGGTGGTGGGTTTTGATGACCAACTGCTGTATCTGATGCCCATCGAAGAGATGAAAGGGGTGTTGCCCGGAGCCCGGGTCACCCCCATTGGCGGCCGCCGCGGCCTGGCGGTGGGCGAGGCACTGTTGGGGCGGGTGATCGATGGCAATGGCGAACCCATCGACGGTCAGGGACCGCTGAAAACCCGCCAACGCGCCGCTCACAGTTCTCCCATTCTCAATCCCATGGCCCGGCGGGCCATCTCTCAGCCCATCGATACCGGTGTGCGTACCATCAATGCCCTGTTGACCGTAGGCCAAGGTCAGCGCATGGGCTTGTTTGCCGGCTCCGGTGTCGGTAAGTCGGTGCTGCTGGGGATGATGACCCGAGGCACCAACGCCGACGTCATCGTGGTGGGCCTGGTGGGGGAGCGGGGTCGAGAGGTGAAAGAGTTCATCGAAGAGATTCTGGGGCCGGAAGGGCGCGCCCGCTCGGTGGTGGTGGCGGCACCGGCAGACAACAGCCCGATGATGCGGCTGCGGGCCTGTGAAACCTCTACTCGCATCGCCGAGTATTTCCGCGATTGCGGTAAAAACGTGCTGCTGCTGATGGACTCGCTGACCCGTTATGCCCAGGCCCAGCGAGAGATCGCCTTGGCCATCGGTGAGCCGCCGGCCACCAAGGGTTATCCGCCGTCGGTGTTTGCCAAGCTGCCGAAGCTGGTTGAGCGGGCCGGCAATGGCGGCCCGGGGCAGGGCAGCATCACCGCCTTCTACACCGTTCTCACCGAAGGGGACGATCAGCAGGATCCCATTGCCGATGCCTCGCGGGCGATTCTCGATGGCCACATCGTGTTGTCCCGGCAACTGGCTGAGAGCGGCCATTATCCGGCCATCGACATCGAAGCCTCCATCAGCCGGGTCATGCCGATGGTGACCGAGCAACTGCACCAGACTGCGGCGGTGATGGTGAAGCAGCTGTGGTCGGCCTACCGCCAGAACCAAGATCTGATCGCCATTGGCGCCTACTCCAAAGGCTCCGACCCGAAAGTCGATAAGGCCATTGCCATGCAGCCGGCATTCAACGCCTTCCTGCGCCAGGAGATGAAGCGCTCGGCCTCCTACACCGAAAGTCTGGAACAGCTGGCCCGCCTGGCGGCCAACTGCAAAGTCTGAGGTTAGCCGATGGCGGATCCCAAACAACTGGCTAAGGTACTGGAACTGGCAGACAAGGAGTTGGAAAAGGCCCAGCTGCAGCTGCGCAGTGCCCGCTCTCAGGCCGATGCCCTGCGGGAACAGTTAAAGCAACTGCAAGCGTACCGCTTCGATTACGTCAAGCAGGCCGATGAGAAGGCCGGCACCCTGGTGGCGGCCAACCACTATCAGCAGTATTACCACTTTATTGCCAAGCTCGATGGCGCCATCAATGACCAGCACACGCAGATTCAGGCGGCCGACGAAGCGGTGCTGCAGTTTCAGCAGCATTGGCAGTTGATTCAGCAGAAACAGAAGGCATTGGCGCTGCTGATTGACAAGGAACATCAGCGCCGGGCGGCCCGCGCAGAGAAGCGGGAGCAAGCCGAGTTGGACGAGTTTGCCATTCAGCAATATTTGCGAAGTCGCGCCTAACGAATGGCATAGAGTTTGCAAAGAAATCAGCACTGATTTTGGCTTACTCGATGGACCCTTTTTGCTTATGGACGCACGCCTGACTGTAAACACCTCCTCCTCCGTACTCGGACCGGCGGCAACGCCGGCCGCCGAGGCGCAAGGGGAAGGGTTTGGCGCCGCCCTGGCTTCGGCCTCTCAACAGCAGAGTGGTGACCGCGCCACCTCATCGCAAGCCCCCGTTGCCACTGAATCTCCCGAGGCCGAGTCCGGCGTCAAATCTCCGTCTCAAACCGACGATGCCAACGCCAAGCCTGAGGTCGCAGCCACCGAGACCAAGGGCGGCGATGCCGCGCCTTCGAGCACCAATGCTAGCGACAACGGCGACGAGGCCAAGACGACAGACGGCGAGACGGCGGCCAAAAGCGGCAAGGATTCCCTTAACGCGGCAAACCTGCTTCAACCGGGGCGGCAACAACCTGCCTCGGCCGCCTTAGAGGATAACAATGAGGCCGAGGCTGAGGGTCGCCAACAGACCGAGGCCAAGGACACCGCTGCCAGCGCTGATGACCCTAACCCGCAGACGTCATCGTCCGAGCTGGCTAAGACGGTTCAGCCAGCCTCGACAGACGCCAAGCCCCAGGCCGACGATGCCCCGGTCTTGGCAGCTACCAAGGGTAGTGCGACTCCGGTTGAAGCCAGTGTTCCAGAGGAGGCTCCAGGGTTTGCCGTCGCGGCAGGGGTGGCTTCCGATCTTAAGCCGACCGAGACCAGCGGTCACGGCGCCAGCGAGGCGGTGACCGCCGCCTCGGCCAAGCCCGAGGACGGGGACAGTGACAGCGACCCTGAGGCTGAGGCCGACACGAAAACGGCCGTGGCCGCCGGCTCCACCGAACCACAACCGTCGACGGTCGCCGGCAGTGATGACGCCAAGACGAGCGACTCTCCGTTTGCCGGACTGGCTCAGGCCAACGCCGCGCCGGAGTCGACCCAAGCTCAAGACGATGGCAGCGGTGACCCGGCCCAGAGTCAGGCTGCGAGCAGCGTGAGTAAAACCACAGATCCACACGGTGTCGCTGCGGCGGCACAGACCCTGGTGAGTCGACCGGCTCAGGCCGCCAAGGTGGCTGGAGAAGGGACCCAGGCGACCTCTGGTGCCGACTCCGTTCCAGTAACCCAGGCCAAGGGCAGTGCCGAGGCCGGCAGCAGCGACGGCGATGCGTCCGCCGGTGGCGATAAGGCTAACGGAGAACTGCTGGCCCAGCTTCAGGGCTTCAAGCAAGCCCAGGACAAATTGAGTTCGGCCCCCAAAGGCCGGATGGCAGCCTCGGCCTCTGGCGCCGAGGGCGGTTCGACCACTACCACAACGGCACCACAACTGACAGGCAGTGACGCCGATGCCGATCCGCTGGCAAAGTGGGCCAATGACCTGGTTAAAGCCGATGCCGGCGCCTCTGCCGGACGCACCACGGCGACCCTGACCGCCGACGCGGCGCTGCCGACAGCAGACACCCTGTTGGCCAACTCGGCCGCGGCCATGGAAGCGGCAGAGGCTGCCGAGCTGGATCTGGATCCGCAACTGCGATTGCAGCAGGCGCGAACGCCGGAGGCGCGGGTTCAGGCTCACCAACAGCTGCAGCACGATCCCGCAGCGGCTTTGCGTCAGCCGGTGGCGGCAGAGCGAATGGCGCCGGAGCTGCGAGAGCGGATGATGATGATGATCAACAGCCGCACCAGCCAGGCCGAGATTCGCCTGGATCCTCCGGAACTGGGCGCCCTGCAAGTGAAGATTCAGATGAACGGCGATCAGGCCCAGGTGCAGATGCACGCGGCTCAGGCTCAGACCCGGGAGATGGTCGAACAGGCGTTGCCAAGATTACGGGAGATGCTGGCGCAACAAGGCATCACCCTGGCCGACACTCACATTAGCCATGGCAGTGGGGGGCAGGCCGGAAATGAGGCCGGAGACGGTCAGGGCCAGCATGGTCAGCAAGGCTTCGGTGATGGCATGGTAGAGGCCAGTGACGACACGCTGGCGGCTGTGCAGCAAATGACCGGCCGAAATGCCGACGGCGGTATCGATTATTACGCGTAAAGCGCGGTGTGTTACCCTGATGGGGATTGACGAAGGATGGAAAGTTAACGATGGCGGAAGAGTCGCTGCAATTGGAAGTGAAGCCGGCTGGAAAGCGGCCCAAATGGATGATGCCTGCCGTGATTGCGGCAGCCGGAGTCCTGATCGCGGTGGCGGTTGCCGTGGCGGTGATGGTGATGAGTGATGACGGCTCAGACGCCGAGGGTGAACAGGTGGAGCTGAATACGCCCCTGACGCCGGGCGATGCGCTCTATGTCGGCATGCCAAGACCGTTTCTGTTTAACCTGCCCGGTGACAAGCGCAGTTATCTGGTGCAGATTAAGGTGCAGATTCAGGTTCGCGGCAATGCCGCTCAGGATCTGGTCAAGAAGCACATTCCGCTGATAGAAGACTCGTTGTTGACCACCTTCAGCGGTTCCAACGCCAAGCAACTTGCCAGCCGTGAAGGCAAAGAGGAGTTGCGCACCCAGGCGTTGATGAACGTGAAAACGACCCTGCAAGGGGTTACCGGTAAACCTCTGGTGGAACGTGTGTTGTTCACCGGATTTGTAATGCAATAAGAGACTCTGAATGAGCGATCTGCTTAGCCAAGACGAAATTGATGCCCTCCTGCACGGTGTGGATGAGGTCGAAGACGAGGTCATAGAAGACGGTGGTGACAGTGCCACCACCTATGACTTCTCGTCTCAGGATCGCATTGTCCGGGGTCGAATGCCGACTCTGGAACTGGTCAATGAACGTTTTGCCCGTCACCTGCGGATCAGCTTATTTAACTTGATGCGCCGCTCCGCCGAGATCTCCATCAACGGCGTGCAGATGATCAAGTTTGGCGAATACGTCCATACCCTGTTTGTTCCCACCAGCCTCAACATGGTTCGGTTCCGGCCGCTGAAAGGCACCGGCCTCATCACCATGGAAGCCCGGCTGGTGTTTATTCTGGTGGATAATTTCTTCGGCGGCGATGGCCGTTTTCAGGCCAAAATTGAAGGCCGGGAGTTTACCCCCACCGAGCGGCGCATCATTCAGTTGCTGCTCAAGACCGTGTTTGAGGACTACAAAGAAGCCTGGTCACCGGTGATGGATGTGGAGTTCGAGTACCTGGACTCGGAAGTGAACCCGGCCATGGCCAACATCGTCAGCCCCACCGAAGTGGTGGTGGTGTCGTCGTTCCACATCGAACTCGATGGCGGCGGTGGTGATTTCCACATCACCTTGCCCTATTCCATGATCGAACCGATTCGGGAACTGCTGGATGCCGGGGTTCAGTCGGACAAACAGGATACCGACCAACGATGGGCCAGGGCGTTGCAGGAAGAGATCCTGGACGTGCCGGTGGAGTTTTCCGGCACCCTGCTGGAGACTCAGGTCACCCTGAACGACATCATGGAGATGAAGAGCGGCGACATCATTCCGGTGGATATGCCGGAAAATATGTTGGTGCGGGTCGAAGAGTTGCCGACTTTCCGAGGGCGCCTCGGTCGCAGTGGCGATCACAAGGCGATTCAAATCACCGAACGAATCCCTCGGCCAGAGAGCTTCAAGACCGAATTGCAGATGGTACAGAGCCGCCTCCAAGGGGTGAGTGATGTCACTGAAAACATGTTAGAACAGCTGAAAGAGAGCCCAAAAGATGAGTAATGACGACGACCTGTTTAACCAAGACGGACTGGCGGACGAATGGGCCTCGGCGCTGGCGGAGCAGGCCGAGCCTGAACCCGTAGAGCTGGAGTCGTTTGACGAACCCGCCGGGCGCAGTTTCAGCGAAGAGGAACGCAAAAAGCTCGATTCCATTCTCGACATTCCGGTCACCATCTCCATGGAGGTCGGACGCAGCAACATCAGCATTCGTAACCTGCTGCAGCTAAACCAGGGCTCGGTGGTGGAACTGGATCGCGTTGCCGGTGAACCGCTGGACGTGATGGTTAACGGCACCCTGATCGCCCACGGCGAGGTGGTGGTGGTCAATGAAAAATTTGGTATCCGTCTCACCGACGTGATCAGCCAGACCGAGCGAATCAAGAAGCTGAAATAACCATGCGAACTCTTCTGTTGCTGTCGGCGGCCAGCTTCTCCGCCGCCGCCGAGCCGGTGTCTGCCGGCGACCAGTTGGCCACCACCATTGCCACCCTGTTTGGGGTGGTGGCGCTGATCGTGGTGCTGGCACTGATGGCCCGGAAAATGAACCTGCCCACCAAGATGGTGGGCAAGATTCGTCTTATCGCCAGCATGTCGTTGGGTACCAAGGAGAAGGTGGCGGTGATCGAAGTGGGCGAGCAACAGTATTTGATCGGCGTCAGCTCCGGTGGCATCCAGCTGTTGGATAAGCTGGACACTCCCATCGAGTCGCCGCAACCACCGGAGTTTGCCAAGGTGTTTGCCAAAGTCAGCAAGGGGCAGAAATCGTGAATCGTTGGCTTCCCTGGCTGGCCTTGCTGCTGCCCCTGTTGATGCCGTCGCTGGCTCTGGCGGAGGCGGGCATTCCTGCGGTTACCGTCACCACCAATGCCGACGGCAGTCAGGACTACACCGTCTCGTTGCAGATTCTCGGCCTGATGACCCTGCTGACCTTCCTGCCGGCGATGGTGGTGCTGATGTCCAGCTTCACCCGCATTATTGTGGTGCTGGCGATTCTGCGTCAGGCCCTGGGCTTGCAGCAGACGCCGTCAAACCAGGTACTGCTGGGAATGGCGTTGTTCCTGTCGTTGTTCATCATGACGCCGGTGATGGACCGGGTCTATGACGATGCCGTGGTGCCCTACATGGAGGAGCAGGTGACGGCCCGGGATGCACTGGATCGTGCCTCGGTGCCCATCAAAGCCTTTATGTTGTCGCAGACGCGGGTTTCGGACCTCAACACCTTTATCGAGATCAGCGGCACCACCGGTCTGACTTCGCCGGAACAGACGCCGATGCGGGTTTTGATTCCGGCCTTTGTCACCTCGGAACTGAAGACCGCCTTCCAGATCGGCTTTATGCTGTTCCTGCCGTTTCTGGTCATCGATCTGGTGGTGGCCTCGGTATTGATGGCCATGGGGATGATGATGCTGTCACCGATGATCGTATCACTGCCGTTTAAGATCATGCTGTTTGTATTGGTGGATGGCTGGAGCCTGGTGATGGGCACCCTGGCCAACAGTTTCGGGGTGTAGCCGTGACCCCAGAAGCCTACGTCGACCTGTTCCGCCATGCCCTGTACACCATTCTGATTATGGTATCGGCCATCATTGTTCCCGGTCTGCTGATTGGTCTGGTGGTAGCGGTGTTCCAGGCCGCCACCTCCATCAACGAACAGACACTGTCGTTTCTTCCTCGCCTGCTGGTGACGCTGCTGACCCTGGCGTTTCTGGGTCACTGGCTGATTCGGACGCTGATGGAGTTCACCTTTGAGCTGGTGGAGCGGATACCTGCGGTGATCGGCTGATGGAGTTGCCGCTGGAGGTGATCTTCGACTGGCTCAGGGGACTGTTGTGGCCCCTGTGTCGTATCAGCGCCATGCTGATGGTGATGGTGACCATCGGTGGCAGTTCCGTTCCGGCCCGAATTCGAATGGCGTTGGCGGTGGTGATCACCGCCGCAGTGGCGCCGATTCTGCCCATGGCCCCCCGCATCGACCTGCTGTCTGCCGAGGCGATTCTGATCACCGCCCAGGAGCTGTTGATTGGCATCAGCGTCGGTTTCGTCTCGATGCTGGTGCTGAACACCTTCATTCTGGCCGGTCAGATCATCGGCATGCAGACCTCCCTAGGTTTTGCTTCCATGGTGGATCCCAGTAACGGCCAGCAGGTCCCCTTGGTCGGCCAACTGTTCCTGCTGCTGTCGACGCTGATCTTCTTCCTGGTGGATGGCCACCTGATGATGATCCGCATGCTGGTGGCCAGTTTTGAAACCCTGCCCATCGGCGAAGGGATGGTGCCGCAAAATTTCCTCGATCTGGCCAACTGGGGCAGCCTGATGTTTGCCGGTGCCCTGACGTTGGCCCTGTCGGCGGCCACCGCCCTGCTGCTGATCAACTTCTCCTTTGGGGTGATGACCCGGGCCGCGCCGCAGCTGAACATCTTCGCCATCGGTTTTCCCATTACCATGTTGTCGGGGCTGTTGATCCTGTGGCTGTCCCTGTCCGGGTTCATGCCCCACTTCGAGGCGGCCTGGCAGCATGGCCAGACCACCCTGTGTGACATTCTCAAGCTGCAGTGTGAGGCGCCCTGATGGCAGAAAACAGCAGCGATCAGGAAAAAACCGAAGACCCCACACCCAAACGACTCCAGCAGGCCCGGGAGAAAGGGCAGGTGCCCCGATCCAAAGAGATGGGCACCGCGTTTGTGTTGATGGGGGCCGCCATCGCCATGATGATTTTTGGTCAGGCCATCGCCCAGAGCATGATTTCGCTGGCGACGTCACTGTTCAGTCGCAATCGTGCCCAGGTGTTTGACGTGTCAGAGATGACCCGGGTCTTTGGCGAGATTGTGATGGCGGTGGGGCTGCCAGTGTTGGGATTTGTGGTGTTCCTGACCGTGGCCGCCTTTGTGGGCAACACCCTGCTGGGGGGCATGACTTTCAGCTGGAAGGCGGCGGCCCCGAAAATGAATAAATTTAACCCCATCAATGGCTTTAAGCGGATGTTCGGGGTGCAGGCCGTGGTGGAGCTGGTGAAAGCCGTGGCCAAGTTTGCGGTAGTGGCGGTGGTGGCCTGGATGCTGCTGACCATCTACTTTGAAGACATCATGGCACTGTCCACCGGCACCACCTTTGGCGCCATTGCCGGTTCCGTGTCCCTGCTCAATAAGCTGTTTACCATTCTCTGTTGTTCGCTGATGCTGATTGTGATCATCGATGCGCCGTATCAGATCTGGAACCACACCAAGCAGCTGAAGATGACCAAGCAGGAGATCAAGGATGAGCATAAAGACAGCGAGGGTAAACCTGAGGTCAAGGGGCGGATTCGCCAGTTGCAGCGGGAGATGTCTCAGCGACGGATGATGAGTGAGGTGCCTCAGGCCGATGTGGTGGTGGTCAACCCGACGCACTACTCGGTGGCACTGAAATACGACAAGGCCAAGGCCCGGGCACCGCTGGTGGTGGCCAAGGGCACCGACGAGGTGGCGCTGAAGATTCGCGAGATCGCCCGAGAGTACGAGGTGCCGGTGATCAGCTCGCCGCAACTGGCGCGGGCGGTGTATTACTCCACCAAACTGAACAAGCAGATTCCAGACGGCTTGTTCACCGCAGTGGCACAGATTCTTGCTTATGTGTTCCAGTTGAAGCAGTTCCAGAAAGGCCGCAGCGGCCGCCCCGTGCCACTGCCCAACACTCTGCCGATCCCCGACGAACTGCAGATGGACAGCGATGGCAACCCGCTGAAGCCTGATTCGGAGTAGCCTCGGTTTCCCACCCCGTCGCCCTTGCGAACGCGAGGGCCCAGCGACACGCCCCAATATGTCGCCCTTGCGAACGCGAGGGGCCAGCGACATGCCCCAATATGTCGCCCTTGCGAACGCGAGGGCCCAGCGACTTTGGTTTTGACCGTGGAAACAGCCACTGGATTCTCGCCTACGCAAGAATGACAAAAGGGCAAAGCCACTGGGTACCCGCGTGCGCGGGCACGACGGAAGGTCGTAGCTTACGCCATGCGAATCCGGCATGGATGGCGACCACTACCCCTGCCGTTCGCACAACTCTCCAGCCGTGTCGCCCTTGCGAACGCGAGGGCCCAGCGACTTTGATGTTGACCGTGGAAACAGCCACACGATTCTCGCTTACGCAAGAATGACAAAAGGGCAAAGCCACTGGGTACCCGCGTGCGCGGGCACGACGGAAGGTCGTAGCTTACGCCATGCGAATCCGGCATGGATGGCGACCACTACCCCTGCCGTTCGCACAACTCTCCAGCCGTGTCGCCCTTGCGAACGCGAGGGCCCAGCGACTTTGGTATTGTGCTCGAACACCGCTGAGTGACAGCGTCAGCAACACGATGGTCATCAAGATTAACGGCAGTAAAATTCACTTAATCTTTTTCTCTATAGTGCTGAAATCCCGTTTTTTATCACGGCATCCCTCGTCGGCGCTGTGCAGGCGTTCGGTGACTGGTATACTCCTTGCTTATTCGTTAGCATTCCCGCTCGGCGTCAACAATCAGACGGAACATGAATCTACAGTCCAGCCTGTCCGGCTTTTTCCAAAAATACGGCATCTTCCTAAAGGGAGCCGGTACACCTTTGATGGTGCTGGCGGCCCTGGCCATGGTGACCCTGCCCATGCCGGCGCTGCTGCTGGACATGCTGTTCTCGTTCAACATAGCCCTGGCTCTGGTGGTGTTGCTGGTGTCCATCTACACCATGCGCCCGCTGGACTTCGCCGCCTTCCCTACCGTGCTGCTGATTGCCACCTTGCTGCGGCTGGCACTGAACGTGGCGTCTACGCGGTTGGTTCTGCTGGAGGGCCACAACGGCGGTGATGCCGCCGGTAAGGTGATCGAGGCGTTCGGCTCGGTGGTGATCGGCGGCAACTATGCCGTGGGTCTGGTGGTGTTCCTGATTCTGGTGATCATCAACTTTGTGGTGGTCACCAAGGGTGCCGGTCGTATTTCCGAAGTGACCGCTCGCTTTACCCTGGACGCCATGCCCGGTAAGCAGATGGCCATCGATGCCGACCTTAACGCCGGGTTGATCAACCAGGAGCAGGCCCGTGAGCGTCGTGGCGAAGTGGCCAAAGAAGCCGACTTCTACGGGGCCATGGACGGTGCGTCCAAGTTCGTGAAAGGCGATGCCATTGCCGGCATCCTGATCCTGTTCATCAACATCCTCGGCGGCTTCGTCATCGGCATGACCCAGCACCAGCTCGGCTTTGCTGAGGCACTGGAGATTTACACCCTGCTGACCATTGGTGACGGCCTGGTGGCACAGATTCCCGGGTTGCTGTTGTCCATCGCTGCCGCCATCATCATTACCCGCCAGAACGAATCCCAGAAGATGGGCGAGACCCTGGTCAGCCAGATGTTCGACGATCCCAAGGTGCTGATGGTGACCTCCGGGGTGTTGATTGTCATGGGGTTGGTGCCGGGCATGCCGAAGCTGGCGTTCCTGGGCTTTGGCTTGTGCGGTGCTGGTCTGACCTACTGGACCTTTAAGCGGCGCCAGAAGGCCGCCGAAGTGGCGGTGCAGGAACAGGAAACCGCCGCCACCGAGCGCATCGAGGCAGAAACCAAAGAGCTGGGCTGGGACGACGTCAATCAGGTCGACACCATCGGCCTGGAGGTGGGCTACCGCCTGATCCCGCTGGTGGACAAGGCACAGAAAGGGGAGCTGTTGGCCCGCATCAAGGGGGTGCGCAAAAAGCTGTCGCAGGAGTTTGGTTTCCTGATTCCGCCCGTCCACATCCGTGACAACCTGGACCTGGCTCCGAACGCCTACCGCATCAGCCTGATGGGGGTGGCCATCGGTGAAGCCGAGATTCGCCATGATTGCGAACTGGCCATCAACCCGGGTCAGGTGTTTGGGCAACTGGAGGGCCAGACCACCACCGATCCGGCGTTTGGTCTGGAAGCGGTGTGGATCAACTCTGATCGTCGTGACCATGCCCAGACTCTGGGATACACCGTGGTGGATGCGGCGACGGTGGTGGCCACCCACCTTAGCCAACTGCTTACCAACAATGCCTCGCAGTTGCTGGGCTACGAAGAGGTTCAGCAGTTGCTGGATATCCTGGCCAAAGATTCACCCAAACTGGTGGATGGTCTGGTGCCTGAAGTGCTGTCTCTGGGCGTGATCGTCAAGGTACTGCAGAACATGCTCAACGAGGGAGTACCGGTGCGGGATGTGCGCACCCTGGTGCAGACCCTGGTGGAGTACGGACCAAAGAGTAAAGATCCGGAAGTGTTAACGGCGGCGGTGCGTATCGCTCTGAAACGTCTGATTGTTCAGGAGATAAACGGCTCCGAGTCCGAAATACCCGTCATTACTTTGTCACCTGAGCTGGAACAAATATTGCATCAGTCATTACAATCCAGCAACGGTGATAACAGCGGCCTGGAGCCCGGGCTGGCAGAGCGCCTGCAGAAGTCGTTGTCAGAAACGGCCCAGAAGCAGGAGATGGTGGGAGAGCCTGCCGTGCTGCTGACCTCCGGCGTATTGAGAACCACATTGAGCCGGTTTGTAAAACATACGATTCCATCCCTGAGGGTACTGTCCTATCAGGAGATACCGGATGATAAACAGATTCGAATTGTCCACTCCGTGGGCCAGTAACCCGAGGAGCGGGGAGTAAACCAACGTGAAGATAAAACGATTTTTTGCCAAGGATATGCGCACCGCGCTGGCCGAAGTCAAAGAGACTCTGGGCACCGATGCGGTGATCATGTCCAATAAAAAGGTCAACGGCGGCGTCGAAATTGTGGCGGCCGTGGATTTTGATGACCACAGTGGCGCCAGTAATCCGTCACTGAATCTGTCTACTGCTCCGGCTCCGTCGATGTTATCCCGTAAGCTGGCCGAAGATACGGTTTCCCTGGGGGGGATGAAAGCCCCGACCCATGCGCCGCGCCAACAGGCGCCGCTGCGCAGCCCGGCGAAACAACCGCTGGTCAGCGACGACCGCCAGCCTCGCAAATCTGAGGCCGATGCTGCCAGCGACAGCCTGCGTGGCTTGCTGGAGCGTCAGCAGCAGCGATTGAAGCAGCGAAGCTTCGAAGAGGAGCAGCCGCGGCAACTGGGGCGTCGTAATGAGGCATTGCCGGAGTGGGCTAAGGAAGCCTTTGGCCGGCCGGAGCAACCTAAGGCGGCACCCAAGGCACAGGCGAAACCCCGTCCGGTGGAAAACCGTGGCGGCGGTCAGCAGGAGCTGCAGGCAGTGCGCGATGAGATGGCGTCCATTCGTCAATTGTTGGAGCACCAGGTCTCTAACCTGATGGACCAGGATCTGGCCCGTCGCGAGCCGGTGCGAGCGATGCTGGCGGAGAAGCTTCGGGACAACGGTTTTCACCGCAGTGTGGCGGATCATTTCGCCTCCATGGTGCCGGAGCACCTGAGCCTGCATGACGCATTGGCTCAGTTGCCACAACTGATTGCCCGCGAGTTGACTCAGACTTCGGAAGAGACATTGAGCCAGGGCGGCGTCATCGCACTGGTGGGGCCAACCGGTGTGGGCAAGACCACAACAGTGGCCAAATTGGCGGCACGCTTCGCAGCTCGGTACGGAGTTGATCAAGTTGCGCTGATTACGACCGATAACTATCGTATTGGCGCCAAAGAACAGTTGGCTACCTATGGTAAAATCATGGGCTGTCCGGTGCGAAGTGCCAGTAATGTGAAGGAGTTAGAAAATGTGCTGTATCAGCTTCGCAGCCGTCGATTGATTCTGATCGACACCGCTGGCATGGGCCAGCGGGACATGCGACTGGTGGAACAGCTGGATAACCTGGTTGCAGCGACCCGGTTGCCCATCCGCCCCTACCTGGTGTTGTCATCGACGGCCCAGTATCGGGTGCTCAAGGAAACGGTGGAACAGTTCCGCCGCATCTCCCTGGCAGGGTGCATTTTCACTAAGCTGGATGAGGCCCATAACATCGGAGAGGCGTTGAGCGTTTTGATTCAAAATTCCTTGCCAATCAGTTACCTTACTGATGGACAACGAGTACCTGAAGATCTTCGCACCGCCGAACCCGAATACTTGGCGCGACGCGCGGTGGTCCTGGACCAACCGCAGCAATGGGGCGAGCCCGAACAACGACAGAGTATGGCGGGCAGCTATGAATAGATGGTTTTTG
Organism: Ferrimonas kyonanensis DSM 18153; assembly: GCF_000425405.1. Classification (GTDB taxonomy): domain Bacteria; phylum Pseudomonadota; class Gammaproteobacteria; order Enterobacterales; family Shewanellaceae; genus Ferrimonas; species Ferrimonas kyonanensis. The sequence continues at coordinate 9,468 of NZ_AUDJ01000032.1, read as the reverse complement.
CAGGATCAGGCGAGCGGACTAAGAAAGATGGCACAGCAAAAGCAAAAGATGGTGAAAGTGATTGCGGTGACCGGCGGCAAAGGCGGCGTGGGCAAAACCAACGTCTCCATTAACCTGGCAACCTCACTGGCACAGAAAGGCCAGAAGGTGCTGGTGCTCGACGGTGACCTGGGCCTGGCCAACGTGGACGTATTGCTTGGACTGCGGGTAACGCACAACCTGTCGCACGTGATCAGCGGCGAATGCACCCTGTCGGAAGTGCTGGTGGAAGGCCCCAAAGGGGTATTCATCGTGCCGGCAGCGTCGGGCACTCAAGAGATGGTGGAGTTAACCGCCGCTCAGCATGTGGGTCTGATTCGCGCATTCAGCGAGCTGGAAGACGAGTTTGATGTGCTGATCGTGGATACCGCGGCCGGCATCTCAGAGATGGTGCTTAGCTACTCGCGGGCCGCGCAGGAGGTGATGGTGGTGGTGTGCGACGAGCCCACGTCCATTACCGATGCCTATGCCCTGATTAAGATTTTGTCTCGGGAGCACGGCGTATTCCGCTTCCGCATTGTGGCCAACATGGTCCGCAGTCTGCGGGAGGGCATGGAGCTGTTTGCCAAGCTGTCGAAAGTGACGGATCGCTTCCTCGATGTGGCCCTGGAACTGGTGGCCACCATACCCTTTGATGAAAACGTGCGTAAGGCCGTCCGCAAACAGCGGGTCGTGGTCGAAGCCTTCCCACGTGCCCCGGCGTCCATCGCTTACCAGGGGCTGTCCAACAAAGTGATGAGTTGGCCAACTCCGGATAACCCCGGAGGGCATCTGGAGTTCTTTGTCGAACGTCTGGTGCGCCGCAATATGTACGGGGAAGCGGTTGGTGAATAAGGCGGCCGCCTACACCCAGTTCGATAACCGAACCTCCTTGGTCGAGCGCTACGCCCCGCTGGTGAAGCGCATCGCCCATCACCTGATGGCCCGTCTGCCGGCCAGTGTGCAACTGGATGACTTGCTTCAGTCCGGCATGATTGGCCTGCTGGAAGCCTCCAGGAATTTCGACGGCAGCAAAGGGGCCAGTTTTGAGACCTTTGCCGGCATCCGTATTCGCGGTGCCATGCTGGATGAAATTCGTCGTGGCGACTGGGTGCCACGATCGGTTCATCGAAACTACCGTCAGGTCACCGAAGCCATCAGCGAACTGGAAAAACGCCTCGGTCGGGATCCCCGCGATACCGAAGTGGCCGAGCATCTGGACGTACCTGTTGCTGAATATCATCAGATGCTAAATGAAGCCAGCATGGGTAGAATGGTCGGCATTGAAGATTTGGGCGTGCCGGCCGATAGCTTTGTTGATGAAGATGCGCCGCAACGCAATTTTGAGCAGGTGGCTCAGGAACGGTTTCAAAAGGCGCTTTCTGCCGCAATTAAAACATTGCCTGAAAGAGAAGCGCTGGTTTTGTCGCTCTATTACGATGAAGAACTCAACTTGAAAGAAATTGGTCTGGTGCTTGGGGTAAGTGAATCACGAGTGAGCCAGATCAATAGTCAGGCAATGATGCGCCTTAAAAGTCGCTTATCAAGTTGGCAACAATAGAATTTAGATTAATAATGCGCTCTGCACTATTGGCTCGATGGGGATACCCCGGCTGGAGGATGTTTTGAACACAAACATGAAGATTCTGATCGTTGATGATTTTTCAACAATGCGTCGGATCATCAAAAACTTATTGCGTGACCTGGGGTTTAACAACACTCTCGAAGCGGACGATGGCAATACTGCCCTTCCTATGCTGAAGGAAGGCGATTTCGATTTTGTCGTAACTGACTGGAACATGCCGGGCATGCAGGGGATTGACCTGCTGCGTGCCATTCGCGCAGACCAGAATCTGAAGCACCTGCCTGTTTTGATGGTAACCGCCGAAGCCAAACGCGAGCAGATCGTGATGGCGGCCGAGGCTGGTGTAAACGGTTACGTCGTTAAACCTTTTACTGCTGCGACCCTAAAAGAGAAGTTGGAAAAAATATTCGACCGTCTTAACTAAAAGTCGCAGGGAGAGCATATGCAACAGGATGCCTATATCTCGTTGGAAGATGCCCGTGAACTGGTGGCTTTGTTAGAGCAGGACCAGGTAGAGCAGGCGAACCAACTCATTCAGATGGCGGCCGCGCCACTGAATCAAAAATTGTTCGATGAAGTCGGTAAACTGACTCGTCAACTGCACGATGCATTGCAGGACTTCCAACTTGACGACCGCATTTCGGACCTCGCCAAGCACGAGATTCCCGATGCCAAAGAGCGCCTGACTTACGTTATCGAGATGACCGAGCAGGCGGCCAACCGCACCATGGATGCGCTGGATGATGGCATGCCGTTGGTGTCGCAGATGCAGTCGCGGATTCAGAGTCTGCAACCCGGCTGGCAAAAGCTGATGGATAAGCAGATTGAGCTGGGCGAGTTTAAGACGCTGTGCCACGAAATGGACACCATGCTGTCTACCTCCGCCGCCGATGCCAGTAAGGTGACCGATACCCTGAACCAGATTATGATGGCTCAGGATTTTCAGGATCTCACCGGGCAGGTGATTCGCCGGGTGATCGACCTGGTGCGAGAAGTGGAAGAGAATCTGGTGTCGATGCTGACCGTCTTCGGTGAGCAGGCAGACGTAAACCGTCAGACTGTCGACACGGCAGCGGCGGAAGGCCCAGTAGTGAGTTCGGAAAACAAAGCGGAAGTCGTGAACGGTCAGGATGAAGTTGACGATCTGCTTTCCAGCCTCGGGTTCTAGGAGCTAGGCGATGGGTTTTGACATAGATGACGAAATCCTGCAGGACTTTTTGGTTGAAGCAGGTGAGATTTTGGAACAGTTGCAGGAGCAGCTGGTGGAGTTGGAAAATAACCCCACCGACAGCGACCTGTTAAACGCCATTTTTCGGGGTTTCCATACAGTAAAAGGCGGGGCGGGCTTCTTGAGTCTGACCCACCTGGTCGACGCCTGTCACGGCGCCGAAAACGTGTTCGACATGCTGCGCAATGGCCAGCTGGAGATGACGTCAGAGCTGATGGACGTGATTTTACAGGCTCTGGACACGGTCAACGAAATGTTTGCCCTGGTGCAGGCCGGTGATGAGCTGGAGCCAGCGGACCCGCAATTGCTGGCGACTCTGGCAGCGATCACCGACCCCAACAGCCCATCGCCATTAGCGGTTCCCGAGCCCGCAGAGGTCAGTGCCCCGGCACCGGCCGCTGAACCTGTGCCAGAGCCAAGCGTCGAGCCCGAGCCCGTTTCGCTCAATGGCGGCGGCATCGACAGCATGACTCAGCCCGAGTTTGAGCACATCATGAGTGGCCTGGATGACAGCCAATGCGGCGCGCCTCTGCCCACCGCGTCTGCAGCCAGTGACTCCGCCCCTGCCGACATCGGCACCGGAGACGAAATCTCAGACGATGAATTTGAAGCCTTGCTGGATAACCTGCATGGCAAGGGGCAGTTCTCTACCGAAGTGGCGCCGGAACCGGCGGCCGCTTCCGGCGACCTGATCTCCGACGATGAGTTTGAAAACCTGCTGGATGAGCTGCACGGCAAAGGGGGCGCGCCGGGCAAAGTTCCTGCGGCTGCCGAAGCATCGGCGTCCGATGACATAACCGATGACGAGTTTGAGGCGTTGCTGGATCAGTTGCACGGTAAGGGCCAGGCCCCGGCTGCGGTAACCCCGGAACCGGCTGCCGCTCAGCCTGTCGCGCCAGCCCCGGTGGCCAAAGCGGCGCCTGCACCGGCCAAAGCCGCCGCGAAAAAGGCGCCGGCCAAAAACCAGAACGCCCCCAGTGGGGAAACCACGGTCCGGGTAGATACCGCTCGCCTCGATGACATCATGAACATGGTCGGTGAGCTGGTGCTGGTGCGTAACCGGTTGGTCAGCCTCGGCATCGAGCGTGAAGATGAAGAGATGAGCAAAGCGGTGGCCAACCTGGATCTGGTGACTGCCGATCTCCAGGGTGCGGTAATGAAGACCCGCATGCAGCCCATCAAAAAGGTGTTTGGCCGCTTCCCGCGCGTGGTTCGCGATCTGGCTCGCAGCCTCAACAAAGACATTGCCCTGACCATGGAAGGGGAGGATACCGACCTCGATAAGAACCTGGTTGAGGCGCTGTCTGATCCACTGGTGCACCTGGTGCGTAACGCCGTCGACCATGGCATCGAGATGCCGGACGAACGCGAAGCCAATGGCAAACCTCGTCAGGGTAACATTCTGCTGTCGGCCTCTCAGGAGGGCGACCACATCCTGCTGTGCATCCGCGATGACGGTGCCGGTATGGATGCGGAAAGGCTCAAAGGCATTGCCATCAGCCGCGGCATTCTCGATGAGGATGGCGCCGCCCGCATGAGTGACCAGGACGCCTACAACCTGATTTTTGCCCCTGGCTTCTCCACCAAGACCGAGATCTCCGACATCTCCGGCCGTGGTGTGGGCATGGACGTGGTCAAGACCCGCATCACTCAGTTGAACGGCTCGGTGCACATCGACTCCAGCAAGGGCACCGGTACCATCCTTGAGATCAAGGTGCCACTGACCTTGGCGATCATGCCGACGTTGATGGTGGAAGTGGGTGAGCAGATCTTTGCCCTGCCGCTGTCCTGCATCAACGAAATTTTCCACCTGGATCTGAGCAAGACCAATGTGGTGGATGGTCAGTTGACCGTGACCGTGCGTGAAAAGGCGATCCCGCTGTTCTACCTCGACAAGTGGCTGCTGAATGGCCCCGGCCGGGTGGAGCGCGAAGACCAGGGCCATGTGGTGATCGTCCACATCGGGACCCTGCAGGTCGGTTTCGTGGTGGATGGCCTGATTGGCCAGGAAGAGGTAGTGATTAAACCCTTAGGTTCACTGCTTCACGGCACTCCCGGCATGGCCGGTGCCACCATCACCTCTGACGGTGGCTGTGCCCTGATTCTCGATGTACCTGGACTGCTGAAGCAACACGCAAGACGCTAGCAGTCGGTAGAGTAAACGAAGGATAGGTATGTCGATAAAAGTACTGGTGGTAGACGATTCAAGTTTTTTTCGTCGCCGCGTATCGGAAATCATCAACGCAGATCCGTTGCTGGAGGTGGTAGGTACCGCCTCCAACGGCCGCGAAGCCGTTGAGCAAGTACGCCGCCTGCGTCCGCAGGTGGTGACCATGGACATCGAGATGCCGCAGATGAACGGCATCGAAGCGGTGCGCGAAATCATGCGCACTAACCCGGTGCCGGTATTGATGTTCTCCTCCCTCACCTACGAGGGCGCGCGCTCCACGCTGGAAGCGCTGGAGGCCGGTGCCGCCGACTTCCTGCCGAAGCGTTTCGAGGACATTGCCAACGACCGTGCCAATGCCATCGCCCTGTTGCAGCAGCGGGTGCGTGCCATCGCGTCGCGTCGCAGCCTGGGCAGCAGCCGGCCGACTCCGGCTCCGGCCAGTCCGCGCTCAACCTTGAGCAGTCGCACTGCGGTTGCCTCCAAGCCGGCTACCACCGCGCCGCGGCCGGCGCTGCGCACCGGCACCAGCAGTGACGTGGGGGCGGTGAAAATGCCGTCCAGGCCCAGCGGCAAGAGTTATAAGCTTCTGGCCATCGGAACCTCCACCGGCGGCCCGGTTGCCCTGCAAAAGATTCTTACCCTGTTGCCAGCGGATTTTCCACTGCCCATCGTGCTGGTGCAGCACATGCCGGCGGCCTTTACCCCGGCGTTTGCTCAGCGACTGGACAGCCTGTGTAAGATTTCGGTTAAGGAAGCCCAGGGCGGAGAAGTGCTCAAGCCTGGCTGCGCCTATCTGGCCCCCGGCGGCAAACAGATGCTGATCGATGGTTCCAACCGCGCCGCCAAGCTGACCATTCGCGACGGCGGTGAACAGCTGAACTACAAACCCTCGGTGGACGTGACCTTTGGGTCGGCGGCCCGAATTTACAAAGGCGATGTGCTGGGAGTGATCCTCACCGGCATGGGGGCCGACGGCCGTGAAGGCTCGCGGATGCTCAAGCGGGAAGGGGCCAATATCTGGGCCCAGGACGAAGCCAGTTGCGTGGTCTACGGCATGCCGCAGGCGGTGGCGGTCGAACAGATCTCCAGCTGCTCCATTCCCTTGGATAAGATGGCCGACTGCATCCTTAAAGAGGTGGGTCGCCGATGACCTGCGGCTGGCGCTGTAAGCTCAATGGGTACCTGATGGCCGTGCTGGCCACCGTGGCTTGCGTCAGCCTGTTTTGGGCCGTGGATAAGCACCATGTGGCTGCCGAATTGGAGCAGCAGTTGGTCAACCAACAGTCGATTACCGAGCAGCAGCAACAGCAATTGCAAACTCTGGCCACCGAGTTGACTCAGTGGCGGGAGTTGGAACGTCAGCGACAGGAGATTCGTCGTCGTCATCAACAGGCTCAGGAAACCGGTGAGCCGGTCGCCTTGACGACCGATGACGCCGGTGTCACCACCTATGCTCAACCCCATGGTGGGGTAAAAATCAGCCGCGAGCCATAGGCTAAGCGGCACTAGCAACTGGGGAAGTCCGTGCAGGTCTGGACCGTATCGAATCAGAAGGGTGGGGTAGGCAAAACCACCAGCGTCATTACCCTGGCCGGGCTTCTGGTGAAGCGCGGCTACCGGGTGTTGGCGGTCGATACCGACCCACAGGCGTCTCTGGGCTATTACCTGGGGGTGGATCCCGATGAACTGCCGGGTTCGCTGTTTGACCTGTTTCGCTATCATGAAGAGATCGAGCGTCAGCACGTTGAGGCGGTGATTGTCCCCACTAGCGTGCCGCAATTGGATCTGTTGCCGGCCACCACGGCGTTGGCGACCCTGGATCGAACCCTGGGCACCAAAGACGGCATGGGGTTGATTCTTAAGCGGGTGCTGGAGATGGTCAGCCATCGTTATGATGCGGTGTTGATTGACTGCCCGCCGGTGCTGGGGGTGTTGATGATCAACGCGCTGGCAGCGTGTGACCGCATCGTGGTTCCGGTGCAAACTGAGTTTCTGGCGCTCAAGGGACTGGATAGAATGGTTCGAACCCTGGAGATGGTCGGGCGGTCGCGGGGAACCCAATACCCGTTTACCATAGTGCCGACCATGTTCGACAAGCGCACCCGGGCTTCATTGCAGGCGCTGACCGCGCTGACACAGAAGTACCCTAAAGACCTGTGGCATTCGGTGATTCCGGTGGACACGCGTTTTCGTGACGCCAGCCAGGCACATTTGCCGCCATCGCACTTCGATGCCGGCAGTCGTGGCGTCAAGGCCTATGATCAACTGTTAGACGCGTTGCTGGATCAACAAGGTGGGCTCCATGTCTAAAGCGGCAGAACAGGCCCTAGTAGATTATTTTGACGTCATGTTGACCCCGCCGAAGCCGGAGTTGGATGAGGTCCAGAAAGCCAGCCTCAGCCAATTGCTGGAGCAGGCTGAGGTTGAACATCCTGCCGTTGCGGATGTGGAACCCTTGCCGTCAACTGAGGTTGAAGAGGCGATTGAAGTACAACAACAACCGTCATCGGTTAAGGTGGCATCAGAGCCGGTGGTCGAGTCCGAGACCTCTGCCTCGGTTCAGGAGCAACCACAACCGGCCGACGAAGCCGATTGGCGAGAGCAACTGGAACAGGAGTTTCAGTGTCTGTATTTCGAAGTGGCGGGCTTGGTGATTGCCGTACCGTTGCTTACACTGGGCGGAATTAAACGCCTGAGCAAGCTGAATCACCTGCCCGGCAGCCCGAACTGGGTGCTGGGGGTGCAGTTGGATGCTCAAGATGGAAAATTGAATGTGGTGGACAGCGGCCAGTGGTTTTTGGCCGATCGACCACAAACCAATACCGCCGATTACGATTATCAGTATCTGGTGCGCCTGGGGGACAGCCCCTGGACGCTGGCCTGCGAATCGTTGTTGGATGCGGAGCCGCTGTCTAAGTCAGAGATAAACTGGCAGCAGCAGGCTTCATCGAAACGGCCCTGGTTGGCGGGCATTGTTCGGGATAAGAAATGCGTGGTGCTCGACGTTCCTGAGCTGATACGCATGCTTGATGCTGGTTTAGATATTACCGTAAAGGAGTCCTGATAGGATGAGTGAATTACGCGCAGCGGTGGCAGAAACCACCGAAGGTGAAGACAAGGTACTGCAATGGGTCACCTTCCGCCTGGATAACGAAACCTATGGTGTGAACGTGATGCAGGTGCGGGAAGTGTTGCGATTCAGCGACATCGCGCCGGTACCGGGTGCGCCGCACTACGTATTGGGAATCATCAACCTGCGCGGTAACGTGGTTACGGTGATCGATACCCGTTCCCGCTTTGCCCTGCCTCAGGCCGACGTGACCGATACCACCCGTATCGTGATCATCGAAACCGAGAGCCAGGTTGTGGGTATTCTGGTGGACAGTGTGGCGGAAGTGGTTTACCTGCGTTCCTCCGAGATCGACTCGGCGCCGAACGTGGGCACCGAAGAGAGCGCTAAGTTCATTCAGGGTGTAAGCCATCGCGATGACGAGTTGCTGATTCTGGTGGATCTCAATAAGCTGCTGACCGATGAAGAGTGGCAGGAGATCTCTGGCCTGTGATAGCGCTGATCCTTGCTGGGGCTGCGGCTGCGGTGTCTCTGGCGGCTCTGCTGTTTGGGTGGAAAAGCCGCCAACAGGCCCAGGGGATCGAACGCAAATTTGAAGCGTTGACGTTATTGCTGAAAGAGGCTGAGCGTCAACGTGATGGTTTGCGTCGCGAGCTCAATGAGCTGCGCAGTGGTGCGCTCGGGGTTGGCCGTAAGGTGAAAACCATCGAGCAGCAACTGGCCCATACTCAAGCTAGACAGGATGAGCTGTCTCATAACGATCCCGATGCCCGACTCTACAGCCGAGCCATGAAAATGGTGGAGCTGGGGGCCGGTGTCGACGAGATTGTCAAAGAGTGCGAAATTCCCATGGCGGAAGCGCAGCTGCTGGTGACCCTGCATAAGTCACCCAACGCCTGATTCAAAAAACGGAGCCTAAGGCTCCTTTTTTTATTGCCCCCCTCCCCAGCGCTCTTCGCCTTTGGTCATTCTCGCGCACGCGAGAATCCAGCGACTTTGACCTTGATTGTCGCACCCGCTTTTGATTTTTACTTTGCAAAAGCCACTGGGCCCTCGCGTTCGCAAGGGCGACGGGGTGGAGGATATGACCCCTCGCGTTCGCAAGGGCGACGGTGCGATCAGGAAGATTTTGCAGTTAACTTGAGCTTTAGAGGTTGCCACAGAGTTGGGGCCGCTCGTTACCACCGCAGGTTAACCACTCCTCCGTCGTGCCCGCGAACGCGGGTACCCAGTGATGTGATGGACGCCCCCCTACGATACGGCGTCAAATGCGCCAGAATTAAGTTGCGAAACATAATTCCCAGAGGAGCGTCCATCATGTCTATTAAAGCCATTGGAATCGATTTAGCCAAGAGTGTTTTTCAGGTATGTGTTCTGCAGGAGGATGGTTCAATCCT
>NZ_KE384370.1:9713-71946 GCF_000425405.1 Ferrimonas kyonanensis DSM 18153 | reverse complement strand
AAGTGGTGGGTCGTGAAGGATTCGAACCTTCGACCAATTGGTTAAAAGCCAACTGCTCTACCAGCTGAGCTAACGACCCACTCGATTGTCGTCTGAGATGCCTCATCCGACGGGCGGCTATAATACCAATTTCGCTTTGGCGTGCAACTGGAAATCTGTCTTTTTTGGCCTTTTGCGCACAAAAACAACTAAGCGGTCAAAAAAGAGATTCTGCAGCCAGTGAAATTCTCTAACTTAGCCTTTTGACAGCTCTTTTTTCGCCAATTTGGCGGCATTGGAGTTGCCATATTCCTTCACCACGCGATTGAAATATTGCGTAGCACCGGCCTTATCTCCGCTCTCGGCGGCGATCAGTCCCAGCTTCAACAACGAATCGGCGCGTTTAGCGGAATCCGGATACTGAGAAACAACGGTATTAAAGGCCGTCTTAGCTTCAGTCAGTTCGCCCTTGTTGAACAGCAACTGCCCCAACCAATAGTGGGAGTTAGCAGTATAGGAAGACTGAGGGTAGTTTTCGATAAACTGCCGAAACGCCGGAATGGCATCGTCGTAACGACGCTGTTTCAGCACCAGATCCACCGCTTGCTGATAAGCCTCGGCTTCAGACAGGGACAGGTTAGGCGTCGCCACCGCTGCACTGCCGCCACTGGCGGGGATGCCCGCGCTGGGTAAGGAAGCCCCGCTTTTCAGCTGGGTCTCGATGCGACTCAATTCCTGATACAACTGACGCTGGCGCTCGACCATCTGTTGAACCTGGTACTGCTGGCTTTCAATTTGACCACGCAATTCAGACACTTCCGCCTGAAGCTGATCAAACATCTGTTGCATCTGCAGTTGAGCCTGGTTGCGCGCTTTCATTAGGCGCTCAAGGCGGCTAACGCGAGAATTCAGGTCGGTGCCGGAAAGAGACGGGGAGGTGTTTTCAGCTGCTTCTATAACGGGAGCGGGCGCAGCCTGAAGCTGCGCCCCCATGAATAGAAGAGCTGTTGCAATAACAGCTTTCTTCATAAGTTAACCGTATCGATTAGTAAACCAGTACCGCGCGACGGTTCTTAGCGTGAGCGGCTTCGGTAGCGGAACCGTCCAGAGGCTTCTCTTCACCGTAAGATACGATGGAGATTTGAGAGGACAGTACGCCCAGACCCTGCAGGTAACGGGATACCGCTTTAGCACGACGCTCGCCCAGGGCGATGTTGTACTCAGGGGTACCACGCTCATCAGCATGGCCTTCAATCAGAACTTTAACACCTGGGTTTTCAATCAGGTAGTTAGCGTGAGCTTCCAGCAATTCGCCGAACTCAGCCTGGATGTCGCTGCGATCGAAGTCGAAGTACAGGATGTGCTCTTTACGCAGTTCCTGGTACTTCAGGCGCTGTTGCTCAGCAGGAGTCAGTACTGGCTCAATGGCGCCAGTCTGTACACCGCTGTCTACGGCTTGCTCATTGGTAGTGTTACCAGTCTGGGACTGGCTGTCGCTATCAGAGGTACTGGAACACGCTGTCAGCGCCAGAGCCGGTACAGCAATCAGCATACCTTTGAGTAGGCTATTCAGTTTCATCTGAGTTTTCCTTTTAAATAATTTCTTTCCAATCAAAGATAAGGCGACCAAGAAGGCGCTTTCACACTGCCTACCTGAGTCGGAATTCGCGCCTTAAATCGGCCGTCCACCGACACGGCAGCCAGAACCTGGCGGCCATTGTGACTCGTCCCATAAATGATCATGGTGCCATTCGGGGCAACACTTGGGGATTCATCCAGATAGGTTTCGGTCAACACATCCATAAAGCCGGTAGTCAGCTCCATGCGAGCAATGTGGTAACGTCCGTTGGTCCGGTTCACCATCACCAAGTAACGACCATCCGGTGTAATAGAACCACCGAGGTTCCACTCCCCCTGGAAGGTCAAACGCTGGATCCTTCCGGTATCCAAATATACGCGATAAATCTGCGGCCGACCACCCCGTTCAGACGTGAAAATCAACGATTTACCATCCGGGTGCCAGCTGGGTTCGGTGTCAATGGCATAATGGTTGGTAATGCGTCGCAACGCTTTACTGGCCAAATCCATGACGTAGATCTCAGAGTTGCCGTCTTTTGACAGGCTCATCGCCATCTGCTTGCCGTCCGGCGACCACGCCGGCGAGCCATTGATGCCTTCAAAGCTGGTCAGCCGTTGGCGCTGCTGGGTGTACAGATCCTGAATGTAGATCTCGGAACGGTTCTTCTCGAACGACACGTACGCCAGTTTGCGGCCGTCGGGCGACCACGATGGCGACATCAGCGGCTCTTTAGAACGCAACAACACCTTTTCGTTATAGCCATCATAGTCGGCTACTCGAAGCTGAAACTTGAATGCATCGGCATCATCCACGGTCACGTAGCTGATGCGAGTCAAGAACGCCCCCTTGATGCCGGTCAGGGCTTCATAGACCAGATCGGAGATGCGGTGGCCGTACTGGCGGAACTGGCTGCCACGGATCACCGTGTCACGCCCCTCAAGGATGTGATCCTGAGTCTGCACCAACTTGCCGTTCTGCAGTCCGCGACTGTCACCGCCGGTCATCTGCGCCCGAACCAGGTCCACCAACTCAAAACTGACCTGGTACTGGTCTGGACCAAACTCACTGACCTTGCCCACCACTACCGCTTCGGCGCCGGTCTCGATCCAGGCTTTGAGGTTCAGCTCGGCGGCCGATCCGACCCGACTGGGCATCAGCCCCTGGGCGATGGGGTTAAAGGTCCCGGAACGACGCAGGTCGGAAGAGACCACATCGGCGATCTGCTCAGGCATGGCGCCCTGGCCTTCCCAGACAAAAGGCACCACGGCAACCGGGCGGGCTGCATCGATGCCTTCGGTTATCACGATTTCCAATGTGGCCCGGGCCGGCATTGCCACCAGGGTGAACAGCGCCAAACACGCCATCATTACTCGTTGTTTTAATCTCATCTGGCCTTTCACTATTGCTCGGGTTGTACCGTTAAGTTGATATCTTTCAATTTGGCGTAGACGTCGGCCTCCGGCGACACCGGCAACTTACCGGCGGCATTGATGGCCGCCTGAGTCGCCCGGCAGACACTGGTGTCACCATCCAGGGTCTTACTGGAAATCACAAAACCGTCCGGTGCCAGTTTAATGTTTACTCGACACTCTTTACCACGCATGCTGGTGTTGGTGCGCAGGTTACGCTGGATGGTCTGGCGAATCAGTACCTCGTACCGCTGCACTTCCGACAACACCTGTTGGTTGCGGGCCGCCGACAACTGCGCCTGCTCGGCCGCCAATTGATCCGCCAGCTCCTTCTCACGGGCACGTCGAGCGGCTTCTTCGGCCTCTTTGCGCTTGCGCTCCTGCTCTTTGCGCTTACGCTCGGCCTCCGCCTGTTCGGCTTTGCGTTTTCGTTCTGCTTCGGCTTTCTTGGCGGCGTCTTCCGCCGCCTTGCGATCCCGCTCAGCTTTCTGCTTCGCCGCTTCTTCGCGCTTGCGTTGATCCGCCAGTTTTTTGGCTTGCTCCTGCTCTTTCTTCTGCTTCAGCTTGGCTTGCTTGGCCGCTTCATTGGCCTTTTTGATTTCCAGCTCTTTGTTTTTACGATCCCGCTCCAGCTTACGCAGCTTTTCCTGCTCGGCCTTGCGCTTGCGCTCCAGTTCATTCTGGCGCTGACGCTCTGCCGCCGCCGCATCGGCCTTGGCTTTTTTGATTCGCTCAACCTGCTTTTGCACCTGGGCCTGGTCGACGACCACGGCCTGCACCACCGGCGCGCTGGCCTGGGGCTGGGGTTTGGGCTTAGATTGAAAATTCACACTCAGTGCCAGCAAGGCAAACAGGCCCACATGGGCCAGCAAAGAGAGAATGAACGGCAGGGTCAGTTTCTGTTGCATTTACTGCTCCGCACTCTCGGTCATCAGTCCCACCGACGGCACACCGGCTTTCTGCAGGCTCACCATCAGTTGAATCACTTCATCGTAAGAAACCTGGCGATCCCCTTTCACCACCACCGGCCGCTGAGGGTCGAGCTGCAGCTCCGCCGCCACCAATGCCGCCAGCTCATCGAGCATCAGCGGGCGATCGTCCTGTACGCTGCCATTATCAAGGAAATACTGCGCTTCGGCGGTTACCGATGCCACCAGCGGCGGCTTGGAATCCCGTTTCAACGGCTCCGCCTCTCCCTGGGGCAGATCCACTTTGACCCCCTGAGAGATAATGGGGGCGGTGGCCATAAAGATGATCAGCAGCACCAGCATCACGTCGATGTAGGGCACCACATTGATTTCGGCGACCTTACGCCGCCGCTTGCGCTGGAAGCCTTGCATCAACGGCCTTCCTTATCACTGAAGGCCTGGCGATGCAGAATGCTGGAGAACTCCTCGATAAAGTTGATGTAGCTGTTTTCCAGCTTTTCCACCTTGGTGGAGTAACGGTTAAAGAAGATCACCGCCGGAATCGCCGCAAACAGGCCCATGGCGGTTGCAATCAAGGCTTCGGCAATACCAGGAGCCACCATGTTGAGGGTGGCGTTTTGTACCGCTCCCAGGGCAATAAAGGCGTTCATGATGCCCCAGACTGTACCAAACAGACCGATGTAGGGACTGGTGGAACCAATGGTAGCCAGCAGTGACAGGTTGGACTCCAGCTTGTCGACTTCCCGAGACAGAGCAACCCGCATGGCACGCTGAGAGCCATCCATGATGGCGCCGCCGCTGGTGGCGGTCTGATTCAGGCGCATGTATTCCTTAAAGCCAGCGGTAAACAGCAACTCCATGCCGGTGTTGCGGTCTCCTCGGGAGGACAGCTCCTGGTACAGGCGGCTCAGATCGACACCGGACCAGAAACGGTCTTCAAATTTCTTGGCATTGACGGTGGCACTGTTCAACACGTTACGGCGCTGAATGATCACGGCCCAGCCGGTAATGGACAACAGCAACAGCATCAGCATCACCAGCTTTACCAGTAAGCTGGCTTCCAGAAAAAGATTGATAAAGGAAATTTCAGCTGACACCCGTTAACTCCTGTTTAATATGCGAAGGGATCGCCACCGGCGTAAAACCGCTGGCATTAATGCAAACCACTTTGACGTCGGCCTGGCAGTATCGCTGACCTTCGTCATCCACCAAAGACTGACTGAACACCATGCTGGCGCCCCCCATCTTGGTGATCTCGGTCTCGACAGTCAGATGTTGGTTAAACCGGGCCGGACGAACAAAATCGATGTTCATGTTACGCACCACAAACAGCACGTCTTCAGCCATCAGCTGATCCTGCTCAAAGCCATGCTGACGTAACATCTCTGACCGGGCGTGCTCGAAGAAGTTCAGGTAATTGGCGTGGTAGACCACCCCGCCTGCATCAGTATCCGAATAGTACACTCTGATGGGCCAACGAAACGCCATTTCCCTTCCTGTTCACTGTCTAAAACCTGTTGGAATGACTGGCTACTATACCCCATGACCCAAAGTGATGGCAGTCCAGAAATGCTAAGTTTGAGTTTCAAATTGCGTCAGTTAACAAAAAAGGGAGGCTAAGCCTCCCCGATCGCACAGTTACTGAACAGCGGTTACTGGATTCGCTCCGGCAACGTCAGGCCGAAGTTGTGCCACAAGAAGGCGTAGATGTCGCGGAACTCGGCAATCTTCATGGCAGTCGGTTTACCCGCACCGTGACCCGCCTTGGTTTCGATCCGAGCAATGACCGGTGCATCCCCCTGCTGCTGATGCTGCAACTCGGCGGTAAACTTAAAGCTGTGAGACGGCACCACCCGATCGTCGTGATCGGCGGTCATCACCATGGTGGCCGGGTAGGCCTGCTTCACCACATTGTGCAGTGGCGAATACGCCCGCAGGTAACCAAAGTCCTCGGCATTGTCGGCACTGCCGTATTCCGAGGTCCAGGCCCAGCCAATGGTGAACTTCTGGAAACGCAACATGTCCAGCACGCCGACCGCGGGCAATACCGCCGCAAACAGGTCCGGACGCTGAGTCAGCGCCGCGCCCATCAGCAGGCCGCCGTTACTGCGTCCGTACGCCCCCAGCTTGCTGCTGTTGGTGTAGTTCTGGGCAATCAGATACTCCGCCGCCGCGTAGTAATCATCAAACACATTCTGCTTCTTCTCCTTCATGCCCCCCTGGTGCCAGGCTTCGCCGTACTCCGCACCGCCGCGCAAGTTAGGCACCGCGTAGACACCGCCCATATCCAGCCAGGCAATGGTGGCCGGAGAGAAACGAGGGGTCAGCGAGATATTGAAACCGCCATAGGCATACAGCAGCGTCGGGTTGTTGCCGTCCTTCTTCATCCCCTTCTTGTAGGAGATGATCATCGGCACCCGGGTGCCGTCCTTACTGGTGTAAAACACCTGTTCAGACACGTAATCTGCCGGGCTGAAGGCCACGTCCGGGATGTTGTAAGCGCTGACTTCGCTGCCGTTGAAGTCGTAGCGATACACTCCGGTCGGATGGATGTAGGAGTTGAACAGGAAGTACATCTGCTGATCATCGCGACCACCGCTGATGCCGACCACCCGGCCGGCTCCGGGCAATGCCAGGGTCTGCTGCAGCTCGCCCTTAAGGCCGTACACCTGAACTTCGGCCAGCACGTCTTTCAGATAGCTGACCACAAAGCGGTTATTGATGATCGAGGCGTTGTAGATGGTGTTGTCGGTCTCAGCCACCAGTTCGCGCCAATGGGCTTTCTGCGGCTTAGTCAGATCAACCGCAATGATGCGGCCCTTAGGAGCCTGGTAATCGGTCTTGAAGTAAAAGGTATCGCCGTCGTTGCCCAGAAACAGATACTCCGCTTCCAGTTCCGACATCAACTCAACGGTGTTGCCGGTCGCCAGTTCTTGATAGAAGAACCGGTTGCGGGGATCGGTGCCCTGGGACACGGTGATAAGCAAGTACTTACCGTCGTCAGACAACTCGGTGCCAAAACCCCAGTCTTTCTGATCCGGACGGTGGTACACCAAGGTGTCCTCAGACTGAGGGGTGCCCAACTTGTGGTAATACACCTTCTGGAAGTAGTTGGCCTGCTCCATCTTGTTATCGCCGGCCGCCGGGGCATCATAACGGGAATACCAGACCCCCTCACCCTGCTTGTCCCAGGTGGCGGAGGAGAATTTAATCCACTCCAGCTTGTCGGTCAGGGCCTCGCCGGTGGCGATATTGACGAACTGCCACTGCTGCCAGTCGGAGCCCGATTGAGAGGTCCCGTAGGCCAACCACTGTCCCTGCTCGCTGATGCTGACTCCGGACAGGGCGATGGTGCCATCGCTGGAAAAGCCGTTGGGGTCCAGCAACACCTTGTCATGCTTGCCCTGCTTATCGGCACGGTACAACACCGACTGGCTCTGAAGGCCGTCGTTGCGATAGAAAAACTGATTCTCACCTTTGACCTCCGGCGGGCTCAGTTTCTCGTAGTTCCACAGTTGCGTGATGCGATCCTCAATCACAGTGCGATTTGGGATCTGAGCCAGATAACGATCGCCATAGCTCTGTTGACGTTTTACCCAATCTGCCGTCTCGGCGCTGTCCAGGTCTTCCAGCCAGCGATAGGGGTCAGCCACCTGAGTCCCATGCAGGCTGTCAACCACTGTACTGCGGGCGGTTTCGGGTACAGCACTGTGCTGCTCCTTATCCATCGACTGGCACCCGCTCAGCAGGGACGCGGCCAGCATAGAAAATGCCAAAATGCGCATTGTTATTCCTTTATTATGATTTTGTAGACCGGCTCACTATAACCAGCCATGGGATTTCAGCCAAGAGCGATCGTTTTCAATATTATTTTTGCTTACACACATAAGCCAGTGTGACTCAGCGCCCACTTTGCCACAAACTGTGCCCGCAACCCTTATCAACCGGCCATTCAGGTTTGAATCCAGCACTCCCTACGACCGAAATTGAATCAAAGTTAAATGAGAAAAACTAATGCAAAAAAGCAATTTTTCTTGGTTGTCCCAAGGGAAAGGGTTGCCATAGAATAGCGGTCATTGAGGAGATAACGACTCTCCGAGTCAACGATTTCCTACCGGGGTGACACCTAAGCAAGGTCAACCCGGGAATAAGGTTCTTTTGCTTAACTTCCTTCTTTTTTGTTGATTGCTATTCTGCCCGCTGAACTTCAGCGGGCTTTTTTTTGCCTGTCATTCAAGCCATTGCAGCATCCTGACCACAGGGGTATCCTCATACACGCTAGCGATGGTCAGCAACAATCCGTCGCCCTGAACCGCCACGGAGGACAGTTCATGCCAGCTCCCGCCTCAACCAACACGATGGACATCGGCTCCATTACCCTGCTTATCCGCACCCACCTGTGGGCACAAATTCTGCTTGCCATGGTGCTGGGTCTGAGCACCGGGCTGCTGCTGTCTCCCCATGGGGCCGCTCTGCTCACCGACAACACCAGCGCCCTGGCCGCCGATTGGCTGGCCCTGCCCGGAGCGGTATTCCTCAACCTGATTCAGATGATGGTGATTCCGCTGGTGCTCTCCTCCATCGTGCTGGGATTGTGTTCCAGTGGCGATTCCGGTTACCTGAAGCAAGTCGGAATGAGGATTCTGCCCTACTTTGTGACCACCACCACCATCGCCGTCAGTATCGGCATTGTGTTAACCCTGACTCTGCGCCCCGGCGACCACATCGATGCCAGTCTGGTTCAGCATGCCAGTGCCGCGGCCAGCCGAATGTCCGATCCGCAATTGATGCCGAGCCTGTCATTGCCCGAGCGCATCGCCCAATTGATCCCCACCAACATTAATCAGGCCATGGTCACCAAAGACATGCTGCAGATCGTCATCTACGCCATCATATTGGGGGTGGCCATTACCGCCCTGCCCCTGACAATGACCGCACCGCTGACGGCCTTGCTGCAAAGCGTACAAGAGGTGTCACTCAAAGTGGTTGGCTGGGCGATGATGCTGGCGCCGTACGCGGTGTTTGGTCTGCTGGCTGAGCTGGCGATTCGCCTTGGCCCCGACGCCATACTCGGCATGTCGGCCTATGTCGGTGTGGTGCTACTGGGCTTGCTGTTGCTGCTGAGTGTGTACTTACTGATGGTGGCGGTGCTGGCCCATCGCTCACCCCAGTGGTTTCTGCGCCAGGTTCGCCAGGTACAGTTGCTGGCGTTCTCCACCTCCAGCTCCGCCGCCGTCATGCCGCTGTCGATGAAAACCGCCCAGGATTCATTACAGGTGTCGCCGGGCATCGCCCGTTTCGTGGTTCCACTGGGCGCCACGGTCAACATGGATGGCACGGCTCTTTACCAGGTGGTTGCCGCGCTGTTTTTGACCCAGGTTTACGGCATAGAACTGAGCCAGGGGCAGATATTGATGCTGACCATTACCACCGTCGGCGCGTCCATCGGTTCCCCCAGTACCCCGGGGGTGGGCATCGTCATTCTCGCCACCATTCTCCATGGTATCGGCGTCCCCGCCCAGGGCATCGCCCTGTTGATTGGGGTCGACCGCCTGCTGGATATGTGCCGCACCGCCATCAACGTCAGCGGTGATCTGACCGCCTGCCTGATCATGGAGCGTTGGCTCGGCCACCGGCTGTCGCCACAGCCACCGGCCTCGGCCGACGCTCAGACCAGTGCGTCGTAACTCGCAGACAGAAAAAAGCCCCGGCCAAACCCGGGGCTTTGACTCAGCTGAGGGACAGACTGAATCGTAACTTGTGCTTACAGCCAGTAGGCCACACCGATCATGTAGTGGTCGTCGTCATACTCGTGGTAACTGGCTTCCAACAACAGGCTGAATGTATCCCAGAACGGATAATCGTAACGCAGTGCCACATCATAGAACTCATCCGCCGGGTTGGCTTCATCACCGTAACCGTAGTTTTCGGCATCGGTAAACCACCCGCCGTGCACCACCAGGGTGCTGTCCGCAAACAGGGCCACCGAGTAATTCAGCTCGCTGTACCAGGCTTTCACATCCTCGTCGTAATTGACGGTGGCGCTCAGGTTGCGGTAGTCCACCGACACCGTGTACTCCAGAGTGTCATCGCCGTCACCAAAGGTGTATTTCATGGCGCTGAGGCCCATACCCAGATCGTCGTTAAACATGTGGTAGTAACCACCGTAGTAATCGATCTCGTAGTCCTTGACCTCATCGGCGCCATCCTCATACCGATAGGTCTCATAGGAGACGCCACCGTAAAGGCCGATGTCATGCTCCAGCATGAAGTCGGACTGCAGCGAGGGATTGTCCAGGCTGATGCTCTGACCGCGCCACAGATAGTTGCTCAGCCCCATCATATAGCCTGATGCCGACACCGGCGCCTGTGCCGCCAATGCCTGAGTACTCAACAGTGCCAAAGCAGCAATGGTAATGGATTTCATAGTAATACTCCTGATAGTGACTTAGTGCTTAGGCAAACGGTTGGCAGGGACAATCCACTGGGTTTCCGACACCGGATCGGTAATGCCAAGCTGAACGTCGCTGTGTTTTAGGAAGATGTCGTTGTCGGTGTTATGGCAGTTCTCACACATCCGCTTACTGGTGCGGGCTTCCGCCGTGGCCAGCGGGTTCTTGCTGACAAAGTGGGCGGCAAAGGGAACCCAATAAGACTTGGTGGCCGGATCCTTCAGATTCACTACCGCCTTACTGTCTTTGCTGACACCACCAGAGTGACTCAGGGGCACCAGTTTGCTGTGAGGATCGTTGGCAACACTCAGGCCCAGTTTAATGTTCTCATCCCCTACTTCGCCGACGGCGCCTTTAACGACCCGCTTAAGGGTTTCCCAGGTACCGACGGATTCAGGCGAGTCTTCATGGCAACCAAAACAGTTGGTGTAGGGCTGAGTATGACAAGCGGTGCATTTCAATTTTTCATTGTGATTAATTAACGCCGCCTTACCGGTCAGCAATTCGGTGTGATCGTCAATCTTATCCTGATGACAGTCTTCACACTTAACTTGAATAATGTCCTTTTTTTGAGTCTGTTCAAAATGCCCCTTGGTTATATTATCCGGCCCGCCAGAATATAAATTACCTTCTGGAATCTCGTTAATATCTCGACCATGAAACTCTTGTTGAGCGCTGTGACAATCGGTACAGCTCATGTTGTGTTTCGTCACGTGGGCGTCTAACTCTTTATGAGTCTCGGCATTTTCATAGTGACAGGTTTCACAGGTTTGCTCCGGATCGGCATTTTTCACGAACGCGTGCTTATTCAACAACCCTCCGCCGACGTAATCCGGTTGGCTGATGTGGCACTGGCCACAGGTGGCGTGACAACTGTTACACCCCTCCACTTCGGCATGGTGCATCTCATCATACAGCTCCTGGGCATTAGGGGTTTGCGCCAAGCGCTCCACCAGCCCCTTGGCAATGCCGTTGACGGTGTAGTGCAGTGAGTGACGGAAGTTGGTAACCATCTCCTCGCCATGACAGTCACTGCACACCGAACCACCGTCGGCAGTCGGGTCGCTCTGAATGGCCGGGTGCCAGGATTTGGCCTTGCTGGCATCGGCCTGGTGGCAGTCGCTGCAATCAAGTTCCCCGTGGCTGGCCATGGCATCAAGACTCACCTGAAGCTGGGCAGCCCGTTGTTCGGCGCTTAACTCACCGGTGGCAAGCTGTTTCTTCTCGATCATTTTCTGCAGTAGTTTGGCGTTCTTATGGCAATTGAGACAACTGTCCTGGGCCAGTGAACTGGCACTAAACAGGGCCGCAACCACAGTCAGACAGACCAGTGGATTGGTAGTTTTCATCATCATTTCCTTGGTATTGCGCGACATCGAAATTTTAAATGACATTTAAACTTCGATTCTCGAGCAATAATTACAGTGGCATTTCCATCATCAAATTACCTTCGAGCACATTTAACCCGACAGGTTATTTGAAGTTATTAAGCAAGTTCGAATTACTCATCAAATAATTCCACTGTATTGTGGCGCCCCGCCATCGACGTCAACCGTGACAGTAATCACACACATGGATATTCAAATATTAAAACTGTTACCTGATTCCGAATATTAAATTGCCGGGAAAAGCGTTTCCCATATTCCGAAACCCACCCCGAAAACGTCTATTTCGAATCCAACTGGGATCCTGACCTCACCCTGCTCCCGGCCTCGAGAAAAAGATTCGCAGTGCCATTGAGAGGCTATGGGCATTAACCACGCTCCGCCCCGGCATCGCCGCCCATCGAGCCCTAACCCGGACACCAACAAAAAAGCGGACGCGTCAGCAGCGCCCCTGGCAGGAGTGAAATTGAGATCAGCGCGGAGCTCGCCGTAACTGGCAGGGAAAAGAGTAGCCGGCGCCAGGCCGACTACCTGAAGGCATCAGTAAAAAAAGAAAAAGCCAATCAATAACAACACAATCAGCAGAGTGCTGGCGGTGACCGGGTACAGCAGGTAGCCATCCCCGGCGCGCCGGGCCCGCATCAAGGTCAACTTCAACAGGAAAAACTGCAGCATAATGATGCCGCCACCGGCCAGAGTACCGGCCAGGAAGCTCAAACTGTCGATCTTCATCATCAGCAAGCCGGCCACCAGCCAGTTCACCAGGATCAGGTACAGGAACACCTTCTGCAGCCGATCCGGGCCATTGCGAACAAAGGCCGGATCCTCCTGATTAGCTTTGCTTTTTTGGGTATTAGGGGCGTTAGTCATTGTATCTCAACCTAGGGCTGTTGGACTCGGCTCGAGAGCGGGCTTGCTGCATCTGGGCGCCACTCAAACCATGCTGGTCAAACAGGGTCTGCTCCCCCTCGTCACTGAGAATAAACAGCTCGATGCGCCGATTCTGCGCCGCCATCGGATCCGCGTCATTCAGCAACATCTGGTCGGCATAACCAGCCACCTGCAGTACCCGGCTGGCATCGACACCGCCAATCACCAGTGCCCGCCGAGCCTCCAGTGCCCGCATCGATGACAACTCCCAGTTGGTCTTGCGATTGCCGGCAAAGGGCGCCGAGTCGGTATGACCACTGACAATAAAGCGGTTTTTCACCGGTGCCAGAATCTCCGCCAGCGACAGCATCAGATCTTCAAAATAGGGCTCCATCTGATTGCGGCCACGCTTGAACATAAATTGATCCGACGAGTCCTGAATCACGATGCGCAGCCCCTGAGGCGTCATTTCAAAATCCACATGCTTGGCAATTTCACTGTTCTGAGTGACGTCGTGCACTTGCTGAGCCAGGGTCTGCAACTGGATCTGGGTATCACTGCTGCCCGGTACCATGGCATTGAGTTCATCGCCCTTACCGGCCAACGAGTCCACCTCACCTTCGGGGATGTTATTAAACATCGCCACCCCCGCCTGTTCCGGGCCGGTACCGGTCGCCGGTATGGCCGCTTTGTCCAGGCTCGGTCTGCCCTCAAAGTCGATGATGGAGCTATTGACACTGGTCGCCAGTGGGTTGGCGCCCTGTTCAATCGGTGGCCCGTTGAGCTGCTGCACAATGGCCTGACGTTCCTGCTGATCGGCGATCTGCATCAGCCACATCACCATGAAGAAACACATCATCGCCAGGGTAAAATCGGCGAACGCGACTTTCCAGGCGCCACCATGGCTGCCCCCGTGTTTCCTTTTCTTACCCTTTTTAATGATCACTGGCGACTTTCCTTGCTGCATCAAAGTTGTTGTGCCTCAAGCCAACGTTCAACCTCGATAAAGCTGGGTCGATTCTCATGCTGAATCTGACGCCGCCCGGCATCAATGGCCAACAGAGGTGGCTTGCCTTTGGCGTGCATCACCAGAATGGCGGCCATGCACCTGAGTCGAGCGGTGTGCCGGTCCACCAGATGCTCCAGGGCGGTGGCCAGCGGGTCGAACATACAATAACAAGCGAAGATGCCGATGAAGGTCCCGACCAAGGCGGCTGCGACCTTGACCCCAATCATGGTCAACGGTCCATCGATGCTGCCCATGGTAATGATGATCCCCATCACCGCCGCCAGGATGCCGAAGCCCGGCATCGCCTCGGCGACTTTTGACAGCGCCTCGGACGGCCGAAGATGATCCTCGTGAATCCGTTCGATCTCCTCTTCGAGAAGTGTTTCCAGGTCGTGAGGTGCCACCTTGGCCATGGATTGCATCCGCAGGTTATCGACGATGAACTGCAGCAGTTCCTCCTGCTTGAGTACCGCCGGATACATCAGAAACATCGAACTCTCATTGGGATTTTCGATGTGCTCATCCAGCACCTTCATCCCCTGAGACTGCAGTTGACTCAACAGCACATGCATCAAGCCAAACACCTGTGGGTATAACTCGGGATCCTCGGACTCATTGGCCCACAGATCTTTCAGCTGATGCCACATATCCTTGATGACGTCGATGGGGTTGGCGATGAACAGCGCACCAATACCGGCGCCAAAAATAATCACCATCTCCGCCGGCTGCCACAGGTTGGACAGGTAGCCGCCGTGGGACGCGTAACCCCCGAAGACCGCCAACAGCAAACCAATAAAACCTAACATTTTTTTCATACGTGTCGTCTCTTCTCGGGGGTTTGCCACTGCTGCAGAATCTGTTGCAGCTGACTGACAGCCAGCTTATGCAGCTGACACACCCTCGATTCCGTCAGCCCCAGGGTCAGGGCAATCTCTTTCAGGTTCAGCTCATGTTGGTAATAGAGGCCAAGCACCAGTTGTTCTCTCTGCTTCAACTGGCCCAGTGCCTTAACCAGCGTGCGTTTGTCGATAAAACGGTTCTGGCCGTCCTGACCCGCATCCGGTTCCACGCCGTTCTGAAACAGCTCATCCAGGCTCTGCATCGATTCAGCCTGGCTGGCGTACAGCCTCTCTCTGAGCTGTTCCGGCGTCAGCGCCATCGCCTCGGCCACTTCGCTGTCCCGGGGCGGTCGCCCCAGCTCTCTGGAGAGCTTGCGAACGATGTCGTTAAACTCATGAGCCTGCTGGCGTACCGGCCGTGGTCGCCAGTCCAGGCGCCTGAGTTCATCGAGAATCGCGCCTCGAATCCGCTTGCTGGCAAAGTTGATGAAACCGCCGTCCAGTTCGCCCGGGTAGCGGCGCAGGGAATCGAGCAAGGCCATCATGCCGATCTGCTCCATATCCTGCACTTCCAACATGGTGCCGCAATGGCTACGCAACTGATTGACGGCCTTTTTCACCAGAGGCAGAAACTGACTCAGTTGTTCCGATTCCGAGCCGCTGCGACTCTCACTCTCGTAACTGCAAGCCTGAGCTAACATCGAACCTCCTACTGAACCACCAGGCGGGTAAACAACACGGCGTCCAACTGAACGCCAAAGCCATGCTCGGTTAACACGGTTTGCAGCGCCTGTTTGGCCTCCTGCTGCAACTGTTCCATGTTATGGGTGCCATTGAGCTCCTCTACCGACTTGCTGCCCATTAACTTGATCATGGTGTTTCTCAGCAAGGGGTCACTCTGCAGCAAGATGGATTCAATCCCTTCCGAGGGGGACTGCAGCGCCATCTCCAGCAACAGGTAGCGGGGATAACGCTCTCCTGGCAGGGAAATCACCAGTTTGTCCATCGGGTAGAACTTATCCGGCTCCGCGGCCTTTTCACTGAGGCCAAACGGCAGATCCAAGTCTTCCGGGTTACCGATGCCGATGACCCCGAAGATCACCATGGCACCGGACCACACCACCAGCACGCTGAGCTGAAGTAGTCGTTTGATTCCTGTCGACATTGCCATTTTCTGTGCCCTTCTCTCTATGCCAACATATCGATGATGTCGTGTTCATCCTCTGGCCGGCTCATCTCATGATGCTCCGCGGCCAGTATGCGCTCATCCCAGCTTTGGGAGGGGTGTTGCTGTTGTCCGGGTTGCTGCTGACCAACGTCCACATCCACCTGACCATCAAACTGCTGCATCATCTCCTGACGCAAGCGCTCCGCCCCATGAGCCAGCGCATCCCGAACCTGAGGATTGGCGGCGTGCAGCTGCACCGAAATCCGGTCTCCCTCCTGACGGATGGTCAACTCGATTCGCCCCAAATCCGGTGGATCCAATCGCACTTCGGCCCGCTTTATGCCCTGCTCCAGGTTGAAACGGATCTGGTCACCTAATGGCGCCAGCATCTCCCTCGCCAACAATGCCTGATCCCCACTCTTGGTGACCGTCATCGGCCCCCAAACACTCACCAGGGCCTGTGAGGCTCCGCCATTGGCGACAGCGGTGTCGACCGCCGCCACCGGCAGAGCTTTACTGCGAGCGGCCGCCAGCTGAATTCGAGCCTCCAGTTGCTCCGGCATCACCGCAACGGGCGCGACCGAAACCGCCGCAGTGACAGTCGCCGCTGCCGCCGCTACCGTGGTGTTCGTCTTCACTGGCGGATTCGGCGGTGTGACCGGCACCACCGATGCCGCAGTCGCGGCCGGTGCGGGTTCGGCACCGGTTACCATCGAGGTGGTGAGCGGGCGAGATATCGGCATCGCCTCCACCGCATCCATGGAAACCGACAATGCCGCTGGCGCCACCGGCGTCTCTGGTACCGGAGCCGGTGACACCACGGTGGCCGCAGTCAACTCGGCACCGATAGCCAGTGGCATCGATTCCTGCCCTGCCGGGTCCGGTTGAACCTCGACGTCGATGACGGCAAGTGGTGGCAGCATCTCGAGCGCACCCTCAACCAGCAGCGACTCACTGTCACCCGGTTCTGTGCTTGCCGCCTCAGTCTCCAACTCCGCGGTCATCGCAGCAGTCAGTTCTTGGGCCACCGCCGAGTATGGCGACGAGGACACCGCAATGGCCGCCGGCTGCCCCTGAGGATTGGCACTAATGCCGGCCTCAGTGTCCACCGTTGCCGCTCCCGGCAGGTTAATTGGAAATGCGTTCACCGCTGAGCTCCGTGTGTCGGTAGGCCATTGAGCCTTCCCGCTGTAATTGAAATTGCCCCATTTCATCGACCAGCTGATCTCGCGCACCGATCAATTGGGACAACACTTCCCGGTGAACCTTCGCCAGCGCCTTACGGGCCGCCAGTTGCTCTTCGTTCTGGGGCTTGCCTTCCTGAATCAGCAACGCCTGCAACTTAGTGTCAATCTGAGCCACTCTGGCCCAGTCCTGCTTAGCAGCGAACTGTTGCAGCGCCCTGCCAAACCGAGCCCACTGCTCAATTGAGATTTTGCCAACCTTCTCGGACATCGGAGATTACCTTTACTACTGGGACTAACATCTGGCTGTCATTCTTCATACTGGTCGACATCAGTTGTCGGCTACAATAGTCGTAAAGCTGGTGCAGGTTCTGCGCCACTTCACCGCCATTCTCCAGATCCAGCATGCTGTCCAGGCCATGAACGATGTTGATACAGCGCTGAATGCTGTTGCCCTTTTTTTCATGCTGCTTGGCTTCAATGTGGCCCTGAGAGCGAGCAAGCTCATCCATCAGGCCATCCAATAACATCCGCACCATTTCATGCTGATTGGCGGCGGCGGCCCTCGCATTCAGCGAGGTTTGCTTATAGGCATTAAAGGGGTCTTGGTCGTGTAACATTGGTTTATCCGTTAGTAAAACAATCCGGCAGAACTGTTCATGGAGCTGATGTAGCCCTCCATGGCAGTGAACTGAGCGAGATAGCGGTCATAGGTTTGTTTCATGCGATAGTCATGACTGGCGATGTCGTCTTCAAGACGTTCGATTCGAGAATCGATGTTGTCTTTTTTCATGTCGATAAAGCCATCGCGCTTGGTGAAGGGATCCATCACCTTATCCAACCGGTTCAAATAGCCGTTGTCTGAAGTAAACATCTTCTCCACCGACGCTGAATCGCTCTTCAGCGCTTTTTCCAGCTTGTCTTCATCGATGGTTAACTTGCCATTGCGATCCAACTCGATGCCCACGTCACCCAGGCGCATGCCGTTGTCTGACGCTGTGAACAGCACATTTTGCAGAGATCCTTTCAGCATTCGAATGCTGGAATCGCCCTTGAGGACACCCAGCTGATCCTCTTCAATCTGCTTGGCGTCCTCGCTGTCTTCGTCCTCATCGTCTTTACCGATGTCAGACTCCGCTTCCACCGTGGCGCCAAGGCTCTGAGTCAACCCGGCAATCTCACTCATTAACTTGTTGTAGGAGTTAACAAAGTCTTTCACCGCGTCCATGGTGGATTCGGTGTCATTGTCGACGGTAATGGTGCTCGATTTGCCGGCTTCATGGGTCTCCATCAACTCCAGTGAAACGCCATCGATGACGTCTTCCACGTAGTTGGTGCTGCTGCTGATGTCGATGCCATTGAGCTTGAATTTGGCGTCCTGACCCACCACCAGATCGGTAAAGCCAAAGGCGTTGTCGTCCTGGGTCACGGAGATTTGATTAGCGACGCCGGTCTCGGTCGAGGTCAGCAACAACTCCACACTGCCATCGCCCTTACGCATCAATGACGCTTGCACGCCCATATCGACGGCGTTCTTGTTGATGTAGTCACGCAACCCTTCCACCGTGGCGGTACCGCCGGGGTTCATGGTGGCAAAATCGATGGTCAGCTTGTCGCCATTGACGTCAATCTCAAACACGCCAGACGTGGGCAATAGCGCATCTTCACTGGCGAAACTGGCGGTAACCTGGCTAGCTTGAGCCAATTGGGACACCTCCAGGTTGTAATTACCGGCAGGGGCATCCGGACCGACCGTGACCTTGGCGACCGACTCATCGCTGATACTGCCGGACTTGGCGTTAAAGGCATCGTCGCCCAGCGCTTCCAGATCGGCGGTCATCTTATCTAGAGAGGATTCCAGCAATTTGTAAGCGTCCAGTTGGCTGTCGTACTGAGTCTGCCGCGTCGAATAGAGCTGATCCTTTCCCGCACGTTCAACGGCAGTTAGCTGTTCCGCCCATTGCACTGCTGACATTCCTGAAATCATGGTTTCTCCTCATTGAACACAGGACTCTTGCTAGAATCGTGCCATCAATTATTTTCACTTTTAATCAACAAGTTATGTATCAAAGGGAGGAAGCTGAGTGGCGCCTGACGCTGTCGTTTCCGACGTCGGGGAAATCGCACTTCCGCCTGCTTTCCTTCCTTTGGCCCTACAGCCACAGAGCGACCTGACGGAACAGAAACTTAAACCGACTGCGCTAAGCGCTGAAACCGCGACCAATGCTGCCGAGGGTCAACTCGCCACGGTCATCTTTACTCCGTTATGGTGCTACCGCCCCGGATCCCATCGGGATCAAATTGGCGATCGCAAACGATCGCCAAACAAAGGCTTACCCCATGAAAATAAACAAGTTTTTATCTTGAAAAGTCACCATGCACTTGCGACAATGATGGAAATTTCATCACCGGGATAGCTTCATGGCACTGATTGAGTTGCTGGGTATTGGCGCCCTGATTGCGGGTCTGGCTTTTGCATTTACCAACGGCCCTCGCCCCACTGAGGCGAGAGCGGCACCGAGAGACTTGTCCGGCTTTCTGGATCACCTGGAACAGATGCAGCAACAGGGAGTGGTGGATGAGCAGGAGTGTGGTGAACTAAAGCGCCTGTTTCAGTAAAGCAGTGATTGAGTCTGATTGCGGCTGGCGTTCGCCTGGGCCATCAAACTCTTCATCCGCTGATGAAACCCACCGGGATTCAACAGAACCTGCAACCGTTGCAGCTGCGAGTCCACCTCATGCTCCATCAAGCCTCCATCCGCAGAGTTCAACGTCTGCTGCATCTGCGCTTGAACGCCCTGGGTCATCGTCAACTGGCGGGCCAACTTGGCCACGACACCCTGAATTTTCGGTAAGCTCTGCTTCATCTCATCGACAGAGGTAAAGCGCCAACCTCGAGGGTCCTGCCAGTGAAATCGCTCCAACAGGCGTATCGGCCGCAGCTCGCCCGCAGGCAGACGTTGGCCCTGACCGCGCATGGCCACCTGGCCCTGCAACGACGTCCACAGCGCCGATGGCACGCTGAACCGAGCGACGCCCTGTTCAACGCTGAGCTCGATGCCAACAGGCATTAACGCCTGGCGCACCACGGCTTCTAGTTCTGCCGACGAAGCATTGGCGGGCAACCTCATCTGTAGCCATTGCTCACCCAGCTTCATCTCCACCAGCTCGTCCCGAGGGCGGGAAGCCAGCAATGGCACCGACTTCAACTGGCACAGCCGCGGTGCCGGCTCTCCATTGAGCGGAATCAGCGTCATTCGAACGTCCAACAGTGGCCGGCCCCGGTACTGGCCCGGAATCTGAGCCAGCCGCTCGGCCAGGGCCTGCATCTTGGCGCTTTGGGACAGTTGCTGATGTGCGATTCCCTGCTCCACCAACTTTTGCAATTGGCAAGCCAGGCGCCAGACTCGGCTCAGGGTGGCTTCCGCCACCTGAGCGTACACCACCTGCTGATGCTCCCGGGTCACCCGCTCCCACTGCTGGTAACAACGCAGCCGGTGCCGGGACAGCGGCGTAGCCGGCGTCGGCCGGCGGCGGTCGCCCTCGGTCTTGCTGGCCACCGTCGAAGCCGGTCCCGGCCGCTGCTGAGGACCGACTGGGGTAAGTAGAGAGTCTGAAACCCGGGTAAGCATGGTCTACCTTACATCTCGTTAAACAGAGACAACTGAGCAATCTTCACGTAACTCTGCTGGGCAATTTTCATTGCCACCAGTGAGTTTTCATATTCAGTCTGGGCCTCGGCATAATCCAGGCCGGACACCTCTCCCATCAGCTGTTCGTTGAACAGCATCATGTCGGCGTGGGAGGACTCAATCAGCTCCAGGCTGTTCTGGCGGCCACCAATGCTGGTCACCACACCACTGATGCTGGTAAGGGTGTCATCCAGGGTAGACAGCATTCCGGCGTGTTGGCCATCGAAAGTGGGATCACCCGGCCCCAATGTCGGGTCCTCCAAAGCCGCAATGTAATCACTCAGGCCATTGAAGATGTCATCACTGGCGTTATTGAAGAACAGTTCATCACCGCCACTGTTGGCCGTGATCCAGGTGGAGTCAGAGACCTGCACCTCTCGAGTATTGCTGTCACCACTGTAGACATACTTGCCAGAGGCATCCTTGGTCACCGGTGCCGTATCGGTCTCGTTGCCGGAGAAGATGTAGTTGCCTTTGTCATCCTTGGCATTGGCCATGTCCACCATGGCTTCCTGCAACTCGGTCAACTCATCGGCGTAGGCCTGACGGTCCTCGGTGGACAACGAGCCGTTGCCGGTGGAGGTGATGATCTCCCGCATTCGATTCTGAATGTCGATCATGCTGGTCAAGTAGCTTTCACTGCGATCCAGGCTGTCGGACAGGGCGCCGATGTTGTCCACGTACTGGCTGGTGGCCGCCTGATCCCGCGCCACCGTCATCACTTGCACCGCACCGATGGGATCATCCGATGGCTTGAGAATGCTCTTGCCATAGGCCATTTTCTGCAACAGCTCGCCCAAGTTATTGGAGTTATTTTGCATGCTGTACATGTTATTCAGATACAGCTGTTGGTTAGAGACTCGCATCCCCTCTCCTTAAAATGCTTGCAGTACGGTTTGGAACAGTTGATCGGCGGTGGAGATCACCTTGGCATTCGACTGATACGCCTGCTGATACAAAATCAGGTTAGCCCCCTCTTCATCGGTATTGACACCGCTGACGCCGGCCCAGTCACTCTGGGCTCGAATCAGCGACTGCTCCGAAGAATCGGCATTCAATTTAGCCTGCTGGCTGGACGATCCCAGCTGCCCCATCTTGGAGGCAAAGGCGTCGCCCATGGTACTTTCCAGTCCCAGGGAGACAAAGGTCAGCGGCTTATTGGCCAAATCGATCAGGTCCTTAAGATTGCTGTTATCGCCGGGCGTGCCATCCTTGGCAAAAGCGAGTTTGTCCGCCGTAAACCCGTCGGTGACCTTCAGGGTACCGGCGGGATTAACCGGATCATAACTGAACAGATCCTGGGTCGGCGGGTTGCCGTCAAGATCGGTGCCAGCCATCAATACGGTATTCATCTCATCGGCAATCTGCTGGGCCAGTTCATCGATAAACGCCTTGGAGTCTTTGAGGCTGTTGTCGCGGTAATCCAGCAGTGATCCCATGCTGCCTTCGATGCCCTCATCCAGGGAAAACTGGTTGTCGCCAAAACTGAGCGACAACAGGCCGAACTCCGGGTTGGCCGGATCCGGTGCCAACGACAGCTCGGCCGCCGTCGACCCCACCACCAGCGGCTGTCCCTGAGACAGCGCCACATTCAGGGTACCGTCTTTGTTTTCAGACACGCTCACGTCCATCAACTTCGACAGCTCGGCGATGACGTTATCACGCTCATCCAGCAACTCCGGCGGCGCGGTTTCCACCCCACCGTGAGATTTCACTTCGCTGTTGAGGCGGGCGATCTGCCCCAAATGCACATTGGCCTCAACCACCGAGGCGCCCAACTGGCTCTCAATCTGGTCAAACTGGCTCTGAACACCATCGTTGACGGCATTGAACCTCAGTGCTAAGCCTTCTGCTTCATTCAAAGCGGACTGGCGGGTGGCGATGTCATCGGGCGCCAGCAGGTTCGCATTCAGAGCCGCGTACAACTGGTCCAGGCCGGCAGAGATGTCTGACCCTTCGGAACCAAAGATCTGCTCCACCTGACCGAAATAGCTTTTCTGCACCGCATGAAACTCGGAGTTACTGGCGTTAGACCACACCTGGTCCACCAGGTACTGATCGGCGATGCGCCGCACACCGGTTACCGCCACCCCGTTGCCATAGGCGCCGCCTGAGACGGTGGCCAGCATCGCCTGCTGACGTGAATACCCGGCCACGTTGGCATTAGCAATGTTGTTGGAGGTGACCGACAAGGCGGACTGACTGGCCAGCAGGCCGGACAAGCCTATATTGATCATGTTACTCATCGGGGTTCCTTAGCCACAAAAGGGAGTATCACCGCTTGCTGCATGGCAGCGGTTGTGGGTTGCTGCTGTGATACAGCGACCCCATCAGGCTGCGACTTTAATTGGCCGCCTAATTGCCGGGTCAGTGCCTCCACCAACCCGGTGTTGGCCTTACCGCTCAGAGACAACGCCAGCTCACCGTCATACAGATCCCGGTACACCCCGTCGTTCTGCGACGACAGCGGGCTGTCTTCGTCAGCCAGAACGTCCGAAGCCGCCCGCATGTGCTTGAGCACCGTCTGCAGGAACTGGGCTTCAAACTGCTCACTGACGGCACGAATCGCGCCCTGCTGACCATGCTGGGCCACAATCTGGCTGGCATCCAGCCGTCCCAGGTAACCTTGATTTGCCATCACTTCCATCACATCACCACCAGTTCAGCGTCCAGGGCCCCGGCTTCATCCAGCGCTTGCAATATGGCCATCAGATCCGCCGGTGCGGCACCGAGAGAATTGACCGCCTTGACGATGGTCTCCAGAGAGGTGCCTTCCGGCCAGACAAACATCGGCTTCTGCCCCTGGCTGATGTCGATGCTGCTGTTGTTGGTTACCGTAGTCTGGCCACCGGCGAAGGCGCCGGGCTGGCTGACCACGGGTTGCTCGGTAATGGCCACCGTCAGATGACCATGGCTGACAGCAGCCTTATGTACCTTGACATCGGCCCCCATCACCACGGTTCCGGTGCGGCTGTTAAACACCACTCGGGCAGGGCGCCGTCCAGGCTGAACCTCCAGCTCCTCCAGCATCGACATAAAGGTCACGCGCTGGCGCAGGTCCTTGGGGGCGTGCACCAACACCTTGGCATTGCTTTGGGCTCTGGCCACATCCGGGCCAAAGGTATCGTTGATGGCCCGCTCGACGTTGCGGGCGGTCTTGAAACTCTGCCGTTTTAGATTCAGGACAATGTCGCTGTTGGCGCCAAAGGTGCTGGGAATCGATTGCTCCAGCAGGGCGCCGCTGGGAATGGTGCCCACGGTGGGCACGTTCACCGTGACCGAAGTGCCGTTGCGACCCTCGGCAGAGATGCCGCCCACCACCAGGTTGCCCTGGGCAACCGCGTACACTTCGCCATCCACACCTCGCAGCGGCGTCAGCAACAGCGTGCCGCCACGCAGGCTCTTGGCGTCGCCGATGGAGGACACGGTAACGTCCAACTGCTGACCCGGGCTGGCCAGGGGCGGTACCGTGGCATGAATCGCCACCGCCGCCACGTTTTTCAGCTTGGGATTGGAATTGCTGTCCAGCTGAACCCCGAACTGCTTGAGCATGTTAACCACCGACTGACTGGTGAACTTCACCTGGCTCTTATCGCCGGTGCCGGTTAAGCCCACCACCAGGCCATACCCCACCAATTGGTTGTCCCGAATCCCCTGGACATCCACCAGGTCCATCATCTGTCGGGTTTGCAGCTCAGCCGACACCGGCAGCGCCAGCATCATTATCAGGGTCAAAAAGATTCGCATAGCGGGTCCTACATTGGAAACCAGGGGCTATTGAAGTAACGCGCCGCCCAGCCCATGGCGTTGCTGTCTGCGATGGCACCCTTGCCGCCGTAGATGATGCGGGCATCGGCAATGCGCTGCGATGACAGGTTGTTTTGGGTGTCGATGTCGTCGGTTCGAATCAGTCCTACCAGACGCAGGTACTCATCGCCCTGGTTTAGACGCAGCCACTTCTCCCCCCGAATCAACAGCACCCCATTGGGCATCACCTTAGCCACCGTCACGGTGATGGATCCGGTCAGCTGGTTTTGCTGGCTGGAGCTGCCATTGCCGCTGTATTCGTGACCGGTCCCCATGGCGCCACTGCCGGAGTAGCTGTCGCCACTGCCAAAGGCCGCCTCGCCATTGGCCTTGAGGTTGGTGCTTTTGCTGGTGGAGGTGTCGGCCTTTTTGCTGGCCTGAGTGCGCTCATCCAGGTTGACGGTCAGGATGTCACCCTCGCGGTAAGCACGCTTGTCTTTGAACAGGGTCAGCATGTAGCCCGGGCGGTACAGGCTGCCGTTTTCGGCGTTCGGCAGGCTGTAGTCGATGGTCGGCGGCGCCCACTCCTTGGCATTCGGCTGAGGCTCGGCCTCAGGAAAGTGAGACGCACAGCCCCCAAGCAGGGTCAGCAACAACACGGCAATCCAAACTCTCACGGCCAACTCCTTATACGGTCTGATTCAGGAACTGCATCATTTCATCGGAAGCGGTCAGCACCTTGGCGTTCATTTCGTACGCCCGCTGAGTCGAGATCATCTCTACCATCTCTTCCACCACATTAACGTTGGCCCCTTCCAGCGCCCCCTGGCGTAGGGTGCCCATGCCTTGCTCACCGGCCACCCCTTCTACCGCCACACCGGAGGCTCCGGTCTCGCTATAGAGGTTGTCGCCCATGGCTTCCAGACCGGCGGCATTGATGAAGTTCACCAGCGTAATCTGCCCCAACTCCTCGCCTTCCGCCTGGCCGGCAATTTGCGCCGTAACCCGGCCATCGGTACCGATGGTCACCGTCAGCGCTTCTTCGGGAATGGTGATCTGCGGCACCATCGGCAGTCCGCCGGCGGTCACCATCATGCCGTCGGCATTGCGATAAAACTGGCCGTCACGGGTGTAAGCCAGATCGCCGGTGGGTAACTCCACCTGGAAAAAGCCCTGGCCTTCGATGGCCATGTCCAACTGCTGTTCGGTGGTGACCATGGCACCGGTGGTGAACACCTTCTGGGTGCCCGCCACCCGCACACCGGTACCCAGTTGCAGGCCGGAAGGCAGGTCGTTGAGTTCATCAATCTGGCCACCGGGCTGTCGCTGCACCTGGTAGAACAGATCGTTGAATGCCACCCGGTCACGCTTAAAGCCGGTGGTGTTGACGTTGGCCAGGTTGTTGGCAATGGCCGTCATCTTGGTGTCTTGGGCCGTCAGGCCGGTTTTACTGATCCACAAAGCAGAGCTCATGGTATCTCCCTTATACGTTAGCTAGCAGACGATTCCCGGACTTGGCCAGGGTCTCTGCGCTTTTCATTAACTTAATCTGAACTTCAAACTGGCGGCTGAGATCCATCGACGCCACCAATTCGCGAACCGCGTCGACGTTGCTGCCTTCCAGGAAACCACTCACCAGTCGCACCTGACCGTCGGCGGGCAGAGGGACGCCATCGGCGGGGCGCAGCAGCCCATCCAGGCCTTTGACCATGTCGGCCAATGGCGCGTCCACCAGTTTCAACTGACCGATCTCTTCAATCAGTCCACCTTCGGCGGGGGTGATGCTGACCATGCCGTCATCACCGACAAACAGTTCTTTGTATTCCGGCACCACAATGGGGCCATCCACGCCCGCCACCACCCGGCCTTCGAGCATCATCTGGCCGTTATCATCCAGCACCATATGGCCGGCTCGGGTATAGGCTTCACCGTCGGCGGTCTGCACCACAAACAAGCCACTCTCCACCACGGCCAGATCCAGGGTGCGTCCGGTCGGGGCCAGTTTGCCGCCCTTCTCACTGATGCCGGCACTGCCCAGCTGCGACATCACCCGGGTCTCGGAGACCGTCAGCGCCTGAACCCGTTCCAGGTCGGCGCGGAAACCGGCGGTATCCACATTAGACAGGTTATTGGCCCTCAGGGCCTGAGCTGCCATGACTCGATCGGCGCCGCTGGCAGCGGTATAGAGCAACTTATCCATGGGTCACCTAGATGGCGTTAAGCAGAGACTGGTTCATGGTATCCGCCGCCGTCAGTACCTTGGCGTTGGACTGGTAGTTTCGCTGGGCGGTCATCAGATTCACCATCTCGGCGGTCAGATCGACGTTGGAGCCCTCGATGTAACCGGAGGAAACACTGCCCAGGGTGCCGCTGCCCGGGGCACCAACTGCGGGAGCCCCAGCGGCCTGGTTGGCGGCCCATGAGGTGTTATTGACCGCTTCCAGGCCATTGGGGTTGGTAAAGCTCGCCAGCACCACCTGCCCCTGCAGCTTCTCTTCACCATTGGTGTAGGTGCCGTACAGGAAGCCATCTTCGTCCACCCGGACCCCGACCAGCTCACCGGAGGTGTTGCCATTCTGGTCGATGCTGGAGGTGTTGTAGTCAGAGCCGTACTGGGTGGTGTTCTTCCACTCCAGGGCCAGGGTCATGTCGCTGGCGCCGGTACCCAGTGTGGCACCGGTAATGGTCAGGTTGTCGATGGCGCCGCCGGTCATGTTGCCGTCGGTATCGAAGCTGACGTTGTTGACGTCGGTCAGGGTGGTGCCATCGACGGAGTAGTGCACGTTCCAGGTGTTATCGGCGGTTTTGACGTAATACTGGGTCAGCGCGTGTTCGTTGCCCTGAGAGTCGTACACCGACACGGTGTTGGAAGAGTGGTAGGTGCTGACGTCGGTGGAATCAAAAGGCTTGGCCACCGGGTCAATGGCGGTCACTCGGGCGTCCAGGTTGGCGGTCATATTGATGTTGGTGGTCGCCTGGGCCGGAATGGAGCCGGCCTGAACCTGGATGTCGCCGACGTTACCGGTCATCACGTCACCGGTAGGACCGACCGGGTAACCCTGCAGCTTGTTGCCATAAGGGTCGACCACATAGCCTTCGGCATCCTGATTAAACATGCCGGCACGGCTGTACAGGGTGGAACCGTCGCTGCCATTCACCATGAAGAAGCCATTGCCCTGAATCCCCAGGTCCAGCTCGCGCCCGGTGTAGGTCATAGACCCGCCAAGGGAAAAGTTCTGGCTGGCACCGGTCATGGCGACACCGCCGGCCTGGCCGCCGTTGTAAACGGCGGCAAACTCGGCCCGCGCGCCACGGAATCCGGCCGTGGAGGCGTTGGCGATGTTGTTACTGATGGTGGAGAGCTCCTGGTTGGTGGAACGCAGGCCGC
This sequence comes from Ferrimonas kyonanensis DSM 18153, assembly GCF_000425405.1. Classification (GTDB taxonomy): domain Bacteria; phylum Pseudomonadota; class Gammaproteobacteria; order Enterobacterales; family Shewanellaceae; genus Ferrimonas; species Ferrimonas kyonanensis. The sequence continues at coordinate 44,316 of NZ_KE384370.1, read as the reverse complement.
TCATGGCGATGTTATATGACATAATTTCCTCAGGATTATTGTTGCGCGGACAGAGTGTCGTTAGCGCTTACTTCGCTGATTTCAAGTACGGAAACCGTACCCAGGCCGTTGCCCATCTCCGCCATCATCATTCCTGACGCACTGGCAAAATGGATCTTTTCAATGGGAGCCGATAAGAAAGTATTGACGCTCAGGTTGGCGTCGCCGGCGGTGGCCTTGGTGTTGAGGCTGTATTCCCCCGGAGCCAGGCCTAACGCCTCAGGATCGATGCTAAAGCCCACATCGCCTTTGCCCTGAGCCCCCAGCTCCACCGTCGCCACTACCTGACCCCGCTCATCCAGAACCTCAACCTGCAGGTTATCGGCGTTGTTCTCCAGATAGACCTTACCGTCGATGGGCTCACTGCCCAGGGTAAAATCCGATGCCTTAACCATGGCGTCTTTGCCCAGCAATGAGGCCGACTGTACGATGGCCGAATTCTCCATCATGGTCATCTGGGTGGACTGGTTCTCACGGATGTACTCCAGGCTTTCTACCTGGGAGAACTGAGCCAATTGAGCTACGTACTCGTTGGCATCCAGGGGGTCGGTCGGGTCCTGGTTCTCGATCTGGGCAATCATCAGGGTCATGAACTCATTTTTGAGATCCGCCCCGGAGTTACCCTGGGGGGCAACCTGGTTGTTGCCGCTGGTGCCGTTGGCACCGGATACCGCATTAACGCTCATCATTTACTCCCAAGTTGAAGCAGGCCCTGCTGCATGGAACGGGCCCGGTTCATCACATTGACACTGGCTTCGAAGCTCTGTGTGGCGGCCATCATGTCCGCCATCTCAGCCACGGGGTTAACATTGGAATAGGCCACAAAGCCCTTCTCATCGGCATAGGGATGATTCGGCTCATAACGCATCTCCACCGGCGCGTCGGTGTTAACCACCGCCGCCACTTCGACGCTGGCACTGGGAACCTGGCCGACCTGGTTCATCTGCTCATACACCGCGCGAAACACCGGTTTTACGGCACGGTAAGCCTGATCCGCCGATGCGGCGGCAGAATCGGCATTGGCCAGGTTACTGGCCACGGTATTCAATCGCAGGCTTTGCGCGGCCAAGGAGCTGCCGGCAATGTCATAGATTTGATTAAACGACATGGTTACTGACCCTCAATGGCAGTACGGATGCCATTTATCTTCATATTCAGAAACGTCAGGCTGGTCTGGAAATCCATACTATTGGCGGCAAACCGCGCCTGCTCCTGATCCAGCTCCACGGTGTTGCCGTCGGCAGACATCTGGTGCGGCACTCGATAGCCCATCTGGTAATTGCGCTGAACTTCACCGCTGCTCTGGTAGCGCTGCATGGCGGCGGCAAAGTCGATGTCCACGGCCTGATAGCCCGGGGTCTCGGCATTGGCCAGATTGGCGGCCAAAATCTTGGTGCGCTCCACCCTTAAGTCCAGCCCCTGGGCATGCAGGCCAAGTGCTGATTCAAGGTTGATAGCCATGGCAACTCCTAGTAACGTGTGTGTACAACCGATGGCAGACACCTTACAAAAGTCATGCCACAATTTTTAATCCATAAAATACATAAGGTTAGACATTGCAGACGGCCAGAAACGGAAGCGGAATTTCCCTGTTCCTCCCCCTGATAATGGCGGCACTTCCGCTTGCCGGATCCGTTCCTGCCCTGGCTTCGCCGGCGAAAGCTGGCGAACAGATTGGCGCCGCTGTGGAACAGCAGCTGCAACGGCAGGTTCAGCAATGGCAACACGACCAACCCGGCCGTTGGCAGCCCACCTCGATCACTGTGGTGCTGCCCCGGGGCGTTGAAAGGTTGTCACCCTGTGAGGCGCCGCTGTCAGTCGACGGCAACGCCAATGGCTTTCCCGGCGGCCAACAGCAACGGCAGGTCAGCTGCCCAACCCCGGCCTGGTCGCTGTTTGTCAGGGCCAAAGTCGTAATGACCGCCACCATTCCCGTGGCGCGGCAAAAACTGGTGGCCGACCAGCCCATCAGCGCCGAGCAACTGACCTGGCAGCAACACCAATTCCGACAGCGGGATCGGGCCACCCTGATGACCCCGGATGCCATCGACGGCCTGCGCCCCAAACGCAGCATTCGCGCCGGCGATCCCATCAGGGCCGGTCAGCTGCAATCGCCGCTGTGGGTAGAGAAAGGTCAGGAGGTGATCATCGAAGCCAGCGACGGCAGCTTTGTGGCCAGCACCAAAGGCGTGGCCCTGGCCGCGGGCAGCCAGGGAGAGGCCATTCGAGTACGCAACCTCAGCTCAGGTAAGCAAGTGTCCGCTTACGTGGTGGCGCCCGGTAGGGTGAAAACAAATTTTTAAGTTTCGCTAATTTGGTGTCGCTATTAACAAGCATAAGGCCCATTGAACGAGAGAGTCCCATGGAAATCAGCCCATTAACTCCCCAATTAACCGCGGTGCAACCGTCAGACACTAAGCCGAATGAGGCGCCTGTCAGTAAGCACCAGACCGAGAACCAATCCCAGACCGTGAGTCAGGAGTGGCAGCAGCTGAACCAGGCCAGCAAAGAGTTGGATGAGATGGACAGCGTCGATTACAACAAGGTCGCCCAGTTGCAAGCGGAATTGGCGACGGAAGGTTATCCCATCGATCTGGACCGGATTGCCGAAGCAATGCTGGAAGAGCATGGACCTAAACTGTGAATAAAGCTGACCAGGTCCGACAACTCGTAAAAGGCATTCAACTGGATGTGAAAGGCTACCAGCAGTTGAAAAGCTTACTGAAGTTTCAGCGTGAATTGATGCAACGCCGTGACATCGACGGACTGCAACAGCACAATCCCCGCCAGGATAAGCTGTGTCAGTCGCTCACGGCCAACGCCCGCACTCGAAGCACCATTCTACAGTCGTTGGGGTTACCCGAAGACGACAAAGGCATGAATCGGCTGTTGGCGGCGATTCCCGGTGATTCCGGTAAGAAAGTGTCGCTGATGTGGCAACAACTGCAACAACTGGTGGTGCATTGCAAGGCCGAAAACGACGCCAACGGGCGCCTGTTGAGTGGTCAGCAGCGCACCCTCAACCGGTTGGTCAATCCTGACGCCGAGGCCGCTCGCCAGAACGACTATGGCGCCCCGCGGCCCTAAGGCCGCTCTCATCCTGCTGCCGTTGTTCGGCACGTCGCTGCCCCGCCTGGTGCTGTTGCAACCTGTGTTGCTCTAACCAGGCCAGTCCCTGCCGTTTTGACAAGGCGTTCTGCCACAACTTTCCGACCCGATTAAGCTCTTGTTGTGCCAATTGCTGCTCCCGCAGCACCTTTCCCTGGGCCGGAATCAACTGTCCCTGCCAGTGAGACCGATTCTGCCAGCTCATGGGATTGATGCCGGCAGACTCGGACTGAGCTCGCTCCAGAGCCTGACTGAGGGAGTGTTGACGCCGCTGCAGTTGCTCCAGTCGATGCTGGTTACGCTGACGCTGTTGCCCCAGCTGTGCCATCTGCTGTTCATGTCGCTCTTTCAGCCGCTTGATTTTGGCATCAACCATGTTCGATCTCCGATAACAACGCCATCAACTGGCTCTCTGATTGGTGCAGATCGACCGGCTGAGACCGATCCTGCTGCAGGTACTGTGACAGTTGCGGATAATGACGCACCGCCATGTCCAATTCGGCATCCTGGCCTGGCTGATAACCTCCCAGAGGCAGCAACTCCCGCACCTCCTGATAACGACCCAGCAAGCGTCGAATGCGCTGGGCTCGCTGCAGTTGTTCCTGGCTGTGCAGTTGATCGGCGACTCGGCTGGCCGAGGCATTGATGTCGATGGCAGGAAAGTGCCCCTGCTCCGCCAGAGTACGGCTGAGCACGATGTGGCCATCGAGGATGGCCCGGGCCGCATCGGCAATGGGGTCTTGCTGATCGTCTCCTTCGGCCAATACCGTGTACAGGGCACTGAGGCTGCCTTGAGGGTGGTCGCTGTTACCCGCCATCTCAACCAGAGACGGCAGCGTCGAGAACGCCGATGGCGGATAACCCCGGGTTGCCGGCGGCTCGCCAAGGCTGAGACCGATCTCCCGCTGCGCCTGGGCATAGCGGGTCAACGAGTCCATCAGCAGCAACACGTCTTGGCCCTGATCCCGAAAACCGGTGGCGATCTGATGGCACAACCGAGCCGCCCTGAGGCGCATCAGCGGAGTGGTGTCTGCCGGCGCCGCAATCACGATGGCACGACGACGCCCCTCCTCGCCGAGGGCGTGATCGAGGAACTCGCGTACCTCACGGCCCCGCTCCCCGATCAACCCCACCACCACCACATCGGCACGGGTGTACTTGGTCATCATGCCAAGCAACACGCTCTTACCGACACCGGAGCCGGCAAACAGCCCCAGCCGCTGGCCTTTGCCAATGGGCAACAGGGTATTGAGGGCTCGCACCCCCACATCCAATTGGCCGTCGATGGGTTTTCTCAGCAATGGGTTGGGTACATTCAGGTGGGCCGCCTGCCAATGGCAGGCGGTCAGCGGCCCCTGATTGTCGATGGGGCGGCCATTGCCATCCAGCACCCGGCCAAGCAGGCCGGCACCGACAGGAATCTGCGCCGCAGAGGGGATGGGCCGAACCCGAGCGCCGGGCATCAGGCCTCGAGTGGCATGAATCGGCATCAGCAACAGGGTGGCGCCTTCAAACCCCACCACCTCCGCTTCCACCTCGCTGCCATCACGGCAGGACAGCAGGCAGCGGTCACCGGTGCCCAGTTGGCAACCGACCGCTTCCAGCATCAACCCGTTAACTCGAACCAGGCGGCCATAAATGGTGGCTACCGGCACCTTGGGGTGGATGCTGAAATTAAGCACCCGCGCCATGATCATCCACCAGATGCTTGCCCACCTGCTCCATGCAGGCATCCAGGCGGCTTTGAGTGGAGGCATCCGCTTCACACTGTTCGGTGATCACTTTGACGTCACCCACCGCCAGCGTCGCATCCGACTGCAGCTTCCAGTTGGCGACCTTATCGGCGGCCAGCTCATTCAGGGTCGCCACCACCGACGGCTCCAACACGATGGTCGGATCTTCACGACCATCGGGCAGCGCATCCAGAGTCTCTTCAATCAGGCTGAGAATCTGCTGAGGATGCAGGGTCAGTTCGCAGCGAACCACCTGCTCGGCCACCCGTTTCACCAACTCGAGAATCAACTCCTGCTGACTGTTTAGTTGCTGTTCGTGACCTTCTCTTAGCAGCTCCTGCAGCGCGGTCATCGGCGTCAGCAACTGATTCAATTGCGCGTCCATGGATTGGCGGGCGGCGGCCAGGCCATTGTGCTCACCCTGAGCGAAACCGGCTTTTTCACCGGCCTGACGCCCCTGCTCCAGCCCTTCCTGGTAACCGCTTTGGCGGCCCTGTTCCAGGCCCTCCTGATAGCCTTGATCCATCGCCTGTTGAAAGCTGCCGTACTGGCTTTCTTCCTCACCGTGACTGGCGGCTTGCGCGGCTAACGGCGGAAAGTGAAACAGTCGCGCCCGGGACGGATTCATACTCCAGCGATTCTGACTCATTATTCCACCACCGGTTCTTCAAACAGTTGCAACTCAAGCTCTTTGGCTTCCATCATCGCCTTGGCTTTCTCCATCACCTCCATTCTGGCCTGATCGGCCCGGCTCAATGCCACCGGCCCGATGGCCTCGACTTGAACCTCAATGGAGGAGGACATCCGCTTAGGCAGCGCCTTGAGAATCGCCTTCTTCAAGTTGCCATCGACCCCTTTCAGAGACAACGCCAGGGTTTCTGGTGCCACTTCTGCCAACAGTTTCTGCAGGGTTTCATCCTTCTGGCGACCCAGAATGATGTAATCAAACATGTTGTCTTCCACCTGAGTCGCAAGACGGTTGTCGTGCAGACGCAGTACCGACATCAGCTGTTCGCGATCGCCTTCATAGCGGTTGAGGATGTCGGCCACCTGCTTAACGCCGGCAACCTGGGTGTGGCTCTTCTCCATGGCAATGGCCACGCAGCGCTCCACCAGTTGCCGCAACTCTTCCACCACATCCCGATCCAGCTCGCCAAGCGCAGCGATGCGCAGCAACACTTCGTCATGGCAGTGGCTGGGCAGGTGCTGCAGCACCAGCGACGCATTCTCCGCCGGCAACAGCCCCAACAAAACCGCCTGCAACTGGCTGTGCTCATGGGTGATTTCGTGGGCCAGCAATTTGGCGTCGACCCACTCCAGCCGGCGAACCAGGGTCTGGATTTCGTCACCGTAGATGTTGTCGATCAAGCCCTTGGCAACCCGATCGCCCAGGGCAATGTCCAGCGTTCGTTGCAGGTACCCCCTGGAAGCCCGGGCAATGCCGGACTGACCACGGTACTCATCGAAGAAGCGGCTCAACACGCCACCGGCCTGATCCTGGGAGATGTTGCTCAGCCGTGCCATCTTGTGGCTCAGACGCTGCACATCGGCCCGGTCCAGGTGCGCCAGCACCTTGGCGGCGCCCTCCTCGCCCATGCTCAGCAGCAGCATCGCCGCCTGCTCAATGCTCTCCATCTGGTTTTGATTCGAGGCTTTAGTCACGTTTGTCTGCTCCGATCCACTTGCCGATCACTTCCGCCACTCGGGCCGGTTCTTCATTAGCCAACAGGCCCAGGTGTTCCAGCTGCACCGTCAGCGGTGAGCCGGGCTCAGGCAGTCCCAGCGCCACGATGGCACTGGCCAGCCCCTTCGAATCCTCTTTCTGCTCCACTGGGGGTTCCAGCTCAGGCAGGGGTTCATCCGCCACCGGTGGCACATAGGCCGGTAACTTCTCCACCTTAATCAGGTGGCCGACCAGCGGCCGCAGTACGAAGAAGATCAGGCACAGCGCGACCAGGGCACCCAGAAGGTAACGCAGGTACTGCTGGTACTCAGGCATCTGCCACCAAGGCAGCGGCTCCACCGGCGTCGCCGTTACCACGGCAAACGGGAACACCGTCAACGAAAAGCTGTCACCACGGACCTGGTCGAAGCCGATGGCGTCTTTCACCATCTGTCCCATCTGTTGCAGTTGCGCCTGTTGCCACTGACTGCCGTTGGCCACCTCTTCGTTCACCAGTACCGACACCGACAGCTGCTGCAGCTGCGCCTGCTGATACTTGGTGTGGCGTACCGAACGACCGACATCAAAGCTGCGGCTGGCCTCCTCGGTGAGGTTGGTGGAGACATTTTGCTTCTCCTGTCCGTCCGGCTGTGGCGGCTGATTGGACAGGGCTCCGGGAATACCCAACGCCATGGAGCCGCTGTTTTGCATGCTGCTGGTCTTCTCTTCGCGAATCACCGAGGTGGGATCGACACTCTCCTCGGTCTCCTCCACCTGGTCGAAGTTAACCTTGGCGGCGACCTGGACCCGAAACTGGGATGGCCCCAGCACCGGCAGCAGCATCGCTTCGGCGCGAGCAATCAGCTGTTGCTCCAGGCTTTGGGTGTATTGCACCTGCAGATCGCTCAGACCATTGATGCCATTGCCTGCGGCATCATTGCCACTGAGCAGCTCACCATACTGATTCACCAACTGCACTTTGGTGGCATCCAGCCCCGCCACGCTGCCGGCCACCAGGTTGACCACCGCAGTTACCTGGGCAGAGGTCAGGTTCTGCCCAGGCTCCAGATCGATCATCACCGAAGCCGAAGCTTGGGTGTCCTGTTTTCGAATAAACAGCGTCCGCTTAGGAATAGCCAGGTGCACCCGGGCGACTCGAACCGCATCCAGCGCCATGATGGTACGGGACAGCTCTCCCTCCAGGCCATGGCGATAGCGAGCCTGCTCCATAAACTGGCTGCTGGTGATGTCACTGTTGATGTCATCCAGGCCAGAAGGCAACTGGGCCTTGATGCCTTTGGCGGCCAGCAACATCCGCACCGCACCGACCCGGCTCGACTCCACCAGAATCTGTCCGGTGGTCGGTGAAATCTGGTAGTTAAGGCCTTCGGTTTCCAGAACCTCAATGATTTGGGCGCTGTCGAAGCCTTCCTGGTTGCCGTACAGCGGCCGATAACTGGTGCTGGAACTCCACAGCACCATGACGATCACCATCGCCGCCACCACCGCCAGTATGGAGACCACAATGACTTGCTTTTCCCCACCGCTGGACTGGCTCAGCTTATTCCAGCCACCTTTAATGCCATCCCAGGGGGAGGCTACCGACGCATCGGGATTTTGAGTAATTACCGTTGACATCTGTTATCCCTACATCGGCATCTTCATGATTTCATCCAGCGCCTGAACCAGGCGATTTCTCACCTGAACCATGGCACTGAACGACAGACTGGCCTTTTGGGAGGCCACCATGGCACCGACCAGATCGTCGGATGCGCCGGATTCCACCGCCGCCGTGCGCGCCGAGGCGATGTTCTGGGCCGCGTTGACCGCTTCCACTTTTTCCGACATCAATTCAGAAAAACTGCCGGCCCGGTGCGGGCCCTGATCCGGGTTGGGCCGAATCTCACCGGCCGCCCGCTCCTTGGCCGCCGCCATGGTCGACAGCATCGATTGCTCTGTAATGGTCATCATCTTTACTGACTCTCTGGTTAGGCAGCGCAATCAGCGCTTTTTAGAATGGCGTCCACATCGATCCCCGCCTCGCGCATCTGCGCCATCTTGTAGCGCAGTGCCCGGGTGGTCATCCCTAATGTTTCGGCACTGCGGCTGCGATGGCCGCCAAAACGTTTGAGGGTATCAATAATGAATTGAAACTCCGCCTGCTGCTTGGAGGCTTTCAGGCCGGTACCGGCACTGGCAACCGTCGTCAGCGCCTGTTGAGGCAAACCCAGCTCCAGGGCTTGCAGCGCACAGCCGCGGCGCATCACCAAGGCCCGCTGCACACAGTTATCCAGTTCGCGCACGTTGCCGGGCCAGTCGTGAGCCACCAGTGCCGCTCGCGCCGATTCACTGAAGTAGCAACGATCGTTACCGGCCAGATTCTGGTGTCGCAGCAGCAGATGCTCTGCCAGTGGCAAAATGTCGTCTTTGCGCTCTCGCAGCGGCGGCAACGTCAGCGGCAGCACATCCAGGCGGTAGAACAGATCTTCGCGGAACTGACCTTCGCTGACGGCCTTGCGCAGATCCTTGTTACTGGCGGCGATGATGCGGATGTCCAGTGCCACACTGCGGTGACAACCCAGGCGCTCGACTTCGCGCTCCTGCAGCACCCGCAACAGCTTGGCCTGCAGCATCAGCGGCATCTCGCCAATCTCATCCAGCAGCAAGGTGCCACCGTTGGCCAGCTCAAACTTACCGGCCTTATCGGCATGGGCACCGGTAAAGGCGCCCTTGCTGTGTCCGAACAGCACCGACTCCAGCATCGATTCCGGAATGGCGGCGCAGTTGACGGCAATGAACGGCTTCTCGGCCCGGCTGGAGTGGCGATGGATGTAGCGCGCCAACTGTTCCTTGCCGGTTCCGCTCTCACCACTGAGCAATACACTGGCCTCGGTGGCCGACGCTCGGTGGGCCAGCATCAACAGTTGCCGACTGGCCGCCGAAACGGCCACCAACTCCTGGCGGCTGGACTCAATGCTGATCAAGCGGGTGATCAACCGGTGCAGCTGCTCCACATCCAGAGGCAACAACAGGTAGTCCTGGGCACCGGCACTGAGAGCGGCACTGGCCAGCTCACTTTGCTCCGGCTCGACCAGGGCTACCTTCAACTCTCCCTTGACGGCCCCCAGGCGCTCGGCCACCTGTTCGGGAGCACACTCGGTCAGCCCCACCAACGTCAACCAGGCCGGCTGAGTACAGTCCGCCGACAGCAATGAAAACCCTTGCAGATCCAATTGCTTCTTATCACGGCTGCCGAGCTCGCAACCGACGACGCGAATGGAATAGTCACTCATTTTACTGTTACCTGACCGTTGAGGGATTTTGGCAGCGTGGCATTCAGATCCAGCTCATCATCCGTTGAAATGGGGGTGTCGTCGTTGTTCATCACCAGGCGGATAGTGACCCGACGATTGGTGGCCCGGCCTTTGCGGGAACCGTTGGTCGCCAAGGGAAAGCGTTCACCGTGGCCTCGAATCTCCAGCTTGTCTGCAGGCACGCCGGCGGCCACCAGTCGGGCGGCAATCTCATCGGCCCGAGTGCGGCTTAACACCAGATTGGAAAGGCTGTCGCCCTGGTCATCTGTGTGCCCATCCACCAGCACCTTGGTAATGCGGGGGTCGGCCAAGGTGTACTGAGCCGCCGCATCGATGTATCTGGCCATTTTGGTGTCTGCTTCCACACTGCCGCTGGGGTAACTCAGTTGCAATCGGCGTACCTGCTCATAAGACATGGGCAACAACTGATTCCGGCAGCGGCGCATCGCCAGGCTAGCGGGCTGGCCATTGACGTTGGCACTGTTGACCCACCACTGCTGGCCCTTGCTGTCGCTCAGTTGGGCCTGCCAGTTCCAGCCCATCTCCAGTGACTGTAAAAATCCTTCTGCGGTCTGAACCATGGTGGCCTGACCGGACTGCCAACGAGCGCCAAAGCGTCGCTCGGCCTGACTGTCGACACTTTGCCACTGAGGCTGCAGTAAACGAAAACTGGCGTCGATGCCCGCGGCGGGCAACCAATCTGCTTTCAACTGCAACGTCAGCGGTCCGCCGGCATTTTGAGACAGAATGAATTGACCAAAATCACTGACATCATGAATTAAACGACACTGAAATTTGTCACCGTCAAAATTCCAACTGGCTCGCTCAAGCTCGGTCTGATATTTAATCACCGAGGCAAATGCGAGTGACGGAAAAACGACTACCGTCAAAAATAAACTATTTAAAAAAGCAGGCATGATACACACTTGGCATTTATTTTTAGGCTTGAAGATTAGTATTTATTCCGGGCAAAAATCAACAAGCAAAATTCAATTTATCGGCCAATTTTGAATTTGGCACAATATTAACCCTCCACCATTGAATCCAGCCACAAGTGCTGATACGGTTAGCCCCCAAGCTGATTTGAATGGCATTTATAGACACGGAATATTGACAATTGTCGATTTATTGACGGAAAAGAAACACTGTCAAAATACGAAGTAAAAAATTCTGGCAAATAAATGTACTGCCGATGCACAAAGATGAACCGGAGAGATTTTGGACAACAAGATGTCCGGACCATCAATAGCAAAAACTATTTTATCCAGCTTATAAAACGAATTCGAGTTCAAAAAATAGACGCGAAATGATGAAAACAACCGCTAAAGCAAAACTTCTTCCTGTTTCCTCAAAACAGTCGGTCAGGCCCGTTGTTTTAGTGCAGGAAAAACTCGCTCGCAGTCGCCTTTTGCGTCAGCTCGAGCAGGGGCACAGCCAGATGCTGGATGCCATATTGCAGATTTTCAAACCCCTGATGCGCCAGGGGCAAGCGACGCCCAGCAACATCAGTCTGGAGCAAAGTCCCGAGGATCCGGCCACCGGCACCGGCTATTTTGTGCTGTCGCTGGGCCGAACCCCTCTGGCCTGGTTGGCCATCGACCGCTGCACCCTGGATCAACTGGCCAGCAGCTACTACGGTGGCTCCAGTCAGAGGCTGGTCAGCCCGATGCGGGCCATCAGTCACTCGGAACTGAGGTTGGCGCACCGCATCGTCACCGCAGCGCTGGAAACCCTACCTAAGACCAAACTCAATCTGAATCAGGTGGAGCTGGAAACCATTCCTACCCTGAGTGGATTGCAGGCACCGGTATGCTGGCAGTTCGGTTGGCCATCCAGTCACCCGTTTGAGCCGATTCGGCTGTACGTGTCCGACGCCCTGCTCGGCTCCCTGGCGGAGAAGCCGTCCGAACACCAGGTTCCAGAAGATCTCAAGCAGCGGGTTCAGCAGCGACTGACCCAGATACCGGTCAAGGCCCGAGTTGAATTAGCCCGGCAAGCGGTGCCGGTCAGTGTGCTCAACGCCCTGTCTCAGGGGGACATCCTGCCGATTCACATGCACGCCCGCTGTCCGGTCACCATTGGTGGCCGTCCCCAATTTTACGCCAGTGTCCATGCCCACGAAGGCAAGTTGGTAGCCAAGCTAAACCAGGACGCCCACAAACCAGAGGAGTATTAACGTGGTTGAAGACACCCTGCTCGATGAAGATTTGCTGTTGGACGATCTGCTGGACGACAGCCCGCAACCGATGACCCCGGAGTCCCAGCCGCGGCCAAAGCGCGACATGGGCTTTTTCCAGCAACTGCCGGTTCAGGTCACCCTGGAGCTGGCCAGTGCCGAGATGTCGCTGGGGGAACTCACCACCCTGGGCGAAGGCGACGTGATTACCCTGGATCGGATGGTCGGTGAGCCTCTGGATCTGCGGGTTAACGGTGCCCTGCTTGGCCGCGGTGAAGTGGTTGAGGTAAACGGACGCTACGGTGTGCGATTACTGGACGTAGAAAACACCCAATTAGCAGGAAGTCATGACGGCTAAGATGACCCGTTGGCTGCCGCTGCTGGCGCTGCTGTTGTGGCCAGTGGTCGGCCATACCGAAGGCCTGACACTGCTGACACTGGACGACGGCAGCCAGAGCCAGGCAATCAACATCAAGCTGGAAATTCTGGCTCTGATGACCGCCATCAGTCTGCTGCCGGCGCTGCTGCTGATGGCCACCAGTTTTACCCGCATCATCATCGTCCTGGCGGTACTCCGCCAGGCATTGGGGCTGCAGCAGAGTCCGCCCAACAAGGTGTTACTGGGCATCGCCCTGATACTGACGCTGTTCATCATGCGCCCCGTGGGAGAGACCATCTACGCCGAGGCGGTTCAGCCCTACGACAGTGGCGCCATCACCTTGGTGGAAGCGGCCCAACGGGCCGAAGTGCCACTGCGCGGCTTTATGCTGAGTCAGACTCGGGAAACCGACCTGGAACAGATGCTGAGAATTTCCGGCGAATCGCTGGACCTCAGCGCGGATCAAGTGCCGTTTCTGGTGTTGATGCCGGCCTTTGTACTCAGTGAACTCAAGACCGCGTTTCAGATCGGTTTTCTGCTGTTCCTGCCGTTTCTGGTGATCGACTTGGTGGTCGCCAGCGTGCTGATGTCCATGGGGATGATGATGCTGTCACCACTGATCATCTCTCTGCCCTTTAAATTGATGGTGTTTGTTATGGTGGATGGCTGGGCCATGACCGTATCCACCCTGGCCGCCAGTTTCGGATAGCCCATGGATACTCAGGTTCTCAGTACCCTTTTCGCCGACTCCATCGCCCTAGTGGTCAACATGGTCGCCGTGCTAATTCTGCCCGGTTTAGGGCTGGGCGTGCTCATCGCCGTATTTCAGGCCGCCACCCAGGTTAATGAACAAACCCTGAGCTTTTTGCCCAAACTGATCATGACCCTGCTGATGGTATTGTATGCCGGACACTGGCTGCTGCAGCAGATAACGGATCTGTTTCAGCGTTTGTTCAATGACATCCCCTACCTGATAGGTTAGACGTGCTGAGCCTTACCAGCGCCGAACTGGGCAGCCTGCTGGGCCACATCTGGTGGCCGTTCTGCCGCATCATGGGCGCGTTCCTGATGCTCCCTATGTTCTCCAGTGCCCACATCAATGCCCGCACCAAGATTCTGTTTGCGCTGTTGCTGTCGGTGGTCATGGCGCCCATGGTGCCCACCCCGCCGGCGCTGGACGCCCTGTCGGTCACGGCGGTGTTAGTGGCCGCCGAGCAGGTGCTGACCGGCATGCTGATGGCGTTTCCACTGTTGCTGCTGCTGCATGTTCTGACCACCTTAGGGGGCATCGTCTCGATGCAGATGGGCCTGTCCATGGCCATCATGAATGACCCGGTCAACGGCACCAGCCAGGCGATCATCAGCCAATGGTTGCTGCTGTATGCGATCCTGATGTTTCTGTCCCTCGAGGGGCATCTGGTGGCTTTGGGCATACTGGTGGACAGCTTTCGGTTATGGCCGGTGGGCAGCGGCATTTTCACCCTGCCGCTGCAGGAACTGTCGCTGCGGTTCGCCTGGATGTTCGCCTCGGCATTGGCGCTGGCGCTGCCGGCGGTCTGTGCCATGTTGCTGGTCAACCTGACCTTTGGCGTACTCAGCCGCGCCGCCCCCAGCCTGAACGTATTTGCCCTGGGTTTCCCGATGTCGATGATGATGGGGCTGGTGTGCATGCTGCTGGTATTCAGTGGCCTGCCGGAGTTGTACAGCGCCCTGGCCACCGACGCGCTTAAGGCGATGCTGACCTTTGTCGGAGGCACCCCATGAGCGATCAGCAGGGCGCCGGTGACAAGACCGAACAACCCACGGCCAACCGACTTAAAAAGGCCCGCGAACAGGGCCAGGTGGCCCGCTCCAAAGATTTTGCCAGCGCCATTTTGCTGGTGGTGTCGGCGGCCATTCTCGACGCCAGCAGCGATCATCTGGCCCAGCATATGCTGAGCATCGCCAGCAATAATTTTGCCCTCTCCGGCGCCGACCTCAGGCAACCAGGCATGATGCTGCAACACCTTGGACTGGCGGTGGTATTGCTGCTGCAGATGCTGATTCCGGTGCTGGCAGGCATCTATCTGCTGACCGCCGTGGCCGCGGCCATGCCGGAAGGACCACTACTGAATCTGGGTAATGCCGGTTTCAAGCTCAGCCGCATCAGCCTGATCGCCGGATTTGGTCGGCTGTTCTCGGTCAACTCCCTGGCCGAACTGGGCAAGTCGATCCTCAAGGTGACTCTGGTGGTCACCACCATGCTGGTGTACCTCAACCAGGTGTGGGAGACCCTGCCGCTGCTGGCGCGCCAGCCATTGCCCCTGGCACTGGAACGGGGGGCTCAGACGCTGATTTCCGGCCTGTACTGGCTCGGCGGCGCCGTGGCCATTGTCGGTGCCATCGACCTGCCGTACCAGGCCTGGAGCCATCGTCGCAAGCTGAAGATGAGCAAGCAGGAGGTCAAAGATGAACACAAGCAACAAGACGGCAAGCCCGAGGTCAAGGCGCGCATCCGTCAACTGCAGCAAAAGATGGCCCGAGGCCGGGCGGAAGTGGCCCTGCCCAAGGCCGATGTCCTGCTGATCAACCCCAGCCACTACGCGGTGGCGCTCAAGTACGAGCCGGACAAGGCCGACGCCCCCTATGTGCTGGCCAAGGGAGTGGATGAGGTGGCGCTGTACATGCGCTCGCTGGCGCCGAAATACGATCTGGAGGTGGTGTCACTGCCACCGCTGACCCGGGCCATCTACTACTCCACCCAGATTGAGCAGCAGATTCCGGCCCCCTTGTATCAGGCCATCGCCCACGTACTGAGCTACGTGCTGCAACTGAAAGCATTCCGCAAAGGTGCCCAGGCCAAGCCGGCACCCTTGCCCCATTTCCATATCCCCGACCATCTGCGTCACGATTGAGGATCCATTGATGAACCGGCTGTTACAGGCATTCAAAGACAATCAGAGCTTTATCGGCATTCCGCTGATGCTGCTCGCCATTTTGGCAATGGTGATCTTGCCGCTGCCACCCTGGCTGCTGGACATCATGTTCACCTTCAACATCATTCTCGCCATCCTGGTGTTGTTGGTGTCGGTGTCGATTCGACGGCCGCTGGAATTTTCGGTGTTCCCGACCCTGCTGCTGCTGGCCACCCTGATGAGGCTGACCCTCAACGTCGCCTCTACCCGGGTGGTGTTGATTGAAGGCCACCAGGGCGGTGACGCCGCCGGTAAGGTGATTCAGGCCTTTGGTGAAGTGGTCATCGGCGGTAACTACGTGGTCGGCGCGGTGGTGTTCCTGATTCTGATGATCATCAACTTCGTGGTGATCACCAAGGGGGGAGAGCGGATCTCGGAGGTGTCTGCCCGCTTTACCTTGGACGCCCTGCCCGGCAAGCAGATGGCCATCGACGCCGATCTCAATGCCGGAACCCTGACTCAGGATCAGGCCCGCAAGCGTCGGCAGGAGGTCGCCAGAGAAGCCGATTTCTATGGCGCCATGGACGGAGCCTCGAAGTTTGTCCGTGGCGATGCCATCGCCGGCATCCTGATCCTGGCCATCAACATCATCGGCGGTATCTGCATCGGCATCTTCATGTACGATCTCAGTGCCGCCGAGGCCTTTAAAACCTATGCCCTGTTGACCATCGGTGATGGTCTGGTGGCCCAGATCCCGTCACTGCTGCTGGCCACCGCCGCCGCCATCATTGTCACCCGGGTCTCCGACGCCGAAGAGATGCCCAAGCAGCTGTCCCGACAGTTGTTGGCACAGCCACGGGTACTGGCGACTGCCGCCGGAGTGATGACCATATTGGGCCTGGTGCCCGGCATGCCCACCCTGGTGTTCCTTTGCTTTGCCGCGGTCATCGGCTTTGTGGCGTTCCGCCAGACCCAACTGGCTCCGGCCGCGCCACTGGATGAGGTCAAAGAGAAAGCGGATCAGGTGATCAACGAGCCCAGCCAACCCAGCTGGGAGGCGCTGCCTTACACCGACGTCATCGAACTCAGCGTCGGCTACCGGTTGGTGCATCTGGTGGATCGCAGCAAAGGCGCCGAGCTTATTAAGCGACTGACCGGAATTCGCCGCACCCTGTCGGAACAGGCGGGATTCCTGCTGCCAGAAGTGCGGGTTCGCGACAACCTGTCGTTGCCACCCAACGGCTACCAGATCAGCATTCTCGGTACCCCTCAGGCCCAGTCAGAGCTGCAGCCAGAGCGGCTGTTGGCGATTCAGAGCGGGCCGGTGTACGGCAGCATCGAAGGGGTGATCACCAAAGATCCCGCCTATCAGATGGACGCCACCTGGATTGAACCCAATGACAAGGCCCGAGCCCTCAACCTGGGCTACTCGGTGGTGGACCACGCCACCATCATCGCCACTCATGCCAGCAAGATCATTCGTGAGGCGCTGCCGGAGATGCTGCAGCACGACGACATCACTCACTTGAATGAGCGTCTGGCCAGCCAGGCACCGAAACTGGCCGAGTCCCTGTCCACCGCCCTGACCCCGGTGCAGCAGCTGAAAACCTTCCGACTGCTATTGAGGGAACAGGTGTCGCTCAAGGACATCCGCACCATTGGCACCACCCTGCTCGAGAGCAGCGATGCCACCAAGGATCCGGTCTTGCTGGCCGCCGATGTTCGCTGTGCCATCAAGCACAACCTGGTGCACCAGATCGCCGGCGATGCCACCCGCCTCAACGTCATTACCCTGGCACCTGAGTTGGAGCAGGTACTGCTGGGCGCCCTCAACCAGGCCCAGCAAGCCGGCCAGGTATCGCTGGACAGCTTCCCGGTGGATCCGCAGGTGCTGGCCAAGCTGCAACAGGCGATGCCCGAACATCTGGCGGCGGCCCGCCACAACGGTCAGCCACCGCTGCTGTTGGTGGCACCTCAACTGCGACCGCTGCTGGGTCGCTATGCCCTGGCCTTTGCCCGGGGCCTGACGGTGCTCTCCTACAATGAGATTCCGGAAAACCGTGAGCTGGAGATCGCCGCCCAGCTCGCCGGTCAGTAACCACTTACCTTGGGTTAGCGCCTGCGGGCGCCGACCCTCTGGCAACCCGCCCGCAGATTCCGTACAATCGCCGCTCTCGTTTCAGGACCCGGATACCCCATGCAACTTCTCCAGCGCACCCTTCACCCCGATGCCGTCGAAAACGGCAGCGAATTCCTGCGCACCGCGGTGCGGGCGATCATTCGCCAACAGGACGAAATTCTGCTGCTGTACACCGAACGCTACGACGACTACAGCCTGCCTGGCGGCGGTGTCGATGACGGCGAAGCCCTGGATATTGCCCTGATTCGGGAGGTGGAGGAGGAAACCGGCGCCACCAATATCGCCATTCTCGGCAGCATCGGTACCTTTGAGGAGCTGCGCCCCTGGTACAAGAAGGACTACGACAACATGCGCATGCTGTCCCACTGCTTTGAGTGCAGCGCCGACCGGCAGTTGGGCCCCACCCGGCTGGAGCACTACGAGCAAGCCAATGGCATGAGGCCGGTGTGGGTCAAGCTGAACGACGCCATCGCCCATAACCACCGGGTCATGGCCAGTAGCGACAAACAAGGGATGTCCATCGCCCGGGAAACCTGGTTGCTGGAATACATCGCCGCCGGCAACCTGGACCACCGAGTTGCCTGACCGGCCTCAGTCACTCTGCAGGGCCACCCCAGATGCCAGCAGGGCCTGAACCGCTTCCGGGGTCAACCCGGCCTCCAGTAACACCGCCTTGGTGTGTTGACCCAGCACCGCCCCGGCCTGCGGCTGGCCTTGGCTTTGTCGGAACTTAACCGGCATCGCCACCTGCAGCAACTCCTGCCCAGCCACGGCCACCGGTGTTAGCATGTTCCGCGCCTGATACTGGGGATGCGCCGCCGCCTCGCTAACGGTCAGCACCGGCTCACAGCAGCAATCGACGTCGGCAAACACCCGGCGCCAATGATCGAAACTGTGCTCGGCAAAACAGGCGGCGATGTCCTGCTTCAGCGCCTGCTGCTGGCCAGGAGGCGCCGCCGCCCTGGTGAGCCACTGCGGCCGCCCTAAGGCATGAAAGAACTCTTTGGCAAATTGCGGCTCCAACCCACCCACCGCAAAATAGCGGTCATCGGCGGTGCGGTAATAATCGTAAAAACCGCCACCATTAAGCATCTCCTGTCCCGGCCCGGGGGCCTCGCCACTGGCCAACGCACCGGCGCCATAGAGGGCGTTCATCGCCAGGGCACCATCGGCCATGGCCACATCCAGGTGTTGGCCTTCACCACTGACACCCCGGCCCAGCAGCGCCGCCAGAATGGCGACCACCGCCTGCTGAGATCCCCCGGCCAGGTCCGCTACCTGGGTGCCTGACAACACCGGGCCGGTGTCCAGGCGGCCGCTGTAACTGGCCAGCCCAGACAAAGCCAGGTAGTTGATGTCGTGACCGGCCTTCGCCTGCATCGGCCCATGTTGGCCATAGCCGGTGATGGAGCAGTAGATCAGCTGCGGATTGATCGCCTTCAGGCGCTCATACCCCAACCCCAACCGCTCCATGACACCGGGGCGAAACTGCTCCACCACCACATCGTATTGCCCCACCAGGGTATGCACCGCTTCGATGGCCTCGGGCGATTTCAAATCCAGAGCCACGCTGTGCTTGTTACGATTCATCGTCAGGTGGGCCGCCGATCGCCCGGCCACCATCGGCGCCATGCTGCGCAGCAGGTCCGGACGAGTCGGTGACTCAATTCGGGTCACCTGCGCCCCCATATCCGCCAGCATCATGGTGGCAAACGGGCCGGGCAACAGGGTAGAGAAATCCAGCACTCGTATCCCGGTCAGCGGCCCTTTCATTACCCTTGCTCCAGCATCTGGCGGGCGATGATCAGCTTCATCACCTCGCTGGTACCGGCGTAGATCCGCTGAACCCGGGCATCGGCCCAGGCGCGAGCCACCGGGTATTCCCACATGTAGCCGTAGCCTCCGTGCAACTGCAGGCACTCGTCGATCACCTGACCTTGCAACTCGGTGGTAAGCAACTTGGCTTCGGCGGCCATGGCTGCATCCAGCTTACCCTCAAGGTGCAATTCGACGCAGCGGTCCACAAACACTCGAGTGGCATCGACCCGGGTTTTGCACTCCGCCAGTTTGAACTGGGTATTTTGAAACGCGGCGATGGGTTTGCCGAAGGCCTTGCGATCCGACACATACTGTACCGTTTGTTCCAGAATCGATTCGGTGTTACTGATGGCGTTGGTGGCCACGGACAAGCGCTCCTGCGGCAACTCCTGCATCAGGTACACAAACCCCTGCCCCTCGGCGCCCAGCAGGTTTTGAGCCGGCACCCGCACATCCTCAAAGAACAGCTCGGAGGTATCCTGGGCTTTCATGCCGACCTTTTCCAGGTTTGAGCCTCGACTGTAGCCATCACGACTGGCTTCCACCAAAAACAGGCTGATGCCCCGGGCGCCGGCACTCTTGTCGGTCTTGGCCACCACGATCACCAGATCCGCATGTTGACCATTGGTAATGAAGGTCTTGGAACCATTGATGATCCAGTCATCGCCGTCGCGGACCGCGGTGGTCTTCACCCCCTGAAGATCCGAGCCGGTTCCCGGCTCGGTCATGGCGATGGCGGTCACCAGCTCGCCACTGATGCAGCCGGGCAGATACCGTTGTTTCTGCTCTTCGGTTCCGTAGTTGAGAATGTAGGGCACGGCAATGTCGGAGTGCAGTCCCCAGCCGATGCCGGAAGCGCCGGCGCGGGCGATCTCCTCGTTGATGATGACGTTGTAGCGAAAATCGACTTCGACGCCGCCATAGGCCTCCGGCAGCGTCGGGCACAGGAAGCCCTGCTCACCGGCCTTATTCCACAAGGCTCGGTCGACGCAGCCGTCCTTCTCCCACTGGGCATGGAAGGGGGTAATCTCGGTCTCAATAAAGCGGCGTACGCTATCGCGAAACAGCTCTTGATCACTGTCAAACAGGGTTCTTGGAAACATGCATCACTCCTTGATATCAGTATTGTTGATTGGCATCGGCACGCGCTCTGAGCGAGTCCGGCACCAGGAACCGGTCACCGTAACACTCGGCCAGTTCATCGGCCCTGGCAACGAAACGACCAAGGCCATATTGATTGATAAACTGCAGCGCACCGCCGGTCCAGGCCGGATAACCAATACCAAAAATCGAGCCGATGTTGGCGTCCCCACTGCTGGTCAGCACCTGCTCCTCGTAACAGCGGGCGGTTTCTATGGCCATGATGAACAACAGCCGATCTTTGATCTCCTGCAGTGGTAATTGCGCCTGGGGACGATAAAACTGCGCCTTGAGCCCTGACCACAACCGTTTTTTGCCCTCGGGCGGATAATCGTAGAACCCCTGACCCGCCAGCTTGCCGGGCCGCTCCAGCTCGATCATTCGGTCGATGGTGGCGTCACCGGCCTTTGGCAACTGAGTGATGCCCTCATCGGCCAGATCGGCTATGGTCTGGTTACGAATTTTCTCCATCAAGGTCAGGCTGACCTCATCGGAGACCGCCAGCGGCCCCACCGGAAAGCCACACAGGAAAGCCGCGTTCTCAACGGCCGCCGCCGACACCCCTTCTCCCAGCATGGCGATGCCTTCGTTAGTGAAGGTGCCAAACACTCGAGAGGTGAAAAAGCCTCGACTGTCATTGACCACGATGGGGATTTTCCCCAGTTGCAACACAAAATCGTAGGCCTTGGCCAACGTCGCCGAGTCCGTTTGCTCACCGCAAATGATCTCCACCAGCGGCATCTTGTCCACCGGGGAGAAGAAATGCAGGCCGATAAACTGCCCCGGTCGCTCTGACGCCTCAGCCAGGCCGGTGATGGGTAGGGTCGAGGTGTTGGAGGCAAATACCGCCTCCTGAGGCAGATGCCGCTCCGCTTCCTGGGTGACGCGAGCCTTGAGCTGTCGCTGCTCAAACACCGCCTCAATCACCAGTTCACACCCCCCGAGATCCGCCGCCTGCTCGCTGGGGTGAATACGCGCCAGTGTCTGGGCTTGCTGCTCTGCGGTAATGCGGCCTCGCTGTAGTTGCTTGGCCAACAGGGCCTCTGAATAGGCTTTGCCTTTGTGGGCATTGGCCAGGCTCACGTCCTTGAGCACCACCTCGATGCCGCGACTGGCAGCCGCATAGGCGATGCCGGCCCCCATCATGCCGGCGCCCAGCACCCCCAGCTTACTGACCGTTGCGGCCTCAATGCCGTCGGGACGGCTGGCTCCGGCCTTGATGTCGTTAAGCTGAAACCAGAAGGTGTTGATGAGATTCTTGGCCACCTGGCTGGTCACCAGCGACACAAAATAACGGGATTCGATGCGACAGGCGGTGTCAAAATCCACCTGAGCGCCTTCTACCATGGCGGACAGTATTGCTTCCGGCGCCGGCAACACCCCCTTGGTCTTTAGCTTGAGCATGGCCGGAGCCACCGCCAGCATCTGAGCCAACTTGGGTGAATTGGGGTGACCTCCCGGAAGGCGGTAGCCCTTGACGTCCCAGGGCTGGCAACTCTGCTCATTGGCTTGAATAAAGGCGCTAGCCTGTGCCAGCATCGCCTGCTCACCATCGGCCAGTTCGTGCAACAATCCCGCTTTAAGCGCTTTTTCGGCGCCAAACTGTTTGCCTTCGGTGAGCAATGGCATCGCCGCCTGCAAACCAAACAGGCGCACGGTACGGGCAATGCCACCGCCACCGGGCAACAGCCCCAGAGTCACCTCGGGCAACCCCAGCTTCACCGACTTATGCCTGAGGGCGATGCGATGGTGACAGGCCAGTGCCACCTCCCAGCCGCCGCCCAATGCGGCGCCGTTGATGCAGGCCACCACGGGTTTTCCGCCGGTTTCCAGCGCTCGCAAGCTGGCCTTGATGGACTCGACCATGGCAAAAAACGGCTGGCTGGTCTCAGCGGTAACCTCGGCAATCTTGCCCAGGTCGCCACCGGCAAAAAACGTCGATTTGGCCGAGCGGACAATGATTCCGCAATAGGTCATCTGTTGCAGTTGAACCACCGCCTGGGCCAGATCGGCGGCAAACTGCTCATCCATCAAATTGGCCGAAGCCCCCTGGCGATCCAGAATCAAGTGGGCAATGCCATTGTGGTCTTGCTCAATACGTAAGCTGTTCATGGTTTGGCTCCCTTAAACCCGTTCGATGATGGTGGCAATGCCCATGCCGCCGCCGACACAAAGTGTGGCCAGGCCGCGTTTCAGGTCGCGGGCTTCCAGCTCATCCAGTAAGGTACCCAAGATCATGGCGCCAGTGGCCCCCAACGGGTGGCCCATGGCGATGGCACCGCCATTGACGTTGACCTTGTCATCGCCAATGTTCATCTCCCGCTGGAACCGCATCACCACCGAGGCAAACGCTTCGTTAACCTCAAACAGGTCGATGTCCTCAACATTGAGATTGGCCAGCGACAACGCCTTTTGGGCCGCAGGGGCCGGCCCGGTCAACATGATGGTGGCGTCGGTGCCGACCACGGCAGTGGCGACAATGCGGGCCCTGGGGGTCAGTTGGTAACGCTTACCCATGGCGTCGCTGCCGATCAGCACCAGGGCGGCGCCGTCGACAATGCCGGAGGAATTAGCCGCAGTATGCAGGTGGTGAATTCGCTCCACCTGAGGGTATTTCTCCCGTACCACCGCATCAAAGCCCATCTCACCCACCGCCTGGAACGACGGCGTTAATCCCGCCAGGGTCTCGAGACTGCAATCCGGCCGAATAAACTCGTCCTGCGCCAGCACGGTAAAGCCATTTTGGTCCATCACCGGCACCACCGAGCGATTAAAGGCACCCCGCTGCCAGGCCGCTGCCGCCCGCTGATGCGACCGCACCGCAAAGGCATCCACCTGCTCACGGCTGAAACCTTCCAAGGTGGCAATCAGATCGGCGCCAATGCCCTGAGGCATAAACCCGGTCTTCAGATTGGTGTGCGGATCGTTGGCCCAGGCACCGCCGTCGGACGCCATCGGCACTCTGGACATGGACTCGACACCACCGGCAATCACCAGTTGCTCCCAACCAGAGCGCACCTTCATGGCCGCCATGTTGACCGCCTCCAGGCCGGAGGCACAGAATCGATTCAGGGTGACGCCACCAATATCATCGTCCCAGCCCGCAGCCAGCGCCGCGGTCTTGGCAATGTCGGCGCCCTGATCGCCCACGGCGGTGACGCAGCCCAGAACGATGTCGTCCACGTCCTGAGTCTGAAAGCCGTGGCGACGCTGCAACTCATGCAGCAATCCCACCAGCAGCGAGATGGGCTTAATTTCGTGCAGGCTGCCATTGGCTTTGCCCCGTCCCCTTGGGGTACGTATGGCATCGAACAGGTAGGCGTCTTGAGTCATGAGCAATCCTTGCAATAACGGAAGTCTCACCACTCTATGAAAAAACACCTGGGGGATGAATGACCATTTCGGTCAACAGCAGTGACAAAAATCGGCAGCGGCGCAACTGGCGCTTGCAAGAAAGCAGGTCAACGTTAAATGACCCGGGTAGTGATTTTCTGGCAACGAAAGAGACGAAAAACAGCGACCGGTACGCCCACCCCACTCCAACAACCAGTTCCCGTTGTCACCGAATAGCGGTGATTACCAAAGTTCTGAAACGGACTGCTCGACTTCGGAGCGCAATGCCAACAATATGAGTCTCTTATCTGCCCTGCCCTCTTCGCCCTGCCAATCCAGTTGATCCAGCGTATGACAACACAGACTGACTAGGTCTTCGATTTTAAATACCTCTTGGGGAATAAATACATGATTGGAGATCACCATGCCGCCCCGACCAATGATGGTCATCTGTCTCAGCACTTGATAAAGCAGATCTTCGTCGGCTTTGACCTTGCCGTTCTCAACCAGATCCGAAAATTGCTTCCTTATTTTTACCGACGACATGTCAAAAATATGCTGGAATTTTTCCCTAGTCTCCGGCCTAGCCTGATCAAACATTGCCTTATTGGTCCCGATAAGATCCAGTGATGCACTGTCTGGGTAGAACTGCCTCAAGTAGAATTGGTAGCAATGAAAACAAACAATCTTCTCTTTTGCCGACAGTTCCATCCTGCTAAATTTATACATGGATTCGGCGAGTGTTTCTATTACCGAACTGAACAAATAAACCAGCAAATCATCTTTAGATGCGAAGGTACGATATAGGGTACCTGCGGTTACCTCCACCTCTTTAGCAAGCTCATTCATCGAGAACTGCAAATAGCCCTGTTCTCTGATCAGTCTCATGGCGGCTTTGGCAATCTTGACCTTTCTTATCTGAGCTTTATTAAACATATTAACGTCCAGTGTTGCGTTCTAATACCGTTCGGAGCACCGCCCCGTCATTCGCATGGCTTCACTATAACACTGAACTTGGCTACCGCTAACTGGGCCCATAATGGTCAAAACTCCACCCGCCCCTAATTTAAAAACCCCAAGCAACATCCTAAGTGAATGTTCTTAAAGGTTTTATTGCTATTTCCAAGCCAAGCGTATGTCGCCTCTAAAAATGGAGAAACTCTCCACTTCGAAACAATGCAGCGTCTGTGTCAAACCACAGTTAGCGACCTTTGTCACGCTGTGTGCCCCGGCCCTGAAAGAATCCATCAGTTGAGCCGATGCAATTGCGACTCTCATCACATCAGCGTGGCACTGTTATCACCTTAATGAGTTTTGCGAATGCCACTCCTAAATCATCTTTACATTTTCCCTACAATGGCAACCATCCAATACCGTTAGAGGAGGAAAGTGATGCAATCAGAATTAGACTGGATCTGTTTTAGTACACATCATGACCACCTCTCTATCCCGATGCTATTGGCGATGGCTCAATATATCGAGATATAACAACCGTTAACGAATAATGTCAATACAAAACAAAAACTAAGCTCATAATTTAAAAAAAACAACACGCTTAGCTTCCATGAAGTTAAATTGGGCAACTTCCAACCAAGGATGAATATTCAAGTTCAAACCTGTTGGCCACTGATAACTACAACTATTACAACAATGCCAAAAACCATTTTGGCAACAATGGAGCGTCGATGATGATCAAAAAAAGAAAGGCACTGCCTGGCCTATTCGCATTAATACTTGCCGGTTGTGGCTCTGATAACTCTACACCTGCCACACCTGACCCAGGGCCGGGCCCAACTCCGGATAACCCGGCTTGGGAATATGTTGAGAGCGGTAAAATGGAGCTCAATACCAATGGATTAAAAGGCCATATCAATGTGACTTTTGACTACATGAACGAGCAGGTCTGGAAGTGGATCCGAGGCATTACTAAGGATTCTGACAATTTCTGCTTGACCTTGCCAGATAATGTAACTCAGCCGTGCAACACCGATGTCAATGGCGACGGATTTGTCAATGCGCTCGATGCAAACCTTGCGGGCATCGTTAATCAACAGACAGACATATCTCGAGTCTCGGCTGAAGAGATCCACCGAGTATTGTCAACGAACCCTGATGGTTTAGGCGCCGGTACCGCAAGACCAGACATCTTCAAAGAGGGAAGCTACTCTGTTTTTGACCTACTACGCTATATGGTCGCCACTCGTGACGACCTGAAGTTCATCGGTGAGATCACCACACCTGACGACTCTGAGTACAATACGCATGAATTTACCTTAGCCTATGACCGAAACGGAAATGGCAGCTTTAGCGATGAGGGAGAGGAATCGAGTAACTGGCACTTTAGATTCACTCAAAGCATGGGCAAGGCCGGGTTGTACCGAGACCACAGTGGAGAAATTCCGTTCAATCGAATGGATATGTTCCTGATAAAAGAGGAGCAGCGCATTCGCTTCATTGACGCCTCTTCATCCTTCAAGGCCCGGCTGAAACACCTTTGGAAGAGCGAAGCTGACCGGCTGGCCTCGAACAATGGCAAAGTCATTGTAGACAGCATTGGCTGGAGCGACGATCCAGAAAACCCCATTGCCACCAATTTTGAAGTCAAGGCACACAACCTTAGGAATGACGTGTTCCAAGAGGGCGTGATTACCAACATGGACGTGTTTTTAACCCTGGCTGATAGGGGACACGACTTCAGGCTCACCTGGTGGCCAACCCTGGAGACTGGCGCTATTGTTAATTCCTTCGCCTTATCCCGAGCCCCGGTTTTGGGTAAGACCGTCGGCCTGCGTTCCTTCGTCACTACAACTACTGTCCTGAACGAGTTCGGCAATGACATCTTCTTCTCAGACCGTATGCCTGGAGTCTGCAACTTTGATGCGGTTACGGGTCGCTCCGATACCATCAACACCCCAGTGCCAATGACAGATTGCGTGCGAGATTTCTGGAGTGCATTTGGCATCGGCGGCTATTTCGGAAACATCAACAACGATCTGTGGCTGATGCCTTTTGGTGCCGAAAATGTAGTGTTGTCGAAACAAGATCTAAATAATGCCGGATACCATAGCCTCGGAACCAAGATCGATAGCTTTTCGAAAAACGAAACCATCCAGTGGGATTACAACTGGCGTCATAATGCGCTGGTGGAAAAAGGCGTTAAGACAGGCTTCATTGACTCTGACATTGTCACCTTGCGCACCCTAACTCCGGCAACTGAAGAAAGCCAGCATGGCAAGGCTCCACTGTTGAACGAAAACCACTTTGGCTGGAAAGTGGCTGACTGCACCCTATGCCATAACGAAGAGGCAGCGCCTCAGGGGCATGGAGGCTACTCCTGGCCTGTGAATGCGGCCGACGGATTCGATGAAATCCAGCCCTACTACTGTTCCACTTGCCACGGCAACAATGGGGCTCCAGAGGCCCACGGGCGAGAAGCCCGCTGCTTCTGGTGCCACTCGGAAGACATGTTACCCAAAAATCATGGTCCAGCCAGCACTCGCAAACTGCTGAAGCATGAAGATAACTGGATTAATACAGTTACCACGCGTCGCAAAGCAGGAGATGACAACAATATGTATGGATTCTCCGACAACCATAGTGAAGTCCTGGAAGGAGACGAAAAAGGCTACGGTGATCGCTGGGTATCTTCAAACAATGATTATGATTTCACCAAGAAATTCCCAGACCCATTCTCCTGTGGTACCTGCCACCAGGATAAGCAGTAATTAACGCCAGATAGCACGGTAATAAAGCCCCTTACCCGGGGCTTTTTTAGCAAAGGATGATTCAACTCACTGCCGCTCTCTCCGGTCTAACCGAACGTCGCGATTGTAATTTTTGCCGGTACGGCAATGCTTGCGCAGGCGCAATGATGAAGTCATGGCTTCCATTAAGTTGTCTGTTCCGACTCAGCAATCAAAAGATGGAGAGGCTCTCCACTTAAAAGAAAGATTCCGACTGTGACAACACACATTCAGTGATCACAATCACGCCACACCCCATCGCCAGGTAAAAATCGCACCACACACAACCCAAAAGCAAGACGACGATCACACTCAAAAGGCTCTGTTATCGACTCAATGAGTTTTGCGAATGGCCCTCCGAAATCGATTTTATGCTTTTCCTACAATGGCAACCATCGCATACCGCTAACGGAGGACAGTCATGCAATCAGAATTGGGCTGGGTATTTTTCAGTACAGGTAATGAGCATCTCTCCAGCCCGGCGCGGGTAATAGAGATTCAATTAAATGAGATAGAACAATCACGAGTGACCGCCATTTCGGTGTCCGACCATAAGCTGAGAAAAGCCGGTGCCGGAATTATCCTTGGGCTTAAAGACTGCCTGAAAGGATCCGATCGAATCACCATAGGCGGACACACATCACCGGTTAAATCCTACTCTGTTTTTTCGTCTGAGTCGTCCATGCCGGTCGGGTTCATTGTCATCATCTCGAACAAGAATCAATGCCAAAAACTTGAACAGTTTTCGACTCTCTCGGCATTACGCCTGCTGCGTAACACCATCCTTAAAAGCAGCCGCCCAGAGGGCGATTCCAGCGAGTTAAAACTGAAAACGCTTCAAGTCGTGAAAATGACCGCGCTAGGCCTGAATGCCAGTGAGATCGCCGATGTATTGCATCTAACCAATCGAGGTGTCGATTATCACCTGTCTCTGGCCAAGCAAAAAATTGGCGCCATAAACAAGCCCAACCTAATCTTCGAGGCCAGAAATCTTGGCTGGGTCTAACCCTGCCAGAGAAACTTCCCAGTAAGTTAGGTGACACGTTCATTGACGAACACCAAGGCAACAGCCGCAACCATTTTGTCACCTTGATCAAATCCATAAAAAGAGCCACTCAGGCTCTGAATCTTAATGAGTAATGCAACAGGAAAAGCAAATGATGAGAAGCCGGTATAGTTTATTACCAGCCTTGCTATGTGTTGGCCTAGCAGGCTGTGGTTCGGATGACTCCTCCACTCCCAACGTGCCAGAACCCCCAGTCGATAAACCGGTCAATGAGGCTTGGAACTACATCGAAACTCCGCCCTCCGAAGACTTTAACTCACCAAAGCTGGCTGGGAAATTCGACGTTTTCTTTGGAGAAAGTGAAGAAAAAGTCATCCAGTACATTAACGAAGGATCGGCACTCGCCCAACAGGGCGACATGAGTTATGACCTGAACGGCGATGGCTGGATTAACCGTTGGGATTCCTCTGCCGCAGGCGCTCGAGTGGAGCTTGGGCTTGAGGTCAGTACCTTGGGCAGTGAAATTGACCGCGTGTTAAAGACCAACCCCGATGGTCTTGGAGCCGGTACGGCTCGTCCCGATATTTTCGTAGAGGGGCACTACTCCGTCTTCGATCTGCTGCGCTATTTCGTCGCCACCCGCAGCGATCTGCGCTTTGACAACGTCATTAAGCCAGAAGAGTCTGACTATAAGACTCACGAATTCACCCTCTCCTGGGATGAAAATGGCGACGGTGACTTCACCAATGACGGCGTACATTCAAACAGCGATCTGTGGCACTTCCAACTGATGGCTTCCAATGGCGACAACAAAGATTACGTCGGTGGACTTACCTTCCACATGTACAGCCGCATGGATGAATATTGGCTTAAAACCGGTGACGTAGTTCGCTTCCTGCCGACCTCAGAAGCGATGAAAGGACGTCGCACCCTGGCATGGAAACACGAAATCGACAAAAAGGCCCAAAATGGCGGTAAAGTCATTGCCGATGCACTGCGCCTGATAGTCGACGATCACCCGGACGCCGCTCCGGGCGACAGTGGCATCATCGCCACTCAAATCGAAGTGCGCCCATTCAACTTGCGCAGTGACGTATTTCAGCCTGGGGTGATCACTGGCATGGATTACTTCCTCAGCGCCGCTGCTGACTACAATATTGATCTTGGATTCAGCTTTTGGCCAACCTTAAGCACAGGCGTTCCTTTCAATAGCTTTGTTTTGTCTAAAGGCCCGCTGGGCCAGGGTGGCGGTTTCGGTAACTGGTTTGGGCGCCTCATTCAAAACCCGGGCAGCATGATGGGAGACTTCAGCACCAACCCCAACTGCATGCACATGAACGACCAAGGTGGGCCATCTGCCGCCATTGGCGGAACCGGGATGTGGACCCAAGGTCAGGCTGAATGCGATCGTTGGTTCAACCAGCACAACGGCAGCGGCGGTTATATGACTAATACCGACCACTACACTACCGTAAACAACTACGGCGTCGATTTCCTGTTTCTGGGCTTCCAGCAGATCATCGGCAACGAACTGGATGCCGATAAGCAATTGCAGGTGTTTGTCGACAAAGACAAGTTGCTGCGCAGCGATTTTGGTAACTACGATATCAACTCGTGCAAAGGTGGAAAGTGCGATACTGCGGTACTTCGAACCCTAATTCCAGCAACAGACTCCAACCCGGTGGGCAAAGCCCCAGTGCTAGATTCAACCCACTTTGGCTGGAAAATTGCTGATTGTACCCAGTGCCACAACGAGCAACGCGATCCAAATGGCCACGGCGGCGCCTCCTGGCCGGTGAATGCAGCCGATGGTTTTGATGTGCAACAGCCGCACTACTGTGCTACCTGCCATGGCAGCAATGGCGCGACTCCTCGTCACGATCAGGAAACCCGATGCAGCTTCTGCCACAACGCCAAAAATGACTCCAGCCAGGACTATGCTCCGGTGATGCCTAATCATGGCGAAGCCAGTGCCCAGTTCCTGTTGCAGCCCGATGACAACCGCAGTAACCACGACACCGTTTCCTACTATATGGGGGAGCCCCATTACGAGACTGGACAACACTACGTGCCTCGCGCTCCGACGGCGCTCGATGGCGAAATTGAGTTATTTGGCCCGTTATGGGTACCCCACAACAATGCTTACAGCCTAAGTAAGAGTTTCCCTGGTACTTACTCCTGCATGACCTGTCACCAGGCCAAGCAGTAACCCAATACAAACCACCTCATATGCAGGTGGTTTTTTCTTTTCAGACCGACCATCGTGACAGTGATCGGTCCAAGCCAACGATTCTGCTCCATAGTCCGCGACAGAGACACGGTGTAATTAGATGGAGAGCTTCTCCACTTTTTCACTTCACTCACCGACTAACCGTCAGAAAATCGTGACGAGCATCCATCATTATGCGCATAACGGTGAAGTGTTTTCGTCGCCTCCGGGTGTATGTGAACGAAATGTCACATCTCCACCCCAACCTTTAATGACCCTTCTGATCTCTGTCAGCCCGCTCACTCAACCCAATCCAGCTTCCATCGTACGATCTCATTGAAAAAATAATGACAAAGGACAACAAAATGATGATGAAACGAACTACACCTCTCATGCTGGCACTATCAGTGGGCCTGGTTGGTTGCGGCAGTGATGATGACAACACACTGATACCGCTTCCCGACAACCGCGCTCCTATCGCCCAGCCCGATTATGTCTCAGTCAATCGCGGCGATACCGTTATCATCGACGCCCTGGCCAACGACTCCGACTCCAACGGCGACACCCTGAGTCTGGTGTCCAGTGACCTGTCCATCACCGACGATGGCAAGTTGAGCTTCAGTGCCGCAGCCGACGCGCCGCTGGGTGAGTCCAGCTTCAGTTACACCATTTCCGACGGAGAGCTGCAGGCAACGGGGACCGTCTACATCACCATAGAAAGTGGCCAAACTGAACCCACTGAAGCGACCTTCGTGACCGCCAAGACCTGTAAGAGCTGCCACTCCAGTCACTATAACGATTGGCAGCCTACCAAACACGCCCAGGATTACCGTCGCCTCTATACCCAGGAAAACAAAACCATCGAGGCGATCATCCCGGAACTGGACTGGGGCACCGAAGCGGATCCAAAGCACCACACCATGTATGGCAAACCCAACTATCGCTTCTCCACCTATAAAGGGGCGGACGGTAAGTACTACGCCGAGCTTCACGATGCCATCAACACCGACGAGTCTGTGGTGTACCGTATTGACGGCATATCCAGCACCACCTCCAAGCAATTCGTCAGCTACGACTTTCCCTCCGACGACGATCCCAACGTGGAAAGCAGTTATGGCCGGATGATGCCCTTTGCCTGGTTTAACGACGGCAACGTCGCCCGGTTCACCTCCTTTTACACTACCAGCTCCTACTGGCATCAGGATGGCAGCTTGGTTAAAGAGGGGGATATTGTTAACTCGGCCTTTGTCGGCCCCATCGAACAGCGTGAAGAACTCAAAAAGATGAGCTGGGACAACCAGTGCTTCACCTGTCACACCACCGGCGGCAAGATTGAGAAATGGGACGTCAGCGAAAAGTACACCATGCTGGCTGCCCACACCAACTCTAAGGACTCCGATGCGGTAGAAGATGGCATCAGCTGCGAACGCTGCCACAACGAGGGCTCCCTTCACGCCACCAGCATGAGTGGCGACGACATCACCAACCCCGCAAAAATGAGTTTCCAGCAATCGGTAGATTCGTGTGCGCAGTGTCACCAGATGGCCAAGCATCCAGATATCTACCACTACTCTCAGCCCTACCTGCCTGAGTTCGATGAAGACGGAAACATCACCACCAACCCCGGAAAGCACTACCGGACTGGCGATGACCTGAGCCTGTTCACCGAGGTGGATACTCAAGGCGTGTTCCTTGGCACCGACTACCCCAAGGGGCAGAAGAATCAGGTGGCCACCTACATGACCTCCAAGCACTTCGAGATGCAGATCGACTGTGTGACCTGTCATGACCCTCACGCCATGGGCATGCAGAAACAGGGGGATGCCCTGTGCACTCAATGCCACCAGGATCGTGGCGCCAACCACACCCTGCCAATCCACGACATGGTCGGGGTCTCCTGCGTCGACTGTCACTTCGTCGCCACCGAATCGGTTGCCACCCGCTGGAGCAACGACAACCACAGCTTCGATGCCATCAGCCCGGCAGAGTCTCTGGCCAACTTCGACGCCCTGGCGCCCTACTCACGCGGCAAAGGCTCCGATCCGATGATGACCAAGTGGTGGGGTTACATTCAAGCCATGGGCGGCGCCAATGGACCTTGTTACAGCGACGGGATCTATCGCGTAAGCCAGGTGTGTGATTTCTTCGATGTTCTGCCCAATGCCTGCAGCAACTGTCACGACGACGAATACCCTAAGCCTGGAGTATTTGACGACACTGAACGTGCCAAGCTGATTGAAGGCACAGAGCGCTATCAGCGCTTCCTGGATCAGCAGAAGTAACACCTAGACACCTGCCTAATTGACAGGGTAATCCAGGGCACCGGCAACGACCGGTGCCCTTTTTGTCTCTTCAGCCTTAAAGCTCCCGCCCATTAGTCGATCTAGCTCTGGTCCAGCAGACACAAAAAAGGCGCCGTGAGGCGCCCTGTTGCAGACTGGGTGCGTGGTTATTTTATCGCCAGCAACTCCACATCGAAGATCAGCAGCGAACCCGGCTGAATGGCACCGGCACTGCGATTGCCATAACCAAGCTTGGCCGGAATGTACAAACGAGTCTTTTCACCGACCACCATGTATTGCAGGCCCTCAGTCCAGCCCGGAATCACCTGCGTCAGTTTAAACTCGATCGGCTCCCCTCGCTCCACTGAACTGTCAAACACGGTGCCGTCCAGCAAGGTACCGTGATAGTGGACCCTTACCTTACTGCTGGCGCTGGGGTGCTCGGTGCCGGTTCCGGGCTGCAACACCTTATATTGCAGTCCGGAAGCGGTAGTTTGCACCCCTTCCTCTGAGGCATTCTGCGCCAGAAACTCATCACCCAGTCGAATGTTCTCCGGCGCCACCTTGGCGTTATTCATGTTCTTAAAGACAAAGTAACCCACCAACAGCACAACCATGGCAATGATCAGAATTTTAGACACGGAATATCCCCGTTTTCAGAAAGTTGTCTGAATGGTAGCAAGCATCGATCCCCCAGCTCAAGAATCCGCGCTGCGATCTTGGTTAATTCTGTTTCGTGGCCCCATGGCCACCATCGACTTATTCAGGCCACAGAAACGCTCCACCTGCAGCTCCGCCTCTGGGAACAGCGTCTGCAACATTTTCCGGTTGAGCAAACGGGCACTTTCCACCGTTTGTACCGCCTCGGCCACAGTCTCGGCCCGAGGCCAGTTACCCAAAGCAAATTGCTGTACCAACGCGATACGAGCCGGCTTCGGCAGCCAATGAAAAAATGGTGTGACACAGTGGGGTTCGACGGGAAACCAGTAGTTGGGGGTCTGCACGAAATAACGCTCACCGACTCGAGTCACCTCCCGGGCAAAACGGACCATGTTGGCCCAGTCCCCGACATGCTCCACCACCGAGTTGGAATGCACCACATGGAAACTATTGCGCTCGAATTGGTGCAGATCGCAGCCGTCCGCCACGACGAACCGAAACCGATCATGATTCTCAGGCTTATCCTGCTGAGGCAGATTGGACAAGGTCAGGCAGACCCGATTCCGCTCAAGAAATTCGTCGGGCAGCACCTGCCAGTACTCCTCCATGCCACCGACATCCAGAATCCTCACCTCATCGTGTCGCCGTGACAGTTGCTCAATCAACGTCATCAGTGGCTGCAGGCGCTTTAATCGGAGTCTGGCCCCAAAGCAATCACGATTTTCATAATTGGTCAGGTTACGTGCTATTACCCGGGTCAACGACACATCTGCTCCTCACAACCCCTGCGGCCGCCTGCAATGGAATATCAAAGCATAGACCTTGGGTAGCCTAACACCTCAAAAATAGCGGAAACGCAGGCCTGAATATCGTCGTTGTTGCGCAGGCGAGAATCCCGCGCCTTTCCCAGGGTCAAAACCCAAGCCGCTGGGCCCTCGCGTGCGCAAGGGCGACGGTGCTAATGGG
>NZ_KE384370.1:0-9468 GCF_000425405.1 Ferrimonas kyonanensis DSM 18153 | reverse complement strand
GCACGCGGGTACCCAGTGTCTGTTTTCGCATCAAAATCAAAGCCGCAGGGCCCTCGCGTTCGCAAGGGCGACGTAGTGAGGGGGGAACTGCGGAGCCATGAACCACTGCCGTGCTGCCGAATCAGGGAGAGATGATCGCCTGCGGCGTTACTGCGCTCATGCTCCGCTCCGTTGCGAACTGGAGAGTTTGAACCAAGATCTCCACAACGCGCATAAACGGAAAAGCCCCTGCACTTCGTGCAGGGGCTTTTTTGTTTATATGGCGGTTAGGGAGAGATTCGAACTCTCGATACGTTGCCGTATACACACTTTCCAGGCGTGCTCCTTCAGCCACTCGGACACCTAACCAATTTTCAATTGAGAGTTTTAAGAGCTCAATCAAACTCTATGCCAGGTGGCTGAGAATCCCGCCTATGGCGTGATTATGCTGCGCTGCGTGCAGCCACTCGGACAGTTGCCGTATACACACTTTCCAGGCGTGCTCCTTCAGCCACTCGGACACCTAACCAGCTGAGGCAATAACGATGGCTTCATCGTTGCTGCGGATGCGTATATTAGGGAGGCTGAGAGGGGATTGCAAACCCTTTTTTACAATTGACGGCCGACTGGTCTAATTTTGCTCAGGAAGATGGCCCAGTGCCGCCAGTTGCTGCTGTCGGCGATGTTCGAGCTGCTCGAGTAACTGTCGCAGCGCTGGCTGAAGCTCGGTGGCCAGTCGCGGTTGTTGCTGCTCCAAAAACGCAATCTGACAACAGCTGTCATTAAACGCCCCCAGGGTATCCTGCAGCGCCTTGTCCTCTCGGTAGCTAACGCCGGGCTGACACTGCTCTTTCAGATAACGACGGCGCTTTATGATAATCCTCAACCGGTGCCAGTCTTGAGGGTGGCCTCCCAGTAAGGCGCGCTGGTGAACCTGAGTTATTTTCCCTTGCAGTTTCAGCGCCACGTCCTGAGTGGCCTCGGCAAACCCTATCAGTGCCTTGGGCCAGGGCAATGCCATGATCGATACACACAAGGCCCGTTCCCTCTTTAGTTGCCCCAACTGTAGGAACAGCTCAGTAAATGCCTGCCGGCGCCACGCCTCGACGGCAACTCTTAGCGGCTGCTGTTCTGGCAAGGCCTGCTGCAATACATCCAGATCCCGCATTAAGTTAGTCACTCGAGCCTGCTGACCCAGGCTGATCACCAGTGAGTCATACAACGCTTCAGGCAGCAGTGGGCGGTACAGTTTCAGCAAGCTGCGGCATTTCCTCAACCCCACCCGATAGTGGTGCAGCGGCTCGCCATCGCCCTTCAGATCGATGGACTCCCCCTGATGCAGCGCCTGCTGATACAGGCTTGCCAATTTCGGCTGCAGTACTCGCACTACGTCTTCCGACATTGTCCCCCCCAACGGCCGGTAACCCAGCCCTCAGTCTAGGCCAATCACCAGCGAACGGTATGCCGATGTGACAAAACCCTGAGGTTTTTGGTCACCTTAAAGGTGAACGCGGTTTACCCACCACCGCTGACCGCGCTACCATCCCCTTATTCGAGTTAAACTGAATCCCGACAGGATCTCCCATTGAGTAACCGCGGTTTTACCCTGATCGAGTTGATCGTCGTCATTGTGGTCTTAAGCCTGCTGGCCGTCACCGCCCTGCCGCGGCTGATGTCCGTCTCCAGCGAAGCCCACGATGCCAGTGCCAAAAGCGTCTTCGCGGCGTTTAAAGGGGCGGTTTCTCAGTTCCACAGCACCTGCATGGCCAGGGGCGGAGACATTCCCGGTCAAGGGGCTTTGGGGATCGGTGGCGGACTGGATTTCCCCGATCTTGGAGTACGTTCCAGCACTTCGGGCTCCTGCTACCCGGAAGCCGGCCTGGGGGACGGCCGCATCAGCGATTTCGCCGACTGCCTGCAAACCGTCGAAGGACTGCTCTCTCCCCTGCCGCGCCACAACGACACTAGCCTGCCTCACACCCAGGCGGCCTATGAAGCCGCCGCCGACAGCATCGAGATGGTGATTCACTATGCCGGTGTACGCCGATGCGATCTCACCTACGTCGCCGGCGGCGCCGGCCTGAATGGCCCAACCCTCAGCTACAACGGCCAGACGGGCGCCATTCAGATCAGCAACCTTTAACCAGGCAGGATCAAAAAACGCCCCCGAAGGAGCGTTTCATTGCTGGGGCCATTCAGACTCAGGCGTTGCCTTTCACCTTAAGTTTAAGCTCGGCGGCAAAATCCAGCATCCGATTCAGCGGCACCATGGCCTTCTCAGCCAGCGCCTCATCCACAAACACCTCGTGATCGGTCAAATCATCGGTATTAAGACATTTTTCAATGGCCTGCAGACCATTCATCGCCATCCAGGGGCAGTGGGCACAGCTGCGGCAGGTGGCACCGTCACCGCCGGTGGGCGCTTCCATAAAGGTCTTGTGCGGAGACAGTTGCTGCATCTTGTAGAAGATGCCGCGATCGGTGGCCACGATGAAGGTCTCGTTGGGTAACTCCTGGCTGGCCTTGATCAGCTGAGACGTCGACCCGACGGCATCGGCCATCTCGACGATGAAATCCGGAGACTCGGGGTGAACCAGTACCGCCGCATCCGGGTAGGCCTGCTTCATCTCGGCCAGGGCACGGTATTTAAACTCATCGTGCACCACGCAGTGGCCTTGCCACATCAGCATTTCGGCACCGGTCTGCTTGGCGATGTAGCCCCCCAGGTGGCGATCCGGTCCCCAGATGATCTTCTTGTCCTCGCTGTCCAGGTGCTCAACGATCTCGAGCGCAATGCTGGAGGTCACCACCCAGTCGGCACGGGCTTTCACCGCCGCCGAGGTATTGGCATACACCACCACAGTATGGTCCGGGTGCTGATCGCAAAACTCGCCGAAGCGATCCGCCGGACAGCCGATGTCGAGAGAACAGGTGGCTTCCAGGGTCGGCATCAGTACCCGCTTCTCCGGGGTCAGAATCTTGGCCGTCTCACCCATAAACCGCACGCCGGCCACCACCAGGGTCTTGGCCGGATGCTCATTACCAAATCGAGCCATCTCCAGCGAGTCGGCCACGCAACCGCCGGTCTCCTCCGCCAGAGCCTGAATCTCAGGATCGGTGTAGTAGTGAGCCACCAGTACAGCGTCTTTCTGCTGCAGCAGGGTTTTGATTCGATTCCGATAGTCCGCTTTTTCAGCCTCTGTCAGCTTGGCTGGCTTGGGCGGAAACGGGTAATGGGTGTCATCGAGCAGTGGAGCGTGATTCATCGCTATTACAACAGCCTATTTAAGTGGTAGATCGCCATTATACGAAACTCTGAGCCCCATGCTAAGCGCGAAAAGCAATTTGCCTACATCGGATTTATCTCAGCCATAACAAAAACGCCGGTCCTTCCGCTCTGCGGAGGAACCGGCGCCAGCCGAGCCTGGTAATCAGCTCAGGTGCAACATCATCTCAGCGGGATTTTCCAATAAAGATTTCCACAGGTTACAGAAACGGGCAATGGTTCCGCCGTCGATGACTCGGTGATCACCGGACCAGCTCACCTGCATCAGAGTGCGGGCTTCCACCTGCCCTTGCTCATTGAAACGCGGCAGGGTCTGCAACTTACCCAGGGCAACAATTGCCACCTCAGGCTTGTTGATGATGGGCGTTGCCACCGTGCCCCCCAGGGCACCGATGTTGGACACCGACAGCGTCCCGCCCTTGAGGTCTTCCGCTGCCACCCGGCCTTCACGGGCCGCCGCGGAGAGCCGGGTCACCTCGTTGGCCACCTCGATGATCGACTTATTCTGCACCTGCTTGATGTTTGGCACCATCAGGCCCAGCTTACCGTCGACCGCCATGCCGATGTTGTGATCGCCTTTGTAGGTGATCTCGCTGCAGTCATCGTTGACCTGAGCATTCAATACCGG
The DNA here is from genome assembly GCF_000425405.1 of Ferrimonas kyonanensis DSM 18153. Lineage (GTDB taxonomy): Bacteria > Pseudomonadota > Gammaproteobacteria > Enterobacterales > Shewanellaceae > Ferrimonas > Ferrimonas kyonanensis. The sequence continues at coordinate 5,575 of NZ_KE384370.1, read as the reverse complement.
GAACTCCTTGGCTGCCACCGACATCGCCTTGATTATGAAGGGCATCAGGGTCAGCTTTACGCCCTTATCGGCATACCGCTGCTTCAGCTTGGTTCGTAAGGCCACCAGTTCGGTCAGATCCAGCTCTTCGCAATAGGTAAAGTGCGGAATGGTCTGTACCGAGGCCGTCATCTGCCGGGCCATGGCCGCCTGAATGCCGCGAATCGGCACGACGCTGTCCTCAGCACGCTTGTCGGCAACCACAGGCGCCGGCGACAACGCCGGTTCGGAGCGTTCGCCATCCACAAAGCTCTGAATGTCCTGCTTGTACACCCGGCCATTCTTACCACTGCCGGGCACCTCGGCGATGTCGACGTTCAACGAACGGGCCAGTCGACGTACCGCCGGACTGGCCACCGCTTTACCGCTGCGAGCCACTGGCTCGGAAGAGGCCGTTGCCGTAACGCTGCCTGGCGAACTCTCGGGCTCAGGGGCCGAAGACGCCACCATTGCATCAGAGCCTGCGTTAGCGGTGGTTGCCGTGGTTTTCAGGGCGAACAGGGGCTGATGCACCTTGGCAATCTCGCCTTTCTGGTAATACAGCTTATGAATCACGCCATTGGCCACCGCCGGAATCTGCACCAGCGCCTTGTCGGTCATCACATCGCAGATGGGCTGATCTTCCACCACAGCGTCGCCTTCGCTGACCAACCACTCGGCCACTTCACACTCGACGATGCCCTCACCGATGTCTGGCAGAATAAAGTCCTCGATGGTCTGAGCCCCATTGTCAGTGACAGCTTCAGCCTCATCTGGACTCACCACCTTCGATTGAACCGGCGCAGCGGCAACGCTTGGCTCCGACGCGACTTCGGCTTCGGCCAGCTCCACAGAAAACAACGGGCTGTGCACCTTGGCCACCTGGCCCTTGTTGTAAAACAGCTTGACCACCTTGCCATCGAACGGCGCGGGAATCTCCACCAACGCCTTGTCGGTCATCACCTCGGCCACCACCTGGTCTTCTTTGATCTCATCGCCTTCGGCGACCAGCCAGTCCATCACTTCGCATTCGACCACACCTTCGCCAATGTCCGGCAGAATAAAGTCTTTAATCATCGTCGCTTCCCTTAAAACTCGACACTGGCCTTAATGGCTTCAAATATCTTCAGGTGATCCGCCATATGGGCCTGCTCCAGCGCCAGCGGGTACGGGGTGTCCATGCCACAGACCCGAGCAATGGGCGACTCCAGGTGCAGGAAACACTCCTGCTGAATGGTGGCCGCAATCTCGCCGGCAAAGCCGCCAGTCAACGGGGCTTCATGGCTTATCAGCAACCGACCGGTGCGGCACACTGACTTGGCCACGGTGTCCACATCCCAGGGCAGCAGCGTACGCAGGTCGATGATTTCACAGCTGATACCAAGGTCGGCAGCCATCTTGGCGGCTTTCTCAATCAACTCCATCTGAGCGCCCCAGCCCAACAGGGTGATGTCGTTGCCGTTTTGCACCACTTCCGCCTTGGACAGGGAGATGCTGTAATCGCCTTCCGGCACCTCACCCACCGAGGCCCGGTACAATCGTTTCGGCTCAAAGAATACCACCGGGTTGTCGTCACGAATGGAGGCCAGCAGCAAACCTTTCGCCTCATAGGGGTTGCGTGGCACCACAATCTTCAGCCCCGGGGTGTGGGTGAAGTAAGCTTCTGGTGACTGGGAATGGTAGTGGCCACCGGCAATGCCGCCGCCATAGGGAGTGCGTACCGTCAGGCTGCCAACATTGAACTCGTTGCCACTGCGGTAGCGGAATTTGGCAGACTCATTCACCAGCTGATCAAAGGCCGGGAAGATGTAATCCGCGAACTGAATTTCAGCAATGGCGGTACTGCCCTGGGCCGCCAAACCATTGGCAAAGCCGATGATCCCCTGCTCGGTCAGCGGGGTATTGAAGCAACGATCCTTGCCGTACTTCTCCTGCAGCTTGGAGGTCGCCCGGAACACACCACCGAAGTGGCCCACGTCTTCACCGAAGACCACTGCACTGTCGTCGCTGGCCATGGCGATGTCCATGGCGCTGTTTACCGCTTGTAATAGATTCATCTGGGCCATGATTACGCCTCCTTATCCGTGTCTTGAGGGTACACGTCGGGGTAGCGTGCCATGTGTTCCCGGGTCTGACGCAGCTGCTGCTGCAAATGCTGGGGCACCTGATCGTAGACGTCGGTCACCAGGGTGGCATAGGCCGGGCGTGGCAACTTCTCGGCCACCTTGACCGCCGCCAGCACCTCTTTTCGATAGCGCTCATGCAACTCGTTGTCCTGTTCCTCGGTCCACCAACCCTGATTCATCAACCACAGTTTGAAGCGCAGCACCGGATCGTGTTCACGCCACTTGGCTTCCTCCTCACGAGAGCGATAGCCAGACGGGTCATCAGAGCTGGAGTGGGCCCCAAGACGGTAACTCATCGCTTCGATCAGCACCGGCTTGTTCTCCGCCACCGCAATGGCCCGCGCCTGCTGGGTGGCTGCCAGCACCGCCAGCATGTCATTGCCGTCAACGCGGATGGTATCGATGCCATAGCCAACGCCGCGAGGCGCAATGCCGTCGCCGGCAAACTGCTCTTCGGTCGGCGTTGAGATGGCGTAGCCGTTGTTACGACAGAAGAAGATCGCCGGGCAGTTCAACACCGCGGCCATGTTCAGGCCGGCGTGAAAATCCCCTTCGGAGGCGGCGCCCTCACCGAAATAACACAGTGTTACTGCGTCATGGCCGGCCCGTTTCTGACCATAGGCGTAGCCGGAGGCTTGAGGGATCTGGGTGCCGAGGGGGGATGACACCGTCATGTAGTTCAGCTCACGGCTGCCATAATGAATCGGCATCTGCCGACCCTTACCCAGATCTTTCTCGTTAGAGAACATCTGGTTCATAAACTGTTCGGTAGTAAAACCGCGGTAGCGCAACGCTGCTTGCTCGCGATACTGGGCCATGATCATGTCCTTGTCACCCAAGGCCGCCACACTGCCCACCACCGCCGCTTCTTCGCCGATGCAGGTCATGTAGAAGCTGATGCGTCCCTGACGCTGAGCGGCGAGCATGCGCTCATCCAACACTCGGGTAAACACACTGGTGTCGTAGATTTTCAGGGCCAATTGCTGATCGATGTCCGGCAAAGAGGCATCGGCATAGGGGGTTCCGTCGGATTGCAGTATCTTAAGTACAGGGATCTTAAGGGCGTGACCAGAGGTCATCACGGCCTTGTGCACCTGATGCTGAGGTTCGAGGCTCATCGGTCGCTTCCGTCTTGTGTCTGGGGCCAGTGTTCCTGGCCATTGTTATACCCGGCATGGTCTGATCCTGAGGTGACCGGCCACGCCCGGGGCTTGTTATAGTTAGGCTAAAGAGTACTGCCGCTAACCGGGGCGCTCAACTGATTGTCGCCCCTTGATCGTGATCACATTTTTTCGACTGTATCGCATTATTTACAGCCCAGTTGCCATCCGCATTAGTGTCTTTATTCAAATCTGTCGTCAATGGCAGTAGGGACCACCGTCAGCAAGGCCCGCTGGCCCAACGCCACCTTGGCGTTTGGAAAAACAATGGACTCTGCCACCTCGCCCACTCGGACGTCGGTCTCCCCATCCTGCGCCAACAGGGCACCCGGCGGGTATTCGGTGAAATTGGCCTGTGCATCATCGAAGCTAAAGTGGAACGCCTCGTGCTGTTTGTTGACCACCTGACACACGTCAAACACCACGCTCTGTGACAGCGGCGGATACTCGAGAGGCTGGGCAGCAATCAGCCTGGCCAGCTGTTTTTTGCAGGCCTCAAACCGGCTCATGTCATTCTGACCAAACGGGTACACCTTGCCCAACTCCACGGTAAAGGCATCGGCACCGAATTCATTGGAGGAGTAGTAACTGTAGGTCGTTGTCGGGTTGTGAGAAAGCAGAATGGTCTCTACCCCGCAGCCCGCCAGGAATCGAATCTGCTCGATGCTCCAGGCACGCCCTGGACGGTAAGGATAAACCGCAAACTTTTCCCGCTGCGAGTCACGTATGGCGGTATGCAGGTCATAGTGGAAGCGCTTGCGCCCGCTTTGGTGGTAGAAATCGCGTACGGTCTGCTCCAGCAAACGGGCCCGCACCTTCTCGGAATTTTGCTCCCCCAGGGCATGGGCGCCGCTGAACAAGCGATTCATGTTTTCCTGCACGCCACGGGTTCCCTTCAGCATCGCCTCGGGGTTGCCCAATTGCACCAGCAGTCGCTGTCGGCACACCAGGTCACCGCTGAGGATGGCGTTCACCAACTCATTCACCAACTCAATGGGGGCGGTTTCGTTTCCATGAACGCCACAGGACAGCACGATGTCGCTGTCACCGGGCTGGGGCGGCTCTATCGCCAGAATGCCGGTATCAATCAGGGTCAGTTGAGTGCCGTCCTTCAGGGTACGGCTTTGCGGTTGCTTGTGGGGCTGGGGATGCGCCAAGGTCAGCGCCAATAGATCCTGGTGTTCAAATAACACGTCGCACTCCAATTGCTTTTTTCTTGTGGCGGCCATTGTAGCCTCTGTTGCCTCATTGTCGCACCCCCGCCGATTAAGATTCGAGGTTGCAATCTGTCACGGAGCTGATACAGTTTGCAGACACTTAGATGTTTAGACGTCTAGAAGTTCGAATCAAGGAGTTATACTATGGCCATTGCCACCTTCGGTGCAGGATGTTTTTGGGGTGTTGAGCAGTTCTTCAAACAGCTGGATGGGGTCACATCGGCGGTCTGTGGCTACATGGGCGGCGAACAGGCCAACCCAAGCTACGATCAGGTCAAAACCGGCACCAGCGGCCACGCCGAAGTGGTCCAGGTGGAGTTCGATGAGTCCACCATCAGCTACCAGACCTTGCTGGAGACCTTCTGGCAGTTCCACAACCCCACCACCGTCAATCAACAGGGTGACGATCACGGCAGCCAGTACCGCAGCGTCATTTTTGTCCACGACGACGCACAACGCCTGCTCGCAGAGGCCTCCAAGGCCCATCAGCAAGCGCAGGGCTACTGGAAAGAAAAAACCATCGTCACCGCCATTGAACCGATAGCGCCGTTTTATCCCGCGGAGGAGTATCACCAGGGCTATTTCGATAAGCACGACCTGCCCAGCTGTCACATCGCCCTGTACTGAACGGCAACGCCAGTCCTGCCAAGTTGCACCGTCGCCCTTGCCAACGCGAGGGCCCAGCGGCTTGGGTTTTGATCCTGGAAAAGACGCTGGATTCTCGCCTGCGCAAGAATGACGAAAGGCACAGACACTGGATACCCGCGTGCGCGGGCACGACGGAGGGTTGTTGCGAGATGAGTGCAACACTAACGCTGATGGCGTCTACCTCCACCTGCCACACCACCTCACCCTCACCGTGTCGCCCTTGCGAACGCGAGGGCCCAGTGACTTGGGTTTTGATCCTGGAAAAGACACTGGGTACCCGCGTGCGCGGGCACGACGGAGGGGGGGCTAAGGTTGATGAGGAGAACAACCAGCACCGAGCTCTGCCAACACCGCAATCACTGCTCGTTTACCCCTCCCCCTCCCCATTAGCACCGTCGCCCTTGCG
>NZ_AUDJ01000029.1 GCF_000425405.1 Ferrimonas kyonanensis DSM 18153 | reverse complement strand
GGCTCTACTGCGAGCTAAAGCTCAACAAACGACGCCGTGGCAAAAAACGGCTGCCCACTCGCAATCCAGAGCCACTGTGCGTTCCAGCCGCGGCCAACCAATGTTGGTCGATGGACTTTGTCAGCGATGCCCTGTTTTGCGGCAGACGCTTCCGGACCTTCAATGTGGTTGATGATTTCAATCGCGAGGCCCTGGCCATTGAGGTGGATCTGAATCTGCCGGCCCAGCGGGTCATCCGGGTACTGGAGCGCATAGTCGCTTGGCGGGGCTACCCATCCAGGATGAGGATGGACAACGGCCCGGAGTTCATCTCCGCCGCGCTGGCCGAGTGGGCCGAAGACCACGGTATTCAGTTGGACTTCATCAAGCCTGGTAAACCAACGCAGAACTCTTACGTTGAACGGTTCAACCGCACCTATCGGGATGAAATCCTCAACATGTACGTGTTCAAGACCTTGAATGAAGTGCGCGAATTGACGGACAACTGGATCTGGGAGTACAACGAAGAGCGGCCACATGACTCACTGGAAGATCTGACTCCGTGGGAGTATCTGGCCAAATCAACCACACCGGAAAGCTCTAATTATGAGTGCCACTAAAAGCGGGATGTTTACAACAGCTCCTCAATATGATGGAGCAACTGTGTGAATTGCTGCTGTTTCATACCTGAACTCCCAAAGCGGAGAGGTACTTTAAGTATACGCCTTCAACAGCTAACTAAAACGCAGTTTTTTTAAGGGCAATTGCTATTATACAATCATCACTAATACTGATACCCATCAGGTACTGTGGGTTGGTGGAGGCCATAACTGGAGAGCAATCAGACTATACTTCCCGAAGTTACGCAAGCATTGCCAGCACATCGAAGCGGTGGCTATGGACATGAATACCGCCTTCGACTTGGGGGGCACTACCCCAACGCCGAGGTGGTATATGACCTGTTACATGTTGTGGCCAAGTAAGTCCTGGATTGTAGGATCGTATGCGGGTGGACTAAGCCAACGAGTATAATCCGGACAAACCGCCTAGAAAAGCGTATAGGGAGGCCGCTGGGCGTTGCTATTGAACAGGGATAATATGACCGACAAGCAACATATCTATCTGGAGGATCTGCTGGCCGATAACTTGCCACTGATGGTTGTGTACCTGCGGGAATAGCTGAAGGAAATATGGTATGCCAACAGTCTCGATGTTGCTCTGAACCAGAGGCAACTATAGTGGCAGCGGTTTAAAGAGGGCGGCATAGAGCCACTCTTCCGCTTCGCCAAGAGGCTTAAACTAGATCTCAATGGGGTCATGGCCTCGTCAACATACCTTCAAGCTTGAGAGCTTGAATAACGAAATGAAGGTCATTAATCGCCTGGCTTATGGAAACCGGGACAAAGACTATATCTTCCTGAAGATACGCGCCTATTTTCTCGGTAATGTGCGATGAATCTTATATTTCCAATCGTCATAAGATTATGATTAAGAACAATTTATATATGTCCGACCTTGTACCATTATGTCATTAACGTGATCTTGTTCAAAATAATCGAGTTGCTACGCTGTTTTTATGATTTATCACACCTGTATTTTAGGTTCTAATCATAAATAATCCCAAAGGACTAATAGAACAGTTTTAGTAGTGCAGCCATGTGGTTTTGGCTAACTGCGTTAACTGTCATATAATAATCGGAGATCATAAATAGTGAAGTATAATGCATTAACTGGAGCTGTTGTTTTAACACTTTTTCTTTCGGCTTGTGGCGATGAAAATAGTTCTGCTTCTGAACAACCAAATCAAAAGCCGGATAATCCATTTAACAAATATTTAATGGTTGATGTAGACCATCAACCATTGTCAGTACGTAAACAGAGCGTTGCTATTGGCCGTTATAATGATGAAATTAAAGTTTGGTCTCGAGATGTCGCGCATGATGAGTTTGGCAATATTATTGATTCTTTTGATAAGGATGGTGATGGTCAAATTACAGTCTGGGATGCAGAAGCTGATGGAATTATAAATCCAGACTTGGATTACAAGGTTGTTAATTCTGATGATGTCGTTGAGTTTCTTGCAAATAACCCGGATGGACTCGGGCAATACAGCGCTCGACCAGATGTGTTCGTTGAAGGTCAGTATAGCATCTTTGATCTACTCAGATATATGGTTTATAACGATGATGGGCTCAAGTTTGAGTCAGTAATTCCCTATTCAGAATCAAAATATAAAACAACTGAATTTGTTTTGTCACAAGATGTTAATGGTGATGGTGCCTTTGATAGCGATGATGGAGAATACTTCTCGTCACCAAATTGGCACTTTCGTTTTAAAACAAGTGGCGGTGATTTTATGCGCGCGATTGGAGAGCCCAATGGAGAAGCATCCTATTTGCGCATGGATGAAATGTGGGCTCAAAATGATATGTCCATTCGCTTTCAACCTTTCCATGATGTTTTCACTTCTCGACTCCATTATCTATGGGAAAAAGAAGTTAATCGACTGGATGCGAATGGAGGGAAGTATATTCTTGAAAGTTTAGATGTGACACCCAGTGACGGTCAATCATATACCTATATAAAAAACCTAGAAGTTACTGCTCACAACCTACGGAGTGATGTATTCAAATCCGGAGTTATAACCGGTATTGATTTGTTTATGTCGGCCATTGATGAAGGATACGATATAAAATTAAGCTATTGGCCTGTATTGGATACAGGTGCTTCAGTAAATTCATATTCAGTTAATCATGTTGCGGGTGAAACATCATCAGTAGGTAAAGGATGGATGATGATGATCGGAGAGAAAGAGATTTTCAGTGATTATGGTAACTCTCTAAAGTCCTTGCCTAAGTGTAATTGGGATAAATCTGGTGCATCATCAACCGATAGCGCTTATTCAAGAAGTGATTGTTTGCAGGACTATCAATTTGGTTTTGGAGCAAATGTATTACACTTGATGACTGATGTTTATGTGATGAATAATCCAAAGCAGTTTGCACAAGTTGTTTGGGGCTCCCATTATCCACAATGGGGTATGGAAGAGTATAATGGAGACCAAGGTAGTAAGGAGTACGATTTTGGTAACGGTGACACTGCACGTCTAGAGACACTCGGCAAAGAAAGTAATCCTGATTCTTCAACCTTACTAACAGAAACCCATTATGGTTGGGGGAAAGCAAATTGTATGCTCTGTCACGATTCAGCTAGTGGTCACAAGAACGGTGCCCCATTGCCTGTAAATAGTGTTGATGGCTTTGATGAGCCGCAATCGTATTTTTGTGCAACATGTCACGGTGGTAATGGTGCACCAAGTGGGCATGGCGCGAATTCGCGTTGTTTCTGGTGCCATTCTCGGTCGAATACTCCAGATTTCCATGGTGATGCATTTGAGAAGCGGAGTGTACCTAGCATTCTTGATAAATTACATACTAATGCAAAAGGTGAGACATCCAATGATCCGTACTTTAACCATGAGTCTGGTACACATACAATGAGTCGTGATAAATCAGGAAATGCGGCATCGTATCCTGGTGAGGGAGTCTTAAGTGGCACCAACTCTGACTGGAGTATGTCGAAAGATTTCCCAGATCCGTATTCTTGTATGACATGCCACTCGGTTAATTAGCAATTGTTGCATTATTGAGCTAAAGAAAAGCCCCTTTTAGGGGCTTATATATAAACTTTTACAGCTTCAAATGGCTATTGACATGTGTGTTTTATACATCTATAGTGACAAGATTTTGGGTGTGTGTTCATAAATAATGAATTATAAACCACTATGAAATAATTCTATATTTAAATGATTTTGCAATTAACTCTGCATTGTTTTTAGCATCGAAGAATATTTTTAGTTTAGTAATGTGATAATCTACGCCACGTTCTGTGATAAATAATATCTTTGCTATACTGGCTCGAGAATGACCTTCGGCAATTAATTTTATTACTTCGTGACCTTTGTTGTTTATTAATCCCATACCTGTTAAAGGGTTTAATTCAGCCACTTTTCTGCTGCTAAAAACTAGATTGTGAAAACACTCAAGCTCTTCCAGTAGTTCCGCTCTTACACTGTTACAGAAAGAAGTTAACATGTCAGGATGTTTGTTACTCATAAGAAGAAAGCAGACAGTAAACTCAGGGTTCTCTTCATCATGATACCTATAAAAGAAGCGACTTCTAACACCATATTTATCCAATACCTTGCGGCATTGCAATGTCCCCTCATCACGGCCTTCATATCGGAAGATTAGATAATCATTATTTTGAACGCCCTTCATATTTGGTTCGTATTTGATGGCCTTGTTTGCGAATTCATTTCTTAATTTCTTCATTTTCACATTGGAAAATAAAAAATTGTGTCGCTTTTTATCTGTTCTTCCAGATGGATTTGTTCTTAATGATGAATTAGATAGGCAAATATTATTGCTTAATCCCACTATGTATATTCCACCAATAAAGTCGTAACTTTCTGTTAGTGACTCAAATATTGACTCTAATCGTTCGAGCCTATTGGGGTTAATATTGGTTGAAATGTTGTCTTTTATTTGCAGATAGTTAGTTGTCATTATACAGTCAGCACATTGTTCATTGTGTGATTTTATTTTACTTTTTTAAAGAAATCGTTGATCAGGCTCAAAAACACAACAAAACTATGATATCTCATAGTGAATTAATTAAAGGGGGCTTGAAATTGCGTAGCCTTGTGACGTGTGGTGTTCTTTTTATTTAATCAAGGTGACCTATTTTTAAGTCTGAGTGGTAACAAGTGATTTCAATATTGTTCATTTATACTTTATAAATTTGTGATCACCACAATTGACTTTTTGTTTTTACTATCCAATAATTACACTCAAATGTGACATTTAACTGAAGATTTAATTTGTTTAAGCATCGTGGAAATAAGAGGTGAGGAAATAAAAGTTGGCGAGAAATTAATGGTTTCTTGGCGAATAAATACCGTAAACACCAGTTGGAATTGGCCCGCTTTAGTGGAAATAACCAACCGCTTCATCTTCCTAGGCATTCGTCAATTCAGCTTTAATCAATTGGAAGGGGCTTGATAGCTGGAGTTGTCGAACATAGTGGCTTTCGTCATAGACTATTCTTGATTTTAAGCATCGGTAAAGGATACGTAGATACTTGAACGCCAGGCTCCTGCTAGCTCCTTGTAGTGGTTTGCCTGAGGCTCTTAGCCGTTGGTAGCTGGCATAAGGCAGAGTTTAGTCGGTTACCGATTTCTCTGCTCATTCAACAAAGGGTTGGCGAACAATTGAGTGCACTGCCAACGGAAATATACCAGCATTTCTTGCCACTGGGTTGGGTTGCTGGTGCAATCACTACTTGTTGCCAAACCTAGTCTGCAGACTGAAATTGTTCTCATTTTTCACCAAACGCGATGAGCTACCATGGGGCTAAGCATTATTCTTCATCGGGCGATGCGTCGAACACCTCTGAATCGGGCATGGTCTTAAACAGCGACTTAATTTCCTTGTCGTAGATTCGGGTGGCTGTTGATAGGTGTAGGATTTGTCCTGCCAAGGCCATTGCTTTAAGTTGATGGAGCATGAGCACGGACCAATCATCTGTGAGCTATTTGGCCTCGTAAAGCGCTTGTATGCGGTCTTCTGTTGGACCACCTCTCCGATTGAAGATGATCCGGGCAGAACGTTTATGCGCTGATTTCAGGCTTTGAAGCGATGGCCAGCGAAGTATGAACTCACAGAACAGATCGTCATCCCGGTGGGCGAATAGATCCAACAGCCGGGGATAGTAGTGCTTCAGACAACAGATCAGTCGATTAGCTAATCGGCGTCGATCTTGCAAGTATTTATGTGGCGATTCGACTATGCGTTTGAGCGAGCTTGTTCTCGTTCGAGTTTCAGAGGTCCACTATTTCCGAATAGCGAATCAACAGCTTCAGAGCATCTTGCGCATCGCTTGGGTCATCCTTGGCTGAATTGCGTGAATGATGTGGCCTTGCTTGAACTCGACTGCAATGGTTAGCTTGCTTTGAGCGAAATGGTGAAGTTCTTGTGGTCAACACTGGACAGCCTCAGGTGAGCTACCAATTTGAACACAAACATCGTGCTTTTATCTGCCAAACCAAAACTAACAATAGCTGAAATTTCCTACAGTTAAATATTGCTCATAACGTATTGCCCTTCATTTTGTTGATGGAGTTTGAGTTTTTCTAAACAAATATAGAGAGCCTAGCGGTATGCGAAGGGTGTTCGTTTCGGACTTAAGAAACCCAGCGGTTCGATAACAACGGAGTAATAATTTCAACGTTAGTGATGAATATTCGTGACGCTAGATGCAAGTCTCGTTGATCATGGCTAAAAGCCATCATTTTTTCTGAAGAAGTCGAGTGACCATGTTGTGGTGGAAGGAGTCGTTTTCCGTTACATCATGAGTATGAATCTTTTACATTCAACTTGCAGTAAGGTGTGCCTTTTGGACGGATTACAGGGTGCCGTCTTTCACCTTAGCAACCCGGGTTTCATAGCCCGACATGAAGTTAATCTCAGTCAGTTGCTCAAGTGTCTTCAGGCACGCGGTGCGCAGTTTGGCCCTGGACTGCGGCGCGGTGCCGTACAGGTAGCATAGCAGTCTGCCGCTTACCGTTTTACTGGCGCCCTTGGCGGCATTACGCCAGTTCTCGTGCATGTAGGTCAGCAGGCGCCGAGAGATCCACTTGAGCCTGTGGGGCATGGGCTGGGGCAGGATCTGGTACTGGCCGTTCTTGATCCGCTCCTAAATGGCGATGTGGAAGTAGGCTTGGTAGCGGAGCTCCCGATCGTCTTTGCTGCGTTCATCGAAGATGAAGCCGTTGAGGTAGGTGTCCCTCTTGCCTAGCTTCTGGCCATGGGGGCGCAGCTCCAGCGTCGATTTGGAGAGGGTTTCCAGCGCCAGCTTGACTTGGGCCAAACTTAGGGTGACGCCGAACAGTGACTTGATGGTCTTGAGTACCTCGGCGGCGGTGAACGACACCCCCAGCTTAGGCTGTTGCTCACTGGCCGGGCTCAGGTGCCCACCGCCGTCCTGAGAGGAGAGGTATAGCAGTGACAGCAGCACCTTTTCTTCGGTGTTGCCCGGCAGGCGGAACTCCATGCCGTCGCTGGCCTCAAGGACGGCCGGGGCGATGCTGATCTCCATGTCGTCGACACAGCGATTGATGATCTCGTTTTGTTGCTGGGTCACCCGGCTGAATATCGGTAGTAGCATCACTTGCATGATGTGGTTGATCTCATTCGGGTGCCGCTGCGACCACAGGCTGGATGCCACGCAGGGCGTCAGGGACTCCATGGCGGCCAGCTCTTTGAGCTGCATGCTGCGCCGGCACGGCAAGGTGTGGCTGAGGGTGCTGAGCTCACCGGTGACCTGGTCGTAGAGGTAGCAGCCACCGGCACCGTTATCGGCCCCCATGATCTTAGGTACCGCCAGTTCGCAAAGACGGCGCTCGGTGGACTTGAGCTGCTTCCTCTCCCTGGGTGCGTCGATAAGGTGGGTGTGGGGGCTGATCTTGTCCTGGTGAGGCTCCAGGTACAGTTTGACGGTCACAGCGTCACCGGAGCGGGGCTTGAGTCTGAGCCGCAGACACCGGTAGAACAGCAGCATGGCACTGTGATGGGCCACGTCGAGGGCGACGATGTCGTCTTCTCTGAGGTTGTACTGCAAGGCGCTATTGAGCAGATCCACCAGCATCGGCTGCAGGTCGTGCAAGCGGTTCATCAGCGGCGCGTTGTGAGGCGCCTGCGTGGCAGGGAAGCGGTGATTGTTGCCGACCCCGGCAATCAGCCGCGATCGATCCCAGTGTACCTGGGCACGAACAGCATGTGGCTTGAGGCTTTGGCAGTCGGCCGCCTGGGTGTGGCGCAGCATCTCGATGGTTGGCGCATGACCAAGCGTGACGAGCTCGTACATCAGCTCCGCTCGCACGGTGTTGTTGTTTAGCCCGTGGATCTCAACCAGTCGATATGCAAAAGTCTTAGCGGCCATGATGTCTAAGTTATACTTATAGATTGATTAAAAACTATTCATCTAAAACACTGATTGCAATAGCTAAGATATGGTCGTGCATTCTGCTTCCCACTTTGTCTGGCGACTAGGGCCGAGAGATCAGCGTCGCAGCCGTCGGTGCAGAGGGTTGGGATTGGGGATAACACCAACTCGCTCGTAATGGAGCAGCTCGTCACGCAGGGGCCCAACCAGATTGGCGTATACCTCGGGATTAAAGTGAACCACCTCCCTGCCATCACGGTACTGCAGAAGGCCCTGGATGGGCGGCTTATACCAGCGCCGCATCATGCCGATATAGAGCTGCACCTGGTAGAACTCATACGCCTTGATGCCAGGGTTGCCACGGTGGCTTCGTGATTTGTACTCCACCACCAGAAGCCGCCAGCGAAACGGGTTGAAGAAGATGGCATCCGGTCGGCCCCGGACCCCGTCTCGACTGATGCTCTTGGGGAGCTTGTCACTCTCCAGGTCGGTGTATAGCAGGATCCAGCCGAAACTCAGACCGCACTTGTCACGGAGCTGCTTGTTCTTGGCCAGTTGCATCAAGATCAGCACTAAGATCACGCTGAACAGGGCAAGCCCCCATAGGAAAATCATCCTCCACCCCCTTGGGCCATCACGGTAGCCGCGGTGATCACGCAGATGATGGTCATGGCCAGCATTGCAACCTTGGTGAGCGGCAGTTTCATCAGGCTGTCGTGCTGCTGGTTGCCGAACGCTTTGGCCCGTTGCCGGTCGGCGCTGTCCACCTCATTGGCGAACCGATGCGGATCCGCTGCATAGCGCGCCAGTTTGCTCGCGGATACCGGAGGCTGACTCATGAGGCCCCCTTACTACTGCTGCAGGGTGGGCATAGCAAGGCGATTTCCCGTCCAAGCGTCACATTCTCAGCGAAATGACCCTTTTTACTCTGGTTCAGGGTGAAGCTCACCAACTCGCCTTGTACCAGTGAGACGAAGTTGGTCTTATCCAGGGTGTTCACCCCGAAGAACACGTCGAAGTCCGCCAGCGCCCAATTATTGCCGTCGATTACGAGCGGCCGAATGAAGGCGTAGCCCTGCTTTTGGTTGAAATATCGAACAATTCCGATCATCGCTCTCTCCTTGAATGCTGGGCTTAGGCGGCCATCTCGTCCCTGGCCACGGCCCGACAGGCCTCAACGGGGCTCATGCCTTGACTGATGTAGTCGTTCACTGCGGTACGGTCATCGGGATCGGTGGAGTAGATGATCTGACGATAGCGCGGCACCACAAACTTGCAGATCTGGCGGCTGCCTTCGTACTCGATCATCACTTCGGAGTAGGCGCCCTTGTCGGTGTGCACCGATTTCATCAGTTCATACTCCTGATCGGAGGCTGGGTACTTGCCGCTGGCCTTGAGCGCCTCAACCGCGTCCTCCTTCTGACCCATGATGAACCGCCAATCGGAGTTGTTGATCAGCGCCATCCCCACGGAGGAGTTGTACAGATCGAACAGGCTCTGGGTACAGATGAGGCCTGAAGCCCGGGTCTTACGGAAGCGTCGGTACGCGGTCTCCAGGAACTCAGACAGGCCCTTGCCGCTGTCGTTCTGGTTCTCCTTGAGGAACTCCCAGCACTCATCGGCAATGAACAGGCTGCGGCGGTTGTTCTGCTGGAACATGGCGTGCTGGGCGGCGTTGACCAGTGCCATCAGCACCACTCTTTGCATGTGCGGGTTGGTCTTGAGGTTACCCAGTTCCAGCACCACCAGCCGGCTGGTGAAGTTGACCGTTGGCTTGTCTTTGGTGAAGTAGGCCTCGTACACGCCGCCGGTAGCCCACGGCTTGAGCTGAACGGCCAGCTTGCGGATGACGGCATCCGGGTCTTTTGCCAGTGACTGCTCTACATCATCAATGCTGGTGTCCTGGCCCTTGTCATCCCACAGCATCGTCAGGTGATTGAGCAGCGCCGAGCGTTCGTGGTTGTTGAGCTCTCCGGTGGCACAGAGCATGGACTCAAACAGGGAGACCACCATGGGGCTTTGCCCGGGCACATCATCGCCGTTGAGCATCTCGTCGCGCCAGTTGGTGATGGTGGCGAACGGATCCAGGCTAAAGGGCATGTTTCCCGAAAACTTCAGGTACTGCGAGTCCTGGTACTGGTCGCACATATTGGCGTAGGAGTCACCGGCATCAACGATGAACACCTGGGCGCCGTCCTGGGGGCCCTGGTGACCATTGCCCACCGCTTTGTCCAGCCCGTGCGGTACCACGCCGGAACCAAGATAGGTGTCCACCAGGTAGTTAATCAGGAACGACTTACCCCGGCCGGTGGCCGCGCAGACCACGCCATTGAATCCACCGCTGGTAACAAACAGGTCCAGGTTCATCAGCTGGCCAAGGCGACTCATCATGTTGATGGGGCCGGTGATGGAGTTGCCTTTCCAGCTGCCGTACAGGGGGGTAAGGTGAGCCGCACAGGTGCTGGTCATCAGCAGTGCCCGGTCGCAGCTTCGCAGCACCTCCTCCTCCACGTTGGTGGGCAGGGCGCTCAGCATCATGGGCACGCACAGATCGGTCTCCTCGGCAAACTCAAAGCCGGTGGTGGTCTTAAAGGCGGTGCGAAGCTTACGCGTGGTACGGCGAAGCTGCGCTCTGTCATCGCCAAACACCACGAACTGCATGGTGACGTTGCACAGCGCCGCCCCCTCCTGCTCAATCTCTTCGTGTATCTCGGCATAGTCTTGGTGCTGGTACTTCAGGCTGGTGATCCACTCCAGCACCTTGCCCTTGGCGGTCAGGCCCTGACGCTTTTTACGGCTGTTGAAGCTGGCTTTGGCTTTGATCTGATTCGGCAGGTGGATGTGGGTGACCATCATGCTGTCGACGGCGTGCATGGTGTCATCCTGGCCCTGGCGCCAGTCGCCCATGAAGTTGATCATCCCGCCGAAGGCGAGGTGATCCGGCCAGCGGGTCGGGGTCATGACGGTGGCATAGCCGCTGTCCTCCTCATGGCCATTGCTCAGCTTGATCACCCCGTTACCGACATGTTCGAAGCCGTTGCCGTGGGGCAAGATCTGCTTGTTGAGTGGGCCATCATGCAGCTGGGGGCCGGCGCCACGCCAGCCGGCATCGGCGTTTCGCACCAAAATCGACTGCAACCGATCCAACACCTCCCGGTCATTGACCTTACGCGGGTGCATAAAGGCGTTGCTGAGCCCGGCAAACACGTTCTCCGAGGCCTCATTAAAGCCTTCCAGCTCCGCGACGTTGGGGAACAGCTTCTGAATGGGGGTCTTGATGCAGACCAACACGTTAATGTCTCGCGCTCGAACAAAGGGGGTCCTTTTGCCCTTATCCCGCATCGCCTTGGGCAGCTCAGACAAGGTGCTGTAGCGGTTGTCTCGAAAGTGCTGGTCGTAGGCCATCGCCATTTCATCGGCGACCTGTGAGTCACCGGGGGCCATGCGCCCACCACGCAAGACCTGGCTGCCATCGAGCAGCCAGTCGTAGTTGGGCAGCATGGTGTTGAAGAAGCTGATCACCGTGTCATCGGGGTATTTGTGCTGCAGCAGCGTCTGCATGGTGGACTTGAGCGCATCGTTGCTGCCGCTGAGCGGCTGGCACAGGTACAGCGAGGTGAGATAGCCGCCGTCACAGATGAATACGCCAGGGTGGCCATCCAGCTCAGTGAGCAGGGAGAAGCAGTCCTCGAAAGGTCGACTGATGACCGGCTGTGGTGACTGAAACAGGCCCATGCTCACCCCCCGTTCTTATTTAGTTGTGGCTGCATCACGCCCAATCCAGTCACGCCCTGGCTCCGGCGCTTGGACTCTTTGAGCTGGGTGTTGGACTGCTGGATGATTTGCAGCGGCACAATCCGAGCCGGAGCGTTGGTGGCGTGGGTACCCACAGACCAGCGCCGCGGCTTCAGCTCCACGTAGACGTAGCCGGGCATGTGAAGATCGCCGCCTTGGTCGGTGTAGGCGTTGATCAGGATGCGCATGGTTTGGGCTGGCTCCAGTACCGCCAACGGCTCCGGGGCGATGTTGTTGGGAACATGGCTGAACTGCTGCAGCTGGCCCAGCTCACCGCTTGGCATCCCCATCCGCTGCTCCCCCTCCACCAGCCTGGCCTGCTGGTAGGCATTGGGGTACTGGCGGGCGTGGTTGCGAGGCTCATAGATCCCAGATTGTGTTGGGCCGGCAACTACACCTGGCGCCGATGCTTGCGCATCGACAGCAACAGCCGGGGAGGGGGCCGTCGCTGCGCGGGCTTTTCGGCCTTTGCCGTGTGGACCGTGGTACCGGGGGGCGGTGGCGGCCTGCCCCTGTCCGTTCGCCTCCGCGTCGATGCGATCACTCTCCTCCTGCTTGAGCTGCTCACGGCTCTTCATTAGGTGGTTGAGGTTGTCGTGGTTGTGGGTTTGCTCATACACCTCG
This sequence comes from Ferrimonas kyonanensis DSM 18153, assembly GCF_000425405.1. Taxonomy (GTDB): domain Bacteria; phylum Pseudomonadota; class Gammaproteobacteria; order Enterobacterales; family Shewanellaceae; genus Ferrimonas; species Ferrimonas kyonanensis. Next base: position 64,045 of record NZ_AUDJ01000029.1, on the reverse strand, counting down.
TGCAGACCCATACACACGCCTTTGTCGGCATCGCCGCTACAGGCAAACTCGTCTTCACCCAGGCTCAGGGCCGAGCAACCAGTTTGCAGTGCCACCATCACGCCTAATCCAATTAACTTCAGGTGCTTGCTAACCATCATGTGACTCCTTCACGCAATTCCATTTGCCGTTGGCCACCGACTTACAGGCGGGCCAACCACTCATCCAGACCAGTGCCAATGCCGTTGTCCTTGCCCTTGGGCAGGCCACCCAGGGTCAGGCCATCCTCTCGCAGCAGGAAGGGCACCCCGCGAACGCCGACCATCTGGCGCAGCACCTCGGCCTGGGCCAGGGGGCGGGCATCGCAGTCGCTTTTCGCTGGATTGTCGGAGTTGGACTGGAAGATCAGGTCGCGGGTCGCTTTATTCCGGTCTTTGGCGCACCACAGCTGCTGGGCTCGCAGCGCGGAGCGCTCACCCATGATGGGGGTCAGCACCAGGTCGAAGTGGTACTTGTCCTTGTTGTCCTCCATGAACTGCATCAGCTGCTTGCAGTAGCCGCAGTTGGGGTCAACGAACACGTAGCCCATGCGGGGAAGGCTGGGGTTGCCCACTTTGAGCAGCGGCAGGCTGTCATCGGTGATGCCAAAGTGCTTGGGCAGCACACGGGAACTGGTGCGGGCCTGGTCGAGGGAGGTGATCTCTATTTTGCGCCACAGGTCCACAATGCGGCCCTCAATCAGGTAGCGACGGTTGCCGGTGATGTAGTAGTGGGAGCCGTCATCGGTCTCCACCACGTGAATGTCGCCACTTTGGATGGTGGCCATTCCCACCACTTTGCCCTGATTGGCGATGTGCTGTTTCAGGCTGTCCCGGGTCTTCTCCTCCGGCAGCTCAGGCAGTTGCACGGCACCGGCCACAGCTGGGATGGCGAGTGCCGCAGCCACAATTGAATTCAGTAGTCCTTTACGCATGACATTCACTCCTTACTGACCCACAACGGCGTGGGCTTGGTCGATAAACTGGGTGTCGATCTGTGCCGCGGTCACCTGGCGCTTAAGCTGGTGCTGTTTGGCGTACGCCTGCAGCTCGATGAGCGTCGGCAGTCGGAAGGTCAGGTGATCGCTGTTGAGTAAGCTGGAGCGTTTATCCAGCAGCAATAGGTTTTCCCGCTTGGCGTACTGGGACAGGTAGTCCACGTACTCCAGCATCTGCTCCTCTCCCTGGACCCGCTCCATCACCTGCAGGGTGAACTGGCGCGGGCTGATGGTGCGGGCAGTCATCGGTTTCACCTCATCGAGCCTGTCGTGGGCACTGAGCACCAGTGAATTCAGCTCGGCGAGGGTGATGCTCTGCTTGATGATGAGGCCAGTCAGCATGGCGATGGCACAGGCCAAGATCAGAATGACGACTTTCATGTGCTGCTCCTACTGGACAAAGTTGAGGTTGATGTTGGTGCCGTTCAGGGTCACAAAGGACACTTCTCGTCCCGCCGACACGGAGATAACCGGATGAGCGGCGTTGGCCAGCTCCATGTAGTAGTCAGACAGCTTGTTGAGTGCGCCGGCGGCCCCCTGCATGACGCCGGCGGCGCCATACTGGCCAAGGTCGATGGACTGCCAAACGGCATCCTCATCGGGACTGGTGTTGAACGAGCCAATCCGCTGTGGGGCGGCGGCTTGGCTAAACCCGGCCAGAAACTCCGCGGCCATCACCCGTGCCAGGATGTTGCCGTTCTTTTGGACCAGGGTGCCCTCGATGCCGGGCTTGCCATCCCCCTCGGAGACGGCGTAAGCGGTGATGGGGATGTCCAGGGCCTTGCCGTTGACGACGCAGCTGATGCGTTCCAGGCGGGTCTCGGCCCGGGTGGTACCCAGATTGCCCACGCTGGAGGCAATGCCATGGCATTCACGAAGATCCATCGAGTGACGGTTGGGCAGGATGGTCTCACCCTTGATCCGCAGCACCACGGGGACCGGAGCCTCTCTGGCGGCCATGGCGGTCGGGGCGTCGATCCCTGACAACAGCACCGCCTTGAAGAAGCTGCCCGATGGCAGGTAGTAGTTGGTGGACTTGAGTTCTGGCGCTTCTGAGGGTTTCTCCTTCACAATCTCTTTGCCGTTGGCATCAAAGCTGGTGGTGTCGGTGTTACCGGCGCTGATAACGCTGTGCTCGGTGGCCTGCTCAACCACTTGGCCGGAGCGGCGAACGTCCCGCACGCTGCGCTGGGTGATGGTGCGGATCACCTTGCCTTGGATTGCCGGTGCCGGAGTCACAATCTGAGTTGGGGTCTGCTCTATTACCCCCGGGGCGACCATGCGCCCCCCACCACGGATGAACTGGCCGTCGGTATTGGCCATCTGCACGGTGCCATCGGGGAGACGCTGCACGTCGCTCTGACGCCGGTTGCCCTGGGCCAGCAGATTCACCTGGCGGCGCAGCTCAGCCATCTCGGTGGATTGCTTGTCGATCATGCCTTGCTGCTGCTCCAGTAGGTCCTGCAGCTCCCGCTTCTCGCGGATGATGGCGTCCTGCTGGACCTGCAACTGGTCAGAGGCGCTGTTGACGACTGCCTCAAACGCCTGCTGGTCCAGCTGGTTTACGATGGAGGTATCAAGCAGCCCACCTCCCTTGCGCTGGTTCTTTCGGGCTTCCTCCTGCCTCAGGCGCTGTTCACGGCGCTCAGCGGCCGTCAGGCCATCTGCCTCGGCAAAGAACATGCTGCTCATGACCCAGTAGCCCACAGCCATTGTGGCCACGGCCAACACGCTGATGCGAATCTTGCGGTTCATCCAGAGTGATTTAATGTCCATCTCAGCCTCCTGCTATGTCGGTCAGGCGGGGCCGGACCTTGTGCTTGGGCGCCATCTCGCTTTGGTTGTGCCGCAGGATGTAGACCTCGGTCATCTCTCCTGGCTGCAACAGCGCGTGGTTCAGGATGCTTACCGCCTGAACGTCTCGGGTGATGCACATCTCCTCACGGACTGTGTACGGGGTCAGGCTGTCATTGCGAACCAGCACCACATCGATGGTGGAGCGGGTGCCCACCAGTCGCTGACCGACCTCCTGGTGGATGGTGATAGCACACGGCTTTGCCAGGGCGCCGCTGACATCCTCACTCAGACTGAAGCCGGCAGGGATGTTGCCAAGACCTGTCCCTCGCATCGCTGACTTGATGAAATTCGTGTACTCGTTGCTGAAGGGGTTGCTGCGCTCACTTTGGGCCGCCCGGTCGATAAGGCGCTGCTTCTCAAGCTCGGCCTGGAACTGGGCACCCTTGGCTACCATGTCGTCGCTGATGTCTATATGAGCATTGATCAGCACAGGTGGCTTGAGCTGCTGGGGTACGAGGGTCAGGTTGATGGCAGACTCAGGCACGCCCTCTTCGTACATGAGTAGGCCAACCGGCTGCGTCGAGTTGATGGTGATGTAGATAATGCCATCCTCCACTTCGATAATGCTGCTTTCATCGTGGGTGCGCACCGCGACTACCTGGTAGTTGGTCTGGATGCGGTTCATTAGACCGCCAGCAACCGGAATCACCATGTTGTCTCCAGGCTTCATTGGAAGGTCGTGCTTCGGCCGATAGGCCTTATCCAGCATCTGGCTGAAGCTGTTCATGGTTGGCTGCGCCGGCATAAAGGTTTGCTCGTTGGCCAGGCGGGTTGGATCGGCACGGTTGAGGAGCTTTTCCATCTCGGTGGTGGGCGGTACTGTGATGGGCGGTGGAGTGGGCCCGGTTTGTTGTCTGTACTTCTGCGCCATGGTGCCCTGGACTTGCTCGATCAGAGCCGCGTCATTTTCCAGCTTGCCGGGGTTGATGATCTCAACGGGCAATGGGTTGGCCTGGCTTAAGGCGCCGATTAGGGCCAGCGCCACTCCGGTTATGGTGTGCTTCATCGCTACTCTCCTTTTTCCGCTATGGCCACTTCGGTCTCAACGTCCAGAAATGGGTCGTCGATGGCGATAGGCTGATCTTGCTGTTCGCCTCGGTCTTTGCGCCCCCTCTGAACCTCGCGCCCGGGCTTACCGGCATAGCTGTCGTAATGCATGATGCGGGGGCGCCCAGAGTTGGGCTTGATGCGCCACTCGTACGTCCACAACGCTTTACCGGCGGGCTCGCCCTTCACGAACGACAGCTTGTTACCGAACACGTACACGGTCTCGGTGATTTCGTCGTAGTAGATGTTGTCGAGCAGAAATACCTGCTGAACTTTGCGGGCCTTGATGATGGTTGCCTGCTTCTCCAGCTCAGCGGGGAGGGTTGCTTGTAGCGCCGGTGACAGACTAGGCTCCAGCGACTCAATGATCTTGTCTACCGACCTTGGGCTGATGTTGGCCACCAGTTGGGTGAAGGACAGGGCGAAACTGGTGTTGTAGATCTGGTTGGCTTCGCCCTCCTTGATCTCAATGATCCCGTCGAAGTTCTGCGGGATTACCTGGGTCCATGGTTCTTGGGTGAGTTTGTCGTAGACCACCATGGCATTGATTACCGCCAATACAGCGATAGTCATGATTAGGACCGGGGTCAGCTTTGAGGCTTGGGTCCAGTTGCGCTCCAGGGCCTCTGAGCGTCGAGATTGCGTGCTGGGCTCACTGGATTGCAGCCCTTTGAGGAGGTTTTGGATTGGCATTCATTCACTCCTTGAAATTCACTTCGGTCTGATGGCTATCCGTAGAAGCGGGAAACGAAAGGATCGGGTTTGCTGGGTCGTGGCTGCTCAGGCAGGAGCCCAAGTGACCACAGGCGTTGACGAATAAAGCCAGGTGGGTAGCGCTTCTTGATCTTCTCGGTGATGTAGATGTAGATCAGCGCCACCATCAACAGCTGAAGGCTGGTTTCGGTCAGCAGGCCAATACCGATGGCGATGCCGACAGGGATAATCTGGTCTTCGGTAAACACAAACAGCGCGATAAGCGGGTCGTTTATCTTGAGCTTGGTGCGGTAGGCTTTCATTCGACGTCTCCTGGATGAAGTAAGCGGCGACCGCGCCGCCGCTTAATCCTTGGCTTAGCTCAGCACCGGTATACCAGCGTTCAGGAAGTCCTCGATAACAGTCTTGGCGTTAGCCAGAACGATACAGAAGACGAAGGCGCCCAGGGCGGCCCCCCAGTCTCGCTTAACGATCCCGAAGTAGCCTGAGGCCAAGAAGGTCAGCATGGCGATAATCTTGCCCGGGGCGGTGGTGGCGTAATCTTGAAGCTCGTCCCAGAAGGAATCCCAGCCAGTGGTTGCCACGCCAGCATGAGCCAGGCCGGTCATGATGAGGGCGGCGATTGCCATCAGCACGAGGGGGAAATAGTTGACCTTGTCGTTGGGTGCTGTTTGATCCATAAACATGATGCATTGCTCCTTTCATTTGAATGCATCTCAACTCTACGCTATGTAAGCCGGCTGAAATCGCAGCTACTACCCCCAAAGTTGGCCGTTGTTTGCAAAAATTCTGTTTTCCCAAAAAATATGGGCGCCGCGGCGCCCATTGAGGTTGGGGAGGGGGCTCACCGGATCTGGTAAGGATCTGACTGAATGCTAGCAGCAATACCTTCTCCGATGGCATGGCCAAAGTGCTCCACGGCCCCGAAGAATAGGGATGAGAAGCTGGAGCGAACTCGGTTATATTCAACGTGGTGCTCTACGTCGTATCGTTGGCTCATGCCCTCCAGGACGCTGACTCCATAGTCGATGTCATCGATGAGCCCGTACTTCCGCGCTTCAGCCGCCACAAAGACGCGGCCGGAGAACAGGTCGGTGGTGTCCTCTGGCAACTTGCCAAGCCGTGCCTCTGTCACCGTTTCAGTGAATTGGGCATAGAGCGGCATCAATACCTGTGAACGCATCACCTCGAAACCCTGCTTATCCATCGGCAGGTAGGGGTCGAACAGGGTCTTGAAGTGCCCTGCTGCCAGTGTTCGGCGTCCCACGCCCACGGTATCCATCGCTTTAGTGAAATCCCAGCTCTCAAACTTGACCCCGATGCTGCCGACCAGGCTTGAGTTTGAGGCGGCTATGCGGTCAGCTGCCGAGGCAATGTAGTAGCAGGCGCTGGCACAGACATTCCCAATGCTCACCTCAATGGCCTTCTTGGTGGCGTAGCAGTTCTCGCCTGCATTGGGCTTTCCTTCGGTCATTTGCCCTTCAGTGCAGGTGGGTGCGTGACGATAATCTTGAATCCAGTGATGCACGGACTCAGCTTCCACCGGTGATCCCCCAGGCGAGTCGGCCATGATCAGGATGCCTTTAGCGCTGTCAGTGGCTACCGCTTCCTTCAGGGCCCCAATTAGGTGTTGTGCGCTGCCTGTTTTGTTGCCGCTGCCGATGATGCCGTTGACCTGTATCACCGCAATGTGATCGTCGTCTGTATCCAGGTGTTCTGGATTCATCATGGACCACCCTGCGCCCGCCAGCGCAGTGACAATCAGGGCGTTCTTTAGAAAGAAGTTGCGGCGAACAATCCGGAGAAGCTCCTGGGAGGTCTCGATGGCGGTCTCCTCAAGCGGCTGACCGGTTGTTGCCTTGCGTTTAAATGGGTTACGAAGCATTGGTCTCTCCTTGACTGCTTTCTCAGGCGTTCTTCTGGTACAGGGATACAAATAGGGCTGCGAGGGCAGATATCAGGATCACGCTCATGGCGGGTAGCCAGCTCACATCGATCTGCAGTGATGGCATGATGAAGTACAAGCAGATGATTACTGTGGTGAGCCCCATGGTTTTCCTGGCTATGGCGGCCCGCTTTCGCCGGATCCCCCCGTAGCGCCACTGGGACATTTGCCGGAGGCATGAGCCGTGAAACAGTAGCGCTACCACGAAGGGGATCAGGGTGACCCACCACTGCAGAAAGCCATTCAGCCTCAAGATGAGCTGGTAGATGGCCAGCTGAGTGTTGTTGGCAACTCGCTCAAGCAGCATGCGGCCTCTTTCACTGCGAAGCGACTCCCGCTTTATCTCTCTGTTTGGCACAAGCTTGAGCAATAGCCAATCTCTCAGGCCGCTGTCATGCACCGCCTTTAGGTACCAAGCCTCAGAGCGTGACAGTATCTGCTCAGCGTTCTTCTCGGAAAAATGTGCCGCCAGTTGTTGCTGCTCAGTTGTCAGTGACTGCTGCACACTAGAAGTTGGCTGACCCAGCAGGGTAAAGCCGAGCACCAGAACAAACAGAAGGATAAAGGCACCCCACATGGTCAACTGTGAATTGCTCTTGTCATCGCTCATGCTCATGCTCCTACAACGATAGGGATTTTGCCTTTGAGCAACCGGCCGTCAGCCAGTCGTCCGAAGAACTCAAATTTGGGTAACCTGCCGACCAGGCCCGGCTCCAGGGCAACATCCTTGTTCATCGACTTGGTTTCCGCGTAGTCATCGCCGAAGTCCAACAAGCTGCCCCCCTCTCCTGAGCTATGCCCTTCCCGGGTACTGTATTGGGGGATGTATGCGGTGGAGAACTGATCCGAGCAATACTGCTTGGTGTCTGGGTCTGTGGAGCGGAAGCTCAGGTAGTTGTTGGTCAGGCCCAGGATCCGTTTAGCGGTGGCCTCCCCACACTTAGACACGATGTCGGCAACGTTTTGGGTGCACAGGAACAGCAGGAATTTCGCTGCCCTTCCCATTGCCGCCAGGCTAATGATCGCCTCGTTGCCTTCCAGTGCCGCGTGCACCTCATCAACGAACAGCGACACATTCCCGGCGTTCTGCAGGTCGTGGTTGAATCTGTCAGCGGCGCAGGCACACATATCACTGCAAATGAGCTTGGAGATGTAGCCGGCAGTCTTAACGTCGGACAGGCTGTCGAGCGCCAGGTATAGGGCTCCACCGGTCTCAAGCTGGTCACGCAGCGAGATGATTTCTCGGTGGTCATCGGGCTTGTTGAGGTCATCCGGTGACAGCAGATCCCCCAGGGCGCCGGCGTTAAGGGTGCTGAACAGGGGAAGCAGGCTAGAGGTCATCTTGCCCATGTGAGTACCATCGTGGGTGCAGATTTCAATCATTCCATCAGCTGCGTCGCTGATCCCCATGGTAGTGGCCCGCTCGGAGTAAGCATCGATGTGGCTGCTCAGGCGATATTTGCCGCTGTGATGAACCTTGTCGCCAAGGACTCCTTTCCAGTCCGGGCCATACCACTCCTCAAACACTTTTCTGATGGTGCGCAGGCACAGCTTGTTTTTGTCCATGGTGAGAGCTCGGCCAATGTTCCTCAAGTTTGGCTTGATGCCGCAATACAGCTGCGCTGTCACAACTTGGTTGATGACCTTGTAGGCGAAGTCAACAAACGGGTTGCCTCCAATGTCGGTAGCCATGAGAGAGCTGATGCGATCTGGAATCTCGGTGTGGCGGTTCCAGTTTGCCAGTAGGTCGATGCGCACCGACTTGCTGGCCTCTGCCGGCGCGAAGTAGTGAAATGGCTTGCCCAGAATCTTGCACTCAGTTTCTACCTCTCTGCGCCAGTCACCATCGTTCTTAGGGTCTACGATGATGACGGTGTCGCCAAGGTGGAGGCGGCCCAGGCTCAAGATCCGTTGCATGGTGGTTTTACCCATGCCCACGGCACCGGTGATGAGGGTGTGGCCAAAGCTGGTGGCGTTGTTGATCATCAGGCGGGATGACTTATCCAGTCCGTTAATCCAGGTGTCGCCACCCATGCGTCTTCCCAGCCTCTCCCAGTACCAGAAAAGTGGCTTGAGAATCGGGGTCTGCAAATCGGAAATCTTGGCGCAGCGCTGCACCATGAGAGTCGCTGCGCGTGCAACCTCAGTGCTCCACTCAAAGGCTTCACCTAGAAAGATGTCGTCCTCATCGGTGACGTTCTCTGGGTCACGAGGGGCGTTGTATTTGCGAAGCTGTTTGCGCGTCACCTTATGCAGTGGCGCCCTCACCAGTTCGCTTTGCCGGTAAACCTGCGGTACACCCTGAAGCAGGCTTTTCCCGGCCAGCGCACACAAAATACTCACCGCCACTGTGCTTGGTGTCATGCCCCCTACATCCAAATTGTTATGGAGCAGGGCGAGGCACACGCTGGACACAATGGCGCTGTCTATGGAAAACGCCGGCTCAAATAGCTTGTCACTGTAGTGTGGCTGCTGCTTAAACACGGTTTGCCTCCTTGCTAAGCGACGAACACAAGGTAGGGCTGCTGTTCCCGGGTTACCTTGCGGATTCGGTCATTGGATTTCGCCAGTTCCATGGCTGAGGTGATCTCCTGTCGTGACAGCAAGTCCGGGTTCACCCAGACGTGCTCACGCTCATCAATGAAAATCAGGCCGAGCTCAAAGACATCTAAATTCCGACGCTTGTCGGCGGCCACTGTCTCTCGGTCGAGTTTTAGGGCGGTCAGTACTCGTGCAACAGCGACCTCCATATGGTGGTGCGCCTGGTCTTTCTCGGTGGTGCCTATCGCAGCCATTGCCTCGTACCAAGCTGCTTTGATTTTGATGCCTTGGCCGCGGCGTTTACCTTGCTGGTACTCAGAGGCCATTAGGGTGATGACGGCGGTATCCACATCGAGGGCGCCAACGGTTGATAGGTCATTGATGAGCTGTTGGTACTGAGCGCTTCCGAGTATTGACTTGCTGGTAACCACGTCAATGTAATGGCTTTGGTCATCGCCCAGCAGAATCAGCCTGTCCTCATTGAGTTTTAACCATGATTCAAAGCCACCTAGTGCGTAGGCCTGCGGCTCTGCCTGGTTCGGTGCCCCAAGCTTGAGCCTATCCGGCGTCATGGGCTGTGATTGAGTGGGGTGGCTCTCTTTACGTGGTGGAGGACTGCTTGCTTGGGACGGTGAAGGGCCACTCTCCTGGGTCGGCAGGGGAATGCTCTGCTGAACCGGTGCAAATTGGTTAGCCGGCGTCGGTTGACTGCTGGCCTTTTTCTGCTGCTGGTACAGCTGAACATCGGACTCCGAAATGCTGAGCACCTCGCCATCGGTGTAAAGCAGGGCGTCTTTAGAAATGCCAGGCTTGATCAATCCGTTGCGATCGTCGGGCATGGGCAATCGACCTAACGCAAACTGTGGCCACTCGACACGGTTAATCGCCAGGAAGCCGCGTCGCAACGCGCTGTCATCAGATAGCAGCTCCAATGCCTCCTCCTTGGTCCGAATGTTAGGGAAAAAGTGAGCATTGACGTTGTCGTAGAGGTAGACGAGATTTCGCTCGACCAGTCTAGAGCGCAGGATCTCAATGTCCTTGGGGGCATCGATTTTGAATTGGTCGAATCGGTCAACAATACTCTCAAACGCTGATGGCCAGCGAAGGTACAGTTCTGACCCGATGATCACCATGTCTGAGGCCGGGTCATTACACCAGTCTAGTGCGCAGGACTGAACAGCCTTACTGATGAGTTCGAACAGCTGGGCCTTGCGTGGGCCCAGCTCCTTATCCCAGATGATCCTGATGTCGTCACCGGTACTCATGTGGTCGGCGATACGGATGGAGTTCTGCAGATAGCCGTCGCTGCGGCGATAATTGGAGAGCGCCAGGCACAGGTTAACGAACAGGGGATCTGGTGACTCGCTCAGGAATCGCAAACCGGCATCGGGGATAACACTCTTGAGCATTGCCTGGTTCAGCTTTTCGTGGCTATGGTGCACGCGGCTAGCTCGCCACTTGCACAGGTAGCGATTAACGTCTGTTCGCTGCTGCCATTCGTAGATGCTTTCAACGAGAGGCGTCCACTGGTTTCCACGATTGGCGTAGTCGATGACGTCCAGATCTGATACGACTTTCCCGAGGTCATGAACGAGGCCACCTAAGAAGGCGGCATAACGCCAACGGGGAAGCCGGTGTCGCTCCTGGTCAGGTGCGAACTCATGGCGTAAATGCTGTTGCCGTGCAACCCTTAAAGCCTTCACTGCTACATCAAGAGAATGCTTTATCAATCCGCCACGGTAACCGTGATGAAACCCCTCGCTGGCTGGCAGCAGGTGAACGTATGCGACTAGGTTTTTGATGCACTCCAGGTAGAGCGCATCAAAGTCAAAACCGCTGCCGCCGGATCCCACGGATGCGATCCGCTTGAGGTAATCCATCTCGTGGGTCAACTCGGCAAGCACACCATCGGCATCCACTACCGGTATGCCTTCGAGTAGGTCATCGGTTTGGGCGATCACTGGCTCAACCATTCTGGGTGATTCAGCCGGTGCAGGCTCAACTGCTGGAAGCAGTTTCTTCAGCAGCGACTTGAGCATCACCCTCTCCAGTTAGACCAGCATCATGCTTCTCCTTTGCCTCGGCACTGGCTTCAGCATGCGGTGGTGTGTCCGCGGTGTCTGACTCTGCCTGACTCTTGGGTCCGGTAGGCTGAAAGTTACTGTCAATTGGGTCATAGCCAGGGTAGGCGTCGTCACTCAGAACCTTGCGCTCTTTGAGGGCGGTTATGAAGTCTTTTGCTGAGTAGGTGCCACCCTTGCGGCCAAGGTAACTCATGGTCATGCCGCGAATGCGCTCGACTGACAGACTGAAGATGAAGTTGGCCTGTCGATTGGCGGTGGCTAACTGAATGTCGTCCATCCGGCCCAACAGGAAAAGCGCATCAGTGGTGGCACAGCATTCATCGAGTTGTTCTAGCATCGGCAGGATCTGCCAATAGAACGGATGGGTGATGCTGAATTTGATGTGGTAGCTGTCTGGTACTGAGGTGACCACTTGCTGGGGAAGGTCACCCATCTGGTCGATCACTTGGGTGTGCAACTTCTTGGTTTCATCCGCCAGTTCAGTTATCAATCCACTGCACCAATTGGTGAGCTTTTGGTACAGCACCTTATCGCTACTGGACATCTTTAATAGTGCTGCCAGGCGTTCAACATAGTTCTGAAGGGCGATGGAACTGTGCTGAAAGAATTTGTGGGTTACCGCCGAGCGATACTTTAGCTCATACGGGATCACTGGATTGTGGTTTGCGAACTTCGGCGCTTCCAGTTGACGCGGCTTGAAGCGTTGCTTGGGGTTAGGCTTGCTCATAAACGGACTCCTTACTTTCCATGCTTGGCATTTCCTCTGCTCTTGGTGGGGCGAGGAATTTGATTAGCTCTTTCCTGAGCTGCTGCAGGCGCTTCATCTGCGGCCAGTGCCCCTTGATTAATTCGGCCTCCCATTGGTCGGCATACAGCGCCAATTGCGAAACGGTATAGCCCACCTTGTTTCGAGGTTTGATGTACTTGCTGTAGTTGCGATTGAACCGCTTATAGGCAGTACGATTTGATCGCCACTCATACGTCCAGGCCTTGCCTGCTTTTCGGATGCGGACAAACAAGGCGCCAGTCTGTGCTTCGGCATGGCTCATTGAGTCTTCCTTGAGCAGCAATTGGGCTTTGCTTTTACGATTCCACTCGGCGTTGTACTCTCTGTTCGCCTGCTCCATCATCAGCTCGACTTCGGCCAGTAGTTGGGAAACTATTTGGTCCATGTTTACCTCCAGTACGTCTTAGTTAACGCGATCGAAGGCGACGGAACTGACAACTTTTAGGGGTGTTTTTGGCCGATGTTTGCATTTCTAATTTTTTTTCCCCTTGGCGGGGAGCCAGGATCGATAGGCGGATGTGCAGTTTTTCGCACATCTAATTGTGTGAAATTCAGTTAATTTCACAGAGGAAATTTCGCTATACGCCATATTTGCATACTCTGAAAAAATGACTTCGACAAAAAGGCGATTTTCGGATTTTAATCGTTAAGTTCACAGATAGTGTGAAATCAGCGTCACAAATTAAATAGACGTGGAATTTTTTACGGGCATAAGCTGTTGATATTAATGTCTTTTGTTTTTTGCTGTTTTGCGATGTTTTGCTAACTCATTGGTTTTATTTGTTTTTGTTATCTGCCCCTTCAAAACATCCCAAAACGCAGTTTATACGCCGATATTTCCAGTATACATATACCCTCAGACACCAACTTTCAGTTCAGCTTGGCAGCCAGGGAGGGCGGTTATGTTTTTGAATGAGAAAGGCTATATCGACAATCTGATTTTTGGAGCTCAAACCACGGCCCTAGACGATTTCAAGCGGGAGCAACTCGACCTAGTATTGGCGATAAAAACTGCCGCCCAAAACCTGAAAAGCGCGGGTCGAACTATTGAGCTGAATGAGTTTGTGGGCTCCCAGAGAAACATGCGAACTATGAAGTGGTTCTTGGAGCAATCCGACGATGAGATCTCAGATCTTATCCAGCAAAGCCATCTCCTAAAAATTGACCGGACTATTCCAATGGACTTGCTCAAAGATGGCTTCCTTAGTGTGCACAGTCGTCAGTGTCTTGTCATCGAAGCGCTGCGCGAGTGCCTTAAGCAATTTGGGGTAGTGATCCTGGCTGAAAGTGGCGTCGCCGATTTGATTTTCTCCTCGTGGCTGATGCGCGCCAACTCGGTTGATATTCAGCGATACGCACTGGACAAGATGGTCGTGAATTTAAACTACGAAGCGCTTAATGCTGCCATGCGTCGCCGGCAGCAAAAGCAGACGGGAAAGGGGTTTTGCCCCAGCCTGTTCCATAATGAATTGAGTTACATGCGCTCCGTTCGAGCGTGCTAAGGGACCCATTATGATACTGCCACCTACTCGCGTAAGGACCAGCATACTGGATATCCCCAGCGAAACCCCCATTATAGAGCTGACCCCATCGGAGCAGCAGCGATTAATGATGTCGCTGATCATCTTGGGAGCAAACCGCAATCTAATCCGGGAGCTGTTTGCCGGCGTACCAGGGAACCTCTATAACCGGTGTGTTGCAAGATTGCCTGAGGCGCCGCGGTCGTCTCGCAGTCGGCCAACCAACATTCCCAGCTGGATGAGTCGCAAGATTACCCGCTGGCACCTAGCCAATAACATCATCAATTTGTATCGCAATGCCTATCCGGATAATGCGGATTTTCACCGTCAGCACAGCTGCGTCGAATTGCTGAGCATCACCAACTATCTAGCAGCTTCCCGTGACTTTGAAGGCTATGTTGACATCAATGTGAATGACCGGGTGTTGCGTCACGCGACCGATCCGAAAACTCGGGAGCAAATCTGCGAATGCAGTGAGCCGCATTGCAAGGCCCTCTATATCGAGGCCAGGTACTCCGACACCATCTGTAGCACCTGCTACATCCGGAAAAAACTGCCCAGCCGGGCAAAAAAAGCAACAAAGTGACCCAAACGCCCCCCCTTACCTGCACAGAGCCGTTCACACCGTCCGTCAGAATCGAATAAGACCGCCAGCAAAGGATTTCGAAATGCGATGGATAGCACTCGCAGCACTGCTCACGTCGGTGGCTACTTCCGCCACCGATTATTCAGAAAAGAATGAGCCGAAAGGCTTCTATTGGTACGACCCCTATTCGGTTGAGCAACCTGAGCCTGACCTCGAGCCACAACCTGAAACCACCCCCACGGCTGTCACCCCAAAGCCCGTTAAGGAGGAGATGGTTCAGCTGGATGCCAAGTGGCTTAAAGAGAACTTGCCCCGGTTGTCAGATAAGGCGATCAACCAGCCCACGGATACCAACTTGGCGAACTACTACTATGCCCAGCGCCTGATGATGGATTACGCCTCTCGATTTTCTACGGCCACCAAAGAGTTTTTCTTCTTCGAAACCCAGCTGCAGGAGTCGCGCCGACGGCCGATGGACTCGTTCGCTGTCAACGCCAAGCATGCCCAGGTCAAGGTGGCCAAAGCCGGCGCACTGAAGAAGGTGTTTGAGCGCTCAGGGCTGTGGGTGTTTACCCGCTCCGATTGCCCCTACTGCGCCAAGCAAATGCCAGTGCTGGATTCACTGATTAAACGCTATCACGGTGATGTGTTGTTGATCGCCCAGGATGGCAGACCCATGCCCGGGTATGGGATGCCGATGGTTGCGGATTTAGATCTGTCCATGTCTCACCAATTCAATGTCACGGGTACGCCAACCATGTTCCTGGTCACCGAGGATAAGCAGGTGATCAAGCTTGCCGAAGGGATGCTGTCACGGGATGCCTTGTTGGAGCGCCTGCTAGTGGCATCGCGGCGCCTTGGCCTCATCAACGAGACGGAGTACGAAGAGGCCAAGATGGTTCACAACGAGATGATGCTGGCCGATGCCGAGCAGATCGTTGAGCTGAACAAGGAGGAGCTGGAAACCAACGAAATGTACCTAAACCAGCAGCTGAAATTATTACTGCTGAAACAGCAGTCAGGAAGGGAGTAGCGTGAAATGAAATGGACTCTATCAATTGCCTCCGCCGCATTGGTTGTAAGTATAACCAGCACCGCCGCCCAGGCCTCAATGGCTCGTGATGTCTATCAGGCATACAGTAACGCAACACCAGCTCAAAGCTACTCGAGCCGTTATTCCAATGGCATAGCCCTGGGCTCATATATGCAGCGAATTCCCCTCGTTGACCGGCCTGTGGCCAACTTTTCGCCCCCCGGGCTTTCAGCTTCTTGCCAGGGTCTGGATATGTGGGGCGGCTCGTTCTCATATATCAACTCTGATCAGTTGGAGCAGATGGTGCGTGCTGCCATGCAGGGCTCGCCGTACTACGCCTTCAGTCTGGCTATTTCCAGCTTGTGCCCGACCTGCAAGCAGATCGCCGATGACATCCAAAGCATCATCGGTGATATGAACAAGTTTATGCGCAACCTGTGCCAGAACACCGGGGCATATCTGGCAGACAATACCGGCCTGTCCAGCGCCAAGATTGAGAGCGGTGCGCTGACTTCGATCCAAAGTATGACCGGTGCCGCCAGGGGCTTTTTTTCTGACCCTATGTCCTCATTGACTGACCCTGAGACAAACACCCAGCAGAAGAACGTGGATAACGGGGTCAATGTCACCTCTAACATCATTTGGGACTTGATTGTGAGCTCAAAGCTGGACACCACCTCTGGGCCGATCAGCAGTTTGTCCGGCACTAGCCTGGCACAGCTTTTGATGTCGATGGTGCCCATAAAGATCCTCAAGCCTAATGGCGACAACGGCGCCGACAGTTCAGGCCTGGATTTCATTGACTACCCAGCGCTGATCTCGCTCTCTGACATCATCAACGGCAGTGATGAGTTTCAAACCTGGGACTGCTCCGGTGACTTGGTTTCCTGCGTTAACCCCACGATGACCGCACCCACCAACTTCAAGGGTATACGCGATGAATTGATCGAGGATTTTGAGCAGATCGTGGTGGCCATGCAGAACCAGGCAACGGCCATGAGCACTGATCTGATGAATCTCGCTGCCGCCTCAAGGTTGAATGTTCAGCAGACCATCGACTTCTATGGGGGCAGGGCGGCTGAGCCGAATACGGTGGCCACCCTGTTGGCCGAGGCGCACATTCAGAAGATCGCTTCAGATATCTATTACCTGTTTGACCTAGAGCTGATGAATAAGCTCAGGTCCGCTCAGCTGGACTCGGAAAAGGAGCATCTGCGCGGAGACGCTGAAAAGCTGCTGCAGACCGCAACAAAGCGACTGGAGATAGACCACCTAGAGCTCCGGGCGGCGTATATGAGCAAGCTTGAGGAAGCCCGTACCCATTCAGCAATAGCGCAGCTGCAAGGGGATTAAGGATGAACCCGACCTATTACATCACCGGCAACATTGAATATGTGTCTATGGTATTCAATGGCATCGCAGCAATGTGGAATGAAAACGGCGCATTCATCTGGAGCTTGGTAGCGACCATTAGCATTCTCGGTTTGCTGGTTGCCCGCTTTCAACAGATCTTCGACCCCAAGCAGGATGCCATCAAATTTTGGATTCTCGGCGTGATGATGTTTGTCATGCTGTTACCACCAAATAACGCGCCCTGGGCTAATCCGATCACGGTGACCATTGAGAACGTTGCCACTGGTGAGGGGGAGGTGGTAGCCAACGTGCCCTTGCTGCCTGCCCTTGCTGGCTCTATAGGATCCTCGGCGCTGACGTTTCTCATTGAGGACGTCAGTGTGGTGTTTGCGCCGATCACCAATGCTGCGGATCTCAATCCGTACCGACACCTGGTTAAGTTAACCGAGATTCGTGGCGGTGAAGTAGCGGTCAATCTATGCAACAAGCAAGGTCACTCGATAGAAAGCTGTGAGTTTTTGGAGACCTTCCGCAAATATCTGGACAGCTGCTATTACGCCGTCGGCAATGTCAGCAATGTCGGGTCGGCGGTGCGCCCGACCACCATTATTGAGGGCGAATTGGTCTCGCTGATGGAGTCGCTGCGGGTGACCAACTACAACTTCTATACCACCACTTACCTTGGGGCGACCCGCACACTTTCCTGTCCGGAAGCCCATGATGAAATCTCGACGTTCGTGAACGGTATTGGTTTTGGCGCGGTGCTCAAGGACCTGGAGATTGATGAGCTTGAAGTGGAGCGCGCCGTTCAAGCCATTGACCCTCTTGCGGGGTATACCGGCTTGCAGGTGGCGAGAAGTTTTTTCTTGCTGGATCTTTATCAGGAGTGGGTGACCACAAAGCTGGAGCATGCCAGTAGTGGAGCCATGTTTGATGCGCTGCATCAGCGCCGGTTTCAGATGGCCAGTGATCGTGACCTGTGGATGACCTCGGCTCAGCACCTTATTGGCTTTTTAGAGGGGCTAATCATCTTTCTGACGCCCATCATGGCCGTGCTGCTGGTGATCCCCCAATACGGCACCAAAATTACCCCCAAGATGTTTGGTTTGATCTTATGGGTGAACCTTTGGCCGTTTGTGATGGTGCTCATCAACCTGTATACCGGCATCACCATCAACAATACTCTCGACTCACCTGACCTGATGAAGGCGGGGATGTTTGCCGGCACCATCAATGATGTGGCAGACGAACTGGCCATGGCAGGGAAGCTGGTCACCCTGGTGCCGATGCTTGCTGCATTCATCATGTACGGCGGGATTCACGGGTTGCAGGGGGTGGCGAGGGCTGCCGCCCCGGATACCAAGATCGATACCAATAAAGTGGCGCCGGATGTTATGGGCGGCTTGCACGGTGGGGGAGGACGTTATGGCGATAGCGCTGTCATGATGTTAGGTGGTGGCGAGTTTGCCGTTGGCCGAAATCCGCTGCCGATGGGGATGGATATGGGCGGCGGGCTGAGCACTGGCACCTCAATGAAAGCCAGCACCAGTAATCAACTGCAAAAGGCATCGCAAGAGCTGTCCAGCACACAGCACGCAGTCAATGAGCAATGGAGTCATGTAAGGGGGGCGGCACTGTCCGCCGGCAACACAACCAGTGTTGGTAACTACTTGGACCAAGGGTTCACCAAATCGGATTCTGCGTCTCTGAATGCCCTGGGGCAAACCGTGAATAAGATGACTCAAGAGCAGCGTGATGAGCTCGCGGCCAAGTTGGGCTTCGATGGCAAGTCAGGTATTAAGGCATTGGCAGGGAAGGCTGGGGGGGCGTTGTCGGCGTTGGTGAGTGGCGGTGACATCTCGACTAAGGCTCTGACGCAAGCCGGCGTGAGCGCAAGCACCGCCGAACAGTTTTCCCAGCAATACAATGAGCAATATCAAAGCAATCTGCTGGAAGCGGAGCGCTACTCCAAGGTGCATAACGACCAGCTCAGCGCCAACCGGACCAACGCTCGCACCGATGGCGCGGCGCTACTTCAAAATTACACCACCAGTAAATCCAACCTGGAAGCGGCCACAGAAGCGGCTCTGACCGAGGTGAACGCCTCAATCAACAGCAATATGACTGCGGTTGAACTCGCGCAAAACCTTTTTGGCATCAAGGGGGAGCAGGTACTGGATGCCTTGAAAGCAAACGGCTTGGTGTCCGATGCCTTTCGGATGGATGACCACGGCAATCTCAATGAGCATCTGCAAGCTGTCGCCGCTCTGGAGAAGCACAATGCCAGTCCTTTGCAGGCGCCATCGGCGGATGCCTCGCCAGAGGAAAATGCTCGTCATGAGGAGGCTCAGGCGGCCTGGGCCGCACAGCAGCAGAAGCTGCAGGACCGAGTAGATGTGACCAACTTGGGCGTCGATGGTGCCCCGGCTTCGGCAGCATATCAACAGGCAGAGCGCTTGCGTCAGTCGTTCAACTTCGGCCTCGAGAACACCACCGGTCAGCTCACGCCTGAGATGCAGGGGTCGGCTGCATGGGGTGTCGCGCTACGTGACATGTACCAGGACATTCAGAAAGGAAACATTGAGCTGTTGAGTTCAGATGGTAGAGGCGGGGAGGGCAGTGACTACTCAGCTGGCGTCAGGGCCATGGGTGAAGCTCTCAAGGATATTGGCGATAACTCCAAGAACCGTACCGGCATCGAGCAGCTTGGGCATGCCCTGGTGCGCTCCGCCGAGCTCACAGATGAGATCCAGCAGCAGGCCAATAAGCCCTCCGAGGTATCCACCGAGGCCAAGACAGAGCAGGCCGCGCGTGCAGATAAAATTGATAGGGATCGTGATGCGGTCACGTCATTGGCGCTGCAGAGCGAGAAGGCTGCTCTCAATGGCGAAAACCAGGTGTATCAAGCTCATGAAGGTGGCAAAGCGCGGCTTGAGCAAGCTAGCGCTCAGCTCGAGCAGCGCTTTGCTGATCGGTCCCTTGCAACCGCGCAGCGTGTTGAGGCAGCCAACGACAACCTGATCGCCTACTCCCTGAGTGACGATCACTATGGCGCCAATGGCTACAAGGGGAATGAGACGGTACCCCTGGCCGTGCAAGCCGCGAACGTGGAGGCGGCGACCAATGCAGCCTATCCCACAGCTGCGTTGTCGCATTTTAACAGCGACCAGCCGCTATCCTTGCCCGAGCAGCAACTGACTGTGGCGGCCATCGCCGGGGCCCTAACCCACGGCAACCCCGATGTGGCACCAAACTTTGATCAGCTCCAAAACCACACCAATCAGGCCCTGGCGGGCGCGGATAAAGAGCGATGGCAGGGGGCAATGAACCTGCTCAATGAGCATCTCTCCGGCCCATCAAGCCAGTGGTCTGACAGCCAAAAAGCGCTTTATGCCCATGCTTCACTGGTCGCTGAGGGGCAGTCGAGCCTGGAGTACGCCGGTTTGATGAGTGAGATGCTTAGAGGCGATGTGCCTGGCCCTGAGCTGCTGATGAGCAATCCGGCCAGCGCCGGCGCAGTGGCACTGATGGATGATGTTGCCGAGCGCTACCAGCAGCTTTACGGCGAGGACTTCTACAGAGCGGTGGAAAACGGTGACAAGTGGCGCCAGGCGACAGAGACGATTAACGGCAACAGCCCCAAGACGATGGCGGCGCTGGATGATCTTCGAATGCTGTCTGCTTCCTCTGGCCAAAGCGTCCCGTTAACCCCGGTGGCTCAGGCTCAGTTGAGTGCTGGCTATGCAAATGCCGGAGAGACTTCGGCCGGGTTAGCGGTTAGCGCAGGAATGGCCATCCTGGGTCATGACGCCTCGGATGTGGGGGCGTTCTCTCCGCACCTTCCGACGTACTGGGGCGCCCACCAGCCTGATGCGCTGAAATTCGAGAACCTGGAGGACTTCCAGTCTCGGTTTACAGATGCGTACGATACAGCTGTGGAGCACAACAACCATACTGCTCTAGAGCGATATGCAGAGGTTCCCGGGCACTTAATGGCCATGGGGGAAGCTATGGTCGCGGCAGGGCGTACTGCAGATGGTGAGCGCTTAATGGGGGCCGCCAGTGAAATGGCTGGCCATATCGACCCGGTCAAGCACAGCCAGGAGGCAGGGGCGCCGGTCGGTGGAGGCTCAGGCTCTCCCGGTCGACATGGGCCGGATCTGACGCCGCTGGATCCTTCGAAACCCGCAAACCAGTGACCAGAAGTCATTGCCGAGCGCCTTACCGTATTTGTAAGGCGCTTTTGTTTGCAAGCCGGGCTGTTACCAATTACTGATAAAGGGACCAACATGGAGGTGACACAATGACACGCAGACTGATGCCCGCTTTTTTAGTGACAGCCCTGCTGCTGGGTGGCTTAAGTGGTTGCACTGTCACCAACGTGAACCCCAAAGTGCCATCGTTCCTAAAAGGATTTGTGACGACCAAACCCGCATATAACGCCGATCTTAGTACGGGCAATATACATCTGTTGCAGCTGCACCAGTTTCCCTACAAACCGGAGCTGACCAAGAAGCACAACCTGGCTCGCTTTTTCTGGGAGCCGTACCGGCATTGGTACGATCAGCAGCTGAACACCTTTGAAGACTGTACTGGCTACTTGCCATCGAGCATGACCGAGGAGATTGCGTTCTTCAGGCTGATCCGCGACCAGCAAGTGTGCGACGGCAATGCGTGGTTGCCTGGCAATCCTGAAACGCAATACACCCATGTGGTGGAGGCGTTTGCTCTGGCTGACGTTAAAGAGCTGCCAGGTTGGGACTACAGGGTGATGAGCGAGGATGGCCTGACCATGATCATCCCTGGGAGCGCGATGTTTCTGCACCGCATTCGACAGTCATACGCTAACACCACCTATTTCGCGGATGGACAACGCTTTGTGCTGGGGGTGCCGGATCTGGGGATGAAGGCAGATACCGTGTACGCCATCGCCAGCGGCTCCACCAGGAGTGAGTACGCCTCAGACATCTACATGCGAGCCTACGCCGACAGGGTGTCCAAGCTGTCTATCCGCAATGGTGCCCCTGTGGTGTGGATTCAGGGGGAGGAGTTCTACTTCTTTAACCGGTGGTTCTTTCCGGCCTCCCGCGAGCTGGTTAAGCGGGATACCCTGGCTCACAGGCCTGAGCACTAAGGAGTGGCGGTATGTTGATTTCTCTGTTGGCCATGGCAACCCTGAATGCGGGGGTGAGCTATCCAGTGGATCTGACACAAAAAACGATTCACGTATTCCAGGAGCAGACCAAAGACCGCTCCCGCTATCTGTTGCCCGTCGCCAACGATGACTACCAGGACTTCTATCTGGAGGCCAACACCGTCGCCAGCCTTAAGGCTGCCACTGCCGAGATCCGCCGTGCGGTAGCCTCCCACAATCAGCTTCAGGCGTCGTGGGTGCAGATCACGGGTGCGCCAAGCCCAATCGGTGCCCACAGCAACCTGATCCAGCTGGTCGACTATGTGCAGTATTGGGAGGGGCAGCACCAGGCCCATCAGCCGGAGAAGCTGCCTATCGCCGAAATTGTGCAAGGCCTGCACGGCAACCTGGCTGACTTTGACAGCCACTACCAGGTGCGCGAACCCGAAGATGGCGTCGAGGCCGGCCGTGGCAAGCTCCCTGAGCGTTTGCCCCATGAAAGCCTGAAGCACCTTGTTGAGATCACCATGCAGGCCTTGGTGGAGGGGCCGCTGCAGCGTGACCCATATGATCTGGAGGTGCTGAGGGTGTTTGGGTACTCCGAGGCTGATTTGGGCGGCGAGATCACTCACGGCTGGCTCAAGGGCTATGACCCTCGCCAGGCCGCAGAGGAGGGTGAGAGATGATGCGATGGATGCTTAGCCTGCTCATGGTGCTTGCCATGGGCGCCGACGCAACCGAGGCCAGCTTCCGGTTTGAGGTACAGATCCAGCATATAAATGGTGTGTATCGAGCCTCTCCGGAGTTTGAAATGGACACCTATCGCAAGCAGATCGCGGAACAGGTCCTGCTCAGCGCTCCTCGGTTTGAGTATGCCAGCCAAACTCAGAAGGATGATGATGCCAAGGTAAGGTTCGTCAGCATCAGCCCTAGGGTGACTCGGTTTGTGCTGGATCGAGATTTCACCGGTAAGGAGAGCGGCTCTGAGGTGGTTACTGGCGTAGCTTACTATGACCTTGAGCAGTTCAATGCCCGCAAGAACCTGATTGAGGCCATCATGACGGCGCCGGTCATCCGCCGGCATGAGCTGGGCATCGACCAGTGTGGGATTGTCTCTGCAATGAACCGTATCATGGCCAGCCGGGACGCGCCCACCGATCCGGTGGCCAAGTTCATCTCCGAGAACAACTGGGGGGTGTACCTGGCGATGCGGCATACCTTCAGGCAATACCGCTGTGCAGGTTAGCTTTGGCTGTTTAGGAAGTAGTCCCAGCCCCGCCAGTTGTAGCCGTAGTAGGTCACTGGGTCTGCCGGCAGCTCAGGAGGACGCTCACCACGCTCGCACATCTTCTTGTAATCGGTGTAGCGAGAGCAATCAAGCTGGCGAGCCAGATTCACAGCATCGTCGAAAGAAAGGAAGCGCGCTTTGGGGCGGTGGAATAGCGAGGACTCGGTGACGCCATAGTGGGTAAGCGGATCCGTTGGCACGAACGCAGGCGCCGCGACTTTTTGGAACTCTGCTAATGACCTGATGCCGCGGTTGGCAAGGTAGGTTTTGAAAGACTCCAGGTTGAGGTAATGCTGGGTTGGGCGTGGCGGTTGTTCATCGAATGTGAGGGGGAGTGCGCCATGGCTTTCAATGAACTGCTCGATGCCAAGTTGCACTTTGGCCTTATCAATGTCGGCATCAGGCCATAGGCAGGTGTATTGAGATTTCGATAGGGTAATACGTGCGTACCAGTAGTGGGTGTCATCGCCGGCGGGTAAGCAAAATAGGTGGCCGAAGGCTTGGCCATCATTGTTACTCTCTTTGAGCAGCTCCTGCTGGATTTCCTGCAAGCGAGCGCTGCGAATGCTCATATTGACGGGCCTACGAGTTATTTTGTTGTTGAACACCAGAGTGTTTACTATTAATGAAACCGCAACTTTTCACAAGTGTTAAAAAGGCGTTGCTTGTGAACGGTGCTTAACAAGGAAAGTGTGCGATGCGAAGCTTTAAAGTGGTGCTATTTATCCGAGAACCGCTGCTTTTCGCAGTGGTGGTGATGTGTTTGCTGACCACCGTTTTCTTCGGTTACGGGCAATTGAACTCGTGGATCTGGCACCAGCAAATACTGCCCGTAGTGGTCTGGTTACCCCTTGGGGTGTTATTGGCCCTGCTGCCGGTAAACTACGATTTCACCATCAATGATCAAGGAGAGTTACTCGGCCAATACGCATGGTTCCGGGTGCCGCTGTTCTCAAAGCAGAGGCTTGGCTGTGACCGGCAAACCGTCGTCTGGCATCTCACAGATAAGTCGGTGGCTCAGGTCGGTTTGGGTACCGCGGAGGCGGACATCGAGACCCCTTTGTTTTCCTGGCGGGTTGGCGGCCGAGTGACCCAGCGGCTGGATCATTTGGTGTACGACATCAACAGCAGCTTAGGCATGAACCTTAAACCTTATCGCGGTTCATAATTCAGGAGGAGTTATGGTCACCATTATTTTCTTAGCCACCGTGTTGCACGCGCAGCCGGAACCCTGCACGGGCCTCCTGGATGTCGAGCAGCGCCGCGCCTGTATAAAAGCCAGATCGGCGAGCAAGGCTTTCGAATTGCTGTCGTCCGAAGACTCAGTGATGGAAGGTCAGGAGCGCCTCAAAGACCGCAGCCTGGTTTTGAAGACGCAGCAGCAGGCCGTCAAGACCACTACCTCCACCCCGGTTGCCCCCAAATTGGACTCGGCTCGAGAGAAATAGCCTTCCACCCTAAAACTGCAACGAACAGCCAGTTTTGGGGTGTCTTTTTGCACAAGCCCACCTCTGGCGTACTGCACAATTACCTTTCGACATGGAAATCAAGGTGCTTATTGTGCGTTCAACCACATGGAAATCAGTACGAGGCATTATCGCAGGGACAGCGTTCATCGCTGGATCACTGGCGGGCTATCAATTGGCTAGGGATCTGACTGAAGCGCCCACCGCATGGTGCGGCCAAGGCGGTTGCCTGTCGTTAGACTGGAGGGTGGTGGCTGCGCAGGTGATGGATGAACCTCGCTATGAAACCGAAATCGACCCTTTGACGGTCACCAGCCTCTTTGCCAGTCAGCTTCGGGGCCTGAAGGCTGATGACAAGGCGATGGCCGAATTTCTGCGAGTTGCCATGGCCACCGATGAACGGTTTGCCAAGATAGCGACCTCCATAGCCGTTGTCGATTTTCGGGGTAGCACCATCGTCAGCGATCCCTCGTTGATTAAGGAGTACGCCCGGGCTTACTGGGATGGTAAACCTGCTCAGTTCTGGAGCAGCATGGCTTTCCATGAGTGGGGGTTTGATGGCGCCAGCGACACAGAGCGCCAGCTGTTGGCCCAGTACGCGCAGCAACATGAATTTCGAGGGAGGGCTCGCCTGATTGCCTCTCAGCAAGATTACGATGCTCTGGCTCGCCTTGAGCAGGCCATGCCTGAAGATGCGGTGCTTCGGACTACAGTAGGCCTGGATCTGGTCATGAATGCCGCCAAATTCAGTCACCTGTCCGAATCGGACTATCTCGACCGTCTATTGCAATCTCCCATCGATGAGTTTCGTCAGGCAGCCACAGATGTCCGTCAATTCCTCCGTAGGGTGCAGTAAGGTGTCCATTGACCTGCTGCTGACGCTACTGAGCTTTGCAGGGATATCGCTACTTTGCCGTGCCATAGTTTGTCGGCTTGGGTATCTGGGGCGCTGGGTATTCTCCGTCCCGGGCGTGATAGTGCATGAGCTGGGGCATTTTGTTTTTGCCCTGCTGTTTGGTCATCGTGTCAGAAAAGTGGTCTGGTTTAAGACGCACCAAGGCTTGGCCAGTGGGAGTGTGAGCCACCAATATGAACCAGGCAACCTTTGGCAGCGACTCGGCTGTACCCTGGTACCACTTGGGCCCTTGTTCAGTGGCGCAATGTCGATGATCGCTATTTGGCAATGGTCCAGCCTGCCGAGTCCGCTTCTCTTTGGGGGAGGCGCTGGTGCCATGGATGGCGTCGGCATTGTACAGCTAATCCGTGGCGACACCACGGCCGTGGTCCCTTTGATCTTAATAGCGGCAGTGAGCAGCAACTGCTGGCCATCGAGAACCGATTGGCTGAATGCACTCAAGGCCGGCATGCACTCCCCTACCATGACGGCGATCCTGCTCTGCGCTCTGCTTTACCTCCTGCCAATACTCAAGGGCACCCTGACGGTGTTACTTATCAGCTGTCTGTTATCGTTGATCCTGCTGTCAGTCGTGTGGCTGTTAAACCGCATTGGGTCGTATTTGTTAACTTAATTCAATCAACAGAAGGGATACGCTATGACTTATCAGGATCTGTTCGACAAGGACAATTTTAAGTTATTTTTGAATGGCGCTAGTGCGAACGACATCAAAAGGTTAATTGTCGGAATGCAAGCTGCATTAAAACGTCGGCAAGAGGATGAAGCCTTTTTGAAGAAGATCTCAAAAGACCTCCAAAAACGTGGGTTGTCAGTCGATGACTTAATGGAATCGGTGCCAGCTGATAAGAATAAACCAGTCAAGTCGGAAGATGAAAATTCAACTAAGAGTAAAGAGGATGAATCGGAAAGCTTAAAACCTGAGTCTGTTTCGATTCCCCCCCATCCAGAGACGATTGTTAAAGCTGGATAATGAGCCAGTTGTGGATTCCCATGCTTGGTTATTTTCAATTCATGTCGGGGCATTTGTGCAACACTCTTCACTAATGCCCTTGACTCCAAGATTTATAAATAGAGTCTCCGCCAGCATTAATAACGACCGAGCTCTGTGCTTTAAGTGCTCCTGGTGGAGATACTCAACCCTCAGCACGAGGTACTCCTTTACCTGGAAAATGGTCACATCTGGGTTGTATTCACTAACCACGGCCAGGTCACCTGCAGCAAGGACCAGCTGAAGTGCAAGGTTGAGCTGTCCACTGTGATGCTGCGGATCGTGGTTTACCTCAATGAATCCATGGTCGCCATATGGCGTTCTTACCAAACACTGGCCAATGCTGTTCTGGTCATGTGCCTCCCAGCCATGGCTGGTTAGTACGTCATGGGTACTCTGAAGGGCGTTAGGGTGCATAAGCTTCACAGTCCTCTGAGTTGAAGATGCAGTCAGGGTTGCGCGGGTGGCATAGGCGTACCGCCGCCATGAGCTCGGAGTCGGCAAAGTGGGTGTTCAGGGTGAACACCATGATATTGCAGACCCCTGCGAACAGGTCTGGGCTGTTGGCTGCGCTCTGCCAAGGCATCGGGTTAGGGAAGCTTTTGTGGGCCAAGGCAAGCAGATACAGGCCCAGCTTGAAGATTGGAAACACCGTCTTTATCAGCTGACTTTTCGAGTCTTGCCCTGTGATGGTAGAGGCAAGCTCATTCAGGTGTTTGCTGAAGTCGACAAAGCTTGGCTCATACTTCGGACCAAACGCAATGCTCTCTCCCACAGCCTGCTCAATGGTCTGTGCCAACCGGTTTAGTCCCAAGCTAATAATCTGCTGCCGAAAGCCCACCGTGCTATCGCTGATGATCGTGCTGCTCTCTATCTGGGTGTACTGAGTGCGAATTTTGAGGATGGTCTTGGGGTCTTGAGTCTTCATGACCCAATCCGCGATGTCAGTTAGCGACGCATCGCACCTGTAAAGCTGCAAAAACTCCAACAGCAAGTGGATCTCACTTGGTAGCGGCACATTGTGTTCGAGCATTTGGCGAACTTGAAATGAAAGAGTTTGAACAGGTGATAACATCAGTGATTAGCAATCAGATTATAATGGTTACTGGATAGTTAAGAGGAAACGGAAATAATCTTCAAGACGAGAGCGCAACCTGTTGCGCTTTTTGGGACTTTTTTTTGCACTAGCATTCAGGCTTTGAACAGGTTTTCCCGATGTTTTCTATCAAAAACAAACGAAGCAGTCACAAGTAACCCCAATACAAAGTTTATAAAACCAAAAGTATCCAAGGCTTGATAAAATGGATCTGCGGAAATCAAATTCATTTTTTCAAGAGCGGTTTCGGAAATCACGATGGTATTATAAACAATATCAATGCGTAGTAGCCACAGCAGTGCCCATTCCTGGGGTAGTAATCGATATGCCTGTAACGCCTTATTGCATTCACCACTTAGGCGAACTGCTGGCTTAGTTAGTCTCACTGCCCAATAAGTTAAAGTGAAGCGGTATTTAATCGCATAAATGGCCAGTGTATTTAAGACAATACAGCCAAATAAAAAAGTCATCAGCCCGGCTTCGTAAAGCCCTGGCACCATAAGAACACAGAGGGTTCGCCATAGGGCAAAGGTCAGCAGGAACCCATAGACGTTATGGTTTCTTGGCCCAAACACGGCAATCAACAGCAGCACCAGGATGTCGACCACGATAAAGATGGAGTCGAACAGTGATGCGAGGAGGGGTGGAAACAGCAAGCCAATCAACGCCAGTGCAAGCACCGGCGTTGTGACGAGGAGAAGCCTCCTTGGGATAGAAAATATCATTCTGTGGCTTATTTCTTAGGCGGTTTGCCGCCGCCGCCGGCGCCACCGGCCTGAATGGATGCGTAGGTATCTGTGGGGGACTTCACCCCACTGCTTACCGCGGCTTCTCCGGAGCCCAGCTCAACGGTGTCAGTGGCCGGAGTTGCGGTCGCCGGCTCTTTGGCTGGGGGTGTCTCCTCGGCCTTGTTGGCTGAGGTCGCGGTGTTGCGTGCAGGCGTGTTATTAACTGAAGTAACGTCCATGTTGTAACTCCTTTATGACTTGAGGTGTTTTTTAAGCTCCAGGTGGAGCGCGGGAAAATGCGACAGAAGAAAGTCCAAGACTGGAGCCCGTGTTGCATGTAGCCAGGTCTGAGCTTCCTTGATCGTCAGATCCGATCGGCCAGACTCGATGTAGTGGACTTTTCTCCTTGAGACGCCAAGCGTATCGGCCATGCATTGCGCTGACATATTGGCTTCCTGCCGGGCTTGTTTGAGTTGCTTGCTATCTGCACCCTTTGGCTTAAATGGCTCATCCATGAGTATTTCACTCCTTGTAACTACAGTAGCAAATTTAATGTTAGCCGGATTTTTATACAGAGTAAACGGCTCCCATTCACCCGTGCGTTACAACTATCACGGCACAGTAACGGATCGAATGAGCATCTGTGCAGGTCCATGCACGATGAAAGCTGGCTATAACGTACTTGGGTAATCGACAAAGGCTGGGGACGGCGCTACACTGCCACTGTATAAATAAACAGTGGTGTCGATCGATCATGAGTTATCCAATCCAGGGCTGGCCAAGCCAGGCCGAAGACATGCAGGTTGGTGTCCTCAGCCTTGACTCCCTACTGATTGATAAGCCGGCGGCTAGCCTGTTCATGCGCTGTGATACCAATGAATTCTCAACCGTTGGCATCCATCAAGGCGATCTGCTGATCGTGGAGCGCGGCCGTGAAGCCAAAACGGGTGACCTGGTCGTTTGTGCTGTGGATGGCGAGTTTCGAATAGGCTTTCTCGATGTGGAAGCGGGCCAGTTGGCCACTGCAACCGAGCGGCTGGCTCTATGTGGCCCAGCCGCCTTTGCCATTGAGGGGGTCGTCATCCGATCCATTCGATGCTGGCACCCCATCCCCGAACTGTCCCCGTCCTCATGTGGGCTCTAATCGACCTGACCAGTGCCTATGCGTCGATGATCCAAAGCCTGGAGCCTGCGACGCGGGGTAGACCTGTCATTGTCACCAGCTCCAATGACGGCGTTGTGGTGGCCATTTCGCCTGAGGCGAAGGCCATGGGCCTTAAAAAAGTTCGTTCCGCTCTGGCAGCAAACCGATGCGCTGCCCAAGCACCAACGCGATGCTCTGATCCGCAGAAGCTCAACCTTCGAGCTCTTTAGCGAGATGAGCCACCGTTTTCATGACCTTCTGAATCAGAGATACGGCGCCTGTGCTACCCCGTATTCTGTGGACGAAAGCCTGATCAAGCTGCCAAGTCGTGGTGACCTCATCGGTGAGGGGCGCTCGGTGCGGAAGCAGATCTGGACCGAGCTGCGGCTGGGCTGTAAATTCAGTGCCGCCCCCACAATCACCTTGGCCAAAGCGGCCAGTGAGCTGGCCAAGTCTCACCCTGACTACCGTGGTCTATGTATCCTGGAGCGCCCAGACAGGCTGTTGCTGGCCACCATCAGCGTCGGCGACGTCTGGGGTGTGGGACGGAGGTTGGCGCCTAGGCTGGAGGCAGCAGGTATTCGGACTGCGTGGGACCTGGCTCAGTACGATCGGCTCAGCCTGAGGCGATTACACGGCGTCACCCTGGAACGCACGCATCTGGAGTTGAACGGTAAGGAGTGCATGCGGGTGGCGGACATGGACGTCAGTAATCGCCAGCAAATCATGAGCTCTCGCTCATTGAAGGAGAAGCCGGTTGCCCTGGTGACCTTGATGCCGGGAGTGATGGAGAGGGTGTCTACCGTGGCGAAAAAGCTCAGGGATCATGACCTGGTGGCCAGTGAGTACCTACTGCAGCTTTCCTCTAGCCCATTCGACCGATCTGTGCGTTGGGGGCACAGTCAACGGCTACGGCTCGCTTACCCAACGGACGACATTAGGGAGCTGGCTACCGCCGCGGCTAAGGCGGTGGAGTTGGCTTACCGGCCCGGAGTGCCTATTGGGCGGGTCACCGTGGGCGCTCTTGACCCTTGTAACCGCGATGAGTGTCAACTGGGCTTGTTTGATGCACCGGTGCGTAAGGGGGCAGACAAGCTGATGGCAGGCATCAAGGCCATTCAGTCAAAGTACGGCACCCATAGCCTGCAGATAGCAGCCCAAAAGCTGGGTGACCGTTCTGCTGACAATGGTGCTCGGCATTCACCGCGCAGCTTGACCCGGTGGGAAGAAATCCCTTCGGTGCGATAGTGGTTCGCATACAAGCGACCCCAGGAGGGGTCGGCAAAGAACGGACGGCAAAGGTGGCCGGCATGGATCTAGTAGCGATGGAGGTTGGCTTGAAACTGCGGGAACAGGTTCTTGATGACGCTGGCCATTGATGGCTTGCAGGCATGGATCCATTGCTGCATTTGAGGGACGGTAATCTGACCATCGCCCTCTTCGATGTAGTAAATCTGGCGGCGGCTAACGCCAATCTTCTCCGCCATTTCCGTTGGCGAAATCCTTGCTCTTAACCGAATACCCTTGAGATATTCCGCAGTTTGCTTCTGATCCCCCATCATGCACAACTCCTTTTGTGACTGATCCCTACATTAGGTATAACGTTTTGCTTCCGCCCTGGTAAATGAACGATTGGCTCCATGCCGCGTAGGACATTGACCATATTGAATTTTTATCATGACATCCAGGAGGGCAGCTTCTTATCGTGCGTGAGTTCAGTTCAAACGGCGTCAGCACCGCTCCACGCCGTTGAACCTCAGCTTGGCCCAGTGATTTTGCTCGTCCGGGCACTTAAAGGACATATCCTTTTCAAACACAGCATCAATCCACTCCCCTACGCAGCCATACTCCACGGCCGAGGAGAAGGTGCCCTTGGCTTTGAGCTCTTGAATGACCGCTTCGTACAGGGCCCGTCTTTCCGGCGTTTCCCCTGGGGCGTACTGTCTGTCAGTTCCCATTTGTGTCTCCTTTGGCGCCTGCCAGGATCTGCCGCACCTGGTGTGCTGTTGCCCTGTTGCTTGGTGCCCGGGTGATGAGTTTGCCTAGGTGTCACTCGATGTCAGTGATCTCGAAAAATCCGCTCTCCCGAAGTACCAGCGTGTACTGCGCTCTCGGTTGGATCATCGATTCGCCATTTACAGTCCAGTCGCCGGCGGGGATCTTCGCTGCGCCGGCCGCAACCCTGGAGTCGAAGAACTTCACCGGGATTCGTGGCGAGTAGCGCCCGTCGTCGGTGGACTCAAAGACCATGTGGAACGGTAGTGTCGCTGTATGACCAACTTGCGCAGGAATGGTGGGGGTAGGGCTGCAGGCCGCAATGAACAGGGCCAGTACCGCAGGACGAATAAAATCCATTTTAATCTCCTATCTCCTTGAATGTGGTTCTTTGTCAACATCGCACATTAGGCCTTGGAGTCAAGTTGCACCGGAGCCCCGAAGCGCAGTTTCTCTAAAAACCCGGCAAACTATCCCATTTTCCAAAAGCGCCGTACGGTGGAGTAGAACCCTAATGTTCTACTCACAAGAGGTAATAAGTAATGTGGCAACTGCACCTGGATCAAGACAGCTATGAATGCGCCTCAGTAAGCGTTGTTCGTAGGAGCCGCGTGGGCGCGACCTTGCGACTACGAGGCATCTGCTCCAGCATGGCAGGTGCAGCACGCAGTTCAATCCTTGAGAAGTGCAGCTTCACGCGGGTCCGTGCCATCGGCCCCGGGCAATAGGTTATTGAAGGGAAGGATGTGAGTTTCCATCACCAGGTTCTCCACCGCGGTGAAGTGGATCTGTACGTGGGTTGGCTTGAATGATGCGCTGGCGGGGCAATGGTCGTTTAGAGTGAAGGCGTGAAGGTTCACCGGTACCAGCAGTGATCATGCGCGCTAATCTGTGCCGGCTCGCCAATATATAGGACTGGTCGGATCCAGGAACTCCCCACCGGTAAGCTCCGGTACTCGCATGCTGTAGCTGGCCAGGTTGTTGAGTTTCACCGGGCCTGTTGTGGTGGTCAGCAGGAGCAGCGGCATCGAGGCCGGTTTCTGCCTAACTTGGCGATCGTAGCGCAGGTTATAGATCGGCTGCACCTTACCGAAGCGGCGGTGTACCAGGACCAGATCATCGCCGTACTGCTGCTGCAGATCTAGGATCTTGTCTCTTCGAGCGCGTGCAAGTTGGGCGTCAGCGGCGGCCAGCAGTGAATGGCCGAGCGTCTGTTCCAGGCGGGTGAGGGTAGCGTCAACGCTCACCTGGTGCGCCACCACTTTATTGCTGAAGCTAAAGCCGATGCTGTCTGGTACCAAATCGCCGCCGACGCAATGCAGCTGCCGGCACAGCTGCCTGTTGTGCAGCCGCGGGAACAGCTCGTGGATGGCGGCATGGCGCTCGTACTCATCGTCGATCAGCTGGGAGATCTCTTCAAACCTCCGCTTGCGCTTATTTAGGTCATCTACCAGCTCAAAGATCCGCTGCAGCTCACCTGGCGCCGCCTGGTATTGAACGACCCCAGGCATCTTCACCGAGCAGAGGGTGGAGCTGCCGCTGTCCACGTAATAGCGGGCCCAGGCACGACGGATCTTGGCCTCGGCAGTGAACCCTTCAATTAGACTCGGCTCGAGCGTGCTGATGGCCTTGAAGCTGTCGTCCTCGGCGATTGCCGGCAACTCGTAAGCTTTGGCCTGCACATACAGGCAGGCATCGAGTGCCGAGTCCAGCCGGCGCTGGCTGACCTCGATGTCGCGGTAGGTCTGTTTCAGTTGATTACGAATGTCCATGGCTAACGTAACAGGTGCTCAGGGGTCGTTCATCATATCAATATCATAGTAAATTCGCTGCCGCTGTCACAAGTTTTATGACAACGTCCAATAGGGAATAATCCCTAATTGCACTCCGTAGCGAACCTCAGTGGTGCTGGAAGGCGGTTTTTGTGGCAGAGGGAGCCTGTCAGTGGTCATCATGGTGTGATTCGGAGTGCCATGAGGCGATCTTGAAAGCTGGGCGTTGTCATAATTATTGACTGAGTAAGGCAGCAATAGGCCATACGCATAGCCGTCGCAGTAGCGCGATCACCACCAAGTGAGATGCTCTGTCTGAATCTAAAGCAAGGAGAGCACCATCATGACCCTACCGACCCAAGTCACCACCGAACTCCTGGAACAGCTACGTGCCGAACTTCAGCCCCAGCTTGACACACTGGCGCAGAAGCTGGGGATCAGCCTGCAGCTCGGCAGAATCCGATACTCCAGAACCGACGCCCGGATGCCCGTCGAACTGTGCTTGCTGAATGCATCTGGTACCGCAGTCACACCGGAAATGACCGCCCTGAAAGCATTGACCGCAATCCCGTCCCACCCCTTGAACGGCCTCGACCTGAGCGTTCCCTTTGAATCCGGGGGTGAACGTTTTGTGCTTGCCGGCTTCAATCGCCGAGCACGAAAGCGCCCCTATCTAGCGAAGAAGGTGGGCGACCCCGACGCCACCTATGGGTTCCCCGCCAACTATGTAGAGCGGCTCCTGGGAAAGAGGACCGCATAAACTGGAGCAGCAGGCTCGACTAAGTGCTGGTCACTACCTGGTGGTCAGCTTCACCGACTCATCGATGGAGACGCCCATGCGAGATCACTTAGTGATAACTGGTCCGTTCTGGAAGAACAGCCTTCAGGTGCTTGAGCTGCCCCCGGACCTTCCACCAGTCACAGATGTGCGCTGGCTGATCGAGGTGTTGCATGCGGCCAACAGCCTGACATCGAGAGAGGCGACTTTGGTGGATGCGGACGACCTGGATCACCCAACCTCTGAGCTACCTGATGTGCATGTGCAAGTGGACGTTAAGGACTTCCTGGAGCCCTTGCGCGTTACCTGCTGGAGCATGCCTATCCCTGAAGATGGCACCGTATTGGTTGAGATAAAGAACCACGCCGGCTCGTGTTGCCGCTGAGGAAGGAGTGCCGCCTCGCCGAGCCACCCCCATTAGGGAGCTTTTTCATCTCGCCGGGACCGGACGTACCAGGCCGGTTAAAAATGCGGCAGATACCGCGTCGTTCGTTTGGGTTGATTTCGGCACTAAATCACCCTCAAAACCCAGTCATACCAACGGTTACAGCGGTGGCCACCCAGCAAAAACAGTCAAAACAACGTTGCGCTACGCGAATCTTTTAGAGGTTTGCGCCCTACCCTGTTCCAGATTTCACACAGGAGTACCAATTTTTAGGTCCCTCCCCCTCCAAACATTAGAGCAGTAAATGCGTCTTTATTGTTGTAATCAACCAGGAGTAGGCAGTAGACTATATTTATACACTCTTCGATCATTAACCGGGATCGCCTGGATCGGCACCAAGATGGACTTAGGAACTAATGAGCAACGAATTGGTACTAGCAGCACAACCCAACTCAGAAATTATTTTAAACGGTGTCGATCACACCAATGAATTAACCCGTGTGGCTGTCACAGCCTACTTGGATGACTTGCCTTCTGCCAATTCTAAATCTCGCATGGAATATGTCCTAAGTAACGTTGCCCGACGCTTCGACTGGAATGATCCTTTCACATTTCCATGGCATAAATTAACCTACCTGACCATTAATAAGTTCAAAAACCATTTATTTACCCTGAGCTCTATGACACAGTCCAAAGAAAGTGTCGAAGAATCAAACATGCTTCAAAGCTTAGCACCAAACACCAGCAATCTTTACCTGGCGGCTATTAAAGGGGTGCTTTCTCATTGCTTTAGACTGCAACTTATCGATGCTCATACCTACATGCTCATTAAAGAAGTGAAGCCAGTAAAAGGCACTCGTGCGCCTGCTGGCCGTGAACTCACACCCCAAGAAATAGAGTTACTTGTGGAGCAAGCAGCGAGATTTCCCCCATTCCGAGCAGCCCGCGACGCCGCACTGGTGCTGCTAATGACCGATCTGGGGCTGCGCAGGGAGGAATCCGTAGGCCTGTCCATGGCCAGCTTCAATAAGTACGAGCGCACCATGCGGATCCTAGGAAAGGGTAACAAAGAACGAGTGTTAGAGCTTAGCCCCCGGGCCCTAGCGGCGTTGCATAAGTACCTTGCACTACGCGGGGATCAGCCTGGGCCGCTGTTTTATCGGACCAACAGGAATAATCAGGTACACCCAAAATCGCTTCCTCTGGGTGTCTCTGGAGTGCGTAACGCGCTTGAGCACTTGCAAGCAATTGCTGGAACACAGAAGTTCTCTCCTCACGATTTGCGACGAACTTTTGCCACTAATTTACTCAATGCCGGCGTCGACATTTTGATTGTGCAGCGTTTGTTGGGACATTCTGATCTTCGCACAACCCAGCGAT
This sequence comes from Ferrimonas kyonanensis DSM 18153, assembly GCF_000425405.1. Taxonomy (GTDB): domain Bacteria; phylum Pseudomonadota; class Gammaproteobacteria; order Enterobacterales; family Shewanellaceae; genus Ferrimonas; species Ferrimonas kyonanensis. Next base: position 28,493 of record NZ_AUDJ01000029.1, on the reverse strand, counting down.
ATGATAAGCGCGATGAGCAAAAGATGCGCGATGCTTTAAGAAAGCTACATATTTAAAATTAATGATGTCAGTTTAACAACCAACATTAAAATCAATTTAAATATTCTAATTATTGATTTTTATGAATAAGCATTAGATGTTGACTTATTGATAGATTCGAAAATTTTACTTAGCCATATACAAAGTTTATCTTTGGTTTTGCCAACGGATAAAATACGCGTAACTTCATAAAGAATAAAAATAATAATGAAAACTATAACCTTGGTCTCTTTTCCGCTATAGTCATATCTGGCTGCGCAAAAGAAACCGATGTAAATATTAATCACATCAAGGAAGCTATTCTGACTATTGAACTCAATAAACATGACTACAAAGAAGAGTGTATTAATGGGTCAAGAGGAAAGATAGATCGAAATTTCATAGAGTATACGATTCTCCCTTGTGGTGTTGGCACAGCCATGATGGGCAATCCTAAGTGCTCTGAGGGACTGAAGGTGATTTCCGAGACATGTCCTAATATGTACTCAGTTCTAGAGGGCTTTGTCACTGACAAAAAAAGAAGAAATATAATCTCTAAAAATCCTTAACAGCTAACTCACGGACTACATCTACAAATCCTCGCTTATGTGACAAACGCCTCCGATGGCAGGTCGAAAAATGAATCACAGCTTACCTATTCCCTGCCATAGCCAGAATACTGAATAAACTCCCTATCGAGGATTATCGAGCACGGGCTCAAGCTTTCCACTTAAGCTATTAACGAATTCCTTTCGCTTACGCATTTTAGTTTTTTTGGCTTCTCCCCTTGCTCTTTTATCCTTGTTAGCCATTTGAATTACAGAAACCTGTTGCGCAAGCGACACCTGCTATGGTCGTGGGAAGACAAGTAAATGGTAAAATTATGCTGGTGAACATCGGTATGGACAATTAAAAGCCGTCCTAGAAGGGGATTGGTAAGGTAAGCTTCGACATCAAAAACGGCTGGTTGGCTGTACAATGAAACTATAACGTTTCCAGCCGTTTTTGTATCCTGCTCCCGCCAATTTGTGAAGAACCATAAATATGCTTAATGCAACTAACCCTCTTAAATAGAAGAATTAATAAGTTAAAAAACGTAATCAGATACACTTAAATTCAAATGGTAAATATTTTAATCACCATTCTATCGGCGTGCACTTAACAGATATTTCCGCGGCAGAAACCCCAACCCCCTTCATAGGTATAGCCCAAAACTGTATTGGTCCGTGTTTATTATCACTATGGTCGGAAACTGAAAATAGGTGTGCAACTATTCCTTTCATGTAACCTGGGCTATAATATAGCTCCGTAATATTTCTTTCACTTCCTCCTAGTGAATCCGCTTTGATTCTATCAGGAAAACTATAGAGATTAGCTGAAACATGCAGGTTAACTCTCTCACCAAAATAATATGGAAACTTTCTATAATACCATCGATTAGCAGTCATGCCAGTGAATCTGAATTTAAATTCACGTGATATGCAAACACCTGTATCATGGATTTTTTCCTTACTGCAAGAATCGATGTACTCATATCGTATGGGGTCATTCAAGAAACGGGATCCATAACTTACGCCATTATTATATGCATTTATATCAACATCTCCAGAAAGAGAGTCAAGCATTGAATTTACAGACAAATGACCCGCCACCTTTTCCGCGGCTCCAAGGTAAAATGATCTATGCTCCTTTTTATTGTATGACTTAGACTTTATGTATGCGGTAGTTGCAGCGGCCATTCTCAATGCGCGGTCCTCGGTAGATCCAACCACTTCTCCTATTACCTTTCTAGCCAGATCATCTTCAACATATAAACTAAGATTGTGCGCCTCCACTGGTAACAATGCCGAGTTCAACGGCTCGTTATCACTAATTCCTTCCGGCGGAACCTCTCCTGGAGAACACTCGAATTGTTCACTATTTCTATTGTATCTAGAAATATCATATCGTTCTAACTCACTGTTTATTGATTGTATGCCATCCTGGTTTGAAAAGTCCATATGGTAAGTACTCGGCCCTTTATACTCATCACCTTGAGTTTGTTCCCCTCCGTTAGAAGCAACTCCTAAAGTTAACAACCCTGTACCTTCAGTGGACATCCCATATGATATGACAAGCTCTCGCTCTGCGGAATGAGGTGAGAACTTCACAACAACTCTAATCTCATCATCAGAATCTCCTCCAGCTATTTTAGAAGCATTCATAACTTCGGAATTAACGTTGTTGAAGTTTATTTTTCTGTATGCTTCATATGGAGAGTTTTTATCGTTAGCAACAAAAACCTGTATATTATCCACATCATTCAAATAGAAGCGTTGAGTAATTAAAACAACAGAGTCGTTGTGTCCGGTCATTCTAAAGCATCGTGTATACTCTGAGTTTGCGGGAACATCAAATTTTTCTGCCTTTAAAGGAGAGAACTCTGGCTCCAAATCAACACAATTAACCCAGTGATATGGACTTGGTTCCTTTTTAGGTGGCGGTGGTGGCTTAAGAGCAGAAAACGATGGAAATGCAAAGAGCATCAAAAGCAATATAACAACAAAACTATTTAACCGCATAACAGATAAACTCCAACGAATTTATAACAAGACCCCAAACTTAGCATAAGAAGACAACAACAAAAAAGAGATTTCATGTCAAATTTGACGAAAAAAATGCGATAGATGACTATAAATGTCCTCGCGATTAAATTGACAACAGGAGCGATTCTGGGCAGGCGAAACAACCATTAAACGCTTTCTTTAAAGCCCTTAACGCCACAACAAATTGGTCTTGTAATAGGTTAAGTTGATAATGTTGCTAGGTAGCTTCTCGATCAAACCCAGGCTTGAGACGCAATTGCCTCAAGGGAAATCGTTATCTGGGCAGTTCGCAGTCGAATAGGCATACCCATTTCTATGACTTTTTTCATCGCTTTGACTCCAGCCAACGCTTCTCCGACTAGGCGCTGTAGTCATTGTCCCGTTTCCACTGCTACAATTCATTGCTCCTCAATTCTTGGGTGGCCATCCGCCCAGTAACCGACAATCTTAAGTGGCGGGATGGAAGGCTTTTTGCCACTCCGTTTCGTCAGTTTATGGCACGCCTTGCTGTCATATTCATCATCGGTTGATGCCTGACGCATAGTTGGCCGTTAGAGGGCTCAACAGTGTTAGGAGTGCCTCGTTGTCGACCACGTTTTCAAGGCTCACTTCCGCAGCACTCATTTCGTGAGTTTGGTCATCAACAGCAAGGTGAAGCATGCGCCAGACATGCCGCTTCTCCTTGCCATGCTTACACATCTTCCATTCTCCCTCGTCATAACCCAGTGGCATCAATGACAAGACTGGCTACCGGTCTACGCGGAGGCATCGATACTTGATTTCAACGGTCTTGGCTCGCTTGCCAATACAGCTATAGGTCTGTGACTTCAGTAGCACATCCATCAGTACAAAAATCCTGTCCATAACACCGTTGCTTGTAGCGGTTGTGGCGATACAGCTCAACAGGCTTGCGCCAAAGCCGAAATCAGTCCCTAGGAATCCGCTACAACATCTACATCAAGAAGGTAAAGCTCTCATAATTCTATTTTTATGGCCTTTTGAAATCCTTTGGCAGCTTTACTTTTTTAAGTGTAGTTTTATGGACTTTTAGTAAGCCAAACGGAGAAAATCGCTGTCAATTTCATTTTTCTGGTCTCAAGAGGTGTTTTGGGGTACCTTAGGTTTATAATTCTATTTTTCTGGACTTATGAACATGAGAAAAGGGAAATCTGTCCAACCAGTGGCCATGCCCGATCTGCGGCTCCCATTCACGCCACTGCAGCTGGCAAAAGCGATTACCTCCAAGCGCACCACGCTTAACCTGCGCCAGGCGGATGTCGCGGATACTCTTGGCATGTCAAAGAGTACCCTGGTGAAGATCGAGAAAGGCGATATCGGCGTCAACCTTAACAACGTCCTCAAGGTTATGGAGTACCTGGGCCTGTCATTCCAGATAAGGACCGATGAGCCAAGTTCCTTGTCACCCTTTCATGTTCACCCGGAGGTAGATGATGACTGGACCTGACCGCCAGCTGCTTGAGGTTCGACTAGCTCAGAAAGACCTAGTTGGGATCCTTGCGCTGCCTGTTGGCAGTGTTAGCGAGTTTGAGTTTACTTATGACCCTGCTTGGCTCGAAAATGGTTACCCGGTATCACCGCACCTGCCCTTCAACGAGGACATCCCTCCTCGCAACGTCCGCAACTTCCTGGAGAACCTGATACCGGAAGGTAAGGGGCTGGATGAGCTACTGGAAAACACCACTATTGCCCGAGCCAACGTGTTTGCGCTGGTAGGTCGTATTGGCACCGAGACCGCCGGCGCTCTCTCTTTCACGGCTCCCGGATTTCAGCAGGAGGCGTCCTCTTTTCGGGTCATCACCGATGAGGAGATGGGGCAACGCCTTCAGAATGCAGGGCTCATTACTTACTGGGACGGCCGCACCCGCCTGTCGGTGGCCGGTGTTCAGGATAAGCTCAACATCCTGGAGATAGGTGACCAGTTCGGGCTTGGTGAGGGCGAGCTCTGCTCCAACACCATCTACAAGTTCGAATCAGGAAGAGTGCCAAATATTGTGGTCAATGAGGCCTTCACAATGGCATTGGCCCGACGCACCCTTGATCAGGTGGCCACTACCCGAATTACTACATTTGGTGGGGTTCGCACCCTGATTGTCGATCGCTTTGACCGCAGATACTTGCTGGATGAAAATCGAGTATCCAGGCGCCACGTTATTGATGGCTGCCAGGCCACTAATCTTCCATCAGCATATAAGTACGAGCGACAGAACGGCGACGGGCCAGACGCCAGGATGTACAGGGATGGCGTTTCCTTGCCGAAGCTGGCCGCAGTCCAAACCAATGACCAACTGACTTATCACCGCCAACTGGTTCAGTGGGTGGTCTTCAACGTCTTAAACCGCAACTTCGACGCTCATGGCAAGAACATAAGCTTCTTTGTGGGTAGAAGAGGGTTACAGCTCACCCCTTTCTACGACCTAGTGAACATCGAGGCACTGTATCGTGAGGCAGAGGCACGACAAGATGCCGAGGCATTGTCCGCTCAGGGCAGGGATCAGAGCACACCTCGCTTCTACGCCATGTCTATTGGCGAGTACGAGGCTGGCACCCCCGGCAACTTTGAAGACCCAATGACCGCTTTTGCACTGGCAGATTTTGCCAACACGCTGGGTATCAGTCTTGAACGCATGCAGCTTCTAACTCTGGATGTGATAAACCGTATCACTCAGGCTCTGCCATATGCTCTGAAGGAAGTTGAGGAGATGGGGCTTACTAAAGCGGAAAGGGCCCACGTCGAGCTTTGTAAGGAGATTGTCGAAGCAGCTTGCGCTGAGATGATGGAGGAAGCTAAGCAGATCCCATCAATGAAAGATTTCCTGTAACAGAGTCGAAGTCAATCAGACATGAAAAGCCCAGTTTGCAGACTGGGCTTTTTCATTGTCCGTACTTATCAGAAAGCGGCTTCAGGCTTCACTCGCGGTCGTCAATCTATACTCGGTTTGCACACACCCCTGAGGCTTAGCCTCTGCTCTGTGTTGCAGCGACAACCCGAACTGCTGGAACAGTTCTATCACCCCGTCAGGCTCCCCCTCAGTCACTGTAACCAGCGAGATCTCTTCAGTAAGAGCACCACTATCGTCAAAACAGACCATATCCTCCGCCAGCACCAGCGCCGAAGGGACAGGCAGGTCCGGCATACCCGTTTTAAAATCATGTGCAAACGGGATCTGTACCGTATAGCCCCTCTCTACCAAGGACTCCCCTGCTTCCTTCAATCTCAGCAAAGCGGGCTTTTCAGCTCCGTTGCCAGGCTTAGCACGCCCCGGGACCACCAGAGCCTCTAGCTCGTCTATCAAAGAAACCATAAACCGGTTCTTAACAGCATGTGCCAAAAGCGCATCGAGCGTCACCTTGCCTGCGAGACCAAAACGACGTGATTTCTGCGCTTGCTTAAGCCAGCTTACGATGTGCCGATTGCCAGCAGTACGCCCAGGGGCAGTACTGCCGTCCAAAAGTGAAATGCGATAGTGCAGAACAGCACTGGTGACGATGCGGATTTTGATGTCTGAATCAGAAGAACTCATAAGGACAACTATTTGTAATTCAAGAATGCTTTCTATTACATTGAAAGATAATTTTCAATGACATAGCGCATGAATAGTGCTAGTAATCATGAGCTAACACCATTTAAATTACGAATCACAGCGCCTAGTCGGCGTCAGTTAGAAATCAATGCAACCTGACCATTTCCTCCAAAATATGTGGCCTTAAGCCAGCAACTTTGAATAGATAAACTTCATGAATTAACCGTGCGCCATTTCGTAGTTTTTGAACTCAAAAAATCAAGGTTGTTGCGGTCCAGTAAAACATAACTATGCCTCAATAAAACCCTATCGGCTTAATGTCTGTGTACTCGCAGCGCAAATTGACGCTATCAAAGAGATACGGCGATTCACAACGCGGTAGGGCTGAAACGATCAGCATATTTATGCACTGATCCCCTTGATGAGGCTGAGAACCAATCGGGCACCCTTCCTGAATTGCAGCCTGTTTCAATGTTGTGCTGCATTTACTCCCAGATAAGACCCAGCCGGGTTCACACTCGTAGTCAACGCTGGTAACCAGTGTCTTTATGCACTTGCCTGCACTAATCGAATAATCAGGCTCACAGAAAGGCGTCGCTGCCGAGCTTGTTGCCTGTGAACAAGAGCTGCCAGACAGATCCCAGCCAGAGCTGCATTGGTAATCATATGGTTTGAGCAATAGTTTGGTACAAGAGGTCTCGTTGATTGAAAAGCCAGACGCACAACTCATTTCCGCATCACTAGAATTGCTAACCAAGCATACATTGCCACTAAGTGTCCCGTTTGCGCAGCTGTACACCAAACCAGTAGTCGTGTTTCTCAAGCAGTTGCTTCCAGACAGTGTGTAGCCACTGGTGCAAGAATAGGCCACCGCTGTACTAGTCGATTTTTGACAGTTCGAGCCAATTACACTCCAGCCCGTTTCACAGGAATAGGATGTTCCCATCATCGAAGCCGAATATGTTCTCTCACATATCAGAGTCGCTGGCTCTCCTGGCATCACATCCTCATTTGTGCAATCCCAACCACTCCCTTCCGGTAAAGCCATGCTTTTGTGCGAAGAATATAGTTGGTAGCAGACGTTACCAGGCTTGAGACTACCACCATCAGGACATCCATACTCAAAATTCAATTTTGCTGGCTTAGAGGCAATTGAAACACAACTGGCGCCGGACAATGTCCCAACTTCACAAAACGCAGTTGCAGCGATAGTGGTTTGCTTATTACATGACGAGCCCGAGCTATAGAAGCCAACCGGGCAAGAACTTGTTGCCGGCTCCGTTAATTGAGTTATACAACGGCCACCACTTAAGGTCCCTCCACTGCAACTGTATATAGGCTCCTCAATTAACATCAATTCGCAACGGCCATTTCGTTGCGCATATCCATTGGCACAATAAGCTGTTGCAGGGGTTACTGTAGTACCAATACATTGCTCACCATGTAGTAAACCAGACGAACAGGTAAACTGCAGGCTCGCGGTCAATAACTTGATGCAGCTGCTACTGTTCAAATCAAAACCTGCAGCACAGGTTTTGTTGGCCACAACCTGCTTAAATTTACTGCAAGTATTCGACGAATATTCAAGAGAGAAACCGCTTGGGCAACTCTTGATCATCGACTCATACTGAGGCTTGTGGCACTCCTGATTACTTTTAAGTTGATAGCTAGCGTCTTGACAGTACCAATCAACAACCATAGTACGGAATTGCGTGCAGCTTTCTTCCGAAAACTCATAGCTGTCCGGGCATCCTCGTCCATAAACCCGATCAATAGTCATAACAAATGGGGCCGAACCAAGCACACCTTCAACACCTGGGTATACAGGCACTTCAAACCCACGCTTAGGATCAGCGACCGTCACCTTCAGAGAAACCGTCTCGCCAGGCTGGATCTCAACACCAGCAACAATGATGGGAAAGTCGGCCGTTGGATCCAAAGTCAACACGGCATTCTGCGGTCCCTCCATGGGAAAGCCGAGCTCAGTTGTCCCGGTCCCCCTGATCACCGAAAGCGGCTTAGAATTCCCGTCAAACAGCGGCTTATTAACAGCCAGCGCATGTAATTCACCAAGCTCCATGGTGACGTCGGATGCTAGCGACGGCAACAGATATAGCAGCGCAGCTAGTCCACTCATCAATCTCATCAGTACGTTCTCCATTGACGTTACAGCCCCCCATGGCCACACGAGTGTGAACGCCAGGTGAAAGGTCCATTAGCATTCTTAGTATGCGAGCTGGCTAATGAGAGTTTTTGCAGATACCGAGCCGATTAAGGGTGGTTTCCTGCATTTATTAGAGGTGAACCAAAAAAAAACCCGCCACCAGGCGGGTCTTGTTTAAAAGGTCATTCTTTCTCTGTAGCTAAAACTGGCGTCTGCGCCGCCCCAACCGCATTCGCACATCAAATCGTCTTCTGAGGTGGTCCCTCCTGTTTTCCGTATTTACCAATTCAGAGCGATTCCAAATATGCCGCGAGGCTATGTTTAGCCAGGTTTTCCAACCTAAAAGTAGCGATGGCTGGTTTAGAGAGGCCCGGCTCCCGACAGTCAAGAACACAAAGCTTTGTGCCATCGGGAAGGCTGTCTATTGGCCGAGAGAGCATTTCATTTTCATGAATTGTGATTAGCCAGTATTTTTTATACAAAAATTCGCCCGTTTCGAGACAGGCCATTGCATTGATGTATTCGATAAGCGCAGGTTCTAGCTGCATGAGGCCTCCAAAGGGGGTGCCCCATGCTGGGGACACTCCCCAGTAGGGTTAAAGATGATCAGATGTTGATACTAACCACCTGCGGGTTCTTCATGGCCGCGTGGAAAAACGCAACCAGTTGACCGGCGGCCGGTGCTTTGAAGGTGCGGATTCTGCCACCATACTTGCGGTTGAAAGCCAGCTGAATGTCGCCGTGCTCAGCGGTGTCTATTTCGGTCATTCCCGGCAACAGAACGACACCATCGCTATCTGGGCCCACTTCAAACCGGCAGTGCAGTTCCCTCAGGTCAGCGATGGCTTGCTCCGCACGCTCGATACCAAGCTGCTTACGGCACAGTGCTTCGAACTGGCGCATTGTCTTTGGCCAAGCATCGATGTCCAGTTGGTACAACATACAGAACCCCTGCATCACAGTCTTGTCATGATTCAACATACCGCCCCCTTATCACGCTGAAAATCCGACCAAGGCGATGCCCTGTTCAAATTCATGCTCACTGATCTTGGTAATCTGTCCCGCCTCGATTTTATAAAACCCGTTGCGAGCTCGATGCTGCGCAAAGTTCTCGATGCCGAAGCAGCTGTACCAGGTAGCAGTAACCCCTGCGACCGATGACGCTACCTGCAGAAATGCTGGGCGCTTCAGTCGAACGGCTACCAGCGCAGAAGGTGCAGAGTTGAAATGAGGTAAAACCTGGGAAATTCCGTTGATTGTGTTCATAAGACGATCCTTCTTGTGGAGGGACCTACCCCTTTCGGGGATAGATCCCCGTAAGGGTTGACGGCACTGCTTAATCAATCAGTTCCATGATTAACCACTTGCAGCCGTTGTCTAAAGCCTCGGCCAGGTAAGCCCCCAGTACAGGTGCTATCTCGCTGATGCTACAGATTCGCTGGTGGTCTGGGACGATGACCGAAAAGCCATAGTCGCCATGCTCATGGACCGCTAAGCCGGCCAAGATTGTTGGGTTGATTACCGAATCCTCCAAGTAATGACGCTCATTAACGGGGATCAAGATTACTGGGACGGTTGATGTGTTCATAGCGCGTACTTCTCAGCCGGGATTTCGGTCAACAGAAAATCCAATGATTCTGAAGCCTCGCGCACCTCTTCCTCAGTCAAATCAAGCTTGGCGAGCAGCGCAGCACGCTCACTTGCGTTTAATTGGCAACACACGTCACCGATGTGGGCTAAATCAAGAACCGAGTGCATAAATTAACTCCTATAAATTAACGACTTGATGCGAGACTGGCAGCCACGTTTGCGTATTGCGGGGCAACCAAGGTGAGGGATAATTTTGACCTTCGATATAAGTTGTTACAGCGCCTCATGACGCGCCGCAGCGCTTGCCGAGCGGTTTCATCACGGATTGGTGATGTCCACAGAACTCGATGCTGTTTATCCACAGTGGCACCGCAGACCAAACGGCCTTCGGAGTCCACTATGCGCAACAGCATCGGAAGGAACGTGGTGGCTGGAGTAATGTCACCGCAATACTTACTGGCGTACTCAATCACCGCATCCATGTCGCGTCCGCTGGCCAGTGTTTTCTTGCGGCTACGCATAGTGGGACCAGAACGGTCCAAGCCAATAGCTTCGAGAACGAACATAGGAACCTCCTAAACGTAGAGTGAGATGTCGTCAGACAACACTGGCTTAGACGCCAGCGAGGTACCCACCAGCAGGATCGCACCTGGATAGACGCGGACGTGCTTGATGGGGGTATCTGAGTTGATGAGGCGTGCACCGGCTTTGGTGCAGCGATAGGCCTTGATCTGGCGAGGCCTTATGTTTTTCCGCTGACAGTACAAGTAGCAGATTCGCTTTAAGATCCAAACGAACCTGGCTGCACCAACGAGTTCACCATTGACCTCAAGGGCCCAATGGCTTGGTTTAGGAAGACGGTGAAAAAGCACCTTCTGATATTGTTGCATGTGATCTCCTTAAAAAATCAAGGGATCACATCCCGACATAGGGAGTGATCCCTATGCGGGGTGAGTGCGGCCTTAAAAAGACCTGGTGTGAATAACCAACTACAGGCTGCAGTTGGGTCGTGCTTGCTCAACAAGAAGAAGTTTGGCCAGGGGCCAAATGACTCATGCGGAGCAGGGAAAAACTGATGCATTTCTAAACGGGCTGTATGAACCCACTCAGGAATGCACCCTTAGGGTGCATGTGTGGAGCGGGTAACCCCGAAGGGTTACGCCGCCTCTTGATAGTAAGGAAACAAGTGTGGATAGCCATCACGCAGCACATCATTCCAGTCGGCTTTTTCCCCCGGCCGGAACTCCTCAGGTGGCAGATAGATCTCCACGTTGAGGCCTGCGCGTTGTAGCCGCTCCATCAACACCACCGCGGAGTTGTAGCCTGCTTGGTTCAGATCGCGATCCGCCATGATGAACACATGGCGAATATCATCTGGCAGCTCTACCCTCTCCAAGATGGTGTTGCTAATTGCGGCCCAGCATGGAATACCGGTGACCTTGGTCATCGACATCGCCGTCTCAATCCCTTCGCTCAATGCAACTGCGTAACTCCCATCCGCCAGCTGCAACGATTCAAACAACCGAATCGCGCAGCCATTTGGCGTGCTGGCGCTGGGCATCATCAGCTTCTGAACTTCAGGATCAATAGGCGCCTTGTAGCCATCGTGGGTGATGTAAGTGCGATGATGCGTCACCAGCAACCCCTCCTTGTTGACCACCTGAGCCAGCATCGCCGGCAAAGAGGTCTTCAGTATGGGATGGTAGGTATCTTCGCAATAACCCAGACAACTCGGTAATACAGGAAAGTCGATTCGGCGGTGCTGGCAATACAGCCGTACCGGGTCGGCACGATTTGCACTGACCGCCTTGGCGCTCAACTTGTTGATGTGACCGATACGTTTGCTGACCTCTGCCTCACTACAATAAGCAACGGGTCGACGCACCCTGTTGGGCACTTGAATGTCACGATTGCCACCGAAGTAGTCAATCAACCAATCCGCCGCCTGACCTTTGCTCATATCGCGTAGATAGGCGACGAGATCAATGACATCAGCCATCACTTCATCGTTGGTGCGGCCACCTCCAGTCTCTCGCCAATCCCGGAACAGACGAAAGCGCGTATTGCCTTCACCAGTTTTCGGGCACGGCACCTGGGCAGGCGCACGCTTTATGGCGAGATCCAACTCTGGAAATGCCGAGTGAAACAGCACTTCCATGCCACCGTTTCGGTCGATTAGCTCCTTAGCTACTTGAATTTTATTACTCTGCATAACTGCCTCCAATTTGGTGCCTACGGGTATCCCAATAAGCTCCAAGCGAGCTCATTGGCGATACCCGCAGGTGAAGGCAGTGAGCTGCCTCCGATAAAAAAGGGGACAGCCCCCATGCGGGGGTGTCCCCGCATGGGTGTGTTAGTGTTAGGCGAACAAACGCCGCTTCAACTCGGTCCGAATTACTGCTTGAGCAGACTCAAGATGCTCGCCGATGAAGGCATAGTCTGCATCGTCAAAACCACCTTGAACCGCATCGTTAAACCCGAGGCAAAAAGCCTGGATACCGAGGTCAGCACAAAGCGCCAAAGCTTGTTCAACGGTCTCATGACTGTCTGGCTCGCCGTCGGTGACGACAATCATCACCTTCTTGTCCACCTCCTGACCAGCAAGCTGGTAGGCCATGGTCATCATGGCGTTGCCCGTTGGTGTGCCACCACTCGACCATACCCCAAAGCGATCAGGCCTAACCTTGTCGCCAAAGCTCAGCGCCAGATAGGCATCACGCTCAGGGGTGAGTTCATGTTGGAAGTCTTGGCTGGTCCGATAGTACAAGGCAGCAGCGTCCAAACCACGCAAACCAGTGATGGCAGTGGTCATGGACAGTACCAGCTTGTTGATCTCTACCATTTGACTGGTGTTGACACTCGATGATGAATCAACCACGAACCCTACAGCACCCGTTACATCTCTGCGCTGTTGCCGGCGCCTGAACACTTCGAGTCTGCCACAGCCAATACCTGCCAACCTGTTAGGGTTCACGTGGGTGCCTCGCCGGTCATGCCTTACGGGCTTAGCCCGCCTAGCAATCATGGCTTGCTGAAACACCTGTCTGGTTGTGGAGACGACAGCCTGGTCGAGTTCGACTCGGCCCGGCCTACAGAAGACCGTTTCGAGCTGAGGCATCAAGGGGTGTAAGCGATCCTGGGCATTGAGTTCGCTGTGGTGCTGCTCCAACAAACCCCGCACCAGATCATGAAGATCCGGCATCGTTTCGTCAGCCTCTATCACCTCAGCCGCGTTACGAGCTTTATGCTGGTCGCTGCCATCATTGCCGGAGGCATCATCTGGCACGCCGTCGGCGCCGTCTGACTTACCATCGGTATCCTCAGGCTGGCCATCGGCGTCACCGGACTCACTGTCGGCATCCTCGGGCTGGCCATCGGCGTCACCGGACTCACCGTCGGCGTCCTCGGGCTGGTCATCGGCGTCACCGGACTCACCGCCGGTGCCAGGGGCAGCGTCGTCGCCAGGATCTTGGGTATCGTCCTCGGAGCACTCCGTGGATGACTTCAGTGCCTTGTAGACAGACACCGCAGCCTCCAGGCAGTCGAAACTGGACGACAGATCACTCCAGCCAGCGTGTACCGACTGAATGGCGCTTACGACCTCTGGAGCGAAGCACCGCGGCAGCAATCGCTGGGCGACATCGTTAAAGCCACGCAACTGGTCTTGCTGCAGGTGATGTGTACGACCATGGTAAAGCAGGCTCGAAATCAGCAACCAATTCACCCGACTCTCATCGGGCACTGCGAACCAGTCCTGCTTGATGGCTTGGTCTACCAGCCCTGAGAGATTGCGACGACTGCCTGGCCACTTTTCGATGCGACACTTCTCCATGCGTACATCTTCAATGCAATTCCAAAGATCTCTAACCACGGGAGGATATAAGCGAACGGCCTCCCTGCCTGCCGCGGTGTCAGTTTCATCCACGTGGCCGATTTCATGATCCATGCATCCTTCCAACAGGCGAAGCTGGTCGGCGTCATTAAAATCAATCACTGGCAACGTAAGAACATCTTTCGCGAAACTGACTGACGCGCCACGGCCAAAAACCACCTTAATGGAAGCTTGAGGTGACATGACACGCAGCAGGGCATTTACCTTCCTTGCAATAGTAACTTTCATTACTGGATCCTCGGTTGGATTTGCCCCCCAATAAGGGGGGCGGGTGATTAGAAATTGGAAAAACCAAATGAGCCTTGCTGTACAGCAGGGCTTAATGGCGTGTTTGCATTAGATGGTGCTTGCGTTGAAGCTGCTGGCACCGATTTGGCTGGTTGATTAGCAGTTGAATCTGCCGATGAACTGGTCGAGCCGGCCGTGACGTTCGGGCTCTGCGCCAGCTGATCCTGCCCCGAAAGGTGCAGTTCCAGGCACGCCTCAGAAGCCAGCACCCCCGCCCAGCGAACCATGCGATTGAGGGCGTCGCCATCAATGGGTCCGGCTTGAGGTAAGCTGTTGAGCTCCTGATCCATCACATCGTAGATCTTCAGCAATTTCAGGTCGGCAAAACCAAAGCTGTAGAGCTTTGACATCATCTTTTTGTAATTGCTGAGCAACTTGCGGTGCATCTTGTCCTTGCCGCTGATCGAACTGAACAGCTTTGCGGCGTAGACATGCAGCTCCTGGGTCAGGTTGTAGCTGATATCGTCCTTCACCTCCTTGATATCGCCGCAGTCCTCACTAACGAGTGTCATGGCGATAGGAGGTAAGATCCGGTACCGAAACTTAGCTACGAACTGATCCTTACTGCAGGCAAGGGCCTTGATGTAGTGGGCAATCTCTGGGTTGGCGTTGATGTAATCCGCCATCCAGGTGTCGAAACTTTGTTCTAAATCCCCTACGGAATCATTAAACTCAGACTCGATCTCGCCCAGCTTGAGCAAAAGCTCCTCTAGCTTGTCTTGCGGTAACACGCAGCATCGACCTAAATCGACGCCATATTCATTCAGCGCCCGTGATGTGGCTGTTGACGCCTTGGAAACAAACTTGAGCTTCTCGGTTGGGAACCACTCAACCGTGCCCGATTTAACATGTGCTGACTCTACCTGTACCCCGTCGAGCAAAATCTTGCCCTCTGGTAACTTGGCTTCGCCGCACCCTCCGTTAACACTGACCACCATCAGACACGCACCCTCTTTGAGCGCGGGCAGTTTGTTGGTCATCGACTGAGCGTTGGCTGATGCATTGTTTAAAGCTGTCATAGTGCTGATCCTCGTAAAAAATGGGGATCAGCCCCACTGAGGGGGTGATCCCCTCAGGGTTAAATAATCGGCTAAAGACTCAAGAGCGCCTTTAGATCCAGGACTTTTTGCGTGCGGGAGTAACCGCGTGACTCCTTTGCCTTGATACGGTTAGACATACTGCCCGTTAAGCAGTTAAACACCCAGTTACCCTCTGTCTGGTCGTTTCTGTACCAAACATTAACCTTGCCGTTTTGACCTGGCGCTATCGCCCAGTGCTTCACCCGCCCATTGCGTTCTTTAGCCTCCAATACCTCATAAACGCACCCGCTCACATCAGAGGTGATTGGGTGCGGCTTATACGGCAGGGGCGTCATGGTGCTTGGGTCATGGATTCGAAAGTGGTGATAGCTGTCTTTCGAAGGGTCGAAGTCAGCTGGCAGCCTGGTGGCCACACGCGTTTCCTCGACCAACTTCTGGTCACGGCCTTCCGAGCGATAGCAAGGGACATGTACCTGCGCGCCGGCCACGTGATGCTCCGGCTCATAAGCCCATGCCAACATCCGCCCATCAGCGTATTGGACGACCTCAAACACCCCACCGTTCGTTCGAGATGGTGTTGGGATCGTTTGCGCTGTGGGCGCCGCTACTTTTTTGCGTAGCGGTCCACTACCTCCTTGGTGGTCAGAGCCATCTCCTTGTCCCAGCGACGCTGAATTACGGCATCGACAATCTCCTTGTCCATGTCATCAACGCTTTCACCGAAGACAAAGTCGTAGGCGTCCCTTATGGGCGCTTTCAGACCAAAAGCCAGGGTATAGAAGCACCAATCCACCAGCACCCGCGTCGAAAACACGGCGCCGATAGGATTGTCGCAGTTGCCATCCATCTCAGGACCCAGCACCGCTTTACGCAGGTCTATGGCCGTCAATTGCATCTTCTGGCGAAGCGCCAGAGGAAGCTGTGCAAACTGGGCATTCAAAATCTTATGCTCAGTCTCCTGGGACGGATAGTTCACCCTCAACCAACCAATCCTGCTTCGCAGAGCCTGATCGAGACGGTTGGAACTGGTATAGCGCAAACTGTCGCCACTACCGGTGGTATTGGCCGTGCAGATGATTCGACATTCCGGGTGCGGGTAGATGACCACGCCGCTCTCCAAAGGCCATGGCTTGCCCTCCAGCAAGAGGTGCATACAGGCCTGCAACGACTCATTCGCTTTATCAAGCTCGTCGAGCAGCAAGATGCCGCCGTCGCGATAAGCCAACACTGCTGCCCCCATCACTTCACGGGTGACCACCTGACCATTTTCCTCAACCAGCTGCTTTTCGCACTCAAACTCAGCGGGGTTCAGGTCCCCGTGAATCTTAACCAGGTGCAGTGCCATGTTGAGTTTGTCGGCCAGGTAAAACGCCATCTCGCTTTTCCCTGTGCCAGTTTCACCAACCAAACCCAGAGGGCGGCGACGAACCGGAGCGTAGGCCCATGCCAGGCATCGGCGCAGCAGGGCGTTCTCAGGGAAGTAGAAGATATTGGAGGTCGGTGCAAGCGGATTTCGCTGTCCAGGTATGGGCAAGCTGACTTCGTTTACCTCAAATGCATCGGGGAAAATGTCGGACGCATCGACACCTGAAACCGCGGGCTTTAGCTTTTGTGCTGCTGACATAATTGGATCCTCTCAAGGTATGAAGGGATCACTCCCCAACGGGAGTGGATCCCGTTAGGGTTGAATTGGGTTAGTAACAATCGTGGTCAGGATAGACAAGGCCACTGCCGGTGCTTACAGCCTGCATGCTCAACGGCAAATCCCAGTACAACGGAACTACGCCATTCCAGCCTGCTGCAAGCAGTTCTGACTCAGATGGAATGCCAAAACGGCCGATCAACTCACGGAGGAAGATTGAGTGGTCAAAGCCGACACAGGCGCAAACATACTTGGCCTGTAAGCTGAACCACCAAATCCATTCGGTATTGTGATCGTCGGTATTAGGCGCCACATCCCGCAACAACTTGAGCGATCGCTCAATGATTCCAAACCACAGCTGCCTGATGTCTTCGTCACTCCAGCGGAAATGGAACTCGCCCACGTGGGGGTCCAGATCCTGGGAAAACAAATCAATCAGATCTGTACATTTCTCTTGCTTGCGCAACGTCTGAACGATATCGTCATCCAGCGGATGCGCGATGTCGTTTGGGTCATCCCATTCAGGGTTAAAAACCTTTCTTTTTCTGGGCTTAAAGGCCCGTCTCTCACGCACTAATCGCGCTTGCTGCTTTTTAGTGATGACTCCCATAAGTAACCTCCGAAACTGGCGCGGAGATTACCCCCATGCGGGAGCAAAACCCCGCGTGGGAATAGGAATGAGTTGATTAGTTAAATGCCAACAATTTGCCGCTCCAAACGTTTGACACGAACAATCAGTTGTTGGGCATTAGTGGTATTTATGCATCGGCCTTTTCGAGACAGTGCAGAAACACGCCGCTTAATCAGGTGAGCTTGTGTATGTCTTTTCGACATAATTAACTCCTTAGTTGAAAAAAGGAGCATTGGTTTCCCCAGCGGGAGACGAATACTCCCAACTGAGACGATCACAAGGACCGCGATATAGCCAAGCAACAGGCCGCCGCATGGCTCTTTTACTTTCCTCTGTTTGCATCACTCAGTAAAGAGCGGTGAGCAAAGCTCACAAACACAACCAGGGGGAAGGTAAAATCTTGAAATCTTCATGGCTGAGTAACGCCATGCTCAAACCCTCAGAAACTAAGGGCTTGAGCGTGGCTTCAATAATCAAATTGACAGTGATACCAGCACTTCATCTGAATTGCTCGAGAAACCCCGTACTTCAGGGCTGAGAGGGATAGCGCCAACTGCGAAGCAGTCCCGGGCGGAACGTGAAATTCATATCGTTGGTAATAGCGATGATCTGAAGCAGATAACCGAAGCACCTAGTCACACTTATCAGCGGAATAGCTACCTGAAAGAACTGTTGAATTAGCAGCTTCAAACTCATTTCTGCCCCAAACCTTCTTACCGCCAGTTTGCTCTCCTATAAAATGGACTAATGCATCGTGGTCTTGTTCCTTAAATTGGCAACGTCTTAACCTACACGACCACCGAACAATCAGATGGCTAGTTTTCGGCATTAATACAATGAAAAAACGTGAAGCTGGTCATACATTGACACGCATACACCATATATTATTTGAATCAGGCACTAACAATCCAATCACCAAGTAGGGATGGACAACCATGACCAAAAGTCAAGACACTTTGTCATTCAAACTTGACTCTATCTTGAGCGATAAACGCATAGAAAGTTTATTTTCAGAGAAGTACTCATGTGCTCTACAGCTATGGTTGTTACGAATCGAAGGTAGTGAATTTGTTGATAATCGAGTCATTTATGGACGGCTACTACCTTACAACTTTGATAATGACTTGTGGTCATTTAGTGACAATGACAACTTTAAGACTTTCGGAAGTTACCGAGCTCAAGTCAAAAAGATTAATTTGTATGTAAAGGGAACTAAAGCCAAAAGTGTTATTGAGAGACTTTGTTCAGGAGACACCCTTCGAAAAATTAACGAAACATGTGGACTGAGCTTTGGTCAGGAAAAGATTGGTGATCTATTTGGAGATGTGAAGCTTAATAGTGAAGAGCTTATATATAAGCCTCTCGCATATTTGATTAATCAGGATGCTCGTCCGGCGGGGACTATTTCTAGCCCTCATGGAGGGGCTGGAGGGGTAAGTTCCTCTATTATTCAAAGCAATAAGAAAGAACTATTTGTTGTTCAAGGCAACTATAACGCCAACTTAACTGCGATGGTTATTGATCAATTAAACCAAGATACTGGATTTAAGTTTGAGGACCATGACTTACAAAGGTTTGGTGAAATTGAACTCATGATTCTCCCTTCAATTAACGAGCAAGAGAGGTCATTAA
Organism: Ferrimonas kyonanensis DSM 18153; assembly: GCF_000425405.1. GTDB lineage: Bacteria > Pseudomonadota > Gammaproteobacteria > Enterobacterales > Shewanellaceae > Ferrimonas > Ferrimonas kyonanensis. The sequence goes on along the minus strand of NZ_AUDJ01000029.1, from coordinate 9,469 downwards.
AGAGTGCTCGATGGTCGAATGACAAAAATAAGTTTCATGTTAGTTTAACACCAACTCAGATTCGTCAATACACTCGATTTCAGTTCAACTTCCGTATTGAGAACGACGGACAAATTCTATATTCATCAATTAAGAGGGCTACACAAAATAACGATGGTAACTATGAATGCACCTTCGAGACTAGTACAGCTCTTCACTCCATTGCCGACTCGATATCATTAGATATTTATGGTGCCACAAATGATATGGAAGATGAGCTAATTCTTTGTGATCGTTGGACTTCCCACTTTATTAGGGACCTGAACTTTCAACTAAGTATGGTCAATGGATCTTCTGAGTTTAATAAATTTGAGTGGTTAGAGAAAACTCAAACTCCTCAGGTATCAGATCGTGTTGCGAAAGTACTATCGATAAATAACAATTTTCCTATGCGAAACAATGTGACGACTAGGAAAACAGACTCATGGGTTACGATAAACCGCTCCTTAAGAGAAATGTTTGACCGCATCCATCCAAAAAGGTCAGATGGTGCTTTCTTCCCTACATTGGGTATGAGTAATGGTGAGGGGAGGCTGCAATTCACTGAATGGTTTAAAGATCTAGCACAAACCAATCAAGACAATTCAATTACGATCTTTGATCCATATTTTGAAGACGCAGGATTAGCTCTAATACTATTGAGTTCAGCTCCTAATTCTGACTACACGATTTTTAGAACGAATCATCAGAAAGAGGGTGACACAACAACTAAAGGGCTTGAAACATTATTGCGAGCGTGCAGCCATAATCACAAGCGAATGCAGCAAAAGACAATAAATATTTATGGCGTTCGTGATGGCACTTTACACGATCGCTACATACTAATGACAGACGGTAATGGACTTCCTGTCAAAGGTTACCATCTATCAAACTCCTTCCAAAGCGCTAACAAGAACTTTCCTTTACTTATTACTCCGATCCCTATTGATGTGTTGTATAAGGTTGTTGAGTACAAGAACAACTTACTATCTGCTTCTAAAGATAAAGTCTCCCATCTCTACAACTCAAAAACATGTGAGTTGAGCCCCGCTCAGCCAAGGAAAAGAGATGAGCTCTTTGATAGTGATGTGATAGGCGACATTTTATCCCACTGGCTTAATGAACCGTTATTAAAAGGACTGAAAGGGAATGAACTAATTAGTAAGCTAAGAGAACAAAATTTATATCAAGATGATTTCTCTCAATCTATAGATCCTAGTGGGCTTAAGACCTTTATAGATGCTACTGACTTATCTAAGGTTGATTTAAGTATTTACTGGGGAGAGATCGGTGAACTCTTATCCCGTACAGTCTCTCAATGCTACGATGTTGATTACTTCTCATCTAATACGAGATTTTTGAATTCGCTTGAGAACATTTTGGATGCAACATTCAACAAAGTTAATGACGAAAGCAACAAACATGAACTCTCTGTAATTTCCCCTAGTTACTTCCACCAAACGTTACCAGAGTTTCTATATAGTTCAATAGCACCCCACCATTTTTCACTAGGGATCAAACAGTCACTTATTACTTGGGGAGATTACTTCTGCATTCAGTATATGTGGGCATATGTTCCCACTTCCTTAGTTAAGATTGTGGAGGCTCAGGCGCAGGAACTAAACAAAATTTTTGCTGAGAAAGACAGTATGCGCCTATCTGTGCTAGGGCAGATACTACGAGAGATCTCACAGACAATTGAGTTTAAACAGACGAGTGATTTTCAATTAAAAGCTCTTTTGAGCAGTAATAACGACTTTTTGAAGTGGCTAGGATGGTGTGAACTTGAGAACCAAGTCATCTCTTCAAGTGACCTGTGCATAATTGATACTTTACCAACTCATGAGAAATGCATATTTATTGGTTGGTTGATAAATCGCCATTCAAATATTGAACAAGATACGGAGATATTCAATGAATTGGTTAAGGAACTTCAACAACATCTTCCTAAGAAGTTAGATATAACCCAATTGAGAAATACAATTAAATCGATGCTAGGACATATGAAGCAATTGTCTTGGGCCGAGCCTTGGATTTCTCGCAAAGTTCTTGCCCCTCTAATCGAATGTGACAAAGTAACTTTCGGAGATGCTAGCCAGATTTGGCATGAGGAGCTTATTAATTTACTCGAACTTAAAACCTTCACAACTTCGCGTTTGTTCAGTTCCACCCGCGAAGGCGAATTGACCAACATTGCAGCTTGGTTATGGACACAAAGCTCAAAAGCTCACCAAAAGAAGTGTCTCAAAAACTTTGAAAGAGTCATAAGAAAACAACAGCAAATAATTCGACAGCCATTGGCTAGCAGTGCTAATTGGTCCAAATGGGATGATGCCTTGAAGGTTTCTTTATGGATATGGCTGTTTGCAGAATGGTGCCAATATTACAGTTCAGTTCGTGATGAAGATAATAGTCAGCAGTTAATAAAGCTTTATGTCTCGGCAAAAGAGTTAGCGATGGTAAGGTCTGATTCTGAGTGGGCCCCCTCAGGCGCAGGAGAACAAAGTGAGCTGTTTCTTGCAAGAAAGTGGGTTTTTGAGCAGATAGAGAGCATTAAATCGCAACTGATCGAATAAATTTAGTCCCTTTGATTGTGGTGGCAAAAAACGAGTTAAGAAGGGACTTTTTGTGTATGTGATACCAATGGTCAAGAAAAATCATAAATGCCTAGCGAGTAGTGACCTATGTGAGCGTCAGCAGTGGCTTTATTATTTTACTTTACCATCATTCTCCTAAATACCCTTTTTGCAGGGTAATGGTTTCACGCGTGAGGCCATCGCCTTACTAGGCCTTTAGGGACAAAAAAGCGTACACACAATTATACACAGTCTGTACGCTTGTAATCCTTTGCATAAATGTTGTTAGTATAGGCCTGCCACTCACGCACAAATAGACATGATTTTTACTCTATAATCAATTACTGCGGGGAGGATGTCACTGATTTGCCCATTTTCGCCTCCGATACCACGCCATGCGATGCAATTGCTGCTGCCTTTGGCGCAAATGACGAGCCTGTAAAACGTGCAATAAATGCCGGTAAGCGTAGAATATGGCCACCGACATTACATAGCAGTAATAGAACTTTTCCATGATGACACTCCTTCGAAGGCTTCTTACAGCACACTGCCAATCAATGCACTGTAAAAAGCCCCCGAAGGAGGCTTTGAGAAATAATTAGGGGTTATTGGTAACCGCCCTGATTAGGCATGTTGTTACGGCCGCCTTGCTGACCACCTTGGTAGCCACCGCCTTGCTGGCCACCCTGGTAACCACCGCCTTGCTGCCCCCCTTGGAAGCCGCCACCTTGCTGATTACCGTTCTGGTTGGGCTGCTTGGCCAGCCCGTTCTGTTGCAGGCACTGCTTGGCCACCTTGGGCAGGTGAGTAACGACACTGAGCATCCGAACCTTGAGAGCACTTCTGTTCGCGCCTGACTGCTTGTCCTGCCACTGCTCCTGGATCAATTTGCCCTCAATGGCCAAAAAATCCCCTTTTTGCAGTTGAGCAAACAACTTCTGCAGTCGCTTGCCGTCGACGGCGACGTCAATGTAATGCGTCTTCTCTTGCCAGTTATTATTTTTATCTTTCCATGAATCAGTGTACGAAATGGAAATGGTGCCAAAAGGACCATGTTGACCTTGACTGATGTTTACTGAACCAATGTAACCAGCCAGGTTTACGGTATTGATGGATTGGATATGCATAACGATCTCCTTGGGGATTTACCCCGTTCAACTGAGGCATTGCCTCGAAAAGTCCTTGTGGACAGGGTTATTTCATCAGCTGCGTTGAATCGCGCCACTGGTGAAACCAGACAAAGGAGATCGCTCCCTAATGGGAGTGATCTCCCATTGGGATGAGGTGAATCTAACGGTTACGAAGCAAACTGATTAGCAAAAGTTGGGTTGATAAACAGCTTGCCCTTGTGTACTTGGGCGATGATATTCCCTTGACGAATATAGGTGCCCGCAGTAATCCCCGAGATGCCAACCTCATCGAACTCCAAAAACTTGGAGGATGGGTGACACTCAGCCCGATCAACCAGGAACTGGTCGAGATGGGTTAATGGAATGGAGTAGCTAGAACGAGCTACGAAATCTCTAGCTTTATTCCGAGCGCGTTCAATGTCTCTGGATAATGTATCGACTTTCAGGTCCAGAATATCAGGGTGGAACTCTGCGTATAAGGCAACGGCAGGGTCATTTTTTAAGTCTTCGACAACTTGTTTAATGCGATCGGCATCATTCCTTATCCGGAATTGGTCGATAGCGAAAAACAGAACTGCGCCTACGATAATGAGAATGATGAATTCCATGATTTGAATCTCCAAAATATTGGAGATCGTGTCCCTGAGGAGTTGATCCCCAGAGGGTGATGGCCGGATGGCCTGATACCAACAACTAATGTAGATGTTGGGCCGAGCAACCGATCACGGTTATAAGGACCAAGGGTCGTTATTACAATGAGCGGCAAAAAATCTGGTGGGAGAGTCACGCACACAAAAACGCCGCAATATTGTCAGCCCGGGTTTCGGGTGCTCAAGGTGCTATAGCGCCTTGTGACAATCTGCGTGGGGTGTGTTGGGCGCTTCCTGCGCCAGCGTGACCCTTCGAAGAGGTACCGCGGAACCATGTTCTGGCGGTAGTAAAAAGCCTAACGCGTCTGGCCATAAAATCAACAATGTTTTGGGATGTTTTGTGTGCTGCCTGAACAAACAAAGGCTTATTCCCCAACGCTGCCTGGCTATTGCAGGGCAAGCGCTGCTGAGTCGGCCGCAGAACCGTCAAGCTCCCGAAGCGGATATCCACCATCGGCCGCCAGCTGGGTAATGAATTGACTTGGGCCCTTGGCGTCATCCTCCCCCATGCCGTAGCAGTACATGCCCAGATAGTGCTTTGCGTGTGTCATGGCCACAAACAGAAGCCGCCTCGCCTCCTCAAGCTGAGAGTGATAGAGCTCGGAATCCCCTGAGTCATCCAGGCCCGGGATGATGTTCTCTTGCAGGTGGGTCACGATCACTCTGTCGTACTCAAGCCCTTTACTACTGTGGAAGGTGCGCAGCTCCACCTGGGCCCGCTCCACACTCTGTGCATTGCGAATTTGGGTGAGACGCCGCAACCAGATTTCGGCTTGCTGCCAAAAGTCGTCCCCACTGGCTGCCATCAGGTTCATTACCCTGTCCACCGAGCGTTTGAGGCTGGCCGTCGGCATGATGCCCGCCAATTGCCGCTGCCGCTCCTTCCAGCTGCCTTGATCTCTCACGGTATGGCGCCAGTTATTGCTGAAACCGTAGAGCTTCTTTACGGCGCTGGGACAGCCCTTAAGCGGCAACTGGAACCAGCCCGATTCCGCCACACTGAGCAGGATAGGCTTGATCTGGTCAAGAGGTACCTTAAGTGACAGCAGGACATCACCTAGAAACGGGGTGTTCATGGGATATCGAATGACATGGAGAACCCGGAACACGGTATTGACCTCTGGATCATCGAGAACGCTCCGTTCACGTCCCAGTTCCGCCGGGATGCCGCGGCGCTGCAGAGCCTCATGGAGACCTTTGAGCAGCGAGTTGTTTCGGGCAAGCACGCCAAAAGTATCTTGTGTCAGCGGCACACGGTTTTCTCCGTCCCGGCCAAACAGCGCCACCCTGCCCCCGGAGCCGGCGCCGGAGATGAAGCGCTTGTCGATGCGGTCCTTGTTGTGGGTGATCAGCTGAGCCGCGGCACTGAGCACCTCCCGCGTGCAGCGGAAACAGGTGTCGAGCACATGGCCGGCACTGCCGAAGGTCTCCTGGAGCCGCACGAACGCGTCGTAACCGCAGCTGCCGCGCCAGCCATAGATGGATTGGTCGTCATCCCCAAAGGCGATGAGCTTCTTGCCTTGTAGCCCCTGCAGCACCAACCACTCAAGCTGCTGGGCCGACACGTCCTGGAACTCATCCACCAGGATGTGACTGCACTCCAGCGGAGCCAGCTGCCGGGTCTGGGTCTGGGTCATGACCAGCACGGCCGCGGTCAGATCGTTGAGATCCACCTTCAGGAAGGTTTGCTTGAGGGTCCGGTAGGTCTCGAACACCTTAAAATAGCGACCATCGCCACTGCCGTCGTCTTTGGGCTCAAGCTGCCTTGAGAACTTGTCGATGGCCTGGCTGATGTCCCCCATCTCCCCAAACCCGGTCCGGATACCCGACTCCTGCACTGCACGGTCAATGAGCTGCCACTGCTCGACGCCAACACACAGCCTCTGCTGGCTCTGGCGCTGCTGGGCCTTGTACAGGCTGACGAACAGCTTGTCGAAGTTGACGATGCGCACCCTGCCCCTCTCTTGCTGGGGAAGCTTTTCGAAAAGACGATGGCGCATCTCCTCGGTCGCGGCATTGGTGAAGGTCACCAGCAGAAGTTGGTGGTAGGAATTGGCCAGCAACCCCATGGCGCACTCCACCATGGTGGCGGTTTTACCGCTCCCAGGTAGGCTGCACACGATGTTGTGGCCATCGCACGACTCGATTACTGACTGCTGGGCCTGGGTGAGCGTTTTCATGAAATCCCTCTGATGATACCTGGTTTTAGTCAGATTAAGCCGATGTTCATCCCCATCGCTGCAGTTATCGACGCTGCTTTGGCCCCTTTGCTGCCTTTTTGATTGGTGGCTAGCAAGCCTCAACGACTCAAGAAAAGAAGGGGCGAGCATTCCCCTTGCCCCCTCGTTACGGCCAGATTGCTGTCGCATCTGTTGCTGTTGTTGGCAGATATACCGTGTGACCCGTCCGAGTGACACTCTCTCCGCCGTTAGTAGCTAATTAACGACAGTTACGCCCGGCAGGTAACCACCACTTGCAGCAATGTGTTTGCGGATGTCCCAGAGTTGACTGGCAGGGAGGCCAAACTTACCCCCACTGAGAAACTCGATAAGACCAAAGAAAGCCGCAGGCTTGATGTCACTCAGTAACAAGGTGCACTTGGGGCCATTAACCTTCTCCAGAAGCAGGTGGTAATGGTTAGTTTTACTGAGAAACAGTCTGAGGCTGCAATCCTGGCATGCCCTTGACCCGTGGTTTGCGAGGTCGTTCCAAAAGTCAGATACACTGTGGCCACCGACTTGGTCATCACAAGCCAAATGGCAGGAGTCCCGTTCAACGCATCCGAGGACTTCATCAAGCAGGCTCACCGGGTTTAGTCGCTCACAATATAGCTTTTCATTACTCCAAATGCAGTCAGCCGCCATCACCAGCTCTGTCTTTTCAACACAGTGAATCTTATCGACATCGTTGAGGAAGGTCAGGGCAGTGTCAGAAGCTGGCTTATGGGCGTTCACTAGGACACGCAAGGCAGCCAGAACCATCAATAGATGGATCTCATTCCACAGGCCATAGTCGTAATTGCCGCCGCGAAATTGCTTGCTGTAGCCCTGTAACTGGAGTGTCTCCAGGAAGCTGCGCTTGGCTGCTTCTGCGTGATCATCTGGCAAATCCGCCGGCGCTTTGTCCAGTGGCAGATAGGTCGTTAGCCACTTCATTAACTCCTCACCGTGATACCACTGCTCAAACGAATGGGGCTCTCTAAATGAGGCCTCCAAAATTTTTGTCGTCTCTGTTTTGTATTCCCACTCGCCCAGCAAAGCCGGAACGATGACCTGCCGGTCTCGGAAGTTCCAGCCAAGGATGGCTGCAGTGAGTTCATAGGCGCTATTGCCGGTCATGCTGACCACCTGCGCCTCTATGAGCTCGCCTGGCTCGCGCAAGGGCTCGCCGAATTCGGCGGTCAGATAGTTGCACTCCGCCTCTGTCAGCTGCCAGCCCTTCTTATCGCCGTCGGACGGCCGGGCGCCCTCTGATATCCGAGACTCTCTGACGCCGATCATCTCGGCGATTTTTGCATTGGTGATGCCAAAGTTTCTTACATGGTTAATCACCAGGCTGGTGCGTGTGCGGTCTACTTTGCGTTCTTGGCTGCGGTCTGTGTGAGGGGTAAATTCCATCTTCAATACGTCTCAATAAAAGGGGGGAACGGACTCCCCCTTGGGTCAATATCATGCTGTGCGTCTGTTACTTAGACGGCTTGTTGTTGCCTCGGCCTTTGCCAGAGGGGCGACCGGTCTTTGACGGGCCATTCGGCGGTGCTGATTTAGCCATAGTGCATCCTTACCTGCTCATGCAAGGTTCGGTTAAGTGAAGCGCAACAGTCTGCGCACTTACTGATGAGGGGCCCACTCTTCAGATGGAGTAATCATTAGCGCAAACACCATACGCATCAAGCGTATATTTAGCGTAATGACACACGCCAATATCAGAAGGCAAGACTTTGGAGATGCGCTGAGACACGGTTTTTCAACTGCGAGGTAGGTAGTTTTGAAAGGTCGAGGAGCTTCCCTGGACGGCTGGCGTATGGGATTACGCCAAGCCTATTACTGCACAGCTAGCCTGTCTGTCGGGCCGCTACTTCCCCGATGCCTCAAGGAGATCCATCATCTGGGCCAGTAGCTTATTGCCCGTCAGTTTTGGGTCTGCGATTTTTCGCTCCTTTAGCAGGGCGCTGAAGCGCACCGCATTAACCTTGGAGCAGGCCAGCGAGTGACCCTGGCCGCCGCCAGCCCGGCTGCGGCGCATGGTCAGAGTTTGCAGGGCACGCTTGTGCCCCGCATCGTTAAGATACACAAGTATGTTGTCAGCTATGACCTGCAGCACAGACAGAGGCGCCTTGCGAACCGCGCTTTGGCTACCATTGACGCCAAAGGAGTGGATCCTCGACCCCGTGGTATTGATGCCCTTTACCTGCTCACCGTTCGGTAGTGTAGTGATACCATGTTCCACCGCATAATGAATTGGATCGGACAGCAGGCTGAGTTGATCGTGCGAACCTAGCGACCGCACATAGTCCGAGGCATACCGGTCCTGCTTTTTGCCAGTTAGATAGCTGGCAAGAAGAAGTAGGTCATCAAGCTGATTGATTTTGTATTTCGGCGTGGCATTCATGAGCTGGCCCAGTTTGTGATTATGCCGTACAGTGTATCAAATCACTAAGTGATTTACAGTTGCTGATTTTAGGAGGCGAAGAGCCCACATGTTGTCGACACGAGAGAGCCTACGTCATTTATCGGAACTGCTGGCCGACACTCGGCTTCTGGTTGACGAGCCAGCACCAGCAGCACTTATTGAGTTGCTTCAGAGGCTTGATGAATACCGGCGTGCAGGCCATCGGGTTTGGGTGCTGAAAATTGAAGAGGAAAGGCGTGGCTGGCCTGGCCTCTGGGATATTGACGTTGACGCTGATGACGATGTGTTTACTGAAATCGACGAACTGATAACGGACTTTATTGATCTGGAGACTACGCGTTCCAAGGGATAAATACAGAGCATAAAAAGTTGTAAAACCGCATTAGGTGAATGGTTGTTACTCGGCTCCGTTATAGCTCCAGCCCAGGATTCGATCCACGCTCCCGCGAAGGGAGCGACAACT
>NZ_AUDJ01000028.1 GCF_000425405.1 Ferrimonas kyonanensis DSM 18153 | reverse complement strand
AATAGCCTGGAGCATGACGGTCAGCGGCAACAAGTTTGAACTGACCCATGCGTTTGCAGTAACCAAGTAGTTAAGCTCCCTGAAGCCAGGGAGGTGCAGTGAGTACCGCGTAACCTGAGTTTGCAAACCTTGATGAACAAACGGTAATCCGGCCTGGCAAGAGCCTGAAATAAGACCGACAGTAAATGTCGTCCCAGCGTGTAGGCTGCCAGGTTCGGACCACATTATGGCGCTACCTCGAGAAGGTAAAACAGACGCCGGATATACGTCCGCAAACCGACCTCATCAAAGTCTTGCAGTTGCAGGGGCGTCCATATATGTCTTTCGTTGGTTTAAATCGAGAGTTAAAGTCACTGGGCCCTCGCGTGCGCAAGGGCGACGGTGCTTATGGGGAGGGGGAGTAGTAAACGAGCAGTAATTGCGGTGTCGGCAGAGCTCGGTGCTGGTTGTTCTTCTCACCAACCTTAAACACCCCTCCGTCGTGCCCGCGAACGCGGGTATCCAGTGTCTTTCGTTGGTTTAAATCTAGAGTCAAAGCCACTGGGCCCTCGCGTTCGCAAGGGCGACGGTGCTTATGGGGAGGGGGAGTAGTAAACGAGCAGTAATTGCGGTGTCGGCAGAGTTCAGTGCTGGTTGTTCTCCTCACCAACTTTAAACACCCCTCCGTCGTGCCCGCGAACGCGGGTATCCAGTGTCTGTGCCTTTTGTCATTCTTGCGCAGGCGAGAATCCAGCGTCTTTCGTTTGTTTAAATCCAGAGTCAAAGTCACTGGGCCCTCGCGTTCGCAATGAGCGACGGGTGGGGCTGGCCCTCGCGTTGGCAATGAGTGACGGATGAGGTGCGCTACTGAACCGACAATAAAATTACCCAGGCTATTGCTTTGTGCGAATGCGAATCGTTATCATTGGTGGGTTGTGGCAGTGACCGGACGTTGCTTTGCCCTCAGCATCTACTATTACCAAGATGACCGTGCGCATAAATAAGGACAGTATTATGGCGGCAACCCGCATTGAAAAAGACAGCATGGGTGAGCTGGAAGTACCTGAGCACGCCCTCTACGGGGCACAGACTCAGCGAGCGGTAAATAACTTTCCAGTCAGTGGCAGAAGGATGCCAGAAGCCTTTGTCAGAGCCCTGATCGCCGCCAAGGCTGCCGCCGCCAAAGCCAATGGCGAGTTGGCGCAGGTGCCACCGCCGATGGTGAGTGCCATCGTTCAGGCCTGCGAACAGCTGCTGGCTGACGAGCGACTGATGCAGCATTTCCCGGTGGACGTCTACCAGACTGGCTCTGGCACCAGCTCCAACATGAATGCCAACGAAGTCCTTGCCACCCTGGCGACCATCCTTCATGGGGCGCCGGTCAGCCCCAACGATCACATCAACTGTGGCCAGAGCAGTAACGACGTTATTCCCTCGGTTATTCACATCAGTGCCGCCCTGGAATTGACCCGGGAGTTGCTGCCGGCATTGCGGCATCTGCACCAGACCATCGTCGATAAAGCCGATCAGCTTCAGGGGCAGATAAAAACCGGTCGCACCCATTTGATGGATGCGATGCCGGTGAGCATGAGCCAGAGCCTGTTGAGCTGGGCCAGCCAAATAGAGATGAACATCGACCGGTTGCAACAGGCGCTGCCAGCTCTGCAGACGTTGGCTCAAGGTGGCACAGCGGTGGGCACCGGCATCAACGCCCACCCACAGTTCGCCGAGCAGTTTTGCCAGGCCCTGAACCGGGACACCGGCATGAACTTCACGCCGGCTGCCAATTTCTTCAGCCTCATCGGCTCTCAGGACGTGGCCGTGGCCCTATCGGGACAACTGAAGGCCACCGCCGTTTCGATGATGAAAATTGCTAATGATCTGCGATGGATGAATTCCGGGCCCTTGGCCGGGTTGGGGGAGATTGAACTGGAGGCGCTGCAGCCGGGGTCCTCCATCATGCCGGGTAAGGTCAATCCGGTGGTGCCGGAAGCCGCAGCCATGGTGGCCGCTCAGGTGGTAGGCAACGATGCCGCCATTACCCTTGGGGGCCAATCCGGTAACTTCGAACTGAACGTCATGCTGCCGATGATCGCCACCAATCTTCTGGACAGCATCGCATTGCTGGCCAGCGCCAGTCGACTGCTAGCGGACAAGGCCATCGCCAGCTTCAGTGTCAATGAAGCCAAGTTGAAACAGGCGCTGGACCGAAACCCGATACTGGTCACCGCCCTAAACCCCATTATCGGCTACCTGAAAGCGGCCGAGATTGCCAAGCTGGCTTACCAGCAAGGGCGCCCCATCATCGACGTGGCCGCCGAGCACACCGATCTGAGTGTGGCGGAGCTGACCCGGTTGCTCGACCCGGCCAAGCTGACCCAAGGCGGGCTGTCGTGATTACGGCCTGGCATGGGAAGGGCCAATTCATCCAAGAGTACGCCAGAAACGTAACTCTATTATCTAGCCATAACAATACAGACCATTAACGACACGGAGAAATACCATGACAACACGAATTCTGGCTGCCGCCGGTTTGATGCTGAGCCTGAGTTTCGGTGCCACTGCGTCAGAGTGCGAGGTAGCCCTGGAAGCCAATGACATGATGCAGTTTTCCACCAAGCTCATCAGCGTGCCTGCCAGTTGTGAGGAGGTCAGCATTACCCTGAAGCACACCGGTAAGTCACCGGCTCAGGCCATGGGCCACAACGTGGTGATTACCGACACTGCCAACGTGCAGGCGGTGGGCACCGATGGCATGGCGGCCGGACTGGATAACAACTACGTTAAGCCCGGCGATGAGCGAGTGTACGCGGCGTCAAAGGTGATTGGCGGCGGTGAAACTACCACCTTGACCTTCAAGACCGATAAGCTCAGTGCAGGCGGTGACTACACCTTCCTGTGCACCTTCCCTGGCCACTGGGCCATCATGCAGGGTAAGTTTGAGTTTAAGTAACCACAAGTCACAGGGGCCCGTCGGCCCCTGATGCATTGCTCCGCTGCTGTTTCAGCCTCGTGCTGAGGTGATACCTCTCTTCACTCTCCATTGATTGAACTCGCGTGGCTGTTGGCCTGTGGCACCGATGGCGTACACTGATAGAAAGGCCGGGATTCGGTGAGTACGCCCGGTAAAGGTGATAAGACAACACCGGGAGGCATCGTGCGACAGCAAGGACTACTGGTTCGCTGGAACGACAACAAGGGCTATGGCTTTGTCGAGCCGGACAAAGGCGGGCCCGCGGTATTCGCCCACATCAGCGAGTTTCGTCAGCAGCGGATTCGGCCACAAATTGGCGATAGGCTCACGTTTAACCTGGAAACCGGCGGACCGAAAGGGCCGCGGGCCATTCGCATCGAGGCCGAACTGGAGCCCGGGTTCCGGCCGGAGTCACGGCATCGCTTCGCCTTGTGGTCTCCGGCGTTTCTGGTACTGGCGCTGGTCTCGGTTGGCAGCGCCGTCTGGACCGCCGATAAGTTCATTGTCCCCCGATTAACGCCCGCCCCGTCAGAGCAGTCAGCGCCCGCAGAGCCCGAGGCTCAACCTCAATCGTTGCCGTCGCCAGAGGCGGCCACCGATACCTTCCGCTGCGAGGGCAAACAGCATTGCTCGCAGATGAACTCCTGCGCTGAGGCGACTTTCTATCTGAATCATTGTCCGAACCAGCTCACCGATGGTGACGGCGACGGCGTTCCCTGTGAAAGCCAGTGGTGTAACTAGAGCGCAGAGTCTTACTGAATCCAGGCCCATGAACAGCGGGAGTTGGCGTCGAGTATTCGGTACTTTTTTGATCTCGGCGAGGGAGGAATAAACCGGCCGGAGTATGCTGAAGGAGTCATGGTTACTACAGACAATGGAATGGAAGTGGAGTGCATTATGACCATAACTCGAGTATCGGAAAGTGAACGACGCAAGAAACGTAAGATTGAGGAAGATGAGCTCAACAAGCGCCACGGTGAGCAGGAGTCTCCCGATCATGGTTGCCCTACGCCGCCAGTGACCGTTAATGATGGTGGGCGAGAGCCAGGAAAAGACCTGCCGGTGAGTGACTGATTTTCATTGGCAGTTGATCTAACGCCACGCCAATCGAAGGGAGCACATGCTCCCTTTTTGGTGAGGCCGATACTTTGATTGCTGGCATCGTGGCAATGGTGTGTTAGCTGGCGCACTCACTGGTGGTTCGGTTGTCGACCAATCCGGGTTTTTACGGCATGATGTCGGTTGCCGCCGGCTGGCTAACCAATTGAAGTGTAATCAAAAATGTTGGTGGTAAGTCCCTGGCTGGCCCGATTCGTCAACAATCTGACCCAACATCACCCAGGTACGCCACCCATGAATAAGCAATCGCTCTCCGATCTGTTCTCCAGCACCCTGTTTACCATTCCCGACTACCAGCGTGGCTACGCCTGGGAGAAAAAGCAGTGGCGTGATTTCGTGGAGGATCTGGATGCACTGGTGACCGATGACAACATTCACTTTCATTACACCGGCACCGTGGTGACCTATCAGGCCAACAACGACAGCGCCACTTACGGCCGACGGCCGGCAAAGTTGGTGGATGTGGTGGATGGCCAGCAGCGCCTGACCACCACCTGTCTGTACCTGTCGGTGTTGATTCGCACCCTGATCAAAGCCGGAAGAACCGAGTACGAGCGCGACATTGCCGATTTCCTCTATGACGGCCTGCGCTGCAAACTCACCCTTAACAACGACACCAGCGAGCTGTTTCATCGGTTGCTGTCTGAGGGCCGCCCCCTGAAAGCCCCGGTTACCCCTCATCAACGGCGGCTGTGCGAGGCCACCGATTACTTTCAGGGGCACGTAGACACCTTGCTGGCCGACGCCGATAAGGGCACCCACTACCTGACTCAGTTGTTTGAGGCGATAACCGGTAAGTTAGTGTTTACCTCCTACACCATCGAGGAGGAGTGCGAAATCGGCATGACCTTTGAGTTGATGAACTCCCGAGGCAAGGAGTTATCGGTGCTGGAGCTGTTGAAGAACTACCTGATGCACTGGATTGCCCGTAACGGCGCCGCCGACGAGCGGGAGGAGTTAACCGCCCGGGTCAACCTGGCCTGGCGCGACACCTACGGGTTTGTCGGCGACTCCAGTGGCAACGAGTCTCAATGCCTGCGGCTGGCCTGGACCCTGTATTGCCATCATTTGCCGAAGAACTGGAAAGGCTACGAGGGCTTTAAACAGCCGCAGTACCTGCCGCTGCGTAACTTTGCTGTGGATGGCCAAGCTGGCGCCGGTAAGACCAAGGCACAAACCAAGGCGTTCCTGCTGACCTTTGTCAAAGGCCTGCCGGAGGTGGCCCGCCACTACCAGAGCATCGTCAGCCCCAGTGCGGATAACACCGACTCGCCGGCGGAGTTGGCCTGGCTGCAGCGCATCAACAACAGCGGCAACATTGCCAACTTTCTGCCGCTGCTGGTGGCCGCCCGAAGCCGTTGGCTGGCGGGCACTTTCTCGGAAGCTCAGTACATTGAGCTGTTGCAGGCACTGGAGTGTTACGCCTACCGGGTGTTCCTGTTTGAGGGCCGGCGCAGCAACTCCGGCAGTTCCACCCTGTATCGCTGGGGCCACGAGCTGTTCAATCAGGACGAGGTGCAACTTGAGGCCATCGTTGCCAACATTCATGACCTGATTCGCTACTACGCCAGCGACAGTGCCTTCGTCGCGCAACTGGCGCAGCCGGGCAAGTGGTATCACTGGCGCCGGTTGTTGAAATACACTCTGTTTGAGTACGAACAGCACCTGATGGACAAA
Organism: Ferrimonas kyonanensis DSM 18153; assembly: GCF_000425405.1. Taxonomy (GTDB): domain Bacteria; phylum Pseudomonadota; class Gammaproteobacteria; order Enterobacterales; family Shewanellaceae; genus Ferrimonas; species Ferrimonas kyonanensis. The sequence continues at coordinate 80,019 of NZ_AUDJ01000028.1, read as the reverse complement.
GAGGGCAAGGGCAGTATACCTAAAATCACCTGGGAGGAGCTGGCACGCGACTCTACTCTTGAACACATTCTGCCGCAGAACCCGGCCGAGGGCTCCCATTGGCTGGCGGTGTGGGATCAGGACAGTAGGGCGACGTACCAGCACGATCTGGGTAATCTGGTGCTAACCAAAGACAACGCCAGCTACTCCAATTTCGAGTTTCAGCGCAAGAAGGGCGCGCCCGGCGTCAGCCCCAGTTACAGCGACTCCTGCATTAAGCAGGAGCGCAAGCTGGCTCAGTACTCCGACTGGACGCCAGAAACCCTGATGCAGCGTCGCCAAGAGCTGGAAAGCTGGATTTTAGGCCGCTGGCAGAGCCGCTATCAGGAACAAGTCACCGAACCCGAACAGCAACTGCAACGTGAGAGGCAGTGGGATGACGTCGAGGCGTGATGCTGGGGGGACTGTGAGGATGAATGCGATGTAGTGCTCAGACGGTGGTTTAGTGACACCGCAATCGAACGGGGGCGGTGTCACTCAAGTGTGCTAATTCCAAAGCTCGGTGCGACGCTTTGCACTGGGCTATATCCGCACAATCTCCGGCTTCATGCTATACAACACGAACAGCACCTCCTCCTGCTCCCTGCGGCCGATGTCGTTCTTTTGCAGCGCCTGCAGCGCATCATCTAACACGGCTAAGAACTCATCGCCACTGATGTTCATGCCTTTGTGAGTGGCGACCATGTCTTTGCCCTTGTAAACATTGGGGCCGCCGGTTCCTGCGATAAAAAAGGTTGCCGCACCATTTTTTAGCGCCGAGACATCACTGTTGGCATACCTCGGAGAGATACTCGGGTTTGCCAAATGGATATCAACCAAATCACTGGCTATTTGGGTAATGCCTTCGCTACCACCTAACCGCACATACAGTGAATCAGACATCTGAACATCCCTCTGTTGTTGTGAGCGATATTGAGAATAGTCGATATTCCTCTTGCCGTTTATTGTCTTATAAAATCAGTCGGATAGCGTTATCGCCTTTGCAGTCCAGTCCAGTCCAGTCCAGTCCAGTTCAAAACGTGGTCCTGCAAAGCAGGAAAAACGACCACTGCCGAGGTGGTTAGGCGTCCTGTTTTCTGCCAATGCCCTTAACGGCGGGCGTGCATTTTTGCGTCTGGTGGGCGATGGACTAGGGTTAAAGACTCCCCCTGTTATGGCAGAGAATCGACATGGACATTACCATCGCCATTAGCCAGAAACCGCCGGCTGTGCTCGATCTTGCGGAGTCATTGCAGCGTGCTATTACCATCATCGAGGAGGCGGCGGAGAATGGCGCCAGGTTATTGGTGTTTCCCGAAGCCTATCTGCCGGGATACCCGACCTGGGTGTGGCGGCTTCGGCCCGGAGGCGACATGGCGCTGGGCAATGAGATCCACAGCCGCCTTCGTCAAAATGCCGTAGACATCAATGCAGGCGCACTCGATCCTCTCTGTGATGCCGCCGCCAGCCATCAGATGGTGGTGGTGATGGGCTTGAATGAGGTGGACAGCGACTACAGTGGCAGCACGCTGTTTAATACCGTGGTGGTGATCGATGCCGATGGCCGCATCGTCAATCGCCACCGAAAACTGATGCCGACCAACCCGGAGCGGATGGTCTGGGGGGGCGGTGATGCCAGCGGCCTGCGAGTGGTGGAGACCGCGGTGGGCCGCATCGGTTGCCTGATCTGCTGGGAGAGTTACATGCCATTGGCCCGTTTTTCTCTCTATGCCCAGAATATCGACCTGTATGTGGCGCCCACCTGGGATTGCGGTGAGGCCTGGCTGGCCTCGATGCGTCACATCGCCCGAGAAGGCGGTTGCTGGGTTCTCAGTACCGCCACGGCGATGGAGGGCAGCGATTTGCCACATGACTTTCCCGGCCGCGAGCAACTGTTCAAAGACGATGAGTGGATCAATGCGGGTGGCGCCGTGGTGGTTCAGCCATCGGGGACCGTGGCAGCGGGGCCGGTGCTGAATGAGAAAACCCTACTCTATGCCCGCATCAATACCGAGGCGGCGGCCGAAGCCCGCAAATCCCTGGACGTCAGCGGCCATTATCACCGGCCGGACATCTTTTCTCTGACGGTCGACCGTCGGCCGATGCTGCCACTGGGGTTTACCGAGCCCGATAATTGATGCGATACGGCATCGCCTTCACGGCTTACCTTTCTGTCGGCTGCGCAGGTACAGCACCAGTGAGTAGATCGCTAGGTTGATGCTCAGGGCGGTGATGCCGAAAAACAGCTGCATGTTAAGGGTGAGGTTAGCCGGGTAGATCAACGGCAGCAGGTAGTGCTCGATGAAGCCGCCGTCGTAACCCTGCTCGCCTGAGGCTGCTCTCAGCTGGTTTTCCAGCGGCGTCAGCGGGCATACCCAGCCCAGAAAGCCAACCACTGTGGCCCAGATGGCGGTGGGCAGGTGCAGGGCGATCAACCAGCCCCGCCACAGCAGCAGCAGTCCGCCGAACAGGGCGAACAGGATAAACAGCAGGTGTATCACCAGTACGGCGTCTGCAGCCAGTCGGTAGAACATGTACGTCTCCTGCTGTTGCCTCTTCGGGATAAGGCGGTGTTATTGGCCTGAGGCCGAAGAGGAGCCTGGCTCTCTCTCCGCCATGCTGTCTCTCAGTGCCTGGTCGTATTCGGGCAGCATCGACAGGGTATTGTGGCCTGCCCCTTCTATCACCCGGCTCCAGCGCAGGCTCGGCTTCAGCGCTGCCATCAATGCTTGAGTGCGCACCCGCGGCACCACCTCGTCGTCTCCGGCGATGATCACGTAGCTGGGAGCGGAGATCTTTGGTGCCAGTGCGGCGGCGTCGTAGCGATCCCGCATCAGCAGGGCGACGGGAAACATCCAGTAGTGGGAACGGGCCAGCGCCAGGGCACTGTCAAACGGGGTGATCAGCACCGCACGCTCTACCGGCCGCTGGGCGGCCACCTGCACTGCGACCACAGCCCCGAGGCTGCGACCCATCACCGCCACCCTCTGGTGTTGCTGTTGCAGCCGGTCGAACAGAAATAGGGCATCGGCATACAGCCCCTGCTCGGTGGGGCTGCCGTCGCTGTTGCCGTAGCCACGGTAGGGGATCAGGTAGACGCTGTGGTCCGGGAACCAGCGGCGGAATTGGGATAGGTTTTGCTCGACCTGCTCGCCGTTGCCACCAAAGTAGAGCAGGGCGTTGTCTTGCCCCGGATGAGTCACCCATCCCCTTAAGGTGAGGTCGCCGTGGCTGAAGCTCACTGCCTGAGCCCCGCTGAGCGGCAGCGGCGGGGTGGGGAAATACAGAAAGCGGCGCTGGGCCAAAAACAGCCCAAGGCACATCACCAGATAGGACAGACCCAGGGTCAGCAACAGGTGCTTCATTGTCTCCCCCTTGGTTGAAGCCTACCTCTGCGGCACAGGCAATGACAGCCACGGAGTAAGTATGGTTGCGAATGAGCACCTTGGCATTGCCAACGTCGATGCGGGTGGTAATTGGGCAAGCCGATACCGTTCAGAGGAGAAAGCCATCGCAGGACATCGCAGTTAGCTTAGGAAAAATAGAGGAGCCTTAACCGGTCAACTTGATTGACATTGAGCCGGACAAGCATCGTTGATGCTCTACAGTCTGACTGAGGAGGTTGGGAAATCTGTTACTGACCTTAGCTCATTTGTAAGACTTAACTGCCTTTTTTACCTGAAGAATTTGGAGTGAATCTGTTAAAATCAACCTCAGTTTTGTTGGATAGGATCCTCAGTTCTGTTGTCTTTTTTAACTCGGTGGTTTGGCCAAGCCAAGCCCAAACCTGTTGAGCCAATGCCTTACGAGGAGCAGGTTAGTTGTCCTCCAGTGAACTCGGATCCTTTTGAGATTGATCCCGCCTTTTCCGAGCCAGACGTCCAAAGCCAGCCAAGTCCGGAGCGAGCCTTAATTCATGAGGGCAATGATCTGTTTGAGTCTTTGGTTACGCCTGACTCTGAACCGCAGCGACTAACGTTGTTCGAAGCGCCGTTATTTAGCGCTAATGAGTCGTCGATAGAGGCTGATAGTGCCTCACACGGTCTCTTCGATGAGGAGCCAATGGGGTGCAGCTCAACGTCTTTGCTTTCTGACGTTAACCACATGGATATCAATCCAGCTTCCGGTTTACCGATGATGGACGGGATTGGCGGATTGGATGTTGGCGGCAATGCTTACGGCTTTTCAGACACGGGGCTGAGTTCGGGCATCGGTTTCGATTCAGATATCAGCAGCGGCTTTGATGACAGTTTTGGTGGTGGTTCCAGTTTTGATAATGACTGGTAAATCCAGGCAAGAATTTTAATTAGAAAAGGTTTAAAGGGTATTTGTGGGAAGTATTGAAGTTGCCGTTCAGCAATCGAAACGGATTGAGTCCAAATTAGTCAGTGAGCTGGGTGCCGAAGGGCGAGGCCTTCATGAAAAGCTCAGCAGTTGTGAAGCTCAATTGCCGAAACTATTGGTACGCCAGATCCGCTGGATTGCTACGGTGCGCAACAAAGCGGTTCACGAAGAGGGCTTTGAAATTGACGATCAGCAGGAGTTTGTTCGCCGCTGCGATCACGTAGTGGCACAACTTGAGCAGATTGCCGAGGCGAAGAGCCAAGCACAAGCCAATACTCTGCATACCGCGAAACCGCATCAAGGTGATGGCCAAAATTGGGATTCGCCCAAACCCAGTAAAGTCAGCAAAGCCATTTTGGTCGTGCTACTGGTCGCTATGGGGCTGGTTGTTGGCAATGCCGCTTATGAAGACTACAAAAAAGAGCAGCGAAAACAGGCCCGCCGCTCTTTGGAGGCGGTTCAGGCACTCAATGCGTCTAAAAAAGCCGAGCGGGATCAGCGGGAACAGGTTAAACCGGCGGCTAGCAAGTCGACGAATAACGCGACCAAGGTTGCGTTGCCTAAAGGCAGCTTGGCAGACAAAGCCAAACAGGCTCAGGGTGAAGTGGACTCAGCCAAAGCCGAACTGCGCGAGCAGATGTTGTTTGCCATGATGCAGCCAGCGCACGTTACCCAAGGCAAGTTGTCGGTGATGCCGACGCCAGATGGCAAGTTTACGCTGCTGGTGCCGTTTACGTGGCAGTTGGATCCGGCACCGTTACTCAAGGTTGCCAATAAACACTTTCATGATTACAAAAACCGCCGCATCGCCCTTAAGGATGTGATTAAGCCCAAGCGTCGTCAAGGCAAGCCTAATGGCTTTGGCATTCGTCGTATCTGGAACCAGGGTGAGCACCAGAGACACCCCTATTCAGCGGATCTCTTTCAGTGGTTGGTGAAGCACCAACTGGCATTGGAGGCCAGCTTTGGTGGTCAGCAAGCTCAGGTGTTGTTGGCACTGGGACAAGACTGCTTTAGTGACTGCAAAAACAAAGGTGACGATCAGTTTACGGTTCTGACCACCCACCTCGGGCAGCGCATGCCGTTGCTCAACTACAAGGAAGCTAATCCGATTGCAGTGACTGGGTTAAACCTGAATCAATTTAGTGCGGGCGCTGAGCTGACTTTGAGTTTGGTGCTGCGCCATAAAGGTAAGGAGATTCGCCGAGTCGAACTGTCGAAGCATGGCAAAGCCATTGATTGGCAGGCAATGACCGGAAAGGGACAGACTCAGTGGCAGCAGGCAACGGAATCACTTCAGCATCAAGTACTGGGTACCATCAAAGATAAGACGCAACTGACCGTCGGTGAGGTAGAGATTCGACCCGCTGATGACCGCCATTCGGATCTGTTGGTGCCGATCAGTTGGACGATGGCCCATCAGCCGATCCTTGATGGGCTTAATCGTGATTTTCATACCTATAATCGAGGGCGCTTTGTGTACCAACAGCAGCAGGAAGGTCGATTTGGCCAGAAACGCAGTGCCTGGGCGGTCAAGGTAGAAAAGTATGCCAACAGCGGTGAACGAAAAAAGCGCGACTACAGTGAGCAATTGTACCGAGAACTTCTTAAGCAACCTGTGGTGGTGAAAGTCAGCGCCGGTGATTACCACGGCAAGCTAACCCTTGCTGGTGGTCGAGATTGCTTTGGTCGTTGCCGTTTTGGCGGTGATGACAACTATTACATCCAGTTTTCGGGCACAGGGACGGTCACCATCAAATCGGTACCCAATTCACTGTTAGAGCAATTGGCGGATCTTGACGTGCAGATTCTCTAATGCAACAGGTGGGACTAACCGGTTAATCTCTCGGAAAATATTGATGTAATCCAGTTAACGGATGCGGTGGCTAGGATCGAGCCACCGCGTCAAAAGACGTAAGCTGGTGCAATTCTATTTCATCAGTTTCTAAGCTGAAGCTCTCTCTACAAACACTGTACTCTCTGCCCCACATCCATTGCAGTGCCGGGTAAACAAATTACCGCGCTTTCGGATTCTATTGTCCTGGCTGTTGCAGGCCGGGCAGGGGCCTTTCATTGAGGTGTTGGTGGTGCAACTCTGGCAGGAAACGTAGTAGCCATATTTGCCCCAGGCGCCAGTTAGGTTGTCGCGTTCACCGCACTTCTTACAGGCAATGCCTTCGGAGAGGGAGTGGCTTTGATTGGGTTCAGTCCGCTCCACTGTCGGCACTTTTTGCTCTTGGGGGGAAGCTTCGTATTCGGGCGTTGGCTCGCTGACAGCTGAGTCGCTATTTTCTGGGGGAGTGTCAGCGTCTGTTTCACCAGTCTGCGTTAACGGCTCATGAATGGACAGCAGGAAGTCGCTGATGGCCTTCATCTCCTTTTTGGAGAAAACGGGTTTGGTTTTGATTAAGCCTGTCAGAACAGAGTAGTCGCAGAGCTCTTTGAGCTTCTTACCCAGGAACTCGTTTTTGACCACGCAGTTGCTGATGGCCTTGGGCATGCTTTCTCGCTGAAGCATGGTGGCGCTTGAGATTGCGCAGAGTTTGTCCCACTGTCTGCCTCCGAAATAGGTTTGCAAACCAAGGATCTTTATCAGCATCTTGTCGGCGTTATCTGTGAGCAGGCGTTTAAGCCCCAACTCTTGAAGTTCCATCTGCTGCAGCGGGGATTTTAAGCCTTGCCAATTACCCTGGTAGCTGCGCGACCATTCGCCGTCGTTGTTTACCCGTACCTGACCATAGATGCTTTTAGATTCGATCAGAATAAAACCAAGTCGGTGGATCACCAGATGATCGATCTGTGAGTACTCGCCTTGGTGGGAGAAGCGAAGGTCGTTGAAGATCAGAACGTCCGGGTTGTTGGCAAACTCGCGCTTAAGGTAGAAAGCCACCTCTTGTTCCTGCTTGGCGCCAAACTGGCGCTGCTTGTTGAGGTGATCCTGGTGGGTAGCGTCCCGCTCTTTCAAAATCATGCTGTGTTTCCTTACTGCAACTGCTGTGTCGTCCTGACATAGAAGGACAGTAAGTATTATTCAGAATGTTGGCGAGATAAAGGTGATCGCGAGTGTAATTTTGCGAAAATTTGTTGAGCGTTTTGATGAGCTTAAGGAATAACAGGAGGATATGGCCTCCCCACAGGGACTCGAACCCCGATCGATCGCTTAGGAGGCGACTGCTCTATCCTGTTGAGCTATAGGGAGGAAACCGCTAAGCATTCTAGCGGGGTTTGCTGAAGGTTGAAAACCCTTTTGATTTGATTGCAGAAATTTTACTCAGTGCTGAGATGTTTGTGCGCCAGCAGGTGGTCGATGAAGGCACGCAGGGTCGGATCGGTGAGCTTGCTGGCCGGGTACACCAGTGACACATCCAGCGCGGGCAACTGGTATTCCTCAAGGATGGGCACCAATTTGCCCTGCTGCAGATGGTGGCTGAGCATGAACTCCGGCAACTGGGCGATGCCCAGCCCGGCCGCCGCGAAGTCGGCGAGCAGGGTGCCCTGGTTTACGTCGACATGACCGTTGACGCTGAGTTGGTGTTGTTTACCGTTTTCCTGGTAGCGCACCCGCCCGGGTTGGCGGTTGGAGGAGTCCACCAGCCAGCGGTGCTCCGACAGCGCCTTGGGGTGTTCAGGGGTACCGTGCGCGGCCAGATAGTCGGGGCTGGCCACCATCAGAATTTTCATGCTGAGGTAGTGACGGGCGATAAAGCCGGAATCGCTGAGCTCGCCCACCCTCAGGGCCAGATCGAACCCCTCTTCGATGAGATTGACGTAGCGGTTTACCAGTACCCACGACAACTGTACATCCGGGTACTGGCGCAGAAAGTCGGCCACCACATGCTGAATCCCCAGTTGGTCAATGTTGAACGCCGAGGTGATCCGCAGTCGCCCGCCTATCTTGTGCTGGCGCTGGGCCGCCGACAGCTCCAGGTTGTCCAGCCGCTCCAGCACCGCCTTGAACTCGTCCAGGTAGTGCTGGCCTTCCGGAGTCAGCTTCATGGCGCGGGTGGTGCGGTACAGCAAGATGCAGTCGAAATGCTTTTCCAGATCCGACACCTGGCGGCTGACCGCCGATACCACGATATTGAGCTCGCGGGCGGCGGCACTGAAGCTGAGCTTGTTCACCACCACCACGAAGGTGCGCATCGCCTTAAGCAGATCTATTTTTCTTTCCATGAGAAAAGTAATTTCGATTTCAGGTTATTTTTCTATTCTAAGCCGGTGGCTACACTTTCTCCAACTTAAGCAAACAACGAATTTGGAGACACCCATGAAAGTACTATTGATTGGCGCAACCGGAACCATTGGCAAGGCCGTCGCAGAGCGCCTGAGCGGTCAACATCAAGTCATCGCAGCCGGTTTCCGTGACGGCGATGTGCAGGTGGATCTGGGCAGCCCAGAGTCCATCAAGGCCCTGTTCGAGCAGGTGGGTAAGGTGGACGCGGTGATCTCCACCGCCGGATTGGCGGCGTTTGGGCCGCTGGCACAGCAGAGTGACGACGACTACCAACTGGCACTGAACAACAAGCTGATGGGGCAGGTGAACCTGGTGCGCCTGGGTAGCGATTACATCAACGACGGCGGTTCCATCACCCTGACTTCCGGTATCCTGTCGCGCCAGCCCATGCCAGGCAGTGCGTCGGTGTCCATGGTCAACGGCGCCCTGGAGAGTTTTGTCAAAGCAGCTGCACTGGAGCTGAACGGATTGCGGGTTAATGCGGTGGCGCCAGCATTCGTTAAGGAAACCATGGCTATGATGGGCATGGATACCAGCTCAGGCATCTCGGCCGCAGACACGGCCAAGGCGTACGAGGCCGCGGTATCCGGCGAGATGTCTGGTGAGACTTTGGATGCACCAAACTTCTTGTAAGTTGTTGGAGTTATGCTTTTTCATCATGCCTGTGTGTAATTGAATGCGGATTACACTCTTTAAGTGACCAAATCACTGCCCGAGTCACACTCTTTGATAGAGGTGTGGCTCTTTTTTTTGTCTTAGAATCAATGCTCTTAGTAAACTGTCGCCCTATACTGGTTATCCCGGCCATACCCTGCCGGTGTGAATCAGATAAATGGACCTGGTGAAACAGTCACTAGCACAGTGAAGGAGCAACGCCACTCATGAGAATTCTTCTTGCCGGCGCATCGGGCACCATTGGCAGTGCCATTCTCAAGCGCCTGTCTGGCGATCATCAGATCATTACCGCCGGCTACAGTCATGGCGATCTGCGTTTTGATCTCACCGACAGCGACAGCATTCGCACCATGATTGATGCCGCCGGTGAGGTGGATGCCATTATCTGCGCCGCTGGTGTCACCAGCTTTGGGCCATTTGAGCATCTGACCGAAGCGGATTATCACCAGACTCTGAACAACAAGTTGATGGGGCAGGTCAACCTGCTGCGCATCGGCCGCCAGGCGGTGTGCCGCGGCGGCTCCATCACCCTGACGTCGGGCTTTGCCGCCCGGGAGCCGGTGCAGGGCTGCGCCTCGGTGGCCATGGCCAATGGGGCGCTGGAGAGTTTTGTTAAAGCGGTGGCGGTGGAAGTGACCGACCTGCGGGTGAACGTGGTGTCGCCGTCATTTGTGACCGAAACCATGGCGATGATGGGCATGGACACCAGCAACTGCGTACCGGCGTCGCTTACCGCTGCGGTGTACGAAGCGGCGCTGCTGGGAACCATGAGTGGCGAGACTCTGCAGGTGGCCGAATACGTGAATGGCGACAGTCACTGGGTGATCTGAGCGCTCTAATCACGGCAGCAAAAAAGCACAGCTCAAGGGCTGTGCTTTTTTTATGGCTGTCAGATCTGACGGGTTTGGGCCAATAAAGGAATCACCCTGTCAGATATGACGGTTATTGAACTTTTTAATCTTGGCTAGGATTTATCTCGTCTTCTGGCAACAACCAATAACGGTGTTCCAGACTCATTAAATAAGATTAAGGAATTCATAATGAATTACGTACTCGGCTTGCAAACTCTGGTGGTAGACTCCGATGCTGAACTGATGGAATGGAGCACCTTCAGCGTTAACTGCAACAACGAACAACAGCTTAAGTAATCATTCAATTAAAAAGGACTTTGACCATGCATAACGTATTGAACCTGCAATCCCTGGCCGTAGACTCCGATGCCGAGCTGATGGAGTGGAGCACTTTCAGTGTGAACTGCAACAACGAACAGCAGCTGAAGTAAGCACTCACTAAAAGGAATTTGACCATGCAACATGTACTTAGCCTGCAAGCCCTGGCGGTAGACTCCGATGCCGATGTGATGGACTGGAGCACCTTCAGCGTTAACTGCAACAACGAACAACAGATTCGCTAACCCACGATTTCAAAAAGGATTTTGATTATGCACAACGTACTGAACCTGCAAACCCTGGCCGTAGACTCCGATGCCGAACTGATGGATTGGAGCACCTTCAGCGTTAACTGTAACAACGAAGTTCAACTTAAATAATTGCACTGTTAAAAAAGGAATTTGATCATGCATAACGTATTGAACCTGCAAACCCTGGCCGTAGACTCCGATGCCGAACTGATGGATTGGAGCACCTTCAGCGTTAACTGTAACAACGAAGTTCAACTTAAATAATTGCACTGTTAAAAAAGGAATTTGATCATGCATAACGTATTGAACCTGCAAACCCTGGCCGTAGACTCCGATGCCGAATTGATGGACTGGAGTACTTTCAGCGTGAACTGCAACAACGAACAGCAGTTGAAGTAATCTGGAATTGCCGGCCTGATCTCCCTCGTATTCAGGCCAATATATTCAGCGCATGATGTTGTGTTCTGAATAGGCAGTGGACGGTCACCGGTAGGCGTTGTGAATATTGATATTGGCAATGGCTACTGGTGATGTTCATTTTTATATCTGTTTATTCTCTTTCTTCTTTTTCTGTCTTTATTTACAAAAGGGAACTTTGTAATGGCTGACAATCTTTATACCTTTGGCGACCGCAGTTATTTCACCCTGCCGGCCGAGTTGTCCCCGGACGCCGAGTTTCAGCAGTTGCTGGAGTCGGCCATTCCTGCCTCCTGGACCCGCAGCCGCAAAAGCATCTGGCTGGCGGCGGCCCCGGCCGGGCAACAGCTGCCGCTGCAGGGGTTTAAGATCCACGTATCGGCCATTGCCGAGCAGTCGCTGGAGGTAATTCGCAAAACCCTGGCCTGCTGCGTTAAACACAACACCTCGTTCAAGGTGGTGTGCCGCAACGACCTGGCCATCAACATGACCTCCAAGTCCACCGGCCGCAGCGGCGGCGGCAAACTGCTGACCCTGTATCCGGTGACCACCGACTGCTTTAAGGCGCTGATCCACGACCTGTATCTGGCCCATAAAGACAGCGTCGGCCCCTACATTCTGTCGGACAAACGCTACCTGGACAGCAAGGTGGTGCATTACCGCTACGGCGGCTTCCTGCTGAAATCGCGCCAGAGTGCCGATGGCACCACCACCGCCTGCATCGAAACCCCCACCGGCGAGTTGGTGGAAGACCAGCGCAGCGCCTTCTATCAACTGCCAGATTGGGTGCCGGAGCCGTTTGCGGATCAGCACACGCCGTCGGAGGAGATCGCGCCGCTGAATCAGCGCTATCAGGTAATCGAGGCGCTGGCGTTCTCCAACAGTGGCGGTGTCTACAAGGCCAAGGATCTGCGTACCGGCAATGTGGTGGTGGTGAAAGAGGCCCGCCCTCACATCAACTTTCAGTCGCTGAGCAAAACCCGGGTCTACGCCGACCAGGTGCTGAAAAATGAATACCGCACCCTGGAGCTGATGCAGGGCTGCGACGCCTACCCGCAGCCGGTGGATTTCTTTGTGGAATGGGAACACTCCTTCCTGGTGGAGGAGTTTGTGGCTGGCATTCCGCTGCGAAAGTTTCGTGCCAGCGGCGAGTGCACCCTGGTGCCCTTTACCGATGCACCGGAGTCGGCCGAGCGCTTCAAGGGCTGTTTCGCCTGGGTGGCCAAGGGCTGCATCGAGGCGGTACTGGCCGCGCATCGCCGTGGGGTGGTGCTGGCGGACATCTCCCCCAACAACATCATGGTAGACGCCGAGCATCAGCGCATCCGCTTTATCGACTTTGATGGCGCCTATCGCCAGCGTGGCGGCGAGGCCGAAGTGGGCCGCGACAAGGTGCCGGTGCTCACCACCCCCGGTTTTTCCGATTTCGACGCCCTGGTGCGTGACGGCAGCACCTATCAGGGCGACTGGTACGCCCTGGCGATGGTGCTCTACAGCATGATGCTGCCGGTGCAGAACCAGTTCGATGTGGAGCGGCGGCTGCGCACCGAACTGCTGCCGCAACTGGTGGCCGATTGTCGCCTCGACGGTCGCATTGCCGAGGTGATTGACACCCTGGCTAAGGGCCAGCCGAAAAAGGCGCTGGCATTGACCCTAAAGCTGGAAGCCAGCTTCAACCCGGTTCGGGCCGCCAAAGAGGCCGAGCCCTTTACCCGGCTGCCGAATACGCCGCCCCGCCACAGCCGTGAGCAGTTGTCGGCGCATCTGCACCAGGTAAGTCGTTTCATCGCCTCCGGGGTGCAGCGGGGCGAGCACAGTGACTTTGTGCCCATCGATTACCACGCCTTCGACTTGACCCCTAAGGCGCTGGCCTACGGCTACTATGGCCCGGCGCTGCTGCTGGCCCGCCAGGGGCTGGCGGTGCCTCAGCATCTGCTGGACAAAATTGACGCCGCCGATGACGGTGGTTCCCTTCCCGGGCTGCTGATTGGCAGTGCCGGCATGGCCATGGCCGAACTGGCGCTGGGGCGAGTCGCCGAGGCGGAGCGACACGCCGCCCGGGCCTTTGCCTCACCGCTGCTGAGCGAACGAAATGACTTTGGCTATGGCCTGGCCGGGGTGGGCTTTATGGCGCTGGCATTGCACCAACGCACCGGCATCGACAACTACCTGCATCAGGCCGAAGCCATTGCCGAGACGCTGGCGCAGCGGGCCATTGCCATGCCGGTGGGCGTGCGTTATCCCCAGACCAAAGAGCGAGACGCGGTGGGGCTGGTGCACGGCAGTGCTGGCATCGCCCTGTTCCTGCTGCAACTGCACAAGGTCAATGAGGATGCCGAGGTACTGGCGCTGGCCACCGCGTCGCTGGCCTACGACATCGAGGTCGGCCGCCAGGACGACGGCAGCTACCGCTGGGGCGAAACCGCCGACAGCACCCAGCTGTTGCCGTACTGGGAGTACGGCTCCGGCGGCGTCGGCGCGGTGATTGCCCGTTTCTACGAGCACACCGGCGAGGCCCATTACCGGCAGGTGCTGACCTCACTGGCGGTCACCAGCTTCTCTCGCTACTCCGCCGCCCAGGGTAGTTTTAACGGCCTGGCCGGGTTGGGGGAGCTGCTGCTGGACATTCACCGGGCCACCGGTGACGACCAGTACCATCGCGCCGCCTGCCAGATAGCCGACAGCATTGTGCTGTTCAGCGTCAGTCGCCCCGAGGGCAAGGTTTACTTTGGCCGTGGCGGCTTTCGGTTATCGACGGATCTGGCCCACGGCTCCGCCGGGGTCGGCCTGTTCCTGCAGCGCCTGCTTACCAACTCCAGCCGTTGGCTGCACGACCTGGCCGGATAAACAAGGAGTGCGACATGCCCATCAGTAAAGACAACTTCAAAGCGGCACTGGCCCTGCTGCGCGGCAGTGGCTCCCAGCTGGCGCTGCTGCTGCTGGTCAGTGTGCTGCAGGCGGTGGTGTTCGCCATTTTGGATCCGCTGGCGCTTAAGCACCTGATCGACGCCATCAGCAGTGGCGATACCCGCTTCTTCCTGATACTGGCGGCGGCGGTCACGGCGGTGGCCACCCTGGGCCGCGGCCTGATCTACTGGTCGTCGCTGCTGCGGCAGCGGCTCAAGAACCAATTGCAGCGCCAGATCAGCGCCGAGGTCACCGCGGTGTATTACCGCCACGACCTGCAGAGCATCAATCACAACGGCAAGGGCTACTACATGGCGCGGCTGCACGACGAGCCCAAGCAACTGGCGTCGCTGGTGGACCTGTGTGTGTCGCTGGTCACCGGGGTAGTGGTGGCCCTGTGCGGGGTGGCGGTGGCCGCCTGGATCAGCTGGCAGGTGACCCTGGCGCTGGTGGTGATCGTACCGGCCCTGTACCTGCTGGCGAACCGCTTCAGCGGCAAGATTGGTGAGGTGACCAACACCCTGCAGGAGTCGGAGGCGCAGTTTAAATCGGTGCTGTCGACGGTGATCGACAGCTTCAAACTGGTGAAGCTGTTTGATCTGAACCACAGCGCCACCCAGGAGGTGCGCCGAGGCCTGAAGGCGCCGCTGGAAGCCAGCTACCAGAGCGTGCGCTACGCCAGCATGTATCGCAGCCTCAGCGCGGTGTTTTTGTCCTACGCCGAGCTGTCGGTGATTGTGGTGGCCGGGTTTCAGGTGATCACCGGCGCCATTACCATTGGCGCCCTGTTTGGCCTGACCCGGGCCTTCTCCATGGTGATCCAGTCGGTAGAGCAGCTTTCAACCATACTGCCGCGACTGGCAACCCTGAACGCACTGCTGGAGCGCTACCGAAGCTTCAAGGCCGAGCAACTGCCGACCGAGACCCTGCCGGAAATTGGCATCGGCGTGATAAACGGACAAGCCGCGATTGCAACAGCAGTTGAGACAGGCGGCGAGCTGAAAGTTGAGATAAAAGCTGAGGTGAAAGGCGAGCCGCAGCCAGCGGCCAAGGGCTTTGCCTTGCACCAGGTCGGTTTTGGTCATGGCGACCACACCATTTTAGACCAGGCGGATCTGACCATCGCTCCCCACAGTCGAGTGCTGATCAGCGGCCCTAACGGCGCTGGTAAGAGCACCTTTGCCAACCTACTGGCCGGCTTCTATCGGCCCGATACCGGCAGCATCGATGGCCCGCAGATGAGCGCCATGAGTGCCTCGTTGTACCCCTTTGGCATGCTGCCAGGCAACGTGGCCAAGACCCTGTCCATCGTCAGCGCCAAGTACGGCACCGAGGCCAGGCTGGCCCCGCTCATCAAAGAGCTGGGGTTGAGCGACTGCCTGGAAAGTGGCTACGAGTCGTTGTCAGAAGGGCAGAAGAAGAAATGCCAGATCGCGGTGTGCCTGCTGAAACCCGCCGCCACCTACCTGTTCGATGAGCCACTGGCCAACATCGATGACGCCAGCAAGGGCAGAGTGCTGACCCTGATCGACCGCTTTACCCAAGGGGCATCACTGATGATGATCATGCACGAGGGCAATCGTTTTACCCGCATGTTTGATCAGTCGCTGACCATCGACGGCCGTGGCGGCATCAGCCTGACACCGATGCCGGCTTGAGCGGCATCGCTAGGAAATAAAACGGTCGCCTGTTAGGCGGCCGTTTTGTGATTCAGATAAATCAATGAGTTATTTATCTGGTAGCGAGGGTGTCTTTATAAAGTGTCATGCCCCTGTTTTGGCGGGCTAGCCCAAAGGCTGCGTGCTCTCGACGGAGTGGAAGGAGATAGATCACGCCAACGCCGTCTGGTTTATTCCCACCCATAAGATGAAGGGCAAGCGGCCCCACGCTGTACCACTGGTTGAACCGGTGATGGAGATTCTAAGAAGGCGCAGCGCAGAAGCAGAGGCTGGGGAACGCTATGTGTTCCCTGCTGAACGGCCCAAGTCTGGTCATATTGTCGAAAGGGCTGGAACGACCAGCTCCTGGTATCGGATAACTAAACGAGCCGGACTGCGCAGTGATGACCGGTAGCACACCGTAACCATTCACGACCTACGGCGAACCATTGCGACCTGGAATGTGGTCCGGGGAGGCAGCTTGCAAGCGGTCAGCAAGTTGCTTGGCCACAGTGACCTTAGTATTACCGCAGGTACCTATGCTCACTTGCAGTTGGATCAGGTGCGGCAGGAACTCTCTTTGTTGAGTGATGACATTGTGGGTGTTGGTGAGCCAAAGGAAACCTATCATCCAATACGACAGGAACTGAGTGAGTTGAGCAAAGAGGATAAGATCGCGTTGATAGCTGAGTTGGGAGGCAGCTCAGTGAAAGTTGATGCTTTATGGAGTAAGTAATTTGAATTAGTCATTAAAACTATATTAATTGAGAAGGATAGGCTGGTGTCACTTTTTGAATGGGACTTTTACATGAGTCAAGAAACAAGTTATATCGATTGTGATGGTAAAGGTTTTTTAACTTATGAGAAAAACGAAGGATATCAAGGCTGGTGTTAAACCAGCCTTGCTCATCGTTTTTATGCACTACTTCCTGTAAGGTCGTGAATTTCCTGCTTACATATGTGAGGAATATTTAGGCGATTCACATTTAACTCTTTTATCTTCCTGTAAGCATCGTCAATATCAGTTATCCCCCCATAGTTAGAAAGGGGCTTTGACAAATGCAAGGCTGTAAACCTAGATAGGCCTGTGGCCATTATGTTCAGTGTTGTTCTGTCACAAGATCCAAATTCTAGATATATATGGTACGGTTCAAGATCTGCATCAATACCTTTTTGGCATATATAAATGTGTCGAAGAATATCAATGTAGGCGGAAAAGTATTGCACTAATTTGAATCTAACCTGAAACTCGACAACGTCAAGAAAATCTCTAATGATAATTGGTGTTTTAGCCTTGCTGTCATTGCGTTTTACATATGACACTCTAGAAGATATTAGTTCACCTAATGGCTTCCCCCACATCCAGTCATGAGCTGTCCGGCTAATTAATCTTCTGTAGTTTGGGTTCGCATCCCAATTGAAGGTGGTGGCAAATATGTCTAGTATTTTATCCAGCTTTGCCTTTGCTCCTTTTTTGAAGGGAGATTCAGGAGTTAGATCATCTAGTGACTTTTTTGTATACAAGTAATCATAAAGAGACTGAAGATGATCTGGTCTAACAGAGCTATTTCTTTTTAGTATTTCTTTTGGGATTGATATATTTATTTCTTTTATCGTTGATATGGTTTTATCTAACTCTTCAGAATTGTCTTCTGTTCGATACCTCTCCAGTATTTCTCCTTCTCCTTGGTTGATATCATTGTATATTTTCCCGAATGCTGCCTCGGCCACATCTATTCGTTTGTCATTAATAAGGGACTCTTCAATGAGGGAGCGGATTTCTACCCCTCCATCAATCATAACCTTGTCTATTGCAGCAGTAATCTCTTGTAGCCTGTCTCCTTCGTAGTTTTTTTCATCCCACTCTCCAGGGCGTATACACCAAATATTTCCGTGAAACTCCTTTAACAACCTTCCTGCTCTACCTGATAAGTTTTGAAAGTCGGCCCTTGACATCGGTTGAGTTCCAGATTTTGGATTTTCAATGATGATGTGCTTTGCAGGAAGGTTTACTCCCTGCAAAAGAGTACTGGTACAACAAAGGAATTGAATGTCCCCATTCTTAAACAAGTTTTCTATACCGTTTCTAACTATTGAAGGCATTTTTCCGTAATGGAATCCAACACCTCCATTTAAGCAATGAATAAGGGAATATTCTGGATGGATTTCTCTCTTTAGAAACTCGATGAATGCTATTAGCTTTTCACTTGGCTCAAAATCATCATTTATGTCAGCTAATGATGATGCAACTTTTTCGGAGTCAGCTGGTCCATTTGAGAAAATAATTACAGACTCGCTGGTTTTTCGCAAGGATTTTGCAAAGTTTGCTTTTTGTAGAGTTTTGTTTCCTCGAAACCTAAATGGTAAATTTCTAATTCCAATATCTAGTTTGTTGTTTGTGCTTAGTGATTCGATATTGACTTGAGTTGGTTTACCTTTTATCTCAGAAACAAGTAGTATATTCTGCGAAACAGGAGAGACTGTTTCAGTAAAAAACTTGCCTTTATCGACGATGTTGAATAAGTTGAGGAAGTATCCCGGATTTCTTATCAGCGGGCTGGCAAATAAAACTTCTGCACTAGGGTGTTTTTTTAAAGCTAAATCAACTGCATTTTGAAGTATTATCCCTCTTTTTCCTTTTTGTATTTCGTGTGCTTCATCAATAACTAAAGAGGTAATTGCTGGCATTTCCTCTTCAGTGTTTAAGTAGTTGGTTAATCTTTCTTGTGTGAGAACATATATTACCCCATCTTCTAGAAGTTCAATAGATATTGGGAACGGGGCCGTTCTTACTACAACTTTTTCCAAATCATGCTCTCGGAGTGACATTCTTATTCTATTTGACACTTCCGTTATTAGTGCTCTAGTTGGCACTATGTAAACAATACACTGATTTGTTGCTTTTGCTAGCTTTCGGATGATATTTAAACTCAGCACAAAAGACTTTCCTGCTGATGTCGGTGCAGAAACACTTATCGCTCTTTCTCTATTTAATGAGCTATAAAGATTATGCTGAAAATCAGTTAGTTGAGCAGAGGAGTCATTGTTCAGAAAGACAGAGTTTTCTACTTCTCTAGATATACATTCAAGCCTAAGGAAGTTGGATATTTCACTGGTTAATTTTCCATATCTCTCTCTAAGAAGTGATCTCCCTGGGAAGTTTCCTAATCTAGATAGAATGATTTCTGCCGATGTAATAACTTTCTTATCTTGTCCTCCGGACACCTCCAAAAGTCTTGTTATAATTTCATACGACAACATTTTTTCATCTGGTTCATCGGATAAAGAAAGTAGAGACGCATAGCCTATAAGCCGAGATATATCTAATTCACTATAGCTAGATTTTGCTCCAACAGCTTCACCAGGGAGCTGTTCTTGTATGCTGGCCTTTTCGAGAGTGTTTATGAGATTTAATATATCGCTCATGTTAGTCTAAGGCCTCATTAAATGCGTTTCTAAATTCAACAACTGATGGGAAAGGAAGAAAGAATATATCGAATGCTAGGTGCTTTTTATTAAAAGAATCAAACTTTTTTTGGAGTGTGGGTACAATTTTTTGAAAGTCAGTGAGGAGTGAATCTGTGAATTTTGAAACGAGGTTTTTATGGCTTTGATCAAAAATACTAATATATCCACCATAATCATATCCAATTAGGCAGGCATGATTTAATCTTACATTTGGACCTGGATTACCGTTTACAAACAAGTTAGAGATTTCTTCTTTTACATAATCGTCGGCATACTTAAAATGTTTGGTAACCATTGAAAATTCGTGTTCATACATTTTTATTTCATGAAAATTGTCCACACTCTTTATTGCGTCTGTAATTGCACCGTTTACATTCTTATATAATTTTGATTCACCGAAAAAGAAGTCAACCATTTCTAAGTCTTCATTCCACTTCGCATGGATACCATCTGAACCTTTAACTTCATCCCTGTGATTCGTCTTAAGTTCCATTTTGGACACCATCTGTGGTGCTTCCAAAACTGCTTCCATCAAAAAGTATAATAGGGTTTCACCAGCTTCCCCTGTTTTATCTGGTGATGTGTCGGTTATTTCTGGGTGCCTAAATAATCTTCGCGCTTCTTTTGTTAGCTGAGTAGACTGCCTTGGAGTAAGAGGCTCATTTCGGTTCTTTGCGGATAGACAATAATCGATAATGTATAGATATAGTGTGTCGGCAAGAGCTTTGACCATTGGCATTTTATTGCCATCAAATTTTAAGTGATGAAGTCTAATGTTTGCCTCTATTCCAGAGATGGTATGTGTATGCTCTATGACGTCGATACACTTGGAAAAATCAGGCTTCTCGACAGATATTTTACTTTTTATATTTTGTGATAAGTTCATATATATTCATTCTAAAAATGGAATAGTCGTTTAAATTTGCATTCTTCTAAAGAGTTAAAAGAACGGGGAGTAATCATGTTAGTGCCCATTGCTAACGTTCATTAGCGTTGAAAGTCATTCAGGCATGAGTGATGTTAGTGTTCACAAACCTGCATGTGTCTGAATTTATTGATCTAAATTTTGGTGAGGTGTTGCGCGAGTCAGCGCTCCGCCGAGGCTGACGGATTAGGTCATCCTGAGCACTTGCATCTAGCTGATTTGCATAGATTAAATCTACTAAATTAGAGAGACTAATGGTAGAGGCGATCTCTTACACTTTGCACAGAGATTAGCCTACGCTCTTATGGCCTATCTAAAAGGTACCTGGTTTTGGCCTCAGTCAGGTCAAAGAATATGTAACTGCTTGGGGCAGATATTGGAGGTTGCGATTCGCGCCCTAATACTATCTATGTAGACTGAAGCCCTCGTACAGTTATTTACAGTACTCCAAGTGAAACTGCGTCGGCATCCGGCGCACTGGCACGACGCCATTCGAGGTAGCGGGTGATCAGCTTTTGGCCCTGTTAGAGCAGCCCTTTCAGGGCATAGGTCAAAGTGCCGTCAAAGCGGTTGGTCTTGGCCTCGCCGATTTCTGGATGGACTTGCACTTCGTACAGGGATACAGGGGGTAGTGCTGGCTTGCCAGCTAAAGGTGACTCGGAACTTTGACAATTGGTATTGTGGCTATCTTTAGCTGACTGTTCACCTTTAGGTGAAATACCCGCCATTGCTTTCAGGTATTCAGCCCAGTCGCCGTTATCTGCGGCCTGCCATACATGGGCTAATTGGGAACCCTTAGCCACCATGTGAGCTTTCAGACGGCGCAGTTCGCGCCAGACAGTTACCGAGGCACCGCCAATCTGCTTGGTTTACTGTATTGGAGAAACGATTGGGCGAGGTGATGACGTCACCCACAACGGGCAGTGGCGGGTTGCTCCGGGGTGCGCTTGGAGCGGCAGGCGGGGCACCAGGATTGCAGTTGCGACTGGCCTTTGAGCTGGCGCCAACCAAACAGGGTTTCCGGATAGAATACGTGCCTGCCCTGTTGCATCGAGCACTTGGGGCAGCTCTTTAACGGCTGGTCGTCGTGGCTACGGAACAGCGACAGGTTGAGGGCGATGCCACAGGAACACTGCATCGGAACGTTTCCTTGCGCTTAGACGTTGGGGGTGATCAGCCCGTAACGCATCGCCAGGGCGACCGCGTGCTGACGGTTGGTGGCACCGAGCTTCTTGGTGGAGTTGTTCAGATGGAACAGCACCGTGCGCTCGGTAATGTCGATGATCTGCGAGATCTCCCAAGCGGTTTTGCCCTCGCAGGCCCAGAACAGACACTCCTTCTCGCGGGCGGTGAGCTTGGCCTCCAGGGTTTCCGACTCAATCAGGCTCAACTGGCGCTCAAACAGGTTTACCCCGAAGGTGTGGGCGAAGGGCAGCACCTGGTTGAGCTTGTCGCTGCCGGCCTCGCTGCCGTCGTCCACCGCCAGGCTGAATACCGCAAACTCGCCGGAGGTGGAGCGAATGGGAATGCTGAGGCCGTTCTCCAGCCCGTGTTCTCGGGCTTCGATCATCAGTGCCTGGTTTTTCGGATCGCTGAACTGGCTCTGCTGAATCAGCTGGCTCCACTGCACCGGTGCGTGCTTGGTCATCATGTAGGCCACCACCGGATCGCTCTTGTGCTTCTCCTGCTCGAAGTAGGGTTTGAGCCACGCTTCCGGGTAGTTGCTGAGCACACTCATCTTCGGTGAGTAGAGGGAATCCTGAGACACCACCCCCATCAGGTAATAGGGAATGTCCACCAGCTGGCAGAACTCTTCACAGGCTGTTTTGAGCTGATCGGCGGAGTTGAGCAGCTCCAGATTCTGTACGATTTGGGAGAAAACCTTACCGTCCATGGCAGTGTTGTTCCTGAGCTTTTTGAGTGAATATCACCCTCTAATCTACTGCCCTTACGGCAAAAGCTCAAGCGGCTAATGCATTGAAAAACAATTGCTTATAGGTGCTGTAAGGCATTGGTTTGAACCGACGCGAGGCGCTGGCCATGCACGCTGTGGGCAGATGCTGATCGAGCGTGTGAGAGATTGGCGCGAATGGCGTGTTGCGGTGGGCGGCACTGGGCCGGCCTCTTCGGCAAGGGAACCGAAGAGGCCGGGGGCATTACTCGGCCTTGAGCACCCCCGCCGGGCGGGCGCTGGCGCTGCGCAGGCCGTGGGAGGCCACGGTCAGCCAGGTGATGGCGCACACCAGGGCGGTGGCGGCCAGGTACAGCAGTGGCGATGGAGTGATGCGGTCGTTAAAGCCGCTTAGCCACTGTTGCAGCAATAGGTGGGCGGCGGGTACCGCCACCAGCACGCTGATCCCCAGCAGCAGCACATACTCTTTGGCTAACAGGTTAACCAGATCCAGGCGGGAGGCTCCCAGCACCTTGCGAATCGCCAGTTCCTTGCGGCGGCTCTGGGCGCTGTAGGAGGAGAGGCCGAAGATGCCGATGCAGGTCAGAAACACCGCCAGGGCGCAGAAGATCAGCACCAGGGTGGCCACCCGCTCATCTTGGCGGTAGAGGGCGCGGTAGTTCTCTTCGACCACGGTGACGGTCAGATCCTGCTGTGGCAGCAGTTGTTGCAGTTCGCCTTTGAGGGTGCCGATGGCCAGATTGATCGGCCCCTGGGTGGCGGTGACGATCAGGTTGGCCTGCGACACCCAGCTGTAGCCACAGATGAACAGCAGTGGCGAGCGGCTCTCTCGGGCCGAGCCCACCTGAATGTCGGCCACCACGCCGACGATCTTCACCGGGAACTCGGCGTCGGCGCCGCGACCGGTCTTAAAGCGCCAGATCTTGCCGATGGCCTGCTCGGGGCTGCCCAGTCCGGCCATGGTGGCGATGGACTCGGTGATGATGATGCTGGCAAAGCCGCGGCCGTCGTCCTGCTGGTGGTACCAGTCGGCGCCAAAGCGGCTGTCGAAGTCGCGCCCGGCCAGCAGCGTCAGCCCCTGGGCCTCAACGATGCCGTAGCCGCTGCCGACGAAGGGCAGAAACGGTGCATCGGCGCTGGCACCGGGCCACAGCAACTTGGTGGAGGTGTTGGTGGTGGCGGTCAGTGAGGCGTCGGCAAAGCTGACGTTGCTGATGCCCGGCAAGGCGTCGATGCGCTGCACCAGGGCGGTGTCGGCGTGATCAAACAGCGCCGCTTTAGGCAGGCCGCTCACCTCCAGTCGTTGGCTGCGCTCGTAGCCTACCGGCTGGGATTTGAGAAACGCCAGCTGCTGGAACAGCACCACCGCTGCCACAATCAAACCGATGGACAGCGCCGCCTGCAGGGTCAGTAACGACTTACGAACCACAATGGCGGTCTTGCCGCGCTGCAGGTCGCCACTGAGCACTCGCTTAGCGCTGAACGACGACAGAAACAGCGCCGGATACAGGCCGGCACTGATGCCCATGCCCAGGGTCAGTCCCGCCAGGGCCAGCAGGTGCGACGGGCTGGCAGTCAGTGCCAGTGGCGCTTCCACCAGGGCGTTGAACCAGGGCAGGGCCAGTTGCACCAGGCCGGTGGCCAGCAATACCGCCACCAGTGCCAGCTGGGTCGACTCAAACAGAAACTGGCTCACCAGTTGTGGCTGGCTGGCCCCCAGTGCTTTCTTCACACCCACTTCGCGGGCACGGCGCCCGGCCTGGGCGGTGCTCATGTTGACGAAGTTGATCAGGGCGATGGCCACCAGCAGCAGGCTGAGGCCGGTGCAGACGGTGACCACAAAGCGTGAGCCGTTGGTCTTCATCTCAAACTGAGACTCGGCGTCCAGGTGAATGTCGGTAATGGCCTGCAGCTCCATGGTGACCATGTTTTTACCGCCATAGGCCAGGGCGTCGTACAGGGCGGTCAGATCCATTGCCAGACGCTCGGTGTCGGCAGCGGGGCGGGTACGCAGGTAGGTGTAGCTGTTGTTGTGGCCCATGGAGGGGGTGCCGATCAGCGCCGGGTTGGCGGCGGTGAGCAGGTCGAAGGCGAAGTGGCTGTTGTCCGGCAGCGTTTCAAACACCGCGGCGATGGTCCAGCGCTGCGCTTTACCCTGCAAGGTGGCGCCCACCACCTCGGTGTGGCCAAACAGGCGCCGGGCCTCGTCACTGGACAGCGCCAGTTGATCCGGTTCGGTCAGCGCCCGTTGCAGGTCGCCGGCCAGGGTAGTCAGCGGCAGCAGCTCGGTCAGGTTGCTGCTGGCGGCAAACAGGGTGCCCAGCTGCAACTGCTGGCCGATGTGCTCCACCTTGGGGTCGACTTTCTGCGACAGGTCCATCAGGTTAAACACCTGTTCTACCGCGGCAACGTTATTCAGCTCGGTGTTAAAGGCGGAGCTGACCAGCGGTGCCTGCATGCCCATGGAGGGCCAGTGCTGCTGCAGCCGATAGGTGTTGTCGGCATGGGGCAAAAAGCGATCGAAGGACAGCTGATAGCTGACAAACAGGGCGATGAGAATGGCGGCGCCCAGGCCCACGGCCAGGCCGAGAATGTTCAGCAGGCTGTGGCTTTTCTGCCGCAGCATGGCGCGATAGGCGGTGATCAGATACTGGTTAAGCACACTGCACCTCCTTCAATGGCTGGCCCTGGTCGCCGTCGACCACCTTGCCGTCCAGCAGTTCAATGATGCGGTTGCCGTAGTCGGCGTCGCGGCGGGAGTGGGTCACCATCACGATGGTGGTGCCTTTGCGGTTGAGTTCGGTCAGCAATCGCATCACCTCGAGGCCGTTTTCCGAGTCCAGGTTGCCGGTGGGCTCGTCCGCCAGAATCAGCTTGGGGTTGATCACCAGCGCCCGGGCGATGGCTACCCGCTGCTGCTGACCACCGGACAGCTGCTGCGGCAGGTGACCGGCGCGGTGGCCGATGTTGAGCTGGTCCAGAATGGCTGCCACCCGCTGGCGTCGTTCGGCCTTGGCGACCTTGTTGTACAGCAGCGGCAGCTCGACGTTCTGGGCCACGGTCAGGTCATCTACCAGGTTGAAGCTCTGAAAGATGTAGCCGAGGCAGCGGCTGCGCAGGCTGGCCAATTGCCGCTCGGAAAAGCCCTCAATCTGCTCACCGTCGAAGCGGTACTGGCCGGCATCGGGATGGTCGAGCATGCCGATGATCGACAGCAGGGTCGACTTGCCGCAGCCGGACGGCCCCATGATGGAGACAAAATCGCCGGGGGCCACGGTCAGATCCAGGGCGTCCAGGGCCACAGTTTCGATGTCGTGGGTGCGAAAGGCTTTATGAATGCCGGTCAGGGTAATCATGACAAAATTCCTTTTTTATTGATTAGTTGAGTAGCAGTTCGTCGGCGTTGTCGAAGCTTGAATAGCTGGAGGTGATCACCCGGTCGCCGGGTTTGAGCCCCTCCAGCACCTGAAACACGGTGGCGTTTTTCTTGCCCAGGCGAATGGCGGTGCGGTGGGCCTGGTGGCCGTCGCTCGACAGCACAAAGGCCCAGTGGCCGCCGCTGTCGTTAACGAAGGCGCCCTTGTTCAGCAGCACCGCGTTGTCCTGAGGGCTGCTCAGCACCAGATCCACGTCCAGGCTCTGGCCACGTTTGATGCCGGCCAGGTCGCCGGGCAGGTCAATCTCCACGGTGAAGCGAGAGGCGTTGACCCGGCTGTCGATCTTGGTGGTGATGGCGTCGATCAGCCGGCCGTTGACCCGCACCTTGGCGGCCATGCCCAGTTGCACCTGGCTGAGGTAGTACTCGTCCACCTCCACTGCCAGCTTGTACTCGCCGGGCAGGTCAATTTGGCCGAGACGGGCGCCCTTGGTCTTGGACTCGCCCACCACCACGTCCAGGTCGCTGAGGTAGCCGGACACCGGTGCTTTCACCAGCAGGTTGTCCAGGTTCTGACGGGCAAAGGCCAGGTTGGTGTCCAGCATCTTGGCGCTGTCCTCCAACTGGGTGATCTGCGCCTGGCGAATCAGGTTTTCCGCCTGCTGGCGCTCTTGGGTCAGCTGGCGGCGTTTCTGGTAGTAGCTCAGATCCTGCTGCAGGTTGAGCAGGTCGTCCTTGGGGATCAGGTCGCGCTTCTCCAGGGCAATGGCCTGTTTAACCTTGCGCTGCAATTGGTTGATCTGGTGTTCAATCTCCAGCAGATCCCGTTTCAGGTTGAGCTTGTTGGTTTCCATGGTCATCTGGGTGTTGCGCAGGAAGTTGAGCTGCTCGGTGATCTGTGCCTCGCGGCTGATGACGTCCAGCTGCAGGGCGCTGTTGGACAGCTTCACCAGCGGCTGGCCCTCGGTGACAAACTCCCCCTGTTCCACCAGCTTTTGCTCCACCCGGCCACCGCTGATGGCATCCAGGTAGATGCTGGTTTTCGGCTTGATGCTGCCACGCAGTCGCAAGGTGTCCTCAAAGGCACCGGCTTGAACGGTAGTGACCATCAGGGTGGCGCTGTCGACTCGCTGCTGCACGCGGTCGCTGTCGCCATGGCTGAGGGCGTAGGCCGCCGAGGCCAGCACCAGCCCCAACAGGGTGGCGATGACGGCGTTTTTGATGGCCGGGCCGCGGCTCGGGGTGATTTTTCTGTCCATGAGAGGGCTCCTGTTCCTTCAGGTGATAATCAGTAAGGCTTGCGCAGCAGTTCCAGCTGCACGCCGTTGCTTAACAAGTGGCAGTCGCTCATCTGCCAGCCGCTGAGGCTGGTCAGCGGCGCCAGGGCCTGATGACTGGGTTGGCTGTCGATCAGCTGGCAACTGAGCAGCAGTTCGTCCACCCAGCCCCGTTGAATCAGCTGCTGGCAGCGGCTCTGGTTGGTGATCACCACCAGCGTCGGCAGCTGCATCTGTGCCTGTTGCAGCAGCAACCGGGCAAAGGCCTCGGCACCATCGAATTGCTGCAACGACAGTTCACTGCCGGCGGCGTTACGCAGGCCGGCGTAGGCCTGGGTGGCGTCGGCCAGATCGCTGGCCAGGGCGTGGCTGCTCAGCACCCGCTGGCGAATGCGTTGGTTGTGGCCGAACTCGCCATCGAACGCCGCCAGTGGGTGATCGCCGCCACCCAGGGTGGTGGCGCAGACCGCGACCACCCAGGGGCGACCCTGAGTGGCCAGGGTGTAGGGGCCGTAATAGATCTGGTTGCCGATGTCTTTGACCGGAAAACGGTTGATGGTGATGCCGTGATCCGACGCCTGTTTCTGTTGTTGGCCAAACACCCACCACGGGCAATTAATGCTGGGGATGTTGAGCTCACGAATGTTGGCCGCTTTCAGGCTGGGTAACAGCTCGCCCAGGGTGATGAAGCCGTCGTGTGGCGGCGTCGACAGGTACAGGGCGTCGGCCTGCTCCTGCACTGCCGCGTGCAGCAGCGATGACACCGGGTAGCCAAACATGCCGGAGCCAGAGCCGATGCGGCGGTTGTTGCGGGTCAGGGACCAGGCCCAGCCGGAACGCCGGGACAGGTGCTGAGCCTTATCCAGGGTAAACAACAGTTCGCCGGGCAGGGCGCTGTGTTGAGTGTGCTGTGCGTGGTGGGCCTGTGCAGTCATGGCAAACGTCGTCCATATCAGTGATTGGGTTCAGACTAGCCCGAAGTGCCGTGCCGGGTTAGCTGTCAGTTGTGACAGTAGGGCTGATTGCTGTCGTCCCGATCCGCGTCAATGCTCGGTTTGGCGGGGGGGCGCGACGGTGCATCAGTGACGGCGGTAAAGGTAAGGGACGACGGCGCTGGCGACCACCTGTCAGATCTGACATGGGCACAACTGACAGTTATGCCGAGGCGGGGAATTTCTTAATTTTTGCTCACGATTTCGATTCCGAAAAGGTGAGCAACATGTCCAACATTACTGTGATCAACCCACACACTTCTCCTGCCAACCCTGAGCTGTTGAATCAGGTCTTTAAGCTTAGAAATGAGACCTTTAAGCAGCGCCTTGGTTGGGAGGTCAGTTGTGAGGACGGCCTGGAAACCGACAACTTCGATGCGCTGCAGGTGTCGCACATCGCCATGACCGATCATAACGACAGCGTCATCGGCTGCTGGCGCGCGCTGCCGACCCAGGGCCAGTACATGTTGAAGGACGTGTTTCCGGAGTTGCTGCAGGGCGAAGCGGCGCCACAGCAGGAGAAGGTGTGGGAGATCAGCCGTTTTACCGTGCGCAAGGGCGACGGTGAGAAGGGCCGCGGCCTGGTGAATCACTCCACCGCCGCGCTGGTAAAGTCGTTCTACGATTTCGCCATCGATAACGACATTAAGCACTATGTGTTGGTGACCACCGTGGCCTGTGAACGAATCCTGCGTTTGCTGGGGGTGAAAACCCGCCGCATGGGGGCCGGCAAATCGCTGCAGATCGGCATTGAGCGCTCGGTGGCGCTGTGGGTGGAGGTGGACGACAGCCTCAACGTACAACTGGCCAGCTAAGGGGCTATTTAAGGTATTGCTCTTCGCGCCAGGTCGCCAGCCAATGGGGCTTGTGAACCACCAACAGGGTGGTGCTGAAGCCATTGAGCATGGCCTCGGGGAAGAAAAACAGCGGCATCAGAATCAAATAGTTGTCCCGAATAATGGTCCAGTCGTAGTCAAAGCTGAACCAGCTGGCCAGCAACAGGGTGCGAGCCACGAAGCAGACAATGCCATTGAAAAAGCCATCGACGAAGATGTAGATCCACAGGTTGCGGGGCAGGGTGTTGTGGCTCAGGGTCAGGATGGCGAAACTGAGGCCGATGGGCGCAGCCACCCCCAGCAGGCCAACGGCGCCAGCGCCCTGCCAGGGCTCGCTGCCCAGGCCGACACTGGCCAACAGAGCCAGGCTGCCGACCACGATGGCATTACGCCAGCCGAACACCAGGGTGGTGACGGTGAGGGCGACAAAGTGCAGCTCCAGGCCGTCGTAGATTCCGGCTCGCAACTGCCATAAGCCGCTGAGGCCAACGACGAACCCCAGGGTCAGGTGCAAGACGTAGTCGTGTTCTCTAATGGCCTGCCACAGGTTGCCACGGATCAGGCAGTGCAGCGTCAGCCAGATCCACAGTACCCAGGCCAGGCCTTCGGCGGCTGAGGGCATTGAGGTGTCCTTTTCTCTCTCTGTCTTTAAAAGAGTACCTCATTGTGGCCCAGGTTGCTTTAGCGGCAGCTTTTCAGGAAGGTGGCCACCGCGGTATCGGCGTAGCGCTGCAACTGAGCGGAATCCGAGGGCAGCGGCGTCAGCAGGGCCTCGAAGTAACGGGAGCCCCGCAGTGCCCCCAGCAGCTGCTCGGCGCTGTTGTGTGGATCGTCCAATTGCAGCTGGCCATCGGCCACCAGTTGCACCAGTAACTGTTCCAGGGTGGCCAGTGCCCGGCGTGGGCCGCGATCCAGAAAGAACTCCACCAGCTCCTGATCCTGTTTGCTTTGGGCAATCATCAGCCGAAACAGGCCCATGGTTTTTGGGTGATAGACGAAGCTGGTGTAGCTGCGGCAGAAGTGCTGCAGCTGTTGCTCGGTGCTGTGGCTGAGATCCGAATCTACGGCCAGGATGGTCTGCAGTTCGCCGGTCAGCCGGGTCACCACCTCTTTCAGCAGGCCGCGTTTGTCACCGAAATAGTTGTACAGGGTCAGCTTGGAGCCACCGCAGCGCTCGATCAACTGGTCCAGCCCGGTGGCGTCGAAGCCCTGTTGCAGAAACAGCTCGGTGGCGACATCCAAATAATTCTGCTTCTTTTTCAGGCTGGAAGGGCGCATATGGTACTCCTCAGTACAGTTTTTGCCTGGTAGGGCTTGAAATCCATCTTACTACTCAAATATGATACTGTACAGTACAGTATCTTAATGACTGTTGAACCAGACCAAACGACAGTGGGCTTTGACGAGGCGTTGCCGTGGCGGGTTTGCAGACATCTGGATGCTGATGGTGGTTGATTCTTCAATGGTTGTGTCTATGAACAGTGGAAAAAAGAAAGTCCTGGTGGCGCTGACTCTGGTGCTGGTCATCAGCGGATTGTACCTCTATCTGGCGCCGCGGCAAGGCTGGATTGAAACCGATAACGCCTACGTGCAGGGCGAGATTACGCCGGTCAGCGCCGAGGTGGCGGGAGTGGTGACCCGGGTGCTGGTGACCGACAACCAGTGGGTGGAGGCTGGCACCTTGCTGGCGCAGCTGGATAAGCGTAACTACCTGGCGCTGAAGGACAAGGCGGCCGGGTCATTGGCGGAGGTAGAGGCGAGCATTGTTAGTGCCCGGCAGCAGATCGAGATGCAGATCATTGCCGTCAAGGAAGCCGAAACGGCCATCGACTCTGCCGCCACCGATGCGCGTTATCAGCGGGTGGAGTGGCAGCGATTATCGAACCTGTTGCGGGACAACCTGGCGTCGAAATCGACTCATGACGGCCAGAAAACCCGCATGGAGCGGGCCGAGCTGGCGTTGACCTCGTCCAAGCTCAAGCTGGAGGGGGCCCGCCAGGCGCTGGCGACGGCTCGCAGTCAGCTGAAGTTGCTGCAGGCGCGACGGATTCAGGCGGAGTCGGAGCTGGCGTTGGCGCAGCTGAACCTGGAAGACACCGACATTCGGGCACCGGTGGCCGGGGTGGTGGGTAACCGCGCCGTGCGCCAGGGGCGACTGGTGGCGGCAGGTACGCCGCTGCTGTCCATTGTGCCTACCGACCAGGTATGGGTAGAAGCCAACTTTAAAGAGGGCGAGATTGCCCGGCTGAAACCTCGGCAAGCGGTACTGGTGGAGGTGGATGGCTTTCCCGATCACCCCATCGAGGGCCGGGTGCTCAGCATGGCGCCGGCCACCGGGGCTCAGTTCAGCATGATGCCGCCGGACAACGCCACCGGCAATTTTGTCAAAGTGGTGCAGCGGGTGCCGGTGAAGATTGCCCTGAGCTTGCCCGAGGTGCTGCGGGGACGGGTGGTGCCGGGGCTGTCGGCGGTAGTGGCCGTGGATGCCCGCCATGAGTAACCGAATCTGGCCATTGCTGCCACTGGCGCTGCTGATGCTGATCCCGCAAGGGTTGGCATCGGCAATCTACAGCAGCGGCGCCGCCGACATCGCCGGCGCCCTGGGGCTGTCGCTGGATGAGGCCAGTTGGTTCAATGTGCTGTTTATGGTTGGCCAACTGCTGGCGCTGCCCCTGGCCAGCTGGGCGGCCTATCGCTTGGGTAACCGGCGCCTGTTGCGCTCGGCGGCGGCGCTGGGGCTGGGTTGTGCGCTGATCAGCGTGCTGGTCGAGGCGCCGTTGTGGCAGTACGTCGCCTGGCTGGGCCACGGGGTGTGCGCCAGCGTGATGGTGGTGCTGGCACACCGACTGGTGATGACCAACCTGGATTTTGTCCGCATCGCCAAGGCCGAAGCGGTGATGCTGCTGCTGTTTGTGTTAGTGCCCATGGGGCTGTACCCGTTGTTGATGGGGCTGTTGGCGGAGGCGGGCGGATGGCGCTGGGCCTTTGCGCTGCAGTGGATTCCCTACGCGGCGGTGTTGTACTGGGTGCGTTTTGGCCCCTGGCCCTGGCCGGATACGCGTCAACGCATTCGATTGAACCTGCTGCAGGCCGGGTTGTTGAGCGGCTTTATTGTGGCGCTGACGGTACTGCTGATGAAGGGGGAACGCTACAACTGGTTTCGCGATCCCGACTGGGTGGTGCTGGCGGTGGTGACGGCGCTGCTGGGCGCAGGCGTAGTGCTGGCGCTGCGCCGAGGTTGGGGCCGGGGCGAGTATCTGCGTCCAAGCATTTTGCGGGTGCCCAATGCCCGGGTCGGAATGGTCAACGGTGCGGTGGCCGGGTTTGTGGTAATGGCAGCAACCATGTTGACCTCGGGGTTTGTGACCGGAGTGCTGGGGTACAGCCACGCCCAACTGGGGCAGCTTGAGCGGATCAGTTTCTATGGCATGTTGCTGGGGCTGATGCTGGCGATTAAGGTCACCACCACGGAAGGCGGTAAGCCGGAGAAGGTGATTCCCTTAGGCGTGCTGTTGATGGTGATTGCCTGCTCGATACTGACCGGGGTTAGCCCGGACAGTGGCCGCAGCGACCTGTGGCCGGCGATGTTGCTCAAAGGGGTGGCGGTGGGCATTCTCAATGTCACCGTGACCATTCATATTCTGCGGCGGATGCCCAAGGCACAGCTGGTGGAGGCCATTGCTTGGTTTTACCTGTTCAGAAACCTGGGATCCTTGCTGGCCAGTGTCGAGTTTTCCCGCTTGCAGGCGTTTGATGCCGCCAACGCCAGCCTGGTAATGGCGGGGCACCTCAGCAGCCGCAGTGATGCCTTTGTTCAGCAGTCGTTGCAGCTGCAGCAGGCCGTGGGAGGCCACAGTGCGGCGCTGATCGGCCAGGCCCTGCAGCAACAGGTGGCGTCGGTGGCGAGCATCAACGGTTTCCAGTGGCTGATTGCCTCCATCGGCGGTTGTACGGTACTGATGATCAGTGCCATGAAGTGGGCCCAGCGTCAGAGCGCTTGAGCATTGCCTTCGGCCATCGGCAGACAGTAAAAAGGGAGCTCTCAGGCTCCCTTTTTTGGTTGGCACGGTGTGCCGGCATCAGTATTTGGTCTTCAGCCCTTTGGCTTCGAAGATCGCCTGGATGCGTTTCATTGTGTCGCCGCTTGGCGGCTTGACGCCGTCCAGCTGGTACTCTTCGCCCAGCGCGGTCCATTTGTGCTTGCCCAGTTCGTGGTAGGGCAGCAATTCGACCAATTCGACGTTGCCCATGGGGGCGATGCGCTCGGCCAGTTGCTCGGCGGAGGCGTCGTCGTCGGTGTAGCCGGGAACCACCACATAGCGGATCCAGGTGCGCTGATTGCGCTTGGTCAGGTAGTCGGCAAACTGCAGCGGCCGTTTGTTGGAAACGCCCACCAGGTTGCGGTGAATATCGTCGTTGATCTGCTTAAGATCCAGCATGACCAGATCGGTGTTGTCCAGCAGGGTGTCAATGGCGGGAGTGTAGGTGCGCACCATGCCATTGGTGTCCAGACAGGTGTCGATGTCGTGCTCTTTACAGCGCCGGAACAGTTCGGCGACGAACTCCGGCTGCAGGATGGCTTCGCCGCCGCTGGCGGTGACGCCACCGCCGCTGGCTTCAAAGAAGTAGCGGTAGGAGTCCACTTGGTTCATGACCTCATCAACGGTCACGATTTTACCGCCGTCGAGATCCCAGGTGTCCCGGTTGTGGCAGTACTGACAGCGCATCAGGCATCCTTGCATGAACACAATAAAGCGGATTCCGGGCCCATCGACGGTGCCACAGGATTCCCAAGAATGAATTCGGCCTTCGACGCTCATTGTCTCTCCGTTTGCCCGGTTAATAAGTTCTTCTTTATCAGTTCGTTATATGTCGATCTTCAAAAGAGGAAACCTCGGGCCTGTAATGTAAAAAAGGCTCTGTCAGAGACAGAGCCTTAATGTTAACTCGATTTCACCAAACTTACATGGTTTCGGTGAAGGTACGAGTGATTACGTCTTGCTGCTGCTCTTTGGTCAGAGCGTTGAAGCGTACGGCGTAACCAGATACACGGATGGTCAGCTGAGGGTACTTCTCTGGATTCTCAACGGCATCCAGCAGCATCTCGCGGTTCATCACGTTCACGTTCAGGTGTTGACCACCTTCACGAGTCTGGGTGTTCTTGAAGTAACCGTCCATCAGGGCAGCCAGGTTCGCGCGGCGACCGTCGTCGTCTTTGCCCAGGGCGCCAGGTACGATAGAGAAGGTGTAAGAGATACCATCTTTAGCGTGGGCGAACGGCAGTTTACCAACGGAGGTCAGGGACGCTACCGCACCAGACTCATCACGACCGTGCATTGGGTTGGCGCCTGGAGCGAATGGCTGGCCAGCGCGACGACCGTCAGGGGTGTTACCGGTCTTCTTACCATATACCACGTTAGAGGTGATGGTCAGAATGGACTGAGTCGGGGTGGAGTTGCGGTAAGTCTTCAGCGCACGGATCTTGTTCATGAAGCTTTCAACCAGCTCACAAGCAATGTCATCCACACGTGGGTCGTTGTTACCGAACTTCGGATAGTCGCCTTCGATTTCGAAATCGGTAGCAACACCGTCTTCGTCACGTACCGCTTTCACCTTGGCGTACTTAATGGCTGCCAGGGAGTCAGCAGTGATAGACAGACCGGCGATACCACAAGCCATGGTGCGCTCAACGTCTTTGTCCATCAGAGCCAGCAGAGACGCTTCGTAGCTGTACTTGTCGTGCATGTAGTGGATGGTGTTCAGTGCGGTCACGTACTGCTTAGCCAGCCAATCCATGAAGGTGTCCAGCTTGGCGTATACGGTATCGTAGTCCAGAACCTCATCAGTGATGGCGTCCATCTTAGGACCGATCTGGGCCTTAGACTTCTCATCCACACCGCCGTTGATTGCGTACAGCAGGGTCTTGGCCAGGTTGGCACGGGCGCCGAAGAACTGCATGTGCTTACCCAGAATCTGTGGGGATACACAGCAAGCGATGGCGTAATCGTCAGACTGGAAGTCAGGACGCATCAGGTCATCGTTTTCGTACTGGATGGAAGAAGTATCGATGGATACTTTGGCACAGTACTTCTTGAAGCCTTCTGGCAGACCTTCAGACCACAGTACAGTGATGTTTGGCTCTGGAGAAGGACCCATGGTGTACTGGGTGTTCAGGAAGCGGAAGCAGTTCTTGGTAACCAGAGAACGGCCGTCAACGCCCATACCAGCCATGGACTCGGTGGCCCAGATTGGGTCGCCGGAGAACAGCTGATCGTACTCAGGAGTACGCAGGAAGCGAACCATACGCAGCTTCATTACGAAGTGGTCAACCATCTCCTGAGCTTGCTCTTCAGTCAGCAGGCCAGCTTTCAGGTCACGCTCAATGTACACGTCCAGGAAGGTGGATACGCGGCCCAGAGACATGGCGGCGCCGTTCTGAGACTTAATGGCAGCCAGGTAACCGAAGTAGGTCCACTGGATGGCTTCTTGAGCGGTTTCCGCAGGACGGGAGATGTCGAAGCCGTACTTGTCAGCCATGACTTTCATCTGGCCCAGGGCACGGTGCTGCTCGGCGATCTCTTCACGCAGGCGGATGGTGTCTTCCAGGTCCACACCATTTTCCAGATCGTTCTGGGTGCTGTGGAATTGGTTCAGCTTGTCCTGCATCAGGAAGTCGATGCCGTACAGAGCGATACGACGGTAGTCACCGATGATACGGCCACGGCCGTAGGCATCTGGCAGACCAGTCAGTACGCCAGACTTACGGCAGCGCAGGATATCAGGAGTGTAGACATCGAAAACGCCAGCGTTGTGGGTTTTACGGTAGTCGGTGTAGATCTCCTTGGTCACTGGGTCCAGCTCGCGATCGTACGCTTTGCAGGAACCTTCAACCATACGGATACCGCCATTAGGGATAATGGCACGCTTCAGAGGCGCTTCGGTCTGCAGACCAACGATGGTTTCCAGATCTTTGTTGATGTAGCCAGCGTCGTGAGCGGTGATGGTGGAGATTTTGGAGGTGTCGAAGTCAACCGGCGCGTGAGTGGTGTTCTCAATGCGGATGCCTTCCATTACCTTAGCCCACAGCTCGTCGGTGGCGTTGGTGGCACCGGCTAGAAAGGACTCGTCGCCTTCATAAGGAGTGTAGTTCTTCTGGATGAAGTCACGAACGTTAACTTCGGTCTTCCAGTCACCTGCTGCAAAGCCTTCCCAAGCCTTTGCAAACTGAGTCGTTTTCTCTGTCATAGTGTTTAACCTTTAACAAATGTAAAGATGATACGTTTCGTCATTGACGGCACGTTAGGGTGTCCCCTTTATGACGAAGCGATTTTTCAATACCGCCAACTGATTGCTCAAAAGGCAGTACCGGTTGCATTAAAACTGCAAAACTGTCGGTTGACGCCCCCACCATTTACTCATTCACAGTGTGCTCGGTGGTACCACGTTATACCCAACCTTGAGTATAGGTAGAGGAAGCCTGTGACGCCCCTCTGCCATCGCCAGATTGCTCTGTTCGTCACACTCCGGTGGCGAAATCCAAGCTACCCAGTTTGGGGTAGTTTGAAAACGATTCAACCAAATTGGTTTTACCATTGTTCCAGAGCATAGCCCCTGTAACAACTTTTCGGCCTAATCATGGTCAGCTTTGTGAGGGCTATCATGAATTGGAATGGAGTCATGCGCTGGATCGATATTATTTGCTGAAAAAATGTGATGGGGATCGGGGTTAGTTTGTAAAATAAACGCTTTTATAGTGAATCACTTTTTCATTGCCATTGATTGTCGAATTATCTGTCATCGTTTACCATCGCCGCAGCCTGACCCCCTGTAAAATCGGCCTGTTGGAAGCAGTTTTTCGTTCTTTGACCAAGACCACAAGTCTCGATTCGGGGTATAAAGGGAAGGCACTGATGTTGAATAAGAAAAGGAACACGCTGTGAGCGGTGACTCCCTTCCGGCCAGGTTGACCATCAAGGCGGTGGCTCTGACTCTGGCCTATTTCCTGCTGTGGGCCCTGGGGCCGCTGTTGTTTGGTGGCGATGCCACCGTGCCGGAACGGGTGGCTGGGCTGCCACTGTGGTTCTGGTTTTCCTGTGTGCTGGCCCCGGGCGGACTGATCCTGGCGGCCTACCTGCTGTTACTGCGACGTTGATACCGTGAATCCAATACTGATCTCCATTCTTGCGTACCTGCTGCTGACGCTGCTGGTCTCGCGCCTGGCGGCGGCCCGCTCTGAAAACGAGGCGGGCTTTTCCCGCCAACATTTCCTCGGCGGCCAGTTTATGGGCGGCGGCATCCTGGCGCTGTCTCTGGTGGCCACCTACACCAGTGCCAGTTCCTTCATTGGCGGCCCGGGGGCCGCCTATACCTATGGTCTGGGCTGGGTGCTGCTGGCGGTGATTCAGGTGCCGGTGGCGATGCTGACCCTGGGGGTGCTGGGGCCACGGTTGTGGACGCTGGCAAAATCCAGCCAGGCGGTGACCATTCTCGACATCTTCCGCGACCGCTATCGATCCAAGCCGCTGCTGTGGCTGGCGGGGATCAGCCTGGTGGCAGGGTTTCTGGGAATGATCGTGGTGCAGTTTACCAGCGGTGCCAGGTTGCTGAGTGTGGTGGCGCAGATTGACTACACCACGGCGCTGCTGCTGTTTGTGGCTACGGTGGTGATCTACACCTTATGGGGCGGTTTTCGTGCCGTCAGCTACACCGATGCCATTCAGGGGCTGATCATGTTGGCGGGCATGTTTGCCCTGTTGATGGGGGTGCTCAGCCATGGCGGCGGTGTGACTCACCTGACCTCGCAGATGGCGCAGATCGATCCGGGGTTATTGCAGCCCCATGGTCCGGATGGCTTCATGTCCTGGCCGTTTCTGTTGTCGTTCTGGGTGCTGGTGTGCTTTGGTACCATCGGCCTGCCTCACACGGTGCTGCGGGTGATGGCGGCCCGGGATGGTAAGGCCATTGCCCGGGCCATGGTACTGGGGACCGCAGTAACGGCGCTGGTGACCCTGCTTCCCCATCTGATCGGCGCCCTGGGGCGACCGCTGGTGTCCAACCTCAACAGCCCGGATGAGGTGATCCCCACCCTGA
Organism: Ferrimonas kyonanensis DSM 18153; assembly: GCF_000425405.1. GTDB lineage: Bacteria > Pseudomonadota > Gammaproteobacteria > Enterobacterales > Shewanellaceae > Ferrimonas > Ferrimonas kyonanensis. The sequence goes on along the minus strand of NZ_AUDJ01000028.1, from coordinate 42,470 downwards.
TGGTGCAGCTGTTCTCGCCCTGGGTGGCGGGCTTGCTGCTGGCGGCCCCCATTGCGGCGGTGATGTCGTCGGTGGACTCGATGCTGCTGCAGGCCACTTCGACCCTGGTGAATGACCTGGCGATGCAGGGGCGTCAGCTCAGCGAATCTCAGCAGAAGTGGCTGACCCGGGGCGTGACTCTGGTGGTGGCCGCCAGTTGCACCCTGTTGGCGCTGGACCCGCCGCAGATGATCATCTGGCTGAATATGGCGGCCTTTGGGGCGCTGCAGGTGGTGTTCCTGTGGCCGCTGGTGCTGGGATTATTCTGGCCCGCCGCCCGCAGCGAGGCGGCCTTGGCCTCGGTGCTGACTGGGTTGAGCTGTTACCTGCCGATGACCTTTATGAAGATAAAGCTGGCCAACATGCACGCCATCGTGCCGGCGCTGGCGCTGTCGCTGCTGGGGTTTGTGCTGGTGCAGTGGTGGCTGAGCCGGCGTTGTTAGCCTCTAAGCTGAGCGTGAACACAGCGACCCTCGGGTCGCTTTTTTTGTGCCAGCTTGGCGGCGGCAACCCTGGGTTGAGTGTTAGCAAAGGCAGCGCATTTGAACCGGTGTTGCGAGTGGCGAGCCCGGTGGCGAAATCGCTGCGCCGATGTCGACCCAATTGGTGAACGGGCAAGGGCAAACCGGCGTGGATTGCATCGATACCAGGGTGGGACTGAATCGCAATCGGCAGACTGCGACTATCTACGCTAATCTTGTTCAAGATCAAACATTTGATAACTGCTGTTTTTGAGTGGGAATAACCCATTTTTATCTTTTATAACCAGCACTTATCAACTTTCACCTGAAATTGACCTGAAGGCCATCCCGATTCTTTGTGATCAGGCTAACGTTTCGTGGTTTGACATCGATTCGGGGGTGAAGTTTAATTCAGCCGATTTATTTTTAGTAAAATGGTCTTACCAATTAGCCGATTGTGGCGGTCAGGTAAGGCGTTAAGTTGTTGTGTCGGCTGGTTGCCGCCGCCACAAGCACCATCGTGATTTTTAACCGAGGTTGATAAGCATGCGGGACGTAGAAAACTCGAGCTATAGCGAGTTGCACAAGCCTAGCAGTGAATTTGACAGCCGTTCAGACTATCTGGACCACGAGCTGCAAATTATGAAGCCACGTCGCTGGGGTCTGAACCTTCCTGGCCGTGATTTCCGTTTTGAGTGGGAAGATTTGGTACCAGCCATCGCCGGTACCATCGGCATCACCGTGATGTATTCCGCCGTAATGGCAGCCTGGGGTGCAGGCCTGACCGAGCGGTGGGAACACGTGAACCTGGGCGCCGAGTGGGCCATTGAGGTGGTTCGCGTTGAGATGCTGATCCCGGCTCTGCTGTTTTGTATTCTGGGCTCGGGTTTCATTAACCCGCGTGCCAACCTGGCCGGTAACCACGGCCCGATGATTCCCCTGATCGGCGCCATCGCGCTGGCGGGCGCTCACCCTCTGGCCCTGGCGATTCTGCTGGGTGTCTTTGGTTTGCTGCTCAGTTACTTCAAGGGGGGCTCGAAACTCGTTAACCTCACCGGAGAGGGGGTCGCCGGCGGTCTGCTGGTGTACCTGGGAGCCATGGGCTCCATGGGACAGATCGGTTCTCTGTTTACCTGGGCCGAAGGCCTGCAGGCGAAGCACGCCCTGGATTACAGCCTGAGCCACGTGGCTCTGATGATCCTGGCCGTCAACATCATCGTCTACTCGGTGCTGGCGCGCTTGGGTAAGCGTTGGTTGGCGATTCCACTGTGTTCCATCGCCGCCGTTGCCATCGCCTTTGCGTTCGGCGCCGGTCTGGATCTGAAGTTCGTAACCGCTCCTGGTCTGCCTAACCTGAATCCTGTGTACTGGTGGGGCTCCACCGAGACCGGCTGGCAGCTGGGCTTGCCTAACCTGCAGCACTTCATCGCCTCTCTGCCGTTCGCCATCCTGGCGGTTGCCATGTGGTCTCCGGACTTCCTGGGTCACCGTATCTTCCAGGAGCTGAACTACCCTAAGAAGACCGACAAGGTGCTGATGGACGTGGATGACACCATGACCTGCTGCTCCCTGCGTCAGATGGTGGGTACTGCTTTTGGTGGCGGTAACATCACCTCCTCCTGGGGTACTTACATGATTCCGGCGGCGATTGCCAAGCGTCCTATCCCTGCTGGTGCCATCGTACTGGGTGTTCTGTGTATTGTGGTTGCTATGATCGGCTACCCAATGGACATCACCGTATGGCGTCCTGTTATGTCCATCGCGCTGCTGGTTGGGGTATTCCTGCCGCTGCTGGAAGCGGGCATGCAGATGGTGAAGGACACCAAAGACTCCCAGTCTGCCGGTATCTGTATCTTCGCCTCCATCGTGGTAAACCCGGTATTTGCCTGGGCCCTGACCATGCTGCTGGACAACAACGGCCTGATCGGTGACAAAGAGCGCGCCAACAAGCTGTCGTTTGCTGACCGCCTGATTATCCCTGGTGGTGCCTTTATCATCTGTGTCGCGGCCATGCTGGCCGTGGGCATGCTGCCAGGCGTTCCAGCTCTGCTGTAACCCGGCTTTCGCCCCACAGACAAAAACGCAGCCAGCTGGCTGCGTTTTTTTATGGCTGCGGTTTGGCTGTGTGAGGTGTTTAGGCTGCCTCGGCCCGCACGTTGCCCGGTAGGGCTTCGAGTTTCTCGACCAACACCTTGGATTCAATCTGAGTCGGGGCACTGAGCTCCAGGGTGGCGGTAAAGACGGTACGGCCCAGATCCGCTGCCGTCAGCCTGAGGCTGTCAAAGTTGACGATGTTGATGTCCATCTCATGAATGGCGCCGGTAATGTCGTGAATCAGCCCGGCGCGGTCATCGGCATCGACCTGCAATGCCAGGGTAAACCGGGCATCGTTGCGGCTGGCTGGAGGCGTGAACTGACTGGTGATGTCGGGATGAGCGCTGAACTGGCGCTGAAGGGCGTCCAGGTTGTGTTCCGGCAGTTCAATCTCCAGCAAAATGGCGGTTTGGCCGGCCAGGTGGATCACCTTACTGCTGAGCCATTTGCCTTCCAACTCATGAGTGAATCCGGCCAGTTGCTTGAGCAGACCGGAGCGGTCGGCGCCGGTGACGGTGGCGATGGTGCGTATCTTCATCCGCTACTCCTTACCCTGAAGGGTCTGAGGGACTGCAGGTCGCCTGACACGGTGCGAAAGAGGCGTTCCTGCGCCTTATTGTTATGGGTGCTGCGAGCCTAACCGGAGTCAGGTTGAGCGCTGAATCCGGAGTCTGCTCCTATCACTGTAGCAGGTCTGATGAGGCCACCGCTGATCCAGATTAATCAATGGCGTCGAAAGGGCAGATAAAAACATGCCACCGCAAGCGGTGGCATGTTAGTAGGGTGGGTGCCCTGACGGGCACCAGAGTGTTAGCACACAGGCCACATTGCGGTTAGGCAATGCTGGTGAGGCGGTCGCGAATTTCCCGGCCTTTTTCGGTCAGGTAGGCGCGTTTGATACGGTAGTCTTGTTCGTCGATGCGCAACTCGACCAATCCCAGTCCTTGGCGGCCGGAGTGCACGCGGTCTGATAACAGACGGGCATTACGACTGGCGCTGGCCTGGGACATCTCGAAGCGTTCCTGCAGATCTTTGATGGAGCACCCTTCCTCTTGACACACCTGCATGAACATCAGGCAAGTCTGAGGGGGAATCTCAGAGTAGACGTCTCTAAAAATCTCTACGGCATCCATCAGTTTGGACAATTGAGCTTGTGCCATTATTTTTTGTTTCCTCTGGTCAAGGCTCTTTGGTGATCGACGCATTCTTATAATTAAAATCGCGATCAATTGAGTGTTTCATGCGTATTGATATCAGCAGATATGTTCGATAGCCAGTTTTAAAAAATGAAAATTTGATCTCGAATACATTGCGACTGAAAAAACTGCATAATTAAAACTTCATTCGGACGTTTTATTTACAACCCGATAACTGTGTAAAGGGTTGAATAACTACTCTAATAAAAGGCTGAGAGGTGTATTTGCAAGAATAAGCGGAGTTTATCTAGTGATAGACTCCGTCGATATGGCGGGGATTGGTTCAGTTCTGGTTAAGTTTTGCTGCTAATTGTCGTCCAGATGGGCGCGTGATCAGACGGTTTCTCTATACCTCTCAAATCATAATCCACATCCGACTCTAATAGCCTTTCCGATAACGATTTGGTTGTCAGAATGACATCTATTCGCAACCCTCTATTATCATTGAAGCCTTTAGAGCGATAATCAAACCAACTATAGCGATCGCAAATTTCAGGATTTAAATATCTGAAACTGTCTGTTAATCCCCAACTAACTAATTTATCTAGCCATTCTCGTTCTTCGGGAAGAAATGAGCACTTGCCGGTTTTGAGCCAGCGTTTGGCATTGGCTTCACCGATGCCGATGTCCAAATCGGTCGGGCTGATGTTGATGTCGCCCATCACCACCAGTTTGTCGTCCGGCGAGTGGTGGGAGTCCAGGTGGCTCATCAGATCGGCATAGAACTTCTGCTTGGCGGGAAACTTGGTTTCGTGGCTGCGGTTCTCCCCCTGAGGGAAGTAGCCGTTGAGGATTCGAATGGGGCTGCCATCGTCATCGTCAATGGTGACCATGATCATCCGCTTTTGCGCGTCTTCATCATCGGTCAGCCAGCCTTTCTGGACGTCCTTAGGTGGCTGTTTGGTCAACAGCGCCACACCATAGTGTCCTTTCTGTCCATGGTGCTCGACGTGATAACCCATGGCCTGTACCGCTTCCAGCGGAAACTGTGGATCATCGACTTTGATCTCCTGCAAGCCGATGACGTCCGGTTGGTGGACGTCGATCAGGGCTTGCAGTTGATGCAGGCGAGCGCGTATGCCATTGATGTTGAATGACACAAACTTCATAGCGTCACCTTAATGGGTTAGGGAAGAACCAGCTTGTAGGGCTTGATGGTGGAGTTGGCGTAGACGCCGGCTTCGATGTACGGGTCGGCATCGGCCCAGCTTTGAGCGTCGGCCAGAGAGTCGAAGTCGGCAATAACCAGTGAGCCGGTAAAGCCTGCTTCGCCTGGATCGTCACTGTCGATGGCGGGCAGCGGGCCGGCGGCGAACAGGCGGCCTTCCTCTTTCAGTTGCTGCAGTCGTGCCAGGTGAGCGGGACGCGAGGTTTTGCGCATCGGCAGGCTGTTTTCCACGTCTTCGGAGTAGATCATATACCACATAGAGCGATCCTAGTTTTGTGAGTGAAATCCGTCTGATTATCAGTGCTCACTGTGCCAGAGTAAAGGCCGTATCCCGGATTCAATTCTCGGATCATGAATTTAGCTCATTGCCCCGCCAGTGCTGGCGGGGCCGCTATCAATTTTCCCCTGCAATCTCTGCGGTTACAGAGTTGCTTACTTCGGCTTTGTAGTTCGCTTCCATGAGCAGAGGCATTGGGCGGTAGCTGGAGTGAGCGGTGACGCTCTTGCCTTGCATCTCCTGCAGTTTCTCCAGGTTGTCCTGAGCCTTGGCGAAGTAGATGGGGGAAGCGTCGATGGCCCGCCAGAACAGCTCTTTGGCGTCGGCGTAGCGGCCTTCCAGCATGGCAAAGTAACCCAGATCGTTGAGGGCGTCGGCTTCTGGCATGACCTGTTTCAGTGATACCAGGGCCCGTTTGTAGTGCTTCATTCGGGCGTACACCAGCCCCAGGTTGGTCCAGGCCCGTTTAAAGTCGGGTTGCTTTTGAACCGCTTGCCTCAGGTGGATCTCCGCTTGCCTGAGGTCGCCGTCCAGGTAGTAGGAGTAGCCCAGGTTGGTGAGGACATTGGCGGCGCCCGGAGCCCGGGCCAGCACCAGCTGGTACATCTCTCTCGCCTGTGCGTATTCGCCGCTGAGGTCATGCAGGATCCCCAGGGCGTTGTAGCATCGCAGCGGGGAGGTCTTATCCAGTGGCTGCAGCGCCTGCTCGTCTCCGTCTCCCACCAGAACCTGATGGTTGGCGCTGAGGAGTCGCTGCTGGTCGAGGTTTTTGGCTTTGGTCAGGTAGGTGCGGGCTTGCTGGTTCTCACCGGCCTTGAGCTTATGCAGTGCCAGGGCGGTCAGGGCCTCGATGTTATCGGGCTCCTTTTTAAGCACGTCCTGAAACGCCCGCAAGGCGTACTCGGTGTTGCCGAGCTGGGTCTGGACCTGGCCAATGTGAAACAGAATGTCGGCATCGCCGGGCTGCTGTTCCAGTGCTTCCAGGTAATGTTTGAGGGCGGCATCGTACTGGCCGCGTTTTTGCGCCGCCTGCGCCTGGCCAAGCAGGTTATTGATGTCCGGGGGCTCGTACGCCGGTGGCTCCGGAGCCGAGGCGCAGCCACTGAGCTGCAAGGTGACAATGACGGTCAACAGGGCTGAGATAAGCTTATTGGTCATGATTATTCCTTGTTGAAGACGCAAATTTAGAAGGCGACATCCCATACTTCGGCCAATTTCAGCATCGCCGGTCCGATGGCGACAATAAAGAACGATGGCCAGATGCAGAAGATCATCGGGAACATCATCTTGACCCCCAGTTTCCCGGCCATCTCCTCGGCGGCCTGAATCCGTTTTTCCCGGTACTCTTCGGAGTAGACTCGCAGGGTTTCGGCGATGCCGGTACCCAGGCGCATCGACTGGGTAATGGAGCCGTTGAGTCCGCGAATGTCTTCCAGCCCGGTGCGATCGGCAAACTCTTGCAGCGCCACGTTCATGGGCAATCCGGCCCGGTTCTTCTGGCACACCAACTGCAACTCTTCGGCCAACTCGAAATGACTGAGGCGAATCTCGGCGGCCACCCGGTTCAGCGCCGCCAGCAGCCCCAGGCCGGCCTCACAGCACACCACCAACAGGTCCAGGGCGTCGGGAAAACCGACCCGCATCTTGCGCATTCGCTTGTCGGCCAGGGTGTCGAGGATGAAGCTGGGCAGCACAAAGGCCACGCCCAGGATCACCGCCATGCCATAGAACAAGACGGTGCCTGAAGTGTTGGTGAAGGTTCGCAGCATATACATGCAGCCGGCAATGGCGGCGGCGAACACCAGGATGCGGCAGCCGTTGTAGACGGCCAGGGCGTTATTGGAGTGGAAGCCTGAGTGAATCAGTCGTTTTCGAGTGTCTTCGTTGCCAAAGGCAAAGCGGCCAATCAGCTTTTGATGCTTCTTATGGTGCAGGCCATGCTCCAGGGAATCGTCGAAGTCGTCATGCAGTTGTGCGGCGTTGCCCTCGGTGGCTTTGAGGTGGGCCAGCCGTTGACGGGCAGGGGAGTACAGGCCGCTGAACAACAGTCCGACACCGATGGCCAGGGTAACCCCGGCGCCGGCGGCAATCAGGTAGACCACGTAGACCGAGTAGGTCTGATTTTGCAGCAGCTGGTTGAGGAGGCTTAAGAGATAGTCCATGGTTACACCTCGATTCGAATCAAGCGGCCAATCCAATAGGTGCCAATCATCATGCCGATGGCGCCGTACATCAGCAGATCGTTGCCCGATTCACTGTCGGTCAATTCGCGGGCGTAGCTGGGGGAGGTCAGAAACAGGAACGCGAACAGCCCCAGAGGCATCAGTACCAGTACCCAGGCGGACATTCGGCCTTCGGCCGACATGGATTTTACTTTGCGTTTAAAGGTGAACCGCTGGCGAATGACCCGGGACAGGTTTTTCATGTTCTCGGCCAGGTTGCCGCCGGTCTCTTTCTGCACCTGTACCGCCGAGGAGAAAGCCATGGCCGATACCGACGGCACCCGCTCGATAAATCGCAGCAGCGCCCGCTTGGTGTCTTTGCCGTAGTTGATGTCGGCAAACATCAGCCGGAACTCAAATGCCAGCGGCCCTTCCATCTCCTCGTAGGTCAGCTTGACCGAGTCGGAGAAGGCGTAACCGGCCTGCAGACCCCGCCGAAGAATGTCCAGGGCTTCGGGAAACTGCTCTTCAATGGTCTCCATGCGTTTGTCAAAATCCCGCGACAGCTTGAAGTGAAACAGGGTCAGGGTCAGCAGAAACGCCAGCGCACAGAACAGCCAGTCTTTGGAAAGGAACCAGCACACCAGGGTAAACACCGTGGCGGTAAACAGGGCCATCATCAGGTATTGGTGTCCCAAGTAGCGAGACCCGGATTGCTCCAGCTTAAAGGACAGGTTCTGAATAAAAGGGAACTGCTCCATGCTGCGTCCCAGCGAGGAGGCTTTCTGCAGCCGGTTACGGCGTAGCAACGAAACGTCGTCGGCACTGTCACCCCGCTCTTTGGCCAACTGCTTGAGGCGGTCTTTGATGACTCGGGTATCGCCCCGCTGAGGTCGGTAGACCGGTAAAAACAGAGCCTGAGACAGCAATAGCACCGCAGCGAAAACGCAGCCCAGAAAGATGACTTGAATGCTCATGACCGCCTCTCCTACATGATGTCCATGTTGTTATCGACGCCAAACAGCTCAAACGGCAGCACAATGCCTTTCTTGTTCAATTCGTCATGGAAGTGTGGAATCACGCCGCTGGCTCGGTAATTCCCCTGAATCTGTCCCTGCTCGTTACGTCCCTGGCGCTGGAAGCTGAAGATCTCCGACATGGTGATGACATCACCTTCCATGCCATTGATCTCGGTAATGCTGACGATGCGCCGGCGGCCGTCTTCCTGCCGCTCCAACTGCACCACCAGGTCGATGGCCGAGGCGATCTGAGTACGGATGTTCTTTACCGGCACGTCGAACCCGGCCATGCACACCATGTTTTCAAGTCGGCTCAGGGCGTCGCGGGCAGAGTTGGCGTGCAAGGTGGTCAGTGAGCCTTCGTGGCCGGTGTTCATGGCGGTGAGCATGTCCATGGCTTCGGCGCCCCGGACCTCGCCGACGACGATGCGATCCGGGCGCATGCGCAGGGAGTTTTTCACCAGTTCGCGCTGGGAGACCTCTCCCCGTCCTTCGAGGTTGGCGGGACGGGTTTCCAGGCGGACCAGGTGTGGCTGTTGAATCTGCAGCTCTGCCGAGTCCTCGATGGTGATGATGCGCTCATCGTCGGGAATGTAGCCGGACAGGATGTTGAGCAGGGTGGTTTTACCGCTGCCGGTACCGCCGGAGACCAAGATATTGAGTTTGCCCAGCACGGTGCCATTGAGCACGTCAGACATCTGTTGGGTCATGGAGCCGAATTGCACCAACTGCTCGGCGGTGAGTTTATCGACGGTGAAGCGACGAATGGACATGCTGGGGCCATCCAGGGCCAAGGGCGGAATGATGGCGTTGACCCGGGAACCGTCTTTGAGGCGGGCGTCCACCATGGGGCTGGATTCATCCACCCGCCGGCCGACGCCGGAGACAATTTTGTCGATGGTATTGAGCAGGTGCTGGTTGTCATTAAACTGCATCGGCACCTGTTCCAGTTTACCGAAGCGCTCGACAAAGATGTTGTTGAAGTTGTTGATCAGGATGTCTGAGATGGTGGGATCTTCGAGCAGGGTCTCCAGAGGGCCCAGTCCCATCACTTCATCGTTGATCTGCTTAATGATCTTTTCCCGCGAACTGAGGTTAATGGGGCGCGGATTTTCATACAGAATCTCATTGCAGATCTTGGAGATCTGCTGACGGGCCTCGGTCTCGCTGATGGACTCCAGACGGGATACGTCCAGCAGTTGCATCAGGCGGTCGTGCAGCTCCTTCTTAATGATGTTTTCCTGCTCATTAAGCAGCTTGTTACTGATGTCTTGTGAGGCGTCCATAGCTTATTTTCTCCAGAGTTTGGCCCAGATTCCGGTCTGATGCTGCTCTCCCTCGTTCGGGACAAGGTCATCGCAGATCTTGCGGATGTCTTTGGTGATCGCTTCTTTGGCGGCGAATTCAGACAGACGTTTGCCTTCGTCCACACAGCAACTGACGCGTTTGTAGTCGTTGCGAACGGTGAATACCGAGTCCACGCCGACGGTCTCTTTAACGTCGGCCACGGTGATTTGGCTGCGGTTGGGGGTGTAGCGGTTGAAGATGATGTGCAGACGGTTCTGCGGAATGCCCAGCTGCAGGGTGAAGTAGCGAATGGCCGCGGCGGCATCTCGCAGGCAGGCGATGCTGTCCTGTATCACCACCAGAACGTGCTGGGCGTCCACTAGCAGCGGCAGCGACCAGTTGTCCGGTCCCCGGGACAGATCCACGGTGACCGACTGGTAGTGGGTACGCACCTTAAACAGCAGGGTCGGCAGGTGTTCAAACTGAAAACATTGATTGTCCAGTTGACTGAATGGCAGCGCCGGCAGCAGGTGAATGTTGTCTATCTGGCTCATCAGGCCGGTAATGGCGGTGTCATCCAGTTGCTCTACTTGAGACAGGGCGTCATGAAAAAAGTACTGAGGCTTGGTGTCCAGCAGCAGCATCTGGTTGCCGTTGAGGTGATCGCCATCGAGCAGAGCGACGTTGGTTTTCTTGTCGCGCTGAGCGAATTCGTCGGCCAGGGAGGTGCTAATGAAACTGGCGCCGGCACCGCCTTTGGCGTTGACCACGGCGATGACCGGAGCCAAGCGCATGGAATGGGCCAGCTCTTGCGCAATTTTATGAATCGCTGTGGTCAGTTCCTGCGGGGAGGACTCGATGGGAATGAAGTCGTTGGCGCCGGATTGCATGGCGATGCGCAGCACCTCCGGCGAGGCTTCTTTACCCAGGATGATCATGTTTTTGCTTTTGCCGGCAAAGCTCTGAATCAGGGTGGTGGCCTGCTTGGGGTCGTTGGGAACCAGCAGGATCAACAACTGAGTAGCGGCCAGCAGATCGGTATTGATCTGGTTGATTGGCAGAGAGTCCAGCTGCAGGTTAGGGGTGGAGCGCAACACCTCCACCAGTGCGGTTTGATCGGTGAGGTTGGCAGCCACCAGCAGTGCACTCATGGGCACTGGCAGCGCTTTAGGCCGGGCAGGCTTAATGGATTGGGTTTGGGTGTCCTGCCACTGTTCCTGAGCCAGCGGAGTGTTGGATTTGTCCATACTGGTCACTCCTTATGGGTATTTAAATGCATACGGTTGTCCCAAATCGTGTGGCACCCAGGCTTTCTCTGGGCAGGGTGGTGACAAAGTCCGGAGAGTTAATCTGCAGGGTGATGCCGGGTACCACGAAGGTGTGCTGGTAGTTGGTGATCGAGGCCCTGACCAGAGCGATGTCATAGAAGGAGGTGGCGGTGACGCCAGCTAGGGTCAGGTACTCAATGTTCAGGTTGGCATTGGTGATGGCCGGGCCGAAGTTGGCGCCGTCAAACAGGGCCAGGGATTGCAGTGCTACCGGTGCCGCCGGGTTGCCCGAGGTGTCGGGGGCACAGACGGTGGCCAGACGGGCCGCCCTTCGGGAGGCTTCGGTCAACACGTTGTAGGCGAACATCAGCCTGGAGACCTCCAGACAGGCAAAGATGATCACAAACACCACCGTGGCAACGATGGCGAACTCTACCGCATAGACCCCTCGTTGGTTTTTGTGATTCATAGTGCCCTCATCGAAATGGTGGCCGTCAGGGGAAAGCTGTAATCGACGGTGGTGCCATAGTCGCCGGCCAGGTTGCCGTTAAAGATCGGCGTCCAGTTGTAGGTGGCGGTGACGGTAATGACATCGGTTCCGGCGGGAACCGAGATGCTGATGTCATTGACGCTAAAGCCGCTTAACAGCGAGGTGCTGCCGCCAGTCGTGCCATATACCGCCAGGTCCTTGGCCTGAGACTGAACCGCGTCGGTGAGATCGATCAGCGAGGTGGTGCCGGGCTTGGCGTTGTTGATCAGGTAGCGGCAGGCGTTGCGGGCGATGCTGTTCAACTGGTTGTACTGGTACATCACCCGGCCCAGTTCGCCGATGGCAAAAAAGAACAGAAACAGGATCGGCAGGGTGATCATCGCTTCGATGGCCGCCAGTCCCTGTTGCTTGTTGAGTGAGCGCGCATTGGTTTTCATGGTCAGGAGTCCTTATTGTCGGGATCCCGATACAGGACAATGGTGTAGGGGCCATCGGTGACCGTTGTGTCATCGGTGGCCACTCCGGTACCGGTGCAGTCTTCGACAAACTCGCCCAGCACGTAGGCCAGGTTTCCTTTCTGAATCACTTCCTGCATCAGGTAGAAGCAGGCAAACCCTTTGAAGGGGATGTCGTTGTTCTGGCCATTGCTCTGGCCATCGCAATCGCCCACCACGATGGCAAACTCGCGGCGGTTGGCACCGCCATCGGAGTCCCAGTTGTCACCGGTGGCGGCGCAGCTGTTCTGGTAGAGCGAGCCACCATCGATGGTGTTGTCGACGTAGTTATCGGTGTAATCTGAGTAGCGGTACAGCGACGGCGTGGCGGCGGTTCCATCCACCAGGGCGCCGTCCGAAGAGAACACAATCTCGTCATCGTCGTTGATCTCCAGCTCTTCGCCGACGCAGATGTCTTTGTCTCTGGGGTGATCGGTGGAGTTGACGGTGCCGCCATGCCATTGACCGAGTCGAGTGTTCATGCCGGTGGCCACCGGGCCGACGTTGTTACCAGGCTCGGTTGAGATGCCGTCGTCGCCGCCGAAACAGTAGTTGTTGCCGGAGTCTTCGCCAGCCATGGCGGCGCGAATGTCGGCGGCACCGGAGTTGTCGCCGAGGCGGATCAGCTGGAAGTTACCCGGGCCGATAGGCGAGTCTTGTTTGCTGGAGATCTTCATCGCCATGATGTTGCCCTGAGGGTAGCCAAAGGGCTCGCCGGGAGTGTCGCCTTCGCACACCATCATCGGCAGCACATTGAGGCTGCAGTTGACCAAGGGAGTGCTGGGGCCGGCCACGGCGGAGGCGCTGGTGAACTTATCCATGTTGATGGCCTTGCCCAGGTAGGTGGCCAGCTCCACATCATCGACCCGCACTCGGGCGTACTTGGCGTCGACGTCGGTGGTCACCGTAAAGGGGTCCGGCTGCAGAGAGAACTCGATGACCAGCTGAGCGGTTACCTGGTTCTGACTGTAGGACGCACTGGCCAGATCGATGTCGCCGCTAAGCTGGCTGAAATCCGACGCACCCAGTACTGTGGTCAGGGTGGTGACGGCACTCTGGCGAGCTGCGGCATGGTTGTTACCATCATCCAGAGACACGGCTGCGGACAGGGCGGCCGCATCGACGGCATTCTGGAGCCGAGTTTTACTCAGCAGCAGATGACCGCTTTCCAGCGCCATGGCGCCCATGATGACGATGGTCAGCAGGGCGATGGTCACCAGAACCACGATGGCTCCGCGCTGTTTTCCTGGAGTCCGTTCCGGAAAATGGCGTCGTGAAACGTTCATGTTCACCTCCAAGGAAAAAGAGTCACTCCTGGTCAACTTAGTTGTTTTCGCCACCTAAGCTGACGTCGATAAATTGGCTGCGGGCGGTTTCTGGCCGGTAGGTCGAGGTGCGGTAGTTTTCCATTACCGCCGTTCCGTATTGGCCATCGAGCTGGTTAACCTTACCCGCGTTGCGGGCGACCGCGTCCGGATCCAGAATCTCTTGTTGCTTGAGCTGAGCCGTCGTGGTGCCCAGTTCAAACTGGGTCATCACATCGGAAGCGCACCCACTTAGGAGCAGGAACAACAGGCCAGCGAACAGGGGACGTTTCATAGTTAGCTCCTTACAGCGAATGGCCGTATTTGTTTTGAGTTCCGCCGTTGTCGGTGGCCGGAACCGGTGCCAGGGGTTGTTCGCTGACGACGGTATTGGGGTTGGTGTCGATGTGATCTTGCTCTTCGCGTTGAGACATCTCGCCCAGCAGGTAGAAGCCCACATCGGAGGGTGAGACGAAGCCATCGGTGGGCAAAATCAGGTCGTCACGAATGATGGGACGAACCAATCTCGGGGTGACCAGAATCACCAGCTCGGTTTCACCATTGCGGTACTCCTGACTGCTGAACAGCTGGCCCAGAATCGGGATCTCTCCCAGCCCAGGCAGCTCGTCCAGGCTTTCGCGCACGGTGTTGCTGAGCAAACCGGCGATGGCAATGGTCTGGCCGTCGCCCAGCTCGATGGTGGAGTTGGCGCTGCGCTTGATGATGGATGGGGTCACCAGAGCCGCGGTGGAGCCTTCGGGAACGATGCCCACCGAGTTGGCGTTACTGAGTTCACTCACCAGTACATTCAGGTTCAGGTTGATGCGGCCGCTGTCCAGCACGGTGGGGACAAATTTAACGCCGACACCAAAGCTCTTGTATTCGATGGTGGTGCCTTCACGGCTGGGAACCGGTACCGGGAACTCCCCCCCGGACAGGAACTCGGCCAATTGACCGCTCAATGCGGTGATATTGGGTTCCGCCAGAACTCGGGCCAGGCCTTGCTGCTTGGCCGCATCCAGAGCGAAGTTGAACAGGAAGTCACCGCTGACGTAGCTGCCGAAGAAGCCCTTGTCGCTGATGATGCCATCACCGCCGACGATGCCGCCGATGAAATCGCTGCTTTCGGTGATCAACTGAAAATCCGAGTCCAGCTGCCGCGCCAGTTCCCGCTGCACTTCGGTTACCGTCACCTCCAGCATCACCTGGTGACCGCCGCCCACCGACATGATGTTCAGCACGGTGCTGGGGTTGCCAGACGTGTCCGCTGCCACCGCATAGCCCTGGGCCAGGTTCATGGCCATGTTCATTCGGTCCAGGTTGGAGACCTGACCACCGATGACCAGTTGTCCCTGAGAGCTGTGAACCTGTATGGGCTCTTCCGGCAGGAAACGATACAGCTTCTCTTTGAGGCCATTGAGATCGTGGGTGATCTCAATGTCGATGATGTCCACCAGCCGATCTTCGTCATCCCAAACCAGGATATTGGTGCTGCCCAGCTGTTTGCCGAGCACATACAACTCGGTTGGCTGCATGATCAGAATATCGGCGATGTTGGGGTTACCCACGGAAACCCGGGCTGCCGCCTGCTTGATTGGCAGGGTTCTGGATTTGTAGATGGGAACCGGAAAACTCTGTAGTTGCAGGGCCGTCGGGCCACCGGCGACGGCAGCATGGTGCCACTGCAGGGCGGCGATAAGAGGCAACAGCATGGCGATGCGGCCAAGGAGTTTGCCCATTTTCTGAGTCAGTGTATCCATAGTTTCGCGTTCCTAATGATGCTGGTGGTCGAGATCAGCTTTCCACGGTGACGGTCTGCTGGGCCGTTCCTCGTATCACTTCGATTTTCATTTTTCGTTGCTCTGGCGGGCGAGGGGCCACTTTGGCGGGAACCGCCTCTGGTTGAGTGACGGGGGTGCCCGGTTGTGGCTCTGGTGATGCCTGAGCGACCGACACTTCGGAATCATCGGTTGGGTTACGCAGCGCCAGTTGAATGGTGCCTTTGCCTCTTGCACTCATCAGGGATTCCGCTTGCTCAAGCGTGACCTCCAGGGTGACGGCCCTGACCACCAGCGGTTGGCTGCTGTCCTGGTTGGCTTTCTGATCCACCGCCAGCACTTTCAGGTTGCTGAGCACCACTTCGGTTTGCGTTTCGGCGGCCACATTGCGGACGTTGCCGACTTTAAAGGTCACCAGCACATCGACCCGGTTGCCCGGCAGCAGGAAACCGGCGACCCCGACCACGTCGTTGACTCGAATGGTGACCGCGCGCTTATTCGGCTCAATCAAGCTGGCCAGGACGCTGCCTTCGCCTCGTAGAGCCAGCTTATCCGGATGCAGGGTGTCACCCTGTAGCATCGGGAATTTGGCCACTTTATCCACGGCCTGGTCGATGGAGGTCAGGGCATCCCGGGGGGCCAAAGCTTTTGGAATGGCCTGGAGAGACAGGTGTTTGGCTTCCAGAACCGTTCCGGATGGAACGCTGACCGACATAGTGACCACCACCGCTTGATCGGGGTGATCAGAGGTTGGTTGGCTTTGTTTCAGCCAGTTTTGAGCCAGCATGACGGCGCCGACGCCAAACACCAGTGATAACAGAACGAAAAATAATGATCGGGTATTCATCTCTCCTCCCAGCAATGCCGTATCGAGGTGATTTCGACTAGTGCGCGCTATTTACAAAGTAGATTGACCAAGCCCGCTGCAATAATTGTTGGGTTACCTCTGCGGGTAACTCGTTATAGCTAATTTGATCCGCGACAATGGACAGCAAATCTCTCGGGTGACAGGGCAATAAAGGCTTGCTTGCCGGTTCATAGAGATTGGCAATAATCCAGTCGCATATGTGAGGATCATAATTCAGGTTGAAGTCATGGCAATTTTGTCGCCAAATATCGCTAAATTGCTCTTTGTTGAGGGCTGCAAATTGAATTTTGTATCCCAGCCTTCTTAAAAATGCATCGTCAACCAACTGCTCTGGATCAAGGTTAGTTGAGAAAAGCAATATTTGCTCAAAGGGAACGTCAAAATGTTCGCCACTGGGAAGAGAGAGAAAATCTTTGCTCTCTTCCATGGGAACAATCCAGCGGTTGAATATCTCTTTTGGAGTAATTTGCTGCCGACCTAAGTCATCGACCAACAATATTCCGTTGTTGGATTTAAGGCCAATTGGCGCATGGTAGGTGCGGCTGTTGTGATCGTAATGGACATTCAACATCTCCTGGGTCAGTTCACCGCCAACCACCAGCAGAGGGCGGCGACAGCGGTGCCACCTGGGATCGTGACCTTCGGTGAGCAGCAGCGACTGATTGTCGCCGTTGCTTTCATGCAGTTCATGCAGCTGAGGGTCGAAGATCTGGATGATGGCCTGGCCGATGGCGATGGCATGGGGGATCAACACATCGTCCCCAAAAACCTGGTTAAAATGGCGGCACAGGTAGCTTTTCCCGGTACCGGGAGGACCGTAAATCAGCACCGGCCGTTTGGAGTTCAGGGCTGGGCCTATCTCTTCCATCAACCGGTGAGGAAGGACCAAACCCTCGAGAGCCTGGTTGATGATCGGTCGGGTGATGGTGTGTTGGCGGCTGGATTGCAATCTGCAGACGCGCCAGTATTGATCCAAAGGCACCGGCACCGGCCCCAGGTAGCCACTGCGACTCAGTGCGTACTCAGCCTGCTCACGTCCCAGGTGGCTGAGGGTATAGCGCATCTGACCATCGCTGGTGGTTTGCTTGTTTTCGACAAGACTGTTTTGCTTGGCGTTATCCAGTAACTGTTGTACCAGGGTTCCAGTCAGGGCCAGTCGTTGATTGAGGTTCTCCATGGTCAGGACATCGCCGTCGAGCAGATGCTTCAACAGCAGGCTTTGCAGTAACTGAGGGTCGACGCCAACGGCCTCCATCGAGGCCGGCTTTATCGCCAGTTGGTTCGCAGTGCTGGCACTGGGGTGATTAACCTCGCTGTTCATCAACCTATCCTTTGAAAAACTCACTTATATTTAAGTTAGTTCAGATGCGGTCAAAGGCAATTCAAAACAGGGGTGTTCTGGCGTGATTTTTTAATTTCGATGGGGTTTGTTTTTTTATGCGCAGATATTCGAGCACTGCCAAGCAGTGCCCGAATATACGATTTGTTTATCTTGTGTATAGATTTTAATTACTGTCCGTCGCAATCTCCTGCGGCATCGACCACGGCGCACATGGCCGAAATCTGCTCCGATGTCTCGGTGCCAAGTTCGGTAAAGGCAATCACCATGCCGCCGGCTACCAGGCTGCCAGCGATGGCGTATTCAACTGCAGATAAGCCCGATTCATCGAGCCAGAAGGTACGAACGGCATGAAGTATGGCCATGGAATCTCTCCAGCACGGTTGTCGTGTCTCTGTGTAACTGATTGACGTTCAACAGCCTAAATTACGTCGATAATGACTAAAGCATAGTCGTAAGGTGTGGGGTTTTCTGTCACCCAGTTGCGTAGAGTGGTCTGGAGTCCCTGCTTCCTATCAGAGCCCGGGTAAGCGTAATGGTGCCCACATGATGATCAGCCAGCCGATGGCCAGAGCCGGCGCATAGGGTACCTGCAGCCCGGCGGCCTCATCGGCGGCAGGCTTGTAATAGGTACGGGTAAGCAGGCATTGGTAATAGCGCTTTAAGCTGGTGTAGACGCCGCGCCAACCGACCCGGGAAAACGCAAAAATTAGCGTGGTCAGTCCTCCGGCAATAATGCCAAAGCAGAGGTTCCAGAACACCATGTAGGGCCCGAGTATGGTGCCAATGGCTATCATCAATTTTACGTCGCCAGCGCCGAGCATTTTTTTCGCATAAAAAAACAGTAAACAGATGGCGGCCGTCAGCGCACCGGCGAATGCATGCAGGATGCCCAACCAGCCACTGTAGAAGGTTTGAACGGTGAATCCGGCGATCACACCGAATAACACCAGGGTATTAGGAATTTTTTCTGTTTTTAAATCGGTGATGACGGCGATAATGAATACGACCGAGGCAAGAATGTATTTTGCTTGTATTAACGTCAGCTCCGACATAAAAAACGTCCCCCAAATAAATAGAGCACTGCCCATAAAGCAGTGCTCTTAACGCGACAAAGTATTTAAACTTCCCTGTCTATTGGCCGTCACAGTCACCTGCAGCATCTACTGCAGCGCACAAGGCAGAAATTTCCTGTGTGGCCTCTGTCCCTAGCTCACCAAACGCGATAACCATGCCACCTACGACAAGGCTACCAGCAATAGCATACTCTACCGCGGATAAACCGCTTTCGTCATTCCAGAAATCAACGAGTGCTTTCTTAAACATAGCAATATCTCCGCGCAGTTAGATTAATGCCTAGTAGTTGTTGCACTAGGAAATGTCTGAGCATAGGGTACATATGGATGCTCGACACAGAATTAAAGTTAGTCCAAATAATTGCTTGTGCCTAACACCAAGTTGCTATTTCTTTCATTAAAATGAATTCTTACTGAGATATTTCCGGCATAACTTATGCCATTTGTCTTGCTATCAAACTGATATTAGTGCCTTTTTAAATTTTATTGTAGATGTCGGCGGCAATGGATAGGGTGCCATCGGCGTTGGGCCAAGCGGGCATGTAGACGATGTACACCTCTGTTTTGCTGCGAATTCGCCGGGTCAGTGAGTCGCCGGTTTTCAGGGCGGCCCGGACCGCATCGCGACTGGCCCTGGGGGCTTGATCAGCCAGATAGGTCAGCAGGGCATCGATGTTACCAACCCGAATGCAGCCGTGGCTGAGCGCCCGGTTTGTCTGCCGGAACAGCTTGCGATTGGGGGTGTCGTGCAGATAGATGGCATTGCTGTTGACCAGGTTCAGCCTCGCCTTTCCCAAGGCGTTGTTGCTACCCGGACGCTGAACCAGTCGGTGGTTGGCCAGCGCACGCTCAAGGGATTCCACTTCGGACCAGGGCAGTTTTTCCGGGGCGCTGCGGGGGCCGGACAGCAGTTCGAACCCCTGCCGTTTCAGGCTTTGGGAATCTCGGTGATAGGCTGGAATCAGCTCGCTACTGATGATGCTGTAGGGGGGCGTCCAACTGGGGTTGACGGTGATGGAGTTGAAGCGGCTGTTGAATCTTGGTGTCGGGGTGTTGGGGTTGCCAACAATCACCGGCAGCGTCAGCCGAACCTGGTTGTCTTGCAGTACCAGCAGGTTAAAGTGCGGCAGGTTGACGATGATGCTGTCTCCGTTGAGCCTGGGAGGCAGTTGCAGCCACTGCCGTAAGCTGTATCGAATGGCTTTGATTCGGTGCTCGCCACTGGCCATGATGGAGTCGATGGTTGCCGGAGTCAGGGTGCCGGTGGTGTTTAGGCCGTTGTGGCCCTGATAACGCTTGAGTGCCTCTATCAGCGCTGGGTCCCATACCGCACGATTGTTTAGGTGGGCCGGTAATCTCTCTCCCAGTCGGGCGGCGAGCAGGCGGCGCAGCACCACGACTTCCGGGTGGCTCTGCCCCAGCGACAGGTGCCGAATCAGGTCGGTATCGGGCCTTGGCAGGCTCTGCAGTTGCTGTTCCGACTTTAGCGCCTGCTGCAACAGCCTAAAGGCCTGGTATTGGGGCTGGTTTAGCCGTATCCAGTTTTCCAGCTGGTGGCTGTTCTGCAGGGCATCAAACCGGGTTTGCTCGTCGGTCACCGACTTGCGCTGCATCTCCCCCCTTAGGTTGATGAAGGCCTTGGAGGCGTGTTTGAGCTCTGCATCGCTGTAGTGAGGTTGTTCGGCCAGCAGTGCCAGATCCTGAAGCAGGTCTACCCAACTGGTCGGCCACGATACCCTGGCATCGTCGGTGCTCGGCAAGGGGGGATTGGCTAGGGCGGCGGGGAACCCCAGGCTGACCCACAGCATCAGTAGCAGCGCCGCTCTCCTCATGCCAGGCTCGCAAGGGCGATACCGTGACGGAGGCTCTGCGGCTGGCGGCACTCAAGGTAGCGGCGATAGGAGTTGCTGTACTGGCCGGATTTTGCGCCCTGTTTGTACTCCGATGGGGTCAGGCCAAAGTGAGCCTTGAAAGCGCGGCAAAAGTGCGACGGTGTCGAAAAGCTCAGCCGATAGGCGATGGCGGCGACGGTCAACCCCTCTTCGTGAAGCAGTGCCGGTGCCGCCTCCAGCCGTCGACAGATCAGGTAGTGGCTGAACTTGATCCCCAATTCTTTGCGAAACAGGTGGCTGAGCCGGCTGTGACTGATGCCGACCTCGGTTGCCAACTGGTTGAGGGTTAATGGGCGATCGAAGGTGTGTTCGATAAGATCCAGCACCTGGCGCAGTTTGTCGTGAGTGTGTCGTTGCATGACGCTCGGGCAGTGGTAGTGCTCATTCAGCTGCAGTTTCAATTCGGTCGCTTCCAGAGCCGACAACGGGTAGGAGTAGGCCTGGGTGACGCTGTGGCTTAAGGCCCAGCGCAGTGCCGGGACTGACAATCTCGGCATCAGCAACATCAGGCTGCGGCCGGGTTGCTTGAGGCGAATCTGCTCGATTGCCGCCATCTCCCGATGGTCTTGCTTGTTCATAACCACAATGCAGGGATCGTTGCCGTCGGGCAGCGCCGAAACCCGGTGAACGGTGATTGTGAGGGCGTCGCTGAGCTGAGCCGCCAGTTTACCGGGACTCTCTTGATCGAAATGGCACAGGGAAACCCCAGGAGAAGCGACGGTCATCATCGAATCCTTTCCTCTAAGTTGATCACTTGCCTGCTCTGAAGGTGGCTGGCTTTAGTATTAACAGCTAGTACAAAGCTCGCCGCTTGGCAAAGTATCTGCTTAGGAATTAAACACTCACGAGCGAGAGTCAGAGGGAAAGGCGGGCATAAAAAAGCCCGCGTGGTGCGGGCTGGATGGGATTATTTCTGTTTGTCCTGCGGTTTGAAATCTTTGGGCAGGTGCCGGTACAGGTAGACGATGGTGCCGACGGTAAAGGCCAGGGTCATCCCCATCAGGCCGAAGACCTTGAAGTTGACCCAGACCTCCTGAGACATATTGAAGGCGATGTACATATTCAGAATGCCACTGGCGATAAAAAACGCCACCCAGGCAAAGCTGGTGTTGCGCCAGATGCGATCCGGCAACGGCATCTCTTTGCCCAGCATCGCTTTGAGCAGCGAGCGACCCATCAATTCGCTGATCAGCAGGGCGCCGGCAAACAGGAACTGCACCACGGTGACTTTCCACTTAATGAAGGTGTCATCCCGAAGCACCATGGTCAGGGTGCCAAACACCGCCACCAGGGCAAAGGTGATCAGGTGCTGCTTTTCTACTTTCTTGTACAGCAGATACAGCAGGGCGATTTGAACCGCAGAGGCGGCTACCAGGGCGCCGCTGGCCAGGTAGATGTCATAGAATTTATAGACACCAAAGAAGACCAGCAGGGGCAGAAAGTCGAGTATTTGTTTCATGGATTCTGTTTTCAGCGAGCAGGGTGCCACATTCTAACCAATCCCGGCTGGGCAGGAAAGGTGAACGCCCTGTGGCGTTCACCTTAGGTCCAGAAAACCCGAAAATCAGCGGGTTGCGGCTTTCATCGCCTGAGTAAACTGGGTCAGGGCCTGGGTCAGTGCGGCTGGGTCCTGCCGATGCTCGGCGATCAGTTTGACCGTGGCACTGCCGGAGATGGCCCCGGCGGCACCGGCGGCGATGGCGTCTTTGACCTGTTGCGGTTCAGAGATGCCAAAGCCGAGAATGGCCGGCGGTGCCTGAAAGCGCTTCAGGGTATCCAGCAGTGGCCCTACCGGTTTACCGGCTTTGGACTCGGTGCCGGTGACTCCGGCCCGGGACAGCAGGTAAGTGTAGCCTTCGCCCTGTTCGGCCACCGCTTTGAGCGTCGCCTCATCGCCATTTGGCGGGGCGACGAAGATGGGAGCGATGCCATGGCGACGCGCGGCATCGGCAAACTCCGCACTCTCTTCCACTGGCACATCGGCAACCAGTACTGAGTCGACACCGGCGTCACGGCAGCGCTGGTAGAAGGCATCCAGCCCTGGCGAGAACACCAGGTTGGCGTACACCAGCAGGCCGATGGGCAGTTGCGGGTAGCGGCGGCGAATCTCGGTCAGCATCTCAAAGCACAGGGCCGGGGTGGTGCCGGCATTGAGTGCCCGCACCGTGGCGTCCTGAATGGTGGGGCCGTCCGCCAGTGGATCGGAGAACGGGATGCCCAGTTCCAGGGCATCGGCGCCCCCGGCCACCAGGGCATCGATGATGTCCAGAGTCATTCCCGGCTCGGGATCGCCGAGGGTCACGAAGGGAACAAAGGCGCCTTCGCCCTTGAGGGCCAGGGTGTCAAAAAGGGTGTGATAACGGCTCACAGCTTGCCCTCCTGCTGCAGAATGTCGTGTACGGTAAAGATGTCTTTGTCGCCGCGCCCGGACAGATTGACCACCATCAAGGTGTCGTCGGTTGCCTCGGTGGCCAGCTTGTGGGCCATGGCCAGGGCGTGGGCAGACTCCAGAGCAGGAATGATGCCCTCGCTGCTGGCCAGTTTCTGAAACGCTTCCAGCGCTTCATCGTCGGTGATCGACAGGTAGCTCGCTCGGCCGCTGGCGGCAAGGTGGGCGTGCTGCGGGCCGACGGAAGGGAAATCCAGCCCGGCGGACACCGAGTAGGACTCCTCAATCTGGCCGTGTTCATTCTGCATCATCGGCGCCTTCATGCCGAAAAAGATGCCGGTGGTACCATGGGCCAAAGGCGCGCCATGTTCACCGCTTTCGATGCCTTTGCCTGCAGGTTCGACGCCAATCAGTGCAACTTCCTCGTTGTCGATAAAGTCGGCAAACATGCCGATGGCGTTGGAACCGCCGCCGACGCAGGCGATGACGGTGTCCGGCAACCGCCCCTCTTTCTGCAGCAACTGTTGCTTGGTTTCCTCACCGATCATCTTCTGAAACTCGCGGACGATGGTGGGGAAGGGGTGCGGTCCGGCGGCGGTTCCCAGCAGGTAATGGGCGTGGTCGTAGTTGGCGGACCAGTCACGCATCGCTTCGTTACAGGCGTCTTTCAGGGTGGCCGAGCCGGCATGGACCGGAATCACCTCGGCGCCCATCAGCCGCATTCGGAACACATTGGGGCTTTGACGCTCCACGTCTTTGGCGCCCATGTACACCCGGCATTTCAGTCCCAGCAGGGCACAGGCCAGGGCGGTGGCGACCCCATGCTGACCGGCGCCGGTTTCGGCGATGATCTCCTTTTTGCCCATTCGCTTGGCCAGCAGTGCCTGGCCAAGTACCTGGTTGGTCTTGTGGGCACCGCCGTGGAGCAGGTCCTCCCGCTTGAGGTAGATTTTCACCTTGGGGTTGGGGCTGAAGTTGCGGGTCAGGGTCAGCGCCGTTGGCCGACCGGCGTAGTTTTTCAGCAGATCCATGAATTCGCTTTGAAAGTCCGGATCCTGCTGGGCGTCGACAAACGCCTGTTCCAGCTGCTTAAGGGCTGGCATCAGAATTTGCGGCACATACATGCCGCCGTATTCGCCAAAGTAGGGGTTGAGAATGGTCATGGGTTTCCTTAAGCCTCTTCGTTAGTACTGTCGCAGGCGGGCAAACGCCAGCGAGACTTTATCGGGGTGTTTGATGCCGGGGGCCGATTCCAGTCCGGAGTTTAGATCCAGGCCGAGGAATCCGGCTGACACGGCCTGTTGTACGTTGTCTGGGGTCAGGCCGCCCGCCAGCATGGCGTTGCGGCGCTCGCTGCCGACCCGTTGCCAGTCGAAGGTTTCGCCGGTGCCGCCAAAGCGACCGTTGCTGGCGGAGTCAAACAGCAGCCGATCGGCGCTGTCGACCCGGTTGCTGCCATCGGGCTTGACCGCCTTCCAGATTTCGGTGTCAGCCAGCAGCGGGCGCAGCGCGGCCAGGTAGTGGTCATCTTCGCTGCCGTGCAGCTGCACCGCATCCAGTTTGAGGGCGTGTGCCAGTCGGGCCACCTCGTCGATGGCCTGGTTGACGAAGACGCCGACAAACTTCAGGTTGGCACTGGCCCGAATCTCCCGGGCCTGGGCTTCAGTGACGCAGCGGGGGGATTTGGCGGCGAAAATCAGGCCGCCATGAACGGCACCGGCGGCTGCGGCGTGGCGGGCGTCTTCGGGCCGGGTCAGGCCACAGACCTTATTGTGGCCAAAAATCAGGGTGCGGCAGGCCAGATCGATGTCGGCCTGGGCGGTGAGGCTGCTGCCGACCAGGAAGCCATCGGCATGGGGAGCCAACTGGCGGACCTGCTGGTGGGTTTCGATACCGGATTCGCTGATGACGACTCGATCGGCAGGGATCTGCGCCGCCAGTCGCTCGGTTGTGGTCAGGTCGATGGACAAATCGCGCAGGTCGCGATTGTTGATGCCGATGATGCGGGCATCGAGGGCCAGGGCCCGTTCCAACTCCTGCTGGTTGCTGACCTCGGTGAGAATGTCCAGGCCCAGGGCGTCGGCTTCCTCGGCCAGGGCGCGGTATGTTGGGTCGTCCAGCACCGACAGCATCAGCAGGGCGGCATCGGCCCCCATGTGACGGGCCAGTCGCAATTGACGCACATCGATGATGAAGTCCTTGCACAGCAACGGCAGCTCGACCGCCTGTCGAATCGCTTGCAGGTAGTCGAAGTCGCCCTGGAAGAACTGTTCGTCGGTGAGCACCGAGATTGCCGCCGCATAGGGTTGGTACAGGGTGGCAATGGCCACCGGATCAAAATCTGGGCGAATCAGCCCTTTGGATGGGCTGGCTTTCTTGCATTCGAGAATGAAGCCGGCATTGCCGCCTTTAAGGGCGTCAAACAGTGAGCGCTCACTCTTTGGCGCTCGCTGGCTCAACCGTTCGCCGTAGCGCCGCGATAGCGCGTCGATGTGGGCGGCCTTGGTGGCGACAATGGTGTCGAGAATGGTACTCATCGGTTACTGCTCCGGTTGCTGATTGCTCATTTCGGCGAAGGCCTGCATCAGCTGCAGGGGTTTGCCGCTGTCCATGGTGGCAAACGCCAGTTCGGTGCCTTTTGCCAGGCTGTCGGCCTTGCCGGCCAGGTACAGGCCGGCACCGGCATTGACCGCCACCGCGCTGCGCTGGGCATCGGTGCCACCGCCGCCGAGAATGGCCTGGCTGATGGCGTGGTTCTCGGCCGGATTGCCGCCCTTAATGGCCTCGATATGGTGCTGGTTGACACCGAGATCCGCCGGGGTGTACTGGCGCTGAATCAGCTGCCCCTGCAGCAGCTCCACCGCATGGGTTTCGCCGTGGATGGCAATCTCATCCAGGCCCAGGCCGTGCACCACCAGCGCCCGCTCGACGCCGAGGGCGGCGATGGTTTCGGCGATGGGCTGCACCAGTTCCGGGCTGTAGACCCCCAACAGCATCTGGTTGGGGCGGGCCGGGTTGATGAGTGGGCCCAGCACGTTAAACAGGGTGCGGGTCTTCAGCGCCTGGCGCACCGGCATGGCATGACGGATGCCGCCGTGATAATGCGGCGCAAACAGGAAGGTGACTCCCAGTTGTTCCAGGCAGCGGGCCGACTGCTGCGGGCTCATGGTCAGATTAACGCCGAACTGGGTCAGCAGGTCGGAGGCGCCGGACTGGCTGGAGACGCTGCGGTTGCCGTGTTTGGCAATGCGGGCTCCGGCGGCGGCGGCGACGAAGATCGAGGTGGTGGAGATGTTGATGGTGTTGGCGCCATCGCCGCCGGTGCCAACGATGTCCAGCAGATCCCCCTTGGGGCGGGGAAACGGAGTGGCGGCGGCGCGCAGGGCGCTGGCGGCACCGGTGATCTCATCGACGGTCTCGCCGCGCATCTTCATGGCGGTGAGGATCCCGGCCAGTTCAATCTGACCCACTTCTCCGGCCATGATTTGGGCGAACAGTTGCTGGCTCTGGGTCTGGGAGAGCGCTTGGCCGTTCATTACGGTGGCCATCAATTCGGTTAGCATAACGGGCTCTCCTTGGTGAGTAAGCTCAGGGTTCGGGTTAACAGTTCGCTGCCATCCTGAGTGAGGATGGACTCGGGATGGAATTGAAAGCCGACGGCGCGGTGCTGGTTGTGGACCACCGCCATGGCCATGTCGCCGACCTGGGCCGGTACGGACAGGCAATCCGGCACCTGGTGTGCCACCAGGCTGTGGTAGCGGGCTACCGGCAGCGGGTTGTGCATGCCGGCAAACAGCGGACCATTGTCGTGGCGCATGGGACTGGCCTTGCCGTGCATCACTTCGCCGGCGAATCCGACCTTGCCGCCGTAGTGTTCGATCAACGCCTGGTGGCCGAGGCAGATCCCCAGAATCGGCAGCTTGCCTGCCACCAGAGACAGCAGGGTCATCATGCAGCCTGCTTCGGCTGGGGCACCGGGGCCCGGGCTCAGCACCAGCACCGCATTGTGGTGCTGGTTGATCAGGGTATCGGCCAGGGTGTGGGCATCGATGTCGTTGCGGTACACGGTGACCGGGTGACCCAGGGTGCGGAACTGATCCACCAGATTCCAGGTAAAGGAGTCGAAGTTGTCCAGCAGGATGATGGGGGTCATAGGGAACCTCCGATGGCGCGAATGACTGCCATGGCCTTGTTGCAGGTTTCGTCCGCTTCTGATTGCGGGTCGGAATCGAAGACCACCCCGGCGCCGGCCTGGACGTGGGCGGTACCATTGTTGACCAGGGCTGAGCGGATCACGATGCAGGTGTCCATGTCGCCGCGGCCATTGAGATAACCGACGGCGCCGCCGTAGCTGCCACGACGCTCGCCTTCAGCCTGGCGCAGCAGTTGGGCGGCCCGCACTTTGGGGGCGCCGGTGAGGGTGCCCATGTTCATGCAGGCTTGATAGGCGTGCAGGGCATCCAGATCGGTGCGCAGTTGGCCGGTCACCCGGGACACCAGGTGCATCACGTGGCTGTAGCGGTCCACCTTCAGCAACTCGGGGATTTGGCGGCTGCCGGGCTGGCTGATGCGGGCGATGTCGTTGCGGGCCAGATCCACCAGCATCATGTGCTCGGCAGTTTCTTTTTGATCCTGGCGCAGCCCCAGTTCTATGCGGGCATCCAGGTCATGGTCCAGTTCGCCGCCTGGCTTACGGCCGCGTTTTCGCGTGCCGGCGATGGGGTAGATCTCCACCTGGTTGCTTTCGGCACTGTATTTCAGTGCACTTTCCGGCGAAGCACCGAACAGGGTAAAGCTGGCGTCCTGCAGTACAAACATGTAAGGGCTGGGGTTGTCCCGGCGCAGGCGGGCGTAAGCCTCCAGTGGCTGGGGGCAGGGCAGGGAAAAGCGGCGGGCGGGCACCACCTGAAAGATGTCGCCGGCGCGAATGTGCTGCTTCAGCTGCTCGACTTTGCTGCGGAAAAGGGCGTCGTCCTGATTGATGCTGACGGCGGCGGTCGGGGCCGGGGTCAGAGTTTCGTTGCCGTCGAACTCATCGACCTGTCGGGCCAGGTCCGCCAGGCGTTGACTCAGGTGGTGGTGGTAGCGCTCGCTGTAGTCTCCGCCCTGAAGGGCCCCCACCAGCCGCGCCGTTCGGCGGACGTGATCGATGACCAGGGTGGTTTCCGCCAGGTAGAACAGAAAATCCGGGCAGTTGTTGGGGCCGTCGCTGACCGTGGGCAGGGGCTCGACACTGGCCACCAGGTCAAAGGCGAAGGCGCCGGTCAGCAGCAGTGAC
Organism: Ferrimonas kyonanensis DSM 18153; assembly: GCF_000425405.1. Lineage (GTDB taxonomy): Bacteria > Pseudomonadota > Gammaproteobacteria > Enterobacterales > Shewanellaceae > Ferrimonas > Ferrimonas kyonanensis. Next base: position 14,591 of record NZ_AUDJ01000028.1, on the reverse strand, counting down.
TGGGCACAGGCGTCGTCATCTTCGATGCTCTGTTGAATCAGCCTGAGCACCGACAGCGGCGAAGGGGCTTTGAGGCGGCTGTCTTCGTCCAGATCCCGTGGTGGCTCTGGTACCGTCAGACACAGGGTGCCTTGCTGCAGCTGCGGAGAAAATGTGGCCAGGCGTTCGCTGAGCAGCGGAATCAGGCTTTCGCCATTGAGCGTCAGTGGCTCACAGCGCACCTGGCGACCGTTGCACTCGATGCGCAGGGCGGCATCGATCATCAGCAGGCTCTGGGTGCCAGCCTTGGTATCCACCTCGGCAGACTCCAGCAGCATGCTGTTGGCCTTGTCACCACACAGGGCCTGAAACAGGGCCGCCGGTTGATGTTGATAGCGACAGGTCAGGGTCAGGGTATGGCTGTGACCCGGCTGCAGTTCGGTCATGATTACAGTCTCCTTCCGGCGGCTTCCACAAACGGCTTCAGTGAGCTCATTAAATCATCAAATTGCTGCGGATCTAAGTTTTGATGTCCGTCGGACAGCGCTTCGGCCGGGTTGGTGTGGGTTTCGACGATGATGCCATCGGCGCCCACTGCCGCCGCCGCCCGGGCCAGTGGAATCACCAACTCTCTGACCCCAGTGCCATGGCTGGGATCCACCAGTACCGGCAGATGGGTTTTCTGCTTCAGGTAAGCCACGGCGTTGAGGTCCAGGGTGTTGCGGGTGGCGGTTTCGAAGGTGCGGATGCCACGCTCACACAGAATCACGTTGGGGTTGCCGGCATTGACGATGTACTCGGCGGCCAGCAACAACTCCTCGATGGTGGCGCTCATGCCTCGCTTCAACAGAACCGGCTTGTCCAACTTGCCTACGGCTTCCAGCAGGCGGAAGTTTTGCATGTTGCGGGCCCCGATCTGCAGGCAGTCGACATACTGAGCCATCAACGGCGCGTCGTTGGCGTCCACCACCTCGGAGATGGTTGGCAGGCCGGTGCGGTCGCTGGTGGCTTTCAGAATCTTCAGCCCCTCTTCGCCCAGGCCTTGAAAGCTGTAGGGGCTGCTGCGGGGTTTGTAGGCGCCACCGCGAATGCCGGCAACGGCGTGGGTGGTCAGGTAATCGGCGATGCCGTCCAGTTGCTGCTGGCTTTCTACCGCACAGGGGCCGGCGATAACGGTAAAGGTTTCGCCACCGACGGCGTGGCGGCCCACCTTGACCCGGGTGTCGATGGGGTAGAGTTCACGGCTGACCAGTTTGTAGGAGGACAGGATGGGCTTGATTTGATCCACCAGCGGGTGACTGTCCAGGTGTAAGGATTGCAGTACACGCTCGTCGCCGATGGCGCCGATAACGGTGCGTTCCACGCCGGGCATGTACAGTGGCTTGAGGCCTTTTTGCTCGATTTGCTGAAGCAGCTTTTGCGCTTCTTCTTTGCTGGCATGTGGTTTTAAGATAATGATCATGTTCATATTCTCGTCAAAAAGGTATAAAAAAACCCGCTTCGGTTAAAAAGCGGGTTTTTGATGTTTGGTTTGTGCTCTTTTTACTCAGGCACAGGCCACCGTACACCCCGCTTATTTGGGATGCGCCACCACCACTGAGTGGTGTGAGCTGAGGTGAAGATGGAAACCTGAGTCATTGCTGTAAATCCGTATCTATAAGTTTACGCTTGGCGTTTACAGCAAAATTACCTTGCTGGAGCTGAGGTGTCAACACCTTTGGCGCAAATGCCTTGTTGCTGTTTGTAACAGAAGCGCTGTGGCCCCAGGACGCAGATTGAATCGGCGAATAATTGCAGGCCAATGCCGTGGTTAGCCGTGCTTGGGGGTGCGAATATTACAAACTAACGTACAATAGAGGGAACAGAATGCGGGTTAGTTGCCTGGACTGTCCTGTCCCGTTGTTTTTTCCCGGTTTACGTTTTGCCAGCTTCCTGGCGGTTTTGTATTGATGAGAGATTGCCAAGGCGCGGTCAAAAGGCGATAGATGAAGTTTGATTTCCATTCCCATACCAAGGCCTCCGATGGTGACCTGACTCCGAGTGAACTGGTGGGTCGTGCCCGTAATCAGGGGCTGGCGGTGCTGGCCATTACCGATCACGACACCACCGACGCCCTGGAGGAAGCGCACCGGGCGGCGGCGGGAACCGGATTGACCATCATCGACGGGGTGGAGATCTCGGCGCGTTGGCACAGTTTCGACATCCACATCGTCGGGCTGGGCATCAATCCGGCCGAGCCGGCAATGGTGGAACTGCTGGCGCAGCAGCGTCAGCGCCGTGAGGCCAGGGCGCTGGAGATCGGCGTGCGGTTGGCGAAGCGGGGCATCGACGGGGTCTATGAGGAGGCCAAACGCAAGGCTGGTAATGGTGCGGTCGGCCGTGGTCATTTCGCCAAGGTACTGATGGACCGGGGACTGGTCAGCCAACAACAGGCGGCCTTCGATAAGTATTTAGGCAAGGGCAAGGCCGGTTACGTGCCCAATAACTGGTGTGACATCGAGACCGCCGTGGCGGTGATTCACCAGGCGGGGGGGCTGGCGGTGCTTGCCCACCCTTGCCGCTATCGTCTCTCCAACAAATGGCTGCGCAAGCTGTTGGCGCTGTTTGCCGAGGTGGGAGGGGATGGCATGGAGGTGGTGTTGTGTCAGCAGCCACCTCAGGAGCGACAATTTTTAGCCCAACTGTGCCAGGAGCACGGTTTGCTGGCTTCGGTCGGTAGTGATTTTCATCAACCGGGCCGTTGGATTGAACTGGGAAGGCATCTGCATCTGCCGGATCTTCCCGGTGTCTGGCAACGGCTTGGCCTGGAGGAAGTATGAGTCAGTTTTTTTATGTACACCCTGAAACCCCGCAGACCCGGCTGGTCAGCCAGGCTGTGGCCATCATTCGCAACGGCGGCGTGGTGGTGTATCCCACCGATTCCGGTTACGCCATCGGTTGCCTGATTGGCAATAAAAAGGCGCTGGAACAGATCTGCCGCATTCGTCAGATCAACAGTGACCACAACTTTACCCTGGTGTGCCGGGATCTGTCGGAGTTGTCTCTGTACGCCAAAGTGGACAATCAGGCGTACCGGTTGCTGCGCAACAATACCCCGGGGGCCTATACCTTTATCTTCAAAGGCACCAAAGAGGTACCGCGCCGGTTGTTGAATGACAAGCGTAAGACCATCGGCATTCGCATTCCCGACAACGCCATTGCCCTGGCGTTGCTGGAAGCGCTGGGTGAGCCGCTGATGTCCAGCACCCTGATTTTGCCAGGGAAAGAGTTCGCCGAGTCGGATCCGGAAGAGATTCGTGACCGTTTGGAACACCAGGTGGATCTGATCATTCACGGCGGTTACCTCAGTGAAAGCCCGACCACGGTGGTGGATTGCAGCGACGATGACGTGGTTGTGGTTCGTGAAGGGGCGGGGGATTCGACTCCGTTTTTATAGTATGGTTAGCTTTTTACCCCCAAATACCTATAATAGCGGCGTTTGCTATGAGCATGATCTGATATGACTCAAGCCCCATTAACGGTTCAGCCTCCTCTGCCCCTTGCCGTGGTTCGCGGCAAGCCAATGGTGGAGTTGCCTGCGGATCTGTACATTCCGCCAGATGCCCTCGAGGTTATTCTCGAAGCATTTGAGGGACCGTTAGACCTGCTGCTGTACCTCATTCGTCGTCATAAACTGGATATTGTGGATCTCCCCGTGTTTGAGATCACGCGTCAGTATATGGACTACATTGCACTGATGGATCAGATGCAGATGGAGCTGGCGGGGGAGTACCTGGTGATGGCCGCGACGCTGGCGGAGGTAAAATCCCGGTTGCTGCTGCCCAAACCGGCTACCGAAGAGGGGGAGGAAGACGACCCCAGGATGGTGCTGATTCGCCAGCTTCAGGCCTACGAGGTGCTGAAGCAGGCGGCCGAGCAGATGGAGCAACTGCCTCGGCTGGAGCGCGAACACTGGGTGGCTCAGGCGGCCCGTGCCGCTAACCTGGTGCCCCAGGTGGTGCCGCCCCAGGTAGAGCTGGACGAGTTGGTGTCGGCGCTGCGGGGCATGCTGGCTAAAGCGGAGTTGTTTGAGCAGCACCAGGTGGCGCGCGAGGCCCTGTCGACCCGGGAGCGGATGAGCCACATCCTGAGTCAATTGGGACCGGAACGTTTTACGCCCTTCGTGGCTCTGTTTACGCCCGAAGAGGGGCGCGCCGGTGTGGTGGTGTCGTTTTTGGCGATACTGGAGTTGTCGAAAGAGCGCTTAGTTGAGATTCAACAGGCACAGCCTGACAGTGCCATCTACGTGAGAGCCCGAGCATGAGTCGTATTAATGACACTCAGTTAAAGCAGTTGATTGAGGCGGCGTTGTTTGTGGCAGATGCACCGATGTCTGCCAAGGGGTTGCGCCAGAGTGTGCTGGCCAGCCTGCAGGTCAGCCTGGGGCGCATCAACGAGGTGCTGGACGAGCTGGAAGGCGATTACGCCGGTCGAGGCATTAATCTGGTCAAGGTGGCCGGTGGTTACCGGTTCCAGAGCAACCAGGATCTGAGCGCCCATTTAAGTGCCCTGTGGCAGGAGAAAGCGCCCCGTTACTCCAGGGCGCTGCTGGAAACTCTGGCTCTGATTGCCTATCGGCAACCGGTGACTCGGGGACAGATTGAAAAAATTCGTGGGGTGGCGGTGAGTTCCAATATTATCCGCACCCTGACAGAACGAGATTGGGTTAAGGTAGTGGGACATAAGGAGGTGCCGGGACGGCCCGCCCTCTATGCGACTACCGATGCATTTTTGCAGTATTTTAGCCTGGAGAGTCTGGCACAGTTGCCGGCATTGAGTGATGAAGGTGCCATCGAGGCCCTGCTCGATACCGGCAAAAGCGCAGACTCCGTACATTAAAGAAGAGATTTGATGAGCGAAAAGCTACAGAAGGTGTTGGCTCGAGCTGGCCACGGTTCCCGTCGTGAGATGGAAGCTGTGATTGAGGCCGGTCGAGTAAGTGTGAATGGCAGTGTCGCCAAGCTGGGCGATAGGGTTGAGACCGGTAGCGATGCTCTGATTCGGGTTGACGGCCACCTGGTGTCCATTCAGGCTGAAAATGAAGTGATTTGCCGAGTGCTGGCGTACTACAAGCCGGAAGGCGAACTCTGTACCCGCACCGACCCGCAGGGGCGGCCGACGGTGTTCGATCGTTTGCCTAAAGTGCGCGGCAGTCGCTGGGTGGCCGTGGGGCGCCTGGACATCAACACCTCAGGATTACTGCTGTTTACCACTGACGGTGAACTGGCCAACCGGCTGATGCACCCGTCTCGGGAAGTGGAGCGGGAGTACGCCGTACGGGTCTTTGGCGAAGTCACCGAGCAGAATCTGCAGGCGCTGCGCACCGGTGTTGAGCTGGAAGACGGTCCGGCTCGGTTTAAGCGACTGATTGCCGCGGGCGGCGAAGGCCTTAACCACTGGTACCACGCCATCCTCAGTGAAGGGCGTAACCGTGAAGTGCGCCGGTTGTGGGAAAGTCAGGGGATGCAAGTGTCTCGCCTGATGCGTATCCGCTACGGTGACATCACGCTGCCGAAAGGCCTGCCTCGCGGCGGTTGGGTAGAGCTGCAACTGGACCAGGTTAACTACCTGCGCAAGTTGGTGGACCTGGGCACCGAGTCCCGCACCCTGATGGATAAGGACAAGCAGGCGGCTCGACGTCAGAACAAGATTAAGACCGGTAAGATTCGCCGTGCCGTTAAGAAGCATCGCCCGGCGAAGGGGCCGAAGCGCTAAGCGCAAGCCAATAAAAAACCAGCCAAGTGGCTGGTTTTTTTGTGCCTGTGACCGGGATTAGTCGATGATGTGGCTGTGGGCCAGCATCTCTTCATAGTCACTGGCGCTCATGGGGCGGGCAAACAGGAACCCCTGGCCCTGATAGCAGCCGCATTCCAAGAGCCGCATTACCTGGGAGTTGCTCTCTACCCCTTCGGCAATCAGTTGCAACTGCAGTGACCGTGCCAGCTCGCCGATGGTGTTGATGATCTTGCGATCCTTGGCATCGGTTTCGATGGCGTCGATGAACTTCTTATCCAGCTTGATCTTATTGATGGGCAGATCTTTGAGCAGGGCAAACGACGAGTAGCCGGTACCAAAGTCGTCGATGGCGATGCTGACCCCCATCTCCTGCAGACCACTGAGAATGGCGGCCACTTCGGTTGGGCTCTTGATCAGTGAGTTTTCGGTGATCTCCAGCTCCAGCCTGTCTGGCTGAATCTGGTAGGTATCGAGGCAGGTACTGACCAGCCCCAGTAGGTCGCCTTTCTCCAGCTGCGCCGAAGAGATATTAATGGCCAGCTTGACGTTGATGCCTTTCTGTTGCCACTGCGCCAACTGCTTACAGCCCCGCTCCAGTACGTAACGATCCAGCTCCAGTATCAGGCTGCTCTCCTCGGCTACCGGAATGAACTCCACCGGAGGAATTCGTCCTTTGACCGGATGGTACCAGCGCACCAGGGCTTCGGTGCCGATGATGTCACCGCTGACCAGCGAGTTTTGCGGCTGATACTCCAGATGCAGCCCGCCTTGATCCAACGCGTTGCGCAGCTCGTTCTCCAGATCCAGTTTGCTGTAGAACAGGTGGGATTCACTTTCGTCAAAGAACTTGTAGCTGGAGCCACCGCTGTTCTTGGCCAGGTACATGGAGATGTCGGCGTTTTTCAGCAGGGTTTCCGCGTCTTCGCCGTCATTGGGGTACAGGCAGATGCCGATGCTCAGGCCGATGTAGAAGTTCTTGCCCTTGAGGGTAAAGTGCTCCTTAAAGGCATTGATGGCCCGCTGGGCGATCTGTTCTATCTGATGTTTATCCTGATAGTCCTCAATGAGGATGGAGAACTCGTCGCCACCGATGCGGGCGATGAAGTCATCGCTTCTTAACGAGGTTTTGAGTCGCGAGGCCGCCAGCTTCAACAACTGATCGCCGTAGTCGTGGCCGAGGCTGTCGTTGATGGTCTTGAATTTATCCAGGTCGATGAACATCAACGCCAGTTGCTGATGGCCACTGGCGGCGGCGATGGATTGCTTGATTCGCTGTTGAAACGACGCCCGGTTGGGCATGCCGGTGAGCTGATCGTAGTAGGCCTGGTAGGTGATCTTACGCTCGGCGGCCACCTGGCTGGTGACGTCCAGCATGGAGCCGAAGATGGCGGTTTCGCCGCGATATTCGGTGGTCACGCAGTAAAACTCCAGGTGTTTGGTGACCCCGGCTTTGTTGAAGCAGCGCACTCGCTGGTGCAGATGCTGGCTGTCCCGCTCGTTATTGGGGCTTTCCACCGTGCTGGGATCGTCCAGCCATTCCTGAATGCGCAGGTAGTCCTGATGATGAATCAGCTCCGACAGATCCTTGATGGCGAACAGTTCATCGGCGCTGTAACCCAAGGTGTTGCACATGGTGGGGTTGGTGTAGGTAAAGCGGCCGTGGACGATGATAAAGATGCCGGTCAGTGAGCGTTCCGACAGCTCGCGAAACTGCAGTTCCGAGTCTTGCAGAGCCTTGGTTTTTTGTGCCACCAGCAGCTCCAGTTGCCGCTTGGCGGTGCTCTGTTGCCAGGCCCAGAAGCTCATCAGGGTGGCGGTTACCAGGCCACACAGGAAGATAAACAGCGCCGAGATCGGGGTCTGCTGTTGCAGTTTGGATTCGGCCCTGAGCTCACAGCTGAGGCCATCGACGGTGAAGCTGCGTTTGAGGCCCTTTTCCACCGGGTCGCCGCTGTTGTTGTACACATGCTTGGCGATGACGTTGCCGCAATAGAGGCTGTAGTTGATGGTGTCGTTGGCGAGGATATCCAGTCCACTGAGCATCTTGCTGTCGCCAAAGCGCATCACCGCATTGATGTAGCCCCAGAACCGCTCGCCGTCGGCCGGCGTCAGTGGCGGATTTTCCGCGTTGTCCGAGACGAAAATCGGCTGGCTCAGCACCAGGCCAGTGCCGCCGGCGTACAGGGTATAGGGACCGCCCATCACCGCCTTTCGCAGTCGCCTTGCCTCGCGGCTGGAGAGGGTGTCGCTGGTGTCGTGGCCAATGGCATTGTTGCTGATCTGCGGGTAGACCGCCCAGATGCGCCCCCCCGGGGCAATATCCAGGCTGAGGACGCTGGGGTTATTCTGCAGCACCAGATAGGCCAGTGATTGAAACCGCTGCTTGAGGTCGGGCTGTTGGTGGTGCTGCTGGATGGAGGACGCGGCCAGGTAGATGGCCGAGTGAATCTTGGCGACCTCGGAGACCATGCGTTCTTCGGCACTGCTGAGGAAGTCGTAGATCTGGTTGCGTTGCTTGTCGGTCTCGTAGTTTTCGATGGTCTTGGCGGCGCTGATGGTCAGGGCCAGGGTAAAGATAAAGATGGCCGAAGCTGCCACGGCGCCATAAAGAGGTTTGAGGCCGGAGTCCGAGCGCTTGCTGTTCCGTTTGGCTGCAGAGGGAAGGGGGGCAGCATTATTCCATTTCATTGGCTCAAAAGGGCTCTGTCTATAGGGGCATCATAACGGGGCATCTAGTGTGTCACGACCTGGCGTCGGTTTCATCATTAAACCCTCTTAAGTCAGGCTATTATAATGAATTCGTTACAGAGTGCTTATGAATGCGGCAAAGGTTTGGCCAGTATTGCGCCCTGTCTTAAAAAAAACGGGCTGAATGTGATCAGCCCGCGCCTGGAATTAGGGGTGCCGTGACGGCTATTTTGGCTGAGCGTCGATGCTCTGGCCATTAACCTCGAGGCTGTCATCGCCCATCAGGTACAGGTACAGCGGCATCAGTTCCTGTGGCGTCTTCAGGGTTTCCGGGTTTTCGGCCGGGTAGGCCAGGGCGCGCATCTTGGTGCGGGTTGCGCCGGGGTTGATGCAGTTGACCCGAATCTGGGTGTCGTCCAGTTCATCGGCCCACACTTGCATCATCCCTTCGGTGGCAAACTTGGAGATGGCGTAGGGGCCCCAGAATGCCCGGCCTTTGCGACCCACGCCGGAAGAGGTAAAGATGATGGAGCCGGCATTTTGCTGCCGGAACAAGCGCATCAGTGCCTTGGTCATCACGAACTGAGCGGTCAGGTTTACCTGCATCACCTCATTGAACATCTCGGTGGAGACCTGTTCCAAGGGGGTCAGGCTGCCGAGCATACCGGCGTTGTGCAGCACGCCGTCGAGGCGGCCGAACTGGCCTTCGATGGTGTCGGCCATGTCGATGTAGTTCTGCTCGGTGGCGCCCTGCATATCCAGCGGAATGATCGCCGCTTGTGGTGCGCCAAGGGCTTCAATTTCGTCGTACACCGCTTCCAGCTTGTTGACGCTGCGGCCAAGTAAAATCACGGTGGCACCGTGGGCCGCGTAGGTCAGGGCAGCCTGACGGCCAATGCCGTCTCCGGCGCCGGTGACCAGGATTACCTTGTCAGTAAGCAGATCTTTTTTGGGGCTGTAATCCAACATCCTTTAACGCCATCCTTTTTTTGTAATACGCGTCATTTGTGGCTTTGCGGCGGCGGCAAACAGTTGTTTTAAACATTTGATTGCTTTGTTAGGACCGCAGAACCGGCTGCTCGTTGCAAAAATGTAGCTAAGTTATGGTTTTTGCGTTACTTTGAAATAGGTCGCAATCGGCATATAGAGCGTCATATTCGCCAGAATCGCGCCTATTGTGACGAAATTAATTACGGAAAACAAAACTAATACTCACGGTCGCAGACCTGTTCAGCCCTTAATCCCTTGGGGGCAGCCGTGGGTTACAACAAGGATTGGGGAGAGAAAATGAGACGACTGCTGGTTAGTACTGCCGTCCTGTCGGCTTTGGCACTGTCAGGCTGTAACGGAGACAGCTACAACGACGACGTGAACAACGCCAAACCGATTCCAGTTTCAGCCCGTGTGGCCTTTGATCCGGCAAATGGTGTGCTGCCTTTGCCGAATGACCTGTTGTTCCTGGGGACTCCCGACGGAACCTTGCAGATTCCCGATGAAGTGGCCGCCGGCGATACGCCGGATTACACCGATCCTATGGTCGCCCTGGGCGCACTGGATGGCTGGTCCACCACGCAGCCGATTCAGCTAAACATCGAACTGCCGGAAGGCTTAACCATTGACGCCACCAGCGTGGCCCAGGCCGGTGCCGTACGGGTGTTCTCCGTGACTCTGGGCGGCGCCCTGTCGCCGGATGCCGAGTGCAGCGCCGCGCCGTCACTGAGCGTGTGTAAGGTGGGCGAGGAGCTGGTTTGGGGCAGCGACTTTGTTACCGCCGTATCCGGCAACACCGTGATTGCCCAGCCGCTGAAGCCGCTGCCAGCCACCAGTGGATACCTGTACATCACCACCGATCTGCTGCAGGACTCTGACGGCCGCCAGTTGCAAGCATCGGAAACCTATAAACAGCTGAAGTTAGATATTAATACCAAGCCACTGCCGGAAGGGAGCTCTCGGGACCTGCAGGCGCTGGTCAACAACTACGAAGGCAGCCTGGCCGCCGGATTTGGTGTCGACCCGGACAGCATCACCTACAGTGGGGTCTACACCACTCAATCGGTGTTTGACGTACTGGAGATCACCAAGCAACTGGTGGTGTCTCCCGCCGCCGAGCACGCGCCATTTAAACCAGTCTGGACCGCACCGCCGATGCCAGCTGGTACCGCCGCCAACTATTTGCCGCTGACACCGGCCGACGGTGTCGCCTATCTGTTGGCCGACGCCACCGACGTATTTAAGGCCGAACTGACTCTGCCTTACTACCTGACCGCGCCGACGCCGGCGGACCCGACCATCTCCAGCACCTGGCGTGCTCTGGGGGACAGCCCGTTGGCGGTGCTGCAGGCGCTGCAGGCGGGCACCCTGACGCTGGAGAAGTTCTCTGAGCAAGTGGTGGCCTGTGGTCGCGATCCGGTGGAAGCGATCTCCAACCCGGCCGAGATTGTCGGTTGTACCATCCTTGCCGACGACGGCAGCGATCTGGATGTGCAGCAGCACCTGACCCGCTTCAACCCGGTACCGGCTCCGAAGTCGGCACAGACGGTACCTGTGCTGATGACCATGCCAAATGCGGCCAAGTTGGCGGCGCTGGGCATTACCGTGTCCAAGCCGGCCACCGGCTGGCCCTTGAGCATGGCGCTGCACGGATTGAGCGCCACCAAGGAGACCACCCTGGCCAATTCCGGCGCCATGTCGGCGGCGGGCCTGGCTACCATTGCCATCGACATGCCGCTGCACGGTGAGCGTGGCTTTGATTTCAATGGCGACGGCGTGTACGAGATCAGCGCCAGTGACCCGAGTTTTGGGCCGCAGTTTGCCAATGGTTCCGGTTTGGTGTTCATCAACATCAGCAGCGGTTTGACCGTACGGGATAACTTCCGTCAAGCGCTGATTGACCACCTGGCAGTGCGGGCGGCAGTCACTGGCATGGTCATGGCCGAAGTGGGAGCCGGCGGTGCGCCGACCTATGATTTGACCAAGGTCACCATGCAGGGGCTGAGCCTGGGTGCCATTACCGGTGCCGACCTGACCACCTACGCCAACCTGCCGATCGACGGCGTTCCGGCCGAGATGAACCCTTACACCATTCAGGCGGCGTCGCTGTCGGCGCCGGCCGCCGGTCTGGCCGGAGTGTTTGCCGGCAGTGCCACTTTTGGCCCGTTGTTAGTGAATGAGCTGATTAAGGTGCTGGCGGAGGAAGCCGGCGTACCGGTTCCCGAGCCGGGTACGCCTGAATACGAAGCCTTTGCCAAACAGGTGCAGGAGGAGGTGATTCCGCTGCTGATGTTCTCGATTCAGACTCAGATTGAGGCGATTGATCCCATCAACCATGCGGCGGCCCTGGCGTCAACCAATGCCAAGGTGCACGTGCAGGAGATCGTTGGCGACGGCGACACCAACCTGCCGGACCAGGTGCTGCCCAATACCGTGGCCGGTGCGCCTCTGTCGGGAACCGAGCCTCTGATTGCCGCCATCGGCCTGGGCTGTGTGGATGAAACTCTGCAGGGGGCCGACGCCAGTGGTGCGGTGCGCTTTAGCAAGGGCCACCACGGTTCGCTGCTGAGCCCCAACGAGATCCCCGGCGTGACCGACGGCGTCAATGCCGCCGCGACTACGGCTGAAATGCAGGCTCAGGTGGCCGAATTTGCGGCCAGCCTGGGGATGTCGTTGCCGGTGAGCAACGACGTGGTGACTCAGCCTTGTCCCTGAACTGAGTAAACTCTGAACAGGACCCAGCCAAGGCTGGGTCTTTTTTTTGGATTCGTTATAGAATAAGGGCCAAACAAAGCTAGGGAGCTGATTTTGGAGTTTTTATTTGAGTACGGCCTGTTTTTAGCAAAGGCCCTGACCCTGGTGGTAGCCGTGGTGGCGATCATTTTGGTGGCGGCCCAGGTCGGGCGCTCGCAGCGTGGCCAGAAGGGCGAGCTGCAGGTCACCTGTCTGTCGGACCAGTTGGAAGACTATCAGCATCACCTCGAGGGTGCGCTGCTGACTAAGGAGCAACTGAAGGCCAAAGAGAAGGCGGAGAAGAAAGCCGAAAAGGCCCGCCAGAAAGAGGAGAAAGCCAACGTCGATAAGCCCCGCGATGGCCGGGTGTTTGTGTTGGACTTTAAAGCCGGCATCGAGGCGTCCGAGGTGGTCAGTCTGCGAGAGGAGATCAGTGCCTTGCTGACGGTGGCCGACAAGCAGGATCAGGTGCTGGTGCGACTGGAGAGTGGCGGTGGCATGGTGCATGCCTATGGCCTGGCATCCAGTCAACTGGCGCGGCTGCGGGAGGCGGGCATTCCGCTGACCATCGCGGTGGATAAGGTGGCGGCCAGCGGTGGCTACATGATGGCCTGTGTGGCGGACCACATTGTGGCGGCACCGTTCTCCATCATCGGCTCTATCGGTGTCATTGCCCAGCTTCCTAATTTCAATAAGCTTCTGAAAAAGAGCAACATTGAGTTTGAACAGCACACCGCCGGTGAGTTTAAGCGCACCCTGACCATGTTTGGTGAAAACACCGACTCGGCTAGAGAGAAGTTCCGCGAGGAGCTGGAAGAGACCCACGGTCTGTTCAAGGACTTCATCGGCCGCTATCGCCCCGAGCTGGATCTGGGTAAGGTGGCCACCGGCGAACACTGGTTTGCGACTCAGGCGTTGGACCTGGGGCTGGTGGATAAGCTGAGCACCTCCGACGACTGGCTGATGAAACAGGCCAAGGACAAAGAGGTACTGAAGTTAAGCTATGTGATCAAAAAGAACCTGGCCAATCGCTTCGGCCGCGGCGCTTCCGAAGCGCTGGAAGCGGTGACCATGAAGCTGGCGGAGCTGAATCAGCGCTCGCGAGTGTAGCTTCAATCCCCCTAAAAAAAGGTTCATCGCGCATTACCGGGAAAAGCGGCTCGTATCTTCAAGAAGAAGTAGTCGCTATCCCGGTATCCGTAGGCCATGCGTTTGATGACCTTTATCTTGTTGTTCATCCCCTCCAGCTTGCAGGTATGCAGCCGATAAGTCGCTGAGGCGACGATGCCTTTGAGGTAAGGTTTGAGCTTCCTGGCGAAGCGGATTAGCGGCTCTATACCGCTCTCGGTGACCTGCTGCCACCACAGTTGCCACTGGTTCAGAGCAACATCGGGACTGTCGGCATACCACAACTCCTTCAGTTGCTCTCGCATCAGGTACACAACCATCAGCGACCGGTTCTCGGCTAGCAACTCCTCCAGATAGGCATGTTGCTTGCCGGTCATGTTCTCCCGATTCTTCAGCAACACCCAACGACCTCGCTTCACCCTTCTTCTGGCCGGTTTGTCCTGCTTCAGCTCGTTGGCTCGGTCTACCCGAACCCGGTCCACCACTTCCCGGCCATACTTGGCCACCACATGGAACAGGTCATAGACCACTTCGGCGTTTGGACAGTGCATAGCCACCTCCAGGTCGAAGGCGGTATTCATATCCATGGCCACCGCTTCGATGTACTGGCAGTGCTCCCCCAACTGTAGGAAGAACGGCCGTATTGCTTCTCGACTACGGCCCTCGCCGACCCACAGCACCTGATGGGTATCGGCATCAGCGATGACCGTGGCGTAGCGGTGGCCCTTGAACAGGGCAAACTCGTCCATGACCAAACGCCGCACCTGGCTCCAGTCAGGTTCCATCACCTCTCGGGTCAGGCGCCGCATATCCAGGCGCTTGAGGGTGTGCCAGTGCAAACCAGTCAGCTCGTTAACGTGCTTGATGGGCATCAGCTTAAGCAAGTGTTCGATGTAATGAATCAGCAGATTGGTCTGCCGCGCATGGGGTTCAAGCCAGGAGAGGCTCTCGGTAGTTACTCCACAACCAGAGCAGCGAAGTCGGCGTAGCGGCAGCGATAGCAGGGTGCGATAGCCAAGAATGTCTCGCTCCTGGACAGTGCGCGAGGAAACATCATGGACCTGAGTGACTGGCTGGCCACAGTGACATCGACCGGGGCTCGTAGGGGTCAAATGGATGGTAAGAGTGTCGTGGTGGAGCTCAGTATGAGTGGGGGAAAACCCTTCCCACAGTGAGACAGGCAAGGTAAGCTTCGGCATCGAGAACGGCTGGTTGGTTATTGGGTTTGTTTGGCGACTACACAATAACCTTTCCAGCCGTTCTCGTATCTAGTTCCCGCTAATCTGCGAAGAACCAAA
>NZ_AUDJ01000027.1 GCF_000425405.1 Ferrimonas kyonanensis DSM 18153 | reverse complement strand
TGGGAGGGCCGTTTCAAATCTCAGGCGTTGCTCGATGAGCAGGCTCTGCTGGCGTGTATGGCTTACGTTGACCTCAACCCTATTCGGGCAGGCATTGCCAAGACCCCGGAGCAATCGGATTTTACCAGCATTCAGATGCGCATCCGCGCTGCCCTTCAAGGCAAACAACCAGAGTCGCTAAAACCGTTTGATGCCAACAATTTGGGCCTGCATGCATTGCCGTGCCATCTCAATGATTATCTGGAATTAGTGGAGTTTACCGGTCGTGCCATCAGGGGCGACAAAACCAGGGCTATCCCAGCCACCTGCGGTACGCTGCTGCAACGACTCGATATCGACTTAGACAGCTGGATGGAGCTCACCGAGGGTTTTGAGTATCAGTTCTGTCATCTGGCAGGACGACTTCACAGCCTGCAGCGCTGCCGACAAACCGATGGTATGCACCGAATTCGTGGCTCAGGAAACGCCAAACGCTTGCTTGGTGCTTAACAGGGTCGCACTCCACTATCTCATTTAACGAATCTTGCATTCCAAGAGGCTCACTGCTGTCCGCTTTTTGAGGATTTTTTTATTGAATGCTCTAGGACCCGCCTTTTGGGGAATTGGCACTGGATTTCATCGAGGTCTCATTGCTCAAACCAAAAGTGCGGGCAATGGCGCTTAGTGAAGGATTTTAAAATGGGTGTCTAATTTACTCTTCCCTGTCCAATGAGGCAACCCGGCAAAGCAACAACAAGCGCCCTTTCTTTCCAACCAAAGCGTAAAACAATGCTGAATTGCCGAGGCTACTGCCAAGCTGAAATGCTGCTTGGTTAAGAACCTAAAAGCGACTTTGAGTCAGTAAAATGAAAAGCCAACCACCACGACCTGACAATGAAGCAACCCGCGAACATTGACATGTTTTACGGGCTAAGTGATTCAAGAACTTAGCCCGACAATGCGGATTTGCTGAGTCTACTAGGGACGAATTGCCAGAGGGGCAAAGAACTAAAGCCTAAGACCTTTAAGTCTTTGAATTACATGTAAACATAACGCTTTGCTAAGCGGCAATAAAAAGCTGGCTAAAATTCGCGAGGAATGAGCAAAAGCCAGCTTTTTTGTCCGTTTGAGCAACTTGTTAGGGCTTAGTTGTCGATTTGAGCAACAATTTTTTGAATGAATTTTTTCAAGTTATTTGATTTAACGACTTTACCTAAACCTAAAAACACATCACTTACTTCACCATTATTTCTGATCATTGTTTCAGATATGATCCCAATAAAAAGTAGACGAGTTCCAACAGTTATACCTTGGTTGGTTGCATAAGAGCCTTGGTTGTAGATAAAAACTGGGCTACCGCTTGAACCAGGAAAAACACCTGCATCAATAAGAAAGCAACTTTCTCCTTTAAAGTCATTCCAAAGAGGAGATGATGTAATGCCTTTTCTTACAAGTGGTGAAGAGTTTTCATGATCGTAGATCCCGCTCGGATAACCAATAAATGTGACTTCTTCAATTGCACCTAAATCATTTACAACTTTCTCAGTTGGTACTATTTCTGGCTCAATAGTACGGAAGAATATATGTTTGTTGGCATTGGCGAATTGATTTAATATTGGAGCAAAAGGCATACAGGCCAAATCATTTTCTACATCAACAAAATGCTGAAATTGCTCACCTTGAATTTCTACTCTTTGCTTCAATTTTTTGTCAGGAACACCATCATTTCCTTCAATCAACTCAATCAAAATTCGTTTTGCATTTTTAATTACATGGTTATTGGTTACAAGAAAGGGAATTGTTGCACCTTCTTTCTTGCTCTTTTCTGTATAAAAGAAGGCCGTACCAGTGCTTTTGGTGCCATCCTTATTTTCAACCCACAGTGGAACAGTTGTAAATAGTAACTGGGTACCTAGATTATCGATATTCATTCTTCATTTGACTCCGTACTATTTAATTTTGGCATATCACCTAAAACAGATGAAGCAACCTCATCGGCGTTAGTGTTTGAGATAGTCCTTACAAAACAATAAGCAACAACTACCGCAGTTGTTATAGGGGGCAGGAAAATGTAGAAGAACTTTCCCTTTGCTGTAGTAAGGGATACGTCAGAAATTAGGGCGCTTAAAATTGAGCCTGCCCCTAAAGAAGCTATGGCTAACAAAGTTTCTGCCCAAGGAAAAGATTTACCGGTTAAAGTTTCTAGTTTTATTTTCCATGCTTTTAAGCTAGATGCACGGATAGTTACCATATAGTCCTTTTTGTCTTCATCTGGTGTAACGACAGAGTAGGAATGGTTAACTCTTAGATCTTCGCCATCCGTTTGCGCTTGAATATCAGCAGTAGGAAAAGAACCTGCTGTTTCAAAATCTTGAGGGTTCAAATGAATCTCCTATATTTGGTGAGCCCTAACAGCTTATTATGCGGCGATTCGCCGCCTTTCCTACCCAAGAATTGTGCCGCCTATCATTCCTGGGGATCTTGTATGGTTTTCGAATATAACTCTGTTTCTCTGAGCTTTCTTCCATACTTGGCTTTTGCTGTGAAGCATGCAAGGCGGATGTTGCTGGAGCAAAAGCGGCGATTGCGTTCGAACTGTATAAATACACAGTGGTGCAAGTGATCTCAACGTGAGCAACCACAAACCACTAACGTATTGAAAATAAACGGTAATGATGTTTAGGAAATTAAAATCTGGCCGAGCTCCGCCATAGGATGAGTCACGACGCTCACCACTTAGGCTGCATATTCACTTATGTAGCTGATTTTTATGGCTGTTTACGCTACACCCTTCCGCGAGTGATTTGAAGGGATAAACTCACAGTTTGAGGTCTGATTGGACAAAATTATCACTTCAAATTAGCTTGTTAGTTAACAGCACTTTAAGGGGAAACGACGATGCAATGGATTCTGGTTGCTCTGCTGGTGGGACTGTATTTGTTTTTGGGGCAGTTCATCGCCGGTGCCATTGAGCGTTATGGCAATAAAAAATCGGTGGCGGTGTACCGCATCAGTTACCTAATCAAAACGGTACGCATGTTGCTCTCCATTGGCTTGCTGCTGGCTGTATTTGTGGTGCTAGGGGTGGAATACAAAGAGTTGGCGGTACTGGCCTCATCCATATTCGCCGTGGTGGGCGTGGCTCTGTTTGCCCAGTGGTCGATTCTGAGCAACATCACCGCCAGCTTTGTGATTTTCTTTGCCTTTCCCTATCGGGTGGGCGACTACATCAAGGTGGTGGATAAAGACGACGACATCTCCGGCGTTGTCGAAGAGATTGCCCTGTTTCATGTGCTGATACGTCAAGGCGACAAGCTGTTCACCTACCCCAACTCGCTGATCCTGCAAAAATCGGTCATTAAACTGCCCCACCCGGCTAACACTGACGCTCAGCATAGTAATAATGCGCAGCCCATAGACAACCAGCCCGGTTAACTTTAATGGTTATCGGCGCGGGTGGTCTGTTTCAATAGATAGGCGCAGATCACGACGATGGCGGCAACCCCCAACTCCCCGCCTAAACGCCAGGTTGGCAGCGGCTCACCGATGAACGCGATATAAAGCGCAATGGCGACGCCCATCAATGCCTCTCCGGTGATCAGCCCGGACGCCAACAGCACACCGCGGTTATCGTTGTTGTGGCTGCCATCGGTTTGCTTGCGGGCTTTGTGTCTTGCAACCAACGCCGCTAACACGCCGCCAACAAAGATGGGCACCGACAGACCCAGTGGCAAGTAGATGCCCACCGCCACTGCCAGCACCGGGAATCGGAACGACGCGTTGCGCCGCTGCTGATAGCTGTCCAGGGCAATCAATACTGCCGCCAGCACGAAGCCCATGTAGATAAAGTTCCACTCGATCCCCTGACCGAAAATCCCCTGTGCCAGAGCCATCATCAGCCCGGCCTGGGGGGCGGCCAGTACGCGGCTGGGATCACCACCTTCAAGGGGGCGACCGATGCCGTAGCCCGCATCCAGCACACTGAGGATCAGCGGGATAACCAACGCCGCCGAGAGTACGCCGACTACCTGAAACAGTTGCTGTCGCCACGGGGTGGCACCCACCAGATGGCCACACTTAAGATCCTGCATGTTGTCGCCGGCAATGGCAGCGGCCGAGCAGATAAGTGCGGCCAGATAGATCACCGCGATTGGCCCGAGTACGGCGCCGGGGCCGTCCCGGCCCATGATGTTGACCAGGATTAATGCCGAAGTGATCACCGTGGCGATGGTAACGCCGGAGATGGGGTTGTTGGAACTGCCCACCAGGCCCGCCATGTAACCGGCCACCGAGGCGAACAGGAAACCCAGCACCAGCATCAGTACGGTCATCAGCGCTGCAACCATCAACTTGTATTCATAGTCGGCCATGGCGACGTAGAAGATGGCATACAGCGGTACGATGGCGATGGCCACCACCAGCAGGACGATGGAAAATGGCGTATCGGCTTCGGTTCGGGGCAAGGCAGTATCAAGGCCACTGCGGTGGCTGCGATAGGCTTTCAACGAGGCACGCACGCCTTTGCTGAGCGGCCCCGCGAGGGATACTAGGGACCAGAGTCCGCCTACCATCATGGCGCCGACGCCGATGTAACGACACTTCTGCCAGGCTGCGGCGGCGATGCTGCCCCACTGCTGAGTGCCGATCTGATCCATTGTCATCCCCGGGCTCAGTCCCGCCGCCACCAGTATCGCTTCCCTGTTGAGCAACCAATTGAGCGGTACGCCAATAAGGGTACCGATGACGCCGCCAAGAAACACCAGCACCGCGATGTTGATGCCGACGATGTAACCCACGCCGATCAGCGCTGGACTCAAGGTGATGCCACCGCTGAACAGATAGCTGCCGCCAAACCAGTTGCGGACAGTGCCGATGCCGCCGGCAACCAGTCCCAGGCCGGACTCCATCAATTTGTAGAGTGCCCCCAGTACACTGGCCTGGGCCAGCAGTCCGATGTTTGCATTCGGCGCTGCGGTGTCTTTTTGGTCCGGGCTGTCCTTGTTGGTTTCAATGCCGCCGGTTTTTAGCACCTCTGCAGTAGCCAGGCCTTCGGGGTAAGTGAGCCTGGCTTCTACGATCAGCGCCCGTCTTAAGGGAATGGTAAAGGCCACGCCCAGGATGCCGCCGACCACGGCGATGGAGACCATGGGCCAGTAATGGTAGCCCTGCCAGGCCTGCATCATCACCAGCGCCGGAATGGTAAAGATGATCCCGGCCACCAGCGACTCTCCGGCGGAAGCGGAGGTCTGCACCATGTTGTTTTCCAGGATGTTCGAACGGCGAAACAGTCGCAGTATTCCCAGGGAAGCGGCAGCGGCGGGAATCGAGGCAGAGACCGTCATTCCCACCAGCAAGCCAATGTAGGCGTTGGCGGCCGCCAGCAGTACCGACAGCATCATGCCCAGGATCAGCGCCTTAAGCGTGATCTCATTCAGTTGTTGCTGTGGGCCGACAACGGGTGGCGGAAGCGGTTGATTCATCGGTGTTCATCCAAGCACTGCGCTAGTTTTAAGCTAGCAGACTGTGGTCAAAACGCACTATGGCTGCTTGAGCTTGCGCAGCAGCAGGCCATTGGTGGTGCCCTGTACCAGCAGACTAAACAGCACCACCCCGAACACCATGGATTGTATGGTCCACCAATACGGCAACTCGGTCGGCAGCGACAATACCAGGGCAATGGCGATGGCCCCTCTGAGCCCGCCCCATACCAGCAACCCTTGCCAGGCCAGACTCAGCGGCATCACCGGTTTGAGCAACAAGGCGCAACCGCCAACCGCCAGCAGGCGTCCGGCTAAGGCCGCGAGAATGGCCACGACCATCGCCAGCCAGCGCTCGGTGAACATCTCCAGGGTGATCACCAGCCCCATGATCACGAACAGCAAGCTGGTAAAAGTCAGCCCCAGCCAGGCCCAGCCGTGGTTGAGTGATTCCGGGTTCAATGGGGGTGTTCGCTCAAGCTGCCACCTGAGCACCATGGCGCTGGCCATTACCGCCAGGATGCCAGACAGGTGCAGCCAGTGTTCGGCCAGATAGAAACTGGCAAAGGCCAGGGTCACCATGGCCATCATGGTGGCGTCGCTACGGTTGAGGAAACGGCAGGCGATGGCGGTGAGCCAACCCAGCAGTGCCCCCAAGCTTAAGCCGCCAAAAAACACCTTCAGAAAGTCGAGCAGATCGGCGCCACCAACACTGCCGCCCTGGCGCAGGGCAAAGCCCAGAAACAGGCTAAATAGCACTACCGCGCTGGCGTCATTAAACAGGCTCTCGCCTTCGAACAGGGTGGTCAGTTCTTCCGGGGCCTGTTGACGCTTTAACTGGCTGATGACCGCAACCGGGTCGGTGGCCGCCAGAATGGCGCCGGTAAGCAGCGCTGCCAGCCAGGGAAAGCCTTGAGGATGGCCCAGCCCCCAGTACGTCAGCGCGCCGATGACCAGCAGGTTGATCAGTACACCGAGGGTGGCCAGGGTGAGGATGGGCGTCAGCCAGCGTCGTAAGGACTTGGGTTTCAGGTGCCAGGCGGCCTCGAAAATCAGCACCGGCAACACGATAAAGAACACCAAATCCTTGAGATTGTGGGCCCTTATACCGGTATCGAAGGAGAAAATGCCCACACTTTGGCCGGCGACAAAGCCCACTAGCAGGCACGCCAGGGTCGACTCCAGTCGCCAGGCCTTGGCGATGATCAATCCGAGCAGAGCCAGGGTGACCAGCAGTAACACCTGCCCTAAGGTGGTCAGCATAAGTCTCTCTCGCCGAGTTGGGTCTTCCTCTTAAGTTAGACCACCTCAGCGAAATGCCTAGGGCCACCTCTGATATCAGGGCAGGATGACGGTACCGGCGCCGTGGAAACGGTGTCAGCCCCGGGTTTGTCGACCAACAGTCTGCGAGGCAGCCTGCCCCTCAATCCAGGGTCAGCGCTGGGGTTTGCCGGCGTCGCGTTTGGCCTTGGGAACGTAATTAAGGATCGACACCGGCACCGCTTTTCTGGGGGCAAAGCCGTCCACCTCCCGGCGTTCAATCAGGTGGTTGAGGCGGCTTTCAATCATGCACAGGTTCTTAAAGTCGTCCTTGGATACCAACGAGACCGCTTCACCGCTGGCGCCGGCGCGGCCGGTTCGACCAATGCGATGCACGTATTCATCGGCCGGGAACGGCAGGTCATAGTTGACCACTCGCTCCAGATTGTCGATGTCGATGCCACGGGCGGCGACGCCGGTGGCCACCAGGTAGCGAATCTTGCCGGCTTTGAAGTCCGCTAAAATCTGCTCTCGTACTGCCTGGGTGCGGCCACTGTGGATGCACTCGGCGTCAATGCCGCGCTTGGCCAACTGGCTCACCAGTTTGGCGGCGCCGTGCTTGGTTTCGATAAAGATCAGAGCCTGGTTCCAGGGCGTGGTCTGTATCAGGTGGCTGAGCAGCGCCGATTTTTTGTCCTTGTCTACCGTGGTCAGCCATTGGCTGATGCTGGCTTTGCTGGCCTGACTGGCGGCGATGCTGATCTCCACCGCATCGACGACGGCGCTTTTCGCCAGCGCCCGTACCTTGTTAGACAGGGTGGCGGAAAACAGCAGCGATTGTCGCTGGGGCGGCAGCTTGGTAACAATGTCGTTGATGTCATCGATAAAGCCCATGTCGAGCATCTTGTCGGCTTCATCCAGTACCAGCACTTCCACTTCATCGAAATGAATGGCGCGGCGGCTGTACATGTCTAACAGCCGCCCCGGGGTGGCCACCAGCACGTCGACGCCGTCCAGCAGGGCTTGACGTTGCGGCTGAATGTCGACACCGCCGTACATGGCCATGCAGGTTAGCGGCAGATGAGCGGCGTAGCGTTCAACACTCTCGGCCACCTGAACCACCAACTCACGGGTCGGTGCGATGATCAGCGCCCGTACCCGCTTCTTGCGTCCCCGACTGCCCTGGCTCAGCTGCTGCAGAATCGGTAGCACGAAACTGGCGGTTTTGCCGGTGCCGGTTTGCGCGGCGGCAATCAGGTTATCGCCCCGCAGCACCACGGGAATCGCTTTTTGCTGAATCGAGGTGGGTTGCTGGTAGCCGGCATCGGTGACGGCGTTCACAAGGGGGGCGGATAATCCTAGGCGGGAGAATGACATCGGTGGTCTCGGTTATCAAAGGAACGGTTCGGTCGCCCGCTTGACGATAGCGGCGACGTTATTGGCCGGGAAGTATACCAGAGGCCGCGATGGCAACAAGCCGGAGTCCATCCCGCTATTTGGCTTCGGCTGTGGACTTACCCTGTTGGTGGCTGTCGACCAGGCGGGCCGCCACTATCAGGTACAGTCCGGCCAGGCCAATCTGACCAATTCTGGCATAAAAACTGACGCTCAGCGTTTTATCACCACTGGCAAGCACCGAGCCCAGGACTACCAGCAGCGCGGAAAATACCGCGGCATAGAGCGGCGCCTTTGTCGGATTTGAATAAATGTAATGAGAAAACACGGACGCCAACAGCGCCAGCACGGCCAGCAGCAACGGAAACCACGGCGCGGTCACCAGCAGTTCGTACACCAACACCGCCAGCAGACCCCCTACCAGGTTGGTGATCAGTAAAAACTGGCTTAGCTTGACGCTGCCCGCTTTAGTCAGTTGCAGCGACAGTATGCCGATGAAAGCCATGGTCAACAGTGCGCCACTGACCTGAAAGTAGTAGAAGTAAGCAATGACCGGAAGGCTGACGAACAGGGCCTTGCTGGCATTGGCACTTCGAACCTCGCGGGATGCCACCTCAGGGCTTGCCTCCGATTGCGGTTGGCATGCAGGAAACAACTGATACATCAGCCAATAGAGAGTCACAGCGCCGACGCCGGATAGCATCAACCCCTTTGCTAACACCAGCGGCAGGGCCGAGTCTATCAGCCCGACGTAGGGGATCAGCAAGATGGCTACCATCAGGATCAAGGCAAAGAAGTTCCAATCCGGGCTCTGAAACAGGCAGTAGGCCCAAAACATCACCAGGGCGATCAGCACTAGCAGGATCAGCGGATAATGGGTTAGGCCCCGGGTGACCGCCAGCGCCACCAATACCGTGGCGGTCATGGCCCAGAACAGCTGTTTGATTGTGTCTCGGCCGGGATTAGGCCGGTCGGCAAAAAACTTGGCCAGGAACACCGGCAGGGTGTAGGCCAGCGGCCAGTTCAGTCCATAGCCGATGGCGATGGCCAGCGTCAGCCCCAGGGTATACCTGAGCACCGGATCCTGTCGCCGGACTGGAGTGCAGTTAGCGAGCATAGGACAACCAGCTCAGCAGTCGAATCCAGAACTGGCCCCAGACGTTCATCAGCGAGTCATCGTCGGTGTAGACCATCACATCGGCCTGGCCTCCTACCCTCAGCAGCCCAGGGGGCAACGGCTGGTCGAAACGAATCATCACCGGAAATCGCTGGCTTTGCCTCAGCCAACCGCTTTGATTATCGACGGTAGCCAGTTGGCCACTCGGCTGAGCGCCCTGCCAGTTAACCCCGTAATCGATGCTGGCAACCCGGCCCCGAAACACGCGGCCCGGGGCGTTATCCAGGGCGATCTCAACCGAGTCATTTGCGCGAATATTGCCGAGGCTGTTCTCGCGAAAATAGGCTTCTACCCAGCTGTCTTCGCCGGAGACAAAGGTCATCAGCGGCTGCCCCTTGTTTGCGTAAACGCCGGCATCCAGACGAAAATTGGAGACGCCGCCCATCGCCGGGGCTCGCAACACCGTGCGGCTCAGATCCAGCTGCGCTTGTTGCAGTTGCAGCAGCGCCGATTGAATCTCGCTATTCTGCTGGCCACGCTTTCCCAGTTGTTTGCGGGCTTGTTCCAGCCCGGAGCGGGCCGTCTGCACCCGTGCGTTGGCATGAGCAATGGCGGCGCGGGTCTTATCGGCGTCGGCCTGAGTTACGATGCCCTGCTCTGCCATGGCCAATACTCGGCGAGCCTGGCGGTCGATGTTGTCCTGATTGATCAGCGCATCCGTCAGCGCCACCTGCGCCGCCTGTACCGACGCGGTGTGAATGCCAACCTGCTTGCCGGCTTGTTCCAGCCCTTGCTCGGCTTGTTTCACCGCGATTTGGTA
The DNA here is from genome assembly GCF_000425405.1 of Ferrimonas kyonanensis DSM 18153. Lineage (GTDB taxonomy): Bacteria > Pseudomonadota > Gammaproteobacteria > Enterobacterales > Shewanellaceae > Ferrimonas > Ferrimonas kyonanensis. The sequence goes on along the minus strand of NZ_AUDJ01000027.1, from coordinate 80,970 downwards.
GTCGGTGGGGTCAATACGAACCAGGGGGGTTCCCTGCTCTACCCGGTCATTGGGGTGCACGTTAACCTCCACCACCGGCCCGGAAACCAATGGGGTGATGGGAATGACGTTGCCTCTTACTCGTGCCATGTCGGTGCTGGGGATGATCCGATCGGCTATCAGGAACAACACCAGCAGGCCAAGACACAGGCAGAGCAGCTTGCGGCTAACGGTGGAGGCAGAGGTCGCGTCATCGGTCACCGGCGCCTTGTCAGCGGCCAGCGGCTCCACGGTCGCGCCAGAGTCCCTGTGCACGTTGCTTAACTCAGGCTTGTTGTTGCTCATTGCCACCTCGCTGGCTGTTAGTTCACCTCTTTATCGAGGCCAAAATAGCCGAGGAGTGTAGCCTGGACACACAGAGAAAATTTACCATTTTGCGCCACCGACGGCCAAAGCGTTCCACACCGTCATGGGCTGGATAACTGCCGGTGTTGGCGTTAAATGGTAAATTCGAGCTGATGCTTTTTCGTACATTACTGGCCTCACACATCGAGATTACAGAGAGGTCTTAATGAAAGTTGCCTGGGCAAAAATCAAACAGTTTCTACTGACTCCGTATGGAAAGGCATACTTGGTGTTCATCACTCTGACCAAGTTGTACCTGGTCTACCGCTGGGCGATGGACTACGTTAAACGCTGGGGCAGCGACCTGTTTGAGATGATCGGCGCCCCCGCTTCACTGGGCGAAGAGGTTAGCGCCCTGAGTTTCACCGCCCTGTGCCTGTACTACACCGTCAAGGCCATCATCGGCATCTTTCGAGGCCCGGCCAAACCGGTTGAGCAGCCTATCCAGGCTTAACCGCAAATACTGCAGGGACGCAGCCCTCCTTTGGTTATACTGTCTTAAGTTAGCCCTGCCTACGGAGCTTAAGGCATGCCCCACGGCCAATTGGTCCCCCTGATTAAAACCGTCCACGCCGAAACCCTGGTTGAATTGCTTAAGCACTTTGAGGGCGACATCTACCCGTTGCTTGCAGCCGCCGGGTTGCCGGAAGATCTGCTTAACAGTGGCCATGAATACGTTCCCGAGGGGCCAGTACGCAACCTGCTTGCCATGATGGCCGAGCGGGCCGAACCCGAGTATTACGGCAGTCTGTTGCGTTCCACCATTCGAGAGTATTTTATCCCCAGGCTGCTGAAGTACCTGAATGCGCCCGCCAACGTTGGAGAGGCGCTGCGGCAGTTACAGACTGCGGTATTGCATGATTCCTCTGTCGCCAAGGTCAGCATCCTTTACTTCAACCACACGCCATGGTGCTGCCGCTACAAGGCCGGCGAGTTGACCTCCAGCTTCCTGTGGGCCGAGATCTTTGCCATCCTGTTTATCATCGAATTTGTTCGAGTCATCGCCGATCGCCACTGGCATCCGGACTGCGTCACCCTCCAGTCTCCCAATGCCGACAAATTGGTGGCGCTGTTGGAAGACCCGACGGTGGTGGTGTATACCCGTCGCCAACAAGCTGGCGTTGAGTTGTCTGAGTCTCTTATGACCCTGCCGGTACGCTTGCCTTCGCGACTGATGGCAGTTGGCCAGCAGGCACAGCAGCCAGGTCAACGGAGCTTTGTGGAAACCCTGTATCTTGCACTGGCGCCCTACCTGTCGACTCAGAGTCTGTCGATAGAGCGCGCCGCCGAGTTGCTGGAAACCAGCCCTCGAACCCTGCAGCGTCGGTTGGCCGCCGAGGACACCAGTTTTCGCTGTGTTCGAGAAAACCTGATGCTGGCCACCGCCTGCCAGTTGATGGAAAGCAAGAGTTACTCGTTAACCGATGTTGCCACCGAGCTGGGTTATTCCGACCTCGCCCATTTTTCCCGCGCCTTTAAGAAGCTCACCGGCTTTCCGCCCCGCGATTACCGACGTCGTTTCCTGCAGTCCTAACCTAAGGCGAAGACAAAAAAAACCGCCCGGAATGGGCGGTTTGTCGCAATGAAACCGGGCTTTATCTTTGGCGGTTGTCCTTGACGACCTCGCCGCCTTTCATGACCAGTTTAATGTTGTCCGGGTTAGCAAGGATGTCGAGATCTTGCAGCGGGTTGCCCTCGACGAACAGCAGATCGGCCCAGGCGCCTCGACGCAGCACGCCGATGTCGCCCTCCGGGTAAGGGTCCAGCAGTCCGGAGAGTTTCAGCAGTTCGCCGGCATCGGAAGTGGCTTGCTTTAAGCCGCGGAAGGAGCCGAAATATTTTTTACGGGCCGCCAGTTCCAGGTTCTGTTTGGCGTGCACCTCGGGTGTACCAACCAGGTCGGTGCCAAAGGCGCATTTCAAGCCGTATTTCTCCACCAACTCGGCCTGTTGCAGCAGCCCTTTGCCGACCCGCTCGGTTTTCTGGTACAGAATTTCGCTGCCCAGGGGGATCTGACGGTTGGCAATCAACTCGGCGGTGGCGTATTGAGGCACCACCCAGACCTGGTTATCCAGGCATTGCCGGGCGATGTCGTCGTCCATGAAGGTGGCGTGTTCCAGGCATTGAATTCCCTCCTCGATGGCAATCTTCATGGCCGGAGCGGCGTGAATATGACTGCAGACGTAGGAGCCGTAGTTGGTCACGGTCTCGACGATGGCCCGAAGCTCTTCCCGGGTGTACTGGATGGTGTCGAGGGGGTCGAACAAGGATGACGCGCCGCCGCCGCCAAACACCTTAATCTGAGACGCGCCCATGAAGATTTGATCCCGGGTACGCTTCAGGCACTGGGGCACGCCGTCGGCCAAAATCAGGTGGCTCTGGCGCATGAAGCTTGAGTCTTCAATGCCCTGGGAGAAATCCGATCGTTGTGCCCGGTTTTGGCGGTAGTCCGCATGACCGCAGGTTTGGGAAAGGGCGCCGTAACTGGGGTAGATTCGAGGGCCGGGCACGAAACCATTATCGATGCTTTGCGTTAAGCCATAACAGTTACTGCCAACATCCCGAACCGTGGTGAAGCCCCGCTCGAGCATCTGGCGGGCAATCACCGTGGATCGGACCGCCAACTCCTCGGCGGTCATGCGGTCCATGGCGTCGAAACTGTCGGAAAACGCGATATGAGTGTGGGCATCTATCAGCCCGGGGATCACGGTATAGCCGCTGGCATCGATGATGCCATCGGCCTCGGTAATGGCAGCGGCCCCGTCGCTCACCGAGGTGACCACGCCCTGCTCGACCATCAGCATTTGGTTCGGACGGATGGAATCCTTGATGCCATCAAATAAAGACGCGTTTTTAATCAGTAATTTCATCGTTAGTCTCCTGTCGACAAGGGGCCGCAGTTTCACTGTGCAAATGAGTCAGTTCTGTTTCAAAGGCTCGAAGGATTGCGGCTGCGGTGGCGTCAATGTCGTCTGCGCTGGTGTGGCAGCTAAGCACGGAGAACAACATGGTCTTCAGGCCTTTGTAACCGGATGTCGACGGGTAACAGAACCCCTCCTGTTGAAGGCGATGCACCACCCGTTCGGTGAGGCGATTGCGATAGGCGTTATCTCCGGTGCCGAACTGGGCCGAGAACCGGTTGCTGACCACGTCGTTGAGGATGGTGATGCCTTTGACCTGGGACAGGGTGCCGGCCAGCCGCTGCGCCAGGGCGCAGCAGTGGTCGAGGTGATCTTCAATCCCTTTTTTGCCCAAGGCCTTGATGGCGGCATAGACAGGCACACCTCGAGCGCGCCGTGAAGCCGAAATGCCAAAATTGATGGCATTCCGGTCCGGCTTGGCGATGGCGTCGCTGAGGTAATCCCCCATACTGTTGCCGCCCATGGCCTTGGCCAGCAACCGGGCGTCACGGACGATAACCATGCCGCTGTCATAAGGCATGTTGAACCACTTGTGACCATCGGTATCCCAGGAGTCCGCCAGTTCAATGCCCTTGAGCAGATGGCGCTGACGATCGCTGACGGCAGACCACAGGCCAATGGCGCCGTCCACATGCAGCCAGGCGTTGGGGTGTTGCTTCACCTGTAACGCCAACTCTTCGAAGGGATCAAAGGCACCGGAGTCGATGCACCCCGCCTGGGCGCACACTAAGGTCGGGCCCTCGCACTGTGACAGGACCTCGGCGATGCCGTCGGAAACAATGCGAAGGTTTGAGTCGGTTGGCAGGGTTTTAATCTGCTCAATCCCTACCCCGATCATCGACAGCGCCCGTTTGATGGTGGAGTGAATCTGATCACTGGCCACGACGTTGATTCTAGGGGCGTTGTACAGGCCTCGTGTCGCCACGTCCCAACCGGCATTGCTCAGCAGGCTGTTGCGGGCGGTTATGAGCGCGGTATAGATGGCTTCCTGAGCACCGGAGACAAAGCCGACGCCGGCGGATTTCGGTAACCCTAGCAACTCCAGCATCCACTCGGCGGCGGTTTCTTCAACCACCGAGGTACCGGGACTGGCAACGTAATAGGGAACATTCTGGTCCCAGGCACTCACCAGCCAGTCGGCGGCCAATGCGACCGGGAATGCCCCGCCGATGGCATAGCCAAAAAAGCGTGGCCCGCCGGAGCCGATCAGGCCGGGTTCGACGTTGCTAACCAACTCCTGCAGCACCTGGTCGGGATCGCTGGGTTGTTGTGGCAAATTGCCACCGATGCGAAGCCGCAAGGCGTCGGCACTGATCTGCGTATCGACGGGCCGATCCGGTAGGGATTCCAGGTAGGCGGCCGCATGGGTGAGCGACTGGTTCAATAGCGGGCGGTAATGGCTGAACTTGTGTGACATGGTGTCCTCTTCTGGGTAATGGCATCTGCTGCCATAAAGTAGAGATCTCCCTGCTAAAAAGTTGCCATTTCACGCCAGTGCGGTACATCGACAGGTCGAAGGGAGGGATGGCAGCCATGGCGGCAACGCTCTCGGCTACGGATGGATAGATTTCCCCTGAAACCCCATTTTGCATGAGCTGAATTAATCCGAGCCTCGTGAAGTTTCAGTGTCTTAAGCCGGGTCGGTTTGCCACAATTCTGGCCCTGACTTTCTGACCTCGGCGGCTTTGACATGACTGAGATGCAACTGATTTCTGCCCTGTGGTTGGTGGGCGTATTAACCGAAGCCATTACCGGTGCACTGGCGGCCGGACGCCGTCGCATGGACCTGTTCGGTGTGGTGATGGTAGGCTGTGCCACCGCCATTGGCGGCGGCACGGTGCGAGATGTGTTGCTGGGCAGTTATCCGCTGATCTGGGTGGAGCATGTGGAGTACCTGGTGGCCATTGCCGCCACGTCGCTGCTGACGGTCGCATTTGCTCCCATCATGCGCTATCTGACCAAGTTGTTTCTGACCCTGGACGCCATTGGCCTGACGGTGTTTTCCGTCATCGGTGCCCAGAAAGCACTGACACTGGGTTTCAACCCGCTGATCGCCGTGGTGGCGGGCGTGGTCACCGGGGTGTTTGGCGGCATCATCCGCGACCTGTTTTGCCAGCAGATTCCGCTGGTGTTCAGGAAGGAGTTGTATGCGGTCGTGTCGATCATCACCGCCGGTCTGTATGTGGTGTTGACCCTGGCCGAGGTTCAACCCGGATTGGTTCTGGCGCTGTGCCTGCCGTTTGGTTTTGGCTTACGGTTGTTGGCGCTCAAATTCAACTGGTCAATGCCGACGTTTGACTATCTGGAACAATCCATTCACTGATTCTTTCCGTTTCCCCAAGGCCGGCACATTCCGGGCCGGCCTGTTTAACAAAAGCGAACTCTCTGCCAATGAAAAAGACTCTGGCTTCCGCTCTGGTGCTGGCCCTGTCCGGCTGTGCCTCCTCGACCCTCACCTACACCCAGCCCGAATTGGCGCCGGTTACCAACCAGGTCGTCATCGATCAACCGTTTGATCAGGTCTGGGATCGGTTGGTGCGCAATCTGGCATCGGACTTTTTTGTCATCAATAACATCGAGAAGAGTTCACGCATCATCAATGTGTCGTTTTCCAGCGCCTCCCCAACCGATTACGTCAGTTGTGGTCATTCGTTACGGCAACTGAATAACGCACAGGGCACACAAATCTTTGAGTACGATCCGGCCGCTTCGACGGCGTTTCCGTTTACCAATGATCATGGGCTGTTGTTTCACGCCCAGCGGGCGACCCGACTGGAGGGACGTACCAACATCTATCTGGCGCCAGAAGGCACAGGCACCCTGCTCAGCGTTAACACCAAGTACGTGGTTAAGGTCAATATCGATTACAGCAACAGCAGCAAGCAGTTCCTGCGTCGCGATGACCTGACGTTTGATTTCTCTACCCGGTCGCCGTACCGCGAAGGGGGAGTCAATGGTCTGCAGTGCGCGGCCAACGGCGCGCTGGAGCAACGGGTGATGGATTACGCCCGTTAACCTCGTCAGCCTTGCCCGGCATCGTCTTCGTCGACGGCAACGCTGTGGTTGCGAAACACGTCACAAGGGTCGTAGAGGGCATCGTGATATCGGCCTTCGGTGACCCAATAGAGACTGTGGGCGGGGTCAAACTGGACGCCGCCCCGACGGGGACCCGCTTCGGGGCTAAAATCCAGTTGCCCCGGAGTCTGACCCTCGGCCAGGCCGATGTTCAGTTGTCGTAACTCGGGCTGGCGCTGCGCCACCCGCTCTACCACGCCCATATTGAACTCGGTATGGCCCTTGCCCAGAATCATCACCACCGGCTGGGCTTCTGTCAGATCGGCTCGCATGGCGACAATGGCATCGGCCATGGCCTCGTTGCGAACTAACCAGGTGGTGTACAAACGCTGCAAGCTGTCGTGGTCGGCATGATGGCAATGGGCCTGATCCAGTTGTTCCAGCATCAGTTGCCGGTAGGCCTCGGAGTCCAAATCACTTTTCGGTAATAATCGCCGTTCCAGCGTCGTGAGTTGGTCGACGTCGGTGCGGCTCAGACGCAGGCGCAGACCAACATCCAGATCGGCACCAAACACCGGCAGTTGGTACTGGCGTGCCAGCCGCAGCAAAGGCGCGTAATACTGCCATTGGGCTTTATGAGTCCAACCGAGGCGCCGCCTCAGTGCCGACTCTTCGCCACCGTCGTTGTGGCCGACCAATGCAGACTCCTGCTGACCGAGGCTAAAGTCCATGAGCCAACCGGTTTGTTGCTGAAAGAAGAATTCAAATCCCAGGGCCGGCCGAATTCCGGCGTCCAGCAACTGGGTCAGCGCCTGAAGCTGCATCTGATGGTGATGGGGGTTGTCGTGGGTTTCACCCAGGTAGATCACATCGCTGTGGCGCATCTTCTGCAGCAACTGCTGTGGGGTCAGGGGCTGCCCCTGCTGGGTCAGCAGCCGATTGGCGGATGGAGCCGGATTTTCGGGGGCAAAAAAGTCGGCGTCAGCGCCGTTACCACAGCCACTGAGCAGCGGTACCAGCGCCGCCGCGGCCGTCGCACACATCATCCACTTGATCATGGCACCGCCCCTGCCTTGGAGTTGTCTGATTCAGTGTAGGCGATACGCCCCGGCGACGACGGCGGATCAAAAAGGCCGCTGTGAACAGCGGCCTAATCTCGGCGAGGAACAGCGGCTTACAGCCCCAATTTTTCCGCCACGTAATCGGCGTCTTTGTCGCCTCGACCAGACAGGTTGACCAGGATGGTTTGCTCTGGCGACAGCGACTTGGCTTTCTTCATCGCCCAGGCCACGGCGTGGGCGCTTTCCAGGGCAGGAATGATCCCCTCTACCCGCGACAGGGTCATAAAGGCATCCAGGCACTCGTCGTCGGTGACCGACTCGTACTGAACCCGCTCGATGTCTTTCAGGTAGCAGTGCTGTGGCCCAACTCCGGGGTAATCCAGGCCGGAGGCGATGGAGTGAACCGGCAACGGTTCGCCGGCGCTGTCCTGCAGCACGTAACACTTAAAGCCATGCAGCTCTCCCGGTGTGCCCAGGGTCAGGGTAGCGGAGTGCTGATCGGTGTCCAGGCCTTTACCGGCAGGCTCGACCCCAACGATGTTGACGCTGTCGTCCCCCAGGAAGGCAGTAAACAGTCCCATGGCGTTAGAACCACCGCCGACACAGGCGGTAATGAAGTCCGGCAGGCACTGGTGTCGCTCGGTAAACTGCTGGCGCGCTTCGCGGCCGATGATGCTTTGAAAGTCGCGGACCATTTTCGGGAACGGATGCGGACCCACCACTGAGCCAATGGCATAGATGGTGTTCTGAGGATCTTTCAGGTATTCCTCGAAGGCGCTGTCTACGGCGTCTTTCAGGGTGGCGGTACCCCGGGTTACCGGCACCAGGTTGCAGCCCAGAATTTTCATCTTGGTGACATTGGGGTGCTCTTTCTCGATGTCCACCTGACCCATGTGAATTTCACAGGGAATGCCTACCAGGGCGCAGGCGGTTGCCAGCGCCACCCCGTGCTGACCGGCGCCAGTTTCGGCAATCACCTTTTTCTTGCCCATGAATTTGGCCAGCAAGGCTTCACCCAGGCAGTGGTTAATCTTGTGGGCACCGGTGTGATTGAGATCTTCGCGCTTCAAATAGATCTGGGCACCGCCCAGTTGCTCGCTCAGGCGGCTGGCGTGGTAAATGGGGCTGGGGCGGCCGACGTAATCCTGAAACAGCTGCATCAATTGGTTTTGGAAGGCGTCGGTTTGACGAATCTCTTCGTAGGCGAGATCGATCTCCTGCATGACCTGTTGCAGCTCCGGTGGCACGATCTGGCCGCCGTACTCGCCAAAAAAACCGGCCTTATCGGGCATGGGGGCAAATGTGGTCATTGAACTGATCTCCTGTCTACTGCGTTGGGCGTGCGGTTGTCGTCAAGGCATCATCCTGCCTGTTTGAATACAGGCAATATACTGCTGTAACTCAATCTTTCCAATCAAATTGTTGAATTCTGGGACTAAAGTAGCGATTTAACGGGTGTGCATACCCCCCAAAGTCTTCGCTGTAACGAAATCGGTACAGTAAGGGGCGGCGCGGCAACCTATGTGTGCAGTATTGAAAGCGCGCAACGACCTGGAGTAAATGTTCTAGATGGCGTCATTGGCAACATTTTCTGTTGCCTTCTCGGGTTTGATGGTTGATTACACTCATCGGAGCTGTTACAAAAAGAGTTCCACTGACTGAGGTTCAAGGATGATCCATGGTGAACTTACTCCGTTTTTTGACGCTGATCGTTGCGTTTTCCCTGTCTTTTCCTGCTTTAAGCGGCGATCGCAGTAACACCCGCTACCCCATTATGATGGTGCACGGCATCTTTGGCTTCGATTCGCTGCTGGGGGTGGATTACTTCTATGGTGTGCCGGAGTTTTTGTCTGAGGACGGTGCCACCGTGTTCTTAACCGCGGTGTCGGCGGCCAACGCCACCGAAGTGCGGGGGGAACAACTGATTGCCGAAGTCGAAGCGGTCTTGGCCCTGACCGGAGCCGATAAGGTCAACCTGATCGGCCACAGCCACGGTGGCCCAACGGTCCGTTACGTTGCCTCGGTCGCCCCTCACCTGGTGGCCTCGGTGACCTCGGTGGGCGGGGTTAACTGGGGATCGCCCGTGGCCGATGCACTGCGGGATGCCATTGAGCCTGGCTCGGTTACCGAGTCAGTGGCGGCTGCCGCGGCCAACGCCCTGGCCAACCTGATTGAGCTACTGTCCGGCAGCAGTCACAGACCAACGGACGCTTTGGCGGCCACCGAGTCGCTCACCACTGCGGGCACCCTGGCGTTTAACCAGCGTTACCCCGAAGGCGTGCCCCAGCATTACTGTGGCGACGGCGAGCCGGTCGCCGCCAATGGCGTGCATTACTTTTCCTGGAGCGGCGACGTCAGTTACACCAACGTGTTTGATCCGGTGGACCCGTTCCTGGCCGTCACCAGCCTGATCATCGACGATGCCAATGACGGCTTGGTGTCCGCCTGCAGTTCGCACCTGGGTCTGGTGTTGAATGACAGTTATCGCATGAACCATCTGGATGAGATCAATCAGAGCTTTGGCCTGACACACTTCTGGGAAACCGATCCTAAGCGGGTCTACCGCGACCACGCCCGCCGATTAAAGTCATTGGGGTTGTAACGGATGCCGTGGTGGCGAATCGGCGGGCTACTGGCGATGTCGGTGGCACTGGCGTCAACGACCTGGCTGGGTGACAATCCGGCCAGAGCCAAGGTTGGCTCCCCTACCCCGGCTGCAGCCTTGGCGCCAATGGCGGTGGACAGGGCCGCTGGCGTCAGTGACCGGACGGTGCTGGCGCGATTTGATGACCTGCTGCACCAGTGGCACGGGCTCGATCAGGCCGAGCTACTGCAGCAGTTGCAATTGCAATTGGCGGCCTTACCCGTGGCATCGCGCCAGGCTGTGCTGGCGCTGTTCCAACGCTACCTGGCCTACAAACAAGCGCTGGCCAGCATCGAAGCCACCACCTTTGACACCGGCCTCGACCCCGAGAGCCTGGCTCGGCAACTGGATGAGATCGAGGCATTGCAGCTGGCATTTTTCAGTGCCGATGAAGTGGCGCGGTTGTTTGATGAGCAGCGCCAGCGCGACCAGGCGGCGTTGGCGCGGTTAAGGTTACGGCAGGATGATCAGCTCACCGAGGTCGAGCGGCAGCGGTTATTGGCTGAGAACCTGGCGTCACAGCCCGAGGCGGTGCGCCGCGCCTTGGCGCCAACCCTGTCGCTACGGCAGCTTCAATCCGGCCAAGGCATCGAGTCGCTGCCAGCGGCGGTTCAGCAGCGATTGAGCCAACAGCGGCTACAGCAACAACACTGGCGTCAACGCGCCAGTACCACCCTGGCACAGTTGCGCGCCATTAGCGCCGATGCCAACTTGAGTCCCCAGCAGCAGCAACAGGCCAGCGACGCGGTGCTGGCCCAATACAGCCCTGACGAGCGCAAACGGCTGTCGGTCTACCTTCGCCACGGCCTGAATCAATGAAAAATTTCATAGAATCAACACCCTTGTGGTTAATTAGCCGACAATCCCGCCGCTATTTCCAGCGGTTCGCCGCAAAATCCCCATTCGTCGTTTGAGCCCTTGGCGTAAGCTGTTAGAATCATCGGTTATTCATTTCTTTTGACTGATAAACAGAGCTGATCCTCATGGGAAGAAGTTTCGAAGTCCGCAAATTATCTATGGCCAAAACGGCTGCGGCAAAGACCAAGGTGTACTCCAAGTACGGTAAAGAGATCTACGTGTGTGCTAAAAACGGCAGCCCGGATCCGGAAACCAACCTGTCTCTGCGTCGCCTGATCGAAAAAGCGAAGAAAGATCAGGTTCCTGCTCACGTTATTGACAAGGCCATCGACAAAGCCAAAGGCGGTGCCGGTGAAGATTACTCCCCTGCACGCTACGAAGGTTTCGGCCCTGGCGGTTGCATGGTGATCGTTGACTGTCTGACTGACAACGGCAACCGGACCTTCACCGAGGTGCGTCAGTGCTTCGTGAAAACCGACTCCAAGCTGGGTGCGCCGGGTGCGGTTGCCCACATGTTCGATCACCAGGCTGTGTTTGCTTTCGCCGGCGACGATGAAGACGCGGTTTTGGAAGTGTTGATGATGGCGGATATCGACGTCACTGACGTCGAGTGTGAAGACGGCGTCATCACCGTGTTTGCGCCGCACACCGAGTTCTTCAAGGTCAAGACGGCTCTCAACGAAGCCTACCCAGACGTGAGCTTCAGCGCCGAAGAGATCACCTTCATTCCACAGACTTACGTCAATGTGGAAGGCGACGACGTGGCGACCTTTGAGAAGTTCATGGCGATGCTGGAAGACTGCGATGACGTTCAGGAAGTCTACCACAACGTGGAAAACCTCTGATTCGACGCTGTCATCAAATGAAACCCGGCCCATTGGCCGGGTTTTTTATTGCCCATGACAGCCGTGGCCGCGGCTTTACAGCCCGGTCTAAACACGTATGCTGTATCCTTTTTGCTGTTTGAGGCTGTTATGGACCTCTCCTGTTTTGTCTGCGAGCTGACTCAGGCGCGCGCCGTCAGCCACACTCAGTTGCTGCAGAAGCTGTGGAGTGATTACGGCGGACTCTATCGCCTGCATCTGCAAGCCGGTAGCGCCACCTCGGTGATCGCCAAGTGCATCGACCTGCGCCCGCCAACGACCCACCCCAGGGGTTGGCAAGGCCAGGTGGGCCATCAACGAAAGCAGCGCTCCTATCAAGTGGAGCTGAACTGGTATCGTGATTATGCCAGTGTCACATCGTCACGGTGTCGGGTGCCGGCCTATCTCGGCCATCACCGCAATGGCGAACAACTGATTGTGGTCATGGAGGATCTGCAAGCGGCTGGCTTTGAACCGCTGGAGCCGCAAGTCACCGACGCGCATCTGCAGACAACGGTGCGTTGGCTGGCGGAGTTTCACGCCCGCTTTATGGCCGATCCTGGCGCTGGTCTGTGGTCCAGTGGCTGTTACTGGCACCTGGCAACCCGTCAGCAGGAGTTGGCCACCATGGCCGACGGTCCGTTGAAGCGCGCCGCCTCGGCGCTGGATGATGCACTGGAGAACTGCCGTTATCAGACCCTGGTGCATGGCGATGCCAAGACCGCCAACTTCCTGGTACACCCGAGCACAGGTACCATTGCGGCGGTGGACTTTCAGTACGTGGGTAAAGGCGTTGGGGTCAGAGATCTGGCCTACCTGCTGGGCAGCGCTCTGGATGATCAGGCGTTACTCGCCAGCGGTGACCGCTGGTTACGGCACTATTTGGACTGCCTCAGCACGGCCCTGCAACAGCGTCACCAGTGGTCGGCCACGGCCACAACAGATCTGTGCCGCCAATGGCAGCAACTGTACCCTCTGGCCTGGGCCGATTTTGAACGGTTTTTGCAGGGCTGGAGTCCTGGTCACTGGAAGTTGGGCCGTTACAGTGCCCGTCAAACCGAACGGGCGCTGTCGCAACTGGGCTAAAATGTCGGTTTTGGCGCGAACGATGTCAGAAATGACTCCTGAGGTCGGCAACGATTGCGGCGATACTGGCTGCCAATGGCACAACAATCAGGACAATTCCCATGACCCATACCGCTCTCATCGTTATCGACCTTCAAAACGACTACTTTGCCGGCGGCGCCTATCCGCAATGGCAGGCGCAACCGGTAACCGAGCGCATCCTCGGCGTCATCGAACAGGCCAGGCAGCGGCAGATGCCGGTGTTTCTGGTGCAGCACCTTGCCGACGTGTCGGCAGGCAAAGCGCCGTTTTTCAATCCCGGCAGCCAGGGGGCACAGATTCACCCCTCGGTGTTGCAGGCCGCTGCGGGGGCCGAAGTGGTGGTAAAAGGCTTTGCCGATTGCTTTGAAGGCACCAACCTGGATGCACTGCTGCAACGCGCCGGGGTAGACCGTATCCTGCTGTGCGGAATGATGACCCACAACTGCGTCACCTACACCGCCCTGTCCAAGGCGGCGGAGCGCTACCAGCCGGTGGTGTTGGCAGACTGCACCAGCTCGGTGGATGAGATGATTCATCAGATTGCTCTGCATGCCTTGTCTTCACGGGTGCCGGTACTCAGTGCCGAGCAGGCGCTGGCATAAAAAAAGGAGCCCATGGGCTCCTTTTTTACGGTTGTTAAGGCTACACCTTAAACTGATTCAACAACTGATCTTGTTGGTTCACCGTTTCTAACTGCTCGGTCATCGCCATGCTGGCGTCCTGGGCGGCTTCCGATACCTGCTGAGACAACTCTTTGATGTTGAGAGTGCTCTTGTTGATGTCTTCCGCCACCAGGCTTTGCTCCTCGGCGGCAGAGGCGATCTGCAGGTTCATGTCGGTGATGCGTTTGATGGCATCACGAATGCGTTGCAGCGCCTGGCTGGAAGTTTCGGAGATCTCCACCGTGGTGGCGGCCACCTCTTTGCTCTGCCCCATTACCGCCACCGCCGAGCGCGAACCGGCGGCAAGCTGGTCGATCATCTCGCGAATCTCCGAAGTCGACTGCTGGGTGCGACTGGCCAGGGTGCGCACTTCGTCGGCCACCACCGCGAAACCGCGGCCCTGTTCGCCGGCCCGGGCCGCTTCGATGGCGGCGTTCAGCGCCAGCAGGTTGGTTTGATCGGCGATGTCGTTGATCACCGCCAGGATCGACTCGATGTTGCTGGTGGCGTTGGACACTTCCCGAACGACTTCGACGGCATGATCGATCTGCCCGCTCAACTCTTCAATGGCCGAAGCGGTGCGGTCAACGGTGGTGACCCCCTCCTCCACCGAGGTGTCGGCTTCCTGCACCGCTGCGGATGCGCCCTGAGCATTACGGGCCACCTCCATGGAGGTCGAGGCCATCTCGTTCATGGCGGTCGCCAGTTGTTCCAACTCTTCCAACTGCTTGGCCATGGCCTGAGTGCTTTGCTGGGACCCTTCGGCGGTAAGGCGAGTGCCCTCGGAGATGGTTTCGGCCAGCAATTTCACCTTGGAAATCATTGCCCGCAGTTTGCTGCTGAAACCATTGAAACTCCCGGCCAGCGACGCGAACTCGGCGTCGGTGTTGGTGTCCATGGTCTGGGTCAGGTCGCCATCACCACTGGCAATGTCTTCCATGGCGTCGTTAATGGCTTGCAGCGGTGTCATCAGGCGGCTAATGAGCACAGTTAACGCCACAATGGCGATGGCCAATGCGATCAGCGAATACAGCAAGGCGTCGTTGCGCAGCGCCGTTTCGGTGGCATGAATGGTTTCTGAGTCCAGGGCCACCCCCAGGGTCCAGCCGATCTGCGGCAACGGCAGGAAGCTCAAGTATTGCTCCCGGCCATCCACCATGGTGGTCTGGCCCTTGCCGCTGAAGCCTATGTCGCTGCCAAACAGCGACTGCGCCGGTTTGCCATGCAGGGCCTTATCCGGGTGGGTAATAAACTGGTTATCCGGGGTCAGCAAAAACGCGTAACCGGCATTAAACAGGTTGACCTTGTTGATGGTTTCGCCCAGTTGCTTCAGGCTGACATCGAGGAACATGGCGCCGACAAAGCGGCCATTTTCCTTCATGGGAATGCCGATGGACACCAGAATCTCCTGGGTCACCGAATCCGGATAGGGGGCAGTAAAAATCACCTTGTCCTGGCGCTTGGCTTCTTGATACCAGGGGCGAGTGCGGGCGTCGTAATCGGCGCTGGCCTGCCAGGCGTCGTCGTTGTCGATGAGGCGACCGTCGGACTCGAAGCCCACCCCGGCCAACAGGAAGTGCTGCTTAACCACGGACTTGGTAAACACTCGAGTGATGTTGGCATCACTGATGTCATCCTCGATGAGGCTCATGACGTAACGGCCGATGTCGGCCTTATTGGCCATGTTATTTTCGACGGTATCGGCGATGCCGGTGGAGATCTCGGACACGCTGCTCTCTGTCAGGGCAAAGATGCTGTGCTTGGTGGTGAGGTACTGATTGATAGACAGTGCAGACAAAGCTAACAGCAGAATTATGCACGAAGCAAAGACGATTTTTGTCTTAAATTTCATGATTCAGGTTGTCCTTCTGGTATTCCACGGGTAATAAAATGTCACTTTGATTACTCGAGTAGCATGATCTAAAGCAGTCAATACACTGCTCAAATGGGTGCTGCCAACGCTGAACGCCAATGCGAACATCGTTATATTACAATTTGATTTATATATAATTTATTTGGTGCATTCCGATGGTCACACAAGGATTTATGGCGTTCAACCACGGAATATCTCATTTATCGGCATTGCTGGCGGGCACTTTAATGGCAGGATTTTTAGATGGTCAATCAGTCTTTGTAATTTACTGATATATTAAGGTTTAATTTTTTACCTTAATAATTATTAGATTTCCTTGTTTCAAAATTAAGCCGCACATAATTTAGTGCGGCTTGATTTAATTATTCACTCACTCGCCGTGGCAGCACCGCGGCAGTGAGTCAGATTACCCTTAAACCTGGAATTGGCCCAACAGTTGATCCTGTTGACGGGCGTCTTGCAATTGCCGATTGGACGCCTGCTCCTGAGAGTCGGCGAGCTCGGAGATCTGGTTGGACAAATCTTTAATATTCAATGTACTACGGTTAATGTCTTCCGCCACCAGGCTCTGCTCTTCCGCCGCAGAGGCGATCTGCAGGTTCATGTCGGTGATGCGCTTGATGGCGTCGCGAATGCGGCTCAGGGCGTCATTGGACTGGGTAGAGGTCTGCACCGTGGCCTGGGCCACCTGCTTACTCTGCTCCATCACTTCCACCGCCGAGGTCGCCCCCTCCTGCAACTGATCGATCATGGTTCGAATCTCGGAGGTGGATTGCTGGGTGCGACTGGCCAGGGTGCGAACTTCGTCGGCCACCACCGCAAAACCCCGGCCCTGCTCGCCGGCCCGGGCCGCTTCGATGGCGGCATTGAGCGCCAGCAGGTTGGTTTGATCGGCAATGCCGTTGATGACCGCCAGTATCGACTCGATGTTGGCGGTGGCTTCGGACACCTGGCCGACCACCTGCACCGCCTGTTCAATCTGCTCTGACAGGTTATCGATGGCGTTGGCGGTATCGGCCACGGTGTCCACGCCTTGCACCACTGACTGGTCGGCGTCCTGAACGGCGGCAGCGGCCTCCTGGGCGTGATTGGCCACTTCCATGGAGGTGGATGCCATCTCATTCATCGCCGTGGCCAGTTGCTCCAACTCCCGCAGCTGAGTGTCGATGGCGGTTTTGCTCTGACGGGCCTCGTCGGCGTTTTCGGTGGCGGTGTCGGTCAAGCCGTTGGCCAGGGTTTTGACTTCGGAGATCAACCGACACAGTTTTTCGCTGAAACCGTTGAAATAGCCGGCAACGTCGGCGAACTCCGGTTCCGAGTCGGTGGCCAGACGCTGGGTCAGGTCGCCTTCACCGGTGGCGATCTCGGCCATGGCGTCGTTCAGGCGGTCCAGGGGTTTCATCAACAGGTTCATCAGCATGGTCAGGGCGACCACCGCGACGACCAGCGCCATCAATGAATACAGGATGGCATCGGATTTTACCTTGGTTTCTGCGGCCTCAATCACTTCGGCGTCCAGATCCACGCCCAGGGTCCAGCCCAGCGTCGGCATATCGATGAATCTCAGCAGGTGAGTCTTGCCGTCGATGTCGACGCTCTGCTCGGTTTGTGAGAAATCGATTTGTCGGCCAAAGCGTTCGCTGGCGGCGGTGCCGTTGAGGCTCTCATCCGGATGGGAGATAAACACTTTCTCACGGTTGAGCAGAAACAGGTAGCCGGCATCGAACAGGTTGATGTTGTTAATGGCTGCGCTGAGCTTAGACAGGCTTAAATCCAGAAACATCACCCCGGAAAAGCGTCCCTGTTGCTGCATCGGTACGGTGATGGACACCAGGGTCTCGTTGGTCATGGTGTCCTGGTAGGGCTGGGTAAACGTCAGGCGGTTATTGGCCTTGGTTTCCCGGTACCAAGGGCGTTTTCGGGCGTCATAATCCGCCGGTACCACCCAGTTGGGGTCGTTATCCAGTAGGCTGCCATCGCGCTCAAAACCGATGCCGGCCAACAGAAAACCGTCTTTAATTGCGGCCTTGGTGAATATTCGATTGATGGATGCCTCGCTGGGGTCGTCTTCGATCAAGCTCATCATATAGCGAGCCGTTTCCCCTTTTAGTACCATCTCTTTTTCAATGGCACTGGCGACATTTCGGCACAGTTCATCGACACTATTGGCAGTCAGCGAGTTGATGGTATTTTTAACCGTTATATATTGTTGTAAGGACAGCGTGGACAATGCCAACATCATGATCACGCAGGATGCCAGCACTATCTTAGTTTTAAATTTCATGAATGTTTGGCCTCATGAATAATAAAGGAAAGCCTCCCGCCACAGTCAATGGCGATTGCTAATAGGGTCTCAGCATTTCCCCGCTTCCACAGTGATAGTTATCACAGATGATTTTTGACAGTTCGATTAAGTTGTTGAAAATGCGAAGTTAAATTTTGAAGTTCACAATTTGCAAATTGCGGTTGGCGCAAGTTACGACCTGGCTCAAGCACAGGCGGTTAAAGAGGGTGCGATGGTTCAAAAGTGAGGCGTTAGGTTAACATCGACATATTTTAAAAAACCAATAGTTAATTACCAAAGAAGTTTAATATTATCGACCTCATTCTGTTTTGAATAAATATATTTAATGAATTGCTTACACTAGCGCCTATAAATGACGGAACGCCGATACCGGAGTTTATCATTCATGGTTGATGCGAATGCGCTAGAAACGGTGCAATAAAGCCGCTATGATGGATTTAGAATGTTTGACTTGCTACAAGGAAAGTAACATGAAAGCAATCTTTATATTAGCCGGACTATTGGTATCGATAAACTCTGCCTATGCCGACAGTTTTGGCCGATATTTAGTGCAAAGTGATTTTCGTTACTTTGAACACTCCATGCAATGCACCAATCTGAGTGAAGATCAGTTTTACACCATCTACGACGACTGCCTGATGCAGGTCGACCCGGATGGAGGCCACACCTCCGCCGCCCAGGCTGAAAAGATGATCGCATCGCTGCAGTCCTGCCTGATTGAAAACGGCATCAGCCGTCAGAGTCAACAAGCCTGCATCGCCCTGAACCGTGACCAACAACAACATGCCCGCAGCGCCAGCATGGATACCCTGCAGGCGTTTGCCCAAACTCGTGGCACCGATGCGATTACCTTGCCGTTGCCACCCAATGCCAAATTGGTGAATCACATGTTTCCAGAGGACATGGGCGGCAATCTCGGCGCCGTGCCCTTGACGCTGTCGGCGGCGGTTTTCACCACCTCGATGACCATTAATGATGTGGCCGAATACTACCGGGTGCAGGTGGGCAACTTCTATGAATATCGCCATGACAATGGCGACGTTAGCTTCATCCAGGGCGTGGGAGACGAAGTGAGCGATCCGGCGACCCTGCTGAAAGCACAGTTGACCCGGCCCAATGTTCAGATCCTTCAGGCCATCGACCCACTTAGCGGCGAACCCCTCAGCGGTGCCCAGGTGATGCTGTTCTACCAACGCCTGTAGCCAGTGGCTATTCCAGCAACGATACCGCCTGGCGCATCACCTCTTCACCGCGCATGTCGTATTGACGGGTGGTGTCGATGCTGGCGTGGCCCATCAGTTTTTGCACCGTGTGCAGGTCGACGCCATTGCACAGCAGCTGTGTGGCGAAGGTGCGGCGGCCATCGTGGGGGCTGAAGCTGGCCACCCTGGCCTGGCGGTTTCGAGCGTCGATGATCACCTTTACCGCCTGGGGCGTCATTCGCCGCGCCAGCAGATCCCCCAGCTTGGTTATCGGTTGAAACAACGGCCCTTGGTCCTCGCCTCTGAGGGTGTCGATGTATTCGGTCAGTGCCGTCAGTGTGGGTTGATTCAGGTACAACAGCCGCTCTTTGTTGCCTTTACCGATGACGCGAATCGTAGCTTGGTGGCGATCCAGGTGGGCCAGATCTATGCCCACCAGCTCGGCGCGGCGCACACCGGTACCAAACAGCAGGCTCAACAGGGCCAGATCCCGGCACCCTTTCGGACCGCAGTCGTGGCGACATTGCCGCAGTAAACTCTGAATCTCCGACTTGGTCACCTCCCGCCCCTTGTTCACCCGGCTGCCTCGCAAACGACGAATCGATTGAATCTGGCTGTAGTGGCGATGTTCGTACAGCCCCATCTCGTACGCCCGCCGGGCGACCCCTTTGATCAATGCCAGGTACAGATTGACGGTATTGGGACTGCGCCCCTGGGCCGTGGGCCGACGCATCAACGCGCCTCGACGCAGTTGGTCAAGCAGATACAGCACCTGCGGCTTGCCGATGGCCGCCCAGTCTATCTGCCGGTAATGGTCCAGATTCAACAGCCGTGCGATCACATTCAGGTAGCTGATCATCTTTTGCCGCGACAGATCCGAGCCCAGCTCCTGCAGATAGATCAACGCCGGAGAAAATGCGGCGCAATCAAAGTCGGTGTTGGCTGGTACCAGCTGTGTCGGGGCTAGCGGGGTTAATTCAGTCAATCTGGGGGTCTCGTGGTCTGGGATCGCTGGCGGATCATACCGGATCGCCATTAGTAATGAAAATAACTGTTTTCGAAACCAACGTTTATAAAACACCTCAACCAAGGACACAGGTAGCAATGAGAAAGGCAGATGGCGGCGCGAATGTGGGTGGGTCGGGGCAAAAGTTGCCGGCCGCTGTTACCCCGGCCGGCGCGTGCAGGCTCGATCAGTGATCGGCCAACCAGTTGAAGTCGACGCGCTGCTCGGTACCGTCGGCATCGGTGAACTGAAGTTGCAGTTGCCACACCATGTAGCCGGAGGCGCAGCTGCCGTACATTAATTCGCCCTGACCGTCGGCATCAAAGTTAACCGGAATTCGGCCCATGAACATATCCCGTCCTTCCACCAGTGCGGAATTAAGGCTCCAGCCTTCCGGTGCCGCCAGGGATAATGCCAATGGTTGTTCACTGGGAGCATTGGCCGGAGTCATGGTTAACGACAAAGTTTCACCGGAAATAGCAAACTGGCATGGGCCAGTTTCAAACTGGCATAAGCTGGGATCGGTCACCTGTTCGTTATTATCCGAACAGCCCGCCAGGATCAACAATCCACTGACGAGTGCGCCTACAGTTCGAAACATCATTCAATACCGCCTTGAATTAACAGGATTTTATTAACAATAATTACACATCGTTTCTTGATCAGGATCAAATTAACAGCGGGTGTTTGTGCTAGGTTTTTTGACCGACCTCAAGTATCATGACCTTGCCTTGATGCATATCACGCTAGAAGTGGTCAAATGTTATTCGTTTGCGAAAATTTGCATCGAAATGTGCGTTACTCCAACTTCATCCGTGGAAGTTAACATGCAATTGCAGTGGAAGCTAAAAATATGAACCTGACTAATGCCAGCACTGATTACAACTATACAGTTGTCCGTCAGTTCGCTGTAGTAACCGTCATTTGGGGGATCGTTGGAATGCTGGTTGGCGTGTTTATCGCCGCGCAGCTGATCTGGCCAGCTCTCAATTTTGATACCCCCTGGCTGACTTACAGCCGCCTTCGCCCGTTACACACCAACGCGGTAATTTTCGCCTTTGGCACCAGCGCTCTTTTCGCCACCTCGTACTACGTGGTGCAGCGTACCTGTCAAGCTCGGCTGTTCGCGCCCAAGCTCGCATCCTTCACCTTCTGGGGTTGGCAAGCGATCATCCTGGCCGCCGCCATCACCTTGCCTCTGGGCTACACCACCTCTAAGGAATACGCGGAGTTAGAATGGCCGATTGATATCGCCATCGCCGTCGTATGGGTGTCCTATGCCATTGTGTTCTTTGGCACAATCATGAAGCGTAAGGTTCAGCACATCTATGTGGCCAACTGGTTCTTCGGCGCCTTTATCATCACCGTGGCGGTGTTGCACATCGTTAACTCACTGGCGGTGCCGGTGGTGGATGTGGAGTCTGGCCTGTGGACCATGAAATCCTATTCGGTGTACGCCGGAGCCGTGGATGCCATGGTGCAGTGGTGGTACGGGCACAACGCCGTTGGCTTCCTGCTGACCGCCGGTTTCCTGGGCATGATGTACTATTTCGTGCCTAAGCAAGCGGGTCGTCCGGTTTACTCCTACCGCCTTTCCATCGTTCACTTCTGGGCGTTGATTGCGCTGTACATCTGGGCTGGCCCACACCACCTGCACTACACTGCCCTGCCCGACTGGACTCAGTCTCTGGGTATGGTGATGTCCCTGATTCTGTTCGCCCCCTCCTGGGGTGGCATGATCAACGGCATCATGACCCTGTCCGGTGCCTGGCATAAACTGCGTACCGATCCGGTACTGCGATTCCTGGTGGTGTCCCTGTCCTTCTACGGTATGTCGACCTTTGAAGGTCCGATGATGTCCATTAAGACCGTTAACGCCCTGTCGCATTACACCGACTGGACCGTCGGCCACGTACACTCCGGTGCACTGGGCTGGGTTGCCATGGTATCCATCGGTTCGCTTTACCACCTGATCCCGAACCTGTTCGCCCAGGGCCGCATGTACTCCATCAAACTGGTGAACGTGCACTTCTGGCTGGCAACCATCGGCACCGTGTTGTACATCGTGTCCATGTGGATCAGTGGCGTTATGCAAGGTCTGATGTGGCGCGCGGTGAATGCCGACGGCACCCTGACCTACAGCTTCGTTGAGTCTCTTGAGGCCTCGTACCCGTTCTATTTCGTTCGCTTCATTGGTGGCGTGTTCTTCGTTACCGGTATGTTGCTGATGGCGTACAACGTGTACCGCACCATCAAGGCGCCTGATGGCTCACTCCAGGGCGAGGCAGAACTTCAGCCTCAGTCTGCTTAAGGAGAAGCGCAATGAAATTCAAGCACGAAATAATTGAAAAGAACATCGGCCTGTTGGCGATCTTCACCATCATTGCCATCAGTTTTGGTGGTCTGGTACAGATCACGCCGTTGCTTTTCCAGAACGAAACCACCACGCCGGTGAAGGGCCTGACCCCTTACACCGCGCTGCAGATGGAAGGCCGTGACGTGTACATCCGTGAAGGGTGCAACAACTGTCACAGTCAGATGATCCGTCCGTTCCGCAGTGAAACCGAGCGCTACGGTCACTACTCGGTCGCCGGTGAGCACGTGTGGGAACACCCGTTCCTGTGGGGGTCTAAGCGTACTGGTCCGGATCTGGCCCGGGTTGGCGGTCGCTACTCCGACGACTGGCATCGCGTCCACCTGCGTGATCCACGCATCGTGGTACCCGAGTCCAACATGCCCGGTTTCCCCTGGCTGGACGAGAATACCCTGGACGGTGAGTCGACTCTGAAAAAACTACAGATCTTCCGCGACAACTTCGGCGTACCTTATGGTAGCGACGAGGAACTGCAGAAGGACGTTGAGTCCATTAAGGGTAAAACCGAAATGGACGCCTTGGTTGCTTACCTGCAATCTCTGGGCACAGCTCTGAAATAAGGAGGCTTTGATGGACTACGGAACGTTTCAAGGCATTGTTACCCTCGTTTTATTGCTGATTTTTTTGGCCATCATCGGTTGGGCGTACAGCGCCAAGCGCAAGCCCGCGTTCGATGAGGCGGCCAACCTCGTCTTTGATGACGAGAACACGCCTAAGGGATCTAAGGAGTAATCTAAGATGACCAGCTTTTGGAGTACATTTATTACCGTTATCACCCTCGGGGTGATCTTCGGTTGCCTTGCCATCCTCATCTGGTGCATTAAGGACAAGATGGGCGTGGAGGAAGGCGAAGGGATGGGTCACACCTTCGACGGCATTGAGGAGGTCAATAACCCTCTGCCGAAGTGGTGGTCCTACATGTTCGTGTTTACCATCGTGTTTGGCCTGGGTTACCTGGCCGCGTATCCGGGTCTGGGTAACTGGAAGGGCTTTTTAGGTTGGACCTCGTCCAACCAAAGCGTGCTGTCATTGGAAGACTCCAAAGTGGCCGCGGACACCGCCCGCACCAGCCTCAACCAGGGTTACGTGCAGTACGACCGGGAAGTGGTTCAGGCCGATGCGCAGTATGGCCCGATCTTTAAGGGCTTTGCCGAGCAGCCAATCGAAGCACTGGCCAGCAACGACGACGCCCTCAAGATTGGCCAGCGTCTGTTCCTGCAAAACTGTTCTCAGTGTCACGGCTCCGATGCCAAGGGTGGCCCCGGCTTCCCGAATCTGACCGATGGCGCCTGGTTGTGGGGTGGCGATCCGGCCACCATCAAGCTGACCATCATGAACGGTCGTCGCGGCATGATGATGCCTAAGGGTGGCTTGCCGGTCACAGACGAAGAGATTCCGGCCATTGCCGAGTACGTGTATGGACTCAACGGTCGCAAACACGACGCCGAACTGGCCGCTAAGGGTCAAGCCGGCTTCATGAAGGGCTGTTTCGCCTGTCACGGTATGGACGGCACCGGCAATCCGATGCTGGGTGCGCCTAACCTGACCGACAACAATTGGCTCTACGGCGGCAGCCGTAAGGTGATTGAAGACACCATCCGTAACGGTCGTACCGGTGTGATGCCTGCTTGGAAAGACGTGTTGGGTGAGGATAAGGTTCACCTTATTACCGCTTACGTCTATAGCCTGAGCCAGGGCTAACCCCTACCCAGCCCCGTCTTTTGGCGGGGCTTTTTTTCCCCTGTTAAGACTCCGATTCGGCCTCGTGACGCCGCTTGCGCTGACCACGGATGTCATCACCATCGATTGGTTTCCCAGCCTGGAAATGCGTAAAATGGGGGCCAGTCCATTGGAAGGTAAAGTAGATGAAAGCAACTCCTTGGTACAAGCAGTTCTGGCCATGGTTTTTGATCCTGTTACCGGGATCCGTTGTGATAGCGGCCTTGATGACCATCAAGGTTGCGGTAGACAATCCGGTTGCCCTGGTGGCTGAGGATTACTACAAAAAAGGAAAAGGGATTAACCAGGATCTTTCCCGCATCACTCAAGCCCGCAATCTGGGGGTGGTGTTTGAACTGACCCAGCAGGATTCCAACCTGTACCTGATTCAACATGGCGGCCCCAGTGACGGCGCGGCCATCGAAGTGGAATTCCACCACACCACCCTGCCCCAGCACGATCGCATCATGATGCTGACCCAGGACGCCAGTGGCCGTTACCCGGTGCCGGCGCAGGAACTGGTCAACGGCAACTGGCAAGTGATGATTGATGCCTTTGACCAAAGCTGGCGCCTGCAACAGCGCATCGCCCTGCCGGTAGAGCAGTCGGTCTGGTTTCGATAACGGGAGTCTGCGTGGATAAAGGGTGTTTCCACTGTGGGCAGCAGGTTCCGCTGTCCACCGATTACAGCGTTACCATCGATGAACAGTCTCATCCCATGTGCTGCCCGGGCTGCGCTGCCGTCGCCCAAACCATCTGCGATGCTGGCCTGGGCGATTATTACCGCTATCGCACCGAAACCGGCAGTAAGCAAAACCTGGACGCCATCATGGCCCAGCTCGATGCCTACGATCTGGATGAGGTACAACGGGACTTTGTCGCCAGTGACGGCAAACTCAACTCGGTGGTGTTGTCGGTAGAAGGGATCAGTTGCGCCGCCTGTGCCTGGTTGATTGAACGGCACCTGAGAAAATGCGACGGCATCGCCCGCATTACCGTCAATACCACCACCCTGCGAGCCACCGTCAGTTGGGATCCGGCCAAGATCAAGCTGTCGGAAATTCTCAACCAGATGGCACTGGTGGGGTATCCCTCGACGCCGTTCCAGCCGGACAGCAAAGAGCAGACCTACGCCAAAAGCTCGCAGCAATTTCTGTTTCGCCTTGGGCTGGCCGGCATGGCCACCATGCAGGTGATGATGCTGGCCGTGGCCCTGTACATGGGTTACTTCACCGACCTGGATGAGGTGTACCGGGACTACTTCCGCTGGGTGTCGCTGCTGTTTGCCACTCCGGTTGCCCTGTATTCGGCCCAGCCGTTCTACTTCAGTGCCCTGCGCTCGTTAATGTCGCTCAGGGTCAATATGGACGTGCCGGTGTCCATCGCCATTCTCGGCGCCTTCAGCGCCAGTTGCGTCGCCACCTTCAAGGGCACCGGCGAGGTATACTTCGAATCGGTGTCGATGTTCACCTTTTTCCTGCTATTGGGGCGATTTTTGGAACAGCGGGCCCGACGCAAAGCGGCCGAGTCCAGCTCCAATCTGCATCGGTTGGTGCCATTGACCGCCGAGTTATGCCATGCCGGCGGTCACTCTCAGGTCGCTGCCAAGACCCTGAAAATTGGTGACCGCTGCCTGGTACGACCGGGAGAGCCGATTCCTGCAGACGCCAAGGTAGTCTCCGGACAGACCTCGGTGAATGAATCCATGCTCACCGGTGAACAACAGCCGGTGAAAAAGACTCAAGGCGACCCGGTTTACGGCGGCAGCGTCAACTTCGATCAGAGCATTGAGGTGGAGGTGGTCCAGGTCGGCAGCAACCAACTGCTGCACACCATCGTTCGGCTGCAGGAACAGGCTGCCGAAGAAAAGCCTGACATTGCCCGGCTGGCCGACACCGTTGCTCGCTACTTCGTCCCGGCGGTGCTGATCATCGCCGCGTTGACCTACCTGGTGTGGCAGTTTATCGATCCTGACCAGGCATTCTGGATCACCCTGTCGGTGCTGGTCGCCACCTGTCCCTGTGCCCTGTCACTGGCCACCCCGGCAGCGTTAACCTGCGGCGGCAACGCGCTGCGTCATCATGGCCTGTTAACCCGCAGTTCCCGGGTGCTGGAGGCCTTGCCGAAAGTGGACACCTTGTTGTTCGATAAAACCGGCACGCTGACGTTCGGCCACTGGCAATTGGATGACCACCGCTGTGTTAGCGGCAGAGAATCCGACCTCGACCCCCTGGTGATCGCCGCAGCCTTGGAACGGCGCAGCAGCCATCCGCTGGCATCGGTGTTTAAACCCTATGAGCGTGACGCCGTCAGCGCCGAGGACGTTGAACACGTTGCCGGCAGTGGCATCACCGGCCGAATCAACGGGGTTCGCTATCGCATCGGTCATGGTGAATTCGCCGGCCCCGGTGTCAGTGACAACAAGATCTGGCTGGCCGATGAACAGGGCCCGTTGGCCTGGTTCTCTCTGGCCGACCGCCTTAGACCGGACGCGGTGGCAACCATCGCCACGCTTAAGTCCATGGGACTGCGCTGCGAGATGCTGTCCGGAGACCCCAGCCCCAATGCCGAGGTCGTCGCCCGCGAGCTGGACCTGGACCACTGCACCCACGGGGTAACGCCAGAGCAGAAACATCGCTACCTGAAACAAAAGCAGGCTCAAGGCCAACGGGTGGCGATGTTTGGCGATGGCGTCAACGACGCGCCGGTATTGGCCGGTGCCGACATCTCCATCGCCATGGGGGCCGGTACCGAACTGGCCAAGAGCAGCGCCGACCTGGTGCTGCTCGGCGACAGCCTGGCGCCGATTATCGATGGCATTGCGATTTCGAAAAAGACCGTTCGTGTCATCCGTCAAAATTTGCTGTGGGCACTGGGGTACAATCTGTCCATCATGCCTCTGGCCGTCATCGGCTGGGTTCCCCCCTACGTGGCCGCCATCGGCATGTCAGCAAGCTCCCTCATCGTGGTGGGCAACAGTGTGAGACTATTGAAATTATGAGCATCATCTTTACCCTAATCCCGGTCGCCATCCTGTTTGTGATCATCGCCGTGGTGATCTTCTTCTGGGCGGTAAAGTCAGACCAATTCGAAGATCTGGATCGTCAGGCCTCCAACATTCTGTTTGACGAAGACCGCAAAGACCGCCATGAATGAGCTCGATTTCTGGGCGGCGGTCACCATAGGATTGCTGGGGTCGGCCCATTGTGTGGGGATGTGCGGCGGCATCATGGCGGCGCTGTCCCACGGCCTACCCAGCCATCAGCAAGCCAATCTGGGCAAACGCTTTGCCCTGCTCGGCGCCTACAACGGCGGGCGCATCATCAGCTATGTGATGGCCGGAGCGATTCTGGCCTCGCTGGCCACCGGCATGAGCAGTCTGTTTCATGTCGATCACTGGCTAGCGGGGTTGCGGTTGCTGGCCGGGGTGCTGTTGATCATGATGGGGCTGTACCTGGCGAACCTCAACCGCGGGTTGCTGTGGGTTGAAAAGCTGGGCAAGCCGGTGTGGAACCGGTTGGCGCCTCTGGCCCGGCGACAGTTGCCGATCACCCACCCCTCTAAGGCTGTTTTTGCTGGTTTGTTATGGGGTTGGCTGCCCTGTGGCCTGGTGTACTCCACTTTGATCTGGGCCCTGTCACTGGGCAGCATCAGCAACACCATGGTGGCGATGCTGGCCTTTGGCCTGGGTACTCTGCCCAGCATGTTCCTGGTGGGGGCCGCGGCAGACGCCTTTAAAAAACTCCTTGTGCATAAGGGGTTTAAACTTATCAGTTCAGTATTGCTAATCGCCTACGGAGTTCACACTCTTTTTATTGCTCTAGGTCAAATTTTGTAGCTAAAAAGGCCTGAGTTGGTTTACCATACCCTAGGAAGAAGCCAATCAGGTGTACAGAACCTTGGATAACAATCGAGCAAAACGGACGGCGTTCGGTGGATGTGCCATCCACTGTCATGATTGCAGCATGTCGGAACTCTGCATTCCTTTCACTCTTAATGCCAATGAGTTGGATAAACTCGACGCCATTATTGAGCGGAAAAAGCCGATACAAAAAGGTGAAATCCTCATTCAATCCGGTGAACCACTGAAAAGTTTGTTCGCCATTCGCTCCGGCACAATCAAATCCTATACCATCACCGAAAACGGCGACGAGCAGATCACCGGCTTTCATCTGGCTGGCGATGTTATCGGATTTGATGGCATCCATTCGGAACAACATCAGAGTTTCGCCCAGGCACTGGAAACCGCCATGGTCTGTGAGATCCCCTATGAGACTCTGGATCAACTCAGCGGCGTTATGCCCAGGCTGCGACAGCAGATCATGCGCCTGATGAGCAATGAGATCATGGGTGACCAGGAGATGATTCTGTTGCTGTCCAAGAAGAACGCCGAAGAGCGATTGGCGGCCTTCATCAGCAACCTAGCCAAACGCTTCGGCAATCGCGGTTTCTCCAGCCGAGAGTTCCGCCTGACCATGACCCGTGGCGACATCGGCAACTACCTCGGCTTGACCGTAGAGACCATCAGTCGGCTGTTGGGACGGTTCCAAAAGTCAGGGTTGATTGAAGTGAAGGGCAAGTACATCACCATTGTCGATCTC
Source organism: Ferrimonas kyonanensis DSM 18153 (assembly GCF_000425405.1). Classification (GTDB taxonomy): domain Bacteria; phylum Pseudomonadota; class Gammaproteobacteria; order Enterobacterales; family Shewanellaceae; genus Ferrimonas; species Ferrimonas kyonanensis. Next base: position 52,375 of record NZ_AUDJ01000027.1, on the reverse strand, counting down.
GAGCGACTCTCTGATCTGGCAGGCAATGCCAGAATCGCCCGCTAAGCTCCTGTTTAAGCGCCCACCTTTCGGTGGGCGTTGTCATTCGCCCTCCCCTCCTGCTGCATTCCCATTAGCGAAAGCGTCAATTTTGTTCTAGAACAAAGGGTGATTATTCCCATTTGGCGGCAGTGCCCCGGGCCTGTCCGGAGGAAAACGCTATGAGCAGTGAGCGACTTCTGGTCGTTATCGACCCCTCTCGAGAACAACAACCTGCCGTGGACCGCGCCGCCCACCTGGCGCGAAAGACCGGCGCGCCGATGACGCTGTTTCTGACCATATTTAACTTCTCCTACGAAAAGCGGGCGTTGCTGTCCGAAGAGGAGCGAGAGTTGTTGCGGGCGGCGCTATTGGAGAAGCACGAAGGCCACCTGAAACGGCTGGTGGCGCCGCTGCAGCAAGAGGGGCTGATCGTTGACTATGAGATCGACTGGAACGTACGGGTATTTGAGAGCATTATTCGCCATGTGCTCGACCATGACGTTTCCTACATCGTCAAGAGTACCCAGGCTCACGACACCCTCAAGTCGGTGATCTTCACGCCCACCGACTGGCACCTGATTCGCAAAGCGCCGGTACCGGTATTGCTGGTGAAAGATCACGACTGGCCACCCAAGGGGGTGATCATCGCGGCGGTGGATGTGGACTCACAAGACCCGCTGCATCAGGAGCTCAATACCCGCATCGTCAATACCGCTAAAAATCTGGCCGCGCTTATCGATGGCGTGGTGCACCTAGTCAACGGTTACCCTGGCTTACCGGAGAACATGTTTATCGAACAGCCCTCGCTGGACTCCTCCCGCTTCAATAAGTCGGTGCATCAGCACCATCAGGAGCACGTAGAAGCCCTGGGAGCCAAGTTCGACATCAGCCCGGAATGCTGCCACGTTAAGGAGGGACTGCCGGAGGATGTGATCTCTGGCCAGGCAAAACTGCTGGATGCGGAATTGGTGGTGATTGGGACCATCGGTGAACAGGGAATCACTGCCACGCTGCTTGGCACCACCGCCGAACAGGTCATCGACAACCTGCAGTGCGACCTGCTGGCGTTAAAGCCGGATCAGTTCCGGTCGCCACTGGCCTGACCGACATGTGAAACCGGGCCATCCTAGACGGCGGCCGACGACCAGGCCGCCTTCTTGGATAGCTGACTTAATAACTCTTTGAATTTCAGCTACAAGTGGTACTCTAATTATTGACCACCCCAGTTCAGCTGAAAGGCGTCTCCCTTCAGTGAAACGGATTTTCGGCGTCTGCCCGTGGCAGGCACCCATCAAGGGTTCGCCGCTGCACAGGACCGCAACGGCGCTATTTTTGATCTAAACAAAGGAATGTTCCTCACCCCCGTGCCACGATGACGGTGAGGGAGTTCAGTTAGGAGAGTATTATGAGCAGCGACAAACTTCTTGTGGTAATCGACCCCAGCCGCGATGAGCAGCCGGCCCTGGCCCGAGCCGCACATCTGGCGCGCTGCGCCGGTACCCGTTTGACCCTGTTTCTCAGTATTTTTGACTTCTCTTATGAGATGACCTCCATGTTGTCCCAGGAAGAGCGGGATGCGATGCGTAACGGCGTCGTGTTGCAGCGGCAAAAATGGCTGGAACAGTTGGCAGAGCCTCTCAAAGCCGAGGGGATTGATGTGGACTTTGAAGTGGTCTGGCATAACCGGCCGTTTGAAAGCATCATCAACCACGTCCTCAACAACGACGTTGCCTACATCATCAAGAGCACCCACGCCCACGATAAACTGAAATCGGTGATCTTCACGCCCACCGACTGGCATCTGTTGCGCAAGGCACCGGTGCCGGTATTGTTGGTCAAAGAAAACGACTGGCCGGCGAAGGGCAACATCCTGGCCGCCGTCAATGTGGCCGCCGATGATGAAGACCACAAGGAGCTCAATGAGCGCATCGTCAGTAAGGCGGTCACCCTGGCCGGCATCATCGATGCTCAGGTGCACCTGGTCAACGGTTATCCGGGGACGCCGGTGAACATTGCCATCGAGCTGCCCGACTTCGATGCCCACGCTTACAACCAGTCCATCAAACAGCACCATCAGGCCCGGATTGCTGAGCTGGCAGCCAAGTACGACATCGATGACAGCCACTGCCATGTGCTCGAGGGGCTGCCGGAAGATGTGATTCCCGACCTGGCTCGAGAGCTGAATGCCGAACTGGTGATGCTGGGCACCGTGGGTCGAAGCGGATTGTCTGCCGCGTTGATCGGCAATACCGCCGAACACGTCATTGACAGCCTGGAGTGCGATCTGGTGGCCTTTAAACCGGCCAATTTTGTTTGCCCCCTGGCCGACTGAGGCGGGTGTTGACCTCGACAGAGGGGTAATCCGTTCAAACCCGGTAATGACGCGGCTTAGGCCGCGTTTTTTTGTGCTCGCCTCTTTACCAGGTTTACCGATGCTGGAATAATGCCAGCCCCATTTGTGGCATTTCGAGGTATTGAGTGGAACTGAGTCAGAAACAGAAAACCCGTCTGAATAAATTGCAGAAGCGTCTGCGACGCGAAGTGGGCTCTGCAATTGAAGATTACAAGATGATCGAAGACGGCGATGTCGTCATGGTATGTCTGTCCGGAGGCAAGGACAGTTACACCATGCTGGACATTCTGTTGAATCTGCAGCACCGAGCGCCAGTGGATTTTAAACTGGTGGCGGTCAACCTGGATCAAAAGCAACCAGGGTTCCCCGAAGAGATCCTTCCTGCTTACCTCGATAGCCTGGGTGTGGCTTACCATATCCTGGAGAAGGACACCTATTCCATCGTTAAAGATAAGATTCCGGAAGGTAAAACCACCTGCTCCCTGTGCTCTCGCCTGCGCCGCGGCACCCTGTATGGGTTTGCGCAACGTATTGGGGCCACTAAGATTGCCCTGGGTCACCACCGTGATGACATGGTGGAAACCCTGTTCCTGAATATGTTCTTTGGCGGTAAGCTCAAGTCGATGCCGCCAAAACTGCGCTCCGACGATGGCGCCAACGTGGTGATTCGGCCACTGGCTTACGCTCGAGAGAAGGACATCGCCGAATACGCCAGCATGAAAGCGTTTCCGATCATTCCCTGTAACCTGTGCGGCTCTCAGGAGAACCTCAAGCGCAAGCAGGTTAAAGAGATGCTCAATCTGTGGGACAAACAATTCCCCGGCCGGATTGAGACCATCTTTACCGCCATGCAGAACGTGGCCCCGTCGCAACTGGTCGACCGGCAGCTCTTTGATTTTCAAAGTCTGAGCGCCGATCCGAACGCCAAGCCCAGCGGTGAAGTGGCCGAAGCGGATCTGCCGGCGTTCGATTTCTTTGACAGTGCCAACAGCGGCCACATCGATCTCGATGAAGCCAGCCGCATCGATGTGGTCAACCTGTATCAGCCATGATCACGGCCGAGAACACACTAAGGGCGCCTCAAGGCGCCCTTTTTTAATGTGCTGCTGGTGCCGTTAGACCGGATTATCGGTGTCCACAAAGCTGATCTGAAGATTAAACTCGTTCGCCAGGTGGCTGCCCAGTGCCTGAATGCCGCCTCGCTCGGTCGCATGGTGCCCGGCAGCAAAGTAATCGATGCCTTGCTCGGTAGCGCTGTAATAGGTGCGCTCAGAGACCTCTCCGGACAGGTACCCATCCAGGCCACGAGCCGCGGCCAGGTCGATGTAATCCTGAGCACCGCCGCTGCAAATACCCAGGCTGCTGATGAGCCGATCGTGGCCCTTGATGTGCAACGGCGCTCGCCCCAGAACGGTTTCGATGCGCTTGGCCAACTCTTGGCCACTGACGGGCGGGTCCAATCGAGCACAGACCGCAACCGAGTGCTCATTACCCGCTTCCATGGGGCCGGTGATGGTCAGGCCCAGGGCTTTAGCCAACTGGGCGTTATTACCCAGGGTCGGGTGAATATCCAATGGCAAGTGGTAGCCCACCAGGTTGATGTCGTTCACCAACAGTGCCCGCAGGCGCTTGTGTTTCATGCCGGTGATCTCCGGTGCCTCCCCCTTCCAGAAATAACCATGGTGCACCAGTACCATGTCGGCGTTTAGCGCCACCGCCCGGTCGATGACCGACTGACTGGCGGTCACCGCCGTCACGATGTGCTGAATCTCCTCGCGCCCTTCGACCTGCAGGCCGTTGGGGGCGTAATCTTTCACGTTCCAGGGTTGGAGTAAGCCTTCCAGGTGGGCCAGCAGTTGAGTGCGTTTCATGGGATCTCTCGTTGAGTGTACGGCAGGCATACAGTGTAACCGGACTGAAAGGGATTGCCACTGTTTAGGCGCTGCGGAATTAGAATTGAGCCCGGTTGCAGAATAAGTGAAATTGAGCTCGTTCCTTTAGTTTTAAAGGCATCAGCCGCTCTTTTAACCAACTTAGGTAATAACCCGTTTCGCTCTCAGTTTTGATGCGTTTTTACTGCAAAAATTAGACAAATAGCTGCAGAATCGGTATAAAGACTAGCTTTAATACCGGCCCGAGTCGGCTTAATGACAAAGGTTTAATAACACATGTCCAAATTAAACAAGGAAGAGGTACTGCAGCAATTTAACGATGCGTACCTTAAGAAACATGGCAAAGCCGCTACCATCGAGCAGAAAGGCAGCTGGTTCAAAGTTGATGGTGGCAAGTCACTGCGACTGGGCGACCTGGCTGATCTGGCTCAGGAACTGAGCTCCGGCGCAGCAGAAGCTGAAGTAGCAGCGCCTGCAGAGAAAGCGCCAGCCAAGAAGACTGTGGCCAAGAAAGCCGCACCAAAAGCCAAACCCCAAGCGGTTAAAAGTGGCAACGGCGGTTTGTCTCCCAAGCAACTTTGGGCACAAAAGCTGGCTTCAAATAAGGGCAATGCCCTGCCCCGCGGCCAACGCTAAAATAGCGATTTGGTAAATAAAAAGGCCAGCTTATGCTGGCCTTTTTATTTGGCGGCTTATGACGATTTTCTGCCGCCAATAAAAAAGGGACCCTAGGGTCCCTTTTTCCTGACAGGTAAGCAGTGCTTACTTAGCCAGAGCCTCTTTCGCTTTTTCGACCAGGGCAGTAAATACTACCTTGTCGAATACTGCGATATCGGCCAGGATCTTACGATCGATCTCAACAGACGCCTTCTTCAGACCGTTAATGAAACGGCTGTAAGACATGCCGTTCTGACGAGCAGCAGCGTTGATACGGGCGATCCACAGCTGACGGAACTGACGCTTTTTCTGGCGACGGTCACGGTAAGCGTATTGACCAGCCTTGGTAACAGCTTGAACTGCTACGCGATAGACACGACTGCGGGCACCGTAGTAGCCTTTAGCCTGCTTGAGTACTTTCTTGTGACGAGCACGAGCGGTAACACCGCGTTTTACACGAGCCATTTTTTAACTCTCCTTCCCAATTAAGCGTACGGCAGCATGGTTTTGATCTGAGCAACGTCAGACTTAGCAACCATCTGTTTGGAGCGCAAATGACGCTTACGCTTAGTAGACTTCTTGGTCAGGATGTGACGCAGGTGTGACTGCTTGCGCTTGAAACCGCCGGAGGCAGTTTTCTTAAAACGCTTAGCGGCACCCTTATTGGATTTCAGCTTAGGCATTTGAAACTCCGCATTGTTAATAAAAAAATAGAACTGCAAGGCGAACAAAATCAGCCCGGTCAGCGACCGAGCTGATTTAATTACTTGGAAGCCTTACTGTTTCTTCTTTGGTGCGAGGACCATCACCGCTTGGCGACCTTCCACTTTAGGGAAAGCCTCGACCACTGCAATCTCTGCCAAATCGTCTTTAATACGGTTCAACAGTTTGATGCCGAGATCCTGGTGGGCCATTTCGCGACCACGGAAACGCAGCGTAACTTTCGCTTTGTCTCCATCTTCCAAGAAGCGAGTCAGGTTGCGTAGTTTTACCTGATAATCGCCATCATCGGTTCCAGGACGGAATTTAACTTCCTTAACCTGAATCCGCTTGGTCTTTTTACGCTGTTCCTTTTGGTTTTTAGCCTGTTCGTAAAGGAACTTACCGTAGTCCATAATCCGGCAAACCGGTGGCTCCGCATTTGGACTGATCTCTACCAGATCCAAACCGGCTTCTTGAGCAAGTTCCGCGGCCTCACGACCTGAAACGATACCTGCTTGCTCACCATCAACACCAATCAGACGAACTTCACGAGCGCGAATTTCACCATTGATTCGAGTTTGGTCCTTGGCCGGACCTTGCTTCTTTCCGCCTTTTATAGCTTATTCCTCCAGCAATTGCAGACTACGGTCACTGACTTCATCTGTGATGCGGGCAATCAAGTCTTCGACTTTAAATTTACCCAAGTCAGCGCCATCGCGTGTACGCACTGCCACTTCGCCGTTTTCGACTTCTTTGTCACCAACGACCAATAAATAAGGCGTGCGCTTTAAAGTATGTTCGCGAATTTTAAAGCCAATCTTCTCGTTTCTCAAGTCCGCTTTCACTCTAATTCCAGCATTTTTGAGAGCTTCTGCGACTTTTTGAACATATTCTGATTGTTTGTCAGTAATGTTCATGACGACGGCCTGTGTCGGAGCCAGCCAAGTCGGGAATCGACCGGCGTACTCTTCAATCAAAATTCCGATAAAACGTTCCAGAGAGCCCAGAATGGCGCGGTGAATCATCACCGGCGTTTTACGGCTGTTATCTTCAGCAACGTAGCTGGCACCCAAACGCTCAGGAAGAGCGAAGTCTAACTGAATGGTGCCGCACTGCCAAGCTCTATCCAGACAATCGTGCAAAGTAAATTCAATCTTTGGACCATAGAACGCCCCTTCGCCTGGCTGCAGCTCGTAGGCGATGTCATTGGCTTTCAGAGCATCCATCAGGCCTTGTTCGGCCCGATCCCACATCTCGTCGGTTCCTACCCGCTGTTCCGGGCGGGTCGACAGCTTAACGGCGATGCTGGCAAAACCAAAGGTTTCGTAGGTGTCGTACACCATGCGGATGCAATCGGTCACCTCAGCTTGCACCTGTTCTTCGGTACAGAAGATGTGAGCGTCATCCTGGGTAAATCCACGAACCCGCATCAGGCCGTGCAGCGCGCCAGATGGCTCGTTGCGGTGGCAGCAACCAAATTCGGCCATTCGCAGCGGCAGGTCGCGATAGGATTTCAGACCCTGGTTGAAGATCTGCACGTGACCGGGGCAGTTCATCGGTTTGATGGCGTATTCGCGCTTCTCAGACTCGGTGGTGAACATGTTGTCGGCGTACTTGTCCCAGTGGCCGGACTTCTCCCACAGCACCCGGTCCATCATCAGCGGGCCTTTGACCTCCTGATAGGTGAACTCGGACAGTTTGCTACGGACAAACTTTTCCAGTTCCAGGTAGACGTTCCAGCCATCGTTGTGCCAGAACACCATGCCCGGCGCTTCTTCCTGCCAGTGGAACAGATCCAGCGCCTTACCGATTTTACGGTGGTCGCGCTTGGCGGCTTCTTCCAGGCGGTTCAGGTGCGCTTTAAGCTGCTTCTTATCGGCCCAGGCGGTACCGTAGATGCGTTGCAGCATCTTGTTGTCGGAGTTACCGCGCCAGTAGGCACCGGCAACGTTCATCAGCTTAAAGTGGTGACAGTGCTTCATGTTCGGCACGTGAGGGCCGCGGCACATGTCGATGTACTCTTCGTGATGGTAGAGCCCTGGCTTGTCATCGCGGCTGACGTTTTCATCGAGAATCTCGATTTTGTAGGTCTCGCCGCGCGCTTCAAAGGTATCGCGCGCTTCCTGCCAGCTGACTTTCTTCTTAATGACGTCGTAGTTGGTCTTGGCCAGAGTCTGCATCCGCTTTTCCAGCGCATCCAGATCTTCCTGGGTCAACTTCTGCTCCAGATCGATGTCGTAGTAAAAGCCATTGTCGATGGTCGGACCGATGGCCATCTTGGCTTCGGGCCACATCTGCTTAATGGCGTGACCCAGCAGGTGAGCACAGGAGTGACGAATGATTTCCAGACCATCTTCATCCTTGGCGGTGATGATGGACAGCTCGCTGTCTTCGGTCATCACTTCACAGGCATCGACACGCTCGCCATTGATGCGACCGGCCACACAGGCTTTCGCCAGGCCAGGACCAATGTCCAGGGCCACATCCATGACAGAAACAGGGTTGTCGAATTGACGTTGACTACCGTCAGGCAGGGTAATTACAGGCATAGGACTCTCCACAGTGGTGATCCACACAAAAGATCACATGTTTGAATAGTAAAATAAGGCGGCAATTCCGTGAGTTATCCGATGCGTCTGGTATCTACCTTACGGGGTAAACAGAGCAGCGCAGTGCAACCCAGGGTGCCGGCGAAAGCGTAGTATAGGAATCTGAAGGTGGGTTTACAAACCCTTTAGCTTGCCAAACCTTGATTTACCGGCAGTTTCGTCCTCCGCCAGTGCGAAAGTACGCCACAAAGCGTCGATTGTGCGGTGGAGGTGGCGGCTATGGCTTACACTTGCGAAAGGAGCCACAGACGGGAGTACGGCCATGCGAACCGATGCCTTCTACAAAAGCATTCAGTGTCCGCACTGCGGATCTCAGACCTCGGTGTCGGTGGACGCCAGTGGTGGCGATCAGGAGTATTACGAAGATTGTCAGGCCTGCTGCAATGCCATCCACTTGCAGTTGTGGATCGACGAGCAAAAACAGTCACTAAAGCTGTTCGTCGACGGTGACGACGAACAGCTGTATTAACTCGGTTCAGCTCAGGCCGCGCTGGGACAGCACCCGCTCAACGGTGTCGACGATCGCCTGTGTCTGGCTGTCGATTTCAATATTGAGTTCATCGCCGACTCGGCGCTCACCCAGGGTAGTCACCGCCAGGGTCTCGGGAATAAGGTGAATGTCAAAGCCATCCTCTTTGGTGTTGCCGACCGTCAGGCTGCAGCCATCGATGGCGACAAAGCCTTTATGCAGAATGTACTTCATCCAGCTGGAATCCACTGCCAGGCTGAAGGTGCAGTTGGTGTCGGTCTTGTCGATGGCGGTGATGCGGGCCAGGGTGTGAACGTGACCGGACACCACATGGCCGCCGACCTCCTTTCCGAATACCAGGGAACGCTCGATATTGACGTGGTCGCCGGCGCCGAGATCCTTAAGATTGGTGACCCTAAGTGTCTCTTCCATTACATCAAAAAAGACTTTATCATCATCCAGTTCAGTAACGGTCAAACACACACCGTTGTGGGCCACGCTGGCGCCCACCACCAATTCCTTTCTGAAGGCCTCAGGTATCTGTACTGCAAAAGTACGTAGTCTATCCTTCTCAGTAATGGCCGCTACTCGCGCTTTGGTCTGAACAATTCCAGTAAACATATAACTCCAATAATTCAGTCGTACCGGACCGTACAATATGCACAGTCGCCTCTATCAGGTAAAAAGCCTTATACGCCTAGCTCTACCCGTTCTCGCCGCTCAACTGGCTCAGACCATGATGGGTTTTATCGATACCGTCATGGCTGGTCGGGTCAGTGCCTCCGACATGGCCGCGGTGGCCATCGGCACCAGCATCTGGCTACCGACCATCTTATTCTTCGCCGGCATATTAATGGCGTTGACCCCTATGGTGGCGCATCTGCATGGCGCCAAGCAAGAACAGAAAATTCGTCCGCTGGTCCACCAGGGAATCTACATGGCCCTGCTGTGCGGTGTGATCGCTATGGGGGTTTTCAGCCAGGCTAACTGGGTTTTAGCACAGATGGATCTGGAACCGCAGCTGTTTGCGCTCAGTCAGGGCTACATTGAAGCGGTTTTGTGGGGTGCCCCGCCCTTTTTGCTGTTTCAGGTGTTAAGAAATTTCAGTGAAGGCCTGTCCTGGACCCTGCCATCGATGATCATCGGTTTCATCGGCCTGGCGGTGAACATTCCTGCCAACTACGTCATGATCTACGGTCACCTGGGCTTTCCCGCCATGGGCGGCGCTGGCTGTGGCGTGGCCACGGCCATTGTGTTCTGGGCGATGTTCCTGTCGATGGCCGCCTATGTGGCCTGGGCCAAGAAATTCCGTCACATGAAGATGTTCAGCCAATGGGGCAAGGTGGACGGTGACACTCAAAAAGCGATTTTTGGTCTGGGCTTGCCCATTGCCCTGGCGTTGTTCTTCGAGGTAACGCTGTTTGCCATTGTCGCCGTGGCCATCGCGCCGCTGGGGGCGATCACCGTTGCCGGCCACCAGGTCGCCGCCAACTTCTCCGGGTTGGTGTTCATGCTGCCGCTGGCCCTGGGCATGGCGGTCACCATTCGTGTCGGTTACTACCTGGGCCAGGATAAGCCCGAGACTGCGGCGTTAGTGGCGCGGCTTGGCCTGCAGGTCGGCCTGGTCATCGCCTTGATCACCGCCAGTTTCACTGTCCTCGCCCGGGATGCGATTGCGCAGCTGTACAGCTCGGATCCGGCGGTATTGCTGTTGGCCGGTCAGCTGATGTTCCTGTGTGCCATCTATCAGTTCTCCGATACGGTACAGGTAGTGGCTGCGGCCAGTTTACGAGGCTATAAAGACACCACCGCCCTGCTGTGGATCTCACTGTTTTCCTACTGGGGCGTGGGGTTGTCCACCGGCCTGGTGCTGGGACTGACCGACTGGCTGGTCGCCCCCATGGGCGCCGCCGGATTCTGGATCGGATTCATCAGTGGCCTGTCTACCGCCGCTCTGTTATTGAAATGGCGCTTGGTGGTGATTCAACGGCGGCTGCGGTTGGCGGCCGAGTTAGCACACTGATGCAAATTCGACCTTTCGAGGACAATGTTTAGTCAAACAGACACTTAACCTGAACATTGGGGTTGTCAATGACCGCGTCTACCCCTAGTATCTAGCCATCGCTTAGCGAGATGCGTCTGTAACTCAGCTGGTTAGAGTGTCACCTTGACATGGTGGAAGTCGGTGGTTCGAGTCCACTCAGACGCACCAGCGATACAACCGTAGCTCAGTTGGTTAGAGCACTACCTTGACATGGTAGGGGTCGGTGGTTCAAATCCACTCGGTTGTACCACATTCCGAAAGCCCGCACAGAGATGTGCGGGCTTTTTTGTTGCCGGTTAGCCGGCATAGAAGCTGGATTTGCGGAACAGGTGCTCGCCGGTTTTGACATCCACGACCACGAATCGAATTGGAGTTTGCCCCTTTTGGGCGTCTTCCGTCAGCGCCACGGTCAGCACGTGGGTCTGGTGTTGCCCCGGGGCCACCGTCATGTAGGCCTCCCCTTCGATGCTCAGTCCGTAGACGCCCTGAACGATGATGCCGTAGGTTCGCGGCTGCTGAGTTTTGTTAAGCGCCTTAAATTTGTAGGTATTCTCAGCAAAGCCCTGATTGTTGATCCGGTACAGGGCCTGACGATCACGAATCACATTGACCTCAAAACTGGTTCGGGCGTTGGCCCAGGCCATGATGGCCACCACCGTCAGCAAGACCCCGACCCCGTAGCCCAGATAGCCGCTAACGGAACGCCCGCCCTTGCGCGACGAGGTGAATCGAATCAGGCCTCTGGCATAGTTAAAGCGCGCCATGGTCTGATCACAGGCGTCGATGCACAGGCCACAACTGATGCAGGGATACTGTAGCCCGTCTCGAATGTCGATGCCCACCGGGCATACCTGAACGCACAGATCACAGTCGACGCAATCCCCCTGCGAGGCAGACGGTTTCTGGCCCCGCTTCCTTGGACCTCGAGACTCTCCACGAGCGGCGTCGTAGGCGAGCAAACGGGTATTGTCATCGAACATCGCCGATTGGAATCGCGCGTAAGGGCAGATGTGCTGGCACACCTTATCCCGTAACCACCCGGCGTTAACATAGGTGCACAGTGTGAAAAAACCTACCCACGCCTGCACGGTTAACGAAGCATCCAAACTGAAAAAGGCCGGATACAACTCAGACACCGGCACGAAATAGGACACAAAGGTCAGACCGGAAGCCAGTGACAAGGCCAGCCACAAAGCGTGCTTGACCCCCTTCTTGGCAAGCTTTTGGCCACTCCAGGGCTGAGCGTCCAAGGCTCGGCTGTGGCTGTGAGAACCTTCGACTCGGCGTTCGAGCCAGTTAAACATCAGGGTCCACACCGTTTGTGGGCAACTGAACCCGCACCAGATGCGACCGTACAACTTGGTGGCAGTAAACAGCAAGAACGCGGCCAGAATGAACAGCAACGCCACGATCATGAGATCCTGGGGGAACAGAGACAGCGAAAACAGATCCAATCGCTGCTGAGCCAGATCGATCAGTATCGCCTGATGACCCTGATACTGCAGCAGCGGCAGCAGCATAAACAGACCGATGAGGCCGACATTCAAGCCCCGGCGTATCCGTTGCAGCCTGCCCTGTTGCTCTCTGATGTAGATTTTGCCCTCGGAGACACCGCTCCTGAAAATAATCCTTTGATTTGACGTGGGTAAGGGTTTCACTGTGACTCCAGAAAGTGCTGAACCTGGCGAGAGTGTACTGACCCTGCTTGTCATTCATAGATACAACAAAATAAAATATAATAGGTACAGATTGAACGCCTCGAGGCATCAGCATGTCCAAGTTTCTGTACCAACAACTGGCCAGCTCACTGAGTGAACGCATCCACTCTGCAGAGTGGTTGCCCGGCGATCGGCTGCCGTCGATTCGACAACTTAGCCAGCAGCATCGAGTTGCCAAAATTTCGGTTCAAAAGGCGCTGCACGCCCTGGAAGCGGCCGGCCTGGTGGAGGCCAGGCCCCGCAGCGGCTATTTTGTCGCCCAGCGTCAACACGTCACCGTGGCAACTCACGCCCACTTTGTGCAAAAGCCACCGCAGTTGATCCAGGTGCCCGAGATCTTCCATGAAATCATGGCTCGCAGCGCCGCATTTGACTTGTGCCCCTGGGCGTCGCTGCCAGAACCTCAACCCAGCCTGGAGCGTCTCAATCGCCACCTTGGACGCGCCATGCGCCAGCAGCCCAAGCAAAAAGCGTTCTACTACACCGGGCCAGAAGGCAATCCGGCACTGAGGCAACAGATACACAGCCATTATCGCAGTCGTCAGTGTGCCCTTGACGTCAATGAAATCTGCATCACCTCTGGCTGTCAAAACAGCTTGTTTCTGGCATTGATGAGTTGCTGTGAGCCCGGGGACGTGGTGGCCGTGGAGAGTCCGGCGTTTTATGGGGTGCTGCAACTGCTGCAGCAATTAAAACTCAAAGTGGTTGAGGTGCCCGCGTCCCCTACCCTGGGACTCAGTGCCGATGCCCTGCAACCGGTGTTGCAACAATGGGACGTTAAAGCCTGCGTGGTTACCCCCAATTACGCCACGCCGACCGGGGCCTGCATGCCTGCAGCGGAAAAGCGCCGGCTGGTTGAGTTGACCCAAAGCCACGATTTCACCCTGATCGAAGACGACATCTACGGTGACCTTGGCTTTCATTTCCAACCAGAACCGCTGAAACGATTTGACACTCACGGCCGCGTCATTCTGTGCAGCTCATTTTCAAAGTCGCTGTCACGGGATTTGCGCATTGGTTGGATCAGCGGCGGCCGCCACCATGATCGCATCGTGCACCTGAAACTGATCAATCAGCTGGCCAGTGGCCAGGCGTTGCAGGAGGGGCTGGCCAGTTTTATGGCTGAGGGGCATTTTAAGCGTCACCTGGTTCACCAGCGGCAACAGCTAAAGCACAACCGGGATCGCCTGCTGGCGGTATTGAACCAGCAGTGGCAGGTGCCGTTTCGCTGCACCCAACCTGAAGGCGGCATGTCGCTGTGGATCGAACTGGCACCAGAACAAGACACCAAAGCCCACTACCAGAGCCTGCTCAGAAACAACATCGTCATTACACCCGGCGCCCTGTTTTCTGCCAATGGTCAATATGCTCACTATCTCAGGCTGAGTTTTGCCCACTCGCCGCAGGGGCCCCGTTACGATGCGCTGATGCAACTGAACCGGGCGTTTTCGAATCCCGGCTGACTCGACAACTCCGTGATCTTGATCACGATCAATGTGGCGCGGAGTTTTACCCGCGGGGCGAAACCGCGAGCGTAAAATAAGCAATGAGGAATCACAGCGGCGGTAGCCGGCGCATTGCTGGCATCGCCCATGGACTGACAGGAGGAGAATATGAATCTGTTTCCCCGTGACTCTTTGTTTGACTTCTGGCCACTGATGGAACGCCGACGCGAACACAGTGATGAGGCCGTTAATTCCCTTGGTATGCCACGTATCGACATTGTCGAACAACAAGGCCACTACCTGCTCAGCGCCGACTTACCCGGCGTGAAAAAAGAAGACGTGGCCATCACCCTGGCCGATGGCGTACTGCGCATCGAGGCTCGTCGTCGTCAGCAACATCAAGTCGAAGACAACCATTTTATTCGAAAAGAACGTCATGAAGGGGTGTTTATCCGCAACATCGAGGTGGGTGATGGCCTCACGGTTGCCGACATCGACGCCCATTTCGATAACGGCGTGCTGTCGCTGACCCTGCCAAAACTGGAACCCAAGCAAACGGTACCGGATCGGGTTGAAGTGCACTAGTGATAGTCACCTATAAAGGGCTGCTCAGGCAGCCTTTATTTCTTTCAGGCGTTTAAAAAACAGTGATCTGCATGGGTGACAGCGGCTACGAACAGGTCTAAAATTCGAGCCCTTACTCTAAAGTCAGATTTCTGTTCGAGGCGCCAATGTTAGTCCGCCGTCCTAGCCGCGGTTTTACCCTGATTGAACTGGTGGCAGTGATCATCGTTCTGGCCATTTTGGCCGTGACTGCCCTTCCCCGTCTCACCAGCCTGACTCCGGAAGCTCACCAGGCGGTGTATCAAACCGCCTTTTCCGACTTCAGGGCTGCCGTGAAGCTGTATCACAGTGGCTGGCTGACCAACGGCACCCAGGCCGCCGTTACCAACCTTGCCAGTTTTGGTGACGGCAATGTCGACAGTAACGAGCAAGGCTTTCCCGCCGGCACCAATTACAACGGCACCCTGACCGGCACCAACTGCGGCGAACTGTGGTCCGGTTTGCTGAACTCCGACCTGGAGACCCGAACCGCCTCCAACGGCAGTTTCGATGGCGACACCAGCACTCCGATAAAATACTGGTATCGCTCAGGCCCCTCTGCCTGTTACTACATTTACGTGGGTGAAAAAAACACCACCGGTGTTGACCTGCCGACACTGACCTACACCCTTGAGACGGGTGAGACCGAGATTGGAATGTCATCGTACAGCAACGGCAGTTAGGGCGATAAAATACCCGCACTTTTATCAGGGTCAACTAAGCTGATTAGGGTTTAGTTGGCCCTTTTGCTTTGGAGGCGGGTATGCGCATCCTATTTGCCCTTGTGTGTTCGCTATTGACCGGCCTGGTACTGGCACAGGAGAGTTGTGAGTCTTGCCATGCCAAGGTAACACCACTGATCGTCGAGGACTGGAAGAACAGCCGACACTTTGACAACGAAATCGGCTGCGATCTGTGTCACGAAGGCGATCACAGCAGTGCCGATGACGTCGGTAACCTCAGTACCATTACCGCCGATACCTGTGGCGCATGCCATGGCGAACGGTTAGAGCAGTTTTCCAAAGGCAAGCACGCCCTCTCCTGGGCGTCGGTCAATGCCATGCCCACCACCCACGCGCTTCCGATGGCCCTGAATCAGGGGATGAAAGGCTGCACCGGCTGCCACAAGCTGGGGCTGAAGAGCGACGAAGAGATCGCAGCCCTGAAGCAGGCTGGCAGCCAGTTTGGCCACGCATCCTGCGATGCCTGCCACACCCGTCACACCTTTTCGGTGAAAGAAGCGCGCCAACCTCAGGCCTGCCAAACCTGCCACATGGGGTTTGATCATCCACAGTGGGAGATGTGGTCGTCGTCCAAGCACGGGGTCCGCTACCTGTTGAAACAAAACGGCACCCTGCCGGAATCTACCCCCGCGCCAACCTGTCAGACCTGCCATATGGTCGATGGTGACCACGAAGTCCGCACCGCCTGGGGTTTCCTGGCCGTTCGCCTGCCGTTGTCCGACGACCCCCAGTGGCAAGCCGATCAGATCACCATTTTGCAGGCATTGGGAGTGCTGGATAGCAAAGGCGAGCCGACACCACGTCTGGAGGTGGTTAAGGCCGCCGATGTGGCCAGGTTGACCAAGGAAGACTTCGATCGCGAACGCAACAAGATGCTCAAGGTGTGCGGTGACTGCCACTCCGCTAATTTTGCCAAAGCTGAGCTGGATAAGGCCGACGCCCTGATTCGGGATCTGGACCACCTGCTGGCCGAGGGGATTCGGGAAATTGCCGCCCTGTACCAGGAAGGGGTATTGACCAAGCCCGAGTCTTACGCCGAGGCGTTCCCGGATCTGCTGACCTTCCATGATGCCCCCACCAGTATCGAACAAACGCTGTTTGAGATGCACCTGAAACATCGAATGCGCGGTTTCCAGGGGGCGTTTCATGCCAACCCGGACTACGCATTGTGGTATGGCTGGAGCGAGATGGTCAGGGACTTGCAGGAGATCAGGGAGAAAGCCGAAGAGATGCGCCGCAGCCACGGACAGGCCAAGGCCCAGTAATCACTGGCATGCCCGGCGACCGCATACCGATGCGGTCGCCGGGCAACGATTAGACTAGCCGTTACCGTACCGGTGCAACCGCAGATGATCCATCTGCGGCGCAGCCATCTCATCGACCCAGCGTTGCCAACTGAACGGCCACATGGCCGGATCACCGTCCTTATCCAGATACCAGCTTTGACACCCTCCTAACCAGACGGTGCCTTTCATGCCGGCTTTCAGGCTTTGGTTAAACGCCTCCATGGCGCTGGTGCGGGCACTGACGGCATCAAACCGGCGTTGTTGCCATTGTTGAATCAACTGCAGCAGGTAGTTCACCTGGACTTCACTCATGGCGATGACGGAGAAGTTGCCAATGGGCGTGTTGGGCCCCAGCATCAAAAACAGATTGGGAAAACCGGGGATCAACAGCGAACGGTAGGCCTGAACTTTATGGCGCCATTGCTGTTCTATGGTCACGCCCCCCTCGCCGATGACCACCATGGGTCGCATAAATTCAAAGGGGCGAAAACCGGTGGCCAGTATCAAGGTATCCAGTCGGTGCAATTTGCCGTCGTCGGTGACCACCCCCTTGGGCACCACTTTGCGGATGGCGGCGGTTTCCAGGCTCACCGTATCGCGCTGCACGGCGCGATAGAACTCGGAATTAATGATCAACCGTTTGCAACCGACGGTGTAATCCGGGGTCAATTTGCGCCGCAATACCGGGTCTCGCACACTGAATCGCAGGTTAAGCTTACACAGGGTCGATATGATCCAGTGGGGAACCTTGCGACCGATAACCGCCTTTGAAAACAGGTGACTCAGCAGCAACTGGTGGCTCCAGCGTACCAGGCGTTGCAGCGGTGGCAGCCGCCGCAGCGCCAGTCTCGTTGTCGGGCCAAAACCCGGGTTACTCAGCCTCATGATCCATTGCGGCGTGCGCTGAAACACGCTGATGTGCTGAGACCGGTCGGCCAGCGCCGGAATCAGCTGACAGGCGGTGGAGCCGGTACCGATCACTCCGACCCGGGTGCCGTCCACCGGTGCCGATTGTGGCCAACGGGCAGTATGAAAACAGGCGCCCTCAAAAGAATCCAGTCCGGGTATGTTGGGGTAGCAGGGATGATGCAGAATACCGGTGGCACAGACAAAAAAGTCGGCCTGGTAGGTGTGACCGCAGTCGGTTTTTAAGTGCCAGCGTCCGCGGCGGTATTCACTGTGAACCAGTTGCTGGTTAAACCGGGTTACCGTCCCCAGACCATAGGTGTGAAACACTCGCTCAAAATACGCCTGAATCTCTTCACCGCTGGCAAAACGGCGCTGCCAATCCGGGTTCGGTGCAAAGGAGTAACTGTAGAAGTGCGACGGCACATCACAGGCCACACCAGGATAGCGATTCTCACGCCAGGTACCGCCCACGCTCGAGCGCTTTTCCAGGATCAGCAGATCGCGGATTCCCGCCTGCCGAAGCGTGATGGCGGTCAGAATGCCGGTCATGCCCGCCCCGGCAATGACCACCCGAGGCTGCCTCTGTTCACCAGTGGTGTGCGGTTTGGTGCCACCTTGAGTCATGATTGTCCCTTTTGGCCAGAGCCGGTTTCAGTTCACAAACGGGTACCAAAGCTAACCGGTGGTCGCCGGGATTGGAATGGTCACTGCGGTCGGCCATTGTGATTATCGGCCAAAGCAACTAGGGTAATGGAGTCAAGGAGGACACATGGACAGTGTTAAAGCGATTCGAAACGCCATCGACGCGGTTGCGCCCCTGGGGCTGAATATTGACCTGATGCTGCGCAACGTCGGTCTGACGGCCCAAGATCTTGAGAATGAGACTACCCCTATCTCGCGGTGGCAACACGTGGATTTCTACCGTCAACTGGCTGAGAAGTCACACGATCCGGGCATCGGCCTCAAACTGGGACAGGGGTTTCGTATCGAGAGTTACGGGGTGCTCGGCTATGCCATCTTGGCGGCACCGGATTTTCGTGCCGCTCTCAATGTGGTCTGCAAATACGCCAACCTTACTTTTACCTTGTTTGATTTCGATTTTCTCAGCGATGACCAGGCGATAAAGTTGCGCCTTCACGGCCAGCCGCTGAATGAACAGCGATTGCATCAGATTTTCTCCGATCGGGATCTGGCGGCCATCAAGCAGGTGGCGGATGGGCTGTTCGGGCCTGACTTTGCCCCAATCGCGGTAAAACTCAATCACCGCGGCAGCGAGGACACTGTCGACTACCAGGCTCATTTTGGCTGCCCGGTGTCCTTTGATCACCACTGCAACGAGATGTGGTTTAGCCTGGCATGGCTGGATCGGCCCATGCCGGATCGGGATCAAGTGGCCTTTGCCGATTGCCTGGCCCGGTGCCAGGCCCAAAGCCTGACGCTGGCCAACAATGATCTGGCCGCCCGAATCGACGCTCACCTGAAACGGCAGCCGTTTCAAATGCCAACAGCGTCGCAGATGGCGTCGATGTTGGGCATTGCCGAGCGCACCATGCGGCGACGATTGGCACAACATAAGCTCAGCTACCGCCAACTGCTGAATCGGCACCGCGTCGAACAGGCGCGTGAGATGTTAAGGCAAGGAGAGCGAGTCGACGACATCGCCGACCGCCTCGGCTACAGCGAAACGGCCAATTTTTCCAACGCCTTTAAGCGCTATAGCGGCGAAAGCCCGACCCATTACCGCCAGCGTCATTCCCCGACCCGGCTGCGCCGAACTGAGCCATAGGCCGTGCACGCTTTCAGGTAGCCGATAACCGTCACAGCCATAAAAAGCAAACAAAAAAGCGAGGCGCCAGGCCTCGCTCGTGGTCTCGGTGTTACCGGGTTAGAACACCTCGTTGCCGGTGGTCTCGCCCTTCATGTACGCCTTGATGTTGCCCAGGGTGGTCTCGGCAATCTGATCCAGCGCCAGGTCGGTGAAATACCCCTGGTGACCGGTTACCAGCACGTTCGGGTAGCTCAGCAGCAGCCCGAACACATCGTCGTGAATGACCTGACCGGACAGATCACGGAAGAACAGATCCCCTTCCAGCTCGTACACATCCAGGCCCAGATAGCCCAACTTACCGCTTTTGAGCGCCTCAATGGCGTCAGAAGCATTCACCAACGCCCCCCTGGAGGTGTTGATCAACATAACGCCTGGCTTCATCTTGGCGAAGGCGTCGCGATTGATCATATGATTGCTCTCCGGCGTCAGCGGACAGTGGAGGCTGATGACGTCGGATTGTTCATACAAAGTATCCAGATCCACATAGGTGGCGCCGAGTTCGGTAACCACATCGGTTGGATAGGGGTCGTGACACAGGATCTTACAGCCAAACCCACTCAAGGCTCGAATGGTAGCCTGGCCAATTTTACCGGTACCGATGATGCCGACGGTTTTGCTGGACAGGTTGAACCCCAGCAATCCCTCCAGGTTAAAGTTGTGTTCACGAATTCGAGAGTACGCTTTGTGCAGTTTACGGTTGAGACACAGCAACATGGCCACCGCATGTTCGGCTACGGATTCCGGCGAATAGCCTGGTACCCGGCTGACCACAAAGCCGCGACGTTTGGCTTCTTCCAGATCGATGTTGTTGAAGCCAGCGCAGCGCAGCGCGATCATCTTGATGTTGGCTTTGTCCAGCTGTGACAGCACATCAACATCAACCATGTCATTCACGAAACAGGAGATCGCATCGTAGCCCTCCACCAATTTTGCAGTATTGGCGGTCAACTGGGTTTTGTAAAAGTCCAGCTCGAAACCATAGTTGCTGTTGGCGGCGTTCATGGAATCCTTGTCATAGGATTTACTGCTGAACACGGCAATACGGGCTTTGGTCATTTTGGGGTCCTCGGGTGCAATGGAATACGCTTATTATGGCCCATATCACACCGTCGCAGTGCGCAGGGATTAAGCGGTCAGCCATTTCAGTTTTAATTTTACTTGCCATGCTACCCTGCTCTCATTAGTATTACGACCCGTTCGGTACTGCTTGGTCAGTATTTGACTATACACCTGTAGCTCAGCTGGTTAGAGCACCACCTTGACATGGTGGGGGTCGGTGGTTCGAGTCCACTCAGGTGTACCAAATTCGCGTCTGTAACTCAGCTGGTTAGAGTGTCACCTTGACATGGTGGAAGTCGGTGGTTCGAGTCCACTCAGACGCACCAAATTGCAAAAAGCCCGTCCTTGAGACGGGCTTTTTGCGTCTATAGCCTCACTTTTCTGATCCCCAAGCCGCTTTTTCCGTAGTCTGCTATTCGGCCACTGTCATGGCACTGTCTCATCGGTGCGTCATCCTCTGCCCCGGGGCCAGCCTCGACTTTGGCTACACTGTATTGACTACAAAAGAAAAACGGACTGCTAATGATGAAACGGAATGCTCAGACCCTGTCCCTTTCCGGAACCGACACCAACGTAAAACGCCAGGAGCTCAGTGACTATTTCCGCACCACCTGGGCGTTGTACGAATCCCTGTTTGAAGTCATCAACAACGATGACGCGTTTTACCTCAAGCCAGAGCCACTAAGACACCCATTGGTGTTTTACTTCGGCCATACCGCCACCTTCTTTATCAACAAATTGACCCTGGCAAAATGGCTACCGCAGCGAATTAACCCAAAGTTTGAGTCGATGTTTGCCGTTGGCGTAGACGAGATGTCCTGGGACGATCTGGACGAGCGCCACTATCAGTGGCCGCGGGTACAAGAGGTTCGCCGTTACCGAGAGCAGGTAAAAGACACCCTGCTGCATTTCATCGACACCATGCCCTTGACCCTGCCCATCACTCCGGACTCTCCGGCCTGGGTGATTCTGATGGGCATCGAACACGAGCGCATTCACCTAGAAACCTCGTCGGTGATCATCCGGCAGTTGTCGCTCGAACACATCAGCCCTCACCCTCAGTGGCCGGCCTGCCCGTTGACCGGCATCGCCCCGGACAATCCGATGATCAGAGTCGAGGGCGGTCCCCTGACACAGGGCCGGGGCCCCCAGCGCGACAGCTATGGCTGGGACAACGAGTATGGTTGTCAGCAAGTGCAACTGGAGTCGTTCCAGGTGTCCCGTTTTCTGGTTTCCAACCAGGAGTTTCTGGAATTCGTCCAGTCAGACGGTTACCTGCAACAGCAACACTGGTGCGACGAAGGCCAGGCCTGGCTGAAATTCACCGCCGCGCGCCACCCCAGGTTCTGGCAGCGCCAGGGAGAGCAATGGCTGCAACGCAACCTCACCGAGCTGGTGCCCTTGCCGATGAACTGGCCGGTTGAGGTGAATCAGCTCGAAGCCAAGGCGTTTTGTAACTGGAAGGCGGCCCGGCTGCAGCAACCTCTGCGTCTGCCCACCGAGGCGGAATGGCAGAAGCTGCGACAGGGCCTGGAAGACAACAACCCCAACTGGTCGACGATTCCCGGTAACCTGTTGCTGGATAAGTGGGCCTCCTCCTGCCCGGTGGACCTGTTCGACCACAATGGCATTTTCGATGTGGTGGGGAATGTCTGGCAATGGACCGAAACCGCCATCGACGGTTTCAGTGGCTTTGAAGTTCACCCGCTCTACGACGACTTTTCCACCCCCACGTTCGACGGCAAACATACCCTGATGAAAGGCGGCTCCTGGATCTCCACCGGCAACGAAGCCCTGGCCGATTCCCGTTACGCCTTTCGTCGTCACTTCTATCAACATGCGGGGTTTCGCTACGTGATCTCTCATCAGCCAGTGTCCGACACTCAGTACACCAACACCTATGAAACCGACGCCCTCATCGCCCAGTATCTGGAGTTTCATTACGGCCCCACCTACTTCGACGTGGCAAACTTCCCCCAGACCGTCGTCAATCTGATCACTCCCCATATTCGGCAACAGCGCAGAGCGCTGGACATCGGCTGCTCCGTTGGTCGAGCCAGCCTGGAGTTGTCCCGTCGCTTCGAGCACGTCGATGGCATCGACTTCTCGGCTCGGTTCATTCAGCAGGCCTATGAGTTACTGCAGCGGGGTGAGAAACGCTACACCGTTGCCTGCGAGGGGGATCTGGTGGACTACAAGCAGGTCACCCTGAGTCAACTGGACTTCGTCGAGGCACCGGCCAATGTCCGCTTTGTTCAAGGCGACGCCTGCAACCTCAAACCCCAGTTTGATGGCTATGACCTGGTGTTGGCGTCAAACCTAATCGATCGTCTGGCCAATCCGAGGCAGTTTCTCAATGCCATTCCGGCCCGCATCAATGACGACGGCCTGTTGGTGATCGTCAGCCCTTACACCTGGCTGGAAGAGTTTACCCCCAGGGAACAGTGGTTAGGTGGGCTCAAGGTGGATGGCGAAAACTACACCACCGACCAGGCATTGCAGGAGATTCTTGGTCATCGGTTTGAGTTGTTGCAACAACACCAGGTGCCGTTCGTCATTCGGGAAACGGCACGAAAATTCCAGCACACCCTGGCTCAAATGAGCATCTGGCGAAAAATTAGCAACTAACTGGGGAGTTAGTCGGCAGTTACCCGGTCAGGCATTGCACCCTGGCCGGGGTTAGGGTGTAATTCCCGCCCCTGTTCGTGACCGCCTGACTGCCATGTTGCCCCTCAAACGTACACTTTTAGGACGCCTGCTGTCGCTGTCGTCACTGGAGATCCACGCCGATACGGCAGGGTTAACTCTGGTTCAGGGCAAACGTCGCCAGCAACTGCAATGGCAACAGATAACCCGCCCAGTACAACTGGACAGTGGCCTGCTTTTTACCAGTGCACGGATTGAGGCGGATAACGCCGAGCAGCGCCATTTTTGGCTGTCGAAACGTCAGGCTCAGGCCTGGCTGACTGCCACCAACGCCCTGTGGTTGTCGGCCCGGGCACCATTGCTAAAACGCCAGGCTGCCTCTCTGACCGCCTGTCTGCAATCGGGGTACATGCCCTGCTCCCGCTGGCAGCAACTGGTTGCCGACGCCGCCGAGATGCGAGCGATGTGGCCGGACAGCCTCAGCAAGGACGATCTGGCATTGGAATACCACGGCGACCTTGGCCTGATCCAGCAGTTGTCAGACGCCAGTCCGGCTACGTTACGGGCGCTGCGCCAACACAGTGTCGACACCGAATGCCGTCGTTACCAGGCGCTGTTTGATACCATCGAATCCAGCCCGCTGACCCCCAAACAGCGCATCGCCTGCGTGACCCACAATGATCATAACCTGGTGATTGCCGGTGCCGGTAGCGGCAAGACCTCAACCCTGATCGGCCGCGTCGCCTACCTGCTGGAAAGCGGCCAGGCCCGGGCCGAAGAGATCGTGATCCTGGCCTACGGCAAACAAGCGGCGCAAGAGCTGTCCGAGCGGCTGGCCAAGCGACTTGGGCAACGGGCCAAGGCCGTGACCTGCACCACTTTTCATGCCTTGGGGCTGGCCATTATTCGCCAGACCAGCGAGGCCCCCCCGACGCTGTCGCCACTGGCCGGCAGCGCCTCTTTACGACAGTCCTTTGTGTCCGAGCAGATCAGTACTCGCCTGAAACAGGTCGAGTTCAAACGCGCGACGGTAAAAGTACTGGAGTCGGATCCCAGCCTGCACCCAAATGCCGGCGTATTGCCGCTTTACCGGCAGCTGAAAAACCGCGGTTTGGATCTCAACGCCCGTTTGTTATTTTGGCAGCAGCAAGGCGCGGTTAAACGGTTGCTGACTCTGTTGGCCGATCTGCTGCTGGAGTTCAAGGGGCATCGTGGCCGGTTGGGCTCGGTGAGCCGGCGGGAACTCGACCTGTTGACCCCCTTGCTAATTCCACTGCTGGAGGCCTACAACCGCCAACTTCGGCTCAATAATGAGATCGATTACATCGACATGATCGATCAGGCCCATCGGGCCGTTCGCAGCGGCCGATTTACCAGTCAGTGGCGTCATCTGCTGGTGGATGAATTTCAGGACATCTCCCGTGCTCGGGCCATGTTGCTACGCAGTCTCAGCCGTAACGCCCGCAGCCTGTTTGCCGTCGGCGACGACTGGCAGTCCATCTATCGGTTCAGCGGCAGTGACGTCAGCCTGATGACGGGCTTCAGTGACTTTTTCGGCCCCACCTCCACCACCTTGTTGGATAAGACGTTTCGCTTTGACGATCACCTCAACCGGCTGGCGAGCGCCTTCATCAGTAAAAATCCGGCCCAGTTGCCAAAAACCATGACGACCCACAAGCGAGCGACCGCCCCGTCGCTGACCTTGGTGTCAAATCAACAACCGCTGACCGAGCTGGTTCAGGCCATCGCCTCGCGGGTGAAATCGGGCCAAAGTGTCTATTTCCTGGCCCGATTTAAATTTCAGCTGCCCGATGCCAACAGCCTGGCAGCCCTGGCAAAGCAGTTCCCCCAACTGCATTTTCGTTGCGACAGCGTTCACGCCAGCAAAGGCCGCCAAGCCGACATTGTGGTGCTGTTGATTCCGGCGGGTGACCAACACGGTTTTCCTCCGAGCCGCCGTAGCCACCCCGCCAAAGAGGCGATGCTGGCAGCAGCAGAGTCCTACCCCCACGCCGAGGAGCGGCGCCTGTTCTACGTTGCCCTCACTCGAGCCAGCGACCACCTGTACCTGGTGACCGACCCCGTCAACCCCGGGCCCTTTGTGACGGAACTGCGGGAACTGATGGAAACTCCACCAAAACCAACGGCTAATTGATTGTAAATTAGACTTCTTACCTGTGCGTTGATAGGGTCATACTTAGGCCCTATCAATCGGACAGCTGCCCATGGAACGGTGTGACTACAGCCTGACAGTCGAGCCACTCAGTGAACTGCACCTGCTGATCCGCTGGGCACAGCCGGTGGTCCCGTCCCATCAGCGATGGTGTCAGTTGAGTCTCATCAACCTGGCAGAGACGCTGCGGGCGCACCCCTGGGTTGCCGAAGCCGTCGCCGGCGACCAGAGCCTGGCCATCGAATGCACCTACCCCGGCTGCCAAAGCCGTGTTGAGGACTTACTTGCAGGCGAACTTGCCCTGTGTCCGTCGCCCTCCGCCTCGCAACGCTCCCACCTCATTGAAGTCCGTTACGGTGGCGAATGGGGGCCGGATCTGGCCTGGGTAGCCCAGCAGTGCGGCTGTGATCAACAGACGCTGATTCGGCGTCACACCCAAGGCAAATACTGGGCCGCCTTCGTGGGCTTTCAGCCCGGATTTGCCTACCTGGAGGGACTGGATCCCAAACTGCAACTGCCGAGGCGCCCGACCCCTAGGCTGCGGGTAGAACCCGGCAGTGTGGCCCTGGCCAGCCATTACTGCGCCGTCTACCCGGCGGCCTCCCCCGGTGGCTGGCACATCATCGGCCGAACCGATCTGACGCTGTTTTCTGCCTCACAGACGCCGCCGGCGCGGATTCAACCGGGCGATGAGGTGCGGTTCATACAGGCAAGCCATCATGATTAACATCCTCAGCGCCGGACCACTGGTTACCCTTCAAGACCGGGGGCGTCATGGTTTGCGTCATCTGGGCGTTACCACCGCCGGCGCCATGGACAGCATCGCCTTTGAAGCCGCCAATGCGGTCGCCGGAAACCGTCGTCCGCTCACCGCACTGGAGATTCCGCCGGTGTCGCTTGAGCTGGAGTCGGACTCCCCGTTGGCGATCGCCTACAGTGGACCGGCTCACACCCTGTGCTGCGACGCCGAAGGGCATCGGCAGTCCTGGTATCCGAATTGGCGTTATTCACTCGAACCCGGACAGCGGCTTAGGCTTTCACCTAGCGGTCAAGGCATGTACGGCTACCTGGCCGTCGCCGGCGGGGTCGAGGTGGCGCCGCAGCTAGGCAGTGTTGCCACCGACCTGCAAGCCGGCATCGGCGGGCTCAATGGCCGGGCGCTTCAGGCCGGTGATCGATTGCCGGTTGGCCCATCGCCGCCCCACCCGCCTCGCCACCGGGGCATTCGGGTTCCCGGCTATGACGCCACCTTAAGGTTTATCCCCTGCTCCAGGCTGGCGGAGAACACGCCGTCGCGCTTCGACTGCCGACTCTCCTCCAGCGTCAGCAGAATGGGAGTGCGGCTGCAATGCCAGAGTGGTTTGCCTTCGGGCTATGGCGATGCGTCGGTTGGGGTGTTTGCCGGGGCGATTCAACGGCCTTCAGACGATACCGCCATCATACTGACCGCAGACTGCCAGACTACCGGTGGCTACCCACTGCTCGGCTATTTGGCCAGGGCAGATCTGCCGAAGCTGGTGCAGTTGGTTCCCGGTCAAGCCTGTTGCCTCAGCGCCATTACCTCGGCGCAAGCGGCGGTGGCTCTGGCAAAACACCAGCACTGGCGTCATCAGCTACTATGGGGGTTGTATGCATCTTGATATCAATGTCGACATCGGTGAAGGCTTTCCTTTCGATGAATCGCTGCTGCCCTGGGTCAGTTCTGCCAGCATCGCCTGCGGAGGCCATGCCGGCAACCGAACGACCATGGAGGAAACCGTGCGTTTGTGTGTCAAACACCGAATCCGCATCGGCGCTCATCCGTCCTTTCCCGATCGGGCTAACTTTGGTCGCCAGCCGATGGCCATGGATGCCACCGAATTGCAGCTCAGCTTAGCGCAACAAATCGGTCATCTGGAGCAGATCTGCCGCAGCCATCAGGTGGCGCTGCACTACGTAAAGCCCCACGGTGCGCTGTACAACCTGGCGGCCTTTGACGATGAATTGGCCGGTGTATTATGCCGAGCGATTATTGCCGGCAAGCGGCCCCTGACCCTGATGGGCTTGTCTGGAAGCCGGTTGCTTACCGAGGCACAGCGCTTCGGACTGCCGACGCTGGCAGAGGCGTTTATTGATCGCCGCTATCAGGATGACGGCACCCTGGTGAGTCGTCACCAGGACAACGCCATCCTCACGGAGCCGACTGAGATTGTGACGCAACTGGAGCACCTGGCGGTAAAGGGACAGGTTCAATCTCAGTCGGGTCGACTGATTCCGCTGCGGGTGGACAGCCTGTGCCTGCACGGTGACGACCCGGAAGCATTGAACCGGGCGATGCTGGCGCATCAATATCTCACGGATTTGGGGTTTTCAATAGCTTGTGATTGATTTTCAGCATGTGTCGCCTTTATAGTCACATCTATGAACAGGCCTTATTGAATCAATACGATGGACCGACAACAAATCAAATGGGATCAGCAACTGCGATTTCGCCACATCGAGATCATCGCCCTGTGGGAGGGCCGCCTGACCACCAAACACCTGTGCCAGAGTTTCGGCATGGGCCGGCAACAAGCCTCCAGAGACATTAACCGCTACCTGAGTCTGGCGCCGACGGCCTTGAAATACGATACTCGACTCAAAGGCTACAAGCCCAGCGCCTATTTCAAACCCAGGTTCAGTCAAGGCGAATTTGGTGAGTACCTGCAGTTGCTGGCGGAACAGCAACTGCTGCAGCGCAGTGGTTTCGAATTGTTGGCCCTGAACCGGGCTGCCACCGAGTTGGTGGCCATGCCCGAGCGCTATGTGGATCCTGCCGTGGTGCGGCTGTTGCTGACGGCGGCAAAGGGAGCAACCCGGGTTAAAGTCCAGTACGCCTCCATCGCCACCGGCCAGGTCAACGAACGCCTGTTCGTTCCGCACACCCTGGTGCACGACGGCTTTCGCTGGCATTTACGCGGCTATTGCGAACAGCACAAACGCTATCTGGATTTGGTACTGAGCCGAATTCGAGGCGTGCCCAAGCTGTTGTACCGAAGCGAGCAGGGGCAACAATGCGACGTAGAGTGGAATCAGTGGCTGACGCTGACCATTGAGCCCAACCCCATTTTCTCGGCGGCGCAGCAGGAGGTCATTGCCATCGATTACGGCATGGAAGCGGGCAGCTTAAGCATCACCTGTCGTAAAGCCCTGGCAGACTACCATCTGCGCCGGTTGCAGATCTCCACCCCGATTCAAGGTTTTGATCCCAACAGTCAGTTACTGGTCGTGAGTGACCGTCGGCCGGTGCCAGCACCGGCCGACTCCTGAATCAGCGCCGGGTTGCGCAAGCGGCATTTACCGCATCAGACAGCACCGGCATAAAGGTCAGTACGCCGTCGATGGGGCTGACCCCGGCCTTGGCCAATGCCTTCATCGGCTGAAACTGCAAGTCGGTAATCACCAGGCGGGTGCCGTTAAGGCGGCACTCCTCAACCAAGCGGTTCAATGCCGACAACCCACCGGCATCGAGGACCGATACCCCGTTCATAAACAAGATCACCCCGGTTTTGCCTCTGGATTGCAGTCGAATCTCGGCAAAGATGCGATCGGCGGCGGCAAAAAACAATGGCCCGTTGATCTTCAGGGCGATCCAATCCGCGGGTAGAGGTTGCTCCACGTAGCGGCGGTTGTCACTCAAGTCGTGCAACCGGGTCATCTCGGCAATCTCTTTCATAAACAGCAATGCCGCTAACACCATGCCGGCGCTGATGGCGACCACCATATCGAAGGCCACCGTCAGCAAGAAGCAGCACAACAGCACCAGCACATCGCTGCCGGGCGCCCGCCGCATCAGTGCCAGCGCTTTGGGCGCTTCACTCATGTTCCAGGCCACCACCAGCAGCAGCGCGGCCATCGCCGGCATCGGCAAATAAGACAGGGCTTTGGATAGCCCTAACAGTGCCAGCAGCACCAGCAGGCTGTGCACCACGGCCGACACCGGACTGATGGCGCCGGCTTTGACATTGGCCGCAGAGCGGGCGATGGCAGCGGTTGCCGGGATGCCGCCAAACAACGGCGCGATCAGGTTACCGATCCCCTGCCCCAGCAATTCGCTGTTGGCACTGTGGCGACTGTTGGTCATGCCGTCCACCACCACCGCACACAGCAGCGACTCGATGGCCCCCAACATGGCGATGGCCATGGCGGAGGGCAACAACGACTGAATCAGTGACCAACTGATGGCGGTGTCATCGCCGCCCCGGTGCCAGGGCCAGTCCAGCGTCGGAGGCACAGGGGGAATGCCCTGACCCAGGCTGCCATCGGCATTCAGGTAGTGAAAGCGACTGCCGATGGTTTCAATGCCCATGCCGGCCTGATTCAACCACCAGCACACCAGGGTCGCCAGCAACACCGCTGGCAGATGCGCCGGAACCGGCAGTTTGAGTTTTGGCCACAGCAACATGACCACCAATGTCAGCGCGCCAACGGCCAGGCTTGGCAGGTGCAATTGAGGCAATGCCGTCGCCAATGACACCACTTTTTGACCGAAGCCATGAGGCAGTTCGCTCAGGTTAAGGCCAAAAAAGTCATTTAACTGCAAGGTGGCGATGACCACCGCAATGCCGGAAGTGAACCCCAGGGTGACAGATTCGGGTATGTACTGAATCAATCGACCCAGCCGCAGCAGCGCCATGATGATCAGGATAAGGCCAGACATCATGGTGGCCACCAACAAGCCGGTGAGGCCGTACTGCTGCGAGATGGGAGCCAGCAACACCACAAAGGCCGCCGTCGGCCCGCTGATGCTGTAGCGGCATCCCCCGGTCAGTGCAATGACGATGCCGGCTACGATGGCGGTGTACAAACCGTACTGCGGCGCCACCCCACTGGCGATGGCCAACGCCATGGACAGAGGAATCGCGATAATGCCGACCGTGAGCCCAGCCAGCAGATCGCGGCTGACCTGACGGCGGCCATAGGGAGAAGAGACACAGGCATCCATAAACGCATGCCCCAGCCTGAGAGAGAACAGGTGAGTTCGATGTGACACAGTTGCTTCCAATGAGGAAACCCGTTACCCCTTGCGGCGCCGGTCATGACAGCGAGCAGGGCAAATAAACGGGCGAAGTACCAGAAAGGCCGATTAGTGTAATCCCTGCGACCCTACCCCATTGTGACACTCTGCACAGTTTTGCATGCCCCGTGCTCAGGCTCGGATTTATGCCGTTGATGTGATCCCGGTGTCAACGTCGATGACTTCAAGGGCGTCATCAGTGGTGGTTAGGTCAGCCCCTGCTCCAATGTCGCATCTCGTAACTTCAACTGATTGAGTGGTTTAGGCGTAGCAATACCGAACCCTTGCGCATAATTGACCCCAATGGCCTCCAGCAACGCCAGCGTCTGTGGATCTTCAACGCACTCGGCCACCGTGGCCATGCCCATGGAGTGACCGATGTTGTGAATCGCCTCGACGAACGCCCGGTCCTGGGCATCGGTGCCGATATCACGGACAAAGTTGCCGTCGATTTTCAGGTAGTTCACCGGCAGTGCCTTAAGGTAACCAAAGGAGGACATGCCGGAGCCGAAATCATCCAGGGCAAAACTGACCCCTTTGGCCCGCAACGACTGAATGAACTCACTGGCCTTGGTCAGGTTGGCGACCGCGGCGGTTTCGGTGATCTCAAAACAGAGTTGCTGCGGTTTCACTGCTGAGCGGTTGAGGCGCTCACAGAGGAACTCGGTAAAAGCAGGATCGCTGATGGATTGTCCCGACAGGTTGATGGAACAGATGCCGACCCCCTCCAGTACTTTCGGTCGCTGTTCAAGGAAAGACAGGATCAGCTCAATCACATGGCGATCCAGGGCAGTGGCCAGGTGGAAGCGTTCAGCCGCCGGCATAAAGGCGCCGGGCGGGACGGTTTGTTGCTGTTCATTCTTGAGTCGCAGTAACACCTCAAAGTTGGTCTTGCCGTTGGAGGGGCTCGACAAGGCGATCATCGGCTGCTGATACAACAGGAACCGGTCGTTCTCCAGGGCCGATTTGAGCTGGCTGGCCCAGGACATCTCCCCCTCTCGCTGACTGGTGGTGTGATCGGTATCGGTGAACAGGTGGATGCGATTGCGGCCGCTGTCCTTGGCGATGTAGCAGGCCAGATCGGCCCGCGCCAGGGTGGCGTCATAATCGCCGTTGCTTGCGCCAGTAGGAACCACACCGATGCTGCAACCGAGCTCAAACACCTTGTCATGGGATACGAATCGAAACTCCTTGACCGTAACCCGAATGGTCTCGGCCATGGTCATCGCCTGCGCCTCGCTACAGTGGGTCAGCAGCACCCCAAATTCGTCACCACCGAGCCGAGCCAGGGTGCCGTTGTCCGGCATTTTACTCTGCAGTATGCCCGACAACTGAATCAGCAGCTTATCGCCGGCCAGGTGGCCACAGGTGTCGTTGACCAGCTTGAACTGATCCAGATCCAGGTACAGCAGATAGTGAGTGCCCTGAGTCAAGGCCCGGGTGCAGCGCCGCTCAAACTCGGCGCGATTGATGAGGCCAGTCAGGCTATCGTGACAGACCTGGTATTCCAACTCTGACGCCAGTTCCGTCAACTGGGTGACGTCATGCATCACCACCACCACCCCTTCGGTGCGGCCGGACACCTCGATGCGACTGGCACTGCATTGCAGGTAATAGACCTTATTGCCCCGGGAAAGCGAACCATGCAGCAGGCCCGGATCGCCACCACCCAGGGTTTCGGTCATCATCTGAGTCAGACTGTCCGCCAGAGGCTGGGCCCCCTGGCTGTCATTGCCTCGAGTCAGAATCTGCGCCAGAGGCTGGCCTTTGGACTCAGGGGTGGTCAACACCAAAAATCGTTCCGCGGTTCGGTTCAGGCTCTGTACCCGCCCTTCCCTATCCAGGGTGATCACGCCGTCGGCGATGGAATTGAGAGTAATCTGCGAATACTCCTTTTCCCGGTACAGCGCCTCCTGGGCCAGGCTCAGATCGTCAAAACGCTCGGCCAGGCGCTGATTGGACCGTTGTAACACCCGAATGCCCGCAAACAGGCCACAACCGACGATGAAACACGCGATGATCATCAATAGGGTTTCCCGTTGCAGCCGGGCTTCGCTGGCAGCAACGTGCAGCCGGGTTCCATGGCCAGGTACCACTAACTCCCGCCCGACGCCCCGCTCCAGGTGCAGCTCACTGCCCTGGGAGGGAAAGCCAACGGAGATGGCGTAGTTTGATGCCAGCGACGCCGGCACCACCGCCTTGACCAGCCTCGATACGTCGTACACCGCCGCAAACAACCCCTGAAACTCGTTGCCGCGATAGATGGGGTACCAGGTTTCAAATGAGTACTTCCCCTGAATGTTCTTAAACAGCCGGGTGTGGGCGGGGCTGCGGGTGTCCCGGGCGGTCACCGCCGCCTCCAGCGGGGCATCCAGGCTGATGGCCAACCCCAAAATCTGATCATTGCCCTTATGGGGCGGCACCTCCTGAATCACCAGATCGGCGCTGACCCAATTGATGTTCAGCAGCTCCGGGTGATCGGTAACAAAACGGCCACCGCGCTCAATAAACTCGTCGGTACTGAGCTGATTCTGGCGGTATTCCTGGCTGAGCAGGTACAGGTAATTCTGGTTGTCCTGAATGCGTTGGTAGATCAGCCGACGGACGTGGTCCGCCACTCGAGCCGATTGCAGCAAGGTGTTGCGTTGCTCCATTTGGTGATAGGCGATGATGCCAGCAACGCTGATGCAGATCAGTGCCGACGCCAATGCCGCCGGCGTGTGCCAGCTGGTGGCCTGACGGCGCACCATCGCCACGGCGGTCAACAGCAACCCAAACAACAGCAACAGGCTGATGGCCCAGGTTTCCAGAGTACTGGCGGAGACCTGCTCCCTTGGCTTCAGGCTGATTTGCCACTGGGTATTGGCCAGCTTCAGGGTTCGCTTGAACGCCTGCGGCTCATCAAACAAATTGCGGTCGCCAAGCACCACCGCGTTCTGATCTTTGGCCAGGGAACGGATGGCGAACTGAAACTGGCTCTCCATCGCCTTGAGGCCAATCTGCTCCGCCATCTTGTCCCAGCTCATCACCACCACCGCCAGCCCCCATAGCTGGGTTTGGGCCGCATCCAGGTAGATAGGCTGACGCATGATGAAGCCGATGCCGCCCTGGCGTAGATGGTAAGGGCCAGCCAGGGTGGCGCGATTGCTTTCCAGTGCCCGTTGAGTCTGCTCACGACGATTGGGATCATCGAGCAGGTGATGACCGATGGTCGCTTCATTGCCGCTGAGAGGATAGGTATGGCTGATCACCAGGTCACGAGCCAACTGAATGGCGGTGAGATCGCCGTTGCCGGCAAACAGCTCCTGCGCGGCCTGATCAAACTGAGCCGGCGTCAGTTGTGGGTTGTTTCGAACCACCTGACTGATGGCATCGAGCAGATAACGCTTGTTATTAAGCCGGGCTTGCAGTTGCTCGGCCATGGCGACCATTTGCTGCTGCAAGGTCGAGGGGGCAGTTTGAGCCCGGGCAGCGGAGGTCAGTGCGACCACCAGCAGTAACACCATTGCCAGCGGCACCCACAGGGCGCGAAAGCGATGAGGCATGAACTCAGATCCCCAAAATTCAAGTCAGGAGTCAGACAGACTCATTTGTTATCCGTTTGTTGTGTGCGCAACACTACTAAACATGGGGTTCCAGCTCAATTGAATTAGCGAATTACCCAAACTTAACGGGTTAATGCACAGAAGATTAACCCTCTCTGCCTTGGGCCTTACTGGCCCAAAGGGCCCGGATTTGCCTGACAATGCCCTACTTTGGGGTATTGATCCGCTTTTCCCAGGCGCTAAGTTTGCGGCTATCGGCGGCAATCTCATTGATCAGCGCCTCAATCAACTGCTCCTTTTTTAATCGCTTCAGATGTGCGACCAACCATGACGGTGCCTGTTGCTGCGCAGACAATGCCAGGGCCACGGCGACGCAATGCTTACAAAACTCACTGTGTTCCGACGCCGGACAGGAGCACTCGCCGTCGATGACTCCCTTCTCCAGGCTCAGCGTCACCGAGTAGCGCTCCCTTCCCTCAACCACACCGACCACCTGATCGCCAACGCGGGTAACCTGAGTCACCCGGCCCTCGTTAAAGTAGTTCTGACCCCGCACCGCACTGCGATGGCCGGCCAACTGCTCCAGAATCGTAAAGTCCATATTCCCTCCTCGTTCAGCTAATTAAACCAAAAATCACCCGGCAAGGCCCGCGTTTACTAAGCGCAAATCATACGGCGTGTCGACGGGCGATAACATTCCACCGGGTTGCCCTTTGGGGTCAAGGACTCAGGCGGGTTTTGCGGTTCAACCCGAACCGCACCCCCTGCCAGCAAGTTGAACCCCGCTCGGCAATTAGTGATGCGCTTCACAACAACCATGACCGAGACTAAGTTTACCCCTGGCCCGCGGGTATGATGATCCGATAACTACCATGGCGTTTAACCGGGAGTTCCCTCGATGCCAGAGCGTAAACGACAACGAATTCAATCACTCATCGATACTCTGAGTCAGGGCTTACAGGAAAGGGAACAGACGGTCGCCATCGCCCTGCTCGGCGCGCTGACCGGCCAGAACACCTTCCTGTATGGGCCTCCGGGCACCGCCAAGAGCCTGTTGGCCCGGCGCATCGCGTCGGCGTTCAATCACGACAGCTACTTCGAGTGTTTGATGAATCGCTTTTCCACTCCGGAAGAGGTGTTTGGGCCGGTGTCCATTCAGGCCCTGAAGCAGGATCAGTACCACCGCAAGACACAGGGCTACCTGCCGACGGTGGATTTTGCGTTCCTGGATGAGATTTGGAAGTCCAGCCCGGCCATCCTCAATACCCTGCTGACCCTGATTAACGAGCGCCTGTTCCGAAATGGCGATGACATTGAACCGGTGCCCCTGAAAGCCCTGATTGCCGCCTCCAACGAAGTCCCTGAGCCGGATCAGGGCCTGGACGCCTTGTACGACCGCTTCTTGATTCGACTCATGGCCCAGCCCACCCGTCAGTGGGACAACTTTGCTTCCCTGTTGCAAAGTCGACCGGTATCGGCCGAGGTAGACATCGCCCCGGAGCTCAAAATCAGCAATGGCGAATGGCTCGAGTGGCAACAGCAACTTCACCAGGTGCAGCTGTCCGACGACTGCCTGGGAGTGATCAAAATTCTCAAGCAGCAACTGCAGGAGCAAGCCGAAGCCCTGGGGCTGTATGTGTCGGATCGGCGCTGGCAACGGGCCGCCATGCTGCTCAAAGCATCGGCCTTCTTTAACGATAGAGACCACACCAACCTCAGTGATGCCCTGTTACTCAAGCACTGCCTGTGGGCTCAGGAGGAGGACCATCCCAAAGCGGTAAAACTGGTCCACGACGCCATCTTTGCCCTTGGCTGCCCGCAGGCGGCCGCCATCAGCGAGTTGTATCAGCAGATCGACGACTGGGAAACCGCGCTGCACACCCTGCTGTTCCATCAGGAGGATGTGTACGAAACCGTGGATTTCTATCCTCAACAGTATTTCTTTGGCGGCAGCGAGGAGCGGCAACGTAAGAATCAATCCAACTTCTTTTACGTCAAGGCGATGGCCACCTACCAACACGGATTGGCGCGTCGCGAACCGGTGTATCTGGATTTCTACGTCCATCAGGAACAGATGAAGTCGCCCCGGCCGTTCCACCCCATGGATACTCTGGGCAAGGCGATGGAAACCGTTCAGTGCCGATTCGATGAACACGGTGCCATGGACATTAAATACAACGACAGCGGCAATTTCGACAGCAATGCCTACGTGGTCAACCGCTTCAAACCGACGGTGAAGTTTCGTCAGGGCGAGCGCCGCGAAAAACGCGACGAGGCCGCCCTGAACCAGCTGCTGAGCGAGCTGGACAACAGCCATCAATTGCTGACCCGTACCCTGGCCGAGGTCACCGAATTTCAACAGCACTATCAGCACAACCATGTGTCGCCATTTGTTACAGAAGCGGAGACCGACGTTGTACACAGCGGTCTGTTACAACAACTGGGGGATCTGGAGCTGAACATTATGAAATGCCAACAGCTGCAGGAACTGAGTCGCTGATATGATCACCGAAGCGCTGCAACAGAGCATCGAGCACAGCTACGCCAGCATCCTGGCGGCGTCGCCGACCCTCAATGCCCAGTTGGCAGCCACGCTGGATAAACTGGAAGCCACCGCCCGGCAAACGCTGGAGGAGGAGTCCCCCTATGGCCCGTTCTATCAGCAACTGCTGCTGTCCGAACAGCAACTGGATGACAATGCCAACACCGTTGCCGCCTTGCAGCAGGACTGGCAGGCGTACCGCGACTGCCTCTCCAGCCTGAAACTGCCGGCCAACCCGGGGTTCTGGCAGGGGCAGATGCGCCGCGCCACGCAACACCCGGAATCCGCTACTTTGATCCGGCGGTTGTTGCTGCGGGATTGGCGCAAACAACTGGAGCGCAGCGAAGCCAAGTGGGAACTGGATCGACTGGCCCTGCTGCGTACGGAGATGCTGGCCCAGTTAAAGGCCTGGCTCGACACCCTGATTGAGTTAAGCCGTAATTTCGAGCGCCTCGGACTGGAACCCGGATTTCTGGTGGACTTCAGCGCCGGTCAATTGTGCCAGGATGACGTCGAGACGTTAAAACGTTGGTGCGACTACCTGGCCAACACCCCCGGGGTGCTGGACCTGTGCCATCGCATCGGCAAGCAAAGAAAACCCAGTTACTCTACCCACTACGAAACGGTCAGTGTGCGGCGCCTGCGAGAGGTTAATTGCCCCAATGCCCCCGCCAAAGAGGAGTTGGTGGGGCTTAGGTTAGACCAGCAGCTGAGCCAGACCCTGCCGTCGGAACTGGCCCTGTTGGGGGAGGAAGACACCGCATTGCTGTTTGACCTCAAATACCTGGAACGGCAACTTCAAACCTTTGAAATGCGCGGCTGGCAACCGGAACGAACCTGGGTCAATGTGGATGAACTGCGGCCAGTCTCCACCGAGGACAACCTTGGGCCCATGGTGATCTGCGTCGACAGCAGCCTGTCGATGCAAGGCCAGCCGGAAAAGGTGGCCAAGGCGCTGGCATTGTTTCTGGCCGCCACCGGTCGATCGGGTCAGCGCAAGTGCTTCCTGGTCAACTTCTCCACTGACATCGAGACCCTGAACCTGTCTGACGACCACGCCTTGCCGAAGTTGCTGGGATTCCTGACCCGCTCTTTCCACGGCGGCACCGACGTGGCACCGGCCATTGATGTGGCGCTGGAGGTGCTCAACCGGGATGACTACCGCAATGCCGATATGGTGGTGATCTCAGACTTCGTACTGGCGGAGTTACCGGCCGCCACCCTCACCGCCATGGGCGAACAACGCCGATGTGGCAACCGATTCTACTCGGTGGTGATCGGCGAACAACTGAACCAATCCCATTTTCAGACCCTGTTTGACTGCCAGTGGCAGTATTTGGCAGACCAGGGCGACATCATCGAACGGCTGCGGGATCACCGCGCCGACGCCGAACTGGATCACGACATCGCCATGGCCCTCACCACGATCCAAGGTTCCGCTTGAGCCAACCACTGGCAGCGGTTGCAATTGCCGCTGCTTGTCACCTTGATTACAACGGTTTAATCGCAGCCCTTGCCAACCGGTTCGCCACGATTCAGCACCCCTATCGAAACCGAACTTGTCCTGGCAGCTTGTGGAAGCGAGCTGAAATTTCTGTAATGATTATCTAGCTTTTCGGTTGTGTGAGTCAGGAAGTCAATCAACCAGGTCGTTAACACGGCCGTCATTGTCAGTGCACCAATCCGGCGGCCGCGCCGACAGTGACACGGAACCGGACATCAGGAGGCCGCCGGGATGACAAGGTCCTCTCCGTGGATGTCATGGATGAATGTTCAAGGGAAGGTGATGATCAGACACGTTCGGACTCTGTACCTGCTGGGGCTGCTGCTGCCATCGACGTCCTTGAGTGGCGCCGAGTTTGTCGGTTCGTCCTCGTGCCGGCAATGCCATGACACCGAATACCTGCAGTGGCTGGGGTCGGATCACGAGCAGGCCATGAACCACGCCACCGAAGACCGGGTGCTGGGGGATTTTGACGATGTCAGCATCGATTTTAAAGGAGAACAATACCGGTTTTATACCGACAAAGGCCGCTACTTTGCCCGCCTTAAAGACGCCAGCGGCACCTTCAGGGACTATCAAGTCACCCACACCTTTGGCTTTGATCCACTGCAACAATACCTGGTGGAACTGGAAGGCGGACGACGGCAGTTAATCCCCTTCGCCTGGGATAACCGAGAGCGCGGCGATGGTGGCCAGCGCTGGTATCACCTCTATCCAAACAGCGAACCCCATGATGAGTTTTACTGGACCAACCCCGGTCAGAATTGGAATTACATGTGCGCCGACTGCCACTCCACCAACCTGACTAAGGGCTATGACTTCGACACCAATCGCTACCAAAGCCGCTGGAGTGAAATCAATGTCGGCTGCGAAGCCTGCCATGGTCCCGGCAGTGATCACCTCAGTTGGGCCGCATCCGGGGCTGCCGATGTGGCGCACAAGGGGTTTGATCGGACGCTGAACAAAGCCGTACCCCATTGGCAAAGGTCGCCGAATCAGGCCACCGCCCAACCGGGTCATCAGGTAAACACCAGCCATCAGCTGGATACCTGTGCCCGCTGCCACAGTCGTCGCCTGCAACTCAGCGATGCACCACTTGCACCGGAGCAACCGCTGGGCGATCGCTACGCCCTTAACCTGATTCACCCCAACCAGTACTACCCGGATGGTCAGATCGACGACGAAGTTTACGTCTATGGGTCGTTTCTGCAGTCCAAGATGCACGACGCTGGCGTCAGTTGCAGTCAGTGCCACAACCCCCACTCGACCCGGACACTGCTGCAAGGAAATGCCCTGTGCGGCCAGTGTCACAATCCGGTTCAATTTGATACGCCGGCCCACCATCACCATGAACCGGGTAACGCCGGGGCTGACTGTGTCGACTGCCATATGCCTCAAACCACCTACATGGGCATCGATCGACGCCGGGATCACGGCTTTAAGGTGCCCAGCCCCTGGCTCAGTACCCAGATCGGTGTGCCCAACGCCTGTAACAACTGCCATCAGAACCAGTCCCCCCAGTGGGCTGCAGACCATGCCCGGGACTGGTATCCGGGGTCCGACAACAGTGACAACCACCACACGGCCCTGGCGTTTGCCGCCGCCGAGGCCGGCGACACAGCAGCGGGCAATGCCCTGTCCTACATCGCACAAGACATTCACCGCACCGACCTCATTCGAGCAGCCGCACTGCAGCGTCTGCAGCAATTTCCTGGTCGCAACGGCCTGGTCGCGCTCACGCGGGCGGTGAAAAACCACGATCCCTGGGTTCGATTGGGCGCCGTGTATGGCTCGGCGCCCTACTCGAGCCACGATCGCTGGCAGCTGATCGCACCGTTGCTGTCTGATCCGGTGTTGGTGGTCCGCATTGAAACCGCCGCCGCCCTGGCGGCGAACTGGCAGCGACTCGGCCCGAAACAGCAGCAGGCTCTGGCGGCGCCCCTGGCGGAGTATCGCGACAGCCAGCGCTTCAACGGCGATCGTGGGTTTGCTCGCACCAACCTGGCCAATCTCGCACTCTGGCAGGGACAGTGGCAACAGGCAGAAGCCCTGTACCTGGGCGCCATCAAAGTGGAGCCGCATTTTGCGCTGGCCTACGCCAACCTGGCCGATCTCTATCGCACTCAGGGAAAGGAGACCCTGGCGGCCGAAACGCTGAAACAGGGGATGGCAGCGCAACCGGATTCTGCCGCGCTTCCCTTTGCCCACGGCCTGGCGATGCTGCGTGCGGGACACTCAGCCCGGGCACTCTCTTCACTGCAGCGCGCAACCGAGCTGGAGCCCGATAACGCTCACTTTCATTACGTCTTCGGCCTGGCTCTGGCCCCGGTCAACCCCGCCGCGGCCCGTCAGGCGATGGCGGCAGCCTATGGCGCCAGTGGCAGACCGCAGCACCTGTTTGCGTTATGTGAACTGGAGGTCAAGCAGCAATCGGCGTCGGCCCGGGCCTGTTTACAGCGACTGCAAGCCGTAGCACCGCCAGAGGTGGTTGAGCAATTGAGCCAGCAATTGCCCTAGCCTTCGTCACGCTCAAAAACCGGCCTCGAGGCCGGTTTTCTTATGGTTAATAAGGGAATGCTGCTACAATTGGCGTTTTTTACCATCCGGCTTTCCCGGTACCTTAGGATATTCCCATGAGCGACACCCCAACCCTGGCCCCAGAGCTGCAGACCATTGCCGATTTCTACCAACTGGAACCAGAAGGTCATGCCGGCCTGGCGTCCATCCACGAAGCGATTGAAGCGCCTCTGAGGGAAGATTTCGAGCGCCTGCCCGCCAGTGCCCAGAATGTCATGGGCAGCTTCGAGCAGTTGCATGCCTCGGTCACCTATAACTTGCTGGGCGCCACCGCAGAAGCCCTGCGCATGACCCAGGACGCCGACATCACCGAAGAGCAGAAAGCCGGTCACCTGGAAAGTGTCTTGGGCCATGGCATCAAGCTGATGCTCAAGAATCTTAAAGCTGCGCGTCGCAACCCGGTGTTGAAACGTCAGCTCAATGCCCCATTTGCCAACTCATAGAGGCCAGCATGATTAACATGAATACCGTATCCGATACCGTAAAGCGTTTTGTGGATGCCACCTTTGAAGGCCGTGGGTTCTGGGGGCTGACGAAGGGCGAGGAGTGGGTCATCTGCGATTCTGCTCAGTTTGAGAATGCCGATGTATTGCCACTGTGGTCCAGTGAAAGTGCCGCCCGTGAACACTGCGTTGACGAGTGGGAAGAGTACGACGTGGCGATGATTCCACTGGAAGACTTTTTCGAGATTTGGCTCAATGAGCTGAATCAGGACGGTGTCCTCATCGGTTGCGACTGGCAGTTGTCACTGGATGGCGAAGAGATCGACGCCATGGAACTGGCCAAGCTGTATCAGGCCTGATCCTAATCCGTGCAGATTAAGGGCGCCGGTTGGCGCCCTTTTTGATGCTCAGTTAAACGGCGCCGGCTGCGGCGTGGCGCTGGTTGAGGGCGGCAGGATTGGCAGAGTGATCCTAGGCTGCTCTCCGGTCAGGGTTTTCAAAAAGGCGGTAATGCTGGCGGCATCCTCATCGCTGAGCTCCCGCCCCAGTTGCACGCGCTGCATGGTCACCACCGCCTGCTGCAGATCGTAGGTGGAGCCGTCATGGAAATAGGGGTACGTCAGTTCGATATTTCTCAGTGTCGGCACCTTAAATACCATCCGATCCCCTTCCCGACCGGTCACATCCATTCGACCCTGAGCCGGATTGTCGGTGACAAAGGGCTGCATCAGGCCCATCTTCTGGTACATCGTTCCGCCGGCAGCCGGTCCATTGTGACAAGCCGCACAGCCGTTGGATTTAAACAAGGCATACCCCTGTTTCTCATCCTCAGACAACGCCTGCTTGTCCCCTTGCAGCCACAGATCAAAGCGACTGTTGGGGGTCACCAGCGTCTCTTCAAATGCCGCAATGGCATCGGTGACCCGCTCCAGGTTGATGCCTGACGAACCATACACGGCTTTAAACTCTGCCTGATACTCTGGAATCGACTCCAGTACCTCCAGGGCAATGGCGTGCTCCAGCGCCATCTCCTTAGGGTTGGCGATAGGACCGGCAGCCTGCTCTTGCAGGTTTGCGGCACGTCCATCCCAGAACTGGGCCAGCATGTACTTGGCATTCAGTACCGTCGGCGCATTGATCGGCCCCTGTTGCCAGTTATGGCCGATGGAGGTCGGCAATATGTCGACCCCACCCATAGCCAGGTTGTGACAACTGTTGCAGGACAAAAAACCCGACTTAGACAACCTGGGCTCAAAAAACAACCGCTCTCCCAGTGCCACCTTTTCCGGTTGGGTGATCACGGCAGGTTCTATGATTTGAATCGGTTCGGCGGCAAAGGCACAACCGGCAATCGAGGCAGTGGCTATCGCCAGGGCTAAGGGTTTCATGGGTGTCCTCTTTAAGTAGTGGCTGGTCATTGAGTTAAATACTACTTAGGAGGGACAACAGACAAAATCACAATAATGCGATTGGGGCCATCGTCCAACTGAGGCCATACATTTGATTTAAAACAAAGAAAAATGACTAAACTTCAGGCAGTAATAACACCC
This sequence comes from Ferrimonas kyonanensis DSM 18153, assembly GCF_000425405.1. Taxonomy (GTDB): domain Bacteria; phylum Pseudomonadota; class Gammaproteobacteria; order Enterobacterales; family Shewanellaceae; genus Ferrimonas; species Ferrimonas kyonanensis. The sequence continues at coordinate 10,022 of NZ_AUDJ01000027.1, read as the reverse complement.
TTCCTCTTTAAATCAGCGTCGGTCATCTGCCCGCTAATCGAACTGAACCCTCAATTCAGTATTACGCTGATCTAGCCCTAAATCGAAAAACAGGGATTTCCAATGGTTGTTACCCAACATAAAAATGCGAAGTTAACAAGGCTGCAGCTTTTGTGTTATATGCTGAATTTCATTCGGTTTTTACGGTGGCAACACCGACATCGACCAGGGAGTTGAGACGAGTCCGAAACGGCCCAAGGACGGCGCAGACAACAACAACTAACAACCACACAACGCGTTGAATTAGGGAACACCATGACCGCAACAACAAGTACCGGAGTGGCGGGATTCCGCCACTGGCGACTACAAGGAAAATTAGTAGCCATGTTTATGGCTATCGGGGTCATTCCGGCCCTGTTGATTACCTTGATATCGACCTTGAATACTCGACAGACCATTGAAACCGCTGTGCTTCAGCAATTAGAGTCAGTCAATACAATCAAAAAACACCAGTTAGAGCGTTTCTTTGATGCCAGAAAATCTGAAATTGAATTGATGGCAGCCAGCTTGTCCAGCATCGATGCCGCACACAGGGATCGCTACTTTAAACAATTCATCAATGCCAACCACTACTACGATCTGTTTATCATCGATGCACAAGGCCAGATCATTTACAGCGTCGCCAAAGAAGCGGATTTCAATACCAACCTAATTGATGGCCCTTACGCCGACAGTAACCTCGGTAGCTTGTATCGACGCGTCGAAACCAGTGGCCGCACCCAGCTAAGCGACTACCGCCCCTATGCCCCCAGCAACAACGAACCCGCCGCCTTTATCGCCACACCGATTGCCGATAGCCAGAGAGTGCTGGCGTTGCAGTTATCACAGGCGGGCATTGCCGCCATCATGTCGGTTCGGGAAGGCATGGGGGACAGTGGCGAAAGCTATCTGGTCGGTGAAGATAAACGAATGCGATCCGACTCCTATCTGGACCCCCAAGGGCACTCTATTAGTGCCAGTTTTGCCGGTACAATCGCGGACAATGGCGTCGACACCGAACCCGTCGCCCGCGGGCTCAGCGGTGCCACCGGCGTGATGCAGACTCAGGACTACAATGGCAATCCGGTGCTATCGGCTTACAGCCATTTGGCCATCGATCAACACTCGTGGGTGGTCATCAGTGAGTTGGACGTCGCCGAGGCCTTCGCCCCCATCAATACCACCACTTACGCCAGCCTTGGGCTTATCGCAGCGGCCACGGTAGCCATTGCCTTTGTCGGCGCCCTGTTCGCCCGCGCCCTAGCCAAGCCCGTTGTGGCCGCTGCCGCTCTGGCCCAGCAGGTAGCAGAAGGCGATCTTACTCAAACGCTAATCCACACCCGCCACGACGAACTGGGTCAATTACAGCAAGCACTGAACCAGATGGTCACCAACCTGAAACAGATGGTGGGACAATTGACCGACGTCGCCATGGCCCAGGGTACCACCGCTGATGAACTCGCCGCGGTCACCGAACAAACCAGTACCGCTGTCGCCGATCAACAGGTGCAGTCCACTCAGGCGGTCACCGCCACAACCGAGATGAATGCCACCATCAATGAAGTGGCCGCCACCACCGCCAACGCCAGTTCAGTGTGTGAAGCTGTGTTGAGCAAAGCCACCGAAGGGGCCCAGCACATCGATCAGACTTATCAATCGCTGGTGAGTCTGGCGCAGACGACCGCTGGTACCGCCGAAGAGATGGTCACTCTGCGTCGCAACTCTGACAAAATTGCCAATGTATTGAACGTCATTAAGCAAATTTCAGAACAAACCAATCTGTTGTCGCTCAATGCGGCCATCGAAGCAGCCCGTGCCGGTGAGCACGGCCGGGGCTTCGCCGTCGTTGCCGACGAGGTTCGCAAACTGGCTCAATCTACTCAGGAATCTACCGCCGAAATTGAAGGAATCATCGACGCCATCGTTAGCAGCACCACCGAGGCTGCGGATAAGATGAACGCCAATGTAGAACAGGCCCGCCAAGTTCAGGACCTGGCCCAAAATGCCAACCAAATTAATAAATTGGTATCCCAAGAAGTCAGCGGCATCTTTGACATGGTTACCCAGATCGCCGCCGCCACCGAGCAGCAAACCACCACCATCGATGAGATAGCACGCAACATCGAGACCATCAACTCCGGCATCAGTGAAACCGAAGATGCTACCCGCACCATCGCCGATTCCAGCAGTGAACTGTCTCGTATGGCCCATGATCTAAATGGTCAGGCCGGTCGGTTTACCCTGTAACCTTTCAGGCGGTCAGGACGCCAAAACGAACCAGTCACTCCTGACCGCCTGCGCTTTTAAGCTGAGTCGCTTACCCAGCTCTCCCCCTGCTTACTCGCCGTTACATCGCCCCTCACTTTCCTTACACCAATGACCAGACCTTACGCGAGCTTACCCCACTGTTGGCAGCTCGCAGAGACAATGGTGACTCTCACTCACCAGAGCACGACGCCGCCGCCTTTCCCAGGCGCCGAGCCCGTCCAGGACAGGTCCATATTGATCATGACAGTCGCCACCCGCCCCAATCGCCACCGCTTCTCAGGCACAACTTTCGACTCGGTGCCGAGTTGGGGATCGCCCTCGACTCTGCCAGGAGGGAGCGCCCAATGAACGCTCGCTGGTTTCGCTCGCCGACGTTGCACCCCTGTACCTTGGCCCTGGCGGTGTCTGCCTACATTGCCCTGGCTTTCAATCTGCCTTTTTATCTGGCGCTGGAGCGCATCTTTCAGCAACTGGAACACGTCGACTACGGCTTTGTCGCATCGATTCCCCTGTTTGTCATCGCCGTACTGAACCTGGTGCTGGCACTGTGCTGCTGGAAAGGGATCACCAAACCGTTGGTGATAATGTTGATCATCAGTTCGTCGCTGGTCAGTTACACCATGCTCACCTACGGCGTGGTGTTTGATTACGGCATGATTGAAAACCTGTTTGAAACCAATCCCGCCGAGGCCGGTTCCTACCTCAACCTCAATGTGGTGTTGTGGCTGACCATTACCGCCCTGCTGCCAACCCTGGTGGTGTGCCGAGTGCGCCTCTGCCAACGACAAACTCTGGCCGGAGAGCTGTTGCATAAAGCCGCCTCGGTAACACTGTCGGTGCTGTGCGTGTTGGCCATCGCCTTCTTCTACTACAAGGATTACTCCTCGGTAGGACGCAATAACAGCTATTTAAAGACCATGATTGTGCCGACCCATTTTATCTACAGCAGTGCCAAATACATCAACAACACCTTCCTCACCACCCCGGTGCCGTTTGAAACTCTGGGCCAGGACGCCAGCCAATCGCCGCTGGCCGCCGATGACAAACCAACGCTGATGGTCATCGTTGTCGGGGAAACCGCTCGCAGCATGAACCTGGCGTATAACGGCTACTCCAGGCCCACCACCCCGTTTACACAGGATAAAAACCTGATCTCAATGAAGCGAGTCAGCTCCTGCGGCACCGCTACCGCGGTGTCGGTACCCTGCCTGTTCTCACCCCAGACGCGCAGCGGCTTTGATGGCAAGCGGGCTCGCAATCAGTCCAACTTGATGGACATCTTCGGCTACGCCGGCATCGACAGCGTTTGGAAAGACAACGACGGTGGCAGCAAAGGCGTCGCCAAACGAATGTCTTACTTACCGGTGGACCCCAGCGCCCACCCGCAGTTTTGTGAGGGCGGCGTTTGCGTAGATGAAGTACTGCTTGAGGACTTCGACACCCAGATAGACGCGATGCAAGGCAATCGAGTGGTGGTGCTGCACCTGATCGGCAGCCACGGCCCCACCTACTACCAGCGGTACCCTCAATCCATGGCCGCTTTTACGCCGGCGTGCAACAGCAACAACATCGAGACCTGTACCGAACAGGAGTTGGTCAATGTCTACGACAACACCATTCGCTATACCGACTACGTGTTAAATCAAACCATCAAACGGCTCCAGGGAATGAGCGATCGGTACAAGACCGCACTGGTCTACCTGTCGGATCACGGCGAATCTCTCGGCGAGAACGGCCTGTACCTGCATGGATTCCCCTATGGACTGGCGCCAAAGCAGCAAACCACCGTGCCATGGCTGATGTGGTTTTCTGACGCTTTTAGCCGCGACAAGGGCATTGACCGACAGTGCCTGGTCAAAAAAGGCGAGCAGGCCGAACTGTCCCATGACAACTTTTTTCACAGCATGCTGGGAATCATGGATGTGCACACCAGCCTGTATCAACCGCAGCTGGATCTGTTCGCCGACTGTCGCCAATAGGCCATTGGGGGGCGATAACCTCGCCCCCTTGGTTACTGGCCCAGGGTTACTGGCCTTAAACCGGCGTTTAACGTACCCTTGTCCGCCTTCGATTCCACTGTGACTGTGCCGTTATTACCATGCCTGACTGGTCTACCCTGCTGATCTTCCTTCCCACCTTCTTTGCTGTCTCCATCACCCCGGGGCTGTGCATGCTGCTGGCCCTGAGTCTGGGCATGACCATCGGCCTGAAACGGACCCTGCCAATGATGGCCGGCGAGTTGCTTGGCGTCGCCATTGTGGCCACCTCCGCCCTGCTCGGAGTCTCGGCGCTGCTGCTGGCCCAACCGTCGCTGTTGTTGCTGCTGCAGGGGGTTGGTGGCGGCTACCTGATCTATCTGGGGTGGTGTGCCTGGCGCCGCAGCGGTCAACTGGACAGCGGCGATCGGGTAACCGATGTGTCACCGAGGCAGTTGTTTGTTCGCGGCCTGACCACTGCGCTGGCGAACCCTAAGGGCTGGGCCTTTATGGTATCGCTGCTGCCGCCCTTTATCGATCACCAACGCCCCTTGCTGCCTCAGTTGAGCCTGTTACTGGCGATCATTCTGCTGTGTGAGCTGGTGTGCATGACTTTGTACGCCACCGGAGGCAGTCGCCTTCGAGCACTGCTGCGCCAGGACAACGTCAAACGACTGCACCGCCTCTCCGGAACGGTGATGGTGGTACTGGGCGTATGGCTGTGGCTGTCCTGAGTGGCGTAGTTCAGTGTAAGCCATTGCCACTAACCCATAGCGACAATCTCTGAAGTCACCGAGACCCAGCGTCGTCTTGCCTCTCTGCACCCCTATCAGCGCCGGACAGAACCATCCCTGAGCGGCTTCTTAGGCGGTTGCCTTTCCCAACCCAGCTCTTCCAGGCCCCTTGATCCTGTGCCGACGCTGCCTTAGCTTCGGCAACAGGTCAGATCTGTGGCGTACTGGCTGAAACAGCAACAGATCATCTAACCGAAGAGCGTCAAATGACCTATCTCAACACCCTGGTGTGCCTGCTGGTGGCCAGTCCCGCCGTTGCCACCACCGGACTGGCTTTCGTCCATGGCACCGGCAAACAAACCAATGCACTGGATGACTACTGGACTACGGAGTTCGTTGACTCCGTTCGTCAGGGCATCGAAAATCCCGCCAACACCGTCGTCATCAATTGCGACTTCGATCAGTACATGTGGACCGAGGGCGCTGCCGGCTGTCTGGCGGCACAGCTGACCGACTTTATGGCCGAACGCAATGTCGACGATCTGATTTTGATCACCCATTCCAACGGCGGCAATGTGGTGCGATGGCTGTTGTCCAACCCCAGTTGGGATGGTCGCTACCCGGCCATCATCGACGCCACCTCGCGAGTGGTGGCATTGGCCCCCTCCAGTGCCGGAACCCCTCTGGCGGATGCCGTCACCAACGGCAATGTGTTTGAGTCCACCCTTGGCTGGCTACTGGGTTACGACAGCGATGCCGTTAAGATGCAGCAGGAAAGCTGGATGGCCAACTACAACGCCAGCTGGTTGTATGGCACCGCCGGGCGCCCCTCCTTGCCAAGTCTGTTTGAATCCGTGGTCGGCTCCGACGTGGACTCCGCCATCTGGGACAGCGACAGCTACTGCGGGGGCTATCAGTACCAGGTGGGCCTGGAAACCACCCAGAACTGGCTGGATGACTGCTCCGACGGCTTCCTGGAATGCAGCTCTCAACGCGCCGCCGGTCAGGAGTGGTTTACCGACACCGAACGAACCCGAGGCCGCGAGCCTCTCAGCCACCACCAGAGTCGCCGCGCCTGTTTTAACCTCGACAGCCTGCTTCGCAACCACCTTTAGGAGACCCCCATGATCCCCAATTCCTACCTTAGGTTAACTGCGGCCCTGCTGCTGTTGAGCGGATGTGGCGACAGCAACACTGCGGCAACTGATCCCCACAGCACCGACTCGGCCCCGACCACCGTCGTTCTGCCTACCACGGCACCGCCGCCGCAAAGCAGCGAGTTCACACCGGTCAACAGCAAGACTGAAACCGTCAGTTACATCAGCAACGCCGACGATGCCGATATTGCCGGGCCCAAAGGCCAGCAGAGTCGCAGCAGCGACGAATACTGGCACGAGGTCAGTGGCCGCCAGTTGAATCAAGGCATCGAACTGATCCTCAGCCAACCCGGTGGGTTAGTGCGTCTGGCTCCCCGGGCCGATCTGCGCAGCGGCACCCTGATCCACGGCGATGCCATCGACCCCACCACCGTGGAACTGCGGCACTCACTGCAAAAGGCCAACCAGGCCTCCCGCCAAGACAGTGAACCTCTGATTCAATCCGCCACCAATGCCATGATCATGGCCAGTGCCGGCGTCGACGACGATTCCAGTGCCCTGTTGTTGTCCAGCAAGCTAAAGCCGGGGTCGTACCGGCTTAGCGTCGGCCAGCCTCTGCTGGCGGATGCTCGCTACCTGGTGCACGTCAAGGAAAAAGGCAGTCCCCATCAGCTGGCCGTCTCGGCGCCCTCGTCTCTGCACCGCGATGACGCCGATCTGCAGCTGGCAATCGACTGGCCAGGCCAACTGACTGCCGACACCGATCTGACTGCCCTATTGGTGCTGGAAAACGGCCAACGACGCTCGGTCCCTCTCCATTCCAGCGACGGTCACTACGTTGCCCGCCTCGATCTCAATGATGAGCCCATCGTTGCCGCCGGTTTCAGTGAACTGGTGATCCACAGCCTCAGCCGCGTCGATGGCATCGACATCAAACGCAGCGTCAAAACGGCATTTAAACGGGTGGCACAAACCGCGTCGTTATCGGGCGTGGCCCGGGAACAGTGGCATCAGGGGCAACTGCAGGCGCTGGTCACCGACGTCAGCGTCGCCAAAGCCGGGCGCTATCAGTTGCGAGCGGTACTGGGGGGCCAGGATAACAGCGGCAAACTTCAGGCTGCGATGCGCAGTGACATCGCCTTGTGGTTGGAGCCGGGTCGCCATCAAGTGGCGATTCCGCTGGACCCGACTCGATTTGAGTCGCGAGCCGTGCGCCCCCCTTACGCGCTGATGGCCCTGACTCTCACCGATCAGGGGCAGATGGCCATACTCGATGCCCTTAAGGAGGCAGTGACGCTGAACCCGGCCCCTTAGGAACGACAGGCGCTGATCCGGTCATGTGGCCTAGGTCAGCGCCATCACCAGGCTTTGGATCACAATGCCCCCACCGAGCACCGTAAACAGCGCTCCGCACACCCCGTCAATTCCCAGCCGGGCCCGGTTGAGTCGTTGTTGCAATCGCTGACTGGTTAACAACCAGGCCAGGGAGGCAAACCAGCCAAAAGAGAGACTCCAGATGATCAGCAGCGCCATCATCTTGCCCTGGGTCGACATCGACACTGGCACCAGCGACGACATCAAGCTGACGAAAAATACCAGCGCCTTGGGATTAAGGATGTTGGTGGTGAACCCCTTTATCAGCGCGCGGCGGGGGCTGGTACTGGCCGACGCAACCGCGGCTGGCGTCGCTCCCAGGCTGTGACGTTGGCGCCAATGGCGAATCACGTACCTCAGGGCTCCGATACCCAACCACAATAGATAACTGCCCCCCGCCAGCTTGATGCACAGAAACCACAGCGGGTGCTGCTGAATCAGGAAACTGACCCCGGTCAAACTAAACAGCGCATGCAGCAAGATCCCCAACGACAGGCCCAGGGCAATAAAGACGCCGGTACGACGGCCATGGCGACCAGCATGTTGCACCACCAGGGCAAAATCGGGCCCCGGGCTCATTAAGGCAACAAAGTGCACCGACGCCAGCGTCAGCAACACGGTAGTTTCGTTCATGGAGTTCCTCGGTCGATCTAACGGGCGATCGTCAAGCGATCAATGACAGGTGGCGAACAGCTGAGATGGAGCCACCAAAAACTGGCGCTTAAACGCCTTGGCAAAATGGGATTGATCATAGAAGCCGACTTGCAGCGCCACCTCGGCAATGGGCAGACCCAGACGCAACAGCGCCATCCCCTGCTCCAGTCGCAACCGAGCCAGCCAGGCGTAGGGTGTCATGCCGGTCAGGGTCTTAAACTGCCGCAGCAGTTGTGAAGGACTCAATTGGCACAGGTGGCTAAGGTCTTCGAGACGAATTCGCTGGTCAAGGTGAGCCATCAAATAGTCTCGAATCTCAGACAACTGCCGTCGTCCCAACGCCACTGAAGGGGTTACGCTGCCACCGCCATGGCGTTCAAGCAGCACATTGATGGCCTCTCGCGGCAGGCAATCCTGCGCCAGTTGGGGGAGCTCTGGCTGCCTGAGCCAATGGTGACACTGGCTCAACTGCGCGTACAAACCCGGGTCGGTGATCTGCTGACAAACCAGGGTGTGCCGATTGCCACTCCGGCTCTGATTGCGTACCCACTCCGCGCCCAGGGCAAAGACCTTAACCCGGTAGCCCTGCTCCGCCTGCGGTTGACCGTCGTGGGTCTCTCCCGGCGGCATGATCACCAGTTGACCCGGACCGGCGTGATGCCAACTGCCACGGCAATAGTACCGCTGCTCCCCTTCGGTGATCAGGCCCAAATGATAATCCAGGTGAAAATGACGCTCAAAGGCAAACCGGCGGTAATGGGCGTCAATCAGGCTGACGTCCTCAATACTGGTCTTATGATAACTGACTCGGTTCACTTCGGCTCCGACACTGCTCCTCGAATGACGGTCATTACAGCACAGCATTTGATGACTGGCTTGTAAAAAAATGACACCAAGGCGCTCAACCGATGACCCGCGCCGGATTGCCACCCACCTTAGTGCCGGCGGCGACGTCTTTGGTGACCACGGCACCGGCGCCCACGATCGCCTCGGCGCCGATGGTCACTCCGGGCAGAATGATGGCACCACCGCCAATCCAGGCTTTATCCTCGATCACCACCGGGGCGGCGGTTTCCTCTCCGGCGGCGCGGGCGTCGGCATCCAGATCGTGAGCCACCGTATAAATCTGCACCTTGGGGCCGATCATCACCTTGTTGCCGATACGCACCCCACCGTGGTCCAGGATCACCGCGTCCCAGTTGATAAAACTGTGCTCACCAATCTCGATGTGACAACCGTAACAGGTGCGAAACGGTTGCTGAATGTGGGCGGTAGGGTGCATCTTGATCCCGAGTTGGACCAGGTATTCACGCCGAATCTCGGCATCCGGTTCATGATTAAATTGAAACACCAGCCGTTCCGCCTTTTTTCGAATCTTACCCAGTTGCGGATCAAACAGGTTGTAGGGCAGACCGGCTTTCATCTTCTCGAGTGACGTCATGGGAACTCCTGTAGGGCAGTACTGTTATTATTTGCTGCGCCATCTGGGGCACAGAGACCGGGATTTTACCCTAAGCGTCGCCCTCATCCATGATACACATCAGCCATTTACCCCTTTGTAGTGGTCTAATGATCCCGGACACCAAATTAGGTGGTAAAGTCACCGCCGTAAATGAGGTGTTCAATGACAAAACGACAACGACGTACATTTTCAGCTGAGTTCAAAGTGGATACAGCTTGTTTGGTTCTAGATCAGGGGTACTCAATCCCTGAAGCTGCAAGATCGCTGGACGTTGGCGAAACGGCTCTTCGACGCTGGGTTGAACAACTCAAGCTAGAACGTGGTGGCACCACGCCTACGGTCAAAGCATTAACCCCAGAACAGCGTAAAATCCAAGAGCTGGAAGCCAAGATTAATCGTCTTGAAAGAGAAAAGACGATCCTAAAAAAGGCCACAGCTC
>NZ_KE384369.1:16008-118067 GCF_000425405.1 Ferrimonas kyonanensis DSM 18153 | reverse complement strand
GAACGGTGATGGTGTCGGTGGCCGCCGCGCCTTTGCCCAAGGCTTGCACGGCTGGGTTGGTGTTATCGAGATCGTAGGTCCACGCTCCATTTTTCGTGATAACTAATGTACCAAAATTGCCAGTCAGTTGTGATGCCTGAAAATGATCCTCGCTAAGATCGGAGTCCGTTACTGAAAGCTGGCCTTGAACGTGCGTCGTTAAATCTTCTGTTACCGCACCCGCATCCACACCCGTAATTACGGCATTGTCGTCGTTGCCGCCAATCGTCATATCAATCGTTTGCGGCGTGCCGTCTTTGGTGTGAATAGTGAAGCTTTCGTGCAATGAAGTGGCTTCGGTTAACGCTTGGATAGTAGAGAGCGAGTTATCAACTTGATATCTCCAGTGTCCATCGGCATCGATCGTCAATGAGCCATACTTCCCAGAGATGACCTCTGGCTTCACCGAACTTTCATTTTGATCAGGGTCTATGACATCAATTTTACCGTTCGCATGTAACAAGCCCTGTGAATCAATATTATGATCTTCCGTAACAACACCTGTTAAGTCACCAGAAATCGCTGGCGTGTCTTGCTTTCCTGTGACTGGAATTTGAACAATGACGCTCGAGCCATTAGAGAGATGCAACAAGAAATGGTCAGTGCCTTGTTGGTGCTGATTCAACAGGATGTAGTGAGGTGAATCTGGATTCAATACAAATGTGTATTGACCATTGGCATCGACATGGAGCTCTCCGTACGTACCTTTTATGACTTCTGGCATGAAGGTAACGGGTAAATCGGGTGTCGTAGCCCCATTCGAATGAGTGGGATGGCTGTTGCTTCCTGATGAGATGGTCGGCATCGATACCGAAGGAATGTAATGGACTTGAGGGTGAGACAGCGCCGATAAATGATGAGAGGGAACAAAGTGAGCGTGGGATCCACGGGGAGTGTGACTGGCACTTAAGGTTGAGTTTACGTCGTTGTCACTCGTTTGAGCCTCTTGATGAGTAACTGCTGATAAGTCCGTTTTTCCATGGTCGTCGATGGCATCTTTTTCTGTCACCCTATCGGCGGTTACTTGATCTGAGTTATCAGCGGAATTGCCTGCACTCTCGGCAGCAACCTGTTTAGCCAATGATGGCAGTATCATCATGAGTGATTGAAAAAGTGGGATATTAACCTTTAGGTGTGAATGCAGTCTGAGCTTCTTTTTTTTTGTTGGTTGCTTTTGTTCTAACCCGTGACTCTTCTTACCTTTGCTGGTTGCTTTTTTCCCGCTTGCCCCGACGCTTTTTTTGTTCGCCATGTTTCTCATCCGTGAATCGTGGTTGCCTGTTTTAAGTAAAATACATAGATAGAGATCTTTCTAGCTAATTCGATAATTTTTAAAGAAAAAAACTGGAGATTGGAACGGCTCACCGTTGTAGGCATCAATGCACCAGGGCGAAAGCGTGAGCGTTTCTTGACCACCTTTCTGTACAGAAGGGCGCGGCGTTGTTGAGCAGTTCATTCTCGAGAAGGCCGCTCCCAAGGGCTTTCTTCCTTGGCTTAGCGGACCATCTTCCCAGTATCCAGCGTTTGAGTGGGGTGAAATGGTCGCTTTTGCCCGCTTGCGTTGGGGAGCTTGTGGCACTCTTTGATGTCATCGGCGTCGTCTGCAGACACTTGGCCAAACTGACCCTATCTAAATGAAACCCTTACAATGGGTTAATGGGTGGCTCCGATGTGGAGAATCGGCGCAAGATAGGGCGTCGGCCAAGAAAAGAAAAACGGTATATTTCTATCGTCACGACAAAATTCGGTTGTTACTATTTCGCCACAAATGTGTGAGGTGAAAAATGGACGTAAAAGGGTTCAGAACCTTTCTGGAAGTGGCCAGAGAGCGCCACTTTGGCCGGGCGGCAGAGCGACTCAATATTACTCAGGCTGCCGTCAGTGCCCGCATCAAACAGCTGGAAGAGTATTTCGATACCACCTTGTTTGTTCGTCAACGCAACAACATCCATCTAACGTCGTCGGGAGAGCGGCTGGTCCGTTATGCCGAGGTGATGGTCAGCACCCTGCAGCAGGCCAAAGACGACCTGAAGCTGACTCATCAGGAGCAGGCTCAGCTTACCATCGCCGGTACCCCCAACATCTGGGATGCCTATCTGCAGCATTGCCTGGGAGTGATCACCGAGACCCTGACCGGTTACGCGTTTTGTGCCGACACCCTGAGTCAGGAGCAGGTGAACCGAGCGTTGTTGCAACGCACCCTGGACATGGGGATCCTGTTTGAGCCGGTGAAATCGGAACTGCTGGAGTGCCGGCAGATGACAACATTGCCACTGGTGCTGGTCAGTACCCGCAGCCAGCAACTGGAGCAGGCCCTGAATCAGGATTACGTGTATCTGGACTGGGGGGTGGCGTTTTCCCAGGAGCACGCACGCCGACACCCCAATCTCGGCGCGCCGTCGATGCGCACCTCCGGGGCCCGCATCGCCCTGGATGTGCTGCTGAGCCGGGGCGGGGCGGCCTACCTGCCGCAGTCCATGGCCCAGCCGTTTGTCGACAGTGGTCAGTTGTACCAGGTGGCTCACGAGAGCCTGATAGAGCGGCCGGTGTATCTGGCGTACCGCAAGGACAGCCCACTGTTGGACGGCATTCTCGACGTGGCCGCCAAGTTGAGTCATACCGCGCCAGCCGGCGACTTCATGCTGCAGGCGGCGGCGGATAATCCCGCTTCAGATCAGGAAAGTTGAGATTGTCGCAATTGGAGCAATACCCGCCATTTTCCTGGCTTTAGCGAGGGATTCGGCCCTCAAAGACCGGGGGCCAGCACTACCTGCTGCCTGATGGCGGTAGTCTGGCACAATGCTCAGCTTTGCCGAGTTGACCCTTCCTTGAGTCTGCCCTTTTGTTGTTGATAGTGTAGGGTCTTAACTGCTCTGTAACAGGGTGTTTCTATTGGCAAATTAAGCGGCACTCGATCGTTTTGCCCCCAAGGACAGTCAGAACCTCTGTCCGAGATAGCCCTGAAACCGATGCAGCTTTTGATGGCCTGGAGTGGCCGAACACAATAATAAGGAATTCGTTTTGCAGGCAATCAACAACTTTCTGCTGTCCCTCGACGGCATACTCGGTTCGGCCCCATGGTTCCCGTGGGTGCTGCTGGGTGTCGGTCTGTTCTTTACGCTGTACCTGGGTTTTCCGCAGATCCGCTACTTCCGCCGCGCCTGGCAGATTGTCGGTGGTAAGCACGATCATAAACGTGCTCCCGGCGATACCAGTCATTTCCAGGCCTTGTCGACGGCGCTGTCCGGCACCGTCGGTACCGGTAACATCGGTGGGGTAGGGCTGGCGATCTTCCTTGGTGGTCCGGCGGCGTTGTTCTGGATGTGGATGACCGCATTTTTGGGCATGACCACCAAGTTCGTCGAGGTGACCCTGTCCCATAAGTACCGGGAACAGACCGATGACGGCACCATGGCCGGTGGCCCGATGTATTTCATGGACAAGGCGCTGAACATGAAATGGCTGGGGGTGATCTTCGCCCTGGCGACCATCGTCAGTTCATTCGGTACCGGTAACATGCCCCAGGTTAATAACATTGCCGTCAGCATGGAAGCCACCTTTGGCATCGCGCCGGTAATGACCGGCGGCGTGTTGTCGGTGCTGTTGGCCCTGGTGATTCTCGGCGGCATTAGCCGCATCGCCAAGGTGACCTCGACCCTGGTGCCGGCGATGTCGGTGCTGTACGTCATCGGCGCACTGTCGGTGATCGTTTTCAATATCGAAAACCTGGTGCCGTCTTTCCTGTCGGTGTTCGCCGACGCCTTTACCGGCTCTGCTGCCACCGGCGGTTTCCTGGGGGCGACCTTTGCCTACGCCTTTAACCGTGGCGTTAACCGCGGCCTGTTCTCCAACGAAGCGGGTCAAGGTAGTGCGCCCATCGCCCACGCCTCTGCTCGAGCCGATGAGCCGGTTTCCGAAGGCATGGTGTCGATTCTTGAACCCTTCATCGACACCATCATCGTCTGCACCCTGACCGGGATGGTGATTCTCTCCTCCGGGGTGTGGACCGAAAAGCATCACAACAGCTTCCAGACTGCCGACCTCGAATTCATCAGTGGCCATTACAGCGACAGCAGCGATGTGGACAAGACGGAACTGTTCCACTATCTCACCGGCGCGGACAGTGAGGTGAACGCCTACAATGGTGTCATCGTGATTCGCGATGGCGAGGCGGTAAACCAGGACTTTACCCTCATCGCCGCCCGCTCTGTGGCCGAGGACGTGCGCTACACGGTCAAGGGGTTCCCGTTCAGTGGCAACCTGGAGATCAGCAAGGGCAAGCCGTTGGATCTGGACGTGACCATCGAAGGGCGATCGCTGATTCATTCCGCCGAGTTGACCACCAAGGCCTTTACTCGAGGCTACTTCGGTGACTACGGCCAGTACGTGGTGTCCATCGGCCTGCTGCTGTTCGCCTTCTCCACCGCCATCGCCTGGTCCTACTACGGTGATCGGGCGGTGACCTACCTGTTTGGCAGTCGCTGGATTCTCACCTATCGGGTGTTTTATGTAGCGGGCTTCATGGTGGCCGCAGTGGCAGATACCACCGTGGTCTGGAATCTGGCGGCGGTGTCCATCGTGTTGATGACGCTGCCGAACCTGGTGGGGTTGCTGTTGTTGTCCAAGGAGATGAAGCAGACCGTGGCCGAATACTGGCGTACGTCGCCGGATGTGAAGCCAAAGGCCAGTAAGATCGAGTCCGCCAACGACTAGGCCGGAATCTGCCGCCATAGGGCTTTACCTTGTGCGCCGCCTCTGTAATAGTAGGCGGCGCACTGCTGTTTACGGCTTACCCCCTGTTATGCCATTGCCGTAAACTTAGACACAAAGGAGTGGAAATGGCATTAATTGATTGTCCCGCCTGTGGTAAACGAATCTCCGATAAGGCTAAGAGTTGCTCCCACTGCAAGGTGGATCTGACCGCGGACACCGAGTCCATTGAATCGGCGCAACGTATTTCTGCCATCAATAAACGCACCCAACTGATGAATCACAGCTTTGTGGCACTGCTGGCGTTTGTCGGTGGGTTTGCACTGTGGTTCTGGGGCGGGGAGGCCGCCGCAAACTGGCGCCAGCCCACCGGCATCGGCCTGATGGCCGCAGGATTTGTGGGTTACCTGGTTACCCGGATACGCCTGGCATTGGACAAGAGGAGTTAAGGCATGGATTGGCAACAACTGGCCGCCGGTATGAACGACGAACTGGCTGCGCGGCTGCAAACGGCGGTTGAGATTGGCAAGTGGCCCGATGGCTCATTGGTCAGTGACGAACAACGGGAGGCGGCGATGCAGGCGTTGATCGTGTGGCAGGCCAATCACAACACCGATAACCAGCATCTGACCGTCGGTAAGGACGGTCAGATTAACCACCTGCCGAAAGACGTGCTGAAGCATCAGTTTGATGAACAGCAGATCGCTCGAATCAAACCGGAGTAATCGATGAAACCAGTTTGGGCGGCCCTGGCCGCAACCCTGCTGTTGAGTGGCTGTGATAATAACGAAGTGGGGGATGTGTCTCTGGGCCTGTTCACCACCAAAGACATTAAAGTCGAAGTGTTGCAGGACCCGGTGGTTACCGGCGTGACCTGCCACATCTCCAACATCGAAGCGGATCTGGACTTTGCCGACCCCAGCGACATGGGCATCGCCTGTCGTCAGACCGGGCCCATTACCTCGGCCATGCTGAGTCAGATTGATACTGGCAAGTCTGGCGAGGTGGTGTTTAAGAAGTCCAAAAGCGTGCTGTTTAAGACTTTGAAGATCCGCCGCATCCTGGATCAGAAAACCCAGACTCTGTTGTACATTGCCTACAGCACTAAGGAAACCAAGGGCAGCTATAAACACAGCTTGTCTACGGTACCTCTGTGGGGCACCGAGGCATACGTTCCCCCGGCAGGGTAAATAGGCAGTCCTCGATGTTTCAATAACGGCGTGTCTTCGGGCGCGCTTTTTTGATCTAGCCTTGGACCGGGGGGGGCCTTAGTGGGAGGAACCCATCATTGGCACTAAAGAGATTTGGGTTCCATTGTTAGTGGTGCCCTCTAACCAGCACAGGAGACAGGTTATGAGAAAGGGATGGCTCGTTGGATTGATGGCATGGGTGGCGGTGGCAGTCCACCCCGCCTGGGCCGAACACTGTCAGCAGAACTACACCCACTGGAGTGATACCCAGCCTTCGGTCAACCTCGGTCATGTGATCACCGGCGAGATCAACAAAAGAGGTCGGGCGGTGGGGTTTCACAGTCGCTCTGGCGGCAAGGATCCTCAGGGGGCCCGGTTGATCAGGATAACAGCGCCCGCCAATCGTTATGGGATCTATCGGGGCCAGGTGGCGTTGTGTCATGGCCAGGGCTGGACCGATAAACGGGCCAACAGCACCTTCTTTCCCGACAGCTGGAGCCAACAGCAGGTGGTGGAGGCCATCCTTCGGGCTTATGGGGCGTCGAGTCAACCGGAATACGGAAAATGGTCCGGGGTAGTGGATGGGATCACCATTGAAGGCTATATGTGTAATCAAGGGCAAAGTCATTGTCCTAAAGGCAACATCAACACTGCGTACCCCATTTACCAGTAGAGGGTGGTCATGAAGCTGTATCGAGATCAACAGGGGACGGCCCGGGCCGAAGTCGACAATGAACCCGTCATGCTGGCGGAGTTTCTTACCAGCGACGTGCAGGCCGATGTGGTGGCCACCAAGGAGTTATTGGCGTTGGCGGATCATTCTGTGGGGGAGGTCAGTGGCAATGCCCACTGCCTGTTACTCGATGGGGATGATGCGGTGCTGGAGAGCCTGTTCAGCGATGAGGTGTGTCGGTTTGAGCGGCGAATGCTGGTTGAGGCGCTGGAACAGTGGTTAACCTTTATTGATGAGTCTGACCGCTGAGCCTTTGCTCGATACATGGCCCGCCGTTGCCGGCTTTGCGTTGATTGGCATCGAGTAATAGCGGCATCCCTCAACCGGAAGATGGGATCACAACGGACAGGGAGGTTATATGGAGACGCATTCGCCGTTGCTGTTGCCAGCGGCAGTGTTGGTTGCCTGGACACTGGTCATGTGGCTGTGGATGTACGCCACTCGAATTCCCGCCATCCAGCGAGCCAAAATGCGGCTGGATCCCGATGCTCCCAGAGGTCAGCAGATGGCCGAATTACCGGCGCCGGTGCGCTGGAAAGCAGACAACTACAACCACCTTCTGGAACAACCGCTGCTGTTTTATGTGTTGCTGTGGGTACTGGAGCGCGTTGGTGCCGATGGCCCTTTGGTGCTGGTCATGGCCTGGAGCTATGTGGCGTTAAGGGTGATCCACAGTTTGGTGCAGGCGCTGGGTAACCGCATTGAAGTGCGGTTTGCGGTGTTTGTGCTCTCCAACCTGCCTCTGTTGGTGCTGACTGTGGTGGCGATAACAAAACTGCGGTAACAGTGACAAAATATACTGATTTTACTAAGAAAATTGAAACTCCGTCTCTTTTAGTCACAGGTGGATGCAGGTAGTCTATAGGCCTGATTTTTCGAAGATTATTCTATCCAGGGACAAGAGAGGCACCATGGAACCCAACTACAGCGCTTATTCGCTGGCCGAACTTTTGGATGCGCAAAAGCATCTCGACTCAGTTCAGTATCCACAACGGGCGCAGCGCCTGCAGCAGGAGATTGATTTGCGGTGCCAGCGCGATCAGCAGTTAGCTGCAGAGCGCGATTCTAGCGCGGCTAAGCGCTTGGTTAGGTTTGAGTTTACCGGTCAAAAAGGCGCGTATTTTAAGCTGTGGATAGTCAACCTGCTGCTGAGCATTGTCACCCTGGGGATCTACAGCGCCTGGGCCAAGGTTCGCAACAGCCAGTATATGCTGGGACACACCAAACTGGATGGCCAGCCGTTTCGCTACCTGGCTAAGCCGATGCAGATCCTCAAAGGTCGCATAGTCGCCGTTGTGGTGCTGGTGCTGTTTACCCTGGTGTCACAGTTGTCGCCCTTTGCCGGCTTGCTGATGACTCTGGGGCTGCTGGTTGCCACCCCTTGGCTGATTCTTCAGGGAATGCGGTTTTCAATGCGCATGACCGCCTATAAGAACGTGCGTTTCTCCTTTGAGGGATCGTACTTCGGCACCCTGGTGACCTTTGTGCTGCTGCCCATGGTCGGCGCATTTACCCTGTACCTGGCCATGCCCTGGGTGTTTAAGAAGATGGACCAGTACCTGTACGGCAACAGCAGTTTTGGCGGCAAACGGTTCGAAGTGACGACTGACTCAGGCCCCTATTACGGCGCGTCCTTGGCCGCTGCGGGCCTGGCCATTGTTGGCTTCATCGCGCTGTTCAGCCTGGTCGGGGTCAACGAGATGGTCACCCAGGTTGGCGGAGACGCAGAGGCGCAGATTCAGCTGTTGCCGATATTGCTGATGTACAGTGGCGCGTTTTTGGTGAGTTTCCTGGTGCGCTCGCTGTATCAGGGCATGATCCTCAATCATGTGTTTGAGCAGACACAGATCGACAACGTGGTGAGTTTCGAGCCGAAGATCAGTGTAGGGAGCTATGTGGCCATGATGACCACCAATGCGGCGATGCTGCTGGGTACTCTGGGGCTGGCTTATCCCGTGACTCAGGTACGGAAGATGGCGTTCATCACCGAGTCGGTGGGGGTAGCGCTGCATCCCGGGGCACAGGCGTTAACCAATACCGTCAGCGGCGACGACTCGGCGTTCGGCGAAGAGGCGGCCGGGGTGTTTGATCTCGATCTGTCCATTACCTGAGCGGGGCAACGATGGTCGATAGCATCACAGGGAGTTATGTGGCGCCAGACAGCAACGTCTGTCAGGCGGCCCGGGTTGAAGTGGCCGACGGCCAGGTGGTGCTGACCCTGGAGGCTCAGACGCAGGTGCATCGTCAGGCGATGCTGGAACAGTGCCAGATTGGCGATCTGTTGCCCGGCCTGGCGGTGGAGTTGCAGTTTAGCGATGGCGGCCGATTCACCCCCGATGACGTCGATTTCCGCTGGCCGGGAATGGCGACGTCGCAGCGGCTGATTCATTGGCTGGAAGGTCATTGGAGCGCTGTGCTGGTGGCGGTGGTGCTGGTACCGCTGTTCCTGTGGCTGATGTTGACCCGGGCGGTGCCGGCGGCGGCGGACGCGTCGGTGTCGTTACTGCCGGAAGTCGTTGCGGATACCGTCAGTGAGCATACGCTGTATCTGATGGACACAACCATGTTGAAGCCCAGTACCCTGTCACTGCAGCAGCGCCAGGCCGTCACCCAGAACTGGCACTCAACGCTGTCGACACTGGCGATGACAGACAACGGTTATCGGCTGCAGTTTCGCAGCGGTCCCATCGGTGCCAATGCGTTTGCGCTGCCCGATGGTACCGTGGTGGTCCTGGATGACATCGTGACCCTGATGGAGGATCACCCCAAGGCGCTGACCGCGGTGCTTTTGCACGAGATGGGCCATGTTCAGCACCAGCATGGGCTTAAGTTACTGGCCAGGGCCAGCGCCAATAGCTTGCTGTTCGCGGTGCTGCTGGGGGATATTGAAGGGGCTGGCGAGATGATCATCGGCGCCGGAGCCAGCTTGGTGGAAAATGCCTTTTCCCGAGAGATGGAAACCGAAGCCGACCAGTACGCCTACGACAAGCTGGTGCAGCTGGGGTTGTCGCCGCGGCATTTTGCCGACGCCATGCGCTTGTTGAGCTCCGGCTCGACTAAGGCGCCTGCCCAGGCCGGCCCCGAGGTGCATTGGGACGATTACTTCAGTACCCACCCCGATACCCTGGATCGGATTCGGGCGGCGGAGCAGGCCAGCGCAGAGTCTACTCAGGACTGATCAGCGGGAGCGATGACATGGACGACTCGCAACACTGGAATGCCAGCGTTACTCAGATTCTGGAACGGGCCTGCCTGGCCCCTTCCAGCCACAACACACAGCCATGGCGGTTTAGGGTGTTTGAGCCTGTGATTGAATTGCTGGCGGATGACTCCCGAGCGCTGCCGGTCAACGACCCCCACAACCGTGAACTGACCATCAGTTGCGGCTGCGTCCTGGAAACCCTGGTGTTGGCGGCCAACGAGGCGGACATGACGGCGCAGATTCAGCCCTTGCCCGATCCCGACCGACCACAACTGTTGGCGACTGTCACCCTTAGCCGCAGCGGTCGCCATCTTCGATCGCTGAACCCCTTGAGCCGCTGCATCGGCCGTCGACATACCCATCGTGGCCGGTTTACTGAGGCGGCGGTGGATCCGTGTCTGTTTCCCCGTTTGCACCAGGCGATTCAGGGGACGGGCGTGAGCCTGACGTCCCTGAACAACCTCGGTCGACGCGCCTTGGTGGCGGCGTTGGTGGCCGAAGGCGATAGGCAACTGTGGGCCAACGTCGATTGGCGCCGGGAGCTGGCGGCCTGGATGCGACCGGCCACAGAAGGCGACGGCCTGGTGGTGCCTTCGCCTTGGGGTAGGGGGATTGGATGGGCGGTACGAAGGTTTAACCTGGGGCGGCTGCTGGCCTTGTCCAGCCGTCAACAGGCGCAGTCGGCGCCGCTGTTGCTGGCTTTGTCTACCGACGCCGATACGCCACGGCTGTGGCTCGATGCCGGGCGAGCGCTGCAGCGACTGCTGCTGGCCGCCAACCATCACGGCTATCAGGCGTCTTTTTTGAATCAAGCGGTTCAGGTGCCTGAATTGCGCGACGAACTGTCCGGTTTGCTGGAGGGAAGCCGACCTCAGATTGTACTGAGTCTCGGCGTACCGGCCAGTGAATTGGCGCCGTCACCGAGGCGACCGCTGTCGGTCGGCTAGGGTTCAGTCGCTTAATTCGCCCCGTAGGCTCATTTCCATCGCGTCCAGTCGCTGTTGAAAGCTCATCGGCTGGCTCAACAGAAAGTGCAACTTGGCCAGGGCGGCTTCGGTGGTCATATCAAAGCCGCTGATCACACCGGCCCGAGACAGGGCATTACCGGTGGCGTACCCGGCCATATTGACCTTACCCTGCAGGCACTGAGTCAGGTTCACCACTATCACCTCCCGATCCCGAGCCTCCCGGAACAGCTGTAGCAGCTCCGGTCGCTGTGGTGCATTACCCACTCCAAAGGAGAGCAGGATCAACGCTTTGACCGGCTGTTTTAGGATATTGCCGATCACCGTCGAGTCGATGCCCGGGTACAGGGTGACCACGCCGATGGGCTGCGGGGTGATCGGGTGAACCTTGAGAGGCCCACTGGCGGCCAGCGCCTGTACGCCAGGGCTGGGTTTAATGTGAATTCCTGCTTCCAGCAACGGCGGCAAATTGGGGCTGTCAAAGGCATCGAAGCCGTCGGCGTGGACCTTGGTGGTACGGTTGCCGCGAAACAGCTTGTTATTGAAAAACAGGCACACCTCGCCCACCGGGTGGCTGGCCGCCAGGTACAGGGCATTGAGCAAGTTGTGCTGACCGTCGGAGCGCAATTCGGCAAAAGGAATTTGTGAGCCGGTGACCACCACCGGCTTGGTCAGCCCCTCTAACATGAAGGAGAGCGCCGACGCGGTGAAGGCCATGGTGTCGGTGCCGTGCAGAATCACAAAACCGTCGAACTGGTCATAGTGGTCGCGAATGTCGTCGGCGATGATCTGCCAGTCTTGTGGGGTCATGTTGGCCGAGTCCATCAGGTCTGAGTACTCGGTAATGGCGAACTCCGGCATCTCCGGGCGCTGAAATTCCGGGTTGGCCTTGACTCGCTGGGTCAGAAAGCCGGCGGTCGGGGCGTAGCCCTGGTCGGTTTTCTGCATGCCGATGGTACCGCCGGTATAGGCGATGTAGATTCGTTTTTTTGTCATTATTGTCAGAGGCCTTAGCGAGAATGGGCGGATTATAGCGCGCCTCTTCAAGATAGCAAAAAGGCCTCCGAACGGAGGCCTTTGTTAAACGCTGAGATTGTGATTACAACTCACCGCACTCCAGGCACAACAGGTAGGTGTTGGCCGGATCGGTGAGCGACAACCGCTGCTCCAATGGCGCCAGCAACTGCTGTTTCAGCTGAGACAACAGGCTGGGGCCGCCACTGGGCAGTTCGATACCGGCACTGCCGAGAAACTCGCGCAGAAACTCCTGCTCTGGGCTGACCGGTTGCTCGATCACCACGGTATCAAAGCTCTCCAGTCCGGCGAGTTCGGCGGCGCCGGCAATTGCGTCATCCAGATCGCCCAGCTCGTCCACCAGCCCCAGCTCTTTGGCGGCGATGCCGCTCCAGACCCGGCCTTGTGCCAGTGATTCGACCTGATCCAGATCCAGACCTCGGGCCGTTGAGACCAGCTCGATGAAGTCGCGATAGCCCTTATCCAGATTCATCTGCATGATGGACTTGAACTGTTCTGGCAGTGGTGAGAACACGTTCAAACCGGACATCTCGGTGGTGCCGACACCATCCATGTTGACGCCAACGGTGGCGGCGGTGTCTTCAAAGGTTTGAATCATGCCGATGATGCCGATGGAGCCAGTGACCGTCGATGGCATGGCATAGATGCGATCGGTGTTGGCCGAGATCCAATAGCCGCCGGAAGCCGCCACCGAACTCATGGAGGAGACCACGGTCTTGCCGGCCTGTTTCAGAGCCAGGATCTCCTGGC
This sequence comes from Ferrimonas kyonanensis DSM 18153, assembly GCF_000425405.1. Classification (GTDB taxonomy): domain Bacteria; phylum Pseudomonadota; class Gammaproteobacteria; order Enterobacterales; family Shewanellaceae; genus Ferrimonas; species Ferrimonas kyonanensis. Next base: position 105,443 of record NZ_KE384369.1, on the reverse strand, counting down.
GAATCTGCTCCGAAGCAAACACGCTGCCGCCGGGGCTGTCGACGCGAATCACCACGGCTTTGATCTTGGCGTCTTCCCGGGCTTCACGCAGCAGTTTGGCCATAGAGTTGCCGCCGACGGTGCCCGGAGGTTGGTTGCCAGGCAAAATGGTGCCCTGGGCCACCACTACGGCCACCTGAGTGTCGCTGGTCAACAGGTCCAGTTTTGGTGGAATCTGGCTCAGATAGTCTTGCCAGCCGATGCCGTTAAACTTGCTGTCGTCTTCCGCCAGGGTGCCGAAGCGTTCAATCAGGGCGTCGCGCATCTCGACCGAGGTCATCAGCGAGTCCACCAGGCCGTTGTCGAAGGCGTACTGACTGAAGTCGCCGTTGGAGGCCTTCAGGGCCGCTTCCAGCTGGTCGAGGTTGCGATCAAACAGACCGTCTTGCAGGTCGCGGTTGGCGTGAATGGTGGATTTGTAGTGGCCCCAGATATCGCCAAGCAGGGCACGGTTGGCCTCTTTGGCCGGTTCGGACATTTCGTTCAGGGTATAGCTCTCGGCAAACGACTTGTACTTGCCGACCCGAAACAGGTGGGTTTTCACCCCAATTTTGTCCAGCAGCTCTTTGTAGAACAGGCGGTACATGCCCATGCCTTCGATGGACACCATGCCGCTGCGGTTGAGCTGAATTTCATCGGCGTAGCTGGCCAGGAAGTAGGGGTTCTGGCTGTACCAGCCGGACTGAGCGATGACCGGTTTGCCACTGGCACGGAAGGCTTGCAATGCTTCGCCTACCTGTTGCAGTTTGGCAATGCCGCCGGCCACACCGCCGGGACGCAGCACGATGGCGGAGATGCGGTCGTCACTGGCGGCTTCGTCGATGGTCATCAGCAAGTCGTCGAGCAGGATCTCCTGCTCTTGGTCGTCATCCTGGCGGGCCAGCAGTTGCATTGGGTCGAGATCTTTCTTCTGCTCGACCAGGTTGCCGTTCAGGTTCAGCACCAGCGCGGCGCCTTCCGGTACGGTCGGTGCCTTGTCCTGGCTCATGCCAATGACAATGGCGGCCAGCAGGCCGAAGAACACAATGTTGATGATGGTTCGGCGAATGCCGTTAAAGGCGGACCAGATAAAACGGAATATTCTTACCAACAACGGTCGTTTTTGAGACATAGGTGTCGCAATCCTTTTCTAAAATACGGCCAATAAATGGTGCTGGCCGGTTTTGTGCTTCGCCTGTCAGGGCTGGTTTGGCTGCCGACAGGCGGAACAATGTTCTGATAGCATCAGTGCGTATGCTACAAAACCCTTCCGCGAGTTGCATGACTCAATTGTAACCCTTTTTATTCAAACACCTATACAAGTGTTGTGATCTTGATCACCCCAAGGTAATCTGGACACCTGTTTTAAATGGATGTTTAAAGGTAGAGCGATGTCTTACCCGCACATGTTAGAGCCCCTGGATTTGGGCTTCACCACATTGAAAAACCGCGTCTTAATGGGCTCCATGCACACCGGGCTCGAAGAGGAGAAGGGCGGCTTCGATAAATTGGCTGCCTTCTTCGCAGAACGGGCGCGAGGCGGCGTAGGCCTCATCGTTACCGGGGGGATCTCCCCGAACTTTCGCGGTCGTCTGGCGCCGCACTCCAGTCAGTTGTCGTTCCCCTGGCAGGTGTCCCGTCACCGCAAAATCACCGATGCCGTGCACCAGGAGGGGGGCAAAATCTGCATGCAGTTACTGCACGCCGGCCGCTATGGCTACCACCCCTTCAGTGTCTCTGCCAGCAAGATCAAGGCGCCCATCAACCCGTTCAAGCCCAGCAAGCTCAGTGTTCGCCAGATCAAAGGTACGGTAAAAGACTACGCAAGCTCGGCCAAATTGGCTCAGAAAGCCGGTTATGACGGTGTCGAGGTGATGGGATCCGAAGGCTATCTGCTGAACCAGTTTTTGTGTAACCGCACCAACAAGCGTACCGATGAGTATGGCGGCGAAATCGAAGCGCGGGCGAAGTTCCCGCTGGAAGTAGTGCGAGCGATTCGTGAGGCAGTCGGCCCCGAATTTATCATTATCTTCCGTTTGTCGATGCTGGATCTGGTCGAAGGCGGCAATGACTGGCAGGAGGTGGTGCAACTGGCCAAGTGGCTGGAACAAGCCGGCGTCACCATCATCAACACCGGCATCGGTTGGCACGAAGCCCGCATTCCCACCATTGCCACCAGCGTGCCGCGCGCGGCATTCTCTTTCATCACCGAACGCATGCGCAAGGAGGTCAGCGTGCCTCTGGTGGCCACCAACCGCATCAATACCCCGGAAGTGGCCGAAGGGATTCTGGCCAGTGGTCAGGCAGACATGGTGTCCATGGCCCGGCCGTTGTTGGCGGATGCGGAGTTCGTTAACAAGGCGGCCCGAGATGAAGCGGAAGACATCAACATCTGCATCGGCTGCAACCAGGGCTGCCTGGATCATACCTTCTCTCTGAAGCGGGCCACCTGCCTGGTGAACCCCTTTGCCTGTTACGAAACCGAGCTGAAACTGGAGCCGACCGCTTCTGGTAAGCGGGTGGCGGTGGTGGGCGCCGGTCCGGCGGGCATGTCCAGTGCTTGTTATGCCGCCGAGCGTGGCTTCAGTGTAACCCTGTTTGAAAAGAGCGATACCCTGGGCGGCCAGTTCAATCTTGCCAGTAAGATCCCGGGCAAAGAGGAATTTACCGCATCGCTGGATTATTTCCGTCAACGCCTGAATCGCCTCGGTGTAGAGGTGAAGCTGGGCTGTCCTGCCGACGCCGACACCCTGAAGGCGTTTGACCATGTGTTGCTGGCCACCGGGGTGACCCCGCGAGTGCCAAAGCTCGAGGGTGTGGATCATCAGAAGGTGGTGACCTACCAGCAGGTGCTCAATGGCGAGGTAGAAGTGGGCAAAAAAGTGGCCTTGATGGGGGCCGGTGGTATCGGCTTTGATATGGGCGAATACCTGTCTGAGGCCCATGAATCTGCCACCTTGCATCCCCAGGTGTGGTTGAAGCAGTGGGGCGTAGACCCGGATTACACCGAAGGCGGCGGCCTGACCGAACGGGACAGCACCGCCTTTGAATCGGCCCGTGACATTACCCTGCTGCAGCGCAAAACCACCAAGCCCGGCAAAGGGCTGGGCAAGACCACCGGCTGGATCCACCGTACCGTGCTTAAGGATCGTGGCGTGACCATGATGTCTGGGGTGGAGTACCTGAAAGTAGACGATAAGGGCCTGCACATTCGCCACGACGATCAGGACAAGGTGCTGGAGGTGGATCACGTGGTGCTCTGTACCGGCCAGGAGTCCAATCGCGGCCTGGTGCCCGATCTGGAAGCGGCGCAGATCCCTTACATTCTGGTGGGCGGCGCCGAGTTGGCGTCGGAGCTGGATGCCAAGCGTGCCATTCGACAGGCCGCCGAAGTGGTGTCCGGCCTGAACTAGAAGTAGCTGCGGACCTGCAGCCGCCATTCGATGTTGTCGACCCCCTGTTGGTCGGTGATGGGGTGGCTCAGGTCCATGTGAATGACGTTGTTGCTGGAGTGGGAGGAGTAGAGGCGCATGCCGATGCCGACACTCTGCAGCAACTCGGTATTCTCTTCCTGGTAGGGGGTGTCACCAAAGGTGCGGCCCAGATCCCAGAACACCACTCCGCCCACTTCCAGCAGCTGGTACCAGGTGATGCCCGGGTAGTAGCGCAGCTCATTGCTCATCAGGGCGGTATGGTCGCCGTGTTGAAACTGCACCGGGTAGCCGCGCAGATCCGTATCTCCTCCCAGCGCCACCGGCTCGTCCAGGTACTGGTTGTGGCTGGCGATTAACTCCAGTTTGTTAAACCACGCCCATTGGTCGGCGAGGGCATGAAACCATTCGGTGCGCGCACTGGCCAGGGTTCGATAGCGATCGCCGTCGATGGGGTCGGTTTGCAGGTACAGGGAGTAGAACCAGCGCTGGTGGCCATTTATCTGATGGCCCCGCTGAAAGCCGGTGGTCAGTGCCGGCGCGCCGTGCTCAAAGTCCCAGCCCAGACGCAGCCAGCTGTTGATGCCAAAGTTGACGTCTTCCACCTTGTTGATGAGGTAGAGGTTATACACCTCGGCGTAGTGGTCTTCCAGCAACCCGAGTTGCAACCACAACTGCTGTTGTTTGCGGTCATCGGGCACCAGCGTGGTGTCGTCGATGGCCGCGAAACGTTGATCCCAATAGTGAAACCCCAGTTGCCATCTAAGGGTATGATCGCCGACCCGGCCGTCAGACCAGCCGAGAGACACGTCGTGGTTGTCCAGCTCCACCGCAAACTCGTTGATGGTGTCGCCCCCCTGTTTGACCTGATCCTCGCGCTGCTCCTGGTCCAGAGACAGGTTACCGGCCCAGCGGCTGTCCATGGAGTAAAACGGCCGTTTCAGCTGCAGGAACTGGCGTTCGCCGTCGTCGGAGTCGATCAGGGTGACGCGGGCGGAGAGGTGGTTGCCCTGAAACAAACCGGTCTGCAGATCGAAGACGTAGCCGGTGCGACCGGTCTCGGAGAAGTAGGCCAGTTCGGTCTGGGCGCCGAACCCCAGCAGGTTGGACTCGATGATGCCGATGCCGAACTTGGACTCGCCCCCCTGACGGGAGAAGTCAAATTTGGGCAGCAGAGACCAGGTGTCCCAGGTTTCCACCACCAGCCGCTCTTCGCCGGCGTCGACTTTGCGGGTGACCGTGGCGCTGCGCAGGTAGCTCAGCTCTCTCAGGTGGCGCTCCACCTCATAGAGGTCTTCGTCGGCACTGCACAGGTCGAAGCCTTGAATCTGGTCCTCGACGGTGACGGTGCGGGTAACCGGGTGCAGCCAGTTGGCCCACTCGTGAATCCAGGTAAAGCCACTCTCCTGCTGCTCAAACACATTGTTGGTGGTGATCACCACCTGTTCCGGTTGGCATTGATTGGGGTTAACGGAGGAGGCCAGGGCAGTGGGGCACAGCAGCAGCAAGCCGGGTAGCCACGGCTTGAATGTCGCTGGCGCTTTGCTGTCGTCCCCAACTGGAATCAAAGCCGCTCCTTATTGGTTTTATTCACTATTGTTGTCAGTGATGCTGTCTATCAGTTTAGGGCAAATTGCCGCTGTTGCCCGTTCCCTCCATGGCGCGCTGCAATTGACGCTTCTGCCCAAGTTCGCTTAGGCCTCGCTTGTATACAATGTAATAGCGATAGATGTTGGCCACGTAGTTAACGGTTTCGGCACCGATTCGGGCAGCGGCGAGATACTCAACATTGCCAAACCAGCGATTGGGATCCAGCCCCCGCTGGGCCGCCTGTTGCCGAAGTCGATTGATGCGGTTGGGGCCAGCGTTGTAAGCGGCGATGCTAAAGATCATCTGGTTAAACGGGGTCAGGGCCTCGTCATCAAAGTAGCTACTTCGAATCACCGACAGGTACTTGGTGCCGGCGTGGATGTTGTTTTCTGGTTCATGAATGTTTTTGATGGCCACCCGCCTGTCGGCGGCCGTGGAGGGCAGCACCTGCATGATCCCCACCGCACCGGCACTGCTGCGTGCGGTCTGTTTGAATTTTGACTCCTGGTAGGCGAACGAGGCCAGCAGCACCCAGTCGAAATGATACTGTTCGCCGTAGGTCTCGAACCAGGTCTGCAACTGGGCCAGGGTGTCGAGGTTGTTGGAAGAACGGGCATGGGTCAGCCAGCGATCGTTTTGTAGGAAGCGATGGTGAAGCACGTTAACCGTGTGACCGCCGGAGCGATAGGTGGTGGCATAACGATCTATCAGCGATTGCAACTGCGGGCTGTTTTTGCGAAGGCCGTAGGCGACATGACCGCCACTTCGAAGCGGCACAGCGTCGAGGGTGACCAGGTTGGGGTAGCGTTTTAACCACACCGGCAGTTTATGCTTGTCGATGACGGTGGCCCCCAACACACCGCTGCTGACGAACTTGAGCAGGTCTTCGTCCTCCAGCCGGGGATCCGCCAGTTCTATCTGTATCTCCTGACGGCCCTTGCGTTTCAGCCGTTCGTTCATGGCCATCAGGCTGTCGTAATAACTCGATTCACGGCGAACGGTGATCCGTTTCCCGGCCAGCTGGTGCAAGGTGGTGGCTTTGCCGAACTGGTCGGTGGTTACGATCAGCTCCTGAGTGTCGTCACTGACCGGCGCCGAGAACGCGATCTGGCTCTGGCGACGCTCGGTAATGGTGAGGTTGGCAAAGATCAGATCGCCGTAGCCCTGCATCAGGTAGGGGATAAGCTGATCACGGCGCACCGGGATCAGCGTGACTTTCAGCAGTTTGGCCGGCGCGCCCAGAATGCGGCGGGCAAAGGCTTCGAAATTACGGCCATTTTCATAGGTGATGCCCATCGGGTGGCCGCCATCGATGTAATACCAGCCGAGACTGAAGGTGGTCAGGATTCGAATCTCTCCCCGAGCGATCATGGCATCGAGGTCGCCGGTCATCGGTGACGCCATGATGGGCCAGACATCGGCAAAAGTGTCGTCGCTGGGGGTGGCCGGTAGCGGCGCCACCTGAGGGTCGGCGGCGATGGATGGGCTGAGCAGACACAGGATTAAAAGCCAGGCTTTGAACATACAAATCCTCAATGAAGCAATAAGTTGTAAGTGTAGTTGTACAAACCGCACCGGCGCCAATTGCCGAAATTGTTCCTCTGAAAGCGGCCACAGCGGCCTGAAACATTGACTGGTGACATTTTGCACTGACAGTTTTGCCAGATTTCGGTACCCTTGTAGGGGTAGTTTGGACAGTGCTTTGGGAACCTCATTGAAAACTCTTTTTTGCCATCAGGGTCAGGACAACCCGCTTCGGTTTGTTGCCATTCAGGCTGGCGGCTTGCTTGCGTCTCTGGTGATCATCAGTCTGTTTCTGGCATTGCCTCTGGTGGCGCCCTATGTGGCGTTGCTGGTGGCGCTGTTGCTGTACCCTGTGCTCAAGGAGTCTGCCTGGCGCCGGGGCCGTGATGCCAGGCTAACGGGCTGGCCGGTCGTGGCGCCGGTAGCGACCTCAATGGTGTTGTTGGTGGCGTTGCCCTACCTGACCATGACGGTATTTATCATCATGGCGCTGGTGTGGTTGCTGGCCACCGCCCAACTGGCGATTCGCCCCGGTAAGGGCGACGGCGACGGCATGATCGGGGGCTATCATGGGCCGATGATGGCCAATGACCGTGGCGATGCGCTGTATTCCCGCCGGGTTGAGCCGTCGCTGATCGGGGGCGAGGCACTGGAAACGCCGCCGTCGGTTACCGCTGCGGTACAGGATGAACTGCCAGACGCCCATCAGCTGTACCTGACGCTGTGGCGTCGCTCCTTCGGGGCGCTGCTGAAGTTGCCGCTGGCACTGAAAGCCGCAGTGGCGCTGCTGCTGGTGACGGCGATGCTGGTGCCTTGGGCCGGCCAGCTGAACTGGGAGGCGGAGCAGAGCAGCGACAGCGTCAGCCAGCCCGAAGTCGCCCCTGAGTCGGAAGTGGTGAAACCCAGAGCCGAGGCGATTCTGGAGATGCCGGATCAGTACTGGCTGTGGCTGGACAACGGCACCTTAAGCGTGCGCTGGCAGGGGGACGATGCCCCCGTTGGCGAACTGTGGTCGCTGGAGACCGCAAAGGGCGATACCAGTTGCGCCGAACTGGTGTTCAATGACGACAGTGCCTACCGCCCCTATCGAGTGGACGTGGAAGCCGACGGCTTTTACTTAGCGACGTTTTCGCCGATGGATACCGAGATCTTGATTCGGCAGATTGCCCGCCGTGGCAGCTTTAAGCTGTGCGGCTATCCCTTCAGCTTGAAAGGCTCGACCAAGGCGCTCAAGAGTCACAGCCACTTTGAGTGGTTTTTGACCCGTTAAGGGCTCAGTCATGCAAACAGGCGGCCGCGGGCCGCCTTTTTTGTATCCGGCGTAAGGGTGTGATATTGGTTGTGTTTTTTCACTGGCGAATCTAATCCAGATCAAGGTTTAGTAGCCACAATGGAATTAGAGTAATAACTCTAATGTGTCGCAGGGAACGGAATAATGGAAAAACGAATTCACGTTAATGGCATTGAAGTGCTGGAACAGGGGCAGGGCGATGACACCGTGGTGATGATCCACGGCTGGCCGGACACCCACAGGCTGTGGGACCGTCAGGTGGAGGCGCTGCAGGCGAATCATCGCTGCATTCGCTTTACCTTGCCGGGCTACGATCGGGCCCACGTTCGCAGGATGTATGATCTGCAGGCTTTGATTGACCAGATCGCCGCCATTGTCGATGCCGTCAGCCCGGACAAGCCGGTGACGCTGCTGATTCACGATTGGGGCTGTGTCTTCGGTTATCAATACTACCTGCGCCATAGTTCACGGGTGAAACGCATCGTGGCGGTGGACATCGGCGACGCCGGTTCCCGGGATCATGAGATCCCCACCAAGGCCAAGCTGTTTATTGCCGGCTATCAACTGTGGCTGGCGACCGCCTGGAACATCGGCGGCGGCATCGGTGATGCCATGACCCGTAAGATGGCGTCGATATTGAAGGCACCGGGCGAGCCGGCCAGCATTCACAGCGGCATGACCTATTCCTACTGGTGGAAGTGGAGCCATACCCTGACCAAAAAGCCGCTGGGGGTGTTGCCGCTTAAAGTGGAGTGTCCGTTGCTGTTCATCTATGGCGCCGACAAGAAGGTGACCTTCCACTCCCGTAAATGGGAGGCGGAGATGGCCGCCAAAGCCGGCAACCGGGTTGAGGCGTTTCCCACTGGCCACTGGGTCATGGCCGAAGAACCCGAGCGCTTTACCAACTTGGTGGTGGAGTGGTTGGGCGCCGACGATGCCAAGACGGTTGAACCGTCGCTGGAGACTGACGCAGAGCCCGCCTAGTTAGGCCTTCGGGCCCGGTTTGTCGGCATCGTCGCGCCGGGCTGCAACCTCTTCGGGTGACTGCTGCCAGAGATCGCCGATGGCATCGTCGTCGTTGCCGTCGGTCTGATTTTCCCACGAGTAGTGTTTGGTCTCGGGCAGGGGATCCCAATTGCGAAACGCCAACGCACAGCCTAGACCCGCAAGCCCACCAAACAGGTGGTATTCAAATGAGATGTCCGGATCCCTGGGAAAGATGCTCATCAACATGCCGCCAAACATGAAAAAGGCGATCATCATCAAGGCGATGGAGCGCCTGTCTCGCCTCAGCAGGCTGATAAAGAACAGGTAGAAAAACAGCCCGTGGGTGAGGCCGCTGGCACCAAAATGGAAACTGGAACGGCCGAACAGCCACACGCCAAACCCCGATGCCAGCCAGATGATGATGATCACCGGCCAACGTGATCTCGGATAGCCATAGATCAGTGCCGACCCCAGTACCAGCAGCCCCAGGCTGTTGGCCGCCAGATGCTCCGCGTGGCCGTGGATCAGCGGTGCGGTGACGATGCCTATCAGCCCCATTTCGACTCTGGGGTACACCCCAAGGTGACCCAGGTGCAGGCTGAACAGGCTGTCGAGCACCAGCACGCCCCACAAGGCGGTGATAAACAACACGCTGATCTTAATGCTTTGCAGTATCGAGTAGTCTCGGGTCATGGCAACTCGGCGTTCCTGGTTAAGAAAATGGCGTGAATGCTTACAATACAGACCGGTATTGTCGCAACTGACTTTCACTAACCTGCTGTCGATACTTTATTAATCTTGGGTCAGGCTGGTGTAAATTCAATTGCTTTTTACCTGCGGCAACTGCTTCAATAGCCAAGACCTCCCCATCGCTTACCTCTTTATACGTACAGGAAACCGATTTACATGGCCGGCGTTATCGACATTGCCTGGTGGCAACTGCTGCTGTTTCTCTCCATCTTATTGGTGCCGGCGTGGATCAATCGCCACTTTCGGCTGTCGATGGGCAGGGAGGGCGCCTGGGCGGTGATGCGCATGGTGGCTCAGTTGGTTCTGGTGGGCCTGTATCTGCAGTTTCTGTTTGATCTGGACAGTCTGGCACTGAACCTGTTGTGGTTGCTGGCGATGGTGCTCATTGGCGCGTCCTCGGTGGTCAGCAAGACTCACCTGCCGCGGTCACTGGCATTGATGCCGGTGATATTGGGCCTGGGGCTGGCGTTGGTACCGGTGTTGTTTGTGATGGTGCTGGGGTTGGTGAGGCCGGAGCCGTTTTACAATGCCCAGTACCTGATCCCCATGGCCGGCATGCTGCTGGGCAACAGCCTCAGTGGCAACATTATGGCCCTGCAACGGTTTGTGACGGCGCTTGGCGAACGTCAGGGCGAGTATCAGGGGGCGTTGGTGCTGGGGGCGACACCGGCGCAGGCGGTGCAACCATTTTTGCAATCGGCGCTGAGCCAGTCGATGGCGCCGCTGCTGGCGACCATCAGTACCACCGGATTGGTGTCGTTGCCGGGGATGATGACCGGTCAGATTCTGGGTGGCACCGACCCCATGGTGGCGATCAAATACCAGATTGTCATCATGGTGGCGATTTTGGTGATGGTGTCGGTATCGGCGGCGGTGTCGTTGTTGCTGGCGTCACGGCGACTGCTGTGCAGCAACGGGCGCGTTCGTATTCCACTGAACGCGCCGCAATAACGGCCGGTTAGCCGTTTTTCTTTTCCATCATTGCCTTGAGATTGGCGAAGGGGTTGCTGGTGGCGGCCTCATGCTTGAGATCGGCGCCGGCTTCGACGGTGGAGCCGTACTGAGCCGCATCGGTGTACTTGGAGTGCTCATGATCGTGGCAATACAGGCACAGCAACTCCCAGTTGGAGCCGTCATTGGGGTTGTTGGTGTGGTCGTGATCGATGTGGTGCACCGTCAGTTCCCGCAGGTTGGAGTAGACAAACTCACGGGCACAGCGGCCACACACCCAGGGAAACAGTTTCAGGGCTTTATCACGGTAGCCTTGCTCCAGCGAGGCATAGTTCTTAGGGATTACGGCCATCGGCGTTCTCATTGGTGATTCTTGCCGACACTATACCATTGATGCTTCTGCCGGGGCTATTGGCCTGCCAGCGTTAACGGCGCACTGCGACGGGTGTCTGTTAAATCTCACCTGTGTGGCGGCTGGTCAATGGCTGCAATGGCGCCAATTCCGGTCATTGGTATCTACCACGCCTGACGTTGCCGCCTTTTGTAGAAAACAGAGCTGTCTTTCGTGTTGACAATAGAACATTCAAGGTGGTTGATCACCATTTAATGCACTGATACATTTGAAAAACTGCGCATAACACGCTGCCATACCGTGCAGGTATGCGATAGGTTCGATCAGGGAGAAAGGTGGCGATTTGCCAAATATTAAGTTCTTAACCCTATGGAGAAGTATAGTGGAGTGCTTAAAAATGTTGTCTGAGATAATTTCTAACGTTACACCTATGGCTGCTTTGATTGCGATAGTTGTTGGTATCTGGAAGTCATTTTCTACAATAAGGCTAAAAATTAACGCAGAAGTTAGGTTAAAAAAAGCTGCTGAAATAGAGTCTCAAATTAAGTTGATGAACTTATTCACAAAATTGGTTGAAACAGTCCACGCGAGAAAAGATGATTTCCTATCTGAAACTATGGTTGCCCACTTAATCAAAGAAAGCCAGACAGGGAAAATTGACTTAGATAAAGCCATCGTCACTTCATCTGTAGGTGGTGCTTCACAAGATGCAGCGATAGAATCAATAACCTTGCTTGCTCTCAAGCATGAATTACTTAAAGAGCCTGCACTAAAGGCATTAAAAAATCTTCAATCAATTGACTCAAAACGAGACGATATAACAAAATCAATAGAGCGTATTGAACAAGGAGGCCAATGAATTCTTCAACAGGATAAATGTTTTAGGAATGGCGTTATATTGGTATTTAGGAGTTGAAGTTGTTTGAGGAACTATTGAGGGTTGCGGAAGAAAAGATCCGAGAAAGTGACAGTAAAGTTAATTGTGATTGTGTCATTGAGCTTGCATCATCGATCTTGATTGAAAATGCAAATATGCAAGAAGAAGAGAAAGTTAAACGTATTATGTTAGAACATGATGCTTTCTTAAAAAGAAATCGTGAACGTTGGAATCTAGGTTTTAGCAAACTTCATGCACTAAGAGAAACCTGCTTACAGGCGGGTATGAACTTTCGACAGCAATTTATTAAGATACCTAAATACGAAACTGACGAGTTGATAGGTGTTTTCATGAGACAGCACGCTCACGCGTGTCGCATAACAGGGGAAATCATTCACTTGTTAGAGGGGGGTTACCCGGATGCAGCATTGGCGCGTTGGCGGACTTTATATGAAATGGTTGTTACGTGTTTAGTTATTAAAAAGTGCGGTCGTGCCGCTGCCATTGATTATATTAAGCATGGCATGGTACAAACGGCAGAGGGAGTTGAGGAGCATCGAAAAAACGCTGACGCGATGGGACAAGAAACCTTCTCTGAGCAAGAGGCAGAATCATACGCTCAACTTAAACACAGCATCACAAAAGGTAATTCAGGCTGGCACTGGGCTAGGGAGCATACAGGTTACAAGAAAATCGATAAGCTAAGAGAGTTCGTTGAGTTAGATAAATGGTCTCATAATTACAAACTAGCAAGTCGCAATGTGCATGCTGACTATTATGAAATGGCTTCCCTGTACGCAATGAGAGAAGCTAAAGAAGACTTGTTACTTTGTGGTCAGTCTAACTCTGGGCTTACAGAGCCAGCTCATTTTACGGCAATTGCTTTAGCTCAAATTACGTCTGTTTTTCTGACAACTTATATAGAAGATAACGATAGTGGTCTAGATTACAGTGACTCAGCGATATTTATGAAAATTATTGAGAACTATGTAAAAGAAGTAGGAGAAGCATTCCTGAGCGTAGAAAAACCAATATAACAAACTGTTTAAGAGTGACTTGAAGTTGACCCGCTTTAGTGGACACCAATGACCCCTTTGTGGCGTTTCGAGCCATTCGAACTCGTGTGCAAGACGTAAAGTAATCAGACTTTATTGTCGGTCATCCGAGCATTGGGCAAGAGTGAGACGGACAAAGTGATCAAACCTCCCTCATGAAGTAGAAGTGAAGATCCCAAAGAACCACCAGATATTGATCAAACTATATTATCAGCGGACACCTGTGACGATCACTGAAACGTAAAACTTGATTGTTATTCAGGTGAGTTAATGGTTAACCCCGTAAGTCGGCCACTTTCAGCAAGTGGAAGCAATTGTGGATCGGTGTCTGCGTACCCCAGGTAGTCTGATGAGATCTCGATAGCACGTTGTAAATGTTGAGAAGCCTCCTCCAATTCACCGAGCGCAGATGAAGCACAGGCTAATTGATAGAAGGCATGGCCATTTTCAGGGTCTATCTGTAAAGCTTGACGACACAGGTTGATTGCCCATTTGGGTTCTCTGAGTTCAAGAGCGGAGTCTGCCTTATAGGTAAGTGCCTCTACATCGTCAGGACGCAACTGAAGGATTTGGTCATAGATAGTAATTTTCTGTTCTTCACTGACTTCCTGGCTAGCTCTCAGCCATAACGAGTGAACTTCGTTAGTTCGCTCCAATTCGCTCTTGTTCTCAGATATCAGCTTCTCCTTGGCATTCATTTTCTCCTCTACGCTTTTGAGGCGTTTTTCATAGCGGCTGATCAATTTGGTCACTTCCTGATCAGTCATAGTTAAGGCTTTGTCTTTGATGTCTCTGATGGAGGTCCAGCCGACCAACACCAGTAGCGATGAGGCTCCTGCCACCAGATAAAAGAAGTAGGTCACTGTATCTGTTGCATAGGTAACAGAGTGGCTTGCAAGAGCCATCTGCTTTTTATTCAGCTCGCTGATGAACTCTGATCTTTGGGCCTGCAACTCGGTTCTCAGTGACTTAACCTCATCTAGAAGGTAGCGCTCTACAAATGGACTGTAGAGTGGCTTTTCCAGTTGATTGACGGTGTTATGCACATCCTGCTCGCTGATGTGAGCCTCTGGATCTGCCAACAAGGGGTGACTGAACAAAAGAACGACAACCAGTAGAAGAATGGAGAAGAGAATTCGTCTCATTGTAACTCCAGTGGAAATATTGCATAGTTCTCAAATGATATATTCGTAGAAATGAAAATGCAATGCGACTCCTAGTCACTGAATTTCAAAGGATTTATACTTTGCTGGCAAGCGTTTTTGATTTTCAATGATTAGAGCTGTAACCTTATTGATCGTGCCGAGTAACGCCTAGCTAGATTGCGGGGTGCTATCAGCCAGTAGGTATTGCAATCAAAAAGGAATAGTTTATGGGTAAAGTAGAAAATCTCCCGGTGGATATACAATCAATGGCGTCTCTTAAACATTGGGGGGAGCCCCCTAAGCTGCCTAAGAGCGTAATGAAAAGCAGGGCTCGGGTTCACTGTGGCTGGGGGCGAGTCTTGTTTGGCCACACTTTCGCGGATCACCAGGCGTTGATAAAACACCTTAGCGAAGAAGATCTATCGCAGTCAGATGTGGTGTTCTACTGTAGGGAACCCCAGATTCTGGTTTCTAAAGCACCACACAAACTGTTTATTGACCCTTCGCTGACTTACCGTCTCGACTTGTCAGACCCTAAGCCGGAGGCTTTTGAGTCTTCCCGGTTGCGAATCCGCCCCATGATGGGAAGTTGGGATGAATATAATCTAAACAAATTATTGCTCGATTTGGGCCGGGTGGATCTCGGTGAAGATTTTACTCACAGGATGTTTGCTGAACCCGCGTTGTCCGTGCTTATTGCAGAAGATGAAGAGACGGGGCAATTACTAGGGTGTGTTTTCGGCATTGACCATAAATTAGCATTCGACGATCCTGAAAATGGCGCAAGCGCTTGGTCGCTTGCCGTTATTAAGAATCCTCCTGTAACTGGAGTCGCCATCGGATTAATGGCGAAACTGGCAAAACAGTTTGGTACGAAAGGCCGTAATTTTCTGGACTGGTCGATAGTGCATGACGAACTTGACGATTGCTCATTGGCCGAGCAAATGGGGTTTGTACGTGTTCCAGTTTACTCAGTTAAGAATCGAAATGCGGTCAATGAGCCACTATTCACAAGCGAAGCAGAGTGCGAGTTTAGCTCTCTCAGTTCCAATACCCATTCTCTGGTTGATCAAGCCCGCCGACTAGGAATCTCGGTACAGATCAACGATGCTAGTAGGGAGCTGTTTTCATTGAAGTGGGCTGGGCAGTCAGTGCTCTGTATGGGATCGCTCTCTGAACTGACTAGCGCGGTTGCCTTGGAGTCTTGTCAAGATCGTCAAGTTAGCAATTCACTATTGAAGAGCTTTGATGTTGCTGTACCGACACAGCGATTACTCTCTTCGATAACGGAATTATTGACGCTTTTAGAGACCTTCAGGTCAATAGATCTGTTGCCCGCAGCTGACATTGATAATGAGCAGGGTTTATTCGGATTGAAAACTGAGGCCGAACTGGAAGAGGCCTGGCATCTAGTTAAGAGCAGTAAGACTAGCTGGGTGGCTCGAGAGAGCATTTTTGGACAAGAGTTAGATGTGTTGGTCATCGGCAACGATGTGTTTGCAGCCAAGGTTGGAGAGCGCCTCATAGAGTCAGGTGAACAGCATCCGCATCAAGCCACTTCAGTAAAGTCAACCAGCCGCATTGAAGATGTTACTGAACGTTTGCACCCGGTTATCAAACGAGCAGCCTTGTTGGCTTCACAAGCCCTTGGTTTATCAATAATTTCTTTGAAAGTGACAGTGGCCTCAGAATGTCAGCCTGATTACAAAGTCACATCGGCGAACCCACGGCCCAACTTTAGCTCTTTTGCGCCCCAACCTGTGGTTGAGCATTGGTTGAAGTTTCTGTTCCCTACTCTTACTTCTGCAATTGATACGAGACGAGATCTTTGATTTAAGTTAGTGCGTAAGCGCTACCGAGTTCCGGGAACCTTGACACTACCGTTATTGATATTCAGCATTTTGTGGACGTAAATGATTGTAATGCGACGTCTAACGCCGCCCAATGAGACTCTTCTAGGTTCAACTGGGTCAGGCCCATGCTTTTGGCACCAGAACTGGTCAGTAATGTTTACTACACATAACGTTGTCGTCTTTCGCGCTGAAAAGCAAGCGGCTAAGGGCGTTGATCCTGATCTAATCCATTGATACATTACAAATGCTTTGCCGACTCACTGCTAAAACCATCAGATATGCGGCAAGAGTTTCCCGGGTGAAAGGCTGAAAATTGCCGCATAAAGAGAGCTGTTAAGTAAATGTCCGGAGTCTACGGTGAAATATAGCTTTAATTTTGAAGATGCGAGTCAAATATTTGTTGGGGCATTTGCTCTTGCTGTTCCAATTTC
This sequence comes from Ferrimonas kyonanensis DSM 18153, assembly GCF_000425405.1. Taxonomy (GTDB): domain Bacteria; phylum Pseudomonadota; class Gammaproteobacteria; order Enterobacterales; family Shewanellaceae; genus Ferrimonas; species Ferrimonas kyonanensis. The sequence goes on along the minus strand of NZ_KE384369.1, from coordinate 89,188 downwards.
ATTTTCTGAAGAAGCCTGGCGATTAGGCGAGACCTTACCAATCATCAACCTTTCAATGTTGTTCAGTTTGTCAGTTGTGTTTCTTACGTTATACACCTACGAAAGTGTGTTTCAACGTAATGTTTCTGAGCGTAAATTGGTTTTTATTCTTCGTATAGTGGTTGCTTATCTCATAACAGCTATGGTTGTAATGTTAGTACTATTTTGTATCGATAAGTTACCGCTACTATCAGAACCACTAGTAGCACTAAAACGAGTTATCATTATTTCAATGCCTGCATCTATGGGGGCAATAGTAGTCGATAGTTTCGATAAAGAATAATTTACCAGATTTGAGCAGCATATTGACCTCCCTCACAAGGTAGCACACCCGAAAGGCTTTAATGGGCCTGCTTAGTCCGTAGTTTTCATTGGCGTGGGCGACTATTTCCCGACGGCGGCGTAAGCCAGAATCAACATCCTAGCTAGGATCTATTGCACCGCTTTTCTCCTTATCCCTGAAAGTCAGGTCAATCCTGGTTCATCTATGTCATAGATAATCCCTCGGTTGGGCTCTTCGTCGAGCAGGGAGTCGATCTGAGCCAACGCTTCCTCAACTTGCTGTTGTTCAAAATAGGCCACGTGGAACAGGGCATCGCCTTCGTTGACCAGGGGCAAAGTGTGCTGGCCTATGACGATCCCCTCCTTGGGTGCCAGCAATGTAAATTCATCATGGCCCAAGGGAGCAGCGATCTTCGCCAGCACCGAGCCCTCCTTGACCTTGGCGCCCAAAGCCACCTGGGAGCGGATGATGCCACCCTGTGCCGCGCGCACCCAGGAGGTGGCGCAGGCCACTACCATGGGTTTGGGTTGGCTGCGGCGACGTGAGGGCAGCATCCCCAGGTGACGCATGACCCTGATGCTCCCCTTGACGGCCATGCTGATGGCGCCGCTATCGAATCTGAGCGCCTCGCCTCCCTCAAATGTGAGCACAGGAATTCCTGCGGCTTGAGCCACCGCCCTGAGTGAGCCATCACGGGTCGAGGCGTTGATTACCACTGGCGCACCGAACGCCTGGGCCATGGCGCTGCTTAGCGGGTCATCCAGGTTGGCTCTGAGCTGAGGCAGGTTGGTTCTGTGCACCGCGGCGGTGTGCAGATCGATGATGTGACTGCACCGAGTCACCACCTGATGGAAGAACTGATGGGCGAGTCGGGCGGCGATGGAGCCTTTAAGGCTACCGGGAAAGCAGCGGTTCAGATCGCGCCGATCCGGCAGATAACGGCTCTTTTGAATCAGACCAAACACATTGACCACGGGTACCGCCACCAGGGTTCCCTTGAGTTTGAGCGGTTCCATCAGAGAGAGGATCTGCCGCACTACCTCGACGCCGTTCAGCTCATCGCCATGAATGGCGGCACTGATCAGCAATACAGGCCCCTCCAGCCGTCCGTTCACCACCTCCACGGGAATGGTTAGAGGGGTATGGGTATAGAGCTGGGCAACATCGAGCTGTATGGTCCGCCGATGACCTGGTGCCACCTCAAGCCCGCCAATTTCGAAGCCGCGATTAGTCTTAGCCCTTGCCACGTGTGCGTGTCCTTTGGGGTTTGGCGTTTTTCTCTATGTATTCAATGATCATGCCGGCAACGTCCTTACCTGTGGCAGACTCGATTCCCTCCAGGCCGGGTGAGGAGTTGACCTCCATGACCAAAGGGCCCCGGTTCGATCTCAGCAGATCGACCCCGGCCACCCTCAGCCCCATCACCTTGGCCGCTTCCACTGCAGTGCGCCGCTCCTCGGGGGTGATGCGCACCAGTGAAGCGCTGCCGCCCCGGTGCAGGTTGGAGCGGAACTCGCCCTCGGCACCTTGGCGCTTCATGGCGGCGATGACCCGATCGCCGATGACAAAGCAACGAATGTCGGCGCCATCCGCCTCTTTGATGAATTCCTGGACCATGATGTTGACCCTTAAGCCGAGAAAGGCTTCAATGACGCTCTCGGCGGCCTTGCGGGTTTCGGCCAGTACTACGCCGATCCCCTGAGTTCCCTCGAGCAACTTGATCACTACCGGTGCCCCACCCACCATGTCTAACAGATCTTTGATGTCATCGGGTTTACTGGCAAAGCCGGTGATCGGCATGCCCACTTTACGGCGGGAGAGCAACTGCATCGAACGCAGTTTGTCACGGGAGCGTGTGATGGCGACAGATTCGTTGACCGGGAAGACGCCCATCATCTCGAATTGACGAAGCACGGCACAGCCGTAGAAGGTGACCGAGGCGCCAATTCTGGGAATGATGGCATAGAAATCATCGAGGCTCTCCCCCTTAGAATGGATACTGGGCTGGTCTGAGTTGATGTTCATATAGCAATGCAAGGCGTCGATTACGACCGCCTGATGGCCACGTTGTTCGCAGGCTTCAATAAGCCTCCGAGTAGAATAAAGCTTGCTGTTGCGTGACAGTATGCCGATCTTCATTTGGATTGCTCTCCAAGCAAATAGGATGAGTCGGAGTCAATCACTAGTCGTCCTCGCATAGCGGTTCGACCAATGAGCATGCGAAACTTCATGGTGTCTCTATTGGTGACGGTCATCTCCACCGGCCAACTTTCGTGGCCCAGAGTTAACTGGGTGAGGATCACCGGCCGATTCTCCACATGACCTCCCGAGTCGCTCACATCCCTCCAGTCGACGATGGGAGACTGACAAATGACCACAGTATCGACATCACCCTGGCTGGGATGGACATGAAACTCCAACCAGGGTCGGCCTTCCTTTTCGAAGACTTGAGTATAGAAGGCGTGCAGGCAGGATGTTCGAGCGCCGGTGTCCATCTTTGCCTTGATTCGCTCGATGCCCAGTTCCGGTAGTGCGACCCACTCCCGCCACCCGGCGCGCGGTAATGAGGACGGGTTTTCGCTATCCATATAACCTCCTACGACTGCTAGACTCGCTTGACCGCTTCAACGACCAGAAATCAGGGAATCAGGACAAGGGTGCCCAGCCCCAGAAACGTCAGAAAGCCCACCACATCGGTGACTGTAGTCAAGACCACCGAACCCGACAGGGCCGGGTCAATATCACGTCGGTCCAACACCACCGGAATGACCACCCCGGCTAGGGCAGCCACGACGATATTAATGACAATGGCCGTGGCCATCACCAACCCGATGGCCAGATCGCCAAACCAGAGGCTGGCAACGGCACCGATGATCACCGACCAAACGATGCCGTTAAGCGCGCCTACGCCCATCTCCTTGGAAAGTAGAGCTCGCAAGTTGCCCCGAGTCAGCTGGCCCATCGCCAGGCCGCGAACGACCAGGGTCAATGTTTGGCTGCCCGCGATGCCGCCCATGGAGGCGACGATAGGCATCAAAACAGCTAAAGAGACCACTTGCGCCAGAGTCGTTTCGAACCTGCCAATCACCCAAGAGGCGAGCAGTGCGGTCAACAGATTGATCCCCAGCCACAATGCTCGTCTTTTACTGCTCTGCCACACAGGAGAAAACAGGTCGGTTTCCTCGTCCAGGCCTACGGTAGCCATCAATCTGGACTCGTACTTTTCGCGAGTCAACTCCAGTGCAAGCTGCAGGCTAATACGCCCCAGCAACCTGCCGTCAATGTCGACGACGGGTAGGGCATTCAAATCTGAGTGTTCAACCGCTTCGGTGGCGTTCACTAAGCTGGTGACAGCTTGCAACGGGGCTAACTCCAGCAGTTCAACCTCTTTCAGTGTCTGTGACGAGGGCAGACCAGCTAGTTGCTTCAATGAAATGGTGCCCCGGTACAGGCCCTCGGCATCCACCAGATAGGCCTGATCACTGAAAGGATAACGGCTGCGAAGCAACACCCTCAGAGCATCGCCTGCCCTAGCACCTGAGGGCACCAATACCATCTCGTGGTTCAGGTACCGGCCCACTTCATCATCGCCGTACTGGTTGGCTTGTTCATACCAATCACGCTGCTTGGCGGTCATTCTGCTGACCGCGTCGTCCACTATGGCCCCGGGGAGATCATCCGCAAGTTCCACCAGCGACTCGGCGTCGACTCTATCGAGTAACGCCGCTAGGGTCGACTCGGGCAGCGTGCGCAGAATGGCTCCCCGGGCTTCGCCGCGCATCGCCACCAACACATCCAGTTGTTCATCCTGAGCCACCTGGTGCCACCGCTCTAAGCGGGCACCAATGGGCAAAGATTCGAGCAACAAGGCGATCTCACCAGATTCAACCAGCTCTATGGCTTGCTCAAACAGCGACTCCTGCTGCGCCTCTTTTGCCAGGTTCAACTTTTCGACTAAGTGACTGACCTCTTCTCTGGAGGGATCCAATTCATTTGGTTGATCGGCCAAGCTGCTCTCCGCTGCTTCAATGTGATTAAAAATAAACCATAAATTGCGAGAAATCATTCGCCCTTAATTTAATTCTCACAACCTAAATTTACAGTCCAGGCCAAACTATTGTTCGGCTTGAGCCAGCAACCTGTCGGGTAGTGTTCAAGTAGTGCTCACCCAGACTAATGTCGCGTATTTCATTTCCTTCTCACAGGCATCTATCTAAGATTAGTAGAGTATTTCAGGATGAGTTTATTATGAAGGATAGCCAAGGTTTGATCATTGGTCGTCGGTTTGATGGCCAGGGGGGGGCAAAGCCGGTAGAGCTGGCCGATGCCGCGGCTTTAATTGCAAGTGGAGAAGTGCTGTGGTTGCACTTCGACTACACCGATGAAGGTGCCCAGGCTTGGCTCGAGCATCACAGCGGCTTGGAGCGAGTGGCTATTGACGCCCTGTTGTCCGAAAGCAGCCGTCCCAGGGCGACTCAGTTGGCCGATGGGGTGTTGCTGAACCTGCGCGGCGTCAACCTGAGTCCAGGATCAGATCCCGAGGATATGGTGGGTATTCGCCTTTGGACGGACGGCGAGCGAATCATCAGTACCCGCAAGCGGCAACTGTTATCAGTACGGGATATTTCTGAAACCTGGGATCAGGGCGAGGGGCCGCGCAACGTGGCTGAGTTTCTGGTGCTGCTGACCGGTCGGTTGATGGCGCGTATGCAGGGAACCATTGATGAAACCGAGGAGCAAATTGATGAGATTGAGGAGCAGATGCTGTCGAGCGATAGCCAGATCTTGCGCAGTCAGATCGCTTCGCTGCGTCGCACCGTAATCTCGCTAAGGCGATATCTGTCACCGCAGAAGGAAGCGCTTATACAGTTGCAAACCCTTAAGGCCGATTGGTTGAGTTTAGAAAATCGCCAAGCAATCCGGGAGGTGGCCGATCACCTCAGCCGCTTTATCGAGGGACTGGACTCGGTTCGTGAGCGTTCGGTGGTGGCGCAAGAGGAATTGAACAATAAACTGGCCGAGAAGATGAACAACCGCATGTACTTTCTGTCTTTGGTGGCCGCCATTTTCCTGCCCCTGGGGTTTCTTACCGGTTTGCTGGGGATCAACGTAGGGGGCATACCCGGCGCCGAGTATCCTTTTTCATTCTGGATATTCTGTGGCTTGCTCGTCGGCCTGGTCGGGCTACAGTGGTGGTTGTTCAAACGTAACAGTTGGCTCTAGTGCTGCTAAGGTGCACCTTTGGGCACCAACAGCAGATCACAACACAGGGCTTCCATCAACTGCTCGCTGGTGCTGCCGGTGATCTGGCGCTTCAATACGCCACGAGCGACCAATCCCATGATCAGAATATCGATGTGGTGAGTTCTGCAATAGTGTGCCAGAGCGTCTGATGGCTCGCCTTGGAGGAGGCGCCAGTTGAGTTTGTGCCAGCCATTGTTTGCGATGAACTCCTGGATCACCCGTTGGTGGGTAGAGTGGATCATGGTGCGGTATTTGACCATATAGCCCGGTACATAGCAGCTGTGTACTACGCTGAGGTCCCCTTTGAGGGCGCGGTTAAGGGCCAATGCATGGTTCACGACTTTGATGTCCATGTTGGCCGAACGGTCACTTTTATGGAACGGGTCGATTCCCGCCAGCAGCGATAACTGGGATCGCCACCCATGGTTGCTGAGCAGCAACACCGGGCAGTGACTTCCCTCAATGACACGTCTGAATTGGGATGAAGGTCGGTTGCCGCCGCAGTAAACAGCAACGAGGTCACACTCTGTCTCTTTCAGATGCTGCTGAAGATCAAGATGCTTGCTCCAAACATACTCCAGAGTGAAAGAGACCTTGCCCGTAGATAGGGGGGCAATCAAGGATTCCGCCCAGGTGCATACAGCGCCCTTGTAGGCCTCGGCTGCGGCCGTTAGCACGTCATCTTCAAATAAGTAGAAGCGCTGCAGCGGAGGTGAGTTCCCGTGGATAATGATGTGACAAGGAGAGGCGATGACACGAGACAGTGTGCGAAGCTTAGAACGTAGCAAACTCGAATCCCCTTGTTGGGCAGCAAGCAATAAGGTAGTTCGGTACATTTGCGATCCTCTGGACTATTACGATGGCTCAGGCAAGGTATTTTTCAACGGCTGAAACCGGTGACGTCTTCTGAGTATAGCGACAGAAGTTCTGTCGTGAATCTTCAATATCGCGGGCTATAACTGCAATCGGGAGCTACATTTAGTCTGCTTAGGCAGTATCTATGGTCAGCGAAGCTTACTCCGCCATTCTGCGATGAGGTCCATCATGCTAAGTGACAGAATCAAGGTCTACTACGACAAAGCGATTGACGCAGTATTTGGATTGATACTGTTGTTCATCTCTATTGGGGTAGCCATCGGGGCGTTAAAACTGTTCTTTACCACCTGGGACTTAATTCTAGCTGACGGCGTTACCGGCAACTACATCCATATCATTACCGATGTGCTGACCCTGTATGTCATGATTGAGTTATCGAAATCCTTAGTGGAGTACTTCAAGTCCCACAGGTTGCGCCTAACCTTCATTCTGGATGCCGCCATTGTTTTCATTGTCAGGGAGATACTGATTGCGATGTTCAAGCATGAAGTAAAAGCCGATATGCTCTATGCCTTTTCGGTGTTTCTACTTGTCCTCGGAGCTATTAGGATCGCGGCTGTCATGGTTTACCAGAGAGAGAAACTCATATCCGGCGATGAGCAGTAACTTGAGTATGAATAGAGCCCTTTTCGCTGCAGTCTATTCATCATTCTCAATGACTGCTATGTGGCGCTCGCAGCCCGTTATCTGGTGATGGTACTGTCCGCTGGCTGAGACGTTCAGCGAACGCTCAGTTCGGCGCCAGTACCGGTCGTTGGCTCCATACCCAAAACGTCAGTAACTACGAATGCGCACTTTCACCGGTAAAAATTCTCATTTTTACCTACAGCCACCTGATGTCTATTTGATTAGGGTAGAAAAATTTCTAACTAACTGTGTTTATGTAGACCCCACTATGTATTCATGCGCACTTTCCACACCAATTGCCAGTTGAAATTTCGGCAACCCTTCGCTAACCTATTGTTTGTATGTGAGAAAATAGAGTAGAGTAAATCAATTGCTGAGGTGTGAATTTCGGGCTTAGTGCGAATTCGCACTAATACACTGTTAGGGCGAAGGAGGCAACTTGGAACAACAAAGCAGAATTGAAGAAAAACTAGACATTGTTCGTATGGATGTAGATCGAATCGTAGCATTGGCACATGCGCACTTAAAAACAGATATTAGTGGTGGTATATCTTTTAGATATGAAATTAGCGCTCCACGAGATGTGCTTACCGACTTTGAACGTGCACAATCAATATGTTTTGTCGCTAGGTTCGACGCTTTACCAACGATAGAGTCTGTCAATGTGAATGAAGTTAACGGTAAGTTTTATTTAAACAATGTCTCTGAAATTCGCTCAGCGCTAAACGAATATCGCTCGATAGTTCAGAACAAAAAAGACTCGATCCACTACCAGAAAATACACAAGTTCTGTCGCGAAAAGTTGCTAAATGCGGATCACTCTAAGGATTTATCCATTACAGTTAATCACGAAAGTAGAGGGGATATAACTCAAGAATTTGCTAAGTACCTTGATGAAAGCTGCAAAGCCATAAGAACAATTATAAATCATTGTGAATTTGGCTATATCTACAATGGAATCTTGCAGCATTCAGACCATCGTTTTAGCAGTAGGTTTTTGGAGGAATATAGCTCTGGTGAAGCAAATTATACCTTTATTAAGCATGCGTTTATTCTTGGACATATTCGAGAGTTACTTTCATGGCATCATAGATTGTATTCAGCGCTGACATTTCCAAAGTTGGGCGCAATGTAATTCTCCCTAACAAATTGCTTAAGAGTGACGGCTAACCTTTGGTATTTTTGGTTCGGTTTAGTTTAGTGATTACGGTAGCCTTGCTCAGGTTCCATGGTATTCGCCGCACCTTAGCAAGGCGTTAGAAATCCAACTCAGGCACAGTGCCCGCTGATGGCAAAATAGACGAATATGGAAAAATAATGAAAATCGGTCGTAATGAGAAATGTTGGTGCGGTTCAGGTAAGAAATTTAAACACTGCCATTATGGTCGAGAAAAAGAGCAGCCCTTTAGCAAGGGGGAAGCTATTGGAGAGTCCAAGAAAATAGGCGCAAGGAAGTGCTGTTATGTTCCTGAGGAACTAAAAGGTGAGTGTGATAAAAAAATTATTAATGCACATACTATTTCAAAGAGTGGAAGCTTAAAGGAAATAGCAGACACAACTAATCATGTGCTGGGTCTCAAAATTGATCTTGCCAACCTGTTTAAGCATAAAGGAAAGCTTGTCCCAGAAAGAATGGGTATTAACCAAGCTTCAACTTTTACTGGTTTTTGTGCAAAGCATGATAAAGAGTTATTTTCGTGTATCGAAGATTAAGAATTTTGTGGTTCGGAACGGCAGTTACACGCGTTAATGTACAGGTCTGTCGCAAAAGAGCTATATGCAAAAGAAGGAAGTTTATTATCCTCAGAATTACTTAAGGGTGGAGACAGAGGTAAGCACCCGATAGATCAACTATTTATTCAGAAATTTGCTGCAGATAACCAACTAGGAATAGATGCTGCACAAAAAGAATTGTCTGAACTCAAAGGTAAACTTGATGAACAATTGCTTGGTAAAGCGAGCAACAATCTTAGTCACTTGATAATGAGGGCAAATTCACCTGTACCGGTGGCCGTCTCATCTATTGTATCTCCTGTTTCTGATTTTGAAGGAAACCTAATTCAAGATTTAGGGGATTTAAGTGTCCCAGCCGAATCCTTAGTGTTTAACTCGTTTTCCAGTGATGGTAAGGGTTATGTGGTATTTAGCTGGCTAAAAGAATCAAGCAAAGTATTAGGGTTTATTAACACTTTGTTGTCTATTGATAGAGACAACATTTTTAGCGCTCTAGTTCGATTTTTCTTTGGGGTTTCGGAGAATACATTTATCTCTCCTGTATGGTGGGATGGTCTAGAAACCTCTCAGAAAGATAAGATCCAAGAGCTCATTATGGCAGGTGTGAATCCGTTTGAGTTTGAGCCCAAAGAGTTATTGGTTGATGATGGGATTACTTTTACAGGTTGGGATGTGGGTGATATCACTAAAGTTAATTTCTAACAATCCAAATCACACGAATGCAGCATAGCTGCACCGGTGTTTGTGGCGTTACCTCTCAACTCTGAATGACCCCTTTGTGGCGCGCGCAGCCTGCCAACTAGGCAGCGTGCCCTTGACCACTGGCATGAACCGAAGATAGTTCGCTTTGGCGTCAAGCCGGTCATTGACGTCTACCACGCGCGAATTGCCGCCTTTTTGTTGAGCTAATCCGCCTCTCCTGCTGATGAACAAGCATCCAAGGGCGTTGAGCCTGACCTAATTCACTGATACATTGGGAGAATTCTTTCACCGGGTCACTGTTATGGCTTTCAGATATGCGGCAAGAGTATCCCGAGTGAAAGGCGGCGATTTGCCGCATAAAAACAGCTGTTATGTTTACAATCAACAATGGAGCTATAAATATGGAAAGGTACGCTTATTTTTCTCCGACAATCGTGTCACCGGAGGAGTTAAGAGGGGCCTATGCGTTTGCTGTTGATATTGCAAAGAAGCACCGTTCGCGTTTGACGGTTCTAGTTAACAGCATCAGTAATTCAGAACAGTTTCTTGAAATAATCTTTACAGAACAAGAAAAAAACAAGCTTAGACGATATGAAACTATTACTAAAAATGGATTGGAGGTTGAGTTAAAGTCCCCTGACGGCTTTAAAGACTATCAATCTTATGGCGTAATTTTAGCTATTCATTCGTCCCCAAAGGCAATAAATAAGATTGAGTCAAATGACCAAATTATCGCTGCTGTGGCAGTAGCAGAGGTCAATGAACTAGCTGGGCACCTTGTTGAGTGGAAAAATGCAAAAGGTGTTGTGGAGTTGAAGCAACAGTAAACATAACTAAGCATTTAGGAGTGATTCGCAACGCGTGGCATTTTCAACATGCGTTGCATTTAGTGATTAAGGTGGTTTGCTGAGGCTTTGGTATTACGTTGCTCACACCTTAATGCGGCGTTATGCTTCGGTCGAACACAGGGTTTACAGATAAATAAGGAAGTAGTGAGTGTTTAAAAGTAAGTTGGTCTGGATGTCAATATGCTTGCCTTTGTTAGCATCCTTGATTTTTTTAGTTATGATTTTAATGAATGAGACTGATCTAATATTTGATCCGACCATTTCTGGCTTTGCTAATTTTTACAAATGGTTCTCTGTACCCTTGTACACAGCAGCACTTGTTTTTCCGCTAGCAGCAATATCTATTTCGAACTATCGAGCCGAACAAGCGGAACGTCAGATAAAGCTTTCACGCGAACAGAATGTGTTTGTTAACTATTACAAGCATCATGAAGAGTTTGAAAAAAGATTAGAGAAGCTTGAAAAGCGCTTCGGTATAGAATTTAAGGAGAAGTCAGGTCTATATTCATTATTTTTCCCTAAAAACACACCGTATGAAATTGATATAAATGCACGCTCTGAGTTTGCCAATAAAATAATAGAAGAATTTCAAAGTTCAATTTCGGTTTTGAACTCCTATTATCGTGAATATGTAAAAGCTGATGACATAACGTTTAAGCAAAAATGTGCTCTCGCATTATGTGTATTGTCGGAAATTAATCGATTAAGAACCATGATTTCTTATGAACAAGAGCACTCAGTTAGAGCAAACTTTATTTCAACTAACGATCATGCCCCTGCCTTCCTAAGCATTAAAGACGATACAGATTACGTTGAAATCACTATCATCGATGAAGTGCTACATGATCTATGCTCATTCTCATTTATTGAATATGATCGTGTTTCTACAGAAGAAAATCGAGCAAGCCTTAAAATGCTTAATACCGCTGTTCAAATTCTATTTGCATTCAGGGCACCTGGATTAATTAAAGGATCTGCTCACTGGGAGCCTAAGAAAGAACATGCTAGAGACAATCGGCCTGATGTTGTAGATTATTTCCAGTACCGGCAAGATAAGCATAACAAGCCCATCCAAGCGACCGCCTCCGGCGGCGCTTGATGGGAGCGTTACACCCCAAGCTCCTGAACGACCGCAATGTGGCGATAGGAGTCTGTCAGCTAGACAGCGTGCCATTGCCCCCAGACATGAACTCGTGGCAGTTCGCTTCGGGCGCCAACAGCGATCAAACAACCTGAGCATACCAATAGTCAAACTTCTTGAGGACAGGGTGTCGAAAGGGTAAAGTGCGCAGCTCGCGGCTGCACATAGATTTCAGTCACTACAAGAGAAACTACGATGATTGTAGAAAATGTGCTTCCTGAAGATTACGTAGAAATGCTTAGTGTTTGGGAAAACTCAGTCCGAGCAACTCATAGCTTCATAACAGAAGAAGATATTGAGTTTTTTAAACCCGTTATCATCGAGCAGGCGTTTCCTGCTGTGACGCTGAGATGCGTCAAGAATGAGCAGGGGTCAATCCTTGGCTTCGTGGGTGTTCATGACGCAAAGGTTGAAATGTTGTTCATCTTGGATGAGGCAAGAGGGCGAGGCATTGGCAAAACTCTGCTGCAATACGCAGTTGAGCAGCTAGAGGCAACCAAAGTCGATGTAAATGAGCAGAATCCACTGGCTGTAGGCTTTTATGAGCATATGGGATTTAAAGTCGTTTCACGCTCACCCCTTGATGATATGGGAAAACCATTTCCAATTCTGCATATGTCACGTTAAAGCTCGGTTGTCGTAACCCTGTTTGCTAGAAGAAACGCCCAAAGCTAACAACTTTGGGCGTTTCCGTATGCATTGCGTTTTGAAGCAACAAGTCACCAATAAGCGACCCCTTCGTCGCGTCAATAGCCCCATGCACGCTCCCTGGCAGTTAAGAAGATACTGGTAGTCGGTTGATAACTACTTTGACACCAATGTCGGGCATTGGGCCTGCATAAGGCGTGGTTAATGCGAGTTCATGCGCCGCATCGTGAACACTAATGTTCTAGGGGTAACTTATTGATCCTTAGCGACTCTCTTGCTAGTGTGTTGTCAAACTTGTCTCTTGGGCGAAGTTTGACAACACACTGTTTTGGCACGGGTAATTTATCAGGGAAGGCGTTCATTGAAGAAGATTCTGCAAGTATCATCAGCGGTCTTTTTCGGTATCGCTTTCTTCATTTGGTTTGATTGGGTATTCGTTAAAGGTGACCTATTTCAGCCAATCATTGTGTCTTTGCTAAGACCGATCTACGAAGTGCCTGGATTTTTGGATTGGGCTAGACATTACGCTGATGGTGATCGTCTGATTGTCACGCGAATCTTAACATCAGTAATTTCTGCGATTATCGCGTTCCTAATATGGATGGTGACGCTTTTTAATATAAACTGGATAAGAAATAATTCTGATTACATAGTTCTTGGCGTTGTTATTGGATTTTTCTGTTACTCTTATCCTTTGCTAATCGTTTTTAGTACAGGACATTTTGTTGGTCATTTTGTTGATTTGTGGAATCAACTAGTAAGTTTATATCTTCCTTTCATCCTAATGACGCTAGTAACCTCTTTGGTTATTAAGAAAGTAAAGCCATAACTAAGCTCGGTCGCCGGAGTGCGATCAGGCTATCGTGGCCCACGCCTCGTCTTATTTAACCCGCCAGTTTGCCCTTTTGTGAGCCCACCTCCCAATGAGCGCCCCAGGGCGTACGCGGTCTTGTTTGTAGCAGAGTCGCTGTGCTACCAGCCTCTGCCTGGGGGCAGCTGTAAGGCGATGACAAACGCATTGAGGTAGGTGTTTTTGCCTCACCCAGCATGGTTATTTCTTTATTAACTCTATGATAAAACGTGACTTATAGAGAACCTCTTGCTCCGTCTTGTTTTTGGCGTTGTGGCGGTAAACATTTTCAAAAACTCAAACTAATTTCAGCAAAAAGTGGCCTATACAGTGATCCTAAATCGGTTTCACGGCCAATACCCCCAAAGGGGTATGCATGCGCTTCATTCCCCTGCCTATGATTCTTCTCGAAAGATAATAAAAACCTCGGAGAGGATGATATGAAACAACTGAATAAACTCGCTGTAGCCGTTGCCATTGCTGTACTTAGCGGTTCGGCGTTGGCCAAAAACGCCCCGGAAGATGCCAACAACATTACCTGGAAGGATAAGTACCCTGAACAGTACGCTTCCTGGGCATCGACCATCGAATCCACCGAGCAGGGCGACATTCTGGAGCACGATCCAATGATCGTGATTCTCTATGGCGGTTATGGTTTTGCCAAAGACTACAACAAGCCTCGCGGTCACCAGTTTGCTGTTGCTGACTTGACCCGAAGCCTGCGTACCGGCGGCCCGATGACCGACTCTGAAGGTCCAATGCCGGCTTCCTGCTGGGGCTGTAAGACTCCGGATCTCGGTCGCATGTACGACAAGATCGGCGAAGCCAACTTCTCCGACAAGAAGTGGGGCGCCACCGGTCACGAGATTGGCAACAACGTAGGCTGTGCCGATTGTCACGACGCCGAAACCGGCAAACCGACTCCGGCGCGTCCTTTCGCCATGCGCGGTTTCGCTGCGGCGGGTCAGAAGTTTGAAGACCAGGAGCCCAACATCCAGGCGGCCATGACCTGTGCCCAGTGTCACGTCGAGTACTACTTCGATGGCACCGACCATAAGAAAGTGAAGTTCCCATGGAACGGTGGTCAGAACCCCGATGCCATGCTGGCCTACTACGACGCGCTCAACTTCAAAGACTGGACTCATAAGATTTCCAAAGCGCCAATGCTGAAAGCTCAGCACCCTGAGTGGGAAACCTGGCAGCCAACGGCGCACGCCGAGATGGACGTGACTTGTATCGATTGTCACATGCCAAAGGTTGAAAGTGCTTCCGGTAAAGAGTTCACCAAGCACAACGTTGGCAATGCCATCGATAACTTCGACCAGACCTGCTCTAACTGCCACGACACCAAGGCTGAGTTGGTTGACACCATCGCCATGAACAAGAAAGCGGTTCACAAGGCGCAACTGGCTGCTGAAGACGTCATCGTTAAGGCCCACTTCGAAGCGGGTGAAGCCTGGAAAGCCGGTGCCACCGAAGCGGAAATGAAGGGCGCGCTCAAGCTTATCCGTCATGCCCAGTGGTACTGGGATTACGCCATCGCCTCTCACGGCATCCACGCCCACAACCCGGAACTTGCTCTGGAAGAGTTGGCCAAAGCCAAGAAGATTGGTAAAGAGGCTCGCGCAGCACTTAAGACCGTTCTGTCGAAGCATGGCGTTGCCAAAGTGAGCTTCCCTGACTACTCAACCAAGGCAAAAGCTCAGGTGCTGGTAGGTCTGGACAAAGCTAAGCTCGATGCCCAGAAGAAAACGTTCCTGGAGGAGCGCGTACAGAAGGAGTGGCCAATCAAAGTTGAATTTTAATCTCAGTCTCTCAAGCTTTTTTACGCCCTGATAAGGGCGGTCTCTCGGGCTGATTTCCTACTGCTCAAAATTGGAAAGCAGTCATTTCGCAGGATGATCCTATCGGATCCTCCTGCTTTTTTTTGTTCCTAAATGGCGGTTGAACGCTACCGAGCCATCAGACCGCCCGGGGCTGCGTCGGCAACAGGCTTCTAATGAGTTCACCCAAGGTTTTAATGGCGTTCAACCTTGAATCAGTGAGTTCAAAAGAGACGTTTAAACGGAAACAGTGATTGTGAAAATCGCCGGCAGAGAACATCTTGCCTGGGGTAATGCAGATGTTGTGTTGCAACGCGCGGCGATAGAGCTCAGTGGCGTCGAGACCGGCGGGCAACTCCAGCCATAAAAAGTACCCACCCTCGCTGCAATTGATGTTTACTTGCGCCGGCAAGTGATTTCGCAGTGCCTGCCAGGTGGCAAATTTTCTCTGTTCCAGGGTTCTGCGTAACTGGCGCAGGTGTCTTTCGTAGTTGCGAGTGGACAGGTAGGAGGCCAGTGTCATTTGAATCGGCGCACTGGTGGAGAGGGTGCTCATCATCTGCAGCTTTTGAATGGGAACGGCCATTTTACCTGCCGCAACCCAACCGATACGAAATCCGGCCACCAACGACTTGGAAAAGGAGGAGCAGTGCAGCGTCTTGCCGTGGCGATCAAAGGCTTTTGCCGGCAGCGGCTTATCACTGCCGAAATAGAGCTCGTTGTAGACGTCGTCTTCAATCAGGTAGACATCGTACTTAGCCAGTAAGGCCATTAACCGCTTCTTCTTGTCCGCCGACAGGGTGAACCCCAATGGATTCTGGTGATTGGTCATCAACCAGCAGGCTTTCACCGGATGGGATTGCAGGGCATTTTCAAGCGACTCCAGATCAATGCCCTCCGTTGCGTGAGTTCTTACCGACAGGGCCCTTAGGTTCAGCCTTTGCAGTGACTGCAGTGCGCCGTAAAACGTGGGCGACTCCACCACCACCCAATCGCCCGGTTCAGTGACCGATTGCAGGCTCAGATTCAGTGCTTCCAATGCGCCGGTGGTAATCACGATTTCATCGGGGTGCACCGTCATTCCTTGGGCGGCATAACGCTTGGCGATGTGCTGCCGAAGCTCCAGGTTCCCGGGCGGCAGGTTATCCATGGCACTGGAGGCGGGCAGGGTGCGAGCGGTATTGATCAGCGACTTGTTGATGTGTTGGCGAGGGTAGAGGGTGGGATCGGGGTGCACCTTGCCAAAATCGGTGATGTTGGGGGTACGGCTGGCTTGAAGCACTTCGAAAACAAAGTCGTTAATGTCTACAGACTCGGTCTTTTCAACCGGTTCATTGGCGGGAACCGAGTCACTGTTTTCAATCTTGGGAGCAACAACATAGCCGGACCGCGCCCGCGAGACCACCCAGCCCTGGCTTTCTAACACCTGATAGGCGTGCACCACCGTCATCAGGCTTACTCCGGACAGTTCGGCCTGCTTCCTGAGGGAAGGAAGTTTGTCTCCGGTTTGCCAGACCTCGTTCTGGATTTGGCTGCGGATCTGCTTGATCAGCTCCTCGTACTTTTTCACCGGGATTAGCCTCTTATCATCATCACAGTTAAGCGGGTGGTCGCGATCATACCAGTTCCTCTGCACATCTGTTATGCATAAATGCGCTACTTTTGTGTCTATTATGGTTTCGGGTCTGGCCCTACACTGCCAGTTGTTTCACTCCCCGACTCTGATGTGGCTGTCGCATCGGCTGCACTTTCATCTGCAAGGGGGGGAGACGCTCGCTCATTACCGAGCATCGCTGCCTTGGACAGTGAGGTTTCAGGTGATGCGAATGATCGGCAAGTGATGAAATGGCCGTGATTTCATCGCTGATAAATCAGGGGAAAGACAAAGTGATGATGTCAAACAAGGTGAAAGGCGGGTCTCAGTTTCCCTCTATCGAACTGCCAAAGCTGGGTGGCGGTAGACTTAATCTTGGTGCTCCGGAAAAAAAGACCAACTGGAAAATGGTGGTGGTGTATCGCGGCGGGCACTGCCCGATGTGCACTCGATACCTGAAGAAAATCGGCGAGGCTAAGCCGGCGTTTGCCAAGCTGGGCGTGGATATTGTTGCCACCTCTGCGGACAACGAGTCACAGGCGCTGGAGCACTTCATGCAGCTGAAAGTAAACTACCCGGTAACCTACGGTTTGACCGTAGAGATGATGCGGGAACTCGGGCTGTATATCTCTCGTCCGCTCTCAACCGGTGAGACCAATCACTTCTACTCCGAACCGGGTGTTTTCATCATTAACGACCGCAATGAGATTCAGATATTGGATATCTCCAATGGCCCGTTCGCGCGTCCAGAGATCGATGTGCTGTTAAGCGGCATCGATTTCATTCGAGACAAAAATTACCCGGTAAGGGGCACTTTTAATTAGTCCGGGGCCAAGCCGAAATGCCCCAAGTCTTTGTCATGACCGGCTTCTAAGGCGTAATCGCATTTGTAATGGACGGCGGTTGACGGTTTTTCCTCGCACAAGCGGGATGTTAAGGTAGGCCTTTCGAGCCGACCGACATCATCCAGAGTATGCTGAACGCGTTTGTCATTGAGAACTATCGCTCCATTCGTAACCTTCGTATTCCGTTGGGGCCCCTGACGCTGATCACCGGCGGCAACGGCTGTGGCAAATCCAATCTCTACCGGGCATTGCGGTTGCTGGCGGAAACCGCCCAGGGCGGCGTAGTCAGCGCTTTGGCCCGTGAGGGCGGGTTGCTCTCTACCATGTGGGCCGGACCCGATGAAATTACCGCGGCGATGCGACGCGGGGAAGTTGAGGTTCAGGGCTCGGGTCGCAATCGCCACTCGCGCCTGAAACTGGGCTTTACCGGAGAGCCCTTTAGCTACGCCATTGGACTGGGTATGCCGGAGCCGGTACCAGGCAGTGTGTTCAACCTGGATCCGGAAGTGAAGCGGGAAGCGATTTGGGCCGGGCAGCGCTGGCGTCCCGGCGCTGAGTTGGTGGGGCGGCAGGGGCCGATGGTCAAAAGCCGCGACGGACGCAGTTTCAGGGTGATCAGCCAGCATCTACCGGCTTACGACAGCATGTTTGATCAGGTGGCGGACATACAGGCGACGCCAGAGCTGTTTGCGTTGCGGGAATCGATGCGGCGATGGCGCTTCTACGACCATTTTCGCACCGACCCGGAGGCGCCGGCGCGTCAGTCTTCCATTGGCAGTAGAACCCCGGTTCTGCACCACGACGGCCGTGATTTGGCTGCGGCACTGCAGACCATACGTGAAGTGGGCGATGAGCAGGGACTGGATCGGGCGATTGACCGAGCGTTTCCCGACTCACGATTGAATATCGACATCAGCGCAGACAACCGCTTTACCCTGAGCTTGCTGCAACCCGGCATGCTCAGGCCGCTTACTGCTGCCGAGCTCTCGGACGGCACTCTGCGTTATCTTCTGCTCACTGCGGCGTTGATGACCCCCAGGCCGCCCAACCTGATGGTGTTGAACGAGCCAGAAACCAGCCTGCACCCGGATCTTTTGCCCGCACTCGGACGGTTGATCATCGAGGCGTCGGCTCATAGCCAGGTGTGGGTGATCTCGCATGCGCCCAGACTCATTGCCAGCCTAGAGAAAAGCGATAATTGCCACTCAATACAGCTGCATAAGCCTTATGGCGAGACAGAGGTGATGGGGCAGTCGATGCTGGATCAGCCGCCATGGAGTTGGCCGACCGGGTTGTAATTGGGATACCGGTGTGTCCATTAACGTGGCATATTGCTGCGGTCTTTTAGAGGCTAATCGCGAATAAGCACAACTCGGGATCACCGATTGCTGGAGGATACATCCGTGAAATCTTCTGCAATAAACTGACTTGTTAAGGGTATGAAATGCAACAAGCAACAATAAAGGAACTGGTTACGTTTGAGGACTTCGAAAAACTGGATATTAGGGTGGGAACGATCACCACAGTATCGGACGTTAGCAAGTCAAAAAAATTGATGAAACTGACCGTGGATTTTGGCGACCACACGCGTTCAATTCTTGCGGGAATCAAGCAGGAGCGTGAAAACCCCCAGGAGATCGAAGGCAAACAGGCGTTGTTCGTGGTTAACCTGCCCGAGCAGAAAATGGCGGGAGAGATTTCTCAAGGGATGCTGTTCGATATCGGCTATGCCGACGGTTTGACGCCGTGCCTGGCCGTTCCTGAGACACCCATGCCAAATGGCAGTCGTGCCGGCTAGGCTGGGGGGGCTGTGCCGCTGCTTGTGGAGGCATTGCGCGACTGAATCGGCCTGACGCTGCGTTCAAGTCAGGGCCGTTCCAGAGACACCCATGCCAAATGGCAGTCGTGCCGGCTAGGCTGGGGGGGGCTGTGCCGTTGCTTATGGAGGCATTGCGCGACTGATTCGGCCTGACGCTGCGTTCAAATCAGGGTTGGCAACGAGACGCGGACACTTTAAACCGTGTGTTACGTTGCCTTGCCTGGTGTTGTTGGCCCTTTACTTGAAACCCGTCGGAGCTATCAGTATTCGGCGGCTTTTTAAAGCCTTATTGGGATGGCGAGTCGAGGGGCTAGTAGCGACACTCTATTCCCGGCGGAGTGGTTTTGAATCGTTTGTGCAGCCACATCCATTGAGTCACCCCTTTCATAATCATGGCTTCGAGGCGGCGGTTAATTACTGTTGCCGCTCCTATCGGATTGGGGGGGATTTGCTGACTAAAATCCGGGTCGACCTCAAGAATGTAGGTGTCTTCCTGTCTCATGCTAACGGCGGATACCACCGCGCAGCCGGTTAACTTCATCAGTACCCCTGGGCCGGCAACGGTGCTGGCCTGGATACCAAAAAAGGGGGCGAACACCGAACCATTGGGGCCGTAGTCGTGGTCGGGTAAGTACCAGAGTCGTTCACCAGATTTCAGCACCTTTATCATGGATTTTATGTCCTTTCGATCGACCAGTTGATTGCCATTTCGAGTTCGTCCCCAGTGTTGGATAAACTCATAGGCTGGATTGGAATGGGGGCGGTAGACGCCATAACCCGGAGCAAAGGTACTGAAGATTCGTGCGGTCATTTCTAGGTGAAAGAAGTGGCCACAAATAATAAGCACGCCGCGCTGACGTTGCTGCTGTTGCAATAGCTCCTCTTTGCCAAAAGAGTCTGTATGGGCGTGAATTCGCCACGATGGCCAAAACCAGGCGAATCCTGTCTCCATTAATGCCATGCCGGCATTTTGAAAATTCTGTTTAACCCACTGTTCGATAATTTCGTCGGAATAGCTGGGAAAGCACAGGCTGAGATTGGTTCTGGCGACATGAACTCGTCTTTTCAGCAGCCGCCTGGCAAGATCCCCAATCAAGAAGCCGATCCGTCTAAGAGCCCCATACGGGAGCACATTGACCAGCAACGCCAGTAGTCCGAAACCAAGCCACACACACCAGTATTTGGGGTGAAGTAGGCGCAACTCGAGCTTGGGATGGGGTACCGTGTTTACGCGATCAAAGGTAATCTCTGTCATGGCTGTCCTGCCTGGTGGTTTTTGTGGCGGTCATCCCCGTCCCGCCGTGCTATCCCTGGCCACAATCATGGTGTCGCCGGTGACAGTGCGATGGCGGTTGACCGGGCCGTATTGACGCACGGTCAACAGGGGAGCAATCCGCTGCGGGGGCAATAGCAAGTTATTGGGGGAGGGCATCCCGGTGCCCCAAGGCACCGGGTGTGGTTTCGGCGTTGGTCCTATTTTTGAAACTGGGTGGCCAACCAACGAATCGATGTTTGGTAGTCCGGGTATTCGAGCAGCATCTGCTGGACAAATTGATCGTTTGAAATCTGCTTTTTATACAATTGGTAAGTGAGTTCGGTGAACTGTTCTACCTGCTCATCGGTGTCGATGGGCACCCGCTTGTAGGAGGGGTTATTCTTGATGCTGTCGACAACCGCATCCAACCTTTGGGTGTAGCCGCTGTCGTCAAAGGCCGGGTGGGCCGAACAACCCTGAAGCAGGATGCAGCTTGCAATGAGCATCGATAGTAGTATCCGCATGGTGAACTCTCTCCTTTAGATCATGAATCTGGCCGGAAGTACCTCAACCCGAGGGCGTGTTGGCCTACAGCCTTTGCCGCTATGGCAGTGAGTAATTGTTGCTGCGAAGTGTAATCACAGCCGAATTACATCTCTGTAACCGATTGTATCTTGGGAGGTTAAATCGAGAGGAACACCAGGTCGCAGCGGGCTTTCAGGCACAGAAACATATAAAGACACCCAACCGGAACATGAAAAGACACCCAACCTTCTAAGCCCAATAACCACTATGAACCTCTGAGCTAGCTGACTTCAGGTGGGGAGTTTGCGCGGCGCCGTATCGAGTTGTCGCGAGCAGAAACAACACTTAAAAGCGACGCTTGGTTGAGTTTCAAGAAAGATCTGCACAGGGGGAGGGCTCTGTATTCCTTAAAGAATGACAGAGTTTTGAAAAAGTGGTGATGAACGGAACTGACTATGCACCAAAAAGGCGCTTTGCATTTCCAGAACCACGGATTCGGTGCAAACCATCAGTTTGTCGACAGTGCTGCAGGCTGTGCAATCGCCCTGCAAGATGACAGAACTGATCTTCAAAGCCCTCGGTCAATTCAATCCAGTTGCTCAAATCGATGTTCAGTCGCTGCAACAGCGTGCCACTGCAAGCAGGAATAGCACCGACTTTGCCTTCTTTGAGGGCTAGGCCGGTGAACTCCACCAGCTCTAAATAATCGTTAAGGTGGCAGGGTAAGGAATGTGTACCTAGGTCATTGCTACTAAAAGGTTTTAATCGTTCTGGCTGCTTTCCTTTTAGGGCCGCTCGAATGCGCATCTGAATGCTGGTGAAGTCGGATTTTTCCGGCGTTTTCGCCATGCCAGCACGAATGGGGTTAAGATCAACGTAAGCCATGCACGACAACAGCGCCTGTTCATCCAAAAGCGCCTGTGATTTAAATCTTCCCTCCCAAAACCGACCGGTGCATTCGTCTTCTTTATTGGCTTCGCGCGCAATGTACTCGTTAAGCGAACGCATAAACCAACTTAAATCAGCTAAGCGATTGCGATACAGCGAGGCTTTGTTATCCACCTGACTCAGTTCAGCGCTGGTGAGTGTGCTGCGTAATTCATCGACACAATAGCGTCGGGTTAAATCCGTACCCGCAAACAATCGGTGCCATCGAGTGAGGACTTCCTGAGTACTCCAGGCCTTGGCCTTTTGCTCATCTACGTGCAGCACCACATGGGTGTGATTTGTCATCACCGCAAAGGCACATATTTCAATGGCAAACGCCTGACTTAATTCGAGTAACCGATTCTCAACCCAGTCTCGGCGGTGCTCGTAACTGATGCCGGTGTAGGCATCGATACCGCAAAGATAACTGCGGCGAACACAACGACTGACGCAATGGTAGAAGGGCGTATCTTGCAGTGATATCAACTGGCTTCTGGCTTTGGGCATGGTCTCATCCTTGAAACTCACAAAAGTACAGTGTAGATGAACACCAATGTAGCCAGATTGGTATGGATGTCATGTTAGGCTGGTATGGATGTCATGTAAGGTTTTATGGGTGTCGTGTGAAGGGACATCTAGCAGAGTGGTATGGGTGTCATGGTATGTATTATGGGTGTCATGTGAAGGGGCAGGTGTCATGTAAAGGGGCATCTAGCGAAGGGGCGTGAAGTTAGTATGGGTGTCTATTGAAGAGGGAGAATGGGGGGGCGAATTGGTCGTGGTAGTCGGTAGCCAAGAAAAAAGGCCGCGTTTGCGGCCTTTGTGATTCCGTCAGAGGGTTAGCTGAGCTTGAACTTGCCTACGACTGCTTTCAGTTGGCTGTTTGCCGCGGAAAGGTTGAGTGTTTCCGCTTCCGTCGCCCGGCCGTTGGAGGAGAGCTCCATTACAATTTCGCGAATGGTGGTGATGTTGCGGCTGATCTCGGTGGCGACCGAGCTTTGTTCCTCTGCTGCGGTGGCGATGTGGGTGTTGAGATCGTTGATGCGTGCCACCGATTGAACGATGTCATCCAGATCGCTGGATACCGCATTGGCTCCGGTCGCGGTCTGCTCGCAACTGGTCTTGGTGATGCCCATCGCTTCGATGGCTGCGGCGCTACCCTGATGCAGCTTGGCCAGGGTGGCTTCGATCTCCGCGGTGCTTGATTGGGTGCGGGCCGCCAGGGCGCGCACCTCGTCGGCCACCACGGCAAACCCTCGACCCTGCTCACCGGCGCGGGCTGCCTCGATGGCGGCATTCAGCGCCAACAAGTTGGTTTGATCGGCAATCTCACCAATCACTTTCAGCACTGACGTGATGTCGTCGGTGTCCTTGCCGATGTTGGTGATGTTGTCCGAGGTGGTGTCGACGTCGATGACCAGCTGTGAAACGGTCTCGGTAGCCGACGTAACGATTGCCTTGGAGTCGTTGACCTTGACGTTGGTGTCGGTGGTGAAACGGGACGCTTCGGCAGCGTTTCGAGCAACGTCGTTGGCGGTGGCACTCATCTCTTCGATGGCGGTAACTACTTGCTCGGTCTCGGTGGTGTGGGTCTTTAGCACGCCGTTGTTTGATTCGGTCTGGGCTTGCACCAACTCCACCGATCGAGTGATGTGGTCGGAGGCCTTGGACACCTCATGCATCATGGTTTGCAGGTTACCAATAAAGCGGTTGATGCCCTGGGCAATGTGCGCCAGATGGTCATCGCCTTCCACCGGTAGCCGGCGGGTCAGATCGCCGTTGCCCTGGCCAAGCTCGGTCACCAGTTCATTGAGGGAGAGAATCGGTCTGAACAGTACGTTTAGGATCGCCAGGGACAGCGCCACACCGATGGCCAACAGCACCACAGACAGGATGAGCGCATCGCGCAGCGCCTTGTCCAGGGCGGCATAGGCCACCGCTTTCTCCACTCCGACAAACAAGTACCAGCTCTTACCATTGATCAGAGGGATCTCACGGGTGAACGCCAGCTTGTCGACGCCTTTCAATACGTAGTCTGTGGTGGCCTCCTGGCTGCCGAGCATGGCAACCCCGACGTTATCCATACCCAGATCGGAGAAGCGTGTTCCCTGAGACAGCAGCGGCGAAGTGGAGACCAGCGCCTTACCTTTGCCGTCCATGATGGCGGCTACGGAGCCGGGGAAGTCCACACTGTTGACGGTTTTCTGCAGGATACTCAGCTCGATGTCACCAAGGATGACGCCATCGGCGACCTTTTTGACTACAGATACCACCTGGTTTCCGTTGCTGGCATCGGTGTAGATGTCGGTGACGTCCAGTACGCCCGCCGCCATCGCCTGGCGATACCAGGGACGCACTCGTGGATCGTAGCGAGCGGTATCGGCAACACCGTCATGCCAGTAGCCGCCCTCGAACGTGGAGAAGGCCCGACCATCTTCCAGGCCGACCAGCAGTTCGCTGACGCCGCTGGCACTGCGCATCATTCGTACGTCCTCGACGTATTCCTCCGCGCTGAGCCCAGGCTGGTAGTGTTCGGCCATGGCGGAGACCGCCTCTTGCTTGGATTCGAACCAGGTCTCAATATTCTGAGCTTCATAGTGAACGACCGCTTCAGACTGGCGGTTTACGCTGTCGATGACGCTGCTCTTAAGGTTCAGATAGGACAGCCAGTTGGCGGCGACCAGACACAAGGTCACCAGGACCACCACGGATAAGATGATGGATCGTTTAAAACCCAGGGTTTTCAATTTTCACTCGCATTACAAAAAGAAGGGGGAGCCTTGCGGCTCAAAGGGGGGGCGCGATTTTACCTTAATATCGGTTATTCAGCTAGTTACTCCGAAATAAACCGCTTGTAAGTTGACATGCAATGGCTGATATCGTGACCGCAATGGCAGTTTTATCGCCTCTGGGGTAGCAATTTTACCGCTTTGAAGCGGCCGACGGTTTGACTGCCCTGCAATCAGTAATCCTGGCGGGTCGGCATCGAGCTGAAAGGGCTGTTTTTGCGGGCCAGATCTCACCGAAGCGGGCGGGTGCTGTTTATTTGTCGATTTATTGACCTTGTGGCTGATAACCTGACTGACTCGCGTCGATGCTGTTGATGGAGCAGTCAGCAGGGTTCACAGCTGGGTACCACGGTGCGGTTTTTTTTACGGGGAGGGATCATGAATCGATGCGGACAATGCCGGCAATTTACCAGAATGCCGGAACATCAACGAGATCAGTGCGGAGCCTGGGAGCAACCGACAACGGCGACGCGATTGGCGTGTGACTTTTTTAGTCCGAAGAAGGGATTGCGCCGCGATGATCAGCCCAAACCCTAAGGGGCACGATGGCAGCCAGAGCATGGTTTTAGGCTAAGTCCATGTCGATAACCTGGAAGGGCGCCTCGATTGTGGATTGAGTCGCCGCAACTTCGCCGGCATGGGTTTGAGGTTGTGCCCGCAACAGAACTTCACCACCAGGCTGCGGGCGTCATCGCGGAAATGAACCGTGGACTGAATTTGCCAGAGTCCCGCCTAGAAACGGAAAAAGGTCGCCCTGGAGCGACCTTTTCTGTTGGTACCAATCAGTGCTGGTGTGAGTGCTGAGCGGTGCTCTGGCTCTGGCTAGGGACAATGGAAAATGCCGAATCCGCCTTGGTCAGGGAGCGCTGCAATTTGACCAGCACACTCTGATCACCGGTTAACTGAGCGTTGCCGCTTTCGAGCAACTGAGTGGCCTTGGCCTGCCCCAGATTGATGCGGTCGATGTCGGCCTTGTTGATGGTCAGGGTGGCATCGGCTTTCCTGGGCTCGGTGACCTGGATGTTGTTGAGGTTGCCGTTACTCATCTCTACGAAGTAGGTCTCTTTAATGTCGGGCAGGACCACAGACAGGGTAAAGCTGTTGTGCTGTGCGACCGAGGCATCCACCTGCACCGCCAGGTAGTCCAGCATCATGCCCATGTCCATCTCGCTGACCACGTCGGCAGAGTTGGCCTTAAGCACCGTCTTCTGGATGCCGTTGCGCAGTTCATAGGCGCCGCTGAGGTAGACGTTACGCCAGCCGGCGGCCTCGCTCTGGTAACCAAGCTGCTCGTAGGTATCGGCCAGCAGGTCACGGCCGGGCTTGAAGTCCGGGTTGGCGGTTACCACCTTGTTGAGGACGGTGGCCACGAAGTGGTACTCGCCCTTGTCGAAGTCGGCTTTGGCCTTGGTCAGAATCGCTTCTTCGCCACCCATGTACTCCACAAACTTGCTGGCTTCTTCGCCGCTGGGCAGAGGGTTGAGGTTGGCCGGGTTCATATCGAAGTACCCCAGATACAGGTTGTACACCGCACGGGCATTGTGGCTGTAGGTGCCGTGATAGCCGTTGGTGTGCCACGCCTTCTGAATGCTGTCGGGAATGATCTTCTGGATCTCCCAGCCGATGTCCTGCATCACCACGCCGTTGTTGGCCAGGCGCAGGGATTGGTTGTGAACAAATCCGTAGTTGTCCCGCTGCAGCTTGAGGAAAGTGTTGATCGCCTCATTGCCCCAGATGGGGGCGGAGTGGGCGGTAAACAGCACCTTGGCATCGCCGCCAAACTCGTTGATCACCTTGTTGATGGTCTTGGACCACAACAGGGCATCGCGCACCTTGGCGCCACGCAGGGTGTAGACGTTGTGCATCCCTTTGTAAGTCAGCTCTGCCCCCCAGATGGCGTTCATCTCTGGGATGTAGGCCACCGACTCCGAGGTGGCCTCGGTGCCGGAGGCGTCCATGAAGATGAACTCGACGCCGTCGATGTCCCAGGACTCGATGCTGGCCGTGTGGTTGGTTTCCGTGGGCTTCACATAGCTGAGCTCACCTTTGGTGACCGCGTTGGAAAGGGCGGCGTCGACGATGCCGGTTTCGCCGATTGGCAGTACGGTACCGTATTGGTAGGAGACCCGGCGGGACATGGCGTTGCCGGCCAGTACGTTCTCATCGACGATCTCCTTGGTGATGTTCTTCGAGCCGTAGGCTTTGACGTCGGGGAACAGTTTCTGAATTCCCCGGGCACCGCCGAAGTGGTCGCCGTGGGAGTGGGAGTAGACCATGGCGACCACCGGCAGGTCGCCACCCTCGGGCAAGTTGTTCAGGGCGAAACGCAGCGAGGCTTCGGCGGCCATGGGGGTGGTCAAAGGATCCAGCACAATCCAGCCGCTGTCACTGCGGATCAGGCTCATATTGGCCAGATCGGTGCCGCGCACCTGATAGATGCGATCGGTCACGCGGTAGAGGCCGGCCGCTTCGTGGTTTACCTGGCCCTGGCGCCACAGCGAGGGGTTAACCGTATCCGGGGTGTCTCCCTCCAGGAACCGGTAGTCGTTCCAGATGATGGCGGCGGTTTCTTGGTCGAACTCGGCAATCAGGCCCTTGCGGGTCTCCTCAAAGCCCTTGTTGTTGGCGAAATCCAGCTGCTTGGCAAATTGGCGGTTGGCGTCGATGGTGGCCTGGGTGGCGGGCTTGCCCTGGTAGCTAAACGTGGAGGTCAGGGCGTGTTCGTCTTTGCCCGCACCATGGCCGTGTTGATCGGCCATTAGGGGAGTGCTGATGCTGATCACCACCGACAGTGCAATAATGGATTTTTTCATAATCACCTCAAAGTCATCGCTCATTTGAAGACCAACGGCCATCGCTACATCTTTGCTCCGAGGCAGAGTTCGCCTGGGGACCCCTTGGGGGCCGTCGGAGTCTTCGCTGGCGTCGTTGACGGGATGAGTTCAGTATTAGATAAGTCATAGTGGTGATAAATGGTCACCAGCTGATAAAATACATAAGCACAGCTTATATTGAGAGGCGTCGATGGATCTGAATCTGCTTAATACCTTTACCCTGGTGTACCGGCTGAACTCCTACACCAAGGCAGCCGGGCAGCTGGGGATCAGCCAGGCGGCGGTGAGCATGCGCATCAAGCAACTGGAGCAGGGCATCGGCCAGCCACTGTTTGTGCGTAAGGGGCGCTCTATCGAAGCCACTGCCCATGCCAACTACATGGCCACCAAGCTGGAACCGGCGTTCGGCTTGATTGATGAGGCGCTGTTTAAGGTGCAGCACAAGGTGTATGCGCCGGACCTGTACGCGTACGATCTGGCCCACGAGGATGTCGATGTGTCCATTCCGCCGGATGAGCAGCAGCAACTGTTTGACGACATACGAAACCGCCAGGTGGATCTGGTGCTGGATCTGGTGACCATCAACGACGCCAGCGTGGTAAACGAGCTGTTGGTGGAAGAGCAGGTCAGGGTGGCGGTGCGCCAGGATCATCCCAGAATTGGCGATGCCCTCACTGAAACGCAGTTCTATGGCGAACGCCATGTGGCGGTGACGACCCGCAGGCATAAGCAGGACATTTTTACCCTGTTGTGTGAGCAACCCAGGCCTCGCACCATCGCCCACAGGGCCAACTCCTATGCGTCCCAGCTGGCCTATGTGGCGAACTCCGATGCCATTGCGGTGACGCCAAAACGGTTGCAGTCGATGGCGTTTCGGCTGGGCGTCAAGTTGCTGTCATTCCCAATGCCGATGAAAAGCGCCCCCATCTCCATGCTGTATCACCGTTCGCTGCAGTCCAACCCGGATCATAAGGCATTAAGAGCCAGGGTCAGGCAGGCGCTGACTTCAGGTGACGATTGTCAGTAGCCTGCTCCTGAGTCGTGGCCTGCCAGAGTCAGCGTTGATTGCTTGTGCTTAGGGTGGCAGTTTTCAGCGTCCGAGACGGCCCATGGTCGTAGCGGAACGTCCTATACTCTCTGAGTCTGTGGTCTGGTCAGCCGGAGAGCGAGGATGGCCCAACCGAAGCTGGATTACCCTGGCGACCGAGCAAGGTTTAGTTGGCGGCACGCCGTGCTGCTCGGCATTGTGTTTGGGCCTCTTGGCGCGCTATTGACCCTGGCTCCCATCGCTCAGAGCCTGGCCTACCATTCGTTTGCCGATGTTAGAACCCTGCTTGGGGTAGCCAACGGGCTCAATGTATTGTCCAGCCTGCCGTTCTTGATCGTTGGAATCCTGGGCCTGCGTTATTGCCTGCGGACACCATCCGGTCCAGCTTACCCGCCCTGGTGGTGGCTTTTTGCCGGGGTAGCCCTGGTAGGGCTGACTTCGGCCTATTATCACCTCAACCCTTCCAACGCTACTCTGGTGTGGGATCGGCTGTCGATGACCATTGGCTTTATGGCACTGTTCATCGCCCTGACCAGTGAATACCTGGCGAGCCGGCTTATTCCGAAGTTGCTGGTTCCGGCGTTGCTGTTGGGGGCGGCCACTGTGGCGTACTGGCATTGGCGCGATGATCTGAGGCCCTATATCTGGGTGCAACTGCTGCCGCTGCTGACCATTCCTGTGCTGATGATGCTGTTTTCAAGCGGCTACTCCCATCAGGGGGTGTTGGTCCTGGCATGGGGTTGCTACCTGGTGGCCAAGGTGGCCGAACTCTACGATGAGGCGATTTTTTTCAGTACTCAGGGCGTTGTCAGTGGCCACACCCTGAAACACCTGTTCGCCGCAATGGGGTGTTACCTCATTTTGCGGATGTTGCAGACGAGGCGGCGTTTGAGTCGGCGGGATAGGTTGCGGCCACAAAAAACGCCGCTGTAAAAGCGGCGTTGTCTTTGTGCGAAGTGCGAGCGGCTTAGTTGCCGGTGCGCAGCATCTGCCAGTACTTGTCGTACAGGCGAACGGCATCACCGACATCAGACTGGAATTCACCGGCTTCAATCACTTCCGCAGGTGGGAAGATGATGGGGTTATTGGCAAACTCCGGATCCAACATCTCCTTGGCGGTCTTATTCGGGGTCGGGTAGCCCACCTCTTCACACACCTTGGCGGCCACATCCGGGCGCAGCAGGAAATCGATCAGTTTGTGGGCGGCGTCGACGTTTTCTGCCCCGGCCGGAATGGCGATGTTGTCCATCCAGAAGATAGCGCCCTCTTTGGGGTAGATCATGGTGATGGCCGGATCGTTCTTATTGGCTTCAAAGGCGGAGCCGTTCCAGATCATACCCAGCGGCACTTCTCCGGCCATGTAAGGCAGGGAAGGGGTGTCGGAGTTAAACACCAGCGCGTTCGGCATCAGCTTTTTCAGCAGCTTGTACGCTTCTTTGATCTGAGCTTCGTCGGTGGAGTTGGCCGAGTAGCCCAGAATCCGCAGCGCCATGTGGAACACTTCCCGCTGGTCGTTCATCAGCATCAGCTGACCCTTCCATTTCGGATTCCACAGATCCTTCCAGCTGTTGATGCTGTCGGCGTCGACAAAATCGGTGTTGATGCCGATGCCGGTCGCGCCCCAGACATAGGGAATGGAGTACTGGTTGTTGGGATCGTAAGCCTTGTTCAGCATCACCGGATCCAGGTGCTTGAAGTTGGGCAGTTTGCTGTGATCGATGGGCTGAAGCAGGCCTTCATCGCGCATCTTGGCGACGAAGTAGGTGGAGGGCACCACCAGGTCGTAGCCCTTGGCGCCGGTGAGCTTCAGCTTGGCGTGCATCGCTTCGTTGGAGTCGTAGGTGGTGTAGATCACCTTGATGCCGGTTTCCTGTTCAAATTCGTGCAACAGGCCTTCCGGCATGTATTCGGACCAGTTGTAGAAGTAGACGACGTCGCTGGCCGCGTGGGCGGCCAGGCTGCACAGACCAATCAGCGCGGCTGAGGCGGTTTTTGCCAGAGTGCGGAGCATGGCGGTGGATTCCTTGTTCATTGATTCAAAGCAAGTATGACTCAAGCCGAAGCTTAAGCCGATTTTCGTTTCAGGATCAGCTGGGCCAGAGCCACCATCAGCAGCGACAACACCAGCATCAACGCCGCCAGAGCATTGACTTCAGGCGACACGCCCACCTTGACCATGGAGTAGATCTTCAGGGGCAGAATTTCATAGCCGGGACCGGTCACAAACGAGCTGATGATCACATCATCCAGTGACAGGGTAAAGCTAAGCAACCAGCCGGCAAAAATGGCCGGGGTGGCCAGCGGCAGGATGATCTTTTTAAAGATTCGCCACTCGCTGGCGCCCAGATCCCGGGCGGCCTCCAGAATGGCGTTGTCGAAGCCTTTTAGCCGGGCGTACACGGTCACCACCACAAACGGCAGGCAGAAGGTGATGTGGGCAAACAGCAGCGACCAGAATCCCAGTGCCATTCCCAGGCTGACAAACAGGGCCAGCAGTGACACCGCCATCACAATGTCTGGAGAGGTCATGACCACGAACAGCATGCCGTTGAGGGCAATCTTGCCTTTGAAGCGGTAGCGGAACAGCGCCACGGCGGTCAGGGTACCGATGATGGTGGCCAGGGACGCCGACAGCACTGCAATGGTCAGCGAGTGCGAGGCAGCTTGCATCAGGCCGGCGTTGTTGAGCAGGGCGTCGTACCACTTGGTGGTGAAGCCGGTCCACTTGATGCCGTATTTATGAGCATTGAAGGAGTTGGCCACCAGCACCGCAATGGGCAGGTACAGGTAGCTGAACAGCAACCCCAAAAAGCCCCATTTCAGAAACTTAGACATCGAACTCCTCCTTACGGCGCAGCATCTGGCTGACGCGGTGGTAGAGGAACAGCATCATCGCCATCATGATCAGCAGGGCCACGCTCAGGGCGCCGCCGAACGGCCAGTTTTGTGCCACCAGAATCTGGTCTTTGATCAGGTTACCGATCAATGGGTTTTTGGCGCCTTCCAGCAGGTCGGCAATGTAGAACATGCCCATGGCCGGCAGAAACACCATCAGGCTGCCGGCAATCATGCCCGGCAGGGTCAGGGGCAGTACGATGGTTCTGAAGGTGCGCAGTTTACTGGCGCCGAGATCCCGGGCCGCTTCCAGGTAGGAGGTGGGCAGCTTCTCGATGCTGGAGAACAGCGGCAGAATCATAAACGGCAGCAGGATATAGACCATGCCGATGAGCACCGCACTCTGGGTGTACATCAGCCGGATGGGTGTATCGATGAGGCCAAGCTCCATCAGGCCCCAGTTCATCACACCGCGAGTGCCGAGGATAATCTTGATGGCGTAGGTGCGGATCAGTGAGTTGGTCCAGAACGGCACGATCACCAGGAACAGCAGCACGCCCCGCACCTTGGGCGGAAACTGGGCGATAAACCAGGCGGCGGGGTAGCCGATCAGCAAACACAACAGGGTGGTGATGGCGGCCAGGTAGACGGAGTAGCCCACCACCTTGGCGTACATGGGGTCGATCAGCTGGGCGTAGTTGTCGAAGGTGAACTGAAACTTCACCAGATCGTGGACATCGGACACCAGGAAACTGCTGATCAGCACCATCAGGTTGGGCACCAGCACGAAGGTCACCAGCCACAGGCTGATGAGTCCGATGGAGAACCACTGAAAGGTTTTAGTCGCCTTCATAGGGCAGTACCACCTCCCAGCTCGGCACCCAGGACACTTCCACACGTTGGCCCAGGCTGTGGTCCACGTCCGGATCGTCCTCGTTGAAGAACTCAGACACCTGGATCTGTTGGCCATTATCCAGGGTGATCACCGAGTCCAGGGTCATGCCTTTATAGGTACGCTCGGTAACGGTTCCGGTGAGCAGATCGCTGGGCTGGTTGGCAACGATCTCGGTCAGGCGCAGATCTTCCGGGCGCAGCAACACATTGATCATGGTGGCGGGTGTCAGCGGCTCGGTGCTGTATACCGGGTAGCGTTTTCCGCTGATGTCGCACAGGAAATGACGCTCATCGATGGCTTCGATTACCTTGGCGGCAAACAGGTTGGATTCGCCGATGAATTCCGCCACAAACCGGCTATTGGGGGTTTCGTAGATCTCTTTCGGGGTGCCCGATTGCACCACCTTGCCGTCGCGCATCACCTTGATGCGGTCGGACATCGACAGCGCCTCTTCCTGATCGTGGGTGACGAAGATAAAGGTGATGCCCAGCTTGCGCTGCAACTGTTTCAGTTCGATCTGCATCTGTTTGCGCAGTTTGTAATCCAGCGCCGACAGGCTCTCGTCCAGCAGCAATACCTTGGGGCGGTTGACCACCGCGCGGGCGATGGCGATCCGTTGTTGTTGGCCGCCACTGAGTTGATCTGGCTTACGCTTGGCCATGGCATCCAGCTGCACCATTTTCAGCGCTTCGATCACCCGTTGCTTGATCTCGGGCTCCGGCACTTTCTGGGTCCGCAACCCAAAGGCGACGTTATCGAACACCGTCATATGCGGAAACAGGGCGTAACTCTGGAACACGGTATTAACGTGGCGCTGCTCGGCGCCAATCTGGGTGACGTCCTGCCCATTGATGAACAGGGTACCGGCGCTGCACTCTTCAAGGCCGGCAATCAGCCTGAGCACCGTGGTTTTACCGCAGCCGGACGGGCCGAGCAGGGTGACGAATTCGCCATCATTGATGTTCAGATCCAGATTCTGGATAACGGTCTTATCACCATAGCTTTTGGTGACGTTATTGAGGCGGACTATGGTCTCTTGAGTGGAGTGACTCATTGGCGGTTCCAGTTCAAGGCAGCGGGCTCGGGCTACGGGCATTAAATAACAGGCGGCGAATTCTAGTGCTTGTTAGGCAAAACGCCAAGCATTAACTGCCTATTCTAAAACCGTAATTCTATCGCACGTGAGTCAAGCTGTGGCCTGGATCACGTTTTGCCTCAGGTGCGGGATGTTTCGGGTGCTAAGGGGTGAAAATCCGGTGCAATCGGCTCGACAGCCAACAGCAATTTTAGTCAACAACCGCCGCCATTTCCGATAATCAGGTTTGCGGCCTGGTTCACAAGTTTGGGGCCAGCTGAAAAGCCGGGTATAATGGCAGCTAACTTTAATGTTTTTAGCGAGCTACGCCCGTTTTTACATGCAAAAATTGAATTTGATCGCCGTTCTGACCGAGACCTTCCGATTGATCCGTCAGGACGTGAAGCCGTTGTTGTTTGCCACCCTGGCCAGTGGCATCGCCATGGCGGCAGCAACCTTCCTGTGTTACACCGTCATCGATACCGTGTTGGGCATGCCGGTGACCTTTAGCCTCAGCGAGCCTTCCGACGGCTTTATGGTATTGCAGTTGATGATGGTGATCATGACCGCGCCCATTGAAGCGGGCTTGGCCTACATCGGTCTGCAACGGGCGCTGGATCGTCCGGTTAGCGCTCGTACCATGTTGGAGGTGGTGCCACTAACGGCGCCGCTGCTGCTGATCAGCCTCATCACCGGTTTTGTGTCTCAGCTGGGCTTCGCCTTGCTGTTCGTGTTGGGCGTCGGCTTGCTGGTGGTCCTGAGTCAGGCCAACCTGTACTTTTTGGTGCATCGCACCAACCCGCTTAAGAGCATCGTCGACAGTGCCAAGGTGATGGTGAAGCAGTTGTTGCCTCTGTGTGGCGCCTACCTGGTTGGCCTCATCGGGTTGATGTTGGCGTTCTGGCCCATGGCCATGGTGATTGCCAGCCATGCCCAGAAGCAACCTGTGGATGGCAGCACCGAGATGATTGCCGCCACCGTCACTCTGGCCGCCCTGTGTTGGGTCATTCCGTTCTTTTTCCAGCTTAAAGGGGTGGTGTACAAGCACCTGTTTGTGACCCCGGAAACCCTGAGCAGCGACGAAGCCAGCCCACCGGAACCGGGCGCCGGCAACGGCCGTTTCGAAGCCTGATGATCAGGAGGATCCTCATGAGACCCTTAGCAGGAATTATCATCGCCCTGGGGCTGGTGGCCTCGGGCGTGTTGCTGGTTCAGGTGATGCTGGACCAGCCTTCACACCGCCAGTCCGGCTTGCCGATTCAGCCCAATGCGTCGTTGAACCAACTGCCGGATTTCGCCGAAATCGCCGATGTGAAGGAGAAGAAGAAGGCCTTCTTCAGTTACTTACGGCCTGAGATCGAGCAGGTCAATCAACGCATCGCGTCCCAGCGTCAATTTTTGTTGCAACTGCAGAGTAAGCTGCAGCAGGGTCGCACGGTTGGCCGGGCCGAGATGAATCAGGCCGATCAAATTGCCCGTGAGTACGGCTACGACCTGCGCCAACTGTCTTTGGAGACCCTGGAGCCGCTGCTTAAGCGGGTGGATACTCTGCCGGTGGAAATGGTGCTGGTCCAGGCCGCCAACGAAACCGGTTGGGGCAGTTCCCGTTTTGCCCGCGATGGCCTGAACTTTTTTGGCCAGTGGTGCTTTAAGGCCGGCTGCGGCCTGGTGCCTCTGAGCCGGGACAGCGGTCGCAACCACGAGGTGGCCAAGTTTGACAGCGTCGGTGCCTCGGTGGCGTCCTACGTTAAGAACCTTAACTCCAACCCCGCCTATCAGGAGTTGAGGGACATCCGCTTTGATCTCCGGCAGCAACAGATGGACGTGACCGCCGCGGCACTGATTCCGGGGCTGATTCGCTACTCCGAACGCAAAGAAGCTTACATCGATGAGCTGTTGCAGATGTTAGAAACCAACCAACGGTATATGTAAATGAAAACACTCACAGGGATGTTGTTGGCCGCGTCACTGGCGTTGCCATTCTCTGCTTCGGCACTGACGCTGGACTACAAGGGCTTCTACGACCGAATGGACAAGTTGTATGAGCCGGACGTCAACCGCATGAAGCTGGTGTTCTATTTTAATCATCGTCAGAAGCATCGCCCTTGCCGCATCGACGATGGCGCCATTCTCAGCCATGGCAAACGGCTGCCGTTGCTGGTCGGTGACGATCAGCAGTTGCTGTTGCCATTTGACCGCAGCCTGCGCGAGAGCAGTGCCGTGATTCGGGTGGAGCTGGAAAACGACAACCAGTGCGATTTTGCCATGCAGCTGCAGGCGGAGGTGTTGGATAAGCGCCGTTACCTGGTTGAGGATGTGGCGGACATTCAGTTGCAGATGAACACCTTGATGCGGGCGTATGCCGGTGTTGGGTTTGGTTGGCTGCAGCCGGAGGTGAAGGGGGTCACGTTCACTCTGGCGCCGGCGTCAAAGGCGCAGTTTACCAACCCCGGCAGCCAGCCGTTGCCGGTGGATGACAAGGGCCGGTTAACGCTAACGGTGGATGAGTTCCCTGCCGGGGCGGAGCTGGTGTTCAGCCAGGCCCCTCACAGCATCTCGCCGATGATGTAGTTCGGGTCGAGCTGTCAGCATCAGAACGGGGCCGTAAGGCCCCGTTTTTGATGGCGCCTTGTCATGACGCCAACAGGCTCTTGGCGATGATCTCATTCATGATCTCCCGAGTACCGCCGCCAATGGACAGAATGCGACTGTCCCGGTACAGCCGCTCGACCAACGACTCGCTCATGTAACCCATACCGCCGAAGATCTGCACCGCCTCGTGGGTAATGAAATCACTGGTATCGGTGGCCAGATTTTTGGCCATCGACATCTCCATGACCACCGATTCCCCCTGATTTAGCCTGGACGCGGTGTGATACAGCATCTGCCTGCTGGCGGCCAGGCGGGTGGCCATCTCCGCCAGCTTATGGCGAATCACCTGGTGGCCCGCCAGCGGTTGGCCAAAGGTGTGCCGTTGGCGCACGTAAGACAGGCAGGCGTCCAGCGCCAGCTCTGAGGTGATGTTGGCCATCACCGCCAGACTCATACGCTCCTTCTGGAAATTGGACATGATGATGGGGAATCCGCGGTTTTCCTGGCCAATCAGGTTGGCCACCGGTACCCGGCAGTCGTCAAAAAACAGCTCGGCGGTGTCGCTGGCGTGCCAGCCCATCTTGTCCAGCTTGTGGCCACGGCTGAAGCCGGGGCTATCCGCCTCCACCAGCAGCAGACTGATGCCGTGATGACCGACCGGGCCGGTGCGCACTGCCACGGTCACCAGGTCGGCGCGGCTGCCGCTGGTAATGAAGGTTTTGCTGCCGTTGATGCGGTAATGGTCGCCGTCGCGAACCGCGGTGGTATGCAGGTTAGCGACGTCACTGCCGCCACCGGGCTCGGTGATCGCCAAGGCGGCGATTTTATCGCCGCAGAGAACCGCTGGAATCACCCGTTGCTTGAGCGCGTCCGAGCCGAAGTTGACCACCGGCGGCAGGCCGATGTTGTGAGACAACAGGCTGGCAAACAGGCCGCCAGAGCCGCAGCGCATCAGGGCTTCGCTCATGGCGATCAAGGCAAACAGATCACAGGGCGTGCCGCCGTACTGCTCGGGGTAATCCAGCCCCAGCAATCCGGCTGCGCCGGCTTTGCGGTACAGCGAGCGGGGAAAGCCGCGCTGGCGTTCCCACTGGTCGATATTCGGCGCCACCTCTTGCTCGACAAACCGGGTCGCAGTGTGTCGAATCATCTGCGACAGTTCATCAAAGTAGGGAGACCTACCCATGATTACTCCTCGACGAACAGATCGGTAAAGAAGCGGGTGGTCCCTGGTACGTAGGCGTACTGGTCAAACTGGGTCTGGCCCATGCGTCGTAAAATCAGCTCATCGATAAGCAGTTCGCCGCTGAGCTGGTTACCGGTGTGGCTGACGATGGCGTGGGCGGCGTCGGCCATGATGTCGGTGGTGCGGCTGACCGGAAACAGTTTTTCACCGCCGGCTTCAAACTTGACTGCATCGGTAGCGATGGTGGTTTTCGGCCACAGTGAATTGACGGCGATGCCGCGGTCGCGAAACTCCTCGGCCATTCCCAGAGTCAGCATCGACATGCCGTACTTAGTGGTGGTGTAGGGGCCATAATCCTTAAACCACTTAGGATCCAGGTTGAGGGGCGGTGACAGGTTGAGAATGTGGGCGTTGTCGGACTTGCACAGCAGCGGCAGCAGGGCCTGGCTGCACAGCATCACCGCCCGGTTGTTGACCTGATACATCAGGTCGTAGCGTTTAACCGGGGTGTGTTCGACGCCGGTGAGCCGTATGGCGCCGGCGTTGTTGATCAGTATGTCCAGCTTGCCGAATTTCGCTTCTACCGCTTTGGCCATCTCGGTGACCGAGGCCTGGTCGCGCACATCCAGCTTTACTGGCAGCGCTTCAACCCCTAAGGCTTCGACCTCGTCGGCGACACTGTGGATGGTGCCCGGCAGTTTGGGGTGGGCGGTATCGGATTTGGCGGCGATGACCACGTTGGCACCGTGACTGGCCAGCTTTAACGCCATGGCCCGGCCGATGCCTCGGCTGGCACCGGTAATGACGGCGGTTCTTCCCTGTAGGTTGTTCATACTTGCTCCTTAGTCGGCTATGGCAACCAGCAGTTGCCGGGCGGTTACCTGTTGCCCTTCCTTGACCTGAAGCTGCGCGACTCTGCCGCAGCGATCGGCCTTGAGGGGCATCTCCATTTTCATTGCTTCCATCATCAGCAGAGTTTGCCCCTGGGTGACTTCATCGCCCAGGTTGACGTGGACAGTCTGAACGCAGCCATCCATCAGGGCTCGTATTTCGCCGTCGCCTTGTTGCGGGCCGCTGCGACGACGCCGATGACTGATGGATTCAACATGAACCTGTTGGCCGTGAAAATCCAGCCACAGCTGATGGCTCTGGCAAACGGCGACAATCCACAGGCCGACGCCGTCGACCTCCACCAGGGTGCGGTGGTGCTGTCGGCGAACTACCCGGCAGCGGTGCTGCCAGTCTTCAGACGCTATCTGCAGGGCATCGGCTTCGGCGCTCAGGGTCAGGGTACAGCGGTGATCTGCCACAGTCAGGGTGTACTGGGACGCCGGCGAAGATCCGTGTCGAAGTGGCGCAAGGGCCGGGCGGTTGTCGCTGGCGCTCCACAGCAGGGTGGCGGCAATGGCCCACAGCCGTGAGGGCGGTGGGCCGGGCGTGAGGCTGGGGTGGTCGCTAAACTGGTCGGCGATAAAACCGGTGTTGGCCTGGCCGCTGCTAAAGGTTGGGTGGCACAGCAGCGCCGACAAAAATTGGCGATTGTTGGCCACGCCCAGCAGGGGCGAGTCCAGCAGGGCTCGATTCAATCGGCGCACTGCGGTGGCACGATCCGGTGCCCAGGCGATCAGTTTCGCCAGCATCGGGTCATAATGGCTGCCGATGGTTTGGCCTTCGTCGATGCCGGCGTCAATGCGAATGCCCTCGGCCTGACAAGGCTGCCACAGCCTGACGATGCCGGTCTGGGGCCGGAACTGTTGGGATGGGTCTTCGGCGTACAGGCGGGCTTCGATGGCATGACCCTGTATTCGAACCTGATCCTGAGTCAGCGCCAGCGGCTCGCCCGCGGCAATGCGCAGTTGCCATTCCACCAGATCGAGGTCGGTGATCATCTCGGTCACCGGGTGCTCCACCTGCAGGCGAGTGTTCATCTCCAAAAAATAGAAATGGTCGTCCCGGTCCAGCAGAAACTCTACCGTGCCGGCGCCTTGGTATTGACAGCTTTGGGCGGCCAGGATCGCCGCCTGACCCATGCGCCAGCGCAGTTCAGGTGAGACCGCCGGTGAGGGCGCTTCCTCCAGCACCTTCTGGTGTCGACGCTGCACCGAACAATCCCGCTCGGCCAGGTGGATGCAGTGGCCGTCGGCGTCGGCCAGAATCTGAAACTCGATATGACGGGGCGCGATCAGCGCCTTTTCCAGTATCAGTTCGTCGCTGCCAAAGCCGTGCAGGGCTTCGGAGCGGGCGCTGGCAATCTGCTGAGCCAGGTCCGACTCGTGGTGAACCAGTCGCATGCCGCGGCCGCCGCCACCGGCGGCGGCTTTGACCATCACCGGCAGACCAATCTGCTGGGCTTCTTCCATCAGTCGTTGGTCACTCTGATCCTGGCCCTGGTAGCCGGGAATGCAGGGTACGCCCGCGTCCAGCATCGCCAGCTTGGCCAGGCGTTTGTTGCCCATCATCTCGATGGCGTCGGCGCCGGGGCCGATGAACGTCAGCTGCTGCTGAACGCACTGGCGGGCGAAATCGGCGTTTTCAGACAGGAAGCCGTAGCCGGGGTGGACAGCGTCGGCGCCACTGTGGCGGGCGGCATCCAGCAAGGCCTGGGGGTTGAGGTAGCTGCGTTGGACGTCGGCGGCGCCGATGCAGATCGCCTCGTCTGCCAGTGCCACGTGAGGGGCGTGGGCGTCGGCGTCGGAATAGACTGCCACCGTTTGGTAACCCTGCTGGCGTGCGCCGTGAATTAGACGGACTGCGATCTCGCCCCGGTTGGCAATCAGTACTTTGTGAAAACTCATCACACCTCCAACGGCTCGTCGGCCCAGCGGGGCCGACGTTTCTGAGTAAAGGCTCGGGTGCCTTCCCGGCCTTCGTGGCCACACACCGCCGCGGCAAACTGGCGGGCTCCGAGGTCCAGCAGTGGTTTGCGGGGTAACTGGTCGGCATTGAGCAGCAGTGCCTTGGTGACGGCATTGGCGGCCGGTGCGCAGCGGTTCAGTTCCGCAAGTATGTGGTTGCGTTGCTGGATAAGGTCGTCATCATCGACGGCAAGCTGCTGCACCAATCCCATTGCCAGGGCGGCCGAGGCCTCGATCTGCCGGGCCAACAGCGCCAAGGGGCGGGCACGGGTCAGGCCGATGCGGTCGACCACAAAGGGAGCAATCTGCGCCGGAGGGATTCCCAGGCTGGTTTCTGGCATTCCCAGCCGACTGTTTTGATGGGCGATGGTCAGATCGCTGACGCACACCAGCCCGAGTCCGCCACCGAGCACGCCGCCGTGGGTCAGCACCAGAATAAACTGCGGTGCCTGGTTCAGCTCCATCAGCAACTGTCCATAGGCGCGGTTAAGGCGCTCAAACGCGGCTTGGTCGTCGCCATTGGCGCCACGCTGACCGGCTGCGGCCATCTCTTTCAGATCGCCGCCGGCGCAGAAATGATCGCCCTGGCCCTGAATCACAATGGCACGGCACTGGCGGTCATCCCGCACCGAGTGCAGCGCCTGGCGCAGTTCGCTCACCATGGCCAGGTTCATGGCATTGCCGCACTCCGGCCGATTCAGGGTCAATTGCAGCGCCCCTTGCGCCAGGCGGGTTCGAACGGCTTGCTGGTTACTCGCCATGGTCGAACTACCCCCGTTTGGGCAGGATGCCCATCTTCTTGCAGATGATCCCCAGCACCACTTCGTCGGCGCCGCCGCCAATGGAGCACAGGCGCTGGTCCCGGTAGGCTCGGGATACCGGGTTGTCCCACATGAACCCCATGCCGCCCCAGTACTGCAGACAGCTGTCGGTGATCTCCCGGCACAAACGGCCGCCTTTGAGCTTGGCCATGGAGGCCAGGGTGGTGACGTCCTCGCCCTGGATGTAACTGCTGGTGGCCTGATAGACCAGGGCCCGCAGGCACTCCAGTTCGGTTTGAAGTTCCGCCAGCCTGAAATGCACCACCTGGTTGTCCAGCACCGATTGACCGAAGGCGCTGCGTTCGCGGGTGTAATCGATGGTCTGAGTGATGCAGTTCTCCAGCGACTTGATGCACATGGCAGCACCAAACAGCCGTTCCTCCTGAAACTGCAGCATCTGCATGGTGAAGCCGGCACCCTCCTGGCCGATGCAGTAGGCCTGAGGAACGCGAACGTCATCAAAAAAGATCTGCGCGGTGTCGGAGCTGCGCATGCCCAGTTTATCGAGCTTGTCGGAAAAGCTGATCCCCGGGGTGTTGGTGGGCACGATGATCAGCGATTTGTTTTTGTGGACGGCGTCGTCGGAGGTGTTGGCCAGCAGACAGATGAAGTCGGCCTGGGTGGCGTTGGTGATCCACATCTTGCTGCCATTGATGACGTAGTCATCGCCGTCCTTTCGCGCCTGAGTCTTAATGGCGGCGACGTCGGAGCCGGCTCCGGGTTCACTGACCCCAATGGCGGCCACCATCTCGCCGGCGATGGCCGGGGTCAGAAATTGATCCCGCAGGGCATCGCTGCCAAAGCGCGCCAGGGCCGGGGTCGCCATGTCGGTCTGAACGCCGATGGACAGGGGCACGCCACCACAATGGGCGGCGCCGATCTCCTCGGCGAAGGCAATTTGATAGCTGTAATCCAGGCCCAGGCCGCCAAAGGCTTGCGGCTTGGTGATCCCCAGCAGCCCCAACTGGCCGAGCTTTTTGAAAACGGTCTTAGCGGGGTAGTGGCCTTGTCGTTCCCATTGATCCACATAGGGGTTGATTTCGGTATTGACGAACTGGCGAACTGTCTGGCGAAGTTGTTGATGTTCTTGGGTAAACATTATGAGCTCCTGAGGGATCAAAATCGGCTGACACCAAAATGGCCGGGATTAACAGGGCGGTCGGCCTGCAGGCAAACGTCCAGCAGCAGCGACAGTAAGCGGCGGCTGTCGCGAGGATCGATCATGCCGTCGTCCCACAAGCGGGCGGTACAGGCCAGCGGCGACGAGGTGGCTTCCATCATCGCCTCGGTGCGCTGTTGCAGCGCGTCCAGCTGGGCTTCATCCAGCTGTTCGGTTCGACGCATTTTGGCTTCGGCGACGATCCTGAGCACCTGACCCGCCTGGGAAGGCCCCATCACCGCGGTGCGGCTGTTGGGCCAGGCAAAAATGAAGCGAGGGTCGAAGCCCCGGCCGCACATGGCGTAGTTGCCGGCGCCATAGGAGCCGCCCACCAGCAGGCTCAGCTTAGGCACTCGGGCATTGGCCACCGCCTGGATCAGCTTGGAACCGTGTTTGATGATGCCGCCCCGTTCCGATTC
The DNA here is from genome assembly GCF_000425405.1 of Ferrimonas kyonanensis DSM 18153. Classification (GTDB taxonomy): domain Bacteria; phylum Pseudomonadota; class Gammaproteobacteria; order Enterobacterales; family Shewanellaceae; genus Ferrimonas; species Ferrimonas kyonanensis. The sequence continues at coordinate 46,900 of NZ_KE384369.1, read as the reverse complement.
GGTGCCCACCATAAAGCCGGTGGTGTTGTGAAAGAACAGCAGCGGTAAGCCGCTCTGTTCACACAGTTGAATAAACTGGGCGGCTTTATTGGCGCCTCTGTGGGTAATGGGGCCGTTGTTGCCAATCAGGCCACAGCGGTGGCCATTGATGCTGAGGTGGCCGCACACGGTTTGACGGTCGAAGTTGGCTTTAAAATCAAGAAACCGTGAATCGTCGGCGATGCGGGCGATCAGTTCGCGCACGTCGTAGCCGGTCTTAGGGTCGGCAGGCACCAGGTTCAGCAGTTCCTCCTCGTCGTGGCGGGGAGGCAACCCTTGTGACTTGGGCGTCGGTGTCGGCGGGCCAATCTGGGCCATCAGCTGCCGGGCCTGTTCGATGGCGTCGGTGTCGTCCTCCGCCAGGTACTCGCCACTGCCGACGTCTTCGATGTGCATCTCGGCCCCGCCAAGCTGTTCATCGGTGGCGATCTCGCCGGTGGCCGCCTTGAGCAGGGGCGGGCCGGCCAGATACATGCTGGCCTGGCGTTTTACCATGATGACGTAATCGGACAGTCCGGGCTGATAGGCACCGCCGGCAGTGGCGCTGCCGTGCACTACGGTGATCTGCACGATGCCCGCCGCCGACAGCCGGGCCTGGTTGGCAAAAGCCCGACCGCCTTCGCAGAAGGTTTCGGCGGCGTAATTAAGGTTGGCGCCGCCGCTTTGGGCCAGGGTGACTATGGGTAATCGATTTTCCAGGGCGATCTGCTGCACCCTGAGTTTTTTCTTCAGCCCCATGGGCGAAATGGTGCCGCCTTTGATGGCGCAGTTGTCCACCACCACCAGGCAGCGAACACCGGCGACGTAACCCAGGCCAGCGATGCAGCCGCCCCCGGCACCGCTGCCGTCTTTGTCGTCGTCCATCTGGTAGCCGGCCAGGCTCGACAGCTCAATAAAGGCCTCGCCCGGATCCAGCAGTCGGCTCAGCCGCTGCCGTGGCAGCAGCTGCCCCCGTCGGGCAAAAGTGTCGGCGGCGCGGTTGGCGGTGTCTTCGACAAAGGCTTCCACCTGACGGAACCGGTCGATGGCCGATTGCATTGCCTGGCGGTTGCGCAGGCCTTCGGCGCTGTGAGGGTCAAATTGGGATTCGATCACGGCCATGGCTACTCTCCGGTACTGAGCACGTCGGGCAGGGTGGCCCGGTGAAAGCCCTGATAGCTGGTGCTGTTGCTGGCACTCTGCTGGTGGATCGGCCAGGTGGCCGCCCCTTGAGAGGCGGCGCCATCGACTCGCAGGGTGGCTCCGGAGATAAACCCGGCGCCGTCGCTGAGCAGGAACACAATGGCGGCACTGATCTCAGATTCCGTGGCCATCCGCTTCAGGGGCACTGCTTGTTTAAGTTTGGGGATCAGCGATCGCATGGGTTCGTCGTAGGTGTCCATGCCGCTGGACGCGACCCAGCCTGGTGCCACCGCATTAACCCGCACGCCGTAGCGGCCCCATTCCCAGGCCGAGGTTTTGGTGAGGTTATCCATCCCAGCCCGGGCGGCGCCGGAGTGACCCATGCCGGGCATCCCGCCCCAGTTGTCGGCGGTGATGTTGACGATGGCGCCGCCGTGGGCCTTCATCGATTGATTGAACACCTCCCTGGCCATCAAGAACCCGCCAACCAGGTTGGTGCGAACCACGGTTTCGAAGCCTTTCTGGTTGATCTGTTCCAGTGGGGCGGGGTATTGGCCGCCGGCGTTATTCACCAGGCCGTGGATTGGACCGTGCTTGCTGACCAGCAAACCGATGGCGTCGATCACCGCCGCTTCATCGCGTATGTCCAACGCCAGCACATCGGCCAGGCCGCCGTCTTCGATGATCTCTTCCTGCACCGTCAGCAGCTTTTCAATCTTGCGGCCGATCAATACCACGGTAGCGCCCAGCGCCGCCAGTTCGTGGGCGCAGCAGCGACCGATGCCACTGCCGCCGCCGGTGACAATGAGGGTTTTGTTGGCCATCAGGCCTTCGGTAAACACGGAACGGTAGGCCATTGCACACTCCTGTTGTGTCCGGTTGGTCGGGGGTGAGTCAACCGTAGTCTGCCCATGAAAACTGTGTTAAATTTAACCTAACCTAGCAAGCGCTTGGTTTGCAACCTTGGGTTGGCATTTCTCGTCTATTCAGCAAAAGGGCAAACAGTGATAGCATCGGCGCCTGGCAACGATTTAAGCGCATCAGAACTCGGGAGAACGTTTTGCTTGAAACAGTAGAACAACAACTAATCGATGACGGCATTCTCGCGGATCCCAGCAGTCCCCGTGGCCGGCTGCTGGGCCAGGCGGCCCGGCTGTTCCGGGAAAAGGGCTATCAGAGCACCACGGTGCGCGATCTCGCCAGTGCGGTCGGCATCCTGTCCGGCAGCATTTTTCATCACTACAAGAACAAAGACGCCATCCTCAAGGCCGTCATGCTGGAGGGCATTCATTTCTCCATGGGGCGGATGCGCACCCAACTGGCGGCGGCGCCGACCACCATCGATAAGTTGCGGGCGCTGATCGCCTGCGAGCTCGATTCCATGAATGGCGACAAGGGCGATGCCATGGCGGTAGTGATCAACGAGTGGCGTTTTCTGTCCGACGTTGGTCAGGCTGACATCCTGGCGCTGCGAGAGGCGTACGAGAAGATGTGGATCGATGTCCTCGAGCAGGCAAAAAACGAGAGCCTGATCTCGGCACCGCCCCAGGTTCTGCGTAAACTGCTGTACGGTTCGATCACCTGGACTGACAAATGGTTTCGCGCGGGCGATCCCTTGTCCTACGAGCAGTTGACCGACGAAATTCTGCACCTGGCCATCAAAGCCTGACACGGTCTCACCGTTTGCCCAGGTCGTCGCGCTGGCTGCCTGGGCGAGTTTTCGTATTGCCGTCGATACGCTTGAGAGCGATTCACCTTGAATTCCTCCCCATAATCTCTGAAACTAAACGGGTGTTTTAAATTTACGTTTAGATTCTTCATCAGGAAGTGACCATGCAATATAACGCCCCGCTTACAGAGATGCAGTTTTTGCTCAAGGATGTGTTTCGGGCTTCAGAGGTGTGGCAATCCGTGCCAGCACTGGCTGAGGCCATCGATATGGATACCGCTGCCGCGATTCTGGAAGAGGGTGCCAAGATCACCCAGACTCTGATTGCGCCGCTCAATCGCAGCGGTGATGAGGAGGGGGTGCGGTTTGATCAGGGCCAGGTGATCACGCCCCAAGGGTACAAACAGGCGTACACCACCTATGCAGAATCCGGTTGGGTCGGGCTGTCCGGTGACCCGGAATACGGCGGCATGGGGATGCCGAAGATGCTGGGGGTGCTGTTCGATGAGATGGTCTACAGTGCGTCCAACGCCTTTGCCCTGTATGGTTCCCTGACCGCTGGCGCGGCGCTGTGCATCGCCGCCCACGGCAGTGAAGAGTTAAAACAGACCTACCTGCCCAAGCTGTACAGCGGTGAGTGGAGCGGGGCCATGGACATGACCGAGCCTCAATCAGGTTCCGATCTGAGTCAGCTGCGCACCAAGGCCGTGGCTCAGGAGGATGGCAGCTATCGCCTGACCGGCTCTAAGATCTTCATCACCGGCGGCGATCACGACCTTACCGATAACGTGGTCCACCTGGTGCTGGCCAAGTTGCCGGATGCGCCCGGTGGCAGCCGAGGCATCTCCTTGTTCCTGGTGCCCAAAAATCGCGTCAATGACGATGGCAGTGTCGGCGACAACAACGGCGTGACCTGTGGGGCGGTGGAGCACAAGATGGGCATCAAAGCCTCGGCCACCTGCGTGATCAATTTCGATGACGCTCAGGGTTACCTGGTGGGCAAGGTCAACCGGGGCCTGGTGGCGATGTTTACCATGATGAATTACGAGCGATTGTCCATCGGCATTCAGGGCCTGGGCTGTTCGGAAGCGGCCTATCAGTTGGCCGCCAATTACGCCAAGGAGCGCAAGCAGGGTAAGGGCAGTGGCCGTGGTCTGGGTGGCGAAGCCGATCCCATCGTGGTGCACGGCGACGTTCGTCGAATGCTGCTTGAGATTGCGGCGATGACCGAAGCCGGCCGGGCCCTGTCGGTGTACACCGGCATGCAATTGGATCTGGCCAAACACGGCGACGGCGAGGTGCAGAAGCGCGCCGCCGATCAGGTGGCGATGTTGACGCCCCTGGTTAAGGCCTTCTTTACCGACAAAGGACTGGAGTCTACGGTTCATGCCCAGCAAGTGTTTGGCGGTCACGGCTACATTCGTGAGTGGGGGGTGGAGCAGCTGGTTCGAGACGTTCGCATTGCCCAGATCTACGAAGGCACCAATGGCATTCAGGCCCTGACGCTGGTCGGCCGTAAAGTGGTGGCCGATCGCGGCGCCGGCTTGCTGGCGCTGAAGCAGCAGATCGAGCAGGAGCTGAGCGAACTCGGTGCCGCCTGGCAGCCACAACTGCAGCAGTTGCTGGCGCTGTTTGACGCCTTGCTGGAAAAGGCGCAGGAACTGGCAAACAGCAGCACCAAGGCCGATGCCATCAACAGTGCCGCCACCGATTATCTGCACGCCAGCGGCCATGCTATCTACGGCTGGATGTGGCTGAAAATGGTGTCTGCGGCGGAGCAGGGCGACTACGAGCCGGCGTTTGTGGAGCGTAAGGCGATGCTGGCGCGGTACTTCTTCGAGCGGCAACTGCCTAAGGCCCACTATCACCTGCAGATCATCAACCAGGATCCGTCGGCCATCATGTCGATGCCAAACGAGTGGTTCTGAAGACGGTGACAGACATTAACGGGGCCTGATGGCCCCGTTTTTTTATGACATCGTTGGGTCAGCGCTGTTTCTGCTGCGAAAACGGAATGGCGTGGACATTGGATTCGGTGGCGTAGCGATCCGACACCTCTTTCCAGTAGGTCTTGGGAAGATGGATGAGGAAGTAGTTTTCCTTGAGCGCGTCGGTAATAAAGCCCATGCCGTGGCGACAGAGTTCAAAGTGCACATCGGCGATAAAGTCCTGGCGGAACGTCTGCCGCCCCGACAGCTCGCGAATGTCGGCCTTGGTCAGATACAACCCCTGAGGGTGGAACCCGAACCTATCCTTTAACCACACTGCAAACTCTTTGGCGCTCTTCATCGACATAGGGCTCTCCCCTGGCTGGACCATTTTTGATACTGGTTAATTAGTTATAGCAACTTCTTGATTATTTGCCCCATTTGACAGCCAAACCGTGGCGTTATCGCTGTCCAGTACCTGCTCAATATCGCTGTCCCAGCTGGTGATAAGACGAATTTTTATCTGGTAACTGCGACAAAAGTCAGCGTGTCGTAACGCCGGAGCCAGTTTTCGGTTTATCTTGTCGGCAATGGCCGTTAGCTGGTTGCGGGGGACCTCGCCCTGGTTGTCGAAGCAGGCCGTCAACAGCACCAGTCGATGCCCCAGTTGGGCCACGTAGTCCTCCTTGCGAACCACCGACTGCACCAGTGGCAGGGTCAGTTGTTGCAGCTGTTCGAGTGCCTGTTCAGGGTCAGTCAAAGTGTCGCTGAGGCCAAATTCAATGAACAGCAGCGCCGCCACCTCCTGTTTGCGCTGTAACCTCGCCAGTTCTTGCTCGAGTCGGTGGGCCAGTTGCTCTGGCGGGTTGTCGCTGTCCGGCTCGTCGCCATGAAGGGGATCGTGCACATGGATAAGAACGCCATCGGCCAACGACGCCAGCGACAGCGTCAGCTGTTTGTGGCCACCATCGGCACTGTTCCAGTGCTGGCGCAGGGACAATGGTTGTTCCCGGCAAACCGCCAGGTGGCTGGTGTCCAGGCTGGAGAATAGGGTGCTCACCGGTTGCAACAGCAGCGCATTGAGAGGACTGCCGAGCAATTGACATAAACCCGGAGACGCCCAGGCCAGACGCTGGCGGTTGTCGACGTAGGCCATGGCCACACTGGGGTGCTGGGTGATCTGCTGCAGCTGCAACAGCTCTCTGGATTGACTGTGGTGACGCTTATCCTGCGCCACTTGCCGCATGGCGGTCGACATCAGGGTTTTGGGCAACCGGGATTCGTCCACCAACAGGTGGTGCAGGGCAATGAGGTGATATTGTCGATGGTCGATGGCATCCCCCAGCCGCTGGGAAAAATAGGTTCTGGCCGGCAGTTGTTGCAGCAGTCGCCAATGGGGATAGCGCTTGAGGTTGTTGCTGAATACCTGAAAGTCCGCTTGCTGGCCATCGGGGTAGAGCAGGCGGCAGGGGCTTTCCTCCAGCGGGTAGGAAAACACCGCTTTGGGTTTGCCCGCCTCACTGAGTACTCGCAGGTGAACCTGATGATGGTCGACCTCGGCCAGTGCCACCCAGGGCCAGCCTTGAAGGCGGTACAGGCAATGGGCAATTTGATGCACCAGCGCGGTGCCACTGGCGGGCTGGGCCATGCGCCGCCACACATCGGCCTCTTTGACCTTGTCCTGAAGAAGTTGGTTATCCATCACCCCCCCCATTGTAAGCCATTGATAGTTAAACTTTAGTCTAAAATTGCCCGGTTAGGGAAGGGGCACGGCTTGATCCTAGCTTCAATCATTGCCAATAATGAATCTGGGTTCAACAGCAAAATAGGGAGCATGCATGAAATCCGATCTCAAATTGGCGCTGATCAGTTCGGCCGCCATCTTGTCCGGCATCCTGTTGATGGGACTGATCGCCATCAACTACGCCTGAGGACACCGTCGAGGTGGTGTAATTTTCACCCCGCCATGGCCGTTGCCAGGTGCAGTCATACGGTGTTCCGTGTGACCTGGCTCCCTCCCTGATGCCATACTGTTCAGTTATTCAACATTTAACGTCCAACTTTTTCTTCAGCACTTGCCCGTCAATCAAGGGTTTGCTTTACTAGCTTGCTAAATCCGTTCGCCGATCCCCCGGGGTGGCCAACGTTAGCCTATTCACACGGGACGCCCCTGGCGGCGGCCCGTGGCCATTTCTATTTGGAGTATCGTCATTATTATGAAAATGACGCCTTCTACGGTGCAAAGCTGGATCAGTGAACTGCCGGGCGCGCAGCTTAAGGCTGAGGACGTCGAGATCCTGCTGGAGACCGCCGATTTTAAAGCGCGCCTGCTCGAGGCCATCAAGCGGGCCGGCAAGCGCATCTACCTGGCGGCACTGTACCTTCAGGATGATGAAGCCGGCAGGGAGATCCTGCACGCCCTGTTCCAGGCCAAACAGGCCAATCCGGAACTGGACATCCACCTGCTGGTGGATTTTCACCGGGCTCAGCGTGGCCTCATTGGTAAGGGCCCCCAAGTGGGCAACGATGAGTTTTATCGCAACACCGCGGCCCAGTATCAGCATGGCATCGAAATTCACGGCGTTCCGGTCAAGAACCGCGAGTGGATGGGGGTGCTCCATCTTAAGGGCTTCGTCGTCGATGACACCGTGTTCTACAGTGGCGCCAGCATTAACAACGTCTATCTGCACCAGTTGGATCGTTATCGTTACGATCGCTACCATTTGATTCAGTGCGCCAAGCTGGCCGATGCCATGGTCAACTACATGCGCGATAACCTGATCGACAACAGCGCGGTATCGTCGTTGCTCAGCAATGACATTCCGTCGATGAAGCAGTTGAAGGTGGCGGTTCGCCAGTTGCGTCAACGCTTGTCGCGGGCAAAATACCGGGTGGTGAACGACGAACGCGGACCGCTGATGGTCTACCCTCTGGCCGGTCTGGGCCGTACCGACAACCAGCTGAACAAGGCGATTGAGCGTTTGCTGGCGTCGGCGCAGAAAAAGGTGTTTATCTGCACCCCCTATTTCAACCTGCCCAAGCCACTGATGGCCACGGTCAACAAGTTGCTGAAGCGGGGAGTGGAAGTGGTGTTGGTGGTGGGAGACAAAACCGCCAACGATTTCTACATTCCGCCGTCGCAGGAGTTCAGCCCGGTTGGGGCGTTGCCTTACCTGTATGAGCAGAATCTGCGTCGGTTTGCCAAACGTCATAAGCGAGCCATCGCCGATGGTTTGCTGAATCTGCATCTGTGGTGGCACGACGACAACAGTTATCACCTCAAGGGAATGCAGGTTGACGATCGCTACTACCTGTTGACCGGCAATAACCTCAATCCACGAGCCTGGGCGCTGGATCTGGAAAACGGCCTGTTGATCGACGATCAGCAGCAGCAACTGGCCGATAAGTTCGCCCGCGAACAGGAGACGATCCTGACTCATACCACGCGAGTGGCCAGTTTCGAGCAGTTGCAGACGCTGAATGAGTACCCGGAGCCGGTGAAAAAGTTGCTGAAACGATTGCGGCGGGTTCGCGCGGATTTGCTGCTAAAACGGCTGCTGTAAATTGGTTTTTGCCGAAGCGGGTTGACGCCCGGTTATGGTGTAATAACCACAAATGTGATTACCCCGGTTGTTGGTGCGACCGGGGTATTTTTTTGCCGCATAAAACCGGCCGCTGTCTGCCAATGTGGTCATGAAGATGGTATAAATACAGTCACCTTTCCGTCTTCGAAGTAGCACAATGTTTGAATCTATTCCTCAGGCTCCCGCCGACCCTATCCTTGGCCTCAATGAAGCTTTTAAAACCGATCCCCGTGCCAGTAAAGTGAATCTGGGTGTTGGCGTATACAAAGACGCTCAGGGCACCACGCCGGTACTGCGCTGCGTCAAGCTGGCGGAAGCCAAGATTCTGGAACAGCAAAAGACGAAGAGTTACCTCTCCATCGACGGACTGCCCGAATACGCGGCGGCGGTTCAGGCGCTGTTGTTTGGTGCCGACAGTGACATCATCGCCACTCAGCGCGCCCGCACCGCTCAGGCCCCGGGTGGTACCGGTGCACTGCGAGTGGCGGCGGACTTTATCTTCAGCAATCTCGATACCCGTAAGGTCTGGATCAGCAACCCCAGCTGGGCCAACCATGCGCAGATCTTCCAGGCGGTGGGGTTTGAGGTGGCACAATACCGCTATTACGATGCCGACGCCAAGGGCCTGGACTTTGAAGGGATGAAAGCGGATCTGGCGGAAGTAGAAGCCGGTGATGTGGTGATTCTGCATGGCTGTTGCCATAACCCCAGCGGCATCGACCCGACCGCGGAGCAGTGGTCCGAGTTGGCTGCCATCGCCTGCAGTAAAGGTTGGCTGCCTCTGTTTGACTTTGCATACCAAGGCTTTGCGGTAGATGTGGAACAAGATGCGACAGGTTTGCGTCTGTTTGCCGATGCCATGGAAGAGCTGATGGTTGCCAGCTCCTTCTCCAAGAACTTTGGCCTGTACAACGAGCGCACCGGCGCCTTTACCCTGCTGGCTCAAACCAGTGAAGCGGCCAACAGCGCCTTTTCCCAGGTGAAGAAAGTGATTCGTGCCAACTACTCCAACCCACCGGCCCACGGAGCCATGGTGGTGGCGACCATCCTGGCCGATGCCGAGCTCAAAGCGATGTGGCTCGAGGAGCTGGCTGAGATGCGGGCCCGGATCAAAACCATGCGACTGGAGTTTGTGTCGCAACTGAAGGCCGCCGGTGTGGCCGGCGATTTCAGTTTCATCGAGCAGCAAAATGGCATGTTCAGCTTCTCAGGTCTCAACCCGGATCAGGTGGCGGCGCTGAAAGAGGAGTTTGCCATCTACATCGTTCGCTCCGGTCGCATTAACGTGGCGGGCATGACCGAGGCAAATCTGCCTTACCTGGTCAGCGCCATCGCTTCCGTCATCTAGTCGACGCCCCCGCTGGGCTATTGGGCCCAGCGGGCGGGTTTGGCGACCGCCAGTATCCCGCCTTTTAGCGCTGCCAGCAGGTGGCGCACTCCCTGATAGTGAAACTTCAGTCGCAGTGCCTGCCACTGATAGGCGCACGCCTTGGCGAACATTCCCTGTTCCTGATAATACTCGGCGTAGTTGCGGGCCAACCCGGCTCGGGCGCTGTCGACGGCGTCGTCGCTGTGGTGGGCCTGATGTCGGTCGATGATGCGCTCGACGGCCTGCAGGCGTTTGAGCCTGGCACGGGTTATGGAGCCGGCGCGCATCAGATAGTCCATCTGACACTCGGGCTCCACCACGCACTCTCCGGTGCGGATCAGCTTCAACCACAGGTCCCAGTCTGAAGCGGATCGCAACGTTTCATCGAAACCACCGCACTGGCGCAGGGCCTGAGTGCGAGCCAACACCGTTGAGGTTCCCACCACATTTTCCGCAAACAGTTGATCGCCGCTGAGGCTATGCCAGGACTGGCGGCCATACTCGGGCCAGTAACTAAAGCAGTCGATGATGGGCCGGCGCTGCTCATCGATGTGCAGATAGTTGCTGATGCAAAATGTCGCATCCGGGTTGGCCGACAAGGCGGCCCACTGCCGAGCCAACTTATCGGGGTACCAAAGGTCGTCGGCGTCCAGAAAGGCCACCCAGTCACTCTGACACAGCTGCAGGGCGGCATTCCTGGCGGCGGATGGACCAACATTTTCCAACCGCAGCGAATGCAGGGCGGGGTGGCGAGGGCGCTGTTGCTGCAGCCACTCGGCGGTGCCGTCGCTGGAGCCGTCATCCACCACCCACACCTCCTTTACTCTCAAGCTTTGGGCCCAGATGCTGTCAAGCGCCTGGGGCAGGTACTCGAGGCAGTTGTAGCTGGGAATGATGACGCAGATGCTTGGTTCCATAGTGACTCCTGAACTCACCGACAGTGTTATCGGAACTGCAGGAAGGATGCCAAAGTTATCTTATTGATTTATTGGTAATTGTTTAAGGGCTGCTCGATTTGCAATGATTTGGCCGTTGAGTGCTCTGGCGGCCGTTGCAAACTGCAACGGCCACCGCGCCACCGAGGAAATAGTTCTTTTTATTCAATAGGTAAGCCTGTTGGCGTGGTTTTTGTATCAAGGGAGTCAGACCTTGCCTGATTCGGAGCCGTTCATGAAAGCCATTGCCTACGTCATTCCCAGCTTTCCTGTACTGACAGAGACCTTCGTGGTCAACGAAATGAACGCCATGACCAAGCTGGGTCATCGAATCCTGCCCATCGCGCTGGAGTCTGCCGATGCCATCGACAGTGCGTTGCACCAGGCGTGGATGACCCGGGTGGTGCCACCGGCACCGCTGGGCAGCAAGGTGGCGCTGGCGATGGCTCAGGCTGTCCTGACCCCGGCGGTGTGGCAATTTTTGCGGGAACAACAGGCCTTTCCCCGCCGCAGCCTGCTGTTGATGGCGGCCCGGGTTGCCGCCCAGGCCCGCGGCTGTGATCACCTGCATGCGCATTTTGCTCAACACACGGCGGCAGTCGCCATCGTCGCCGCCCGCATTCTTGGCATCACGGTGTCCTTTGTTGGCCATGGTGCCGATGTCTACGCCCACCCCCATGATTTGCCGGTCAAGCTGCGCAATGCGGACCTGTCGGTAGCGGTGTGCCGGGAGATGCGGCAGCTGTTTGAGGACCAGGGCGCCAGCCAGGCGGCGCTGATCCCCTGCGGCATCAATACGCAACTGTTTACGCCCGGCGATGTCCCGAGCAGGCGCAAACGGCTGTTGTTCATCGGTCGCCTGGTTGAGAAGAAGGGGTTGGATACCTTGCTGCAGGCGTTGGCACGCATCGATGACCCGCAGTTGCAGCTGGACATCGTCGGTGACGGCCCGTTAGCGGCGTCCTATCGGGCCCAGATTGAGGCGCTGGGGCTTAAGTCGGTACGGTTCCTGGGGGTTCGCAACCAGGATTGGCTGGCCCAGCATGGCCACCGCTATCTGGGGCTGGTGGCGCCGTTTCGTATCGCCGGCAATGGCGATCGCGACACCGGTCCGCTGGTGGTCAAAGAAGCCATGGCCATGGGATTGCCGGTGATCACCAGCAACATCATGGGGCTAAAAGAGATCGTCAGTTGCCGCACCGGTTTTCAGGTGGCGCCAGACAACCCCGGCGCCCTCAGTCGTGCCATCCGTAAACTGACCGCGTTGTCTGACGCTCGCTACCAACGCATGGCGTTGCAGGCCAAGTGGCGGGCACGCCGACTGTTTGATGTCGAATTGCAGGCCAAACGTCTGTCTGGTTGGATGGAGTCGCTGATATGAGCCGGTCAGCGGTGGTGTACTACGCCGTTGGTGGCGTGACCCAGAAGGCGCTGGGTCTGCTGATGCTGCCGGTGACCGCCTCCCTGCTCGGGGTGGCGGCCTTTGGTCAGCTGGGTCTGCTGGTGGCGGTGGCGAATGTCGGTAGCCTGGTGGCGTCGCTGGGGTTGACCGAATGTTGTCAGCGCTATGCCTCGGATGCCGCCATGCTGCGCCGCATTCAGGCATTTGGCTGGCGCTATGGCTGTGCACTGTTGCTGCTGTCGCCACTACTGGCGTTGGGACTGGCCCGGCTGTTGCCCGGTGATTTGCATTGGCTGTGGTTGCAGCTGTTGCTGGCGAATCTGGCCATGGGGGGCTGGTTGGGGCTGCGACTGGTGGCGCTGAGAATCAATAACCGGCCGCAGCGCTTTTTCTGGGTCATCGTGTCGATGTCGGCCCTTCAGACCGGCCTGTCGCTGCTGTTGCTGCTGGCAGGCATGGGGGTGGGCGCAGTGATGCTCAGCGGGGCGGTGGCCACCGCCACCATCCTGATCTGGGATGCCCGGCCGATGTTGATGCGTGCCGCCCGCAGCCCGGTCGGTCCCTGGCGCCCCATCGTGGGCTATGGACTGCCACTGGCCCTGTCCACCGGCATTACCTTTGTGCTCAACGGTTACGAACGGCCCTGGCTGGCAGAGGCCGTTAGCCTGGAGGTGTTGGGGGCCTACGTTCTGGTGTGGCAACTGAGCCTGCTACCCGCCTATGCCATGGAGCCGTTTATGCTGTGGTGGGGACCGTTGCGGCATCGATTGGCGGATCGCAACGAGTCCGTCATCCTGGCGCGGGTGACTGCCGCCGGGGTAGCGCTGTTGGTGGTCGCCATCGCCTTGGCCGCCACGGCGATCCCGCTGGCGTTTCCCTGGCTGTTTGATGCTGCCTATCAGCAGGGCCTGCAGTGGCTGCCGGCGCTGCTGCTGATCACTCTGCTCAGGCAGATTCCGGCTTTGCTCAGCATCGGCGTCTATCACCGAGCCACCGGCAATCTGGCACTGATGTTAAATGCAGCAATCATGTTACCGGCGCTGGTGCTGCTGCCGTTGGCGATCATTGTCGCGGGGTTAACCGGCCTGATTCAGGCCATGACCCTGCTGATGGCCATTCGGGCCATGCTGTTCTATTGGGTTAGCCAACGTCAGCTGCGTTTGCCGTATTCGACTGTGGGATTACTGGGCCTGAGCATCGCAACGGCGATGGCATTGTGGGCCGGGCATCCGGTTTTGTTGCTGGCGCTGGCCAGTGTTGCGGCTGCGTATGCCATCAGGACGCTGAAAACCGGTACCGTAACGGTAGCGGCGGCGCAGTGGCAATCATGATAGGCGCCTATCCATTGGGGATCGCCCTGTTGAGCGCCAGCTTGATTGCGGTGGGGGCTTGGCTGAGTCCGCTGCTGTTGCTGGCCGGCTGGCTGTTGCTGCCGGCGCTGATACTGGCGCAGCGCTGGCCAGTAATGCTGTGCGTGTTGTTTGTGTTGTTTTCCGCGTTTCGTCTGCATGAACTGAATCCGGCGCTATTGGGGTTAAGGATTCCGCAAATGCTGGCGCTGGGGTCGTTGGCGGTGCTGTTTTGGCAGGTGGGGGTGGTGCGTCAGACTCGCATCTATCTGTACCCCGAAGGCCGAGTGTTATTGCTGCTGTTTGCGTTGAGCACCATCGGGGTGGTGCTGGCGACCAACCGGCCATTGGCGGCCGCCTACTGGAGTGGCAACTGGGTCAAGGTAGTGCTGATGTGCTTTACCGTCTCCTGGTTGATTCAGAGCCGTGCCCAATTGCGGTGCGTGGCCTGGCTGATCATTGTGGCGGGCAGTGTCGTTGCCGTCTGTGCCCTCTACAACAGTGCCCATGGCCTGGAGGTGGTGGAGGGCACCCGGGTCACCATTGGCCGCAGTTGGGGCTCCACCCTCGGGGACCCCAATGATCTGGCGCTGGTGCTGCTGTTGCCATTGAGCTTCGCCTTCAGTCGAGCCCTGTACGGCGGCAAAGGCGCCCTGGTCGCCGGGGGGATCATGCTGGTGCTGGTGATGGCGATCATCGCGACTCAGAGCCGTGGCGGCCTGCTGGGGATCTGTGGCGTTACTGGCAGCCTGGTGTTGCGGCGATACCGGTTACCGCGCTGGGTGTGGCTGTTGGCACCGGTGCTGATCATGGTGTTGTTGATGCTGGCCGGTATCGATCAACGTCAGTCCGGCGGTGCCGCCGAATCCGGCATCGATGAATCCGCCATGGGCCGCCTCTACGCCTGGCAAGCGGCCGCGTCCATGGCCTGGACCCATCCGGTTTTCGGGGTCGGTCTGGATAACTTTCTTGCCAACTATTTTTTCTATTCCCCCCACTGGGATGGCAAAAGTCATGCCGTCCACAGTACCTGGTTTCAGGTACTGGCCGAGGTAGGGATCGTGGGGCTGGTTCTGTTTGTCGCCTTCTATGTGGCGTTGTTGCGCCGCTCTCGCCAGTTGTTGCAACGGGTCCGGGAACACTGGGAGGCCAGTTGTTGGGCACTGGCGTTGTACTCAGGGCTGGTGGGATTTGGGATCAGCGCCACCTTCTTAACTCAGGCTTTTACCTGGCCTCTGTACATCCTGGCCGCCTTGCTGTGGGCGAGCTGTCGAATTGAATCTGAACCTGTGAGGCAAATACCATGACCGCTTTTGCAATCAAACAATGGCTTAAGCCCGCCTATCTGGTGATTCGCCAGTGGCAGATTCCGCCGATAACGCTGGTGTACCGGCCGTTATTCTGGGTGTTGCAGGGAGGGCGCACGCTGTGGTCCGGTCTGCTTCGAGTGCTGATCTGGACGCCGATGTTTCGCAGTCGGGTGTCGGGTGGGCAGGGGTTGTATCTGTACGACGGCATGCCTCAGGTGCTGGGCCCGGTTGAGGTGACGCTGGGCCAGGGGTGTCGAATCAGCGGAGTCAGCACCATCTGCGGTCGCCCCGGCAGCAGCCTGGAACTGGGCGACAACATCGATATTGGCTGGCAGAACACCATCGCCTGTGGCACGCGCGTGATCCTGGCCGATAACGTCAGGTTGGCCGGAAGGGTGTTTCTCGCCGGCTACCCCGGTCACCCACTGGAAGCCCGGGCTCGGGCACAGGGGTTGCCGGAGTTGCCGCACCAGGCCAGAGCAATCATCTTGGAGCAGGATGTGTGGGTGGGTACCGGTGCCATCATCCTGGCGGGGGTCACTGTCGGACGGGGCAGCATTGTTGCCGCCGGTTCAGTGGTCAGCCGCGACGTACCGGCAAATGTTGTGGTGGCGGGCAATCCGGCCCGAATCGTACGAAACCTGGAGGTGGGTGATGAAACCTAAAATGGTGGTCTTCGGTGAGGACTGGGGTCGGCACCCCTCAAGCAGTCAACATCTGATACGGGAATTGTCGGCGCACTTTGAGGTGGTGTGGATCAACTCCATCGGTCTGCGTCAGCCCCGATGGCAGGATGCCGCCCGCTTGGTCAGCAAAGGGGTGGCACGGGCACCGAAGCGGTGCCAGGCTCCTTTTGAGGTGATTGCCCCCAGGGTCTGGCCTTTGGCCCAGTCTTCCTGGTTGCAGCGCCTCAATCATCGCCAGATGCAGCGCGCATTGGCCGACGTTGGGCCGGTGGACTTTGTCTGGTGTGCGTTGCCCAGCGCCGAGGCCTACCTGGATCTGTTTCCTGGCGCTCGGGTGATCTACTACTGCGGTGACGACTTTGGCGGCCTCTGTGGTGTGGATCATGAGCCGGTGCTGCAGGCTGAGCAGCGGTTGCTGCAACGGGCCGAGTGGGTGTTTTGCGCCAGTGAGGTCTTGGCTCGGCGCTTTGACCATCCGGCGGTATCCGTCGTGCGTCATGGCGTCGACATGCGTTTGTTTAGCCACTCCCGACCTCGGCCCAAAGCGCTACCGAAAGGACCGGTGCTGGGCTACTACGGCTCGCTGGCGCCCTGGTTGGACTACGGGTTGCTGGATACGCTGACCACGGTATTGCCTGAGTGTCAGCTGGTATTGATTGGCGATAACCACAGTTGCCCCGGAGCGCTGCTGGCCAAACCCAATGTCCATCACCTGGGACGTCTGCCCCACGATCAACTGGCGGCCTATGCTCAGCACTTCGATGTGGCCTTGCTGCCTTTCCTGCAAACCCCTCAGATCGCCGCCTGTGACCCCCTTAAGTTGCGGGAATACCTGGCTGCCGGTGTGCCCGTGGTGGGCACCGATTTCGATGCCGCTCGCGACTATGCCTGTGGGGTGCAGTTGGCAACGACACGGGAGGAGTTTGTCGCCATGGTACTGATGAGCCTGATCTCCCGGCCGAGTGTGGCTGAGATTCGCATGCAGGTGCTGGGGCAAGGGTGGGGCGATCGCGCCGACCAGATTCGCGGCAAATTGCAATCCGGCCGTTGCAGACTGCAAGCTTCGACCAGGTTCACTGCTTAATTCTTTGTTTTTAGTGGAAATTTAATTGTGGCGTGACTCCTGCATTGTATTGACGAAGCGGTGGTGTCAATCACCGCAGTCGCGAAACTCAAAGGAGGTGCGCCGTGAGACTGTTTTTGGCAATGACTTTGCTGCTGGCACTGGCGGGCTGCAGTTCGACCCCCAACTCCAAATCGAAGATGTTATCGACGGCCCAACAACAGGACCCCCAGGTGATTCGTGTGCTGTGGCGCGGCGAATCGGGTCTGGTGGCCCTGTTGCAGCAGCAGATGACGCCGTCGTTGTTTCGCTCCCCCACGATTAAGGTAGACGTTGGGTCGGTCGACGATGGCCCGGACTGGGCGGCGGCCTACCAGGCTCAGAACCGACTGGCGCTGGTGATCGAATCGCTGCGGACCCTGGGTTATCAGGGCCAGGTTCAGGGCCGCTATCTGCCCGACAGCCGCGACGGTGAAGTGGTGCTGAGGATGGCCTATGGCGGTTGAATGGGCGTACTTCTATCTGTATCGGTTCTTGTGCCATTGCTGGCACTGGCGTTACTTGATTGTGATTCCGGCGTTGGTGGTGGCCGTGGCCATGGCGGGGCTGTCGGCATTCAGCCGCACCCAGTATCGCAGTTCGACCTCGTTGTTGTTGCAGGAGTCGGCACTGGCCAATCCGTTCCTCAAGGATCTGTCGGTGGAGGTCAAGCTCAAAGAGCGCATCGCCGGCCTTAATGCCCTGCTGCATTCCCGCTATGTGATGGCCGAAGTGGCGCAGGAGACCGGACTGGTGACTGAGGCCACGCCAGCGGCAGAACAGGAGATGATTCAGCAGCGGCTGTCCCAGGCCACGCAGATGGAGCTGGTGGGCGATGCGCTGGTAAAGCTGTCCTTGGTGTGGCCGGATGCCGCCGAAGCCCGGTTGCTGCTGAATGCCATCAGCGAGAGTTTTCAAAAACGCCTGATGGCACCGGGCCAGCGGGCGGTGGACAACTCCGAGATCTTCCTTAAGACCCAGTTGCAGCGCCAGGAGCAGGCGTTGGCGGAGGTGGAAACCAAGTTGGCGGCATTTAAGCAGGAGCACGCCAGCCTGCTGCCGGGTCTTCTGGGGGCCACCAACATGGCGCTTCTGGAAGCGGAGACTCAGATCCGCACCAAGCGCATCGAGCTGGAAGGGGCCCAGGCCAGGCTGGCCGGCCTGAAAACCCAGCTCAGCACCGCCAACCCCATCGTCGGTGAAATTGAAAAGCAGATCGTTCGCACTCGGGCACAGCTGGCCATGCTTAAAAGCCGCTATACCGCCCGACACTCTAAAGTCCGGGGCGTGCAGGCCCGCATCAATCAATTGCAGCAGGAAAAACAAAAACTGATGACCGCATCGTCGGTAGATACTGAGCGCCACCTGGACGAACTGTGGCAGCTGGCGACCTCGTTTGAGCCCGATCAGGCCGACGGCGGTGAACCCAGGTTGCTGGTGTCTCAGTTGCAGCAACTGCAGGAGTCCAGCAATCAGGTGGCCACCCTCAAGGGCGAGCTGGAGGTGGTAACGCAGCACAAGCAGTCCATTTTGGCTCGCATGGGCCAAAGTGCCGATGTCGAGCGGGAACTGATGGAGCTGGAGCGACTGGCAGAAGGTCGTCGCCTGCTGTACCAGGAGCTACTGACCCGCTACGAGAAAGCGCAGGTTACCGGCCAGTTGGGTCGGTTTGAGGCGCCGGATAAGGTGCGGGTGATCGACCAGCCCAACTTACCCAAGCGGTCCATTAATCGCCCCTGGTGGCTGAATGGACTGCTGGGGTTGTTTGGCGGAGTGGGATTCGGACTGGCCATGGTGACGGCCAGTATGTTGCTGGACCGACGGGTGTACCACAAACAGCAGGTGTTGCAGCTGGGGTTGGGGCCGGTGTTGGTGAAGTCGTCTTTAGGAGGAGCATGATGTCGAAACCGGTGTTAGTCCAATTGGTACAGAAAATGGTGGTTGGCGGCCTCGAAGCCATGGTGATGACCCTGGGTGATCAGCTGGAGCGAGATTATCAGGTTCACTACCTGTCGTTGGAGGGGGACAAACAGCAACTTGTGGCAGATTGGCCAGTATTGGGGCGGTTACAGCGCTTTGAAACCCTGGCTAAGCCCCAGGGGGTGTCGGTTTCCACCGTGGTGGCATTGAGGCAGTGGCTGCGTCGACACCGGGTTCAATATCTGCATACCCACCATGTCGGTCCGTTGCTCTATGGTGGTGCTGCCTCGGTCGGACTGGGGATCAGCCATGTCCATACTCACCACGATGGCTGGAGCCTGGCGATGCCCAGGGTCAAGATGATGACCCGCTCGGCACTGCGGCTGTTTGCCCCCATCAGTGTCGCCGATGCACCGCTGGTGGCGGATCAGTTTCGCCAGGCTGGCTGTCGCATCGATTGCGTGGTCAACAACGGCATCGCCATGGGCCGTTTTACCCCGGGCAATAGTCAGCGGGCACGGCGTCATTTTGGTTTGCCCCTGGATGTGGATTTGGTGGGCACCGTGTGTCGGCTGGAAAAGATAAAACGGGTAGACCGGTTGATTCGGGCCCTGGTGGCCTTGCCTGAACGAGTACACCTGGTGGTGGCGGGTGAGGGCAGCGAGCGGGTTAGCCTGGAGCAATTGGCGCGCCAGCTTGGGGTGCAGCAGCGTTGTCACTTTCTGGGTCGGGTGGATGATGTGCACCGCCTTTACCGGGCACTGAACCTGTTCGGGTTGGTCAGCGACAACGAGGGTGCCCCCATGAGCTTGCTAGAGGCGCAGGCCTGCGGAGTCCCGGTTATCGCCTCTGACGTAGGTAACTGTCGCCATATGGTGTGTACCAATATGGGGCGCATGGTTGCCTTGGGCGCCCAGTCAGAGGTCATTGACGGCATTGACCAGTTGTTGCGCCGCCGGGATCGGCACCCGGCCAAGTTGCGCCAGTTTGTCCGCCAGACCGGCAGTGATCGGGTTATGGCCAACCACTACCACACACTGTTTCAACGGGAGTTACCATGTTGCTGATGACGCTGTTTTTGCTGCTGACGCTGCTGTTGGCCGTTCACTTGTTGGTGTACCCACTCTGGATGAAATGGTTGGCCAGCCGGGCCACGGAGGACGGGCCGTTTGTGAGTGGAACGGATCCGACCCAGGCGGACCTGACCGTGGTGATTCCCTGTTTCAACGAGGCCCGTGAGTTAGGGTTCAAACTGGACAACCTGTTGCAGCAGCGCTATCCGGTGCAGCGATGGCGGGTTGAGTTGATTCTCGACGGTTGTCGCGACGCCAGTGCCGAGGTGGCGGCCGAGTACCAACGCCGGTTTCAGCAACAGGGGATCGGATTTACCCTGCATAACCACCACCACAACCGCGGTAAGATTCACCGTCTGAATCAGCATCTGCAGCGACTGAAACGGCAGAGTCAATTGGTGGTGTTGTCCGATTGCTCGGCACTACTGGCTCATGATGCGCTGGCGCGGATAAGCCGGGCATTTGACGATGACCGCCTCGGCGCCCTCTGCGGCCGTTACCTCCACGGTACCGACAGTCGCCTGGCCGGCCATTGGGCCCGGCTCAACCGCAATCGGCAGGGGGAGGCGATGCTAGGCGCGGTGATGGGGGCAACCGGTGCTCTGATGGCGCTGCGACTGGCCCCTATCGAACCCTTGCCATCGGGGTGTGTGAATGACGATTTTGAGTTGGTGATGCAGGTTCTCAGGTGCGGCTATCGGGCGGATTTCGCACCACAGTTACGGGCCGTGGACATCGCCCCCAGGGCCAATGAAAACCTGTTTGGCCAGCGGGCAAGGATTGCGGCCGGCAACCTGGCGCAGTTGCCGTCCTTGCTGGCGACCCTGCCTTCTCTGTCGTTAGCGGCTAAAATGGCGGCCATTTCCGGCAAAGGGTTGCGGGCATTGTTACCGCTGATGTTGCCCCTGTGGGTGCTTAGCGGCATGGGGGCGGCACTGATGCTGCCAAATGGGGCAGGGGCGGTGGCATTGGCAACCTCGTTTGCGGTGCTGTTGGCCGCCTATGCCGGTTTGCGCCCCAAGAGCCGGGTTGGCAATCTGGCTCGGGCAGTGACCGGAGCCTGCACCGGAGCATGGTGCCACTTGGTTGGCGTTCGAGTGGGCTGGCGCCAGCGTCTCAACCAGGACTTTCAGCCCGTGGGGGTGAAGCGAATTAAACGGGGCATCGACCTGTTGGTATCGATGCTGGCGTTGTTGCTGGTGTTGCCGCTGTTTCCGCTGATTGCCCTGGCGATCAAGCTGGACTCCCCCGGCAGCGTATTCTACCGCCAGATGCGAGTCGGTGCCCGCTACAGCGATCGTACCGAGCTGTTTTATGTCACCAAGTTTCGATCCATGACCAGCGACGCCGAGCAAGCCGGCGCACGTTGGGCTAAGCCCGGCGACGCTCGGGTGACCCGAGTAGGGCGGCTGTTGCGGGCTACTCGTCTGGATGAGTTGCCGCAACTGTTTCAGGTACTCAAGGGCGAAATGTCCATCGTTGGGCCTCGGCCCGAGCGGCCGCAGTTTTGTGGCATTTTAGACCAGCAACTGCCTTACTATCTCGAGCGCACCTATGAATTGCGTCCGGGTCTGACCGGCTTGGCTCAGGTCAACCAGTCTGGAGACACCAGCATCGATGATGTGAAAAACAAGCTGCTGTTTGATCATGCCTACGCCGCCAGTCTCGGCGGTTTCAAAAGCTACCTGGCCATGGAAGCGCAGATCCTGATGCGGACTCTGTGGGTGGTGGTTTCCGCCAAGGGCCACTAAGCCTGTCGGCGGTTCCCGTTCTGCAAAATCGCCGTTGCAGAATGGGAACCTCGCTCACCAATCAAGTTTATCTCACTGTATTTATTGAATATTCAATCTTGGCACTGCTGTTGCAGTAACAGGGGCAGAGGAGCGGCATTAGCCCTCCACTGAACCAGGCAACGGGAGTGCACTATGGCGATTCATCTTAATGACAGTCTGAACCCGAAAACGGTATTGGCGCCGGCACAGTTTGATATCGACAGTGTGGCTGGCATCAAGGAGCAGTTCGAGGAGTTGTTGCAAGAGCCCAATCAGTTGGTGGTTATCGACCTGAAAGCCACGGAGTTCATCGATTCCTCCGGGATCGGTGCCATCATCTTTCTTTTTAAGCGCCTGAAGCGGCAACAGCGAGTGCTGCAACTGGCCGACGTTCATGGTCAGCCAAAGCGGATATTGACCATGCTGAAGGTGGATAAGGCGATCGCGTTTACCGGGGAGCAGTCATGATGAATCGAGTGAGCTGCGCCTTGGTGCTACTGCTGGCTGGCTGTGCCCAATGGCCCGAAGAGGGCCAGGGCCAGATGGCCGCAGAGGGCACCCCGTGGGACAGTTATCTGCTCTCCCCGGCATTTTTACAGGAGCACCAGGCGCTGAGGCAGCGTGTGGTGGAAGCGCAGACCGGGCTGGACCTGCTGCGGCTTCGCGGTGCCGTGGCCTGTTTGCCGGAACGCCAATACCAGGCCGAGCAGCGGCTGGGGCAGATTCGCGGTGAGTTGGCCGAGGGCCTGTATGCCGATGCCAGTGAACAGTTGCTGATTCTGGAAGATCAGATTCATCGCCTCGGTGTTCGCTTGAATTACATCACTCAGCACATGGGCTGTGGTGGTGCCCAGTCGGTGGCGGCCACCGCTGCGACTGGCGCGGCCTTTGATCCCATTGCCGCCGGCCTGCTGCAGTCTGAGCAGTTTGCCCTGGACCGGGATGAGTTGCTGCCGGAGTTTCAGGTGCGGTTGCAGCAATTGGCGCAGGTGTTGCGAGACAAGCCTCAGTGGCAACTGACGATCACCGGTCATACCGACAGTCAGGGCGATCCCCAGCACAATCAGGCCCTGGCACTGCGACGTGCCAATGCAGTGGCGAGCCTGTTGCAGGCCAACGGCGTTGCCGCTGGCCAACTGCGGGTGGTGGCTGCGGCAGACGCGATGCCATTGGCATCCAACAGCGATCGCAGCGGCCGTCTGGCAAACCGTCGGGTTAGCTTTGAGTTGATGAGTCAGCCCGTGATGTCTGAGACATCCTCGGCCGTCCTGACACTGAGTCAGTGGCCCGAGTCGTTTCGGAGGGAGTAATGATGATGCGCCTGCTGATGGTCCTAATCCTGCTGACTCTGCCGTCGTTAAGCGTTGCCGATGACAGCGCCAGAGAGTTGCAACCCGGCGATGCGGTGGTGATCATCATGCCAGGCGAGGTTGACTTTGAGCAGCCGTTTACCCTGGATAAACTGGGAAAAATCCGCTTGCCGGAGGTGGGCAAGGTCAACCTCAGAGGCAAGACTCTGGCTCAGGCGCGTAGCGCCATCCAACTGGCTCTGTCGACGGTGTACCTTAACCTGGACCAATTTGACGTCGAGCTCAGTCAGCGGCAATTGCTGATTCGAGTACTGGGCTACGTCCAGGCCCCTGGGGAAGTGCTGTTGCCGGCCGATGGCAATGTGCAGATGGCAATACAGGCTGCCGGGGGATTACGTCCCGGTGCCCAGCTGGATAAGTTGCAGGTGCGTCGGGGAGAGCAGCGGCTGAGTTTCGACTACAAGGCCTACCTGGACAGTGGCGACGAGACCCTGTTGCCCAAGTTACAGACCGAAGACGAGTTGTTTGTGCCGGCGTCGCCGCTGACCGGCAACGTCGAGGTGAATTTCGATGCCCGCTCGTTGATCGCCGGTGGCGATGGCGGTGGCGATGCCGACTCCATCACCCTGTTTGGTGAGGTGCGTAATCCCGGCAGTTTCGCGTTAAAGGGCACCATGAGCATCGTCGATGCCCTGATGCGGGCCGAGGGGGTTACCCGCTATGCCGACGTCAGCCACATTCGGGTGATCAGCGGCAACACGCCTTACCTGTTTGATCTCAAAACCTACCTCGATGAGGGCACGGCGGAGATGTTGCCACCCATCGGCGCTGGAACCCTTATTTACGTCCCGATTCAGGTGGATGTGGTCTCCAACACCCAGCGTACCGTGTACGTTATGGGGGAGGTTCAGGCCCCGGGGGCCTATGAAACCGGCGATAACGTGACCTTCCTGGATCTGTTGGCCAATGCCGGCGGCCCGACCCGGTTCGCTGAGACTCGCAACATTCGCTTGTTGCGCCAGGACCAATCGGTGGTGGAGGTGAACCTGTTGTCCTACACCGAGAACCAGGCAAACGGCCGGTTGCCGGCCATCGAGCCCGGTGACGTGATTTTTGTGCCGGAAAAAACCGACGTTAACGAGAAGTCCTGGCTGAAGATCCCCTCGGATAAGGCGATCAAGATCATCGGTGCCATGAATCGACCCGGACGCTATGAATGGGACGATGGCATGTCGTTTCTCGACCTGTTTGCCCACGCCGGTGGCCCCTTGCAGCATGCCAACCTGGCGGAGATTGAGATCGTTAAAGAAAATGGCAATAAACGGCTGTTTGATTTAGATAAGTTCATTAAACAAGGGGGGGATTATGCGAGCCTGCCCACCCTGGTGGCCGGCGATACCGTGGTGGTCAATGAGCTGCCCTGGGATCCCACCGACAATAAGTCGACCTGGGTACGGCAGAGCCCGGAAAGCTCCATCTACGTGTTCGGCCAGGTGGAGTCGCCGGGACGGTACGCGTTTAACGACCAGCTCGGCTTCCTTGATATCCTGGCGGCGGCCGATGGCCCCACCGATGAGGCGGATCTTGGCCAGATTCGCATTACCCACCGCAATGGGGCCACCAGCCGGGTGACCCAGCTGAATCTGGCCCGCTATTTTGAGACCGGTGATGAGAGTGTGCTGCCGCAGGTGGTCCCAGGTGACACCATTTTCCTGCCCCAACGGGAACGAAAGTGGCTGGAAAAGCCGTCGGAGCAGGTGGTGCGTCTGATGGGGGCGGTACGAAAGCCGGGCCGGTACAGTTTTGACAACTCCATGAATCTACTGGATTTGCTGGCGGAGGCCGGGGGGCCGTCGGACAACGCCTACATCGAAAAGATCATCGTGGTTCAACACAGCTGTTGCGATCCCCAGGCTCGAGTGTTTGATTTGCAGGCCTTCGTAACCGATCCGGATTACGCTCGAATTCCTTTGGTGAGGCCGGGTGACACCGTCTATGTGCCCAATGAGGATCAGTCTAATTGGCGCATCTTTATCGACGGCGTCCGTGACGCCCTGAGCATAGTGGCATTGTTTGCATTGGGAGCGGCAATATGAGCGACAATCAAGAACAGACGTTCTCGTCTCTGGCCACCATGGTCAGTTGCCAGGGCATCAACCAACTGGCCATCGTGTGTGCCGGCCAGGCGCACTCGACTCAGACCGCGGCCGCGGAGTTGTGTCGGCAGTTAAGCCGCTGCCAGCACCACAGCCTGCTGGTGGACATGGGGTCGCAACAATCGTCTGTTGCCAGCCGCTGTTTAAGCCTGGACGACATCTCTTGTCATACCTTGATCGAGGAGGAGCAGGTGTTCGACCAGCTGGCGCTGACTCTGGAAGGAGGCCAGCGTTTGCATGCGCGCAGTGTGGTTGATGCGCTGCTTCGATGGCAGCAAAGTTACCGCTGTGTGGTGTTCAGCTGCGATCACTATGCCGGAGCCGACGCCCTCAGTGTTCAGGTCGGCTGTCGCCATGTGGTGCTGGTGGTCTCGGCCGGCCACACCACAGAGACCGAGTTGCAGGAGTTTTCTCAGGCTGCATCCCATTATGGCTTGACGGTGCTGGCGGTGGTGATGGACAACGGCGCTATGCCCAGGCTGGGAAAGTCGTTGGCGGCCTCCATCTCGGCGCGTGCGCACCGGTTGCCGGGATGGTGTGACCGAATCGTCCAGTGGTTGTCGCACAGCCCCTACTGCAACGGAGAATGGCGATGAAAGCCTTGCTGCTGACCCTGCCGGTCGATGGCACCCGTGCCGGTGTTCGCCAGGCTAGAATCGAGCTGACCCAGGGGCTGTGTCGCCTCGGGGTGGTGGATTCGGTGGCCGAGCCGGTGCTGACGGCGGTGTCCGAGTACCTCAATAACCTGGTCCAGCATTCCCGTCACCAGGTCGAGGCCATACAGATCAATCTGTACCGGCGTCCGGGATCGCAATACTTGCTGCAGATCGAGGACAATGGCCCGCCGTTCGTGTCCCTCAATCGTCGCCTCAGTGACGCCCGTCGTCTGCCATTGACGTTCGCCGAGTCGGCCATGGGCCTGGGATTGATCGGCCACTGTGTTCCCCGAGCCCATTACCGCTGGCACCATCAGGCCAATCTGTTTGAACTGCCGTTTTCCGGTCGGCCGGTGCACGCCACCATTCTGGTCATCGATGACGATCGCAGTCAGTTGGCGGTGATCAACGCCTGGCTGTCGCCTCGCTATCGAGTCATCTGCTGCAGCAGCGTCGCCCAGGCCCAGAGTTGGCTGGAGCAGGAACCGGTGGACTTGCTGCTGAGCGATCTGCACATGCCCGGTGGCGATGGTCTTACCTTGCGGCATTGGTTGTGTGCCAAGCCCGAGCGAGCGGCATTGCCATTTCTGGCCATGAGCAGTGACGCCGAGGGCGAACGCATGGCCGAGTTGGCGGCGTGTGGTATCGATGAGGTCCTGACCAAGCCCCTGTCCGCCGCGCGCCTGACACAGAGCATTGAGCGGGCGTTAATTCGTCATCGGCAGCTTCTGCAAATCAATGAGCAGCAACTCGAACAACAACTGACCCGTCCCCTGAGCCCATGCTGCCCGCCAGATACCGCCAGGCTGTCGTTTAGCCTTAGGCATCAACCTAAGAGCCTGGGGGGCGGCGACCTGTTGATCGATCATTACCAGCAAGACGGCACTCGAATGCTGATGTTGGTCGATAGCCAGGGCCATGGCGTCAGCGCCAAGCTTATTGCCCATACTACCAGCGGCCTGATTCACTCCATTTTGTCTCAGCAGCCCTGGCGCCCCGGCCCGTTGCTGGCAAGACTGTCCGACGCGTTAGAGTGCTGTGATCATGTGCCGGACGCGGCGGCAACGGCGTTGGCCTGCCTGGTCGATGCCGATGGCGGTTTGATTCTGGCGGCGGCGGGACATCCGCCACCGCGGCTGCTCGGCCGGGGCGTCAATCAGGACCTGAGGGTGGAGGGACCACTGCTCGGACTAGCAAAAAATCAGCAATATCAGGAATTTTCATACAGTCTGGACGACAATTCGCGTTTGCTTTTCTACACTGACGGTTGGCAGGAGAGTTTTTTGACATTTCCTGAGATTGGATTTCAGGAAGACCCTGAATCTATGATAGAAATGTTATGGCACCTGGGCAATGATGCCTTTATGGATGATGCCACATTACTGCTGGTCGGATTGGCAAAGAGGGAGCTTCGCGATGACCAACCCCATTCAACGAGTGTTATTGATTGAAGACACCGAATCTCTGGCTAAGGTGTATAAAGCCTATCTGAGAGACAGCGGAGTGGTGGTGGAACACGTGACCACCTTTGCCGATGCCAAGATCAAACTGGCCAATCAACTGCCGTCGCTGGTGTTGTTGGATCTGAATTTGCCAGATCACGACGGCATCGAGATTCTGCGCATGCTTCACAACAGCGGTTGCACCGTTCCGGTTATTGTGATTACCGCCCATGGTTCGGTAGAGACCGCCGTCGAAGCGATGCGACTGGGGGCTTACGATTTCGTCAGCAAGCCGGTGGAAGCACGGCGATTGCAGGTTACGGTCAACAATGCCCTCAGTTTCTATGCGTTGAACCGGCTGGTGGATAAGTACGAGACTCAGCAGAGCCGGGCCGGTTTCCACGGTTTTGTTGGCGCCAGCACGCCGATGCAGGCGGTGTACCAGATGATCGAACGCAGTGCCGACAGCCGTGCCACGGTGTTTGTGCTGGGTGAGAGCGGTACCGGCAAAGAGCTGTGTGCCGAAGCCTTGCACCAGGCCGGCAGTCGTCAGAGTCAACCCTTCGTGCCGCTGAACTGCGCCGCCATTCCCAAGGAGTTGGTGGAAAGTGAGTTGTTTGGTCATGTCAAAGGCGCGTTTACCGGGGCCCAGAAAGATCGTCAGGGCTGCGTTCAGGCCGCCGACAAAGGCACCCTGTTTCTGGATGAGATCTGTGAAATGGAGCTGGATCTGCAAGCCAAGTTGTTGCGCTTTCTGCAATCCGGCAAGATTCAGCCCGTAGGCAGCGATACGCTGATTGATGTGGATGTGCGGGTCGTCTGTGCCAGCAACCGCGATCCCTGGAAAGAGGTGGAAGCGGGTCGGTTTCGGGAAGATCTCTATTATCGACTGCACGTGGTTCCCATCACCTTGCCACCGCTGCGGCGACGGGGCGACGATGTGCTGTTGCTGGCCAAACGCTTCTTGCAACAGTATGGCGGTGAGGAAGGCAAACGCTTCGTCGGCTTCAGTCGCCAGGCGGAATGGACCCTGAGTAAATTTGGCTGGCCAGGCAATGTGCGCCAATTGCAGAATGTGATGCGCCAGCTGGCGGTGATCCACCCCGGCGGTAAAGTGGCCCAGGAAGACTTGCCCGCACCGCTGAACCAGGTGGTGTGTGAGCCCCCCCAAGACACGCCCGCCCAGTTTCAGTGGAGCCAGCCTGGGGAGGACGCCAGCGTGACGGTTGCAGCGTCTCCCGCCGACGTGGGTGCGCCGCAGTCGCTGGCGGACATCGAGCGTCAGGCCATCGAAGAGGCCATAGCCCGCTGCGAGGGTAACATCACTCAGGCCGCCGGCTTGTTGGAAGTCAGCCCTTCAACCATCTATCGAAAAATGCAGGTCTGGCAGCAGGCATAGATTGTGCCGCCTGACGATACAGGGACAGGTAGCGGGCCAGGGTGTCATTGCCATGCCAGTCTCGTTCCACCCGAGCCCGAGCCTGCTGGCCCAGTTGGTTGCGTTGCCGGGGGCTGAGACGGGCAAATTGGTGGATGGCGTCGATCATTGCCGCCTGGTCACCGGCGTCAATCAGTGCGCCTACCTGATGGT
This sequence comes from Ferrimonas kyonanensis DSM 18153, assembly GCF_000425405.1. Lineage (GTDB taxonomy): Bacteria > Pseudomonadota > Gammaproteobacteria > Enterobacterales > Shewanellaceae > Ferrimonas > Ferrimonas kyonanensis. The sequence continues at coordinate 18,485 of NZ_KE384369.1, read as the reverse complement.
CTACCAGTTGTGCCAGGTCGCCGACGTTGTAGGCGATGATCGGCAGTTGCGCCGCCATGGCTTCCAGCGCCGCCAGCGGCAGGCCTTCGAACCGGGACGGCATGATCACCAGGTCCAAATTGGCCAGGTGCCGGCCGATATTGTGGACATGACCGTGGTCGCTGAGGGTACTGGCATCGATGTTCACGGACAGGGGCCCCTGGCCAAAGCTGTGCCACTGATACTGGGGCAGTTGTCGACTGAGGCGACAGAAGCGATCGAAGCCCTTGTCCCGGCAGTAACGGCCGATGAAGCCCACCCTCAGGGTGGGGCTCACGTTTCGGGGTTCGGCGGGGCTCAGCGACACGAAATTTCGAATCACCGGGCAGGGTCCGGGTACCTGATTGGCAATGGCGCGGGAGACCGCCACATTGAGACTGAATCGGGCGCTGCCTTTATCGAGGCGATTGTACCAGGCCAGGCGCCCCTGCCCAGGCTCTCCGGCATGAAAGGTCGTCACCGATTGAGTGCCACTGAGTCGGCAGGCGAGCCGGGTCATTAGGTTGGCTTTGTAACCGTGACTGTGTAGCACCCCTTGGTGAGACAGGACTGCCAATTGACGTAGCTTACTCAGGCTACTTCCAGAGAGCTCGGTAAAAGGGATCTTTTGCAACTTGAGTTGCGTTTTGAAACTAGACTCTGAATACGCCGACAGCAGCACCAATTGGCAGGGCACCCCTTGCTGCTTGAGCCTGGTGAAGAGCTGGCACAGGTGAGCCTCGATGCCGCCGAAGTGGCGGCCATCTATCACCAGTTTTACGCTAGGGGCAGGGGTCATATTGGTCTCCCGGTTGCTGCTGCTATGTCGAATTGCCAATCTGCCGCCGTGATGAAAGCGGCTCATGGCACAGAGGTTGCAAAGTTAATGCCAGTGACATTTAACAAGGAGAGGTTATGGCGGAAATACTCAATGAGCGTTGCATCGACAACCTGGCCAGTGACGCCGGCTACGATCTGCTGGAAGAGTTGATTACGGTGTTTATCGATGAGATGGCCCACCGCGAGGTGCAGGTGCAGCAGGCGAGCCTGTTGCAGCAGTATCAGGACTTGGCCCACAGCATTAAGGGGTCGGCCATGACCTTCGGTGCCGAGGCGTTGGCTGAACTGGCCAAAGAGGTGGAATCCCGGGCCAAGGGCGGCGACAACGACGTGAGTGAACGAATGCCGGCGCTATTGCAGTGTCTGGCCCAGACCCGCAGTCGATATCAGGGCTACCTGGACCAGCTCAGCTAGTTCAACGTAGGCACAGCTCCTGCAGCGCTTTTCCCAGTCGAATGGGACAGTGATAGCGCTGTTGCTCGGCCAGCAGCGGCCGGTGCCAATGGTTGGGTTTGTCGAAGGCGTCTTTGCTGTGGCTGAGCAGGTGGTCAATCTGCACCCCGGTCAGGGTTTCAAACAACTGCTGCTGACGCTCAGGAGAGAGGTCGCCGACACAGCCGCTCTCGGCCGCCAGGTTGCTGATGAGGATGGTACGAGCCTGGCTGCGATTGACTGCACGCTGAATTTCGGGCACCAGGCAAGGGGGCGCCAGGCTGGTGAGTAAGCTGCCGGGCCCTATCAGAATGCGTTCCGCTTGCATCAGTGCGTCTACCGCCGCAGAGGGCGCTTCGACGCTGGGGTGCAGCTTTAGTGCCGTTGGCAGGCTGGATGCGTCGTCGACCGTGGTTTCGCCCATCAACTGTTGGCCGTTGGCAAACCGGGCCATCAGTTGTGTGGGGTGATCGGACATCGGCAACAATGTCTGTTTGACGTCCATCAGGCGACACAGCACCTCAATGGCATCACTGGGGCGAACACAGAGGTTATCCAGAGCCAGCAACATTAGGTTGCCGAGGTTGTGGCCATCCAAATCCGAGTCATGATCGAAGCGGTAGTCGAGCAGCAGTTTACCCAGGTGATCATCGGCAACCAGGTTACTGAGGCAGTTGCGAATGTCGCCATAGGCGATGCCGCCAAAGGTTTGCCTCAGTTTGCCGGTTGAGCCGCCGTTGTCGGTGGTGGCGATGATGGCCGTCAGGTCATGGGGGTAGGGGGCCATGGCCCGCAGAACCCGGCTTAGGCCATGTCCCCCTCCGATTGCGACGATTTTCATGAAATCCCTGTCTATTAGTGCATCGTATTCCGTTGAATAATGACTCATTATTGCGTGACTTCAAAATAAATGAGTCAAAATCTCTGTGGCCACTTGAACCCGCGACCGGCATTTGCTTTAATGCGCTGCGTTCAAACACCATTGAACACTGGCGCGTTGGCAGAGTGGCTATGCAGCGGATTGCAAATCCGTGGACCTCGGTTCGACTCCGGGACGCGCCTCCACATTTTACGAGAAACGGCAACCTTAATCGGGTTGCCGTTTTTTGTTGTGGCCTGGCAGCGAGTCTGATGCTCTGATGCAGGAAACCATCCGTGGACCCCAATCATGGCACCGCTCGACTCCG
>NZ_KE384369.1:0-15917 GCF_000425405.1 Ferrimonas kyonanensis DSM 18153 | reverse complement strand
AGGAAACCATCCGTGGACCCCAATCATGGCACCGCTCGACTCCGAGAACGCGCCTCCACATTTTACGAGAAACGGCAACCTTATCGGGGTTGCCGTTTTCGTATAAGCAATCCCCAAAACTCCTCCGTCGTGCCCGCGAACGCGGGTACCCAGCGTCTTTCAGTTAAATCTGTTTCGGGGTCATAGTTCGGCTGAATCAGACGGGCAATCTGGACGCTAACGTCGACCTATAGTGACGTCGTAAACTGTCAACGTCAGCTGGACGGTGGCGGGAGACTCTGAAGTGAAAAGGGAACATTTTGTTGGCGAGAGAACTGGCCAATGGCCAGTTCGGGTCTACACTTACCAGTCCCTGTCGCAAGCGGGGCGTCGATTCACCGGTCGGGATCGGCGGGCAAGGTTTAGCAAGGAGGCCCGGTATGAAAGCCATACACTTTTTTCGTTTCTATCTGTTCTCATTCGCAATCTTGTTGTTGTTCCTGATGATGATGCCCTCCCAGGGCTGGTCATAGCAACCAAGATTGAGTGGCCCGCGATGGCCACTTTTTTTTGCCTGTCCGATGACTCAGTCTACCAATCGGCAACCGCAGACCGCGTTAGAGGGTTGGAAAAACACCGCCGCATAGCCCGCCTCATCGTTTCGCTCCAACAGACGCAAGGTCAGGTTATGGGAGCCGACGTTGGCCAGGTTGCTCTTGGCAAAGGAGTTCAGGTATTGCATGTGGGGCACCGGTGCGGCGTCGGCCTGATAGTACTCGGCGTTCACCTTATCGATGGCCATCTCAAAGATGTTCTGCTTCAGGGAGCCATCCACGATTTGTCCGGTCATGGAGATGCGGGAGTGGGCTTTGCCGTCGTGGCCAAAATAGCGGTAACTGATGCTGGCTTGATCCTGCTTGAGAACAAAGTCGGCAATCAGATAATGCTTGGCGTCTTGAGGCCCGTTACGGTCATAGAGTTCGTTACGACAGCTCAGGGTCAGGTCCGCATCCATGGTATCGCTGTAGCGATTGCTGACGAGCACCGCCACCAGCAGTAACAGCACAAACAGATTGATCATCCGAAAGTAGAATTTATTCACAAATGGATACCTGCTTCAGCCATTGGGGATTGATGAACTCCGGATCTGCTCGAAAATCACTGATCTTCATGTTGCGGATGTCGCTGTGCTCGCCATCCCCGAACAGGGTCACGTTCAGCATCTGCTGGTCGTGTGACAGTGCCAGTTTAACTTTCTTCCAAGGAGAATAGATGCAGTGGCTCAAATGCTGGGTCAGATAATCGGCATACACCTGCATCGCTTTGACGTTGGATTGGGCGCTGGTGACAATTTCAACCTCCATCTGCTGATCAAACTCATTTCGGACCTCAATCACTTTGGTGGACAGGGGAGGGGCCTGATAGCTGTGGTTGAACGACTGCAGCATCAAGGGTACCGACACCAGCACCACCGCCAGTACGCTGAGGATCTGCATGGTGCGGACTACTTTCGGGGATAACTTACTCTGGCTTGGTACGTTCAGGGGGGTGTCGTTCAAGTTGGCGACGAATTGGTAGCCCTCCTTCGGCACCGTGTGGATGCAGTTTGCGGCGGGTTCTCCCAGGGTGTGCCTCAGAGTAAAGATCGCCTTTACCACCGCCGACTCGCTGATCACCGGCGCTTCTTCTTCGCCACAACTCAAGCGATATTTGCTTAGGGTGACACCTTGATGCTCTATCAACTGCGTCAGTACCAGCAGCTCACTGCGGGTCAGGGTTTTTGTCTCACCGGTCTCCTGATGCTGCAAACAGCCGCATTCAGGTAAAAACTTGAATTGTCCCAATAACATAAAGGGTTTCTTTTACTCTTGTAATGGCAAAGACATTGTAAAAACTTAATGTAGCAAGGACAGTGATCCGTGCCAACTTCTGCCTCAGAAAGTTCGCTTGTTGCCGGAACTGTTATCGGCGTCAACAAAGGCCAATTCCCTGCCAATGTGAGCTCGCTCCCACAGATTCCCATTATTACCGCAGAGGTAATCGCTATTAATGGGGAATATGCAGCATTAATGGCTGTCATAGTGGTTGGGAAGCGCCCATCACTCCGTTTGACCATTAATTTCTTATTTAGCATTTGTAATATTAGCATTATCTAAATGCCAAAAATTACCGAGATCTCGATCACATTATCAGCGCGGTGCGGTACCTAACATTGATATCGAAGCCACTGAGAGGGCTACACACGATTTAAACCTACTAAGAGGTAATGATGATGAGTATGGACCGTAGAAACGCACTGAAAAACATTATTGGTATCACCACCTGTGCCGCTGGCGCGACCCTGGTACCTTCCTTTACTGCTCAAGCCGCCGATGCTCCGGTAATTATGCCGGGTGACAAACTGGCCTACGCCAAGCTGGATCCTATGGAAGTGGCTAAAATTGCGTACCGTGATGACGTACGCAGCAACGGCTGTATGTATCAGGTATTCCACGCCGTAGTTGAAGCGCTGGCCAACTCCAGCAGCGCCGATGCCGACAAATTTGCTGCCATTCCGACTGCGCTGTCCGTATACGGCGGCGGCGGTGTGAAAGGCCAAGGCACCATCTGTGGCAACAACAACGCCACCGGTATGTTGTACGGCATCCTGAGCATCAACGGTAACGCCCCCGCGTCTCTGAGCAAAATCTCCTCTTACTATGAGCAGGAGGCGCTGCCTCGTGACGATGACGCTTTCCTGACCGCACTGGGTGTCACTAAAGCCGATTTTGATACCAATGTTAAAGCAAAAACCGAAGCCCGCAGCCTGCTGTGCCACGCTTCTCTGACCCGTTGGTCTGAAGCGGCAAACCTGCCAATCTCTAAGAAGGGAATGCGCTGTCAGTTGTTGTCCGCCACCATCGCGTATCGCGTGGTTGAGCTGCTTAACATGGAGTTTGACGGTGAAGATTTGGGTACTGTACCTGGCTTTACTGAGGAAACCAGCGAGTGTCTGAGCTGCCACACCAAGGGTGCCACCATGCCAACCTCCGTTATGGCCGGAATGGAATGTGATACCTGTCACGGCACTAAGTAATTGATGGCGATAGCGATAGGAGAATCCCTATGAAAAAGACAGTAATCGCATTGCTGTTTGCAAACCTCACCCTGGTAGGGTGTGGAAGCGACGATAACGACAATACCCCGGTAGATCCTGTTGATCCTGTGGATCCGCCGGTAACCGAAACCATCGCCATCGGTGAAGCCGAAAGCATTAACATCGGTACCCCGTCCTTTGAAGGGGATACCGGTGAGATGACCTTCACCCTGGCGACCGATGAAGGCGTTGCCATTACCGGTCTGGATACCTTTACCATGGCCTACGTTGGCCTGATGCCGGAGAAGGACTGGACTCACATGGCGGACACCATGGGGTTGCCTGCACACGAAGCGCACAAGTTCAGTTGTGATGCCGATAACTGCAATGTCACCGTGGTTGAAGTGAAAGAAGGCTCCTACAGCCTGACTCCCACCGGTTTCTCCTGGGACGGCTCCCCGGACCGGTATAAGGCGCTGATTCACATCAGTACCGATAAGGTAGATAACGATCCAATGTGGATTGAATAATAATCATCATTGTTAGACTCGTTAGCCGGCGCTTGCGCCGGCTTTTTTGTGTCGGTAACGAAAAAGGCCAATTCTGTGTTTTACGGCCTGGGTCACTTGCAAGGGCCCGTGGCTTTAAGCAAGATCGAGGGGTGTTCATCAACAGAAGCGGTCTCGAGTATGGGTCATAATGGCCAGCGTATCCTGGTAGTGGAAGACGACCCGGTAACCCAACTTCGCCATAGCGGCTATTTTCAGCAAGCGGGCTATGAGGTGGAGGTGGCCTCGACGGCGGCCGAAATGCGACATCAGATGCAGCAAAGACCGTTTGATCTCATCCTGTTGGACGTCAATCTGCCCGATGAAGACGGCATGATGCTGACCCGGCAACTTCGTAGTGATTCCGACATCGGTATCATTCTGGTGACCGGACGCTGTGACTCGGTGGACAAAATTGTTGGTCTGGAGATGGGGGCCGATGATTACGTCACCAAACCGGTAGAGATGCGAGAGCTGTTGGTAAGGGTCAAAAACCTGTTTTGGCGCATCGCTTTGGCGGCGAAGCGCAGCGAGCCGGTTGCCAACGTGTCCCCGGCCGGCGCCCTGTCCTTTGCCGGCTGGTCGTTTCAGCCAGCCAGTCGCCAGTTATGGCGGGGTGAGCATCAGGTTAAGCTGACCCGGGCTGAGTTTGAGCTGTTGGCGGCTTTTGTTCAACACCCTCAACAGGTATTGGCCAGGGAGCGGCTGCTGGCTCTGATCTCCCACCGGGTGGATGCTCCCAACGACCGAACTGTGGACGTGTTGGTACGGCGACTTCGGGCAAAAATGGAGAAACCGGATGGCTACCCGACCCTATTTGTGACGGTGCACGGAGAGGGCTATCTGTTTGGTTCTGCAGTCACCTCGTAAACGGCCCTGAACTGGGGGTCGGACAGGCTATCGTCTATCCGTTCCTGACCGTTGTCCCGGGTTAGGCTCAAAATCTTCGGGCCAGACAGGGGCGGCAGCGACTGATTATCGGCAATGCCCACCGCGGCATCGATTGCCATCCTGCCTTGCAGTCGCATCTGATCGCTGTTCGCCATCAACACCTTGTGCCGAATCAGGCCGCGATAGACCGCGTGGGTCAGATAGGAACTGATGATCTGAGTGGTGTCGCTAAGACCGGCACTTCGCAGTTCATTGATGGCCACCTCCGCCGACACCGCACCGCCGATGATCAACTGAGGCGCCGGGTGGTCGGCCAGGTAATCGGTCAGCAGTTGCCGTTGAACCGCCACACTGTTACCGCCATAGAGGGTCGCGACGATCGCCAGTTTGTTCGGTTGCAGATGATCCAGCAGCCCCTGTTTCAGAAATTGGTTACCACCACGGCCTTCTGGACCTGGCATCAGCAGGGTGGTGACTGGAGTGTCCGAGGCAAGGTGGTCATTGATGTAGCGAGCCAGGTTTTGACCCATTTCATACCAGGACACACCAATGGTGGCGATGACACTGTCGGGCTCGACGGCATTGACTACCGCCAGGGTCGGGGTTTGCTGAAGTTGTGATCGAATCGCCGGGTCGAGGCGGTAACTGACACTGCCCAGCAGTATCACGTCGGCGCCCCATTGTTGACACTTTCGATACTGGCTCACCTGCACTCCCTGGTTGCGGTAACCGCCAGCTTCCATCACCTTCAGTGTGATCCCTTTCCGTGTTGCCTGTTCCGCCATTCCCTGGTTGACGCTCAGCCAATAGGAGTCTTTGAGGTGGGGGTATAGCGCACAGACTTTTAGCGGCTCGGCCTGCACCAGCGCGCTGGAAATTAATAAAAACGGGATCAACGCCAAGGCTCGGACAGGGGATTGCACCGGCTGTAACCTAAATTCGAGTACACTGTAATGAGTGTATCAGATATCCGTGGTTAGCTTTGATCTCTCATCGATTTTTGCCAAAGAGCTCACTGGCCAGCAAACTGCTGGTGGCGTTTCTGTTTGTGGCATCGCTGTCGGCGTTTTCAGCCTTCGTGGGTTGGATGAGCCTGTCGCAATTGAAAGACCGCCATGATGGCCTTGCCCAACGGGCGGTGCCAGTCTTGAATCTGTCCCGCAGCATTGCTGAGCAGGGGGGGCGCATCGTCCTGTCCGGGCAGTTTCTGTCCCAGGTGCAATCCGTTAAAGAGCTGGAGCGAGTAAGCCAGGCCCTGGATCGTGATTTGACGGCGTTGGCCGGTCAGTTAACCCAGCTGGAGGCCCTCAAAGGGGAGCCGGGCAATGGCAATGCCTTCCTGGGAGGCGATGAGGTGCGGCGCATACTCAACCAGTTGGTGGAGGTCGTGGGGGAGCGCATCGAATTGAACCGGCGCTTTCAACGGGAATTTGCCCGGGTGAATCAGCTGGCTCTGGATGTGGCGAACCTGGTGGATTCGCAGTTGGCCAATGCCCAAACGGCCATCGTCGCACGCAGTTTGGCGTTATATCGGCCCGGTGGCAACCTGGCGCGTGAGGTGGATGACCTGGTGGAAGTCGATCTGCTGCAACTGCGTCGAATGAACGAGCTGAAGTACGATCTGGTTCGGCTGCGTCAACAACTGGTGTTGCTGCCACAGAGCGTCGATCCCATGGCGTTGGATGGCATTGAGCGGCGCTTTAATGAGTTGCTGAGTTATCTGCCGTTGATGGTGGGGGAAGTACAGGATCCTGAGCGTCGCCAGGAGATGACCACCTTGCTGGATCAGGTGGCCAGCGGACGGGAACTGTACAGCATGCGACGTCAGCAGTTGTTGTTTGAAGATCGTATGGTATTGCTCAATGCCGACATTGAGAATGAGTTCAGTCAGCTCAATACCCGCATGGATCAACTGCTCAATCGCGCCAACCTGGCCATCAACACCGCCTCATCCCAGGCCGACGACGCCTATCGATTGTCACGGATCATGCTGGTGGTGATCGGATTGATGGCGCTGTTTATCGGGCTGCTGGTGGTGTGGAAAGTGGTGCTCAAAGATGTGGTCTACCGCATCAACTATTACACCGACGCACTGTTGCGTCTGAGCCAGGGTGAGTTGGATATCCAGGTGAGTCGCCAGGGGCAGGATGAGCTGAGTCGGCTGGCCGGTGCCATCGAGACCTTTAAAGACACCGCCAGGGCCAAAGGCAAAGCGGAAGAGGAGCTGCGGCAGCAGCATCGAGTGCTGGAGCAGACGGTGTCCGAGCGTACCGTGGAGTTGTCACTGGTGAACCAGAAACTCAGTGAACAGCTTAAGGTGGTTGCTAAGGCTCGTCGCCAGGCGGAGGAAGCCAGCCGGGCGAAAACCACATTCCTGGCCACCATCAGTCATGAAATTCGAACCCCGATGAATGGCATCCTCGGCACCGCCGAACTGCTGGATCAAAATAATCTTACCGCCGAGCAACAGCGGCAACTGGACGTCATTCGACGCTCTGGCGAGTCTCTGCTGGAGGTGATCAACGATGTATTGGACTATTCCAAAATTGAAGCCGGTCATCTGGAGTTGTGCATCAAGCCCATGGCTCTGGATGAACTGGTGCGGGAGGTCGCTGCCACCCTGTCGATGAACGCGGAAGAGAAGGGCATCGAGTTGCAGTTGCAACTGGACTGCTCATTGGCCGAAGGCTATCTGTGCGACCGAAGTAAATTTCGGCAAATTCTGGTTAATCTCATCAGTAATGCGATTAAGTTCACCGAACGGGGCCGGGTCACCGTCACCGTGGAGACATTGGGACGAGATCAGGGCAACGACCGATTGCGGTTATCGGTGGCTGACACCGGCATTGGCATTGAGGCCGATCGTCAGGGGATCATCTTTCAACCGTTCCGACAGGCCAGCCATCAACACACACCGGGCGGAACCGGGTTGGGGTTGTCGATCAGTAAGCGCATTGCCGAATTGATGCGCGGCCGCTTGAGTGTCGTCAGTGAACCGGGACAGGGCAGCACCTTTATCTTTGAGTTGACCCTGCAACGGTGTGGTGCGCCGGTGACGGCCCCTCAGGTAGCGGTGCCTGTGGCGCCGTTGACCCTGCTGGTGGTGGAAGACAACCCCACCAACCAGTTGGTCATTGCTGGCTACCTGCAGAAGCTGAAGCTGGTGTATCGAATGGCCGACGACGGCAAGCAGGCGATGCAGTTGTGCCAACAGGGGCCCTTTGACGTCGCCCTGGTGGACATCAACCTGCCAGATACGGATGGCAGTGAACTTCAGCAACATTTGCGGGATCTTCATCAGCGCCAGTTTGGCAAGGCGTTACCCTGCATCGCCATGTCGGCCCATGTATTCAGTGAACAAGTGGATCGCTTCTTGGGGGCGGGGTTTGATGCTTTCCTGGCCAAACCGTTACGCCTCGCCGCTCTGAGCCAGACTCTGGCTGGTTATGGCGCCGATGTGGTAGTGTCGACGCACCAACCGGTGGCGGAGACGGCCGACTCAAACGGCATTCTTGACAGTCACCAGTTGCAGCAGGATCTGGGCGTACTGGGCAGGGAAGTGATCAGCACCATGATTGTGCGGTTTGAGGAAGACACTCAGGCACTGTTGCAGCAACTTGGGCAGGATGGCGACTGGAGCGCCGGGTTGCACCGCCTCAAAGGGGGCGCCGGTTCACTTGGTCTGATGGCGCTGTCTCGCTGGTGTGGCCGCCACGAGCAGGCCGCGAACCAACGACAGCAATTGTTGCCGCTATTGCGTCAACAGGTTGAGAGCGGTCTGGGCGCCTTAAAGGGGTGGTTGCAGCAGCAAGGCTAACCGAGGCATTGGAAGGCGGGCGGAGCGGCGATGATGATGAAGTCGCCGTTCCGCCGCCAAAAAGGGGGAGGATTATTGAAACAGTTGCAGGGTCAATGGGGTGAGCGTCAGATCTTGACGTAACCCTTCCAGCAGGCTGCCAGTCAGCAACGCGATGGCTTGATAGTAGTCACTGCTGGCTTGTTCAAACATCAGGGTGCAAAAGCGCAATCCCCAAGGCAGCAAATGTTGCTCCAAAAAGTCCGACAGCACCTTGAGGGCAATGCCGTTCTGTTGCTTTATCTCGTCTCCCAGTAACCCGGCCACCACCGATAACATCAGTCCGATGTGATCCACCGGCTCCCTGCTTTGGGTGGAAACCAGAATGCCATGATGCTGTAAAAAGGCGGCCAGCGCTTCGGTAGAGGGGCCACACAGCAGTCGCTTTTCGTGCAGGTAGGGCGAGCCCCACGGAATGGCGGCCAGCTCGCCCGGGCCGATGAACAGGCGGGTGTAATCGCGCTTCAGGGCCGGGACCAGGGTGGCATTGTCCTGCGATAAAGCCGGTTTCAGTAGGGCCAGCGCATCGCCGCGGCTGCGGGCTTCACCTGTGGTTGGCCAGGTGTCCGAGACCTGATTGTCACGGAACTGATCCAGCAAAAACTCACTGGGTTCGAAATACAACGCGTGGTACAACACGTTTGCCTGAGCCTGGTAGTACGCCAGTTGGTCGGAATTGAGCATCACAGTCACTCTCCAGATGGGGGTTACCGGAACAGGGGAGCCAGGCTCCCCTGTGAGGGTTGGCGAGATTTACACCTCGGCCCAGTTGAGCACTTGTCCGTCCAGGCTGCCGCTGGGGCGGGCATGGCGGTTGGCTTTGATCAACAGGTTAGGGTGGGTAATGCCACTGCCAGGCAACGGCGCGATGTCCGGCTGTACGGCATCCGGATAACGGGCGCGCAACTCGTCCATGGTGCCAAAGTCCAAGGCGCGCATCGGACAGGATTCGACACACACCGGTTTGCGACCCAGCTCGATGCGCTCCACGCAACCGTCACACTTGGTCATCACCCCTTTGGCGGTATCAATTTGAGGCGCGTCGTAAGGACAGGCGCGGGCACAGCTCTCGCAGCCGATGCACACCTGCGGGTCGACCATGACCAGGCCGTCACTGCGGCGCTTATGCATGGCGCCGGTGGGGCAAGCCTTGGTACAGACCGGCTCAGAGCAGTGATTGCAGCTGATGGACGCGTAGTACGCGAACACGTTCTGAGTGGCAGTACCGTCCTCTTTTCTGGTCCACTGGCCGCCGCCAAACTCGTAGACGCGGCGGAAGTTGACTCCGACCGGCAGATCCGAGCGATCCTTACAGCTGATTTGACAGGTTTTGCAGCCGGTGCATTTGCTGGTATCGACGTAGAAGCCGTATTGTTTGTTGTCAGACATGATTAACTCCTGTTACGCCTTGTTGATCTGAACACGGATGGTGTGCTGGCCATTGCCCTTGGAAATCGGGGTCGGCCGCTGGGATGTCAGGGTGTTCAGACAGCCCCCTTTGTCGATGTTTTTACCGGCGCCCTTAAACCAGGCACCCTGGCCCAATGCGGTAACGCCGGGCATGATGCGAGGGGTCACCTTAACCGGTAACTCAATGGTGCCGCGGTCGTTAAATACCTGAACCGTGTCGCCACTGCTTAAGCCTCTCTCCTGGGCGTCGATGGGGTTCATCCAAACGGCGTCTTCCACCGCTTCACGCAACCAGGGTACGTTGTGGTAGCTGGAGTGAGCCCGGCCCTTAGTGTGGTAACCGTGCATCTGCAGCGGGTATTTAGCGGCTTTCTCGCGTTCTTCCGGAGTGTCCAGCGACTCGTAACCGTCCCAGGTTGGCACGTATTTAGGCAGGGCAGAGATGACGTCGCCTTCTTTTAGTTCCCACTTCGAGCCCAGTGTAGCGAGGCGATCCGAGTAGATCTCAATCTTGCCAGACGGGGTTTTCAGCGGGTTGGCCACCGGGTCTTTGCGGAAATCTTCCAGCACCACGTAGCTGCCGTTGGGCAGGTACTTACGGAAGATGCCCTGGGTTTTCATCTCTTCCTTAGAAGGCAGTTCCGGGGTGGCGTTTTTGGCCACGGCGTACAGTTCATCGCGCCACTGCTGCTTGGTCTTGCCTTCGGTAAATTGACCGGCAACGCCCCAGATCTCGGCGATGCCCAACGCGATGTCATAGGCGTCACGGCACTCAAACATCGGTTCCAGTGAAGAGCTCATCTGAACCAGGGTGGCGGTATCACCGGCAGCGTAGCTCTGGTTGATCAGGTCATCCTTGGTTTCCAGCCAGTTGATGTCCGGCAGCAGGATATCGGCGAACTCGGCAGACGGCGTCATCCAGTTGTCGATCACTACGATGAACTCACACTTGGACTCGTCTTTGAGCAGCGCTTCGGTTTTCTTGGTATCGGCGTGCTGGTTGATCAAGGCGTTGCCGGCGTAGTTGACGATTGCCTTGATGTTAACGCCCAGCTTGCCGTCGCCGTTGGCGTCCAGCTGATCGGCTGGCAGCTTAACGCCGTCTCGCAGAACGGTCATGTTCTCACCGTCTTCAATGGCCTGAGTGAAGGTGAAGAAGGAGATGGACTTATCAACGGTGTTGAGGTCGCCGCGGGTCGGCATGGTGGCGATCGGCAGTGACGCACCGGAACACATGGCGCCGTTGTTGGTACCCGGCAGACCGACCTGGCCCAGCAGGATAGGCAGCATGTAACAGGCGCGAATGTTGTTTTCGCCGGCGGCCTGGCGGTTCAGTGACGCGGCAATGTGGACAAACGGCGTGGTGGCATCGGCCAGATCTTTGGCCAGCTGGCGAATGTCGTCGGCGGGCACGCCACAGATGGCCGAGGCCCACTCTGGGGTTTTGGCGTTGCTGCCTGCGGTCAACGAGCCGGGCTGGGTGTTGTCCAGGATGTAGCTCTTGTAGGTGGCGTCGTAGTCCTGGCCGGCTGGCAGGGTGTGCTCGTCAAATCCCAAACAATGGCTATTAAGGAAGCTTTGATCGATCCAGTTGTTGGTGATCAATTCAAACGCCAATGCTTCCATCAGGGCGGCATCGGTGCCAGGGCGTACCGGAATCCACTGGTCTTCTTTACCCAGGGCGGAGTCGGTGTAACGTGGATCGATGATGATGGTTTTGAACTGGGTGCCATCCTGAGCGCGCTGTTTCTGCTTGTCCTGGATGATGTTGAGGTAATCGTACGACTCACCGGAGCCACTCATGCGCATCTCGGCCGGGTTATGGCCAATGAGCAGCACCAGGTCGGATTTACGCATCTCGGCGTTGGAGGAGCCCAGCCAGCCGTGGTTGGCGTCACCATAGGTGTAGTTGGCCGCCTGGTACAACTGCGCCCAGGAGTAATCGCCGTAGGCGCCCAGAGCACCACCGGTGATGTTCATCAGTCGAGCCAGACAGTTAAAACCGGCAAAGCTGTAATAGGCACCGGAATGGTAGGTAAAGTGGGTGCATTCCGGGCCATATTGACCACGTAACCGACCCAGTTCACTGGCGACGGTATTCAGAGCCTCGTCCCAGCTGATCCGTTCAAACTGGCCGCTGCCACGTGGGCCGACCCGCTTCATGGGGTACTTAAGGCGATCCGGTGCGTAGACGCGTTTACGCAGCGAGCGTCCACGCAGACAGGCACGGACCTGGTGGTTGCCGTAGTCATCTTCGACGGCGTAATCGGTTTCAATGCGAGTAATGATCCCATCGCGGCTGTAGACTTTGACCGGGCAGTTCGAACCGCAGTTGACCAGGCAGGCACTCCAGTTGAGCTTCTCCTCAACCGGGACCGTTACCGGCGGGGTGGTTTGTGCAGACTCGGAGCTGCAACCGGTCACGGCGGCTGCGGCACTCATAGCGGCGCTCATTTTTAGAAATTCGCGGCGTTCCATAGGTTAAACCCTCTTTTATTGGTGGCCGGGCAGGGTGGCTGCCCGGCTTGTGTCGCTCACAAAGAAATGGAATAGGTCAGCATCAGCTGATGGGCGTTGTAGTTATGGCTTAGATCACCCAGGGTGGTCAGGCCATTCACGGCATCGACGGCCACGTCGGTGTAGTCGGTGTCGTAATAACGTTCGTAGCGGTAGTCCAGCTTCAGGTGGCTGTGAGGCGTCAGGCGATACTGAGCAAACAGGCCCACCGAGTGGCTGTAGCTGTAGTAATCGTCGAAGCCGGTGCTGGCGGCGCCGCTGTTACGGGCATTGCTGTCGCTGTTGGCAAACAGGTAGTCGCCTCCCAGAGTCAGGGCGTCCTGCATCAGACCGGACCACTCAAAACCGCTGCCAAGGGTGATGAAACGGTCTTCGATGCGTGCGCTCCAGTCGGCCAGGCCGCCGGCCTGTGAACCGGATTGGTTGGCGTCGATCCACTGCTGACCGGCAAAGCCGTAGACGGAAAGGTGACGTTTCAGCAGATAGCTGGCATTGAGTTGGTAACCGTAATTCTTAGCATCGGTCAGGCCAATCTCGGTGTCGGTGTAATCGTCGTTGGCGTAGTGCAGTGACAGATCCATCGACAGGGCACTGCTGGGTTGGTGGCGCAGGCTCAGGGTGGTTTCCAATCGATCCCGGTCGGCCAGGTAATACTTGCGCATCAACTCGTTTTGTTCCGTTGAGGTCACGGAGTTTGCCTGGTAGCGGCTACCGTCGCGCTGGCTGAGTCCGCTCTCAAACTCGATGCGCCAGTGTTCCAGCGCGGTGACCTTGATGCCGGCGCGAATGCCGTGTTCCTCGGTAGTTTCCCGGTCTGAGTGAGAACGCTCATCCCGGTCATATCGGTACTCGGCGTCGAATCGGTAGCCTTTTGCGACACGATATTGCGCCGCCAGTTTAGCGTCGCTTGAGGTGCGATCCAGCAGCACATTCTCCGACACAATCCCGGTCACGGTGTTGAAGTCGTACTGGGCGAACTCAAACACCGAACTCTGGTTATCGCGGTCGCTGTATTTGGCGCTGGCTTGCAGTTTCAGGGCATCACCAACGACGGTGGTGTAGCGCCCACTGGCATCCAGAGTATCGATTTGTCCGTCCCAACTTTGGATAGGGCTCTGAGCGGCGTTGACCAAGGCGTCATCCTGAATCAGGCGGCCACTGCTGATTCGACCGTCAAACTGGCCCAAGGACGACCGTGCATTGCCCGACAGCGTCAGCTGATGGGATTCATTGTCCGGATCCATGGCCATCAGGCTGCCAAAGGTCTGGTGATAGATCTCATTGAGGTGGTTGCGGTACACCGAGCCTTGATAATCCAGTGCTGCCAGCCAGTGACCGCCTTCAAGCTGTGCTCCGGCGGCAAAGGTGTCGGTAGTGCTGTCGACCCGCTTGGCCAGGTTAACCGGGCTTGGCGTGACCACTGAACTGCGCTGATGACCGGTTTTGTCTTCGGTTCGGTAGTTCACATAGGTGCTGATGGGCAATCCTGCCAGCGGTTGGCTGGCGGAGACGCCGACGCCAATCTGTTCCCGTTTGATCCCCAGGGTGGTAGGAAATGGCTGTGCTGCCGGGGTCAACTGATCGTTACCATAGTGATACTGACTCATCGCCTGATCGCTGTCGACCTGCGCCAGTTGACGATAGTTGACGGTCAATTGATAGCGGTCGTCTTTGCTTAACCGGGCATCGAAGTCGCCATGCTCCAACCCAAGATCATGGGCGGTGGCGCTGAGGCGCCAGCCATTATCACTGGCCAGCCTGGCGCGGCCGCCGACGGCGGCTACGGTGCCACTGTCATCACTGCCCAGCGCATTTTGTGCGTGGGCGTCATCGATGTCGGCGTAGCCGGCACTCAGATTCAGTTGGCCGTGATTTTTCGTCGGTGAAACGCAGCGCTTACACTGCCATTGGCTGGTGTTAACTCGGTCGGTATTGGCGTTGGCGAGGCCAAAGTCCACCGCCAGAGCCGGTGTGCTGGCGGCGATGATCGCCAGAGTAATCAGGTTGTATTTCATCGTCCTTTCCTCTTAGCGCTGCAGCGCCTTGCCTTGGGGGTGATTCGAGCCGTGGATCTGGCTATGACAATTCAGGCAGCTGCCACCCGCATTGAAGGCGTTGTCGCCGCCGGGAGCATAAGGGCGTGAGGCGTGAACATTGCCACTGTGGCACTGCTGACACAGCAGTGGTGCCCGCGCCTTGAGTAGGTTGTCGTTGACGCTGCCATGAGGGCTGTGACAGTTGGCGCAGTTGTCCATCACCGGAGCGTGTTCCCACAATTTCGGTCCTCGCTTCTCGGCGTGGCATTGGTAACAGGTATCGTTCAGCGTGACCTGAGTCAGGTCGGCGTCACTCTGACTGCCGTGGGGGTTATGACAGTCACTGCATTGCATCTGATCCCATTTCATTGGGTGGCTGGAGCGCTGATGCATCTCGGCTTTCTGCTGACTGTGGCAGTCGGTGCAGACGCCATTTTGTTGTTGTTTGTCGAGGATTGGGTCGTGACCGGTATGAACCTGGTGACAGCTGGCACAGGCCACCTGTTCCAGGTTATGACTGCTGGCGTGCCAACTCATGCGCGGGCTGTCCTGGTGACAGCTGAGGCAAACGCTGTTTTGAGCTTCGGTGGTGGCCAGGGCTTGGGGGCCAAAATCCAACATTGGCTCTTTACCACCGCGATTGTGTTTGCCCTGAGGGCCATGACAGGCTTCGCACTGCAGGCCGGCCATGGGGCTGTTGCCTTGCAAAGAGCCGTGTACACCATCAAACAGTGCCATCACGGTGTCATTTTTCTTGTGGCACATCAGGCAACTGTCGGCGCCTTTTTTGGAGTAGTTACCCTGTTCAAACTTGTTGACCAGGGTATCCATGATCTGCTGTTGGCTCTGGGTGCTCCAGGGCACAGCACTCGTGCCCAGGGAGGTGCCGGAGATCAGCAATGCGACTAGCAGACGATTTTTCATCTGGTTCACTCTCATGTCAGCGTATTGGTGGTCAAACCCAAAATGGGACAAGACCTTAGTTATTCAGGAGTGGACAGAATAAAAAGTTGATATGAATAAGTTGGGTGGGGATATGAACAGGCCGCCTGAAGTTGTGAAAAAATATGAACAGCAGCGCCGATACTGTGATTGGCGCCAAAGTTTTACCGCCAAAATCGGGGGGAAATGGGGAGAGGAATGTTAAAAATCGTGAGCTACCTCAATAGGGGTAGCGGAACTTTTTTTGCGGCCCTTGAGCAGCCGACACGGTGATTGAGAGTCATTCTCGATAGGGGGCTGGGTAACACACTGATGGCATTTTAAACGGAAGTGTAGTGGTCAACAAATTCCGGACACTGCTTTAAGCCGATTTTCGGCAGTTACTGGCGACAGGCCATCATTTGCCTGATGTGGCCGTTGCCGGTTGTAGTAATCCATCAGGTAATAGCTGATGTCTTTTCTTGCCTGGTTCATCGTTAAATAGCCAGTTACTGGCACCCACTCTGTCTTCAGGCTTCTAAATAGTCTTTCCATTGGTGCATTATCCCAGCAGTTGCCACGCCGGCTCATGCTCTGCGCCATTCGGTAACACCACAGCCTCTGTCGGAACTTACGGCTGCCATACTGACAGCCTTGGTCTGAGTGGAACATAACGTCAGCCG
>NZ_AUDJ01000024.1 GCF_000425405.1 Ferrimonas kyonanensis DSM 18153 | reverse complement strand
CAGCGTTCAATCTGAGCCATGATCAAACTCTTCAATTAAAAAGTTTTTTGAAGTCCGAAAACTTCGACTCAATGAATTACTGAATTAACTTGTTATAGTCACTCAGTGCAACATTGATATATGAGATATCAATCCTGCGCGAGTGCCCACACAGATTGTCTGACTAATTGTTAAAGAACGTTGCAACCGAACCGTGGTTCCCGTTGCTGAGGCTGCGTATCTTACGCTTTCCTCAATCCCCGTCAAGCGTTATTTTCAAAGGCTTTTCCGAGTGTCGAATTGTTGCTCAGTGTCTTACTCAGTAAGCCGCTGTGCCCCGTCGACAGGAAGCGCATTATAGGGAGCCCCCAGCGGAACGCAAGGGCTATTTGCTGAAAAAAATTCAACTGGCTTTTTTTTGACCTTCAGGCGTAAAACTTACCTTTTTTGTGCTTAGATCACAGGCAAGCGCGTCGAAATCGGCTATTTATGCTACATGGGTCTACAAAGATGTGGACTGAATGTTGTTTAATTACGAAAATCAGTTTCACATTTAATAACTGCCAAGCCATTTTTATCAATTAAGGAAACGACCATGAGTAAAGTATTCCACCTTGGTTTAGACAAAGAGATGCTGCAGGGTGCCAAAGTGGCCATCGTTCCGGGCGATCCAGAGCGTGTGAAGCGCATTGCCGAGCTGATGGAGAACCCCACTTTCCTGGCGGCCACCCGAGAGTTCACCAGCTACCTGGGCTTCCTCGACGGTAAACCTGTGGTCGTATGCTCCACCGGTATTGGCGGCCCCTCTACTTCTATTGCAGTGGAAGAACTGGCTCAATTGGGCGTGAACACCTTCCTGCGTGTCGGCACCACCGGCGCCATTCAGGATTACGTGAATGTGGGTGACGTTATCGTTACCAGTGGTTCAGTTCGCCTCGACGGTGCCAGCCAGCACTTCGCTCCACTGGAGTTCCCAGCCGTGGCCGACTTCGCCTGCACCACCGCTCTGGTTAACGCCGCCAACGAACTGGGTCACGAACCTCACGTCGGCGTTACCGCATCGTCCGACACCTTCTACCCTGGCCAGGAGCGTTACGACACCGTATCGGGTCGGGTCACCAAGCGCTTCCAGGGCTCCATGAAGGAGTGGCAGGACATGGGCGTACTCAACTACGAGATGGAATCCGCCACCCTGCTGACCATGTGTGCCAGCCAGAAGCTGTACGCAGGTTGCGTTGCCGGTGTGATCGTAAACCGCACCCAGCAAGAGATCCCAGACGAAGCCACCATGAAGAAGACCGAGTCTGCTGCGGTTTCCATCGTGGTTGATGCGGCCCGTCGCATGGTTGCCGAAAGCTAAGCCGTTTCGGCTGCGCACATAAAAAAGCTTCGACCCTGGGGTCGAAGCTTTTTTTATCTCTGCGATTCCGTCGTCAGGCCTGAATCGACTGCTGCAGTTCGGTCAACTGCGCCTGAACC
Source organism: Ferrimonas kyonanensis DSM 18153 (assembly GCF_000425405.1). GTDB lineage: Bacteria > Pseudomonadota > Gammaproteobacteria > Enterobacterales > Shewanellaceae > Ferrimonas > Ferrimonas kyonanensis. Next base: position 122,359 of record NZ_AUDJ01000024.1, on the reverse strand, counting down.
CATTTCGGATTGATTGGCCCCCAGTCGGTAATGCGATAGTGGCCGTCATTATGGCGGACGCCATCTTCGACAAACTCAATCTGCACCCCAAGACCCGGCAGCGCCTTAATAATGTCCTGCAGGGTTCGCCGTGGCCAGCCCAGACTCTTCATTAACTCCGGCACACTGGCCTTATCGTGTTGGTCGATCTCATGCAGCAACAGCAAACGGCGGCTGAAGGTTGGATTCAACATGGTGCGCTTTCCTTATTGTGGTTGCCATCCCGACGGCAACACCCTGACTAGGGTCTATCAGATTTCTGTGAAACCAACAATCAATGCTGGCCCAGAGTGACTGGGCCGGCACACTTTAGTGTTCAAAGAACAGGTAGTTCTGCCAACTCTTCATCCGCAGCAATACCCGACGAATGATAGAGACGTGAGTAAAGGTGTCGGAGTAAACCGCGATCTCGGCGTTGGCACCGTCGGGCAGGTCGTACTGACTCAGGTCCTCATTAACCTTAACCTCGACAAAGGCCCGGCCATTCAGGCGGAAGCGCTCGGTGGTAAACAAGGTGCCCTGGGCCTGGAACTGGCCTTCACCAATGTTCGGCATCACCTGACTGACGTCGGCCTTGAATACCCTTCCCGGCACCGCTTCGAAGATCACTTCGGCCTCGAAGCCTTTGCGAATCTTCAGCAGCGACTTCTGGTTAAAGGCACCGATAAAGGCCGAATCCTGGCGGTTGATGAATACCATCACCGGTCGCAGCGGCAGCGGTACCGCCATCATTCCCGGGCGCAGCGCCACCTGGCTGACGTATCCGTCGGTGGGGGCCCGAACCACGGTCTCGCTGAGATCGTATTCCGCCTTGGTCAGCTCTGCCTGGCGGGCTTTCAACTTAGCCTCGGCGGCCAGGTAGAGTTGCTCACGAATGTCCAGTTCCGAACGGGTGAAGGCACCGCCTTTGTCGTAGCCCTCTTTGTACCTCAGGTACTCCCCCTTGGTGCGGTCGCGATCGGCGGTGGCGGCGCGCACGGTGGCGGTCTTCTCGCCCACCACTTCCCGGTAGCGGGTGTCGTCGATGCGAAACAGCACATCGCCCTGCTTAAGCAACACGTTCGGCTGCACCGGCACTTCGGTTACCGGTCCCCGCACCGAAGGCACAATGGGAGTGGTCACAAACACGTGCCGTGCCAATGGGGTAAACGGGTGGTTGTAGTTCATCAACAGCAACAGGGTGCCGATCAGCACCACGCCGCCCAGTACCGCGGTGGGCACGCTCCACTTGTTCAGGGGAATGTTGAATATCTTAAAGATCGCCACACACAGGGCGGTGTAGGTCAGGATCAATAACAGGTCCATATCATTGCTCCTTGTTGTTCATGTCGGCCACCTGCGCCTGCAGGCTGCTGAGCTGCTGCTCCAGTTCGGCCACTTTGACTTCCAGTGCGGCTTCGCTCTCCGCCAGTGCCTTAAAGCCCCAGCCACGCTCTTCGCGATACAGGGTGGCCCAGATCCACAGGAACGGCCAGATGGTATGCAAGGTAAACAGGCTGATCCAGCCGGCGACGTGGATGGCGTCCTGGTGAGGGTGGTTGCGCTTTTTGGAGATTTCGTAGGGGATGTCGTGGATCACGATGACCCCGTAGAACAACACCAATCCCACAAAAAACAACAAACCGAGAGCAAAATAGTCCAAAAACATAAGGCACCTACGGTGAGTTAACGTTTTTTAAACATAACACAATCCGGAATACATACAGCACAAATATGACTATTCAAATGTGCGCTATGCCCTTGCCAAATGCCCCGCGTCGCAGTAATAAAAGTGTCTTGAAAACGCCATCAAATCTATCGATTAATTGCCCTACAACAACGGGCGTAGTTTGACTGAACAACGAGAGAGAATGTCATGAACCAAATTGAAGGATTTCAGGCTGCCGGTCGCTTCTTCGATGACAAACACTTTCCCCGGGGATTCGCCCGATCTGGCCATTTCACCCTGAATGAAGCCGCCTTGCTGGAACACTACGGACAGCGCCTGCGCGCCCTGGCAGAGGGCACTCAGACCCCAACCAGCGCCCAGGAACAACAGTTCGTGGCCGTGGCCAAAGGTGAACGCCCTGCCGACAACAAACTGGAACAGGCCTGGACCAAGTACATTGCCAAAAGCCAGCGTCGTAAGCTGTTTACCATGAGCTCCAAGGCGCCGGTCGCGGGCGAGGAGGAGGATGAGAGTGTCTCCGCCGAGGACGACGACCTCATCGAGTTAGACTAAAAAGAAAAGCCAGCATCATTGCTGGCTTTTTTGATCGTCTCGGCGGCGTTACAGGATGCGCTGACTGCGGCTTAACTGACGCCGCAGGTAGGCGATCTGTCCCTGGTGGTCGAGATCCTTGGGGCAGGTGTCCTGACAACCCAGCAGGGTCATGCAACCGAACACACCATCTTCGTCGCCGATGATGTGGTAGTAGTCGTCGGCGCTGCGCGCATCGCGATCGTCCAGGGCAAAGCGGGCCACCTTGTTAAAGCCAACGGCACCGACAAAGGTTTCGCGCATCTGCGCGGTGGCACAGGCCGACACGCAGCAGCCGCACTCGATGCAGCGCTCTGACTCGTAGATGGCGTCTGCCAGAGCCGGGTCCATGGGGCGCTCCAGCCGGTGCATGTCTTCATTGGCATCGCTGGGCACCAACCAGGCCTGCAACCGCTCCGACAACTGGCGCATGAACTTGCCGGTGTTCACCGACAGATCGCCAATCAGCTCAAAGCCCGGCAGCGGCATCAGGGTGATCACGCCGTCTTTGTAGTTGCTGGTCAGGGTACGGCAAGCCAGCGTCGGCACCCCGTTAATCACCATGGCGCAGCTGCCGCAGATGCCGGCCCGACAGACAAAGTCGAACTGCAACGACGGGTCCTGCTGCTCCCGCAGTTGGTTGAGGGCGATGAACACCGTCATCCCCGGGGCTTCCTGCAACTGGTACTCCTGGGTCATCGGCTTTTCACCCGGCACCTGAGGGTCGAAACGGAAGATGCGGAACGTCAGGATTCGGCTCATGATAGCTCTCCTCGGCGCTGGTTCTTAGGCATAAATTTCTCTGGCAACTGGTAGTCCATGGTCTGCTGCTGGCGCTGGTGTCGATCCTCGAACCGGGCCGCAATGGCCGCCACCTCCGCCTCGCGCTTGTCGGTATCCGGATGGGGGATGGCGTTGTTTTCACCGTAACCCCGATAGCCGGGTGGCAGCTCCATCGCCATCACGTCCAGATCTTCGTACTCCAGTCGCGGCTGGTTGTCCTCACCCCAGAACACCAACGACCGCTTCAACCAGTCACGGTCGTTGCGCTGCGGGTAATCCTCGCGGGAGTGGGCGCCACGGGATTCGGTACGAGCCTCGGCAGCCAACGCCACCGACAGCGCCACCTTAAGCATCTTCTTAATCCGAATCGCCGCCACCAGCTCCGGATTGGCGTGACGCTTCTTATTCATCACCACCAGGTTATCGGAGCGGCGCACCAGTTCGCGCAGCTCCGACACCGCCTTGGCCAGCTCGTCGCCGCTGCGGAAGATTCCCACCTTGTCCATCATGATCGCTTCCATGTGCTCGCGCAGGGCAAACGGGCTTTCCCCCTCTTCACCGGCCAGCAATGCATCGATCTGTTGATTCTGAGCAGACACCGCCTGCTCACCCAGAGCATGGCTCCCCATAGGATAGCTCTGACAGGCGTCGGCCACGTACTCGCCGACGATCATGCCTGCCACTACCGTCTCTGCCAGCGAGTTGCCACCGAGGCGGTTAAAGCCGTGCATGTCCCAGCAGGCGGCCTCGCCCACCGAGAACAGCCCTTTGAGGTGCGGCGCTTCGCCCTGCTCATTGGTGCGAATGCCGCCCATGGAGTAGTGCTGGGTCGGCCGCACCGGAATCCACTCTTCGGCGGGGTCGATGCCGAGGAAGTACTGGCAGATCTCCTGCACCTCGCGCAGGTTCTTTTCGATGTGCTCGCGCCCCAGCAGGGTAATGTCCAGCCACAGGTGCGGGCCGTAGGGGCTGTCCACCCCTTTGCCTTTACGCATGTGTTCGGTCATGCGCCGGGACACCACGTCTCGCGAAGCCAGCTCCTTCTTCTCCGGCTCGTAGTCCGGCATAAAGCGGTAGCCGTCTTTGTCGCGCAATAAGCCCCCATCACCACGGCACCCTTCGGTAGTCAGGATACCGACCGGTACGATGGCGGTGGGGTGAAACTGAATCGCTTCCGGGTTACCCAGCGCCACCTTGCCGGTTTCCAGGGCGATGCCCTGACCGGTGCCTTCACAGATGATGGCGTTGGTGGACACCGACCACAGCCGGCCGTAACCGCCGGTGGCGATGGTGGTGGTACGAGCCAGGTAGGCCACCAGCTCGCCGGTGATCAGATCCCGAACCACGGCGCCGTGGCAGCGCTCACCGTCTTCAATCAGGGCGATGGCTTCTTTGCGTTCGTGCACCGGAATTCCCAGGCTGATGGCCTTGTTGTCCATGGCGTACAGCATGGAGTGGCCGGTGCCATCGGCGGTGTAGCAGGTACGCCACTTCTTGGTGCCACCGAAATCACGGGCGGTGATCAGGCCATGGGCTTCCGCCGGCTCGGTGATGGTGACCTCTTCGGCGTTGACAATGGCGGTGCGATCGCCCTTGTTCACCCGGCTCCAGGGCACGCCCCAGGCCGCCGCCTGGCGCACGGCCTTGGGCGCCACCTGGGCAAACATCCGTGCCACGTTCTGGTCGCAGCCCCAGTCGGAGCCCTTAACGGTGTCATGGAAGTGAACGTCTTCGTTGTCCCCCTCGCCTTTGATGCTGTTGGCCAGGCTGGCCTGCATGCCACCCTGAGCCGCCGCCGAGTGGGAACGTTTGGCCGGGATCAGCGACAACACCAGGGTATCCAGCCCCCGCTCTTTACAGGCAATGGCCACCCGCAGTCCGGCCAGCCCGCCACCAATGACCAGGGCATCGGTATAGATCGTTTTCATTGTTATTGTTCCTTAATTGGGGCTGTAGGGGGTAACGGGGAGAGTCAGCGACTGGCCGACGATCAGCCAGGTCACCAGGCTGGCGGTGCCGATCAGCAGCAGCCACAGGCCGATGGCCAGGGCCAGCTTCTGGCTGACGCCGCGGCTGACTTTGTCACCAAACCATTTCAGTGCCAGTCGGTATACGCCGATGACCGCGTGCAACACCACCGCCGGCATCAGCAGCAGATAGAGCCAGCCAAAGCCCTGCTCGACGATGCGGTAAGCCGACTGGTTGGGACCGATGGCAGCGGGATCGAGCATCACCCCCAGCAGGTGCACCGGCACCAGGAAGAACAGCGAAAAGCCGGTGATCAGTTGCACCAGCCACAAGCGGGTGTCCAGATGCGGAAAGGTCACCGCTTGCTGTTTCAACGCCTTCCATTGACGGTATTTCTGAGGGAAACGTCGCAAGGCGGTGATGGCATGAATCAGCAGCAGCACAAACAGAGTCAGTGCCACCAGTACGGTCAAGGCCGGAAAGCCGTGACCGGCAGGGTCGAGGAAACCCGCCTCGAGAATGCGCACTACCCGGTAAAACGCCTCTTTACCGAACAGAATGCTGGACTCGAAATGCAGGTGGAACAGCAGGAAGGCAGCCAGTGCCGCGCCGGATAGCCCTTGCCAGCGATCCAATCGCGCCGCAGTGCGACCGCTTACTCCTTTAGGGGTCATAGTCAAACCTATTATTGTTGTAGGGTCAGTACGAGGAGCAACAAACATAAAGTCCGAAACCGCACTCGTTAAGGAGTAAAGTGCCATCTATTGATCAAGATCACCAAGCCGAATTCAGCTCATGTGAAATCAATCACAAAAGCCCCGAATTCGAACAAAAGCTCGACGATTCTGCTATTGGCTAAAGGGTTAGACCGCTCGTTGGGTGCAGCCAAGGCCGTTGTCGCATACAATAAGCGCCATTCTCATAGCTTAGATACCGAGCACACTATGCCTTGGATTCAAATCCGCATTAACACCAGCGGCGAGCAGGCCGAAACCATTGGCGACCACCTGACCGAAACCGGTGCCGTCTCCGTGACCTTTGTCGACGCCCAGGACACTCCGGTGTTTGAGCCGATGCCAGGGGAAACCCGCCTCTGGGGTGACACCGATGTCATTGGCCTGTACGACGCCATTACCGACATGAAGCAGATTGTCGCCCTGCTGGAGCAGCAGCCCGAGCTGGGCCAAGGCTTCACCCATAAAGTGGAAGCCCTGGAAGACAAGGACTGGGAGCGGGAGTGGATGGACAACTTCAAGCCAATGCAGTTTGGCAAGCGGTTGTGGATCTGCCCAAGCTGGCACGAAGCCCCGGAACCGGAAGCGGTCAACGTACTGCTGGACCCGGGTCTGGCTTTCGGCACCGGTACTCACCCCACCACCGCCCTGTGCCTGGAGTGGCTCGATGGCCTGGAGATGGCCGACAAGCAGGTGGTCGACTTTGGTTGTGGCTCCGGCATTCTGGCGGTAGCCGCACTGAAGCTGGGTGCCAAGCACTGCGTCGGCATCGACATCGACCCACAGGCCCTGACCGCCAGTAACGACAACGCCAGCCGCAACGGCGTCAGCGATCGGCTGTCGCTGTACCTGCCCAAAGACCAGCCGCAACAGGTGCAGGCCGACGTGCTGATCGCCAACATCCTGGCCGGTCCGCTGCGGGAACTGGCGCCGGTGATCGCCGCGCTGGTGAAGCCCGGTGGCAAGCTGGCCCTGTCCGGTTTGCTGCAAGAGCAGAATGACGACCTTCGCAAAATTTACAGTCAGTGGTTCGAGCTGGATGACACCGCCTTTATGGAAGATTGGTGTCGAATCAGCGGCGTGAAGAAATAACGCCTAAAAAACGACCAGAAAATAGGCCTGCCGAAGTATGTGAGCACCCACTTACTTCGGCCAGCCTGTTAACATTGATGATCCTAGATCAATGTCAAGCAAAAAAATTACTTCTCGTACATTTATTAACCTTCCCACCACTGCCAAAAAGGAGTAACATGCGCTCCCTCGTGAACGTACGAGGAGATTTTTAATCATGCGCATTGGACCCTATCAACTGGACAACCAGCTGATCGTGGCGCCTATGGCAGGTGTTACTGATCTTCCTTTCCGAACGCTGTGTCGCCGATTAGGCGCAGGGTTAGCCGTGTCTGAGATGTTGTCATCGAATCCCAGGGTTTGGGATACGGACAAATCGCGGTCGCGGATGGACCACAGTGGCGAAGATGGAATTCGTTCAGTGCAAATCGCAGGTGCAGAACCAGAGTTAATGGCTCAGGCCGCCCGTTTGAATGTCGAACGCGGTGCCCAGATCATTGACATCAACATGGGCTGCCCGGCAAAAAAAGTGAATAAGAAGATGGCTGGGTCCGCGTTGATGCGGGAACCCGACAGAGTCAGCCGAATACTGGACGCGGTCGTAGGGGCCGTAGACGTACCGGTGACCCTGAAGATCCGCACCGGCTGGGATCCAGAACATCGAAATGGCGTTGATATCGCTCAATTGGCTGAGCAGCACGGTATCGCGGCCTTGGCCGTGCACGGTCGCACTCGACAGTGCATGTACAAAGGGCACGCGGAATACGACACCATCGCTGCCATTAAGCAGTCGGTGTCGATACCGGTAATCGCCAATGGGGACATCGACAGTCCGGAGAAAGCGCGTCAGGTCCTGACCGACACCAACGCCGATGCGATCATGATTGGTCGTGCGGCGCAGGGACGGCCATGGCTGTTTCGAGAGATTGACCACTTTCTTCGCACCGGTACCCAGTTAGCGGCCCCCAATCAGGAAGAAGTGCGGGGCATCATGCTAGAGCATCTGGATACCCTGCACGGGTTTTACGGCGACGAGCGCGGTCTTCGCATCGCCCGTAAACACGTGGGGTGGTATCTGTCGCATCAGCAGCAGGACGCCGTGCGAAGCGATTTTAATCGTTTAGAAAGTGCCACAGCGCAAGTCGAAGCGTTGACGCGTTTTTTTGACCAGGTTTAACAAATTTATTTGAAGAGCAAGGCAGTATGTTTGATCAGCAGAACTCCCATCCAGAAGCACAACTGACAGTAGGCCAAATCGAGACTCCTAACGGTACCGTTAAGCCTCAACTGTTACGCGACTCCGTTAAACGCGCCGTAAGCAATTACTTTGCGCAGCTGGACGGCCAAGAAGCCTCAGAAGTGTACGAGATGGTACTGTGCGAAGTAGAGCAGCCTCTGCTGGACATCATCATGCAGTACACCCGCGGTAACCAGACTCGCGCAGCCAACATCATGGGCATCAACCGTGGTACCCTGCGCAAGAAGCTGAAAAAGTACGGCATGAACTAAGAGCATTGCTCTGAAGTATTGATTCAAAAGCCCGCCCGGGAAACCGTGGCGGGCTTTTTTGCTTTCTTAACCCATATCACCAGCTAGGGGTGAACGGGTTAATCCCACTACTCCTCTCCCAAATAGTTGTCATTATTAGGGTTATGAGCATCTGCCCAGTCATCCATATCGGCATCGTTATTCGGATTATTAATATCCGACCAGATGTCCAATTCATCCTGTGACATTTCTGAGGTATCAGGCATAAAGCCCTCCTTGGTTGTTGGCAATAAATGAACTCGAAACCGGCAATGCAATCCTGGTCATTCCCTCTGCAAACGCCGAATCTCGAGACGAAAGTTCAAATAGGAGCTTGGTGACCCTGGAGTACTGGGCACCGCCAACCGCTTCCCTGACGGAGCAATCAGCACCGGGTGGCGCCCTCGCCTGATGGTCCAGCCCTGGCGGTACAACAGTTGATGCACCAGCAAGTTAATGTCCTTATCTGTACTGTATCTTTTCATCGAGTAACTCCATTCGAGCCCGCAGCCAGCCACGCCATGGAAAACGAACTCTTCCAACGGGTGAATCAGGCTTGGGAAGCATCTGAATGAGTGTGTGGGTAACGCTTGGCAAAGGCCTGTACATTGAAGTCGATAGACTCCAATGCCGCCTCTACGCCAACCTCCAGAACCGGTGGGCTTTGAACCACGCCCTGACAGGCAGCGGAATTTTGATAGAAGCACCCTTGTGGATTCAGCATCAAATAGGACTGCCACATATCGTGGTTGTCTTCGATAGTGACAACGTCAGAAAACGCCGCATGCCGTTCAACATAGGCTCGATACTGGGAAGACGTGACCGTCAACTGGTGGGTGTAAACCGGCAGTACCCGCAGTAATTTCCACCGTTCAGGCTGCAACTGCACGACCATCGACGACATATCTTCTCGCCAATTGAAGGCATTAACGACGGTGTTGATCTTGACCGTTCCGGATGGGTTCGCTTGCCTGTAGGCAGACACAATGTCGCACGCTTTTTCAGGTGATAACCAGGCACCTTTCCGGTCTACCCGTCCGATGCTTTGCGCCAACAGGGCGTCCGACGTGTCCAAACTCAATCCCAGCATGTCTAAATGAGGGCCGATGCGGCGCATCATCGTTGTAGACAGCAGGTGGCCGTTGGTGATTATCGATGTACGAAACCCCAGGGACTTTGCCAGCAGTACGGCTTTGACAAAGCGTCCCCCCAGCATCACCGGTTCGCCACCCGCAAAGTTGATTCTGACCGCGCGATACCCCAAGGCCGTTTTCAGGGCATTACTGGTAAAGAAATAGTTCGACAGTTTACGTAACAGGGATTGGATATCCCCGAAGGAGTGATGTAACTCCGCTTGTGAATCATTGCCTTCCCAGGTGGCATAACAATACTCACAGCGGTAGTTACAGGTTTCGGTCATATGAAAGTTGATGACCATCTCATTCACGCTTGTCATAGTAAGCTCCGTTTGTTGATGACAAACGCAGGTTCACTCAGTGCAATGCACTAACAAGCCATTAATGAAAGAAACTACAGATTTCTGAACTGTTCCAAAAGGTCATCAAACTCAACCGCCTGTCTATGCGCTTTCTCTATATGAAGCCGCAGCGGTTCGACAGCATCATTATCCATTGAAGAGAGCAGCGTCGTGGCCTTATCCAAGTCCCCTTGCAGATAAGCCAGCAACAGATTATCCGCCGGATTTATCGCCGCAGATTGGGCCAGGAGTGCATACATTAAATTCAAGTTGTCTCCCAGCGCCAACTGGGGCAGCACCGAAAACGGGTTAGGCAAGCGATTGTTGTATAGATCAAAATCTCCCGCCAGGGCCAGAGTAAACTCCCGCGCGGCAGAGCTACTGAGGGCGATTCCCATCAAGGAGTTGCTGCCTTCAAACATCGACTGAACAATGCCGGCGCAGTGTTGACGTTGAAGGGACTGGGTAAATATGGCCTTGACCTGTTTGGGGTCAGGAAACACCGCGTTAAGCAGCAGGGCGTTGTACAGCACGGTCAACTGCCCGGGCGCCAGATACAGCGTTTTCCGCTGAACCTTCGACTCCTTCTCTACCTTTATCAAGCCATTACGTACCAATGACATCGCTTTGTTCTTCAACTGAGGGCTCAGCCCGGCCATGTCTAGATCAAACAGCTGCCTGATAGCTTCAGGAATCGTAAGGCGACTAGTCATAGCAGTACGCCCGGTGCAACAAATCGCTCACATCAGTACGTTTCAGCGCCATTTCCCCAATAGACTCATTGGCAATGGCCTTGGCCATCTCAAACCAGCTGCTGCGCACGTAGCGACTCGAATAACAGTCGTGAGACTGTTGGCTGTACTGCACCACCACGCCGATGCAGTACCCGGCCCGCATCGCTTCCGCCAGAGAGGTGTGCACTGCCGCGTACGATGCCGCCTGGTTTTTGCGCTCAAAGATCTCCAACACTTCCCGGCACGACTGCTGCAAAAGCTGAGCATCATCGGCCCCAAATGGCATCTCTTTCGCCTGAAGTGAACCGCTCACCAGCATCAAGGCGACCAACAGGCCGCGTTTAAAGTCAGTCATCAGGCATTCTTCCATGGGTTTTGAGGGAAATTCAGGCTCTTCAGTTTAGAAAGCACGCCTCCCGCATTGTCGGCAGTGCGATTCAAGTCATCGACCGAATCGACCATGTCAGGCTCTGCGGAGGCGACGGGATCGCGACCTTTGCCTTTGTTGAACACAGGAGGCAGCGGGGTCGCAGCATAGACAGTTATGATAATGATCAGGTTAGCGGCAAAGGTGACCAACTCCTGAGCTCGAGCAAAATCACTCAGCTGTAAAGTTCCCTGCATCCACAACACCCGAACCATAACGCCGAACAAAATGAAGGCCATGACCATTACACTGACGGCAACAACATGGACAAAACGGCATATTAACTGCCAGGGGGTCCAGTATTGCGATTTCCCTCTGCTGAAAAATCGCCATGTGACCAACCCGAGCAACAACAGCACCCCGATTTCAGACAAGTCCAGATCACTGATTCCAGAGGCATACTCAAAAAAAGTACCCGGTATCGCAACCAGAGAAACGATCGCTACCACTGCCAGGCAGAAATAAAGGACTAACGTCATCCCTCCGGCCACCAGGTGGCCCAGAAGTACGTCGAGGGTATTCAATATCGATTTCATTTTTCATCCTTGAAGAATGGGGTGGATCGGCCAAACAAAGACACAAGCCACTAAAAATTAATAACTTTTTTAATGGGGTCGTACTCTTGCACAGAACCATAGTCACTTCAAACCAATACTTTCACCTTCGACTCCAATTCAGCAGTAAACCTCTACCAAAGGGGTCCCGTAGCTAAGGGCATGGCCCTGAAGTATTGATTCAAAAGCCCGCCCGGGAAACCGTGGCGGGCTTTTTTGTATCCCACCAATTTATCTGCCTTTTTTCACTCCTACTGGGGTCAATCACTTACGCGCCTGGCAAGCATGCGCCCTTGTGCCCGGCCCGTTGGCGCCGTAGCTTGGATCGGGTCGACAACACCAACACCCCTGGGGTCGACAGCATTGCGGTGATCCTGATGGGCAATACCGCCATCAGTGGCTTTGTGCCGGAACCGATCGACGCTCACCTGTCCCAACCCAGAGCGTTACCTTGAGGTGCAGACCACAAACCCCAGGCTGCACCTTTTTTTTCTTACTCCTGTCGCTCCCAGTTCACCGGTGTTTGCCGTTATAATGAGGCCATTACACTGTGAGGACACGCCACAATGAGCGAACAACTGCCACTGATGCCCGGCTGCGACTTTGTCGAACTGTACAAAGTACTTAAGATTCAGGCCTGGGTCGGCTCCGGAAGCGACGCCAAGCTGGTGATCGCCGAAGGCCTGGTGGAGGTCAATGGCCAGGTGGAAACCCGCAAGCGCTGCAAGCTGGTTGAAGGCGACGTGGTGGCCTTCAATGGCGAACAGGTCAGCATCGGCGCCGCCAGTGCCGAGGCCCGCCCCGCCAGCAACGACAAACCCAAGGTGGCCAGGAAGAAACCTCGCCCCTCTATTCAGTTTTAACCATCGAGTAGGTATCCATGTCTTTTCCCAATGACCCCACCGGCGAACTGCTGCAACTGATGCAAGACGAAGGCATCGATCTCAGCCAGCCCTACATGCTGGACTTCTACGTGCTGTTTGCCGACGAAGCCAAGGGCCAACGTGCCGCCGAGCGGGTCCAAAAAGAGTTTGAGGGCTGTGGCCTGTTTCTGAACCACAACGAACAAAGTGGTGACTGGGAGCTGCGGCTGATCAAAGAGATGGTGCCTGAGCATGGCCCCATCAACGACATCGAAACCACCCTGCAGGCCCTGTGCAAGCAGTACAAAGGCAAGGTGGACGGCTGGGGCATGCTGGAGCCGGAAGACGACGACAGCGACGACGGTCTGGATTAAGACCACTCCACAAAAAAACGCGCCCTTGAGCGCGTTTTTTTGTGCCTGACCAATGGCCTTAGTCGCCCTGGGGCGCCTTCTTCTTGCCGAACGGCACATCACCGACGTCTTTGAGCACAAAGGCGGTCTTCTTGACCTTCTTCGGCGCCGCCGATTTGCGGGCACGAGCCGGTTTAGCCTTAGTCCTGGTCGCCTTATCGCTGGCCTTGGCCGGGGCTTTTTTCGGCTTCAGACCAGTAAACTTGGCCTCCAGCCCTTCCAAGGCGTCAAAGCTCAAGCTGTGACCGAGGAAGCTCTGCAGCGCCATGGCTGCCGCCCAGTCTTTCGGTCCCACCAGAGACACCGCCGCGCCGCTGGCTCCGGCACGGCCGGTACGGCCGACCCGGTGAATGTACTCTTCCGAGTGTTTGGGCAGGTCGAAATTGATCACCAGCTGCACCTGGCTGATGTCGAGGCCGCGGCTGGCCACGTCGGTGGTGATCAGCAACTGCGCCTTACCGGCGGCAAACTCGTCCATGATGCGGTTGCGCGCCGCCTGGTTGAGATCGCCGGACAGGGCCAGAGTGGAAAAACCCTGCTCCGCCAGCCAGTTGGCCAGCCGCTCGGTATCGCCGCGGGTGGCGGTAAACAGCATCGCCTGCTTGTAGTCTCGCTGCTTGAGCAGCGCCATCAGCTGCGCCTGCTTGTGATCCAGGTGATCCGACAGCAGGAAGCTGTGGCTGATGTTGTCATGCATCTGCTGCTCGGCATCGATACGCACTCGGGCCGGGGCCGACAACAGATCGGCGCCAAACTCGTTAACCACGGCGTTATCCAGGGTGGCGGAGAACATCAGCGTCTGCCGACGACGGTGGTCGGCGGCCTTATGGATGGCAGTCAGCTGCTTGGAGAAACCCAGATCCAGCATCCGATCCGCTTCATCCAGAATCAGCATCTCCAGCCCCTTGAGCTCCAGGTGACCGTGCTCCAGGTGATCCGCCAGCCGCCCCGGGGTGGCAATCACAAACTGCGGATCCTTGGCCAGCGCCTTGCTCTGCTGGTTGAAGTCTTCACCGCCGAGGATCAGCACCCCTTTGACGTTGCTGCCGGCGGTGAGGCCGCGCAGTTGACCGTAGACCTGTTTGGCCAGTTCCCGGGTCGGGGCCAAGACCACCACCCTGGGATCGCGCTTGCTGAGCGCCTTTTGCTTGATCACCCTTTGCATCGCCGGCAACAGGTAGGCCAGCGTTTTACCGGACCCGGTTTTGGAGGAGGCCAGCAGATCTTTTCCGGCGATCACCACCGGAATGGCTTGTTGCTGAATCTCAGTGGCACCTTGAAAGCCCTGATGATCCATACGTTCCACTAAGCGCTTATCCAAGCCCAGTTCTTTAAATTGCAAAGGGGTGTCTCCTGCGGGATGTCATAAAGCGCCCAGTATACACCAAACCCGGGCGGAAGTAGGCCATCGGCACCGCCATTGTGGCCCCGAACCCGCCAGCGGACAGAAGCCGCGACTATGGGCGCCATGGGCGCTGGTTATGACCCTGGTCACCATGGTTGTGGTGCCTGAGTCTGGCTGCTACTCTGCCAGCCTTCGTATTCACAACCAACAGCGCCATGTCCTTCGAATCTCTGGTTATTCTTCTACCTCTGTTTGCCGGCTATCTGGTCCCGGTAACCCGCCCGGCCCTGCTGACCGGCATCGATAAGCTGCTGAGTGCCATCGTCTATCTGATTCTGGCGTTAATGGGCCTGTCGCTGGCCCAGGTGGACAACCTGGCTGGCGAGCTGAGCAGCATCCTGCAATTGGTGGCGCTGCTGATTGGCCTGAGCCTGGTGCTGAACCTGGCGCTGTTGCCGCTGGTGGATCGGCGCTGGCCCATGGCCCTGACCCTGAGCAACGGCCAGCAGCCGCTGGCTAAGATGATGCTGGAATCGCTGAAACTGGCGGCGGTGGTGATCGGCGGGGTGGCGCTGGGGCTGGTGCTGCCCATCGGCCATCATGCCATTGAGTCCGGGGCCAACGCCGCGTTGATGCTACTGCTGGGGTTGATCGGCATTCAGCTGCGGGCCTCCAACCTGGGACTGCGAGCCATTTTACTCAACCCCAGGGGGTTGGCCATTGCCGCCATCGTCGCCGGCACCTCGCTGCTGGCCGGCGCCCTGACCGCGCTGATCGCCGGGCTGCCGGTGATTCACGGCGTCACCCTGGCCGCCGGCTTTGGCTGGTATTCTCTCAGCGGCATCCTGATCACCGACGGCCTGGGACCGGTGATGGGGTCGGTGGCCTTCCTGTTCGATCTCAGCCGTGAACTGATCGCCATCGTGATCATTCCGATGCTGATGCGCCGCTCGCCGGCGTCGGCCATCGGCTACGGCGGTGCCACCGCCATGGACTTCACCCTGCCGGTGCTGCAGCAGACCGGCGGCGCCCCGGTGGTGCCGGTGGCCATTGTGTCCGGCTTCCTGCTGAGCCTGGCCAGCCCGGTACTGATCCCGTTCCTGCTGTCGCTGGCGTAGCCACGACAGCATACTGACCCGGCTTACAACCGGGTCAGCTTGAACACCAACTCGTCCAGACTCGCCACCTGCTTTTTCACGAACCTGGGGTTGTCCGCCAGCACGTCGCTGCGCTCCAGCAACTCCACCTCAAACAGGCCCTCGCTGTGCTGTCGCACCCAGGACTCGGTCACGCTGAACGGCGGGCCGGACAACTGCTGCTGCGGGTAATCCAGGGTGATCAGCAATCCGGGGGTGCCGGCGGGCAGCAGGCTGGCCAGGTGCTGCCAGTAACGCTGCCGCATCGGTTCCGGCAAGGCGATGAGGGCGGCGCGATCGTAGAAGGCGGTCACCGGTTTGATGTGCTCAGGGCTGAGGGCAAACAGGTCGCCCCGCCACAGCTCGAACGGGCCGTCGCAGAAACGAGTCAGCTCGCCGTGAGTGTCGGAGACGGGCTCGAGCTGTTGTTCGTTAAAGAAGCTGCGCACCGCCGATTCACTGAGTTCGCTGCCGACGATGTCGTCGCCCAGCGACGCCAGCCAGACCATGTCCAGCGACTTGCCGCACAGGGGCACCAAAACCCGGCCCGGCGAATGAGAAATCGCGGGCCAGTGGCGTTTTAGAAAGGGATTTATGTCGTCCTGATGAAAGCCGATAAGCTGGCGGTCCCACTTATCGTGCCAAAATGCTGCGTCCATTTTTTTGCCAATCCTGCTAGAAACAAGCCTGGCACCTTAACGGCTCTGTCAGCGGTTGTACACTACCACTCCTGATCCAATACGATGCGAACCTTCTCCAGCCACTTGCAGTTGTCGCAACTGCAGGCTCGGCGAGACAGGTGTGCCGGGGTCAACTGGGCTTCGACATAGTCACAGGCCTGAGTCAGTTCACGGCGGAACGCTTTCAGGGGTTTGGTTTCGTTGGCCACCAGCTCGTCGTTATGGTTCAGCCATTTGCATTCCATACCCTGGTGACAGTAGATGCAGCGTTCGTCCACCGGGTTATAAAACACCGCGTGAGGACAAAAACGCACATCCATATTATCCCGCATTTTGTTGCGCGGATATTTTAACAATTCAATCAGCTCGGCGACTTTGGGCGCGGCTGCAACGTCGGCCATCTCTAGCCCTCCCGTGTTACAATGCGGATCCAATCATCACACAATCGAACTCGAATCCATTGATTTCGATCAAAGAAGTGAACGCTTCTATGTGGCGGTTACAAAGCTGAACAGGGAAGAAAAGCGTAACTTAATCGGACAAATCGTCACGATGGCCAGTAAAACAGGGAGTTCCATGGCAGACACGGCGCCGTTACAGCAATTTTACATCGCCGAAGAACAGTCGATTTATCTTCTTGGTCACCACGATGCCCAGAAGCTGAAGCAGTGGTTACGGCTGTGTGAAAAGCAGCTGGCCCGACTCGGCTACCGCCACATCCGCTTCGTCGGCAAGGGGGTGTATGGCTTCGTCTTTGCCGGTCGCCACCCCAATGGCCAGGAACAGGTGTTTAAATTCTCTCGCATCACCCTACCCGCCCATCTGCAGGCGCGGCTGGAGGAGGAAGCCTGGATGCTGGAGCAGGTCGACCACCCCAACATTCCCAAGCTGATCCGCTACCAGCAGCTGAAACTGCAGGGGATCATGGTGATGACCCTGGCCCCGGGCCGGGATCTGGCCCAGCTGGCCCTGCGCTGTGGCCCCCTGCCCCTGAGCTGGCTGGCCCCCATCGCCCAGCAACTGGCGCAACTGCTGCGCTACCTGAGGCAGGATCTGCCCCGCCCCATCGTCCATGGCGACATCAAGCCCTCCAACCTGGTGTTTGATCCCAGCAACCATCACCTGTCGCTGATCGACTGGGGCTCGGCGGTGTTTGCCCAACAGGACGCCAGCGGTGAGCCCATCGCTCAGACCGGCCTGGGGGTGGGCGGCGAGCCGCTGCGCAGCAACGCTCGCATGGGCGATCTCTACTTCATCGGTGCCGAGCAGTTGGCGGGCAACAGCTCGTCGCCGCGGTTCGATGAACAGGGGGTGGCCGGCACCCTCTACTCGCTGGCCTCGGGACTGCCGGCCCGCTTCGGCAACAGCGTGTTGCCCGCCGCCAGCCTGGGGTTGCCCAAGGCCCTGGCAGACACCCTGGATGCCATGCTCAGCGACGACCCCATTCGCCAGCGCCAGGGCGGCGACCATTTCATCGACCGCCTGACCCGGGGCCCGGCCTGGCAGCCGCCGTCGCAGGCCGAGCCTGCCATCACTGCGCAACTGCCGGTGTGGGTACACCAGTTCGGTCACGCCATCGATACCGTCGCCTACAGTTCGCGCAAATCGTTTCTGCAGCAACACCTGAGCCCCGGCAGCCGGGCCCCCAGCGGCGATCTGCAGATCGACCGCTACTACCGCGATTACCTGGTGGGCATGGGCGACTGCGAAAAGGCGTTTGTCACCGCCGTAGGGCGCCTGGGCGAGTTTCCAATCCTGGGCGGGCTGGCGCTGCACTGGCACGGCGGCGGGGTCGCCATCGACTCCAGCCTCAACCTGTTTGACCCAACCTTAAGGGCACCCTTTGCCCATGCGGTCAACAACCTGGTGCGGCTGGCCCAGTCGATTCCCCATCATGGGGTGTTCAAAGCCTGCTTCTTTAACGCCCGCGATACCCTGCACATCGAGCGGGACAACGACCGCCTGCCGTTTCAGCCAGCGCCGGAGCAGGCGATCCCGTTTGAGGTGGCCGAGGTGCCGGAGCTGGAGGACAAAACCCGGCTGCACAGCTACTTCGAAGATGGCCGCGACCCGGACGAAAACCTGTCCCTGCCCGCCGGCATCATGGCCGAACTGGGCCGCCTCAACGACATTCACCACACCGGCTGCATCATCTTCGAAGTGCTGCCCACTCACCTGAAACTGCACAGCTACCTGAAACTGCTGGATCCGCAGCGGCAGCAGGAGTTCAGCCAGTGCCTGCAGCGGATCCTGGCCCAAGTCAGCCAGATTCAGGAGCAGGGGATCTCCGGCTTTATGAAGCTGCCCTATAAGAACACCCGCCACTTCGTGCCCCGGCCACGTCATCCGGTGCACTACCTGACGCCGCCGCGCACCACCCTGGCTCGGCTGCGACAGCCCAAGACATAAAAAAACGCGCCATCGGGCGCGTTCTTCTGTGCGGGGCAAGCCGGCTTAGAGATCGAGAATCATGGTGGCAAAACTGAAGTAGATCAGCACCCCGGTGGCATCGACAATGGTGGTTACCAGCGGCCCGGAGGCGGTGGCCGGGTCCAGTTTTACCCGGCTGAGGATAAACGGCAGACACAGGCCGATGAGGGAGCCGGCCATCACCACCGACACCATGGCAAACGCCACCACCAGCGCAATCTCGGCGCCGCCGCGGAACCAGCCGAGGGCGAACACCGCCACCGCCATAGTCAGCCCCAGGGCACCGGCCACCAGGAACTCCCGCCCCAGTACCTTGGCCCAGTCCTTCATGTCCACCTCACCGGTGGCCAGGGCTCGCACCATCAGGGCCGCCGACTGCGAACCGGCGTTACCGCCACTGCCCACCAGCAGCGGCATAAAGAACACCAGCGCCACGTACTTGGCGATGGTGTCTTCGAAATAGGCGATGCCGGCCCCGGACAACAGGCTACCGAACACCAGCAGTACCAGCCAGAACACCCGCTTACGGTACAACTCCCAGCCGGTGACCTGGTTCATGGGGGCGTCCAGCTTGGCCACCGATGCACTCTTCTGCGCATCCTCGGTGGCTTCTTCCACCGCCGCGTCCATGGCGTCATCGTAGGTCACGATGCCCACCAGCCGATCATCACCGTCCAGTACCGGCAGGGCCAGCAGGTCATAGTGACGAATCTTCTGGGTCACCTCTTCCTGGTCTTCATCCACCCGGGCGTGCACCACGCCGGTACGCATCAGATCATCGATGAGGCGATCCGGGTTGGCCAGGATCAACTCCCGCAGCGACACCGTGCCCAGCAGTTTGCGATCGGCATCGATAACGTAAGTCTGGTAGATGGTTTCCTTGTCCGGCGCTTCCAGTCGCAGTCGTTTCAAAGCCTTACGCACCGGCCAGTGGCCCTTGAGGGTGGCGTAATCCGAGGTCATCAGGGCGCCAGCGGTCTCTTCCGGGTAGCTGGCAAGACGGCGAACGTCCTCCCGCTCCGCCTGGGCCAGGCCGGGCAACAGGGTGTGCTGGTCTTCTTCAGACAGGCGGTTGAACAGATCCGCCCGTTCGTCCGCTTCCATCTGCGAAAACAGCGCCGCCAGATCGTTGCGGTTCATGGTGCGGGCGATCTCCGCCTGAGCCAGTGGCTCCAGATAGCCAAATAGGTTGGCGTGATCCGGCAGCGACAGCATCGACAGGAACCGGGCCGCCTGTTCGGCGGTAAATTCGCAGATCGCCGCCGCAATGTCGGCGGCATGAGCCAGTTCCAGCGTCGCCCGGGCGGACTGCTTGTCGCCGGCAATCATGGCGTGCTCTAAGGTGGCAAAAAGGGTGTCTTTTTGCATGCTTCGTCTCCAAAGGCGGGCTACGAAGCAGGCAGGGAGGGAGAGTATCCCTATGAGAAGTGGACTTCGTGGCCGTCAAACAGATTGTAAGTTATGGTTTTCGTTTCGTCCCAACTGGGACTACTCGGGCTTGGGTCCATTTTTGATTTACTCAAATAATTAGGCGCGCCGATTGTAGGCGCATTCATCAGCCACATCAAGACAATAGAGGCCCGGTTAACGCAATTGTCGACTCAGCCAGCCATGGATGCGGGTGATCAGCTCCTGATGGTCGTCCACCTGCTGGTAATCCAGGTAGTTGCGCCACTGCCGATAGTTGCGTTTGTTGCTGCGACTGGCTTCGATGGCACGCTGTTTCTGCCCCGCTAAGGATAGCGGATGATCCCAGTCCGAGATCACGTCCAGCACCGGCGACGGCTGCATCACCAGTCGGGCCGCCAGGGTGGGAACGTCCTGCTGCGGCCACTGAAACCCGCCAATGCTGACCAGCGCCAATGGCGGCTCCAGTTTGCCGTCCGCCAATTTGGCTGCCAGGGTGCCCACCACCTCCCCCTGGGCCAGCCAGACGGTGTCGCCACCCAGCACCTCACTGGGATCCTCGGGCAGGGTCGGCACCAGCCGCACCTGCCAACCCAGATCCGGCAACTGGGCGATCAGCGCCTGAGCCAGACCCGGGTAGGGGCTGCCTCGCTGGGGCTCCACCAACACCACTTCGGCCCGCACCCCCGCCAGGTTGCTGGGGTACAGATTGGGCTCACCGGCCTGAGTCAGGCCACAAAACAACAACAGGGACAACAGTAAACGGGCAATCATATTCAGGCATCGGCAGCGTCGGTGGCGCCAATGTATCACTGCCCCGGGGCCTGACCCAAGTTGCTATCGCCAATTTTCCACCACCATGGCCTCGCTGAACCCGGGCTGACCGACGCCCCTGTTGGAGGTAAAGTGTTGCAAACTTAATCGTTCTTTCCTTGTCAAAGCCCTAAGTAGAGATAAAATGGACGGTGATACCCGTGACTTTAGCGGCGCCGCATTCCCCCATCGACTAGGTAACTTAAGGGCCAATTATGAATCAGTTTTCCAGTGGCATTGCAGGTTGGCAGCATCGATTCCGGATCATTAAACCTTCTGGTGCCGGTCTGATTCTGCTGCTGTTAATGGTGCCGCTGCTGCTGTTGATGCTGCCGCTGGTGCTGCTGAGCAGCCTGGCGTTCTGGGCCATGAACACCGCCTGGCGTTACCGCCGCCCGGGCCGCACTCAGAGTGCCCGGGATACCGATGTCGACCATGCCTCAGGAGTGATCATCGAAGGAGAAGTGGTCAACTCCCGCCAGGACTGACCCTAAACGCCGAGCCATAAAAAAGGCGACCCGAGGGTCGCCTTTTTGCTGAGCCAAATTGCCTATTCCGGCGTCACCACGATCATCCGTACCGCATCCAACTCCAGCTGCGCCCGCTGCAGATGGGCGGTCACCATGCTGATCTGCTCACGCACCGCATCCAGCTCCGACGAACGAATGTTGGGGTTGACCGCTTTCAACGCTTCCAGGCGGGCCAGTTCGGCCCCCAGTTGCTGCTCCATCTCACTCTGAGCCTGGGCCACCAGTTCGGTCATCTGCGCCTGGGCGTAGTCATCGCCCTGCTTGAGCAGCGGATGCAACACCGGCTGGCTGGCATTGACCAGCTTGCTGGCGGTATGGCGGTTCACCGGCATCAACTGGCGGTTGAAGCTGTCGAAGGTGACGTTGGGCGCCAGGTCCTTGCCGCTCTTATCCATCAATACCCGCACCGGCGTCGGTGGCAGGAAGCGACCGATTTGCACCTCGGACGGGGCGATGGCTTCGACCTTGAAGATCATCTCCAGGAACAGGGTGCCTGCCGGCAGCGCCTTGTTCTTCAGCAGTGCCACCGAGGTACTGCCGGTATCGCCGCTGGTCACCAGGTCGATGCCGGACGCCACCAAGGGGTGCGCCGGCGTCAGGAACTGGAAGTCTTCCCGCGACAGGGCGGTGTCACGATCGAAGGTCACCGAGGCGCCCTCTTCCGACAGTCCCGGGTAGCTGGGGAACAGCATGTGCTCGGTGGGCTTGAGCACCACCGCGTTTTCCCCCTTGTCCTCTTGAGACACCCCAATCACGTCCCACAGCTTCAGCATAAAGCTGATGAAATCGGTGTCGTCATCGGCCTGCTCCAGGGCCGTCACCAACTGCGCCGCCTGCTGACCGCCGTTGGAGTTGAGCTCCAGCAACTTATCCCGACCGGCTTCCGCCTTGGCCTGGTGTTCGGCATTGCGGGCCGCGGTGGCCTCGATCAGCGTCTCCAGGGCACCGGCATCGGTTTCCCCCGCCAGCTCACTGCGCACCTGGTCGGCAAATTCACTGTGGATCAGGTGGCCAGACGGGCAGGTGTGGGTAAAGGCGTTCATCCCTTCGTGGTACCAACGCAGCAGCGGCTGCTGCGCCGTGCCCTCCAGCAGCGGCACATGAATCTGCACCGTTTGGGTCTGGCCGATGCGATCCAGGCGGCCGATGCGCTGCTCCAGCAGGTCCGGGTTCAGCGGCAGATCGAACATCACCAGGTGGTGGGCAAACTGGAAGTTACGGCCTTCGGAACCGATCTCGGAACAGATCAGCACCTGGGCACCGCCCTCCTGCTGGGCGAAGAACGCCGCCGCCTTGTCCCGCTCCAGGATCGACATCCCTTCGTGGAACACCGACGCCAGAATCCCTTCACGGGTACGCAGGGCCTCTTCCAGCTGCAGCGCGGTGTGGGCCTTGGAGGCGATCACCAGCACCTTCTTGCTGCGGTTGGCTTTCAGGAACTCCATCATCCAGTCGACCCGGGGATCAAACTGCCACCAACTGGCGTTGCCGCTCTCACCTTCAAACTCCTGGTACAGCTTTTCAGGGTACAGCTGGTTCATCAGCTTGATGTCGGTGCTCTGAGTGCCGCCGAGCATGCTGTTGACCCGCATGGCGGTGGCGTATTGCTTGGGCAGGGGCATCGGGTAGGTGTGCAGCTCACGGCCGCAGAAGCCACTGACGCCGCTGCGGGTGTTGCGGAACAGCACTCGGCTGGTGCCGTGGCGATCCAGCAGTTCCCGCACCAGTTCCTGACAGGCCAGCTGGCGCTGGTCCTCGTCGCCAGACTGAATTCGACCCAGGGCATCGCTGATGTCGCTTTCCGCCAGCAGCGCCACCAGCGCCTGCTGTTCGTCATCGCTCAACGGCCGCTGGGCCAGCAGCGCATCGGCGGCGGTCGCCACCTGCTGGTAACTGGTCTCCTCCTCGAGGAAGGCGTCATAATCGTAGAATCGGTCCGGATCCAGCAAACGCAGGCGGGCGAAGTGGCTCTGGTGGCCGAGCTGATCCGGGGTTGCGGTCAGCAGCAGCACCCCGGCGATCTCCTGCGCCAGAGTCTCCACCACCTGATAGGCGCGGCTCGGGGCCGCTTCACTCCACTCCAGGTGATGGGCTTCGTCCACCACCAGCAGATCCCAGGGGGCGTCCTTGGCCTGATCCAGGCGCTTTTTCTTGCGCAGCAGGTCCAGGGAGCAGATCACCAGTTGTTCGGTTTCAAACGGGTTGTCGCAGTCGGCCAGCGCCTCGATGCAGCGCTCCTCATCGAACAGCGAGAAACGCAGGTTGAAACGGCGCAGCATCTCCACCAGCCATTGGTGCTGCAGCGTTTCCGGCACCAGGATCAGAATCCGCTCCGCCTTGCCGGACAGCAATTGCTGATGAATGATGTGGCCGGCCTCGATGGTCTTACCCAGGCCCACTTCATCCGCCAGCAGCACCCGTGGCGCGTGGCGGTTGCCCACTTCATTGGCAATGAACAACTGGTGAGGGATCAGGCCGGCCCGCGGGCCCTGCAGGGCGCGCAACGGGTTTTTCAGCATGCCGAAGCGCTGTCGCTGGCACAGGTAACGGGTAACGAAGTACTCCATGCGATCGATCTGACCGGCAAACAGGCGATCCTGCGGCTTATTGAAACGAATCTGGTGGTCGAGCATGGTTTCCCGCAGCAGCCCCACCTCATTGGTATCACTGCGGACGCCTTCGTAACTGACCAGTCCGTCCTGTTCGTGTATCGCGTCCACTTCCAGGGTCCAGCCCTCGTGGCTGGTGATGGTGTCTCCCTGGTTGAAAATCACTCGAGTCAGCGGGGCATCTTCCCGCGCAAACATCCGGTTGTCTCCGGTGGCGGGAAACAGTACGGATACCATCCGTCCTTCGACGGCGACTACGGTACCCAGTCCCAGGTCGGATTCAGCATCGCTGATCCAACGTTGTCCGAGAGAAAATGACATCGACTAAACGACTCCTAATATGGGCTAGAAGGCTGAAAAGGTGGCGTATGTTACCGGAACTGCGGCAGTGATTCATCCTCAATTTGTGCTAGCCAAAGTCGCCGCCTTCTGCCATGGTAGAACTGAAGCACGCGCAACGCTTAATCGCTATAGAACCTTGCCTTAAATCCATAAAGCATAGTGGAGGTGCCATGGTTAGGGATAAGAAAAAACGCTTTGTGCTGGATACCAACGTGTTACTGCACGAACCTCTCGCCATCTACTCCTTTCAGGAGCACGATGTGGTCATTCCCATGACCGTCCTTGAAGAACTCGACCAGATAAAAGACCGCCGTAAAGACGTCAGCCGCGACGCCCGCGTTGCCATCCGCACCCTCGAAGACTGCCTGGTGGATGCCTCACCGGAGGAGATCCTTCAAGGGGTCCTGCTCAATCACCCCAACGCCCCCGACGACGAGTTGGGCACCCTGTCGATTTTTCCCGACCACCAGATTCAGTTTGCCAATCCGGTGGCCCTGCCCGGTGACAACAACGACAACCTGATCATCAACTCGGCCCTGTACCTGCAGCAGCAGAGCGACGATGAGATTGTGCTGGTCACCAAAGACATCAACATGCGCCTCAAGGCCAAGGGCGCCGGGTTAAAAAAGGTGGAGGACTACCGCACCGATCAACTGGTGGACGACATCCAGTTTCTGGCCAAGGGCTTTGCCGAACTGGAGGGCAACCTATGGGATCAGGTTAAGGAGGTCAGCAGCGAACAGCGCGGCCGCGAGGTCTACCACACCCTGGCCCGCAACGAGTTGGCGGAGGAGTCGCTGTACATCAACCAGTACCTGATCGACGACAGCAAGCTGTTCTGCGGTCAGGTCAAGGAGGTCAATGACCAGCAGGTGCTGCTGCGGGACCTGGGCCAGGAACGGCTGATGGGCTACCACGCCTGGGGCATCAACCCTAAGAACGTCTATCAGGGCATGGCGCTGCAGGCGTTGCTGGACCCCAGCATCGACATGGTGATTCTCACCGGCCCGGCGGGATCGGGCAAGACCCTGCTGTCGCTGGCGGCCGCCCTGGAGCAGGTGGTGGAACAACGCCGTTACGATAAGGTCATCGTCACCCGCAATACGCCGGAGATCGCCGAGTCCATCGGCTTCCTGCCCGGCACCGAGGAGGAGAAGATGGCCCCCTGGCTGGCGGCGGTCACCGACACTCTGGAGGTGTTGCACAAGCAGGACGAAAGTCCCGCCGGCAGCCTGCAGTACATCATGGACAAGGCCAATATCCAGTTTAAGTCCATCAACTTTATGCGCGGCCGCTCGATTCAGAATGCCTTTGTGCTGCTGGACGAGTGCCAGAACCTAACGCCTTCGCAACTGAAAACCATCATTACCCGCATGGGCGAAGGCACCAAGCTGGTCTGCTCCGGTAACCTGGCGCAGATCGATTCCAACTACCTCACCGCCGTCACCTCCGGCCTCACCTACGTGGTGGAGCGCTTTAAGAACTTCGAAGGCAGTGCCAACGTCTACCTCAATGGCGTGGTGCGCTCCCGTCTGGCCAAGTTCGCCGAAAACGAACTCTGATCCCCGCGCCTGTTCCTGAACGGGACAGGCGCTAATCTCACCACAGAATCCCAACTGGACCAAAGCTTTGGTACACTGACCGTTCGATTCTGGCGCCGGGCATGAGTTGCACACTGTGAAAACACCCATTCTCAACAACTACAACAAAGCGGTTTTCTATACCTACCTCGGGGTGGTGATCCTGTCGCTGGTGGTGGCCGCTATGGTGTTCACCAAGCAGAAACAGCAGCTGTTGATCGAAAAAGTGGAGCAGGTCACCCAGCACTCCCATCAGGTGGAGTTGCTGCTGGACGCCAGCATACGGGCGGTGCAAGCGCTGCAGGAGTTTACCGCCATCCACATGCGCAACAGCGACGCCGCCTCCATGACCCAGCTGCAGGTTCGGCACCAGTTTGTCAGCGAAGGCGACCGCTTCTCGCTGCGCCCGGATTACCGCAACGCTCGCAACACCTTTGCCGAAAAAGGCTTCATCTCCGGTAAGGGCCAATTGGAGGGGCGCTCGGAACTGTTCTACCGCGAACTCGACACCCTGTACCAGATGTCCCTGAGCCTGCCGGTGACCAAACAGATGGCCCCCAAGAGCGCCAGCATCTACTACCTGTCGACTCAACAGATGATGTCCATCTACCCCTGGCCCGGCCCCGAGCATCAGTTCGAGCCGCAGATGTTGCAGAGCCCGCTGTTTGACATGGCCAAGCCGGAGAACAACCCGGAGCGCAAAGTGTTCTGGTCCGACGCCCACCGCAACGCCGAAGACAAACTGGCCACCACCGTCGGCATTCCGGTGTACGTGGGTGACACCTTCCTGGCCGCCATCTACATGGAGCTGAGGCTGTCGACCCTGACCGAGCAGATTGAGCGCTATTTCGATCTTCCGGGCACGGTGCTGCTGCTGGACCGGGCCAACAACGTGTTGTCCTACCCGGACATGCACCTGGATGAATTGCCGCGCACCTATCACCTGAGCCAGCGCATTCCGGCGCAACTTCACAACGTGCCGTTGGAGCGGCTGCTGGACGACACCGACGCCAAGCTGATCAACGGCTACTACGTGCGCGCCATCAAGCTCACCAACGCCCCCTGGTCGCTGCTGTATCTGCAGCCAGAGCAGGAGGTGGTGGCCGACGCCTGGGAGAAACTGGAATCCACCTTCCTGATGGTGATCATCGCCCTGTCGCTGCTGGTGACCGTGGTCCACTGGCTGACCCGCCGCGCCTTCGTCAGCCCGGCCTCCAAGCTGCTCAACCACCTGGAAGACTGCGCCAACCAACCGACACCGCCGCCGAAGCGGATCCTCGAAGGCTGGGAGCCCTGGTTCCAGCTGATCTCCCGCACCTTTGAAGAGAATCAGCAATACACCCAGCATCTGGCGGCCCAGAATCGGCGCCTGGACAAACTGGTGGCCAAGCGCACCGCCCGCCTGCGCGAAGCCAATGAACGCCGTGAACGCGACTTCTCGCTGATGCGCTCGCTCATCGACGCCATGCCGGAAGCGATCATGTTCAAGGACGTGGACGGCCGCTTCCTCGGCTGCAACCGCTCTGCCGAGACCCTGTTCGGCCACCAGGAGAGCGAATTGCTGGGGCTGTCGGTCACCGACATCCTCGACGGCGAGAAAGGCCGGCAACTGGCGGAGGAGGACGCCCAGGTACTGCGCGACCGAGTGCCGCTGCGCTACCGGGAGAAGAACGAATACAACGGCCGGGCAGTGCTGTACGACACCCTGAAACTGCCGTTCTACAACGGCCGCGGCGAACTGCTGGGGCTGATTGGGGTGTGGCGCGACATCACCCGTGAATCGGAACAGCAGGAGAAGCTGAAACAGTCGGAAGAACGCTACCACCTGGCCATGGACTCGGTGGAGGACGGCGTCTGGGATTGGTACCTGGATGCCAACCAGCTGATCTGTAACCCGGCCTACTACACCATGCTGGGCTACGAGTCCGGCGAATTCCCGCTGCTGATCGAAACCTACTACCGGCTGATGCACCCGGACGACCGGCAGCGGGTGGAGAGCTACATCGACGCCTACCTGGATGACTCCAGCACCCCGTTCAACATCGAGTTCCGCATGAAGGGCAAAGACGGCCACTACCGCTGGATTCTGTCCCGGGGTCGACTGGTGGAGCGTGACGACGAAGGCGAGCCAATTCGACTGCTCGGCACCCACAAAGACATTACCCAGCAGAAAGACAACGAAGTAATCCTGCTGGAGGCCAAACAGGACGCCGAGCTGGCCAACGTCACCAAGAGCGAATTCCTGGCCAACATGAGCCACGAGATCCGCACGCCAATGAACGCCATCATCGGCATGATGCACCTGGCCCTGCGCACCGAGCTGACCGCCAAACAGAAAGACTACCTGGAGAAGGCCCGTTACAGCGCCGAGTCGCTGCTGCGGATCATCAATGACATCCTCGATTTCTCCAAGATCGAAGCCGGTAAGCTGGAGCTGGAACAAACCCGCTTCAGCCTCGATAAGGTGCTGGAACATGCCGTCAGCCTCAACTCGCTCAAGGCACAGGAGAAACAGGTCGATCTGCAGCTGTACTCCTCGGTCAGTGCCAACCTGCACCTGATTGGCGACCCCCTGCGTCTGGGGCAGGTGCTGATCAACCTGCTGTCCAACGCCGTCAAATTCACCGACCACGGCGAAGTGGAGCTGGGGTGTGAAGATCTCAAGGAGCACAACGGCCGCATCCGCCTCAAGTTCTGGGTCCGCGATACCGGCATCGGCATCGACGAGGACAAACAGAAGTTCCTGTTCGATGCCTTCAACCAGGCCGATGGCTCCACCACCCGCCGCTTTGGCGGCACCGGCCTGGGGCTGTCCATCAGCAAGCACCTGGTCAACCTGATGGGCGGCGATCTGAGTGTGCACAGCGTTCCCGGCGAGGGCTCCACCTTCAGCTTTACCATCGACGCCAAGCGGGTCGAGCAACCACCGCAGAAGACCCAGCTGATCTCCCCCCACGGCAATCAGCTCACCGCGCTGGTAGTGGACGACAACAGCACCGCACTGCAGATATACTCCACCTACCTACGGGACTTCCAGTTCCACGTCGATCTGGCCCAGAACGGCCAGGAAGCGGTCACCGCCATCAAGCAATCCAAACCGGAACTGGTGCTGCTGGATTGGATGATGCCGGACATGGATGGCATCGAAGTGGTGAACCAGATCGACCGACTGGTGGCCGACGGCACCCTGGAGCGGCGACCGGTGATTCTGATCATGACCGCCTTTACCGGCAGCTCGCTGTCGGATCAGGTGCAGCAAGGAAAGATTCAGGCGGTGATGCAAAAGCCATTCAACGCCTCGAAGCTGTTTGATGTGCTGATCAGCAACTTCTCCAACGACAACATCGAGTCGACTCCGGACATCACCCCAGAGCAGGATGCCCCGGCTCAGCAGGCCCACATCCTGCTGGTGGAGGACAACCTCATCAACCAGCAAGTGGCCACCGAACTGCTCAAGAGCGCCGGCTATCAGGTCAGCGTCGCGGAAAATGGCCAGGTCGCGGTGGATCTGGTCAAGGAGCAGGAGTTCGATCTGGTGCTGATGGACATTCAGATGCCGGTGATGGATGGCCTGACCGCCTGTCGCACCATTCGCGAATTTGCCAACGAGCAGCAGTTGCCGATCATCGCCATGACCGCCCACGCCATGAGTGGCGATCGCGAAAAGAGTCTGGCCGCCGGCATGAACGACCACATTACCAAGCCCATTATCCTGCCGGAACTGTTCGCCACCGTGAAACACTGGCTGGGTGAGGGCGTCGAGACATGAGTAATGCCCCCATCGAGCCGCCGGCCAAGGTCAAAACCTACCGGCGCCGCCCGCTGACCCGTTACCTGCTGATCGGGCTGGGCAGCCTCTGTGCCGCCCTGGGGTTGGCGGGGATGTTTTTGCCGCTGCTGCCAACGGTGCCCTTCCTGCTGTTAGCCGCCGCCTGTTTCAGCCGCTCATCGGCCCGAATGCAGGCGTGGCTGTTCAATCACCGGCTGCTGGGGCCGGTGCTGCGTAACTACCTGGAACGTAAAGGGATGACCCGGCGTCAATTGTGGGGCAGCATCGCCAGCATCTGGTTTGGCATGGGGATCGCCATCTATCTGGCCCCGGTGCTGGCGGTAAAACTGCTGCTGGCCGGCATCGGCTTAGCGGTATCGGTGCATCTGGCCAGGCTGCCCCGTCTGCACGACTAACAATGTGACCCGGTTCACACTCCCCCACTTACCCTCAATCACCGGCTTGAAGCCCGGCCAAAAATGAGAATAATTATCATTAACCGGTCATTGGCCAGGTAGGGCCGACTTCTTCCAAAACATCCAACCGATGTAGCCGACGATGCCACAGGTCGCCAGTATCACCAACATCGACATCCAGCCGATGGGGCTGTCCATGATCAAGTTAAACCAATGAGACATGGGAAACTCCTTGTAATACGTGTGAATACGGCTTCTACCCTACCCCATGCCTGACCGCCTCCCCATGATCCGGATCAAGGAGTGTTGCGCAAATGATGCACAGGAGTAATCAGCAGGTTGCCGAGCTCGACGGGACCATCAACCCCGCCCTGTCCCAGGCGCTGGAGCCCGTCCGCCTCAACGTCTGGTGGCTGATCCCCGGCGCCCTGTCGGTAGTGGCTGGCGTCATCGGCATGGTGCTGCCGTTGCTGCCGACGGTGCCGTTTCTGCTGCTCGCCAGCCTGTGCCTGGGCAAAGCTCACCCTGGCTGTCAACGCTGGTTGCTGACCCACCCCTGGCTCGGTCCGCCTTTGGACGCCTACCTCAATCGGCGTCCGGTAAGCCCCAGGCAGTTAACCCTGACCCTGATCAGCCTGTGGTTGGGCATGGGACTGGCGATCACCCTGGCACCGCTGCTGCCGGTGCAGTTGCTGTTGCTGAGCATCGGCCTCGGCGTCTCTGTGCATCTGTGGCGACGAGTCGGGCCAGTGCTGCCACAGGTTGAGCCCACCGGCAAAGACACATAGACTGGAGAAAACTCCGGGGCTTACCCCCATTGCGACAAGGATGCGCCATGCCCTCCCTGCTGGTGCGCCGCCTGCTTTCTGTGGTGGCGCTGCTGTTACTGTGGCCGGTTCACGCCGAGCCGGCCCCGACCTTCCTGACTCTGAGCCTGAGCGACAACGGCGAAGTGATGCTGACCGAGCCGCCCCTGGACACGCCGCTGCTGCTGGTCACCAGTTTGCCTGGCGGGCTGGGCTCCAACGACGTCGGCCTGGATCGGGGCCAACTGGGCAGCCAACGGCTGGTGCAGTTTGAGCGCCACGGCGCCGCCCTGGTGCTGCGTCAGCTCAACAGTGGATTTCGCGCCGACTCGAATTCGGCCGCCGAAACTCAAGCGGTCACACACGCCTTTGCCGAAACCATTCTGTGGCGGGGCCGCCTGGACCAAAACGGCCAAGCATCGCTAGACCCGTTGCTGCAACAGGATCTGCACGGCATCGCCGAGCGCCTGAGAGCCACCGAGCAGGGCCAATTTCAACTGCAACCGTCACTGAGTTTCGTCGCCGATCAGGGCATCAAGGGGTTTGTCGATAACAGCGACATCGACATTCAGGTCAGCTTCGCCGGAGATCAGGGCGGACCAGAGCTGCAGCGGGTTGCCGCCGATCCTTCCCGGTTGTCTCTGAAGGTGCGGTTCTCCTTTATCCGTCTGCCCGAAACACCGATGACCCCGGTGCCGTTCCACCCGCAGTCCGGCTTTTTTGCTTACCAGTTCAATGATTACAGCCAACCACTGTCGCAACCGCTGCAGGTGCGCTGGCAGCCCAGGCACCGGTTGCAGAAACTGACACCTGGCGCGGCGCCGTCGGCGGTCGCCAGCCCCATCGTCTACTACCTGGACAATGCCGTGCCCGAGCCGATGCGCACCGCCCTGTTGGACGGCGCGGGATGGTGGCGCAAGGCGTTCGAGCAAGCGGGCTTCCTGGATGCCTTCGAAGTGCGGATGCTGCCCGAGGATGCCGATCCCCAGGACATGCGCTACAACGTCATTCAGTGGGTTCATCGCGCCAGTCGCGGCTGGTCCTTTGGTGACGCCATCCTCGATCCCCGCAGCGGTGAAATCCTCAAAGGCCATGTGACCCTGGGATCGCTGCGGGTGCGCCAGGACGATCGCATCGCCCGCGCCCTCAGTGCCGGCTGGCCAGACCGGCAACAAGCGTTCGCCGATGCCCAGCAGTTTGCCCTGGCCAGGCTTCGGCAACTGGCGGCCCACGAGGTCGGCCACACCCTGGGACTGGCCCACAACTTCGCCGGCTCTGCCAGCGGCCACGGTTCGGTGATGGATTACCCCCATCCGAAGCTGAGACTGGAAAACGATCGGGTGCAACTGGCCGGCGCCTACGATACCGGGCTGGGGGAGTGGGACTACCACGCCATCCGTTTTGGTTACGGCAACCCCAGCCGTCAGCACAGCCTGGCCGCCCAGGCCACCGAGCAGGGGCTGCTGTACCTCAGTGACGCCGATGCCCGGGCCCCGGGCAGCGCCCATCCGGCCGCCAATCTGTGGGACAACGGCCAGGACCCCATCGCCGAGCTGTCACGGTTACTTCGAATTCGGCAACTGGCGCTGACCCAACTGAATCCCGCAGCGCTGCTGAGCGGCGAGCCCGTCAGCGAACTGACCACCCTGCTGGTGCCCACCTACCTGCTGCATCGCTACCAGACCGAGGCTGTGGCAAGGCTGATAGCCGGGGTGGATTACGATTACGGCACGTCGAGTCCCCGTTGGGTCAGCCCTGAGCGTCAGCAACAGGCCATCGATGCCCTGATCACTACCCTGATGCCGTCGACTCTGGCCTTGCCGGAATCGGCGCGCCACTACCTTCAGCCCCACCCCGCCGGCTACCAAAGCAGCCGCGAGCACTTCGGCTCGCGTCTGGGCCCCATCAGCGATCCCCTGGGGATGGCCGAGGTGGCTGCCCGCCATTGCCTGAAGCTGATGTTGGCCCCCGCACGCCTCAACCGACTGATGCAACAGCACCTCGACGACGATGAACTGCCCGGATTGGCACAACTGCTGGAGCCGCTCGCCGAGGCAACGCTGCTCGAGGGGATTGACGAAGGCCGCCGTGGCGCCCTGCAGATGCGGGTCAACGCCGTTACCGTCGATGCCCTGCTGAGCGCCCGCCACGACGACGACAGCGCCCCGGAGGTGCAAGCGCTGCTGAGTGCGACCCTGACCGACATTGGCGATCGTCTGCAGCGAAAAGCGCGCCGCTCCGACAGCACCGCCGCCGCCCATTACCGGCAACTGGCCGAGGTGATTAAGCGCGGACTCGGCGACGACAGTATTCGCGCCATCCCGGCGCCGCTGCCGCTGCCGCCGGGGTCACCGATTTAACCGCCGCCAACAAAAACGGGTCGCCGCAGCGACCCGTTTTTCTTTGTCTCGACGGCTTAGACCAGCTTATGCCGCGGTGCCACCACGATGTTGCGATTGGCGACCCGCACTTCGTGGATCACCACCTCAAGGCTCTGGGACAAGCGGAACACCTGCTCACCGTCGAACTGGGCCAGCCCCTGATCCCCGACCAGAGTCAGCCTGGACTTGTCGTCGGTCAGCAGGGGCGCCGGCAGGAACACCACCGCGCCGTTCTCCTGCAACCGTAGCCGCACGCCGCCACGATTGATGTCGATGATCTCACCCACAAACACCTCATCGGTGCCGGCCTTCGGTGCCAGGTAACGGGCGAACAGCCAGTCACCCACGTCCCGCTCGCACAAGCGGTGCAACTTACGCATCGCCGTCAGGTGGTCAATCAGCGCCGCATCCGGAAGAGACTCTGGCGTGCCGCCCTGAATCACCGCCTTGAGCAGACGGTGATTAACCATGTCGCCGTACTTGCGGATCGGCGAGGTCCAGGTGGCGTAGCCTTGCAAGCCCATGCCGTAGTGGGCACCCGGCGTGGCCGCCATCTCGGAGAACGCCTGCATCCGCCGCAAGCGGGCGTCCAGGTAGCCGTCGGGCTGAGCGTCCAGGGCCCGGCGCAACTCGCAATAGCCAGCCAGAGTCTGCAGTCGCTCGCCATCGAATTCGAGGCCATTGTCCGCCAGCATCTGCCGGGCTGCGTCTACCCGCTCGCTGTCCAGACCGGCGTGAACGTTAAACACGCCGCCGCCGACCCGTTCCGCCAGCAGTGCCGCCGCCGCCGAGTTGGCCAGAATCATGGTCTCCTCCACGATGCGGTTGGCGATTCGGCGTGGCTCCACATGAATGGTGACCACGTTACCCTGATCGTCCACCTCGAAGCGGTAATCCGGGCGATCCGGGAACACCAGTGCGTGCTGTTCGCGCCAACCGATGCGTGCCTGAGCCAATTGATGCAACAAATCGATCTGCTCGGCGATCACCGCATCCTGTGGCTGCCAGGCCCCCTCCTGTCCCTCGAGACGATCCGAGACCTTGTCGTAGGCGAGCTTAGCGTGGGAAGCGATGGTCGCCAGTGAGAACTCGGCGTCACCGGCACTGCCGTCGCTGGCCACAGGAATCCGCGCCACCACCGCGTAGCGCTGCTGGCCTTCCACCAGAGAGCACAGCTCATCTGCCAGCTGCCGCGGCAGCATCGGCACATTAAAGCCCGGCAGGTATTGGGTAAAACCGCGTTTACGCGCTTCCACATCGACTTCGTCGCCGGCTTGCACGTACGCGGTCGGATCGGCAATGGCCACGTGCAGCCACCAGCCGCCCTGCTCCCGAGCCTCCACATACAAGGCGTCATCCATGTCCTTGGTGGACTCGGCATCAATGGTCACAAACGGCAGCTGGGTCAAATCCTGACGCTGGCTGTCGCCCGGGGTTTGCCACCCCTGAGGATCGGCCGGCTCGGCCTTGGCCAGGTCGTGTTTGGCCAACACCACCCACCAGGGCACATGGGGATCGTTGTGTGCCGCCACCAACTCGGTGATCTCCACCTGAAAATGGGGCTCATCCGGACGCAGCGGATGCTTCACCAGGTGGGCCACCACGTAGTCGCCGTTGGACAACTCAGAGCCCTTGAGGCCCTTGCACTTGGCCCGCATCGGCTCGCGCATCAATGGGTGATCCGGCACCACGTTGAGCCGCTCTTTGACGAATTTCACTCGAGCGATAAACCGGTCTAACCCCACTTCCAGCAACTGATCCGGTTCGGCGACGGGCTTGTCTTTTTCGGTTCTCAGTACCGCCGAGACCCGATCGCCGTGGACCACTTTCTTCATGTAGGCCGGCGGAATAAAGTGGCTGTCGCCCTTGTCAGTTTCCAAAAAACCGAAGCCACGCTCGGTGGCCTTGACCTGGCCTTCGACCGTGGGCAGGGTCTCTTTAATCTGTGCTTTGAGCTGCTGCAGCAGCGGGTTGTCCTGGAACATCCAAAGAATTCCGTGGTTGCCAAAAGGAAATTAAGCCACCCCAGCCGGGTGACCCAAAGAGAGGCAAGTTTAAGGGATAAACGAGTCAATCACCACGCCTTTCCCCCCGGATTCAGACCCGGTTTTGCGGCTTGCCTTCGAGAAACGCGGCCAGGTTCGCCACCGCAATATTGAGCAGGTTCTGCCGCGCCTGCAGGGTGGCCCAGGCATTATGGGGAGTAATACTGCAGTTGGGCGCCGACAGCAACGGGTTGTCGGGCCGGGGCGGTTCGCTGCTGAGCACATCCAGGCCGGCAGCGGCGATGGTGCCCTGATGCAGGGCCCGGGCCAGATCCGCCTCATTCACCAGCGGCCCACGGGCGGTGTTGAGCAGCATCGCGGTGGGTTTCATCAGCGCCAGACGACGGGCATCGATCATGCCTTGATTGTCGTCGGTCAGCGGACAGTGCAAGCTGACCACGTCGGCGCACTGCAATAACGCCTCCAGCGGCATCCAGCGGCGCCCTTCGGGCAGATCGGTTTTGCGGCTGGGGGTGGTCAACACCACCCGCATGCCAAAGCCCTCCGCCATGGCGGCCAGCCGGCGGGCGATCTCGCCGTAGCCCACCAGCCCCAGAATCTGTCCCTGCAGCGACTGCAGTGGCCCGTCGTAGAAACAGAAGTCGTCGCTAGCGCTCCAGTCCCCCCGGGCCACTCGCTGATGGTGCCAGGCGACCCGGCTGCTGTGATGCAGCAGGTGCGCCATCGCCATCTGCGCCACCGACGCGGGGCCGTAGGCAGGCACATTGGTGACCACGATGCCGCGCTCGCGGGCAGCCGCCACATCCACCACGTTGACGCCGGTGGCCAGCACGCCGATGTATTTGAGCTTCGGCAGCTGTGCCAGGGTCGAGGCCGTCAGCGGCGTCTTATTGGTCATCAGCAGCTCGGCCGCGGACGCCCGGGCCACAACCTGTGACGCCGGCGTTCGTTCATGCACCTGAGTCGAGGCCAGTGCCCGCAGCGGCCCCCAGCTCAAATCACCGGGGTTCAAGGTGTGTCCGTCCAATACCACCAATTGCTTCATTGCCGCTCCTCAGCCAGTTAATGCTTGGGGTCAGCGCTCATTAGAAACGAATCCGCAGGCCAACGCCATAGTCGAGATCCATCTCCAGATCCTTGCCGGGATAAAACACCGGCACCAGCTCGGCAAACAGCTCCACCTGGTCGATCTGCGTCGCCAGGCCGGCTTTGAGTCGCAGGCCAATCTCCTCATCGTCGGTGTCGCTGATCATGCCACCGACACCAAAATACAACGCCGGATTGATGTTAGACGGAATGCGGCGGTCGACACTGACCGCGAAGCGCTCGACGCTGACCCCCACATCCCAGCCTTGAGCGTGCACGGTAACGC
Organism: Ferrimonas kyonanensis DSM 18153; assembly: GCF_000425405.1. Classification (GTDB taxonomy): domain Bacteria; phylum Pseudomonadota; class Gammaproteobacteria; order Enterobacterales; family Shewanellaceae; genus Ferrimonas; species Ferrimonas kyonanensis. The sequence goes on along the minus strand of NZ_AUDJ01000024.1, from coordinate 85,908 downwards.
CGTTATCGCTGCCCAGTTGAATCCCCACTCGCGGCGACGCCCAGACCGGCGCAGCCAGGGTCAACCCCAACGCCATCATCAACCACTGTTTCATCTCGTTTGTCTCCACTGGAAAAGGGCGGCTCATTGTAGGAGTGGCGACCCTCGGGTCAATGCCGAAAAACCGAACCTCGCTGCGGCATTTCCACAGTGCGTTGTTTTTACAAATGAAGTGTCAGTACGCTTGGCCTGGCCACCGCCAATCGCGCCCAGGTCGTTAACCCAAAAAAGCCGTGGAAGCACAGAGAGTATGGATACAGCAAAAACACAAACGCCCCCTGATGGTGCGTCAGAGGGCGTCGGGTCTTCGAAAAGACAGATCGTGCAGGAGATGATGAGAGTCGGTTTGGAATTGCCAGCCGACGTGGTCACTGTACGACGAACCGGCACTGAATGCAAACAATTCTTATTTAAACCTTCTCGTTCAGGTACTGACCCGAGACGGGCTCAGACGGATAGTAGTGCTCTGCCACCGGATCGGAGGGCCTGGGCGTGTAATGCTGATCGATCTGCGCCAGGGTCTCGGCTCGACGAACGCTGTCGGCAAACGCCATCGCCTGCTTGACCTCACCACCGTCGTCGGCAGAGGCACCGGCCGCGGTCAGGTAGGCGTCCACGGTGGCCTGCTGCTGCTGGCGGGCACTGGCCGCCAGTATCACCTCTTTATTCTGCTGCAGCTTTTCCACCGGCGGCGTACCCGTAACCGCTGGGCGAACGGAGGCATAACTGACTGTCATGGAGGAGATATTCATAAGCACCACTAAACAATGAGTTGAGTGGCGATAATATCACTGCGGTGGCGGCGAATCATCTTGAGAGTGACTGCGGTTCCAGATTCGTTCAGCTTGGCGCCCCAGCAGCCAGAAGCCCGCCCCGGCAATGGCAAACAACAGTCCCTTGTGCAGGCTGTCCCAGAACTGCTCGAAGAAGCGGCTGTAGAGGTTGAGTATCAGAAACCCCAACCCATACAGACGCAAACCGACATCCTCTCGCCTCAGGCCCCAAAGCATGGCCGCCACACTCACCAGCACCGCCAGCAACGCCCAGGGCCACAGTTGCCACTGGGGCTGAGCCGACCACAACTGGGGATCATGGTGGTTGCCAAACAGGCTCAACAACCACAGGTTGATGAACATCAGGCTCAGGCCGATGTGCCAGGTAGGTGCACGCAACGGCCGCCAGGCCGGACGCGACATGGCGCTAGCCGACAGCGCCAGCGCCGCCCCCAACAGGGCCAGGCGCGCCGGGGGGTTCATGCCATACCACAGCGCCTCCCAACCCACCTGCTGCACCGAATGCACCAGTAGCCAGGTCGCCAGAGTCAGCAGGGCCACCGCCCAGATCAGCGACGACCTCAGCCACGCCCCGAGCCAGGCATACACCATGACCGCCGACAGCAGCCACCAGCGCCACACCGACTCATCCACCGACAGGTAGTCTGCCAGATAGATCAGTGCCCCAGCGATGGCCGCCACCGCCCCCAGGAACAGGGCTTCAACCTGGTAGCGGCGGCGGTGGTCCCGCCGCCGTAATCGCTGCCCCTGAATCAACAGCCCCAACGCCAGCAGCGCCAGTCCAATGGCGCGCACCAGCACCGGCGCCTGAAACACGCTGGCGATCCAGTCGATCACCCGTTGATCCAGCAGCACACTGGCCACCGACACCACCAAAGAAACCAGGGCCACCAGGAAACTGTAACGGGCCAGCCGCCGCCAGTCGAAACGCCGCACCTCGATGGTGGCCGTTAACCGCCGCACGGTGTCGGCATCCAGCAATCCCTGTTGCTGCCATTGCTTCAGCGCCCGCTTAAGGGCATCCGCTTCCCGGTTATCCCAGCTCATGGCCGCTCCCCTGTGGCTGACTTATCTCAGTTTGCGTTCGCTGCGAACCACCTCCCAGGCGGCCTGAATGTCCTGGCTCTTCTGCCGGGCCAGGGTCATCATCTCCTCGGGCAGGCCCTGGCTGGCCAGCTTGTCCGGATGGTGCTGCGCCATCAGTTTGCGGTAGGCGCGCTTGATCTGACGGTCGTCATCGTCGGCCGTCACCCCCAGCAGGCGGTAGGCGTCGTCCAGGCTCGGTCCCTGTGAGCCGCTGGCACGATAATGATGCTCCCCTTGCCACATCGACAGCATCTGTTCCAGCTCCTGGGGCGAGAACCCGAGCTGACGGGCAATCTCCGCCAGGATGGCGCGCTCCTTGTCGTCGATGCTGCCATCGGACAGGGCGATCTGAATCTGAATCTCAAGAAACATCCGCGCCAGATCCCGACGAAACGCCATCACCAGTTTCAACTGCTTGAGCCGCTCCTGCAGCGGATAATCGGCGGCCTTGCCTTCCCGGAACGCCGCCTGAGCCTCACGGCGAGCGTCGCCAGACAGCCGCAACTGGTCCATCACCGCCGAAGCCAGGGCGATGTCTGCCGAGGTCACCTGCCCCGACGCCTTGGCGACGTGGCCCATCACCGCGAACGTAGTGTGGAAAAACAGGTTCTGGCGTGGACCCGAGGTCGGGGTACGTCGTTTGTCCACCAAAATGTGCCCCAACCAGACACCAAAAATCAGTCCGGCAATGCGGCCAAAAAAGAACCCCAGCAAACCGCCGAATACCTTACCCCAAATCTGCATTTAAACCCTGCTCCAACTGTTGTAACCGCTGTGGCGTGCCTACGTCACACCACCGCCCTGAATAGATTGTCCCGCTGATGCGCTGCTGTGCCATCGCCCGCCGCAGCAGCGGCGCCAGGCCAAATCGGCCGGGCTGGCAGCCATCAAACAGCGCCGGCCGGTACAGGCCGATACCGGAAAAGGTCAGCCTGGGTTGACCCTGATCACTGACCCGCCCCCCCTGCAGCACAAAGTCGCCGCCGGGGTTGTGAGCCGGATTGGGCACAAGCCAAAGGTGAGCCAGGTCGGTTTCGGACAGCATCGGCAGCCGGTCGAACTCCAGCTCACAATAGACGTCGCCGTTGACCACCAGAAACGGCGCCGCCCCGAGCCAATCCAGCGCCTTGAGGATGCCGCCACCGGTTTCCAGCGCCTGCTGTTCATGCTGGTAGGTAATCTTCATCCCCCAACGGCCACCGTCGCCCAGCTGCTCGGGAAACTGCTGCCCCAGCCAGGCGGTATTGATCAACACTTCGCGAATGCCCGCCGCCGCCAGTCGCCGCAGGTGGTATTCAATCAGCGGCGTCTGCGCCAGCGGCAGCAACGGCTTTGGCGTGGTGTCGGTCAACGGCCGCATCCGTTCGCCGCGGCCGGCGGCCAGAATCATCGCTTTCACGCCGGCACCTCCAGTTGCTGGCGCCACTGGCGGGCCAGTTGCGCCAGCGGCCGGGTGTCAGCATAGCCGTCGGCGGCCTCGATGACGTACTCCAGCACCCGCGGCAGATCCGCCAGGTAACCGGGTTTGCCGTCGCGATGGCACAGGCGGGCAAAGATCCCCAGCACTTTCAGGTGCCGCTGCAGGCCGGTCAGATCATACCAACGCTGGAACTGGGCCCGATCGGCACCGCCAAGCCAGCCCAGGGCCGACAAGCGCTGATAGTGACCGTCCAGCAGCGGCGTCAACTGTTCCGGCGCCCAGCGGACGTAACAGTCTTTCAGCAACGATACCGGGTCATAGGTCACCGGCCCCAGCACTGCGCCCTGATAATCGATGATCGCCAGGTGCTGATCCACCACCATCAAGTTACGGCAGTGGTAATCCCGGTGGACCCCCACTTGAGGCTGAGACAGGGCGTTATCCACCAACAGATCACACAGTGGCGACCACAGGGCGTCGAAGTCGCGGTTCGGCTCCTGACCCAGGTGAATCTTGAGGAACCACTGTGGCAACAGCGACAACTCCTGCCGCAGCAGGGCCTCGTCGTAGGCCGGCAAGGGGCCGTCTTCGGTGGCGGTAATGGCACCAATCTGCGGCAACAGCGACAGCGCCTCAGAGTACCAGTTCGCCAGCGTCGAGGCCGACAAGTAGCGCTGCAGGTGGTCATCACCGAGATCGCTCTGGCACATGAAGCCCAGCTTAAGATTCGAATGCACTATCTCTGGAGCCGGTAAACCGGCCTGGTGGTAGGCCCGGGTCATGGCCACAAAGGGGGCACTGTTTTCCTTGTCCGGTGGTGCATCCACCGCGATGTAACTGTGACCCTGATGGGAAAAGCGGAAATAACGCCGATAACTGGCGTCTCCGAAGATCAGAACCAAATCCTGAATCGATGGACTAAAGCATTGATTAAGCCAGCCTTGTAGCTGATCTCGACGGCTATCTTGCATCTCTGCCCCTTGAATAGCCCAAAGTTGAAAATTGCTTTATCATACGTCTTTTGCGCGGGCGAAAAATGGTTTTCGTTTGCCGGTAAAATAATTAGGTTGTTTTAACCAATTTTATTAAGTCTCTGTCCAGCATACTAAACTCCTCTATGGCCAGTGTGGCGTCGGGAGAATCGGTCGGTTTAACGCCCTTTGGGGAGCGGTGTCCCGGCCAACGGACGGGGACTCTTTTGCAATGGTATAGGGAGCAGAGCGCCCCTGCCAATTGCAAACACTCCAAAAGGATAAAAATGCGCTATCAACTCGCAGTTGCATGTTGTTGCCTGCCCTTTGCGGCGTGGAGCCAGGAAGGACAGGTGCTGGTCCCGGACACCCAGTGCACCATTACCCTTCCCGTACCCATGATGGTCGACCCCAACGCCACTAATGATGAACAAGCCTCATCCGCGCCGGTGACCGTGCGCGCCGATTCGAGCCAGGCCATCGCCGGCGTCTCAGCCAAGTTTCAGGGTGACGTCAAGCTGCGCCAGGGTAACCGGGCCATCAACGCCGACAACGCCGAAGTGCTGCAGCTGGAACAGAAAGTGCTGGCCAGTGGCGATCTGGTGTATCAGGACCCTCAGGTCACCATCACCGCTGACGATCTGACCGCCGACACCGACAAATACAACGCCACCCTGAGTCAGGCTAAATACTGGTTGCACGGCCAGCAGGTCCATGGTGATGCCAATGAACTGCAGATCACCGACGACAACAACATCGTCCTCCAGGGCGGTTCGTTCACCACCTGTCCCGCCGAGGTGCCCGACTGGGAGCTGAAGGCCGACAAGATCATCATCGACAGCAACGAAGAGTGGGGTGAGATCTACAGTGCCCAGGTGCGGTTGTTTGATACCCCGGTGTTCTACGTGCCTTACATGACGGTACCGGTGTCGGACAAGCGCAAGACCGGCTTCCTGTTTCCCTCGTTCAGTACCAGCACCAAAAATGGCGTCGACGTTAAGGCCCCGTTCTACTGGAACATCGCCCCCAACTTCGACATGACCATCACCCCCCAGGTGATGAGCTCCCGCGGCGTCTGGCTGGCCACCGAAGGCCGCTACCTGACCGAGCAAAACGCCGGCATCGTCAACCTGGAGTACATCGGCAACGACCGGCTCAGCAGCCTCACCGGCAGCCCGGATCGCTACGCCTATTCCTGGGAACACAGTGCCCGACTGGACAATGGCTGGCGCCTGCACGCCGACTACGCCACCATCAGTGACGACAACTATTTCAACGATTTCGACTCGGCCATCAGTGCCAGTACCGACAACCAGCTGAGCCGGGTGGGCGAAGCGTCCTACTTCCAGGAAAACTGGAACCTGGGCATCAAGGTGCAGGACATCAAGGTACTGGGCGACGATCAGGACCCGTTTCAGGTGATGCCGCAGCTGGCCTTCCAATACCGGATGCCGGCCTTCTATCAGGGGTTGGACTTCAACTTCGATACCGAGCTGACCAACTTTACCCACCAGGACAATCAACAGCTCAGTGCCCTTCGCTGGCACATGGAGCCGACGCTGACCCTGCCCTACCAGACGCCGGCAGGCAGCCTGACCACCGAAATGAAGCTGATGCAGACCTTCTATCAGCAGGACGTGCCCAGCAACAACAACGACCCCTTGTATCAGGACCTGGACCAGTTTGTCAGCCGGACTCTGCCCCAGTTCCGGGTGCACGGTCAGGCCAACTTCGAGCGTCAGCTGACGTTCTCCGGCAGCCCCTACCGGCAGACCCTGGAACCCCAGGCCCAGTACCTGTTCATTCCCCATCAGGATCAGTCTGACATCGGCGTCTACGATACCGCTCAGCTGCAGGACGACTACAACGGTCTGTTTCGCGATCGTCGCTTCTCCGGCCTGGATCGTATCGCCGACGCCAACCAGCTGACTCTGGGTGTCGCCACCCGCTTCTTCGACGGCGACAACCAGGAGAAGATGCGTTTCGCCCTCGGCCAGATTTTCTACCTGTCCGACAGCGAAGTCAGCCTGCCCAACGAGTCCAACCAGATTCAGCAATCCAGCTCGGCTCTGGCCATGGAGTTGGACATGCAGGCCGCTACCCACTGGTTCCTGGCCGGCTCACTGCAACTGGACACCAACGCCGGCGCCACCAACAAGTCGGAAGTGACCCTGGACTACCGTCCCGGCAACAACAAGCTGGTGCAATTTTCCCATCGTTATGTGCCGGAACTGGCCATCGACGAGGACACCGGTGAGTTCATCGACATCAACCAGTTTGGCTTCCGTACCACCTGGCCGATCGCCAAAGACACCTACTTCGTAGGCAACTATTACTACGACGGCAACCTTAACCGGACCGTCGAAAGCTATGCCGGCGTTCAGTGGGAATCGTGCTGCTGGGCCGTGCGCCTGACCTACGATCGTCACCTGAACACCAACTACAGTGACAGTGGCTTTACCACCATCAGTCAGAGGGACGACTACGACACCAGTTGGTCCCTGACCTTTGAGTTGAAAGGGCTGGGATCCTCCGGTCCACTGGGCGTCAGCGACATGTTGGATGAGGGCTTGTTCAACTACCGGCGCCCCTACTACCTCAAAAACTGACAAAACAAATGTGTTACAGTGCAGGAACCGTCGCTGAAGTCGAGGCTCTAAGCGATAACTGCACCGAAAAAAATGGATGAAGGATGAAGGTTCGCAATTTGATTATTAGTGCCGTGGCGGCGTTCGCCATGGCAGGATCCGCGCTGGCACAGCCACAGCTCTTGGATCGCGTCGCCGTATTGGTTAACGACGGCATTATTCTGGAAAGTGAGATCGACGAACGGGTCGAGAACATCAAACGCTCGGCGCTGCAAAGCGGACAAGCCCTTCCCTCCGACACCGCCTTACGCACTCAGGTGATCGATCGCCTGATCAATGAGAGCCTGCAGATGCAGATGGCGGATCGCATGGGCATGGTCATCAGCGACATTCAGCTGGATCAGACCCTGGAAAACATGGCCAAGGATCAGGATCTGACTCTGGAGCAGATGAAAGCGGAAGTGGAAGCCGGCGGCGACAACTACGCCCAGTACCGGGAAAACATCCGTCGCGAGATCATTCTCGGCCAGGTGCAGCGGGTACAGGTTCAGCGCCGTGTGCAGGTGTCTCCACAGGAGATCGACGCACTGGTGAAGATGATTGAAGACCAGGGCCTGCAAAGCACCGAATTCAACATGGGCCACATCCTGATCAGTGTCGCCAATGACACTCCCAAGGCGGTGGAAGAAGCCCGTACCCGTGCCGATAAGGTACTGGCACTGCTGAACGATGACGCCGATTTTGCCAAGACCGCCATCTCCGCATCCTCCGGCCCTAAGGCCCTGGAAGGCGGTAACTGGGGCTGGATGAACGTCAACGAGATGCCAACCCTGTTTGCCGAGCTGGTGCGCGGCCGCAAAGCCGGCGACATCATCGGCCCGGTAAAAAGCGGCGCCGGTTTCCACATCATCAAGATTCTGGACACCCGCGGTCAGCAGATTCAGGAAGTGGACGAGGTTCACTCCCGTCACATCCTGCTGAAGCCGTCACCGATCCTGAGCGAAGACATGGCCAAGCAGATGCTGGATGACTTCCTCAAGCAGGTGCGCGATGGCGACGCCGACTTTGCCGATCTGGCCAAGCAGTACTCGGAAGATCCAGGCAGCGCCGTCAAAGGCGGTGACCTGGGCTGGGCCGATCCCAGCATGTACGTGCCGGCGTTCAAAGACACTCTGGCGTCGCTGAAGCAAGGCGAATACAGCCAGCCCTTCCGCTCGACCCACGGCTGGCACGTGGTGCAACTGCTGGAGCGCCGCACCACCGATACCACCGCCAAGATGAACAGCGACCGCGCCTATCAGTTGCTGTTCCGTCGTAAATTCAATGAACAGGCCAACGCCTGGTCTCAGGAGATGCGGGCCAAAGCCTACATCGAAGTTGTGGAGACTAAATGACCGTACGTATCGCGGTAACCCCGGGGGAACCCGCCGGCATCGGCCCGGACCTGGTGGTGCAACTGGCTCAGCAGGACTGGCCGGTTGAACTGGTGGTCTGCGCCGACCCTGACCTGATTATTGAGCGGGCAAAAATGCTGGGGCTGCCGATCAAGCTGCAGCCCTATCAGCCCGGTAAGGCCGCCCAGCCACAGCAGGCGGGCACCCTGACCATCGCGCCATTTTCAGTCAATGCACCGGTTAAATGTGGCGAGCTGAACGACAAGAACAGCAGCTACGTGGTGGACACCCTCAAGTTTTCCAGCGAGAAGAACATGAGCGGCGATTTCGCCGCCGTGGTCACCGGCCCGGTCCATAAAGGCATCATCAACCAGGCGGGCATCCCCTTCTCCGGTCACACCGAGTACTTTGCCCAGCAGGCCAACTGTCAGGACGTGGTCATGGTGCTGGCCACCGAAGGCCTGCAGGTGGCGCTGGTGACCACCCACATTCCGCTGGCGTACGTGTCCAAGGCGATCACCCCGCAGCGACTGGAGCAGGTCACCCGGATTCTGCACCGGGATCTGCAGGACAAGTTCGGCCTGGCGGATCCGCGCATCCTGGTGTGTGGCCTCAACCCCCATGCCGGCGAAGGCGGCCATCTGGGCAAAGAGGAGATCGAAGTCATTGAACCGACTCTGAATCTACTCCGAGCCGAAGGCATGAACCTGATCGGTCCCCTGCCCGCAGACACCCTGTTCCAACCCAAATACCTGGAAAACTGCGATGTGGTGCTGTCGATGTATCACGATCAGGGCCTGCCAGTGCTAAAATACAAAGGATTTGGAAAATCCCTCAACATTACCTTGGGATTGCCCTTTATCCGCACCTCCGTCGACCACGGCACCGCCCTGGATCTGGCTGGCACTGGCCAGGCCGATTCCGGCAGTTTCGTCGTCGCCCTGAATAAAGCAATTGAACTGACAAGTAACCACAATCGATGAGCAACAATGTTCATATGGGCCACCGCGCCCGTAAGCGCTTCGGCCAAAACTTCCTCCACGACATGACGGTCATCGACCGCATCGTCGCTGCCATTCACCCCACCAACGACCACACTCTGGTCGAGATTGGTCCGGGTCTGGGCGCCCTCACCCAACCGGTCGCCGAACAGGTGGACTGCCTGAACGTGGTCGAACTGGACCGGGATCTGGCTGCCCGCCTGACCGAGCAACCCGGCTGGGGCAAGAAGCTGAAGATCAACCAGGGCGATGCCCTGAAGTTCGATTTCTCCAGCCTGATTGAACCGGGCAAGAAGATGAAGATCTTCGGCAACCTGCCGTACAACATCTCGACGCCGCTGATGTTCCACCTGTTCGAGTACGCCGAGCATCTGGAAAACATGCACTTCATGTTGCAGAAAGAGGTGGTGCAGCGACTGTGTGCCGGCCCGGGTCACAAGAACTATGGCCGCCTGACGGTCATGGCCCAATACTACTGCAAGGCTGTCCCGGTACTGGAAGTGGGCCCTGGCGCCTTTACCCCGCCGCCGAAGGTGGATTCCGCCGTGGTGCGCCTGGTACCACACACCGTCAAGCCCTACCCGGTGGACAAGGTCGAGGTGCTCAGCAAGGTGTGCCTGACCGCCTTCAACCAACGCCGCAAGACCTTGAGAAACAGCTTCAAGGGCCAGCTGGACGACGACGCCTTTGCCGCCATTGGCATCGACCCGACCCTGCGGCCTGAACAGTTGCCGGTTTCCGGATTCGTGGCCATCGCCAACTACCTGTGCCGCAAATAAGCTGATGCCCAGCCGACTCGCCCCCCTCAAGGTTGAGGTTCAGTGTCAGTACATTGAATCTCAATCCGATCCGGACCAGCAGCACTACCTGTTTCAATACACAGTGACCCTGGAAAATCGCCACGAACAGGCGCTGACCCTGACCCACCGCCATTGGCAGATCACCGACGGCAACGGCAGTCTGAATAAGGTCAGCGGCGAAGGGGTGGTGGGACAGACACCGACCCTGGCGCCGGGGGAGCGCTTTGAGTACAGCAGTTCGGTGGCCCTGGCGACACCGGTAGGCAGCATGACCGGCTTCTACACCCTGCTCAGTGATAACGGCGAAGTGCTGCAGAGCCCCATCGACCGCTTTCCACTGCGTAAACCCCGGAGTCTGCATTAAGCATGGCCAACTACTTTGTCGGTGACATTCAGGGTTGCTACGACGAGTTGCGTCGGCTAATGGACAAGGTCAGCTTTGACCCGGACCACGACGTGCTCTGGTCTACCGGTGACCTGGTGGCCCGCGGGCCGGGGTCGCTGCAGGTGCTGCAGTTGTTTCGCCAACTCGGCGATGCCGGTCGCACCGTGCTGGGCAACCACGATCTGCACCTGTTTGCGGTCCACGCCGGCCTCAAACGACCCAAACCCAAGGATCGCCAACAGGAGTTGCTGGACTCCGCCGAGTGCGACCAGTTGATTCAATGGCTGCGCCAGCAACCGCTGCACTGCCACCTGCCGGAGCACCGACTGTTGATGACCCACGCCGGGGTGCCGCCTCAGTGGGATCTGGACACCGTGCTGCACCAGTCCGCCGAGGTCAGCCGTACCCTGCAGTCGGACAACTACCTGGACTTCATCGCCCAGATGTACGGCGATAAGCCGGACCACTGGGATCCCAACGGCGATGACTATCAGCGCCTGACCTACACCATCAACTGCCTGACCCGGATGCGGCTGCTCCACCCCGATGGCCGACTGGATTTCTACAGCAAGGCCAGCGGCCCCGACGGTGAAGGCGAGCTGCTGCCCTGGTTCAGCCACCCCCACCCGCTGCTGGATCGCTATCGCATCGTGTTCGGCCACTGGGCCGCCCTGATGGGACGCACCCGCCATGCCAACGCCATCAGCCTGGATACCGGCGCCTGTTGGGGCCACTGGCTGACATTCTGGTGCCTGGAAAACGACACCCGTTACATCGAACACGCCCATCGCAGCTGGGGTTAAATCGTCAAAATTTGGTCAAAGGTCAATCGAATATCGGTTCGGTTTTCCCGACCTCAGAACCGTAACTATTTACTGCAAACCCGCCTTCAGCTTGATACCATGATTTCGAATGGGGGAAAATTAAGCTAAGGACAATACTAACAATGAAACTAACGGTCTCGCTGCGCGTTATTGGCGGCTTCACGTTCGTCACCCTGCTGTTGCTGATACTGGGCGGCCTGTCTCTGGCCAGCATCAACAACGTCGAAGAACACACCCGTGTGTTCCAGAGCTTCTCGGTACCGGCCAAGGATAAGGTCAACGAAATTACTCAGAACCTCAATAACCAGTACATCGACATCCAGTCGGCCTACAACACCACCGACACCAGCCGCCTGACTCAGGCAGAATCTGGCCTCAACACCCTGGACTCCGAGTTTCAGCGCCGTTACCAGGAGCTGGTGACTCTGCTGAGCAGTCGCCAAAGCTTCGCCCTCAACACCGGCGACAGTGAGCAGCAGTACCAGCAGTTCCAGCGCAGCTGGCAGCAGATGCTGACCGACAAGCGCAGCCTGGTCACCCAACGGGCCAACCTGGCCGAACTGGTGGAAGAGATGGAAACCGCCGGCGATGATGCCAGCTCGATTCTGCTGGACATCATGGATCTGGAAGCCTCTGACAATCGCATCGAACAGCAGATGGCCGGCGAAGCCAACAACCTGGATACCGCCGTGGCCAGCATGGTGTCCATCGCCCTGGAGATGGACAAGATCAGCACCAGTGCCGATCTCGACACCCTGAGGCAAGAAACCGAATTCCTGCTGCGCAGTGTCGACTACCGCATCGAATCCCTCAAGAAAGACGCCGCCGAGGTCGGTCAGCAGGAACTGGTGACCGAACTGACCGACTACCTGACGCTGATGACCGACCAGCTCACCTCCGAACAAAGCCTGATCCAGCTGCAGGCGGAAAACCTGCGCCTGATTCAGTCCATCGATGCCCAACTGGCCAGCAGCCAGCGTCACTATCAGGCACTGATGGCCATCAGCCAGGACCTGCAACAGCGGCTGGCGACCATCAACACCGAAACCGGTGACTTGGCCATCGATTCGCTGCAATCTACCCGCACCGAGACCCTGGCGGTGATGCTGCTGTCCATCGTGGTCGCCACCTTCATCAGCGTGGTTACCGTCCGCTCCATCACCCGGCCTCTGGCCCACGTCAACGAGGCGTTGGCGGTATTGGCCGGTGGCGACCTGACCAAGCGGATCGAGATCGACAGCCAGGATGAGTTTGGCCGCCTGGCCCGCAACATCAATGCCCTGTCCGACAGCCTCAGAGAACTGATTCGCTCGATTCTGGAGCGGGCCGACCAACTGGCCGCCGCCGCCGAGGAAACCTCCGCAGTAACCGCCCAGACCACCTCGGGCATTCAGGAGCAATCCAGTCAGATCGATCAGGTGGCCAGTGCCACCAATGAACTGTCCAGCTCCGCCAATCAGGTGGCCACCAACGCCAACGACGCCCTGGGTGAAACCCAGCAAGCCGACGACGAAACCCGTCAGGCCCGGACACTGTCGGAAACCAACGGCCAGCTGATTCAGACCCTGGCCAATGAGGTAGAGCAGGCCGCCGGCGTCATCAACAAACTCAACAGCGACACCGCCGCCATCGGCAGCATCCTGGACGTGATTCGCGGCATCGCCGAGCAGACTAACCTGCTGGCATTGAATGCCGCCATCGAGGCAGCCCGGGCCGGCGAACAGGGCCGTGGCTTTGCCGTGGTGGCCGACGAGGTGCGCTCGCTGGCTTCACGGACTCAGGAGTCCACCACCGAGATTCAACAGATGATCGAGGTGGTTCAGGCTGGCGCCAAGGAAGCGGAGCGAGTGATGCAACAGAGCCAGGAGCAGGCTCAGCGCAGTGTGACCACCACCGAAGAGGCCAACGCCGCCCTGGAAGCCATCAGCGACTCCATGGGTCGAGTGGTCAACGCCGGCAATCAGATCTCCCAGGCGGCCAGTGAGCAGAACACGGTGTCGCAAACCATCTCCGAGAAACTGGAACAGATCGCCACCATCTCCGAACAGACCTCGTCCGGGGCGGTACAAACCGCCTCCTCAAGCCAGCAGGTGGCCCAGTTGGCGGAAGAGTTGCAGCAGCAGGTACGGGAGTTCAAGGTGTCCTGATCCACGCTCAACACACAATCAGGCGGCCACTGGCCGCCTTTTTTGTTCGCGGTTCCGGATCAAAAAAGAGCGACCGAAGTCGCCCTTTCAAAGTACAGAGGGAAAGGATCAGCCGCCGATGCGATCGTTGATGGCGCTGACGATGGTGCTGTCACCATGGCCGTGGGCACTGGCCCACTCCAACACGCTCTGGCCATCCTGCTCTTTGGCCTTCAATTGGGCCGCCGACAGTTTCTTCACCAGAAACACCCCTACGCCATCGGCATTGTTGGTCATGGCACTGCGAATCATGCTTTCGCCATTGCACTTAATGCCGTCGTAGATGGTGCGCACCTTGATGCGGGACTCTTTCAGTTTCTTGCGCAAACGGCTTTTATTGTCGGCTTGAACGTACTGACAAATATTGGCAATCAGCTGGTCGTTAGCTTGAACCGGGGCTACCCATGCCAGGCTCAACGCCAGGGCACCTGTTGCCACCAGACTCAATCTTGTTTTCATTTTTTGCCACTCCTTGTTACTTATCGTTATATCCGGTTACCTTTAGCTAACAGCGACAGGATACCGTAAGACCTGAACGATTCAAATTGAACAAGGGAGATGTCATAACAAAAATCGATGGATTAAACGTCGCTCACAATTCGCTCTAAGGTAACGAAATGCAGATCACAGCAATTGCGCTCATCGGCGGGGTGGATCTGTCGCTCAACCTCCCGCCAGGCCTCTGAATTATAATCGGGAAAACGAGTGTCGCCCTCTACCTGCATCTGCGCCAGAGTCAGGTACAAGCGATCCGCCCGCGCCATCAGGCTCGAATACAGCTGGCCGCCGCCGATGATCATCAGCTCCTCCTCAGACTCAAGCAGGGCCAGCGCCGCCTCGATGCTGGTCACCACGCTGACGCCCTCGGGTCGATAGTCCGGGCGACGACTGATCACCACGTTGTGGCGGCCGGGCAATGGCCGGCCAATGGACTCATAGGTGCGCCGTCCCATCACTACCGGCTTACCCATGGTCACCGCTTTGAAATGCTTCAGATCCGCCGGCAGGTGCCAGGGCATCTGGTTGTCCTTGCCGATCACCCGATCGGCCGCCATACAGGCGATCATTGAGATACGCATCATGAGTCCCTAAATGATTGATTTGGTGCGAAACAGCAACAGGCTCGGCATCGCCAGGCCAACGCTCAGCGCCCCCAGTATAAAGATGGTTTTCAAGGCGTTGTACACCACCGGCATCAGAGTCGCATCGGTCACGCCGATGGCACTCATCTCCACCAGGCCGATGACGGTGTTAAAGGCAAAGGTGCCGGGAATCATCGGAATGATCGCCGCCACGCCGAACAGCTGCATCGGCGCCAATGTCTGTCGCGACCATAAGGTAGACAGGCCGCCGACCGCAACGGCCGCCGCAAACGTGGCCCACTCAATGGGCGCCCCCCAGTGCATGCACACCGCCCGCAACATATGGCCGACCGCACCGGCCAGGGCGCAGCGCCACAGGAAACGACCGGGGACATTAAACACCATGGCAAAGCCTACGGCGGGAACGGCGGCGTAGGCACCGTTAATCAGTAACTGGATCAGATTCATAGCCAGCCCATCCCGGTGAGTTGCATCGCCAGGGTAATGCCGATGGCCGCCGAGGCGGTCATCAACGTCGCCTGGCCCCAGCGCGCCAGGCCGACGTTGTAATGGCCCTTGACCATGTCACTGATGGCATTGAGCAGCGGAAAGCCGGGCACCAGCATCAACACCGCCGCCGCCATCGCCACTTCGGCGTCCGGGGTTGGCCACACCATGGCCGCCAGCCTGGCCACCAGGGTGGTAACAAAGGCGGTCGACGCCCAGTTGATCAACAGGTTGAAATGGCGTTTGGCCAGTTGCTGGCGCACCACCATGCCGATGCAAGAGGCCAGCACGGTCAACAGCACCGCGGTATCGTCGGCACCAAACAGATGGGCAAAACTGCCGCAGGAGGGGCCGATGATGGCCACCACCAACCAGGGGTTCCAGCTCCAGGGAGTCAGGTTACGCAGCTTGCTGCCCACCTGCTCGATGTCCAGCAGTCCCTTCTCGGCCATGACGCAGATGCGCTGCACCTCGCACACCATGGCCATGTTGAGGCCATGATCCCGCAGCCGCCGGGTGGTGGTGACACAACGCTGACGAAACAGGGTGGTCATCACCAGCGAATTGGAGGAGATGGACAGCTCCACGCTCTCCGCCCCCAGGGCAATCCCCAGTCGCTGGCCGATGTCTTCCACCAGCTCACTCTCCGCCCCCCAGGCCAGCATTAACTGAGCCGCCCGCACCGCCAGGCGGGTGACCTCATTTTGCTGTGCTATCTCCAAACTCGTTTCTCCCCAAAAACGTCTGTTACAGGCAGCAAAAAGGGGCAACGGGGCCCCTTAATTGTGAATCATCAACGATCAGCGCTGGTATACCACTTCGACATCGTAATCGTCGTCGTCCCAGTCATCGTCCCAGTCGTCGTCTTCCACGACCGGCTGCTGCATCTGATCCTTGTGGTGTTGTTCCCACTTGAATTCCACTTCGGCGTCGTCCACCTGATTCTCTTCCTCTTTCGGCAACGCGTTAATGATCTCCATCAACTCTTTTACCAGAGAATCGGTGCCGGTGCGGGAGATGGCACTGATGGTGCGTACCTCGCCTTCCCAGCCGAGGCCGTCAACGATGCTGGCCACCAGGGCGTCACGCTCCTCTTCCAACACCAGGTCAAGCTTGTTCAGCACCAGCACCCGCGGCTTATCCGCCAGTTTCGGTGAGTAGCTTTGCAGCTCGTTGATGATCGCCTTGGCGCCCTCCACAGGATCGCTTTCATCAATAGGGGCAACGTCGATCAGGTGCACCAGCACCCGGCAGCGTTCCAGGTGCTTAAGGAAGCGCACCCCAAGGCCGGCGCCATCGGAGGCGCCTTCGATCAGACCGGGAATGTCGGCAATCACGAAACTTTCGGACATGTTGGCCCGCACCACACCCAGGTTCGGGATCAAGGTGGTGAAGGGGTAGTCGGCCACTTTCGGCTTGGCGGCAGACACCGCCCGAATGAAGGTGGACTTACCGGCGTTTGGCAGCCCCAGCATGCCCACGTCCGCCAGCAGCAACAGCTCCAGCTTCAGTTCACGGTGCTCACCCGGGGTGCCCAGGGTCTTCTGCCGCGGCGTGCGGTTAACCGAGCTCTTGAAGCGCGTGTTCCCCAGGCCGTGATAACCGCCTTTGGCCACCAGCAGTTTCTGGCCGTGGGTGGTCAGATCCCCCACCAGTTCGCCGGTTTCTGAATCCAGCGCCCGAGTGCCCACAGGCACAGGCAGAATCTTGTCTTCACCGCGCTTGCCGGTGCAATCGGCACTCTTGCCGTTGGTGCCGCGCAGCGCCCGGTGACAACGTTCAAAGCGATAGTCGATGAGGGTGTTCAGGTTCTCATCGGCGATCAGAAAGACGTCACCGCCATCGCCACCGTCACCACCATCAGGGCCGCCTTTAGGGATGTACTTTTCACGGCGAAAACTCACAATGCCGCTACCGCCGTCTCCGGCTTCAACCCGGATCAGCACCTCATCTACAAATTTCATCGCTTTAACCCGTTAGAAAATCTGTTTCTAGTATACCTTGGGATCGCCCAGCCCGCGAAGGCAACAGCCCTGCGGTGGCTCAGAAGGTATCTGTATTACGCAAAAAGCCCCGCCATTGGCGGGGCTTCGTATTCGGTCGGTTTTCGACTTACTCGGCTTCGATGCTTACGAACTTGCGGTTCTGCTTGCCTTTCACTTCGAATTTCACTTTACCGTCTGCAGTTGCAAACAGAGTGTGATCTTTACCGATGCCTACGTTGGTACCCGCGTGGAATTTAGTACCACGTTGACGAACGATGATGTTACCAGCCAGTACAGACTCACCACCGAAACGCTTTACACCAAGGCGTTTGCTTTCTGAATCGCGGCCGTTACGAGTAGAACCGCCAGCTTTTTTGTGTGCCATTTCTCAGTAACTCCGATTAAGCGTTGATGCCAGTGATCTTAACTTCAGTGAACCACTGACGGTGGCCCATCTGCTTACGATGATGCTTACGACGACGGAACTTAACGATCTTAACTTTATCGCCACGACCGTGAGTCACAACTTCAGCAACAATCTTGCTGCCATCAACATAAGGAACACCAACCTTTACGTCTTCACCGTTAGCAACCAGAAGAACTTTATCAAATTCAATGGTGCTGCCGGTTTCAACGTCTAGCTTCTCCAGACGAAGAGTCTGGCCTTCGCTAACACGGTGTTGCTTACCACCACTTTGGAAAACCGCGTACATAGTAAAACTCCGCTTCACACGCCGACCGCGCCTTATGGGGTCAGGGTGTGGCTTAAAACTTGTTGACAATGGGCGGGCATTCTACGCCAAGGACACAAAACAGGCAAGCACTACGATGAAAAAGATCGCAAAAGGATCCGACCATTTTGAGGATCACCGCAATGAATCGCTAAATGCTGCTGTTATGATTGCGGAATTTGGGTAGAATTCGCTTCCATACTGAGCACATTATACTTACAGCTGCCGATTTTGGCAGCCCAAAGCCGGATAAATTATGGACCTGAACGCCATCCGCCAATTGGCCGACAACGACATGAAGTTGGTCAACCAGATGATCTACGACCAGTTGCACTCTGACGTAGTACTGATTAACCAGTTGTCCTTCTACATCATCAACGGGGGCGGCAAACGCATGCGGCCACTGTTGACCCTGCTGGCAGCCCAATCGGTAGATTACCAAGGCGACAACCACATTCGCCTGGCGGCCATCATCGAATTTATCCACACTTCGACGCTGCTGCACGATGACGTGGTGGACGAGTCCACCATGCGCCGCGGCCGTGAAACCGCCAACGCCCTGTTCGGCAACCAGGCCAGTGTGCTGGTAGGTGACTTCCTCTACACCCGTTCATTCCAGATGATGACCGAGATGAAGAGCCAGAAGGTGCTGGAAGGGCTGGCCGAGGCCACCAACGTACTGGCAGAAGGGGAAGTGATGCAGTTGATGAACTGCAACGATCCCGACACCACCGAAGAAAATTACATGCAGGTGATCTACTGCAAAACCGCCAAGCTGTTTGAGGCCGCCACCGGCCTTGCCGCCGTGGTGGCGGAGCAGGATCCGGCCATCTGCGACGCCCTGGCCGATTATGGCCGCTATCTGGGCACCGCCTTCCAGTTGGTGGACGACGTGCTGGATTACACCGCCGAAGCCGACGAGCTGGGTAAGAACATCGGTGACGATCTGGCCGAAGGCAAACCGACGCTGCCGCTGATCTACACCATGGAGAAGGGCAACGACACCGAGAAGCAGATGATCCGCGCCGCCATCGAGAACGGCGGCACCGAAGAGATCGATCCGATTCTCAAGGCCCTGCACCACTGTGGTGCCCTGGAGTACACCATGCAGCGCGCCAACGAGGAAGCCGACAAGGCCATTGCCGCCCTGGCGGCCCTCAAGGACAGCCCGGCCAAAACCGCACTGGAATCCCTGGCCCGCATCGCCGTGGACCGCCGCAGCTAAGAGATCGTCAATCAAAAAAGGCCTCCGATGGGAGGCCTTTTTTATTGCGGATTCAACGCCGGCTTTAGCCGTTCACAAAGGCCTCGCCCTTGCTGATGTCCCCAATCAGGGTATCCATCATCTCGGCCACGGCCTGCTGCTCAAACGCACTCAGCTCACCGTAAGCCTGCACCTCTTCAACGCCGTTACTGCCCAGCAGCACCGGTTGAGCGAAGAAGCGGCTGTGCTCGCCATTGCCTTCGACATAGGCACACTCGACCACCCCTTGCTCACCCTGCAAGGCACGCACCAGGGCGGTACCGAAACGACAGGCTGCCTGGGCCATGGACAGGGTGGCGCTGCCGCCACCGGCCTTGGCTTCCACCACCTCGGTGCCGGCATTCTGAATGCGGTCGGTCAGGCTGGCGATTTCATCGTCACTGAAGCTGACGCCCTCAACCTGGGACAGCAGTGGCAAAATGGTGACGCCACTGTGGCCGCCAATGACGTTGATCTTGACCTCATCCGGCTGCAGCCCTTTGGCCTCGGCAATGAAAGTTTCGGAGCGAATCACGTCCAGAGTGGTGACCCCGAACAGGCGGCGCTTGTCATACACACCGGCGTTTTTCAGCACTTCGGCGGCGATGGCCACAGTGGTGTTCACCGGGTTGGTGATCACCCCGATGCAGGCACCGGGACAAACCTCGGCACACTTGCCCACCAGGTTGCGAATGATGCCGGCGTTGATGTTAAACAGATCGGAACGATCCATGCCGGGCTTACGGGCAACACCGGCGGAGATCAGCACCACATCGGCGCCTTGCAGGGCCGGGGTCGGGTCTTCTCCGGCAAAGCCCTGAGCATTGACGGCGGTAGGGATGTGGCTGATATCAACGGCAACCCCTGGAGTGACGGGAGCGATGTCGTACAGGGCCAGGTCTGTGCCCTTTGGCAGGTTCAATTTCAACAATAATGCCAGGGCCTGTCCGATTCCCCCGGCCGCACCGAGTACTGCTACTTTCATGGTGTTCTCCATCTATCCTTTGATGTGACATGGATCGCGTTTCTATTTCTGCGCCCACCATACCCAAACAGGCGTTTAAAGGCAATTTTACCAATCTCTTATTGACCCGGTCCCGCCGACGTGGTGAGGTCAAACATCCGCCGCCGGTTGCCTATCTTCAGGCAGTTAGGCAAAATGTGAATAACAACCAAGAAACAACGAGCTGACACATGAAGTCTACCCGAAACCAGGATGAGCTCATCCGCGTGTTTAAATCTCTGCTGAAAGAGGAACGATTTGGCTCCCAGGGCGAAATTGTGACCGCGCTGCAAGCCGCCGGTTTCAGCACCATCAATCAGTCCAAAGTCTCTCGGATGTTGAGCAAGTTTGGAGCGGTACGCACCCGCAATGCCAAACAGGAGATGGTGTACTGCCTGCCGGCCGAGCTGGGCGTGCCCACCGCCACCAGCCCGCTGAAGAACCTGGTGCTGGACGTGGATCACAACGGTGCCATGATCGTGGTGAAGGCCAGCCCCGGTGCCGCGCAACTGATTGCTCGCCTGCTGGACTCCATCGGCAAGCCGGAAGGCATTCTTGGCACCATCGCCGGCGACGACACCATCTTTATCGCCCCCACCAATGCCGACAACATCAACCACGCCCTGGAAACGGTCAAAGACCTGTTCAACTACAAGGGCTAAGCCAAACAACCCAAGAATTAAAAAAGGCCCGCTCAATGCGGGCCTTTTGCTGTTAGTGCGGAAGCTTAGCCAGCCGCCTGCTCCATAAAGTCCAGCGACGGTGCGAAAAACGCCGATCCGGTGACCGCCTGGGTAAAGTTAAGCAGGTGATCGTAATGGCCGTGGCCATCGCCGTGGATCATCGACTTCAGCTGAGCTTCGAAGTGAGCCGGCGTGCGGCAGCAGCTGATGAAGAACAGCCCCTGCTCCATCATGTCGCCGTAAGGCATGCTCTGGCGCAGAATCTCCATGGAGTTGCCATCGGCGTCTTTGAGGTTAGTACGCTTGATGTGACAGGTCAGCGGCTTATCCTGACTGGCGTATTCCTCATTCTCCACCTTGGTACGGCCAATGGTGTCTTCCTGCTGTTTCTGGCTGATGCTGTTCCAGCGCGCCATCTGGTGCTGATACCTCTGGGTATGGATGTAGCTGCCGCCGACAAAACCGGCGTCTTCGTCGCCCACCAACGCCACAGTGCGGCGATGGCTACCCTGAGGGTTCTCGGTGCCATCGACGAAGCCAGTCAGGTCGCGGTTATCCAGGTAGCGGAAACTGCGCACCTCCTCCACCAACTGCACCAGTCCCTTGAGACGGTGACACACCTCCATGGCGGCGATGTGGTTGATATCGAGACGATCGGAACGGATATGAACGAAGATGTCTACCGGTTGCACCGGGGCTTTGCGGTCGTCTTGCTCGAAAGAGGGAAACGGCCGCAGCTGCTGTGGACGCGCCTCGGGGTAGAGGGTATCCCAATAGTTGGCCCCAATGGCCACAAATCCATTAAAGGCGGAATCGGCATTTTGATCCACCGAGGCCTGCAGCCACACAGCAATCTCGGCCAACACCTTACGCAGGGTCGGCTCGGCCTGATCTTCCGCATTAAACAGCAGATACAACCCATGAAGGTTGCCCTCTGCACACACCCCTCCCTGTTCGCGAGGCATATCGCTCCCTGTGTTTGTGGTCATCGTTGCTCCTGATTACCTAGAATACAAAATAATACCGAACAACATAAAGATATAATCGTCATCCTGTTAGGAAGCCAGTACTTTATCCCGCCGGCATCCACCCAGTGTGCCTGATGGATCGCGCCCTGACTTTGCTCCAACGCATGAACTGGGGTGAACAAAATGAAAAACCGTCCCTTTTTCCGTCCCCGCCGCCGCCACTGGCGGCCGAAACACAAAAACGCCTTCCGAAGAAGGCGTTGTCAGGGTATCGACAGGGTTCGGGCTTAGTTGCTGCCTTTGACCGTCACGAACTCCGGATAGGCATCGATGCCACAGTCGGCGATGTCCATGCCCCGATATTCCTCCTCTTCGGTGACTCGAATGCCCATGGTCAGCTTCAGAGCCAGCCACACCAGCAGGCTGGCGCCGAACACCCAGGCAAAGATGATCAATGCCCCCAGGGCCTGAGTGCCAAAACCGGCATCGGCGTTGGACAGCGGCACCGCCATCAGGCCAAACAGGCCGCAGACACCGTGTACCGAGATGGCGCCCACCGGGTCATCCAGCTTGACTTTGTCCATGGCGACGATGGAGAACACCACCAGACCACCGGCCGACAAGCCAATGACCCCTGCCAGCATCAGCGACGGCGACAGCGGGTCGGCGGTGATGGCCACCAGCCCGGCCAGGGCACCGTTGAGAATCATGGTCAAATCCGCCTTGCCCCACATCAGCTTACACACAATCAATGCCGCTACCGCGCCAAAGGCCGCTGCCGAGTTGGTGTTGACGAAGATCTTGGCTACCGCCGAGGCATTTTCCGCATCGGACACCAGCAGCTGGGAGCCACCGTTGAAGCCAAACCACCCCAACCACAGAATGAAGGTTCCCAGGGTTGCCATCGGCATGTTGGAACCGGGGATGGGGTGCACGCTGCCATCGGCACCGTATTTGCCCTTACGGGCGCCTAAGAGGAGCACTCCTGCGATTGCCGCTGCCGCACCGGCCATGTGAACAATGCCGGAACCGGCGAAATCCACGAAGCCCAATTCAGAAACAAAGCCACCCCCCCAGGTCCAATATCCCTCAACTGGATAGATAAAACCGGTAAGGACAACAGCAAACACCAGGAATGCCCACAATTTCATACGCTCTGCCACGGCCCCGGACACGATGGACATGGCGGTGGCCACAAACACCACCTGGAAGAAGAAGTCCGACTCCAGGGCATGATCCGCCCCCTCGGCCTGAGTGCCAATCAGGCTGCCCAGACTCGGCAACCAGCCCGCTTCGGCGTTATCGACGTACATGATGTTGTACCCCACCAGCAGATACATAACGCAGGCAATGGCATACAGACAGATGTTCTTAGTCAGAATTTCGGTGGTGTTCTTGGAGCGGACCAGGCCCGCTTCCAACATGGCGAACCCCGCCGCCATCCACATCACCAGGGCGCCGGACATCAGGAAGTAAAACGTATCCAGTGCAAATCGTAATTCGGTTACCGTGGTACCCAGTTTTGATAACTCTTCCATGGTTTCCCCCTCCGTTAAATCGCTTCTGCGTCGTGCTCGCCGGTACGAATCCGCACCGCCCGCTCCAGGTCATACACAAAGATCTTGCCGTCACCGATTTTGCCGGTGTGAGCGGCCTCGCTGATCACCTCGATCAGGTGATCCACGTTGTCGGCAGAGGTGGCGATCTCCAGCTTCACCTTTGGCAGAAAATCCACCTGATATTCCGCACCGCGATACAGCTCGGTATGGCCCTTCTGACGCCCAAAGCCTTTTACTTCGGTGACCGTCAGCCCTTCGACGCCGATGCCGGCGATGGCTTCCCGAACGTCGTCCAGCTTGAACGGTTTGATGATTACGCTAACCAGTTTCATGTCCAATCCCTCAACCAAAATCAGTTAACCAATCCTTTACAACTCCCGTGCCAAAAATTTATTTCTTTATATTTCAACGATATGGATTAAACGACAAAAACGAGCAGCATGGTTATGCACCAAAATAAGCATGGTCATTCAGTAAGTGCCCCAAATTAGTGCAGCCACAGCCACAAAAAAGCCCCGCCGAAGCGGGGCTGGCAGTCACACCACAAACTCAGTCGGTTTTGCCCGGGTAATTGGCGTCCCACTGGGGCAGCACGGTTTTCTTAAACTCGGCCTTTTCGGCCCGCAGTTTCTCCATGTCCAGCCCGACCACCGCCTGGGCCTTGGCCTTGGTGGAGATGTCCGGCACCTGTACCTCGGCCATGACGCCGTTCATTGCCAGCACCCGCGCCAGCATCGCCCGGGCCTCGGCACTGCGCTCCAACGAGGTACCCAGTACCCGCATCGCTTCCGCCGGGTTGTGGGCATGCACCCCGTGTGACGCAATGGCGTAATCCCAACGCCACTGGGCATGGCGGATGGCGGTCAGCGCGTCCTTCATCTGCGCCTCGGTCGCACCGGCATCCCAGGCCGCTTTGGCCTCGAAATGGGCCTTGACCAACTGGTCTTCCGCCTGCAGCTTCAGATCATTGACCTGCTTCTTGTAACCGGCGATCACCTTCTCCAGGGTCTCTTTATCCTGGTCATGACAACGCTTACAGGTGAACTCGAACTGATCGAACGGGTTGCCGACGTTGTGATCGGTAAATTTGCGCCCGTCGGCATTGGTGACCTTGGGCATGTGGCAATCGGTACAGGAAACGTCATTGCGGCCGTGAGGCCCGTTGCGTGAAGTCTCGAAGCCGGGGTGCTGAGCCTTGAGCATGGGCGCCTTAGACAGTTTGTGGGTCCAGTCCTTAAACTGAATGGCGTCGTAATAGGCCTCCATCTGCTCCACCGAGGTGCCGTTATCCCAAGGGAACTTCACCATCACGTCGGGCTTGGTAAAGTAGTACTCCACATGGCATTGGCTGCAGACCATGGTCTGCTTGTCTGACTTGGAGGCGGTCTTCCACTCCAGTCCGGCGGTCTTCAGGGCCCGTTCGGCAAAGGGCACCGACAGCCTCAACTTAATCTTGTTGTCGTGGCAGTTGCCACAGCCGATGGCATTGGTGATCTGATCGCCGCCCTTGGCCCACTTACCGTGGAAGTATTCCTTTTCCCCCTCGGTTTCAATCAAGCGTGGCACATCCGGACTCTTGCAGGACCAACAAGCCATGGGCATCGGCCCATCCTCTTTGGTCTTGGGTGCCCCGGTACGCAGGGTATTGCGCAGGTCGGTAATGGTGTAGTGATGGCCCCGGGCCTTGTTGTAGTCCTTGGCGAAGCCATAGCCGGCCCACAACACCACCAGCCTGGGGTCTTCACCCAGCACATCCACGATCTCTTTGCTCTGCTCCGTCTGCTGCCAACTGGCATACTGATTCTTAAACTTGGCAAACTTGCTGCTGTCCGCCTCAGTGACCGCCCACGCCCCCATCGGGACACACAAGCCGACCAAAATGGCCATTCGTTTCATCCTGTTCACGATTGCGCTCCACTATTGGTTGTTTGTTTGAATCCAATTACTGCCCACTAAGAATAGATAACCTGAATTATTTCGCCTCCCCGGACGGCGGTGGCTTGTAATTCCAGCGACGAAGGCGATAGGCTTGGCGCACAGTCTCTAATTGTTGCCGCTCCATGACCCGAACCAAAAGCCTGTCGGCCACCGTGCTGTCGCTGATCGTCACCGTCATCTTTATCTTTGGTGGTCTGGCGGCGTTTTCCCTGATCACCCTGATGTACAGCGTCGATGACGCCAAGGCGATCAACGCCTCCGGCTCCCTGCGCATGCGCTCCTACCAGCTGATCTTTCTGGCCAACAGCGAAAGTGGCACCCTGGATAAGAAGATTCAGGAGTTTGAACAGATCCTCTACTCCGACGAACTGGGCAAGGCCCGCAGCTGGTACAACCCGCAAAGACTGCATCAGCAATACGATCAGGTGATGGCCAGCTGGCAACAGATGAAGCGCTATGCGGTCAACGGCAATTCCCGCTCCTACGTCAACGAGGTGCGCCAGTTTGTTGACCAGATCGATGGCTTGGTGGCGATGCTGGAGCAACAGGCGGAAAACAAGATCATGCTGCTGCTGGCCAGCCAGCTGATGGGACTGTTTACGGTAATGGGCATGGGGTTCTGGTTGATGCGGGGCATCAGCCGGCGGGTGTTGCACCCGCTGCAACAGCTGGAAAATGCCGCCCTGTCCATCAGCCGGCGCAAGTTCAATCTGGACCTGCCCAGCAGTGATTTCCATGAGCTGCAGACCCTCAGTGACACCTTTGAACAGACAGCCCGGGAACTGGAAAGCCTGTACAGCAACCTGGAACAGCAGGTGGAGGAAAAAACCCAGGAGCTGGAACAGGCCAACGCCGGTCTGCTGTTCCTGTACCAGACCTCACTGTGGTTCCACCGTGACCGCCTCGGCAGCGACACCCTGACCCAGGCCCTGGACCGGTTACGCAAGCACAGCGGCGCCCACGGCATTCAACTGATGATCGACGAACGCCCGGATCTGGACGTGGCCCTGGGTGACACCGGCCAGAACGGCCCCATCTCCACCCGCGAACCACTGATTTTCGAGCAGGAGCGCCTGGGCACCCTGTCGCTGTTCGGCCACCAGCCACTGCCGCCGCAGCTGCTGCACAACTTCACCATCATCGTTGCCCGGGCCGTATTGCTGGACCGGGCCTCACAGCAGCGCGAGCGCCTGTACCTGATGGAGGAGCGCGGCACCATTGCCCGGGAGCTGCACGATTCCATGGGCCAGGTGCTGGCCTACATGAAAATTCAGACCTCGTTGCTGAAACGCGCCATCTCCAGCGGCAATGATGAGCTGATGGAGCAAACCTTAAGCGAGATTACCTCCAGCACCAATCAGGCCTACCAGCAACTGCGAGAGCTGCTCAGTACCTTCCGCCTGACCATCTCCGAACACGATCTGCAAGCCAGCCTGGAACAGATGCTGGCGCAACTGGAGTCTCGCACCGAGTCTAAGCTGACCCTCAACTACGAGCTCAACTCACCGTCGCTGTCGGCCCAGCAGCATGTCCATATTCTGCAGTTAAGCCGTGAGGCGGTGCTGAACGCCATCAAGCACTCCGGTGCCGATACCATTACCCTGCGCGCCTGCGCCGCCCTGGATCAGCAGATTGAACTGAGCGTGTGCGACACCGGCGTCGGCATTGAGAATCTGAAGGAGAGGGAAAATCACTTCGGAATTGGTATCATGCATGAGCGCGCCCGCAAACTGGGAGGCGACTTACAGTTTATCCCCAACACAGGCGGAGGCCTGTGTGTAAAAGTGACCTTCCGACCACAAGAGGAAACCACCCATGAGTGAGACCAGGAGCGTCATGGTCGTCGATGACCACCCGCTGTTGCGCCGAGGCATCTGCCAATTATTGACTCTGGATGACCGCTTTACCCTGTTTGCCGAAGTGGGGTCCGGGGTCGACGCGTTGGCGGCCGTCAGCGACGACGAGCCCGACCTGATTCTGTTGGATCTGAACATGAAAGGCATGTCCGGCCTCGACACCCTCAAGGCCCTGCGCCAGGAGCAGGTCACCAGTCACATCGTCATTCTGACCGTCTCCGACGCCGCCGAAGACGTACGCACCCTGATTCAGTCCGGCGCCGACGGCTACCTGCTCAAGGACAGCGAGCCGGAACAGATCCTGGACCAGGTGGAGCTGGTGCTGAACGGCCAACAGGTGATTACCGAACGACTGCAGGCCTACCTGTTGTCCAGCAACGAAGAGAGCGACGGCTGGTGGCAGGAGTTGACCCCAAGGGAACAGGAGATCGCCCGCCTGATCGCCGAAGGGATGAGCAACAAGATTCTGGCCGAGAAGCTGTTCATCAGTGAAGGCACCGTCAAGGTGCACGTCAAAAACCTGCTGCGCAAAACCGATTGCCGTTCACGGGTGGAACTGGCGGTTAAAGTCCTTCAGGGCTGACGACGGCGGCCGGTGCCGAGAAAGGTGTGCCAGCTGCTCAGCAGTTGGCACAGGTCTTCCAGGCCACAGCAGGCCGCGCTTTCGGCATCGTAATACTCGATGTCCGGCTCCAGGTCGTGATCCTGCTCCATGCCCAGGGCGGTGGCCTTCAGATCCACCTCCCCCTGCTCCAGCACCAGTGCCCACTCCCCCAGCAACAGCTGTCGCACTTCAAACGGGTCGCTGAGCGGCGCCTGCAGTTGTTGCAGTAACTGCTCCACCGCTTCGGGCCGATTCAGTTCCTCGGTCAACAGCCGGCCGAAGGCTTCGTGTCCCATGGACATCTGAGCAAGACGCTCACCGGTCAATCCGGATTTGAACTCGTATTCCATATCAGGGTCTTAAAAATAGATTGAATTCGAAAGTGTAACCTACAGTGGCCCATAAGGCTGTCCACTGGCTGAACGCTTGGACATGAAACCGACACCACATTCCACTATCATAGTTAGCCAAATTGAATTGAGCAGTATCCCATGTCCGATTTAGAACACCGCATTAGCGAGCTGGAGTCCAAACTGGCCTTCCAGGAGATGACCATCGACAGCTTGAACCAGACCGTGGTTGATCTCAGCCAGCAACTGGAACGGCAGCAGCGACAGCTCAAACAGCTGGCGGAAAAACTGCTGAACGCCGGCCATAGCCAGATTGCGTCGGCGTCGGAAGAGACCCCACCACCCCATTATTGATGATGACAGACGCCACCACGCCACCCCCTCTGACCATCGCCCTGCTGGGCGAGGCGGTGCTGCGCCAGCCGGTTCGTCAGCTGAGTCTCCCCAGCGACGAGGCCAGATCCCTCAGTGAGCGTATGCTGCAACTGATGCTGAGCCGCAGCGGCGTCGGCATCGCCGCCCCCCAGGTACACCACAGCCTGGCCCTGATGATCATCGCCTCCCGACCCAATGTCCGTTATCCCCAGGCTCCAGTGATGGCGCCACTGGTGATGGTCAATCCCAGGTTGCTGAACCAGGCCCAGGCCTGCAACCAGGATTGGGAGGGGTGCCTGTCGGTGCCCGGCATCCGCGGCCTGGTCAGTCGTCCCGATTGGGTTGAGGTGGCCTACCAGGATCTCGACGGCGGCCTGCATCAACGCCGACTGGAAGGGTTCGTGGCGCGCATCTTCTGCCATGAGTACGACCACCTGCAGGGACTGACTTTCCTGGATCGGGTCGACAACAACCGCAACCTGATGGCCACCGAGGTGCTGGCCAGACAGATGGAGCAGCCTTAATGCGATCCCTTATTTTGCTGCTGATGACCCCACTGCTGCTGGCCGGTTGCGCCTCTCGCGGCCTGCTGGAGTCCTACCCTCATCAACTGGATGAGGTCAAAACCCAGCTCAGCCGTGACAACGGTCAGCCACTGGTGCCCCTGCAAAACGGCCTCGACAGCCAGGATGGGCTGCTGTACGCCCAAGAGGCGGGACGGGTGGCCCTGCTGCAGGGCGATTTTGACCAGAGCCGCGGCTATTTCGAACAAGCGATGGCACAGTACGACCAGCGGGACTGGAAAGCCATGGTCAGCCTCACCGATCTGAGCGCCCAGGCCGCGGCCAGCACGGTGTCCGATCAGCTGATCCCCTACCGTGGCCAGGCCTACGAACGGATCATGGTGCACCAGTACCAGGCGCTCAACTACCTGTTCAGCGGCGATCTTAGCGGCGCCACCGTCGAAGCCCGCCGCGCCGACCAGGCCCAGACTCTGGCGCTGCAGGCGTACCGCAACCGCGACGAGGTCAAAACCCTCAACAACGCCAGCATCAACGCCGAATTGTCCCGGCTCGACAGCCAGGGAGGCACCGCCCTCAACTCCTTCCTCAACAGCTACACCCTGTATCAGAATGCGGTGCTGTTTGAGGCTCAGGGCGAAGCCAACGACGCCCTGATCGACATTCGCAAGGCGCTGCAGGCCTACCCGGACAACCAACTGCTGGGAGGCGAGTACGTCCGCCTCTCCTGTCAGTTGCAGATCGATTGTGACGGCGCCCGCAAACGTTTCGGCCAAGCCCCGGCCACCAAGGCGGGCCAGGGCCGGGTAGTGGTACTGGTGGAAACCGGCTTCGTGGCCGCCAAGCAGGCGATCACCATCCCCTTTACCATCGATGGCTATTATCAGCAGGTCTCCATGCCCACCTACCGCAGTCAGCGCCCCATCACCCAACCGGTGACCGTGCGCCTCAGCGGCGATCATCAATACCAGGGCCAGGCGGAAGTCATTGGCAACATGGACCATCTGGCGGTGCGGGCCCTGCAGGAGCAGTACCCGGGCATCCTGGTGCGCCAGGCACTGAGGGTGGCCGCCAAAGCCGGCACCAACCAGTGGGCCGAGAAAAAAGGCGGTGACGTCGGCGCTATCGCCATGCAACTGTTTAACGCCCTGACGGAGCAGGCCGACCGGCGCAGCTGGTTAACCTTGCCCCATCAGGCGTGGATGTGGCCCCATCAGGTCACCCCGGGTCAGTACCAACTGACCATCAACGGCAGCCCGCAGCCGATAGAGGTACAAGCGGGCAAAACCACCCTGATCTGGGCCGTACAGACCGGACCCCGTTACCGGATCCATTCCGTAATTTTGTAAGAAGGAAACCGAAGATGAAAAGCTTGAAATTCGTAGTGGCCGTGGCGGCCATCGCCCTACTCGGCGGCTGTCAGTCAAAGGTGGAGTACCGGGACGCAACGGAAACTGAAACCGTCACCGTCGACTTCGGCTCCTCCGATCTGCAGTCGGTGGCTGCCAAGATGGTGGACTCGATGCTGACCACCCCCTCGGTGATGGTGCTGACCGCCAATGATCGTCCCATCGTGTTTGTGGACAAGATCAAGAACAAGACCTCGGAGCACATCGACACCGAGTCCATCACCGACACCATCAGCACCCGTCTGCTGCGCAGCGGTCAGTTCCGCTTCGTCGACATGACCAAGGTCGAGACCGTGCGCAAACAGCTGGACTTCCAGAACAACGGTGGCCTGGTCAACCCCTCCACCGCCATTCAGTTTGGTCGCCAGATCGGTGCCCAGTACATGCTGTACGGCAACCTGTCCAGCATCGTTAAGCAGGACGGTTCCACCAAGGATGTGTACTACAAGATGACCATGCGACTGATGGATCTGGAAACCGGCCTGATCGAATGGGCCGACGAGAAAGAGATTCGTAAGCAGAAAAATCGCTCGTTCCTGGGACTCTAATCGGGCTGGAACACCCCGATAACCTGACCGGTACCCGCCTGCTTCTGGGCGGGTGCCTCGGCCTGACGCTGCTGATGGCCGCACTCAACGCACTCCATCACCTCCACGTTCTGCTCGAGGTATAACATGATGCTGTCCATGGCATGACATTGTGGACAGGTGGCACCGGCAATAAACCGCTTCTTCCGGTTGGATCCCATTGTCTGACTCCCATGCGTCGGCAGCGACCCTTGTGGTACACTGCGACCAATTCACTGTTAATGTCCGATCCCCATGATAACGCTAAATCAGGTGCAACTCATCCGCGGCGCCAAACGCCTGCTGGATAACGCCTCACTGACCATCTACCCCGGTCACAAAGTCGCCCTGGTCGGCGCCAACGGCTGCGGTAAAACCAGCCTGATGGCGATGCTGACCGGACAGGTGCAACCCGACGCCGGCGACCTGTATCAGCCCAAGGGCTGGCGCCTGGCCACCGTCGACCAGGAAACCCCGGCACTGGCCACCACTGCGCTGGACTATGTCCTCGACGGCGATCGCCACTACCGCCAGCTGGAGCAGGATCTGGTCAGTGCCCAGGACAGCGGCGACGGCCGGGCCATTGCCGCCAGCCACGATGCCTTCGAGGCCTATCATGGCTACCAGGTTCCGGCCCGGGCGGCGGAGCTGCTGGATGGCCTGGGCTTCGATCAACAGGCCCAGGGCAAACCGGTGAAAGCCTTTTCCGGCGGTTGGCGGATGCGCCTGAACCTGGCCCGAGCCCTGCTGATCCCTTCGGATCTGCTGCTGTTGGACGAGCCCACCAACCACTTGGATCTGGATACCCTGATCTGGCTGGAAACCTGGTTAAAGCGTTATCAGGGCACCCTGGTGCTGATCAGCCACGACCGCGACTTCCTCGACCAGGTGGCCGGCGAAGTGGTGCACATCGAACACCAGAAACTGAATCACTACAAGGGCAACTACAGCCAGTTTGAACGCCAACGGGCCGAGCAACTGGCGCAGCAGCAAGCCCAGTACGACAAGCAGCAGCGGCAGAAAGCCCACATGCAGGCGTTTGTGGATCGCTTCCGCTACAAGGCCAGCAAGGCCCGCCAGGCCCAGAGCCGGCTCAAGGCACTGGAGAAGCTGACCGAACTGGCACCGCTGCACGCCCAAAGCCAATTCCACATCGAGTTTCGAGAGCCACAAGCCCTGCCCAATCCGCTGATTCAGATGGATAAGGTCCAAGGGGGATACGGTCAAACCACGGTACTGGAGCAGATCAAACTGAACCTGGTGCCGGGCAGCCGCATCGGCCTGCTGGGCCGCAACGGCGCCGGTAAGTCGACCCTGATCAAGCTGCTGGCCGGCGAACTGACGCCCATGAGTGGCGAGCTGTCGCCGAACCCGGCGCTGAAGATTGGCTACTTCGCCCAGCATCAGCTGGAAACCCTGCACCCTCAGCAGACGCCATTGCAGCATCTGGCCCTGCTGGCGCCGGACGCCACCGAGCAGCAACTGCGCGACTACCTCGGCGGCTTTGGCTTCAGTGGCGACAAGGCCCTGGAGGTGGTGGCACCGTTCTCCGGTGGCGAGAAAGCCCGGCTGGTACTGGCACTGGTGATTTGGCAACGGCCCAACCTGCTGCTGCTGGATGAACCCACCAACCACCTGGATTTGGAACTGCGGGAAGCGCTGACCCTGGCACTGCAACAATTTGAAGGGGCGATGGTGGTGGTGTCCCACGACCGCCACCTGCTGCGCGCCACCTGCAGCGAGTTCTACCTGGTGGATCAGCGCCGGGTCACCGACTTCGACGGCGATCTGGAGGACTACCACAGCTGGCTGATTCAGCAGGCCCGCAGCATCGATGACAGTGACAACGGCCCCTCCCAGTCAGAACAGCGCAAGAATCGCAAGCGTCAGGAAGCAGAGCTTCGGCAAAAACTGTCACCGCTCAAAAAAATCGAAACTGCCATCGATAAACGCATGACAAAGGCGCAAACTCGACTGACTGAGATTGAAGAGTCCCTGGCCGACAGTCGCCTTTACAGCGATGAGCACAAGAAAGCGCTCAACGAGCTTTTACAAGAGCGCGGCGAACTGCAGTCCTCACTCGAACAACAGGAGATGGAATGGCTGGACATCCAGGAACAGATGGAAGCCATTCGGGACGCCGCAAAGGAGCACCAATAGATGATTAGCCATGAAAGCCTGTGGCAATTTGGCGACAAGGTCTGGCAACAACCCCAGGCCCGTCAGCTGTGCCTGCTGATGCAGGACGAGTACCAGATCGACCCCAACCTGCTGCTGCTGGCCATCCTGATGGAACACGAACAGATGTTTCTCGACGGTGCCAAGTTCACCACCCTGCGCAAGGCCAAAGACGAATGGGAAGAGCGCATGGTCGGCCCCTACCGGCAACTGCGCAAGCTGGCCAAGTCCAGCCTGCCCGAGGACAGCTACCGCCAGATGCTGGAAGTGGAATTGGTGATGGAAAAACGCAGCCAACGACTGATGGTCAAAGCGCTGCAACACCTGAACGTCGACCCCGAAGGCGATAACCTCAGCGCCTGTTTGCAAGCCCACGGCCTCAACAACGGCGACCTGCCGTCTGAATTGTTGGGGCAATTGTCGGAGCTGTTCGATCTGGCCAGCCAGTTGTTTCACCAGCCCCAGCTAGCCGCCGTACGCTAGCCTGCCATCAGCCGGCCCCGGCCGGCTGAAATTCTGTCGCCAATCCGCTACTCTAACGAATTCGAACACTCAGGATTCGACCACACGGATGACTTCCCGATTTCAACCCAGCCGCTGGTGGCGCAACCCCCATCTGCAGACCATCTGGCCGCTGCTGACCAAGCCTCAATCGTTGCCGCTGCGGCGACACACCCTGGCGCTGGACGACGGCGACTTTGTCCACCTGGACTGGATGGGCCAACCGCAACCGCTGGCCCCGATCACGGTGATCTTGCACGGCCTGGAAGGCGACAGAGACTCCCATTACGTGCGGCGGATGCTGCACAGCCTGGCTCAACAAGACCAGGTCGGTGTGGTGGTGCACCAGCGCAGCTGCAGCGGGGTCATGAATGCCCTGCCCCGTACCTACCACAGCGGTGAAACCGGCGATCTGGCCCAGGTGCTGACCCACCTGACGCAGCGCTACCCCGGTCACCCGCTGCGGGCGGTAGGCTACTCGTTGGGGGCCAATGTGCTGTGCAAGTACCTGGGTGAAACCGGCGACGCCAGCCTGCTGGAGCGCGGCGTGGCGGTGTCTCCGCCGCTGGATCTGGCCGCCTGTGCCAGCCGCATGGAACGGGGCTTTTCCCGGGTCTATCAGCACTACCTGCTGAAAAAGCTGCGCCACAAGATTCACCAGAAACTGGCGGGCCCCCATGGCCCACAGATTCCGGTGACGGCCAGCCAGTGCCAGCAGCTGGTGACATTCTACCAGTTTGATCATCAGGTCACCGCTCCGCTGCATGGCTTCGCCAGCGCCGACGATTACTATCGCCGCGCCAGTGGCAAGCAGTTCCTGAGCACGGTGCAACGGCCGCTGTTGCTGCTGCACGCCGCCGACGATCCCTTTATGACCGAGGCGGTGATCCCGGCCGCCCACGAGTTGTCTGAATCCGTGACCCTAGAGTTGTGCCCTCGGGGCGGTCATGTGGGCTTCATCAGCCATGGGCCACCGTGGCGACCCCAGTTCTATCTGGAGCCGAGAATTCAGAGTTTCCTGAACCCAGCCTAGGAAAAACCGTCATTGCCGAAAAACCCCTCCTACACTGGATCAGAGGCAGTATGCAGGGGGAAGGCAGAATGAAACCAATAAAAATCAGTCTATTAATCGCATTTATTCCTGGCCTGGTGCAGGCGGTTAACTGGAGCGATGGCCCACTGATGGTGCGCTCCCAGGCCCCGGTAAAGTCGCTGGTACTGAGCCCGATGTTCCGGCCCGCCTACTACCAACCCGGCGGCCCCCAGGTTGACGCCGCCTTCTACGCCGCCAGCATCTACGCCATCGATACCGACTACGTCATGGACTACTACACCATCGAGTACCGGCTGGGGATGCTGTGGAGCCCGTCGCAGCGGTGGCAATTTGGCTGGTCCATCGCCAGTCGCACCACCAACGACGCCCATCTCGATCAACTGACCCTGAGTTTCCATAAGCTGTTCGGCATCGATCAGAACGGCCGCGACCAGGTGCCGAAGCACCGCAGCTACCTGAGTATTCCCAAGGCCGACTTCGAGGTGGCGGACTTTAGCGGCGAGTCCATCGGCCGCCAGTATGAGCTCTCCATCGGCCGCTCCCTGTACAACCGCCATCGCCATAACCTCTCCACCACCGTGGTGCTGGCTTACGAAGACGACGACAACCCCAGGAGTGGCGGCGGCTGGGATGGCAGCGTGCAGCTGGACTACCAGTACGCCTGGGGCGACAGCGTGGCCTACCTGATGGGGGCCATGGCCTACACCGACGGCGATACCCTGTTCGGCTTCGAACTGGAAACCAGCAGCTGGCACTGGGGGCTGGGGTTCCGCCATCAACTGGCGCCGAGGCACCAGCTGTTGCTGGAATACAACGCCGCCGACGGCATCCTGCATAATCTGGGGCAATTTAAGAGCTCGGTGCATGAGATCAACGCCGGCTACCGTTACCACTATCGCCAACTGGCGCTGGAAGGGGTTATCATTGAAAACTTCAAATACCCGGACAACAGCGCCGACGTGGCGCTGGTCGCCAAACTACGGTACCAATTCTGACCATGCTGATCCCCTATGACGATCTGAAATCCGCCCTGTCTCCGGAAGCCTTCGCCAACCTGATCAAGGAGTACCTGTTGCAGCAGATTGGCGATCAGGGCTTTGACCAACTGGATGGCGACAGCGTCAGCCAAGCCCTGCCCCGCATCGAGGCGGCCCTGAAGCGGGGTGAGTTGGTGGTGGAATTCAGCGAGGAGGAGGAGTCGGTGGCCATCCGTTCCGCCGAGTCTCTGGCCGGGCAGGACTGACACGAGAAACCGTCATCAATTCATGAGCATCGCCATTGACCCGCGGTCTGTAACACTTGACCTGATGGCGGTAACCCTTTTATAACAGAGGGCCAACAGCAGGGAAGGGCAAGGACATGTCAGCCAAACACCCCATCATCGCGGTTACCGGCAGCTCCGGTGCCGGCACCACCACCACCACTAAGGCCTTTAAGCACATCTTTCGACAGCTGGGCATCGAAGCGGCATTGGTGGAAGGGGACAGCTTTCACCGCTATACCCGTGCCGAAATGGAACTGGCGATTCGAAAAGCCCGCGAGGAGAACCACTCCATCAGCTACTTCGGCCCGGAAGCCAACGACTTCCCGGCATTGGCGTCGCTGTTTGACAGCTACGGCAGCAGTGGTGAGGGCCAGGTGCGCCGCTACCTGCACACCTTCGATGAAGCGGTGCCTTTCAACCAGATGCCCGGCACCTTTACCCCGTTCCAGCCGTTGCCGGAAAACACCGACCTACTGTATTACGAAGGCCTGCACGGCGGCGTGGTTACCGACGACGCCAATGTCGCCGAGAAGGTCGACCTGCTGATCGGCATGGTGCCCATCGTCAACCTGGAGTGGATTCAGAAGATCATCCGCGATACCGGCGATCGGGGCCACAGCCGCGAAAAAGTGATGGGCAGCATCGTCCGCTCCATGGACGATTACGTCAACCACATGACACCGCAGTTCTCCCGCACCCACATCAACTTTCAGCGGGTACCCACGGTAGACACCTCCAACCCGTTCAGCGCCAAAGACATTCCCAGCGATGATGAGAGCTTCGTGGTGATCCGCTTTCGAGGGGTAAAGGACGTCGACTTCAGCTATTATCTACAGATGATTCAAGGCAGCTTTATGTCCAGAATCAATACGCTAGTGGTTCCAGGCGGCAAAATGGGCCTGGCCATGGAGCTGATTTTGACTCCGGTGATAAAAAAATTGATTCAACAACGAAAACAAACCCTGATCACCGAACAATTTGAATTGGGGACCGGCAACAGCGAACAATAGCCAGAAATGACTCAAACTGACAAAATCTCCGTAGTGGAGTAATGGTGTTTGACCAAAAATGGCCATCTGGAGGCACACAATTAACCTGAAGTGAGCATTTTTTTTATTTAATATAAAAAACTTCGATCAAGGTCATAGTGCTTTGGACTAGACCTAATTAACATTTGAACCTAGAATTCTGAGTTGTTTATCTTTTCCTTACCAAACTGAGGGACAACACTTATGGCGCTTATCGGCAAGCCAAAACCGGATCCTACTCTAGAGTGGTTCCTCTCTCACTGTCACATTCATAAGTACCCAGCGAAGAGCACGCTCATCCACGCTGGCGAAGAGTCTGACACCCTGTACTACATCGTAAAGGGTTCAGTGGCTGTACTGATCAAAGATGAAGAGGGCAAGGAGATGATCCTGTCCTACCTGAACCAGGGTGACTTCATCGGTGAGCTGGGACTGTTCGAAGAGCAGCCCGAACGTACCGCTTGGGTTCGCGCTAAGTCTCCGTGCGAAATCGCAGAGATCTCCTACAAGAAATTCCGTCAGCTGATTCAGGTTAACCCTGACATCCTGATGAAGTTGTCTGCTCAAATGGCCAACCGCCTGCAGAACACTTCTCAGAAAGTCGGTGATCTGGCCTTCCTCGACGTTGCCGGCCGTATTGCCCAGACTCTGCTGAGCCTGGCAAAACAGCCTGATGCCATGACCCACCCTGATGGCATGCAGATTAAGATTACCCGTCAGGAGATCGGCCAGATTGTTGGTTGTTCTCGTGAAACCGTTGGTCGTATCCTGAAGATGCTCGAAGAGCAGAACCTGATTCAGGCCCACGGTAAGACCATTGTTGTGTACGGTACCCGCTAAGGAACACCGCCCTGACAATGGCATAAAAAAAACCTCGCCTTGGCGAGGTTTTTTTCTGTCCGGCAAACGGCGATCAACCGGCGTTGGTGGACTCGAAGATCTTGTCCGCCGAGGCCGCCACGAAGCCGCTGTACAGCGCACCGTCCGCCATGGGGTAGCGCAGGGCAAACTCATAGAAGCAGGCCGGAATCTCCAGCGCCCCATCGTTAAACGCCACCGCCACCTTATCGGCCATGGTGGAGGATTGCTCCAGCAACACCTCGGCACTGCCTTTGATTTCCCCCCCGGCGCTGTTGAGTACAAATCCTGCCCCCTTGAGGGCCTCATTGACGGCCTCCAGGGTGTCAAAGCCACTGAGGTCATTGACACTGACCGTGAAGTGGTTGGCTCTGAAACCAAAGGCCGACAACCAGGCGGCGTACTCGCTCTCCGCCAGCAGGCTGCGATACTGCTCCTGGGTCACCTGCCAGGGCGCGCCCCCGTACAGGTGCGCCACCTCGTCGGTGTAGCCCGGTGGCAGTTGCGCCACCAGTTTGGCCACGGTGGCCTGCAGCGCTTCGCTGCATTGCTCCAGCATCAGCTCGGAGATAAACACCTTTGGTTGACTGGCATCCGGATGCTCGTAATGACGGGCATACAGCTTCTTGGCTTCGAAGTGATACTCACCCTTGGCCTCGTAGCCCAACGCCAGGAAGTGCTGAGCCAATTTGTCGATGCCCAGCCCCGGTGCCCGGAAGGTACGGAAAGCCACGTGGTCATTGATGATCGCCTCACCCTTGCCCAGCAACCGATGAATGGCATCGGCACTGGGGCACTGATGCAGGTAGTCCTGCCACATGTGGTTAAACAAGGTATTGATGTCCATATCGCAAACGCTCCTTAAAGATCCAGACCCGGAGCCAGCGTTGCTGGCAGAGTGACTTTGTCCGCTTCCACCGACGCCACCGGATAGGCACAGTAGTCGGCGGCGTAATAGGCGCTGGCCCGGTGGTTGCCACTGGCTCCAATGCCTCCAAACGGCGCCGAACCGGCGGCCCCGGTGATCTGGCGGTTCCAGTTAACGATACCGGCACGGCTGCGCGCCAGGAAATAGTCCCACTCACAGCGATCATCGGACAGCAGTCCCGCCGACAAACCGTAACGGGTCCGGTTGGCCAGCTCGATGGCCTCATCGAACTCGTCGTAGCGAATCACCTGCAGCAGCGGGCCGAAGTACTCTTCGTCCGGCAACTCGGCAATGGCGGTCACATCGATGATACCCGGGTTAACCAGGCCGGTGCCGGGCACCAGTGGCGCCAGTTCGATCAGCGACTGACCACCCAGTTGCTGCAGACGCTGCTGCGCCTCCACCATCCCGGCGGCCGCCTGGGCGGAGATCATCGACCCCATGAACGGCTGAGGCTCGGCGTTGTACTCACCGACGCGAATCTTGGCCGTGGCCGCCACCAGCATCTCGAGGATCGCCTCCCCTTGTGCGGTCCGCGGCAGGTACAGGCGACGGGCACAGGTGCAGCGCTGACCGGAGGAGATAAAGGCCGACTGAATGATGTCGTGCACCGCCGCCTTGACGTCGGCCACCTGGCGGACGATAAGCGGGTTGTTACCGCCCATCTCCAGCGCCAGAATCTTGCCCGGTTCGCCACCAAACTGTTGGTGCAACAGGTGACCGGTGCGGGAGGAGCCGGTAAAGAACAGGCCGTCGATGTCGATGTCGGACGCCAGCGCCTTGCCGGTTTCCAGCTCACCCTGTACCAGGTTGATGACACCGTCGGGCAGGCCGGCCTGCTGCCACAGAGTCAGCATCAATTGCGCCACTTTCGGCGTCTGCTCCGACGGCTTCAGCACCACGGCATTACCGGCAATCAGTGCCGGCACGATGTGACCATTGGGCAGGTGGCCGGGGAAGTTGTACGGGCCAAATACCGCCACCACCCCATGGGGTTTATGGCGCAGCACCGCACGCCCGGCCGGGGTTTCCCCCTCCTTGCTGCCGGTACGCTCGTGGTAGGCGGTAATCGACAGGCCAATTTTGCCGATCATCGCCGCCGCTTCGGTGCGGGTCTCCCACAGTGGCTTGCCGGTCTCCTCGGCGATGGTCACTGCCATCTGTTCCTTGTTCTGCTCCAGCTGTCCCTTGTAGGCTTCAATCACCTGCAGGCGGGCGTCGATGCCCTGACTGAACCAGGCAAACTGGGCCGCTCGTGCCGCCCGAATCGCGTCGCTGACCTGAGCCGCAGTGGCGCTGTGGCCACGCCAGATCACCTCGGCGGTGGCCGGGTTAAGAGACTGCATCTCATGACCCTGTCCCTCGACCCACTGGCCATTAATAAAAAGACTCATCGGTTACATCCTTATCGGTTCAGTCCCAGGGCCCAGACTTTTGCCCCGTTGGTTAATCCCAGTGCCTTGGCATCGGCAGGCTTCAGGGTCAGTTCCCCGGCCTCAGCATCGATGTGGGCATTGGCTTTAATGATACTCAGCTGCGCCAGTTCGCTGCCGCAGACGATCAGGTTGGCGTCACTGGTGTGCTCGCTGACTTTGAGGGTATAGCTGGCGGATTCCCGCACCGCTTTGATTTGATCCCGTTGACACTCGACGGTCGGTCCGGCATCGAAGATGTCGACGTAGCCCTGGCAACGGAAGCCCTGGTTCTCCAGCAACCGCAGTGCCGGACGGGTGTTGTCGTGCACCTCACCGACCACCGCCTGGGCCTCCGGGCTCAGCAGGTTGACGTAGATGGGGTGGCGGGGCATCAGCTCAGCCACAAACACCTTGTCACCAATGCCGGTAAGGTAGTCGGCAGTGGGAAAATCGATGCCAAAGAAGTGCCGCTCCAGCCACTGCCAGAACGGCGACGATCCGTCGCCATCGGAGACGCCACGCATCTCGGCGATCACCTTGTCGCCGAAGCGCTGCGGGTGGGCCGCCATCAACAGGAAACGACACATGGACAGGAAGCGGCCATTGTCGTCTTTGCGCCAATCCGGTTTCAGATACAGGGTGCACAGCTCGGCGGCACCGGTGTAGTCGTTGCACAGGGTCAGGGTGCTGACTTCACGGCGAATCCCCAGTTGCGGCGAGACATGCACGTCTTTCCCCAACCGGTAGTGGTAAAAGGCATCTTCGATGCCCACCGCCGCTTCTATGGCACAGGTGCCCACCACATCGCCACTGCTGGTGTCTTCCAACACCATCAGGTACAGCTCATCACCGGGCACCTCCACCTGCCTGGCGAAGCTGCGCAGCGATCGCTGGATCTTGCTTTTCAGCAAGGTCTCATCGATGGGCAACGAGGTGAATCCGTGTCCGGAATCCTCAGCAATTTGCAGCAGGGCGGGGTAATCCCGCTCCGCAATCGGTCGTACTTTCAGCATGGCCGGTCTCCACTCCAGCCCGCCCCTGGCGGGGAGGGAGTTAGCCCAGTTTCACTTTGGCAACGGCTTTTTCAAAGCGTGCCAGGCCCAACTCGATCTCTTCGTCGCTAATGACCAGAGAGGGAGTAAATCGAACCACATTGGCACCGGCAACCAGGCACATCAGGCCTTCGTCCGCCGACGCCACCAGGAAATCGCGAGCGCGGCCAGCAAAGTCGTCATTCAGCACCGCGCCAATCAGCAGTCCCTGGCCCCGTACTTCGCTGAACACCTGGTACTTGTCGTTGATGGCATTCAGGCCCTCGAGGAATTTACGATGCTTGACCGTCACCCCTTCCAGGACATCCGGGGTATTGACCACGCCCAATACCGCGTTCGCCACCGCACAGGCCAGCGGGTTACCGCCGTAGGTGGAGCCGTGGGTGCCCACTTTCAGGCTTTCGGCAATCTTGGCGGTGGTCAGCATGGCCGCGATAGGGAAACCGCCGCCCAGCGCCTTGGCGGTGGTCAGAATGTCCGGCGCCACACCGTAGTGCTGATAGGCGTACAAGTTGCCGGTACGGCCAACACCAGTCTGAACCTCATCGAAAATCAGCAGAGCGTTGTGCTTGTCACACAGGGCCCGCACCCCTTCCATAAACGCCTGAGTGGCCGGAATGATGCCGCCCTCGCCCTGGATCGGCTCCATCATCACCGCGCAGGTGCGATCGGAGATCACCGCTTCCAGTGCCGCCAGGTCATTGAACTCGATGTGGTCGATGCCCTGAGGCTTAGGACCGAAGCCGTCAGAGTAGGCCGGCTGGCCGCCGACAGTCACGGTAAAGAAGGTGCGGCCGTGGAAGGCTTTGGTGAAGGCGATGATCTGATCTTTCTGTTCACCGCCGTTTTCCAGTGCCCAACGGCGAGCCAGCTTCAGGGCCGCCTCGTTGGCTTCGGCGCCGGAGTTGGCAAAGTAGGCGCGCTCGGCAAAGGTGGAGTCGGTCAGCGTCTTGGCCAACTGCAGGGCCGGTTCGTTGGTCATCACGTTGGACAGGTGCCAGAGCTTCTCGCCCTGGTCTTTCAGGGCCGCCACCAGCGCAGGGTGACAGTGGCCCAAACAATTAACGGCAATGCCTCCGGCGAAATCGATGAACTCCCGGCCCTCCTGGTCCCAGACCCGGCTGCCTTGGCCACGAACGGGGATCACCGCAGCAGGGTTGTAGTTTGGTACCATTACCTGGTCGAAAAGAGCACGGTTTAGCGTTGATTGCATTGTCATAAATTCTCCTTGGTCTTTTGTTTTGCAGGGGATGCAAACGTGACCTAATTATCATTCTGATAACAACCAACCATATAAAATTGTAGCAATGCAGTCAAAACTGCGGGCTGGTACAGAAAACGTCCTAAAAAGGGTAATTATTCACCATAAAAGGCACTGATTTTTCCCGCTTTCGTTCACGAACATTATTTAAGCTGCTGTTTTTATAGACGTGCCGCAGCTTAATGCAAGTTATTAGCATTTAAGCGAAAAAACTTTCACCAAAGGCTGGTTTCACTTAGTCATGCAGCAAATACGACCGCCTATGCAGCGAAAAAACCCGCTTCAGGAACGTACCGCTGCCGTTACTCGGGCCTCAGGGATCTGATAATAGGCGGTGATCACCTCCAACCCCTCCACCTGCTTGATCACTCGACTGCCCAGTGTCAGGTACACCACCTCACCAAAAGCCCGGCTCAGGGCGCGCGCCTCGGCATCGCTGTTAAACCAGGGCGTCTGTAGCCCCTGCATCAGAGCAAGAAACCGGCCCTCATAGCCGATCCCCTGCAGAAAGGCCTCTGCCACTT
This sequence comes from Ferrimonas kyonanensis DSM 18153, assembly GCF_000425405.1. GTDB lineage: Bacteria > Pseudomonadota > Gammaproteobacteria > Enterobacterales > Shewanellaceae > Ferrimonas > Ferrimonas kyonanensis. The sequence continues at coordinate 42,977 of NZ_AUDJ01000024.1, read as the reverse complement.
TCAGGTGCTGCTGCAGGTGCCCGGCGATGGGCTGACAAGGCATCCGTAAGAACCGCACCCCCTCATACACCTCACTGCCTGACTCCAACCGTGCCTGGCTCAGCCAGGACTGGCGCATACTCTGATACAGAGTGGTGGCCTGACGGTGCACCAGAATCGCCCCCAGGGCAAACACACAGGAATACACCCGCGCAGTCTGCGGATCCAACCCCTCCAGCTTCAACCAATGGGCGCTGCGGGTCTTCATCAACCGGCACCAGCGCCACAGTTTGCGTTGATGAATTCCCTGGCTCTGGTTCGGTGACCAACTCCAATGCTCGAAGATCAACCCGGGCAACAGGTTGCGCAGTCGCTCGTAACCGAGGTAGTTGATCGCCAGTTGCACATCCTGAACGTCATTGACCCGCCGAAAATCGAATCGATTGGAGTTGATGTGTCGAATCAGTGCCTTACTTAACCAGATGTCCGCCTCAATCAGGCGACTGAGGCGGCGGATGTCGCCGTCGTCGTCCAGCAACTCCTCCAGCAACTCCAGTTGAGTGATCTGAATGCCGAGATCCCGCTGCAGCCATTGCGGCTGCTCCAGGTGCCGATCCAGCTCGGCGGCATAGGCCCGATCAAAGAACAGCCTCAGCCGCTGCTCCTGCTCGTCCCGCTGACGGTTTCTCTGGATTCGCTTGAACTCTGCCGCCCGCTCCACCGCCAGTTTATGACGCCAGACGAAGGCCACTTCGTCGTCCATGGAGGGCTTGTTGGAAAACACCGGCTCGGCCAGACTTTGGTATTGCCAGAACTGGCGTTCGAGGTTTTGCAGAACCTCAGGCTTGGGAAGATGGGCGTTCACGGAGTCTCGGTGTCGATGATTTTGTCCCATTTATAACATAAGCATTTACCGGAACCGCACTAAAAATCTGCATCAATTTACTCAATTTCAACTTCTTTTCCGGGGGGTTAGCGGCTTTTTCTGATCATTTTTCCAACACCCAAATCCGGCTGCAGCGCCCGTGACAGCTGGATTAGCAACGGTTCGCATGAAGCAAAAACCCTGTCGGATGAGTGGATTTCATTTACCACCACGAAATTGATCATGTGTCAATGCGGTTTGAATGTCGTAATCTTGACCCAATCCTCAATATAGGAAGTATGAAGATGGTTACAGGTATTCAAATTACACAATCCGCAACTGCTTCTCTGGTAGGCAGTATTTGGCTCATCGATAAGCAAGCACAGCAAGCCCGCTGCCTGGCCGCCAAGGACCAGTACCAAGCCGATGAAACGGTTTCTCTGGATCAACTGGGTGAGTTTGAGTACCGGGAGCTGCCGGTTGAAGGTCAAACCACCAGTGGCCGTGAAGGCGGTCAGCACCTGAACGTCAACGTGCTCAAGCGTGAAGTTCTGCAGCAGCTGATGGACGCCCGCGAGCGCGTCGAAGCCGGTGCCGCCAACGACGACGACCATGCGCTGCTGGCGGACAACGCCCAGCTGACCATTCGCGTCTCCGGCTATGCCGTGCGTTTCAACGCCCTGACTCTGGAACAGCAAAAGGACGTCATCACCCGTACCTTTACCCAGAGCATGTAAGTTCGCCCTGCGCGCTTACCCCCACAACGCCGCTCACCGAGCGGCGTTGTTGTTTGCCCCTGCCGTCGCCCACCGCCAACGTGATACACTCGCCTCATACAGAAATCCCCCCCATTTTCATGGCGTTAGAGCAGTGACAACCCTACGGAGCGGAAGCCGCATCATGACAGCCACACTGAAACCGATCGTCCAGCTGGCCCTGGCCGCCGCCATCGCCTACCTGGCTTTTGCCCTGATTCAGGTCGGCCAGGAGGTGCGTCAGGTTCGCCAGCAACTGCCGCAACTGGTGCAGCAGGTTCAGACTCTGGAGCAGAGCGTGCAAATCGGCCGCTGGCTGACTCTGGCGGAACGGGTGAATCAGCAACTGCCCGGCGCCCTCAAGCAAGTGGAAGCCGTTAACCGACAGCTGCCGGCGCTGCTGGAGCAGGTGACCCGGCTCCAGCAGCAGACGGTACCGGCGATCCTCAACGAGGTGACCCTGATTCGCACTCAGGTGATGCCGCCGCTGCTGACTCAAGTGGCGCTGATCAACGAACACAGCCTTCCGGCGCTACTGACCCAGAGCCGACAACTGCAGGACCACACCATTCCGGCGCTGCTGGCCCAGAGCCGACAACTGCAGGATCACACCATTCCAGCCCTGTTAGCGGAGTCCGCCGAGGTCCGTACCCTGACGCCCCAGGTGCTGGCTGAAGCACAGCGGTTGACTCAAGACGCCGAGCAAGTGGTGGCCAAAGCCACCGAAGGGGTGGTCCAGGGCTCGGTCAAAGGGGTACTGACCGCGCCCATTACCCTGATCAAAGACGCCAGTGAAGGCCTGACGGAAGCGGCAGAAAAAGACCTGTAACCGTGGCGGCAATCAGGGGGTAGGCGCCGACAACGGAATCTGACGCACCGTGTCGAGCACCCGCTGCTGCGGCCCCATACCGCCGAGTATCAACAACTGCTGCCCCAGCTTCAGGGCACCGCGGTGGTCCATCGTGGCCACCGCATCCTGATGGTTGCGCCAGCGGCCACTGGCCAGCTCATACACGCTGATGCGATCGCTGGGACGGGCGGCAATGCCATCGTAGCCGGTACCGTCGTAGTTGTACGGGGTCTCAGTACCACCGATAAACCACAGCTCACCGCGCTCGGGCAGGCCAATGGCGGCCATTCGGTATCGGGCCACACCGCTGTGATGCGCAGCCTGGCGCCAGTCGATGCGAGCCGGATTATCGGCATCGATCTCGCCCCGGTAACAGGCCGGTTCGGCGGCAAAACTGCGGCGCCGACTGTCGTGATACACCACTTTGGCACCGTCGCACACCACCAGGCTATTGCCGGCCAGGGCACCGGCATGGCCAAATACCGGCGTGCCCGGGTAGGGACTGGCCTGCTGCCAGCGATCGGTGTGGGTGTCATACAGCTGCACCAGGTTGACGTTGCCGTCGTTATGCCAGCCACTGATCAGGTACAGGTAGCGCTGCTGATAGGCCACCGCTACCGCATCATCCACCGGCACCGGCATCGGCGCCAGCGCGGTATAGCGATTGCTGGCCACATCGAACCGCCATACGTCCGCCAGCGACACTTCAGAGTGGTCTGCCGCCACCGTGTACCCACCGAACACATACGCCGATTCACCGATGCCCACCGCCACCGACGCCAATCGCCCCGGGCCGGGTACCGGAGCCAATGACTGCCAACGGGAGACGCCATCCAGCGCCAGTGCCCAGGCCCGGTTGTGTACATCCCGGTGGTCTTTGTTCGACCCCAAACCATTAAAACTGAGCAGGTAATTTCGGCCATCGACGTGAACGCCAGCCACCGCGTTATTACTGACCGGCTCAGGCATGGGGGGCAGCGACAGCGGCGCCGTCGCCAACAAAAGCGCAAACAGAGACATCCTTACCTCATACTGATGGTGCACCCCAAGGTGATCTTGGCGTGCCGGACAGGTAGAATGCCACCGCCCGACTACCCCCAGCAACCGCAGACAACGGATGACCGCATGCTTTTGATGCTCGACAACTACGACTCTTTCACCTACAACCTGGTGCAGTATTTCCAGCAGTTGGGGCAGCAAGTGGTGGTGCGTCGCAACGACCAGACCTGTCTGGCGGAGATCGAAGCGTTGGCGCCGGACTACCTGGTGATCTCCCCCGGCCCCTGCAGCCCCAATGAAGCGGGACTGTCGCTGGCGCTGGTGCGCCACTTTGCCGGCCGGATTCCGATTCTTGGCGTTTGTCTGGGCCACCAGACCATCGCCCAGCACCTGGGAGCCCGGGTGGTGCGGGCCCACACCGTAATGCACGGCAAAACCTCGCTGATCAACCACAATGGCCGCGGCGTGTTTCAGGGCCTCAACCAGCCGCTGAGGGTCACCCGCTACCATTCCCTGGTGGTGGACCCTGCCAGTCTGCCGGAGTGCCTGACGGTAACCGCCTGGTGCGACAACGCCGCCGGCGAGCAAGAGATCATGGGCTTTCGTCACCGGCAGTTGCCACTGGAGGGGGTGCAGTTCCATCCGGAATCGATCCTGACCGAACAGGGGCTGACACTGCTGAATAACTTCTTGAAACAAAACAGCCACAACTGAGCCGGCGCGAACTTTTAAGCTGCCCTTCAAGGTGTGATATAACCCACAGTTATCCCCCATGAAGGAAACACAACAATGAAAAAATGGATTGGACTGGGTTGCACGCTCAGCCTGGTGACGGCCTGCGCCTCGGTCACCCCCACCTTCACCGACCCCTCCCCCGCCACCGCCGTCACCCTGCCGGCACTGGCACCACTGACCGTTGACCAACCCCTGACCCTGAAGCGGATCATGGCCAACCCGGACTGGATGGGCAACGCCCCGCAAGACCCCAGCTGGGCCCTGGACGGCAGTGGCCTCTTTTACTGGCAGAAACAGGCCGGCTCTGAACTGAGCGTACCGTTTTTTGTGGACATTCAAGGCCACACCGAGGCCCTGGCCTACCCACAGTGGCACCGGGCCGAATACAAGCGCCTGAGCGAAGACGGTCGACTGGCCGCCTGGCTGTACGAAGGCAACCTGATGGTGATGGATCTTCCCGACGGTAGCCCGCGTCAGCTGACCCGGGACAGCAGTGCCCTGGATGACTTCAGCTTTACCCTGGACAACCAACTGCTGATCCGCCGTGGCAATAAGCTGTTTCGCATAGATCCCAGCTCAGGCCTGACCCGGCTGCACAGCGAATTGGTGTTCGGCCAGAAACCGGATGCCACCAAGGTGCCGGACAGTTACCTGGCCCAGCAACAGAAGCGGCTGATCCGCTACGTCGACAAGCAGTACCTAGATGCCGCCGACAAGGCCCAACGTCAGCAGCAGCGTCAACAGGCGGATCCGACCCTGGCGCCGCGCCCGTTCTACCTCAATGGCAGCGAAAAGCTGGTAACCCTGAGCCCGTCTCCTCGAGGGCGCTACCTGTTGGCGGTGGTCACCGACAAAGACGGCAGTTGGCGCAAAGACCACGACATCATGCCCAACTACCTGGATAAAAGCGGCTACGTCGAGGCGGTCAAAGCCCGCGCCCGGGTCGCCGAAGCCGAAGTGGCCTCGCAGCGACTGGTGATTTTGGATACTGACACCGGCCAGCATACCGACGTCAGCTGGGAAGGACTGCCCGGTTTCGACGCCGACGTTCTGGCCGAGGTGAAGCGGGAAAATGCCGCCCGCAATGGCGAAAAATACCAGTCGACCAAGGCGCTGCGCACCCTGCGGCTGATGCAGGACTGGGGCTGGGAGCAGAGCGCCATTCAGTGGTCACCGGACGGCAGCAAGCTGGCGGTGATGGTGGAGGCCGGTGCCGACAACAAGGATCGCTGGCTGGCCACCGTCGATCTGCAGCGGGGCACCCTGACCAGTCAGCATCGACTCCATGACGACGCCTGGGTCAACTACACCCACAATGAGTTTGGCTGGAGCCGCGATGGCGAATCGCTGTACTACCTGTCTGAGGAGTCCGGTTACTCGCAGCTGTATCTGAAGCCGCTGAATGGCAAGGCCCGTGCCCTGACCCAGGGGCAGTACGTGGTCTCCAACCTGACCCAGAGCCGCGATGGCAGCCAGTTTCTGTTTAAGGCCAACGCCAACCACCCGGGCCAGTACGAGGTGTTCAGCGTGGCCACCGCCAGCGGCGACATTCAGCAATTGACCGACCTCAAAGGGGGACTGGACTACCGGCTCAGCCCGGACGAAAGCCAGCTGCTGCTGAGCGCCTCCAGCCGCACCCGCCCGCCGGAGCTGTTCATTCAGCCCATTGGCGGCCAGGCCCGCCAGCTGACTCACACCAGCAGCGACGCGTTTCTTGATTACGCCTGGCAAACGCCAGAAGTGGTCGCCATCCCCTCCAGCCATCAGGACAAACCGGTGTACGCCCGCATCTACCGTCCACAGAACGACAGCAAGAAGCGGCAGGGCCGCTATCCGGCGGTGATCTTCAATCACGGTGCCGGCTACCTGCAGAATGCCCACTATGGCTGGTCCGGCTATTTCCGTGAGTTCATGTTCCACAACCTGCTGGCTCAGCAGGGTTACGTGGTGATGGACATCGATTACCGCGGCTCCAAGGGCTATGGCCGCGACTGGCGCACCGCCATCTACCGCAACATGGGCCACAGCGAGGTGGAAGACATGCTCGATGGGGTCAACTGGATGGCCCAGGCGCTGCAGGTGGATGAGCAGCGCGTCGGCACCTACGGTGGATCCTACGGCGGCTTTCTGACCTTTATGGCCCTATTTACCCAGCCTCAGGCGTTTCAGGCCGGTGCCGCCCTGCGGCCGGTCACCGACTGGGCCCACTACAACTACGGCTACACCTCCAACATTCTCAATACGCCGCAGGTCGATCCCATCGCCTACGAACGCAGCTCGCCCATCGAGTTTGCCCAGGGGCTGGAGAAACCGCTGCTGATCATGACCGGCGTACTGGACGACAACGTATTCTTCCAGGACAGCGTTCGCCTGGTGCAGCGCCTGATTGAACTGGAAAAGCCGACGTTTGAGACCGCCATCTACCCGGTGGAGCCGCATGGATTCCGCCAGCCTTCCAGTTGGCTGGATGAATATCGACGCATTTTTGAGTTGTTCGAGGAAAATCTCAACCCCTAGCAAAACGCAGTCACGGGTGACTATTAATGACAATGACTGAAATGTGGTTTAAAAAAGGTTAAATATTTATTTTAAAATGTTGAATATTTAATCACACCACGTTAAGTTGAAACTGTCACTGACACTGTGACTACCTTGAATGGTTGTGTTCGTCCTACTTTTGCCCCGCCACGGAGTTGGTGGGGCATTTTCTTTTTTGCCCGCAACAACACTGCGGCGACACCGGCAGCAGGATAAATCGTTCGAGGCGTTAGCCCGGCTAACCCGGAAGGTGACCCGCATTTCACATGGACGCTTCACCGCGACTTTTGCTACACTGCGGCCCCCACAATCCACAAGAGAACGATTCGATCCCCGTGTCCATTACGCCGCCTTAATTCATCCTCCCCCTCGGCACTCATTGCCAATTCACGCGCCACACACTCTGGTCCTCTGCGACTGACTGCACCTCGCTGCAGGGTTTGTTGTGCCCGTCACTTTTGTTAACACACCGAGTCGCTTCCAGGCTTTCTGGAGGGCGTGCGGCTGTGTGCAACCTGGAATATTCATGCTAAAACACCTAAAAACCCACTGGTTTTCCAACACTCGCGCCGACCTTTTGGCCGGCATTGTGGTCGCCCTGGCCCTGATTCCCGAAGCCATCGCCTTCTCCATCATCGCCGGCGTCGACCCGAAAGTCGGGCTGTACGCCTCCTTCTGCATTGCGGTGGTCATCGCCTTCAGTGGCGGTCGGCCCGGCATGATCTCTGCCGCCACCGGCGCCATGGCCTTGCTGATGGTCACCCTGGTCAAAGAACATGGCCTGGCGTACCTGCTGGCCGCCACGGTGCTCACCGGCGTCCTGCAAATCGGCTGTGGCTACCTTAAGCTTGGCAGCCTGATGCGGTTTGTGTCCCGCTCTGTGGTCACCGGCTTTGTCAACGCACTGGCAATCCTGATCCTATTGGCGCAACTACCGGAACTGACCGGTGCCTCCTGGCAGGTGTACCTGATGACGGCCGCCGGACTGGCGATCATCTACTTGTTTCCCTACCTGCCGCTCATCGGCAAAACCCTCCCCTCCCCCTTGGTGTGCATCGTGGTGCTGACCGCCACCGCCATGGTGTTTCATATCGATGTTCGTACCGTCGGCGACATGGGGCAATTGCCGGATACCCTGCCGGTTTTGCTGTGGCCGGATGTGCCTCTGACCCTGGACACCCTGCTGATCATCCTGCCCTACTCGGCGGCACTGGCGGTGGTGGGCCTGCTGGAATCGATGATGACCGCCACCATCGTGGACGAGCTGACCGACAGCGCCAGTGACAAAAACCGCGAGTGCAAGGGCCAGGGGATGGCCAACATCCTCACCGGACTGATTGGCGGCATGGCCGGTTGCGCCATGATCGGCCAGTCGATCATCAACATTCAGTCCGGCGGCCGCGGCCGGCTGTCGTCACTGGCAGCCGGCGCCTGGTTGTTGCTGATGGTGGTGTTTCTGGGGCCGTGGTTACAACAGATCCCCATGGCCGCGCTGGTGGCGGTGATGATCATGGTGGCCATCGGCACCTTCTCCTGGCGTTCCATTACCCAGATGAAACAGCATCCGCTGTCCACCAACGTCGTGATGGTGACCACCGTCTGCATCGTGGTGCTGACCCACAACCTGGCGCTGGGCGTGTTTGTCGGCGTGCTGCTGGCCTCGTTGTTCTTCGCCCATAAGATCAGCCGGTTGATGGTGGTTAAACGCCAGACTCCGCAGCCGTCGATGCGGGAATATCAGGTGATCGGCCAGGTGTTCTTTGCCTCGGCAGACCACTTTATGGAAGGCTTCGACTTCAAAGAGACAGTGGAGACCGTCACCCTGGATCTGTCCCAGGCCCACTTCTGGGACATCAGCGCCGTGTCGGCACTGGACAAGGTAGTGATCAAGTTTCGGCGCCAGGGCGCCACGGTCAACCTGGAAGGGATGAACCCGGCCACCCAGGCCATCATCGACAAACTGGCCGTGCACCATAAACCGGAGCAGGCGGACGCGCTGCTGGCCGGGCACTAAATCCGGGGCGACGCCCGGCGATTGCCCAGAACCGGACAACAGGCCGGCTCCCCGGAACCGGAGAGCCGGCATAATTACAAGTGAGTAAAGCGCGCCACCAGGCCGTGCAGCTCCTGCATCTCCTGCTCAATCTGCTGCGCCGATGCCAGCATACGGGCCGCCGCCTGGGAGGTATCCTGAGCCAGACTGGACACGTTCACCATGCTGGCATCCATCTCCTCGGCCACCGCGCTTTGCTGCTCCGCCACAGTTGCAACCTGTCGATTCATATCGCTTATCACCGACACCGACGTCACGATTTTTCCCAGAGCTTCATTGGCCTGTTCGGTTTTCTGAACACTCCCCTGGGCCTGATCGCGACTCTCCCCCATAACAGACACTGCGTTGCGAGCCTGGCTCTGAAGACGCCGAACGATGTTGCCAATCTCCTCGGTAGACTGCTGGGTTTTTTGCGCCAGGGAACGGACTTCATCGGCCACCACCGCAAAGCCACGCCCCTGCTCTCCGGCCCGTGCTGCTTCAATGGCGGCATTCAGCGCCAGTAAGTTGGTCTGCTCGGCAATGCCGGTGATCACCTCCAGTACCCGTCCCACTTGGCGACTCTCTTGCTCCAGTTTCAACAGTTCCTCTGAGGCCGAGTCCACCTGGCAGGCCATGGCATTGATGCTTACCGCGGTGTCCGCCACCGTTTCTGAGCCCAGGTGGGCTTCACCATCGGCCCGAGTGGCAGCTTCCGACGCCTGAGCAATGTTACTGGTAACATGGTGCACGGTAAGATTCATCTCGTTCATGGACTGGGCAATGCGCGCCACTTCATCAGACTGACGGGTCATGCCTTCACTGGCAGTTAATGCGGTTTGCCGAACCGACAACGCCCGCTGCTCGACCTGTTCGGTCACCGTCTGAATTCGGGTCAATAGGGCACTGACCTGACTCAACATACTGTTGTAAGCGCTGTGCAGCTGCTCCAGTTCGTTGTCTTGACTGATCACCGTGGCGGCAATAGGGTGGGAGAACTCACCCCGGCCGACTTTCTGCAACGCCACGGCCATCTGAGCCAAGGGCTCAATCAGACTGCAACGGCCATACCACTGCCCCAGCAACACCATCAGCAAAATGGCCACCGAGGTGCCCAGAGCCACCTGCTGTTGCAAGGCTACCGTGGCATTGGCCGACGAGGCCATCATCCCCACCGCCTGATGCATGTTTTTCAGCACCTGTACCGACAACTCCTGAATCTGAGGCAGCTGCTGAGGCGACGGCGCCATTAAATAGGCATCCACCTGCTGACGATAGCTACTCCAAAACTCCCCGACTCGATTCAACTGCTGCACAATGGCGGGTTCCGATACCGGTGGCAGGCCTCGATTGGCGTCCCCCTCCAGCAATAGGCGATGGGCCCGCTCAAATCGGGCCACAGTTTTGTCCAGGGCAGCGTGATCGACTCCGCCCTGCACCACCAGCAGCGCCTCCTTGGCATAGCGCTGACTTAACATTCGCTGTGCCCCGGCGACATTGATCATCTCGGCACTATTGCCTGAAGTGGCGTACAACATCACCGCATTGACCGATGCCAACAGGAACAGCAGGGCATAAATCACCAAAAACTGACGTTTAACCGACCGAATACCGACGGCCCTAAAACACTGATGAAGCCACTGATTAAGTTGGTTCGCCATGAACACCTCTCCTTTATCGGCGATCGACTGCCGCCTTTGATTCTTCTGGCATACAAATCTTGATATCGACCGTATGCACCATCCATGTAAGTGCAAAATGTGGATTGAACGCCACTCTGTGAAGCGGGTTCAATTTTTCAATGTGAGTTGTACCACGATCCCGCCACACCAAAGCCGAGCTGGATCATGTTTTTCCCCATTTTGAGATCCGAAGCGCCAATCTATCTTGAAGAAACATCCACACCACCAAGCCGTTCGCTGTACCGATCCCACAACTCACCCGGTGCCCGTCACAGAGGAAAACCCCCTCTGACTCTGTCGAATCAGCGGGTTTTCAGTTGCAGGTTGGCGTTGGCCCATAAGCCGCCGCTCTTATGTTAGCGAAGTGGACACTCTCCCCGGCACCGCTGCTGTTGCCTGCGGCCATCAGGGTAAATCCCTTTTAAACAAAAACCCGCTGACTCTGTCGAATCAGCGGGTTTTCTATTGTAGGTTGGCGTTGGCCCATAAGCCGCCGCTCTTATGTTAGCGGAGTGGACGCTCTCCCCGGCACCGCCGCCGTTGCCTGCGGCCACCTGAGCCAATTTCTCCCAAAAAAAACAAAAAACCGCATCACCTGACGGTGATGCGGTTTTTCTAATGTAGGTTGGAGTTGGCCGATAAGCCGGGTCTTGTCGTGGACAATCATTCCTCTAGGCCCAGGATCGCTCCTGGGCTCAAGCAACCTACCCGGGTTCAGTGCGGGCCGCACCAATGAACCCCTATTTGGTCTTGCTCCGGGTGGAGTTTACCGTGCCGCGAACTGTTGCCAGCCGCGCGGTGCGCTCTTACCGCACCCTTTCACCCTTACCTGTGCTCCCGAAGGAGCCATCGGCGGTCTGCTCTCTGCTGCACTGGTCGTAGGCTCACGCCTCCCAGGTGTTACCTGGCACCCTGCCCTGTGGAGCCCGGACTTTCCTCCCCCTCGCCCGTCTGCCCCTCCCGAAAGAGGAACACAACGACGAGGCAGCGATTGCCTAGCCAACTCCGAGGCGGGAGTATACCCCGCTACCAGCCCTGCTCCAAGCCATACTTGTACAGAGCGTTCTTTTTCTGACCGAACAGTTCGGCGGTGATGGCAGCGGCCTTCTTCAAAGGCAACTCCTGCGCCAACAGTTTCAGCGCTTTCACCGTCTCCGCCGGCAGGGTATCGTCCTGCATGCGGAAACCGGCAATCATCAGCACCATCTCACCACGGGTACGGTTGTCGTCTTCCTGCAACCATTCCAGCAGCTGCGCCGCCGGCCGTCCTTCGATGGTCTCAAAGGTCTTGGTGATCTCCCGCGCCAGCACCACGTCCCGATCCGGCCCCAGTACCGCCACCACGTCAGCCAGAGTATCCAGCACCCGCCGGGGCGATTCGTAGAAAATCATGGTGCGAGGCTCCTGCAACAGCGCCTGCAGCTTATCCTGACGGCCCTTACTCTTGGCCGGCAAAAAACCTTCAAAACTGAAGCGGTCTGACGGCAGCCCCGCCGCGCACAGGGCGGTGGTGGCGGCACAGGGGCCCGGCAGCGGCACCACCGGGTGGCCGGCGGCGCGCACCTGAGACACCAGGTGATAGCCCGGATCGGAGATCAGCGGCGTACCGGCATCCGACACCAGGGCAATGGACTCGCCGCTGTCCAGCTTGCTGATCAGCCACTGCGCCCGTTGCCGTTCGTTGTGGTCGTGAACCGACAAGGTTTTGGTTTTAATACCAAAGTGACTCAGCAACTTGCCGCTGTGGCGAGTATCTTCACAGGCGATCAGATCCACCTGAGCCAACACCGTCAGCGCGCGCTGGGTAATGTCGTCCAGATTGCCAATGGGGGTTGGCACGATGTAGAGCGTTGGCTTGGATTCCATGGATAAACTCTTGGTGACTGTTGATTGGTTTAGCATCGACAGAGGGTTACACTATTGGCTGTGATTTTATCAGAGTGGGTTCCGGTGTTGAAAAACTTCTCCTCAAAACTGGCAAAAACCGCCAGTCTGTTGGCTTTGACCATGCTGCTGGCCTCCTGCGCCTCGGGCCCCAGCGCCCCGACGTCGGCGCCAAAGACTCAGGTTGAGCTGGGGGTGGTCACCGACACGCCGCAGTATTACCTGCAACAAGCCAGCCAGGCTGAGGGCGACAAACAGCAGCGCTGGCTGCTGCTGGCAGCCCGGGCCTACACCGAACAGGGGGATCTGGCCGACGCCGCTCAGATCCTGACTGGGCTGGAGTCGCGTCTGGGCCAGGCCCCCCAGTTACAGGCGGAATACCGGCTGCTGCTCAGTGAACAGGCGATGGCGGCTCAGAAACGCGCCGAAGCCCTGACTCTGCTGGACTGGCCCCTGAACTGGCCCCTGAGCAACGCCCAGTGGCAACACTACTACCGATTGAAAGGTGAGCTGTACCAGGCGTCGGCGGCACCGCTACCGGCGGCGGCATCGTTTTACACCCTGTCCCGCTACCAGCCCAAGGGGGAACGCCAGCAAAGCCAGGACAGCCTGTGGCAAAGCCTGGGCCAGGCCGATGAAACCCAGCTGAGAACCGCCATCGGCGAGTCTCAGGATCCGCTGTGGCGCGGCTGGCTGGAACTGGCGTGGCTGGCCAAGCATTTCGCCATTCAACCCTCGACCCTGGTGGGCGAGTTGGCCCGCTGGCAACGGGATAATCCGCAGCACCCGGCGGCCCGTAATCTGCCGGCGGATCTGCAACTGGCCCTGACAGTACAGCCTTACCGGCCCCAGGCCGTAGCCGTGCTGCTGCCCCTGAGTGGCCGAGTGGCCGCCCAGGCCAAGTCGATTCAGGATGGCATCCTGGCCCGGGCCCTGGAGCAGGAAACCGGCCGTCAGGTGCGCTTCTACGACACCGGCAAGCTGGATGCGGCCGACGCCTATCAACAGGCGGTCAGCGACGGCGCCGAGTTCATCATCGGCCCGCTGCTGAAAACCAATGTCGACAAGGTGATGGCCATCGCCGATCCGCAGTTGCCGATGCTGATGCTCAATCAACCGGGCATCGAGTTCAATAACGAAGACAACCACTTCTTCTTCGCCCTGTCGCCGGAAGAGGAAGCGATGCACGTGGCCGAACGCCTGTATCAGGACGGACGCACCACGCCACTGGTGTTGGCTCCCGCCTCATCGGTGGGCCGGCGCATGGCCAGGGAGTTCGATGCCACCTGGCAGACCCTCACCAGCAAGCCGGTGGAAGTACACTACTTTGATCGCACCGATACCATGCAGGCGGCGGTTCGCAGCGCGCTGCTGGTGGATGCCAGCCTGGCTCAAATTGCCGAAGTGAAACAGGCCTTTGGCAACAAGACCATTGCCGACTTCCGCTCCCGCCGCGACATCGACGCCATCTTCGTGGTGGCCGACGTCAACGAGGTTAGGCTGCTGAAGCCGTTTATCGACGTCAACATCGCGGTGTTCGCCGAGCCCCCACAGCTGTACACCAGCAGTCGCGCCAATGCCCGCAGCGACAGCCGTCAGGCTCGAGGCGAGCTCGATGGCTTGTACGTCAGTGACATGCCGTGGCTGCTGGGCAACACCACCAATCGCCAGCAGGTCCACACTCTGTGGCCGGATCGCAGCGACAGTCAGTTGCGCCTGTACGCCATGGGCCACGACAGCTGGGCCCTGATCGACCGCCTGGCACAGATGCGGGTGTTCTCCGGCTACCGGGTTCAAGGGCTGTCGGGGCAGTTAGCGGTCACCGATAAGGGCGTTCTCAGCCGTCAGCTGGGCTGGGCTCAATACCGCCGCGGCAAGTTACGCGCTGAACAATGAGCCGGGAAAAAGGTCAAATCGTTGAGCAGCAGGTGCAAACCTGGTTGCAACAGCGTGGCCTGACGCCGGTGGCCCACAACTTCCACTGCCGAATAGGTGAGTTGGATTTAGTGATGCAACAGCGTAACGAATTGGTGTTTATTGAGGTAAAATACCGCCAGACTCCGGGCTTTGGCGGCGCCATTGGCGCCGTTACCCAGGCCAAACAACGACGACTGCGCCAGACCGCAGCCCTATTTTTACAGCAGCGGGATTGGAATGACCGTCCCTGCCGCTTCGATGTGGTTACCGTAGTGGGCGATCGCATCGACTGGATTCAAAATGCATTTTAAGAGGGTTATCCATGCTAGAGCGGATTAAAGAGAGTTTCACCGAAAGCATCCAGACCAAAATTGACGCCCTGGAGGCGCTGCCGGAGTCACTGGAAAAAGCCGCGGGCGCCATGGTGCAATGCCTGCTCAATGGCAACAAGATTCTGACCTGCGGCAACGGTGGCAGTGCCGGCGATGCGCAGCACTTCTCTTCCGAATTGCTGAACCGGTTTGAGACCGAGCGTCCAAGCCTGCCGGCCATCGCCCTGACCACAGATTCGTCAACCCTGACCTCCATCGCCAACGACTACAGCTACTCCGAGGTGTTCTCCAAGCAGGTACGCGCCCTGGGTCAGCCCGGCGACATCCTGCTGGCGATCTCCACCAGTGGCAACTCCGACAACGTCATCAAGGCGATGGAAGCGGCGGTCAACCGCGACATGACCATCATCGCCCTCACCGGTAAAGACGGCGGTGCCATGGCTGGCCTGCTGTCCGACCGGGATGTGGAGATTCGAGTGCCGAGCAATCGCACCGCCCGCATTCAGGAGGTGCACCTGTTGGCGATTCACTGCCTGTGCGACTCCATCGATCGCACCCTGTTCCCGCAACAGGAAGATTGATATGCGCTGGGGGGTAATGGCGCTCATCGTCCTGATCCTGAATGGCTGTGCCGGCGCCGTGGTCGTGGGCACCGTCGGCGGGGCGATGATGCTCAACGATCGCCGCAGTGTGGGCAGTCAGTTTGATGACCAAACCCTGGAGGTGAAGGTCAACAACGCCCTGAGCGCCGATGACGGCATCAAGAACCAGACCCACATCACCGCCATCAGCATGAACCAGGCGATACTGCTGGTGGGGCAGGCGCCCAACGAGATGCTGCGCAGCAAAGCCGTTGAACTGGTGCGCCCCCTGCGGGAGGTGCGGGTGGTACACAACCAGGTGCGCATCGGCAACCCGGTGGGCTTTAGCACCATCAGCAACGACAGCTGGATCACCACCAAGGTGAAAAGCCGCATGCTGACCGCCGACGAGTTCGACAGCACCCGGGTCAAGGTCATCACCGAAAACGCCGAGGTGTTTCTGCTGGGCCTGGTGACCCGGGAGGAAGCCGAGAAAGCGGTAGAAATTGCCCGCAATACCGCCGGAGTGCGCAAGGTGGTCAAGGTGTTCGAGTTCCTCTGATCTCAGGCATAAAAAAAGCCGGGCAGCTGCCCGGCTTTTTTGTGTCTGACCCTTACAGCACCGGGAAACCGATGGCCTGATACACCTGCTTCAGGGTCTTGGCGGCACGTTCCCGAGCGGCGGCGGCGCCATCGCGCATCACCTGCTCCAGATAGGCCTGGTCATTACGAATGGCGGTGTAGCGCTCCTGCAACGGCTCCAACATGGCCACGACTGCCTCGGCAGTCGCGCCTTTCAGGTGGCCATACATCTTGCCTTCAAACTCCGCTTCCAGCTCTTCAAAGCTCTTGCCGGTCGCACCGGACAGGATACTCAGCAGGTTAGACACACCAGGCTTGTTGTCGATATCGAAACGCACCACTGGCGGCTCATCAGAGTCGGTCACCGCTCGCTTGATCTTCTTAGTGACCTTCTTCGGATCTTCCAGCAAGCCGATGACGTTGTTGTTGTTGTCATCGGACTTGGACATCTTCTTGGTCGGATCCTGCAGGCTCATCACTCGAGCGCCCACCGGCGGAATGAACGGCTCAGGAATGGTGAAGATGTCACCATGGACGTTGTTGAACCGAGCGGCGATGTCGCGGGTCAGTTCCAGATGCTGCTTCTGATCGCTGCCCACCGGAATCTCATCGGCCTGGTACAACAGGATGTCGGCCGCCATCAGTGCCGGGTAGCTGAACAGGCCAACGTTGATGTTGCTGGCGTGCTTCTGAGACTTGTCCTTGAACTGGGTCATGCGGTTCAGCTCACCCATCTGGGTGTAGCAGTTCAGCACCCAGGCCAACTGCGCGTGCTCCGGCACATGGGACTGCACGAACACCGTGCTCTTGTTCGGATCGATCCCTACCGCCAGGTACAGGGCCAGGGTATCCAGGCAAGCCTTACGCAGTGCCTCGGGATCCTGACGCACGGTAATGGCGTGCTGATCAACAATACAGAACAGGCAATCGTGGCTCTCCTGCAGTTTGACCCACTGACGCAGCGCCCCCATGTAGTTGCCGATGGTCAGTTCGCCGGACGGCTGGGCGCCGCTCAAAACGACAGGTTTAGTCATACCCTTGTGCTCTCTTCTGTTTGCGCTGGCAGGTGCGCCAGCAGAGTTTCAAAATGATCCAGAGCCAGCGTTGGCTGGCTCAGGCGAATGTCCTCGCCGTAATTGTAACCGTAGCTGAGGCCGACACTGGCCACTCCGGCTGCCTCGGCAGCCAGAATGTCGTTGCGACTGTCTCCCACCATCAGGAACGCCGAGGCCGGCAGTTGCCACTGCCCCATCACATGGTGCAAGGGTTGCGGCGACGGTTTTTTCTCGGCCAGCGAGTCGCCTCCCAGGCACTGACTGAAGTAGTGGGCAATGCCCAGCGACTCCAGCAGTTCGGGCACAAACTGCATCGGCTTGTTGGTGATCACCGCCATCTTATAGCCACGACGCGCCAGCACTTCCAGGGTGTCAGCCACGCCCGGATAAAGGCGACTGCCGCGGTTATTGGTGGCCTGATAATGACACTCAAACGCCGCCAGTGCTTCGGAAACCAGCGCCTCGGACGGCGATGTCATCACCGACTCCAACGCCCGTTGCACCAACACCCGGGCACCATTGCCGACCCAGTGGCGCACTTGCGCCTCGGTGCAGCCCCCAAGATTAAACTGTTTTAAGGCTGCATCACAGGCCACCGCCAGATCCGGCACACTGTCCGCCAGGGTGCCGTCCAGATCGAAGCCTATGCCCTTGATGGCAGAGAAGTCCGTCATTAGCCGGCGACCTTAGCCAGTTCGGCACGCATTTTGTCGATTTCGGCCTTGTAGTCATCTTTGGCGAAGATGGCGGAACCGGCCACAAACATGTCGGCACCCGCCGCGGCAATCTCACCGATGTTGTCGACCTTCACGCCGCCATCGATCTCCAGACGAATGTCGCGACCGCTGGCATCGATACGCTGACGCACTTCGCGAATCTTGTCCAGGGTGGCCGGAATGAATGACTGACCGCCAAAGCCCGGGTTGACGCTCATCAGCAGGATCACATCCACCTTGTCCATGACGTAATCCAGGTAGTGCAGCGGCGTCGCCGGGTTGAACACCAGGCCGGCCTGACAGCCAAGGCTCTTGATCAACTGCAGGCTGCGGTCGACGTGCTCAGACGCTTCCGGGTGGAAAGTGATGATCGATGCCCCGGCCTTGGCGAAATCGGGAATGATGCGATCCACCGGCTTCACCATCAGATGGACGTCGATGGGAGCCTGAATGCCGTAGTCACGCAGGGCCTGGCACACCATGGGGCCAATGGTCAGGTTAGGGACGTAATGGTTGTCCATCACATCGAAATGCACCACATCGGCGCCATCCGCCAGCACCTTTTCGACCTCTTCGCCCAGGCGGGCAAAATCGGCAGACAAAATGGACGGAGCGATCAGAAACTTGCTCATCAGCTTTCCTCGGGGGGTTGAAGTCACTCTATTGGCGCTCATTTTAGCCCCATTACCGATTCGACCCAAGGGGCAAAAAGCCCTTGCATTGTTAATAAAAAGTAATTAGTTTCATAACTACCCCCCAGGTCCGACTCGTTTTTCAAGCTTTTATGGCACTGATGCCAATTGATAAATAAGGGTCAGGATGATGACAACTCTGTTCAAAACCTCTGCCGTTGCCGCTCTGGTAATGGCTTCCGCCAGTGTTTGCGCCGTCGAATTGGATGGCGGGCACGAAATCAGCGTAAATGCCAGTCTGGTGAGCAACTACATCTTCCGTGGTGTGTCCCTGTCCGATGAGGATGTGGCCTATCAGGGCGGCGTGGATTATGCCCATGACAGCGGCCTCTATGCCGGAATCTGGGCCTCCAGTTATGATCTGGAAGGCGACGATGAGATCGAAATCGATTGGTACGGTGGCTACACCTTTGCCATCAACGACGACGTCAGTGTCGATGTCGGTGCCATCCGCTACTACTACGCCGATGTCGGTGGCCACACCACCGAATGGCACGTCGGCCTGGATCTGTACGGCATCGGTACCGCCCTGCACTACGATCAAACCCTGGAGTCCTGGTACGGTGAAGTCAACTACGACATCAACATCACCGAGCCGCTGTACGTCAGCCTCCACGGCGGCTACGCCGAACCGGACAAGGGCGACGGCTTCTACGATCTGATGGCCACCGTCGGCTATGTGGTGCACCCCAACATCGACCTGTATGCCGGCGCCGCCTACCACGAGGAGTTGGACGACACCTACGTGGTCGGTGTCACCTTCAGCTACTGATTCAGCGAATGAACCGGTCGGTGACAGACTCTGTCACCGACCGGCTCGATTAAGGGTGTTCAATTTGTGGCCAGGTTGTTATACTGTGTAACCTTTCATGTTCCAGGACTGAGCAACCATGCTGAAAAAACGGAAAATTTGGCTACTGGTGTTGACCCTGTCCCTGCCTACGGGCGCAGCCGTACTGTGGAACCTGCATCACTGTGACAACCAGTGTGCCCATGCCAGCATCGAATCGCTGAAATGGCGTACCTGGCTGGCCGGCAGCAGCGGCTCGAATCAGTTTCACTATGTGGATCTGCTGGAACTGCTGTACCGCACTACTCATAAAGACACCGACAACGCCAACTCGCCGATGGAGCAGCGATGAATCCGCTGCGGGTGGTGGCCAGCGTGCTCGCCGCCCTGCTGGGAGTTCAGAGCGAAGCCAATCGGCAACACGATTTCAGTCAACAGTCGCCACTGCCTTACATGATCACCGCGGTGGTGATGGTGGTGTTGTTTGTGCTCGGACTGATGGCCGTGGTGTCTGCGGTGCTCGACTGAGCGACGCCGCCGCTCAGGCCTGACCGTAGCCGGCAAAAATCTCGTTGACCTTCTTACGGCCGGCCCCTTTCTGGCTGATGGTGCGTTTCACCATCAAAAACTCGTGCCGATCCGCATCGCAGTAAATCTCTCTGGCCTGCTGGGTATCGTGGTTGCTGATCAGCACCGTCGCCCCTTTGGCGGCGGCGTCATAGGCACACTGGGCCAGGGCCTGCTGGGCATCGAGGTTGAAGCCACCACTGGCGTAGCTGGTGAAACTGGCGGTGTTGGACAGCGGCAGGTACGGCGGATCGCAGTACACCGCATCACCGGCATTCACCTGGGCAAAGGTAGCGTGATAGTCGGCGCAGATAAAGGTGGCTTTCTGGGCTTTTTCGGCGAAGAACTCCAGCTCTTTCTGGGGAAAGTAGGGGCGCTTGTAGGAGCCAAAGGGCACGTTGAAACCGCCCTTCTTATTGTAACGACACAGGCCGTTGTAGCCATGGCGGTTCAGGTACAGGAACATCACCGCCCGCTCGAAGGTATCGTTGGTGGCATTGAAGCGGGTGCGCATGTCGTAGTATGTCGGCTTGTGGTTCATCTCGGCCACAAACAGCTTCCGCGCTTCCTGAATGTAGTGATCGGAATCGGTCTGCAGGGTCTGATACAGGTTGATCAGATCCGGATTGATGTCACTCAGCAGGTAACTGGGATAATCGGTGTTCAGAAACACCGAGCCGGCGCCCACAAAAGGCTCCACCAGCCTGTCGGTGTCTGGCAGGCGACGGGCAATCTCTTCGACGAGAGAGTACTTCCCGCCTGCCCATTTCAAAAATGCCCGCGTCTTAATGTTCATTCGCTCGCCAATCACCGTGGAAAAGACGTGATTCTACCGTCACTCAGATAAAAACGCAGCTAAATCGAGTTGCTCAAGCAACTCCCGCTGCACATCCCGTACCGGTTTCACGTAGGGTTTACTGTCCTGAATCGATTGTGGCAAGGTTGCCACGGCCGCCTGAGCCGCCGCTTTATCGACATAACCGCCGTAGACCACCACAAACCAAGGTTGGGGGTCGCGACGCTTCTTGTATACCGCCAGCCCGTCGGTTGAGGGCAGGCGGCGAAGGTAACGCTGCGCCAGTTGCGGGTAGGAGTACACCGCCAACTGCAGGGTATAACCGCTGGCCGGGCGTTCCATCAGCGGCTGTTGCGGCAACGGTAGCACCGGCTTGGCCGTTGCTGTCGGCGCCGGCTTCGGCTTAGGCTGGCTCTCCACCTTAGGCTTAGGCCGGGACAACTCCTGTTCCAGCTCCTGCAAACCGGCCCGGGCTGACTCCAGCAGCGGATCCGCTGCCTCGGCCTGTTTCCGTTTGCGCTGAGGCAGGGGAGCGGCCGGTTGGTTAATGGCCTGCCATTCGCCTGCCAGTCCCAACTGCGCCGACTCGGCCACCTCTGAGGCTGCTTCGGCGTTGCCCGGGACACCCTTCCCCTCCACAGCCTCCGCTGCCGAAGCGTGGTTTTCCTGCAGGCCCGGGGCCACTTCAACCAGCTTAACGCTGGCGGAGCGACCACCATGCTCGGGTTCGATCTCTGCCGGCGGCGTCGGCGACACCCACACCCACAGCATCAACATCAAAATGACCGTAGCGATGGCCATAATCCAGTTCCGATGCCGCAGCGCACTGACCGGGATCGCCTTACCGGTGGACAACCCCTTAGCCAGAGCCACCACCGCCGCGGCACTGCCATCGGATTGCTGCAACTGAGCATCGATGCTCATCTGGCTGATAAAACGCGCTAAAGGGCGATCGCCGGTGAGCTGATGGTACAGCTGTTTCTGCTCGGCCAGGGACAAGGGCTCGATGGTCACCGGCAACAGGTGCTGTTGGCACTCCGACGGCAACTCCGCCAGCAGGTGCTCCACCAGTACCGGCTGCGACACCAGCACCAGGGTCATGCGCCAGTGACGCTGCTCCTGCCCCAGCAGAATGGCCAGCAGCTCAGCCAAAATCACCTGAGGCAGGTAATGGGCATCGTCGATCACCACAAACAGCCGCTGCTGGCTGTCCGCCAGAATGCGTTCAAAGCTGTCTACCAGCGGTTCATGGGGATCAAACAGCGGATTGGTAAACAGTTGCTGCAGGATGTCCACCCGCAACTGGGCCGGGTCCGGTTGTGGCTGGCACTGAATCAGGCCCTGATTAAAGCCCTCGGCCTTGTCCAGCAGTGCCCGCGACACCACCGACTTGCCCACACCGGGACGGCCATGCAACAGAATCGCATGGTCACCGTATTCAATCAGGTATTTCAGCCGTTCCAGCAGGACATGCTGGCTGGGCAGCAAAGAGAAGGGCAGCGTCGATTCAGCCATTGGCATTGACGATGTCGGCCAGCTCCTGGTGCGACACGTCGGCAACCAGTTCGGCCTGACCCAGGTGAACCGGCAACACGAAACGCAGCGATCCGGCGACCACTTTCTTATCCCGCTGCATCGGCACCAGGAAGCGTTGCAAATCCATCTCCTGAGGTGGCGTCACTGGCAGGTTGTAGGCGCCATGGATGGCGATCACCTGAGCCAGTTCGTCGTCGGTCATCTGCTGGCGGCGATGAGCCAGTCTGGCGGCCATCACAGTGCCTGCGGCCACGGCTTCACCGTGCAACCACACGCCGTACCCCTGATCGGCCTCGATGGCATGACCAAAGGTATGACCCAGATTCAACAAGGCACGGACACCGCGCTCAGTCTCATCCTCGGCCACCACTTCGGCCTTGATCTCGCAGCAGCGACCAATGGCACGGGCAATCAACTGGCTATCGAGATGCTGCAGGGCATTGGCGTGTTCTGCCAACCAATCGAAAAACGCCCGATCCCAGATGATGCCGTATTTAATGACTTCGGCCATCCCTGCCGCAAACTCCCGCGCCGGCAACGTCGCCAGACACAGGGTATCGATAAACACCGCCTGAGGCTGATGGAAGGCCCCGATCATGTTTTTCGCCAACGGATGATTGATGGCGGTTTTACCGCCGACCGAGGAATCCACCTGCGACAGCAGGGTGGTGGGCACCTGAATGAAGGAAACGCCACGCTGATAACAGGCAGCAGCAAAGCCGACCATGTCACCGATGACGCCGCCACCTAAGGCAACCAGCACTGCATCACGGCCAAAGTTGGCTTCCAGCAAGCGGGTGAAGATGGCATTCAGGTTGTCTAAATTCTTGTGCTGCTCGCCATCGGGCAGCACCAGCGACTCGACCGTCGCCCCCGCCTGTTCCAGGGTCGAGGTCAGGGTCGACAGGTAGAGCGGAGCAACCACGTCGTTGCTGACCACCAGTAAACGGCGGCCGGCAACATAGGGCTGAAACAGATCCGGCTGTTTCAGTACCGATTCGGCAATCATGATGGGGTAGCTGCGCTGCCCCAGGTCTACCTGAATCCGTTCCATGGTCACTCTTCTTATTGGGATCAGAAGCCGAGGCGTTCTACGATCTGGCTGGCCACCACTTTGGCGCTCTGATCGTCGGTACGAACGACCACGTCAGCCACTTCGGTGTACAGCGGGTTACGCTCTTCGGCCAGGTTCTCCAGCACTTCACGCGGATCGTCCACCTGCAGCAGCGGGCGACGCTTGTCGCGCTGGGTGCGGGCTACCTGCTTATCGATGGTGGTTTCCAGGTACACCACGATGCCGCGAGCGGACAAACGGTTGCGGATGTCTTTGCTGTTGACGGAGCCGCCACCGGTCGCCAGGACGATGCCCTGCTTCTCGGTCAGCTCTTCGATCACCTTGGCTTCGCGCTGACGGAAGCCCTCTTCACCTTCAACATCAAACACCCAGGCGATGTCCGCACCACTGCGTGCTTCGATCTCGTGATCGGAATCGTAAAAGTCCAAATGCAGCATTTGAGCCAGATGGCGGCCAATGGTGCTCTTACCGGCACCCATAGGGCCAATCAGGAAAATGTTTCTTTTTTCAGCCATTTTCTACGTCTAATTACTCAATTCTATAACTAATCGACCATCAGCAGATGGCTTTAAAACACCACTGTGACATAAATTTGGTCGTCGATTATCGCAAGGAAGACTAGGTGAAGGCAATAGAGACTCACCCTTCCTCTGAGGCAGGGAGCTAAAACTGCTCAATGATTATCTTAGGTGTCACAAAAATCAGCAGTTCCGATTTGATCGCCGTGTTGCGGGTATTGCGAAACAACCAGCCCGCGTACGGGATATCCCCCAGCAGAGGGACCTTAGTGACGGTTTTTAACTCCTGTTTCTGAAATATACCACCGAGTACCACGGTTTCACCATTTTTTGCCAGCACCTGGGTGGAAATTCTCTGAGTATTGATGCCCACTTCGCCGCTGGAGCTTTCCCGTCCTCGCGTATCCTGGGTCACCAGCAGATCCAGCACGACCTTGTTGTCGGAGGTGATCCTCGGGGTCACCGTCAGGCTCAGCACCGCCTTCTTAAAGGCCACCGAGGTGGCACCACTGGAAGTGCTTTCCTCGTAAGGAATCTCCTCCCCTTGCTCGATAAAGGCGGTGTACTGATTGGAGGTGGTCAACCTGGGACTGGCGATGATCTCACCCCGATCCTCCGCCTCCAGCGCCGACAACTCCAGGTCCAGAATGAATTCGTCCCCCAGATTGGCAACCTGAAACGCAAAAGTCGAGGCGTTGTTGGCCACCGCCGGCAGATTCACGTTGAGGCGATCGCCGATGGCGGGCACCACGCCCTGACGGATGCTGTCATTGCCTTCGATGCTGCCGGAAAACGAGCCATCACTCTGACCCGACGACAACCCCCAGCGGATCCCCAGCTCCGAATCGACGTTGTCCCGCACATTGACCATCCTTGATTCGATCACCACCTGCTTTACCGGCACATCCAACACCTCAATCAGTGCCTCGACCTCCTGCAGTTGGGCCCGGGTGTCCTGCAACAACAGGATGTTGGTGCGCTCATCCACCGTGGCCGATCCCCGTTCCGACAGCAGTCGATTGCTGCCGGAATCCCCCTTGAGCAGGGCAGCGATGTCATCGGCCTTGGCGTAGTTGATCTTATAGTGGCGGGCCACCAGCGGAGCCAACTGCCGAGCCTCCTGCTGCAGCTGCAACTCGCTTTGCCGCTGCGCCGCCAGCTCCTCCCTGGGCGCCACCAGCAGCACCTTGCCATCCAGCCGGCTGGCCAAGCCCCGCACCTTGAGCACCAGCGCCAGCGCCTGATCCCAGGGCACGTCGTTCAACCTCAGGGTCACGTTGCCAGTCACCGAATCACTGGTTACCAGGTTCAGCCCCTGATGCTCGGCAATGATCTGCAACACGGTGCGCACCGGCACATCCTGAAAATTCATCGACAGTCGTTTGCCCCGATAAACGGCCGTGTCGGCCACGGTCTCGGACCGCTGCCCGGCAACCCGAATCTGCAGCGTCTGCCCCTGGCGGCTCTGGGACACCGACACCGCCTCACTGACTCTGAGTAACACCGAAGTCAGCCCCGGCTCGGAGAAAGTTTCATAGCTGTGTACCGGTGTCTCCAGCTCCGACACGTCCATCACCAGCAACTGGTCAGCGGCAAGTTCGCTGTCCGGCAACAGCAAACGTACCTCCCGCCCCTGTTCAATCACCTGCACCCCGCCCAGGGCTTGATTCAGATGCAGACTCAGCAGCCCCACGCCAGGCTGAGGCGACTGAAACTCGATGCCGCGCACCTGTGTCAGTGCCACCGCGCTGTCACTGCCCTGGCGCAGCGCCGCCACCTCGGCATTGGCGTCGGCAAAGGTCAGCAGGTAACGATCGCCCTGCCAACGGCCCTGATACGGACGTGCCGCCGTCAATTGAAGTGCCACCCTTAACCCCTGGGGCCGGTTGCGTGCCTGCAGTTGTTCCACGCCCTGGGCGTCCACCTCGATCACCCCGTCGGGCAGAGCAGACTCGGCGCCGTCAAAGTCCAGCCACAGTTGCTGCGACTGGGCCTGATACTGAATCTGGGGTGTCTGGGTGGGGCCATCAAACTCCAACCCCAGCTGCAACTGGTTGCCCGGTTCATCCGCCACCGTTACCCGCAGCAATGACGCCGACTGCACCGAGGTTGCCATCATCATCAGCACCGCCGCCCAGAATGCCCGCCCTCTCATCACAGTCGCTCCTTGTCCTGACTCACCAACACGATTCTGGCCTGACGTTCGACGTAACAGCCCAGCCCCTGCTCGACCCGTTCCACCAACTCCACCCGATCGCCGTGCACTGCCACCACCCGCCCGGCAAAGATCCCCACCAAATCCCCTTTCCGAACCCGGTGCACCAGACCATCGGCGGTTTCCAGCAGCGCCCAGCGATTATGACGGTCACTGAGGGTGCCCCGCATCACCAGGCTGTCCAGCGCCACACCCTGCAGCGGATGGCCAGACACTCCGGCGGGCGGGCCCAGGCAACCGGGCCGATCTGCGGTCTGAGCCGCCGACGTCGTTACCATGGGGGCTGCCATAAACGGACTGCGGCCTGCGCCTGGATCATAACGAGCCGGTTCGAAGTGGGGCAGACTGCGGGGGCGCCCCTGATACGGGGGCGGATTGGCATGAACCTGATCCAGATACCGCTGCAGATCGCCGGTATCCCCCTGGCAACCGCTCAACAGCAGCCCTGCCCACAACCACCACCGACCGCCGCTCACGGTGCCTCCGCCGACGCCAACAACCGGTAGGTGGTGGCCACCACTTTCATCGATAGCTGTGTCTCCTGCCGGGTAACGGAAAAATCATCCAGGCTAACGATCCGTGGCAGCGCCGCCATTCCAGCCACAAAATGACCGAACTCCACGTAGCCACCTCGCAGTTCGATGCTCAGCGGCAGTTCGATATACAGCTCACCGGTGCGCTCCGGCAGCCAGCCGATGCTGACAATGGACAGATTGGTTTCAGTCGCCAGGAAGGTGACGTCATCCAACAGCCCCGGCATCTCATCCCGGCTCGGCAGCATGCTCAACAGTTGATGCAGTTCCAGCCGAGTCTGTTGTAACTCCAGCTGATGACGCTCCAGGTGAGCGGAAAACTGATACTTGTCCCGGTACTCCTGCTTCAACTGCCGCTCCTGGCGAACGCCGGCCTGCAACTCGCCGTAGCGCTCGCCAATCCACAGGTAGCCCCCCGCCGCCAGCACTAACATCACCAGCATCAGGTTCAGAGCCCAGCGCGCCATCGGCGGCCAGCTGCCGATGCTGTCAAAATCCAGCTCGTTAAACTGCTCAAGGTTCATGGGGTCGCCTCCTCGGTCGGTCGCGGCTGGGCCGACAGCGACATCGACAGGCTAAAACGGTGCTGACGCAACGACTGCTGACGGCTGGCGACGATCTCCTGTACTCGGGCATTGAACAACCATGGCGAGGCATCCACCTGGCGCAGCAGGTTGGCCAGGTGATTGTTGGATTCACAGAAGCCGCTGAGACGCAGAGTCGATCCCTGCAACATCAGTTCGGTTAGGTACACTCCGGGCACCACCACCCGGTGCAGCTCCGACATCAGGTGCACCGGCACACTGCGGTGACGCTGCAGATCCACGATCAGGTCCAGCCGCTGATGCAAAGCATCAGACTGGCGCTGTACCTCGGCCACCTCGGCGATGCGCCGCTCCACCTCGCCGATCTGCTGCTGCAAAAACTGATTGCGCTGCTGCTGAGACGCCACCAGCGCCGACAACACCTGCTCTACCGCCACCACCAACACCACCGCCGCCAGCACTGACACCAGCAACAGTCCCAGGTACCGGCGTTTCAGTTGCTGACGTCGGGTCTCTCGCCACGGCAGTAAGTTAATGTGTGCCATCGCTCCCCCTCAGGGCCAGCCCACAAGCCACCATGTAGGCGCTGGCGGGCAGCGGCTCAGGCAGCGACACCGATCTGGGCTCGGCCAACGAACAGGGAATGGACAGGGCGGATTGCAACGGTGCCAGCAACGATTCCGCCATGGCGCCGCAGATCAACACCCGACCAATGGCCTTGCTGGTGTCACCGTTAACGTAGATCTGAAAGGTACGCTGCAGCTGCTGGGCCAACTGCGCCACATCGGGGTCGCTGTCGTCAGGATCCAGAGCACTCGAACC
Organism: Ferrimonas kyonanensis DSM 18153; assembly: GCF_000425405.1. Lineage (GTDB taxonomy): Bacteria > Pseudomonadota > Gammaproteobacteria > Enterobacterales > Shewanellaceae > Ferrimonas > Ferrimonas kyonanensis. Next base: position 15,386 of record NZ_AUDJ01000024.1, on the reverse strand, counting down.
CGGTGACAGCTCACGCACAAACGTGGTTTGGTCACCGCAGTTGATGGCCACACAGGTCTTGCTGACGCCGACCTCCACCAAGGCCACCACCGTTTCGGAGACCACCATCATGGCGGCGGCCCGCCCCAGCGCGTAGGCTTCGACGTCCACCACCTCAGTGCGCAGCTCCGCCGCCGCCAGCGCCTCCACCCGGGCATGCACGTCCTCCCGCCGACAGGCGCTGAGCAGGATCTCGACCCGGTTGCCATCGATGCTATCCAGGCGCTCAAAGTCCAGATTCACTTCGTCGAGGGGATAGGGAATCAGGCTATCGGCTTCGATTTCGATCTGAGTCTCCAGCTCCAGATCGTTGAGGCCGGCCTCCATGGTGATCACCTTGGTCATCACCGTGGCACCACTGACCGCCGTTGCGCCCCGTTCACTGCCGGCCGGCAACTGCTGTCGCAATCGTTTCATGGCCGCCGCCAGGGCGTCGGCACCGTCGCTGGGATCGATGGCCACACTGCAGGCATGACCAATGCGGGGGGCCGCGCCGCTGTTGTCCAACACCACGGCTTTTATTTGGGAGGTTCCGATGTCGACCCCAACGAAAGTGGGGGCAGAGCGGGAAAACAAAGACAGCATCCACCTGTATCCTGAGCGGCCGCAATTCCGTTTGCGTCTTTTGAGCGTAGCACAAGCCGGCCAGACCGGCGTCGGCTTGCTCAAAACTCAGCCTGATGATTTTTGAGCATTCAGGCCCATCTTAGTATACTGGTCCGCTGTGATTGATCCTGAGTAGGTGGCTGGTGAGCTGGTTTAAGCGAATTTTTCTGTTTTTGGTGCTTTGTGGGGTATTGGGTCTGGGGGCTCTGGCGGCGCTGTATCTGTGGATTGCGCCGACCCTGCCGGACGTCGACAGCCTGAAAACGGTGCAGCTTCAAACCCCGATGCGCATCTACAGCAAAGACGGTGCCCTGCTGTCCCAGTTTGGTGAAAAACGCCGCATCCCGGTGCGTTACGAGGATGTGCCACAGCCGCTGATCGATGCTTTCCTGGCCACCGAGGATGCCCGCTTTTTCGAGCATAAAGGGGTCGATCCCATCGGTGTTATTCGGGCGGCAGTGGTGCTGATCACCACAGGTCGAAAAGCCCAGGGAGCCAGCACCATCACCATGCAGGTGGCCCGTAACTTCTTCCTCAGCCGGGAAAAAACCTACATTCGAAAGGTCAAAGAGATTTTTCTGGCCCTGAAGATCGAGCAGCTGCTGTCCAAGGAGGAGATCCTGGAGCTGTACCTGAACCGCAGTTTCCTCGGCAACCGGGCCTACGGAGTTGGCGCCGCCGCCCAGGTGTATTACGGCAAAGACGTCGATCAGCTGACGCTGGCGCAGATGGCGATGATCGCCGGACTGCCACAGGCACCTTCCGCCGCCAACCCGATTCGCAATCCGCAGCGCGCCTTCACCCGCCGCAACGTGGTGCTCGGACGCATGCTGGACGTCGGCTTTATCTCGCAACAACAGTTCGACGACACCCGGGTTCAGCCTATTTCTGCTCGCTACCACGGTGCCGAGATCGAACTGGATGCCCCTTACGTGGCCGAAATGGCCCGTGAGATCATGGTGGAGCGTTTCGGCGAAGACGCCGCCTACACCGGTGGCTACCAGGTGTATACCTCCATCGAAACCACCACCCAGCGTCAGGCTCAGCAGGCCCTGCGCGACAATCTGTACAGCTACGATCGCCGCCATGGCTACCGTGGCCCCATCGCTTCGTTGTGGCAACCGCAGCCGGCGGCCGATACCGCCCTGGCCAGCACCGGCTCACTGGACACCGCCCGCAACGATGCCAGCGCCAGCACCCCATGGGAGCGCGACCGCATTCTGCAGACCCTGGCCGACACCAAGCCGATTCAGGATCTGCTGCCGGCCGTGGTCATGAGCACCGAAGCCAAACAAGCGATGCTGATGATGGCCGACGGCAGCGATGCGGTTCTGAGCTGGGAAGGCATGAACTGGGGACGGGAGTTTATTTCTGACACCCGCCAGGGTGCCGCCCCGAAACAGGCCAGCGATATCCTCAGTGAAGGGGATCTCATCTGGGTGCGCCAGCAGCCGCAACGACTGATGCTGGCGCAGGTACCCCAGGTCAGCAGTGCCCTGGTGGCTCTGAACCCCGACGACGGTGCCGTGCGGGCCCTGGTGGGCGGATACAACTTCCAGGACAGCCAGTACAACCGGGTCACCCAGGCCAAGCGCCAGTTAGGCTCCAACATTAAACCCTTTATTTATTCTGCGGCACTGGAACAGGGCTATACCCTGGCGACTCTGGTCAACAACGCCCCCATTAACCAGTGGGATCGCAGCCAGGGAACCGCCTGGCGCCCCAAGAACTCCCCCGACGTCTACACCGGTCCCACCCGGGTCCGACGGGGTCTGGGTCAGTCGGTCAACGTCATGGCGGTACGGACGCTGCGCCATGTCGGCATCGATGGTGCCATCGCCCAACTGCAGAAGTTTGGCTTTGATCGCAACGACCTGCCGCGCAACGAATCGCTGGCACTGGGCAGTGCCGTCGCCACGCCCATGGACGTGGCCCGAGGATTTGCCACCTTCACCAACGGCGGCTTTAAGGTCGAGCCCTACGTCATCGAGCGCATCGAGAACAGCTTCGGTCAGGTGCTGTATCAGGCCCAGCCCAAGATCGCCTGTGCCGAGTGTGAGCAGGCATTGCAACAGCAACCTGAGCAGTACGCCGTCGACATTCAGGCCCAATGCCTGATCCCCGCCAGCCAGTTGGCGCCGCGAATTTTGTCTCCTCAGGTGGCCTTCCTGATCAAAGACACCCTCAGCAGCGTCATCTGGGGCGGCGGCGACTGGAGCAAGGGCACCGGCTGGAACGGCACCGCCTGGCGGGCGGCTCAGCTGATCAAACGTCGGGACATCGGTGGTAAAACCGGTACCACCAACGAATCCAGAGACACCTGGTTCAGCGGCTTTGGCCCCGGCATCGTCGCCACCTCCTGGGTTGGCTTTGATAACCACAGCCGCCAGTTAGGGCGCACCGCCTGGGACAACTACGGCCCCCGCAACCAGATCACCGGCGCCGAGTCCGGTGCCAAGACCGCCGGCCCGGCCTGGAACCAGTTTATGAACCAGGCCCTCAAGGGGGTACCCACGGTACCGATGACACCACCGGAAGGGGTGGTCACCGCCCGCATCGATCTGGCGTCCGGTAAACTGTCACGGCGCAACGATTACACCTCTCGGTTCGAGTTCTTTGTCGCCGGCACCGAGCCGACCGAGTACGCGGACAACCAGCAACAAGAGCAGCCGGTATTCGAACAGGAAACCGAAGAGCTGTTCTAACCCGCCACCATAAAAAAACGCCGCTAAACAGCGGCGTTTTTTCTGGCTCGGATCGAAATCAGAAGCAGTACTCCATGGCGATCTCGTCACAGGCATGCTTTCTCGGACACAGGTCGCAATCCTTCATCACCTTCTCCGGCAAGGTCTCCTTATCGGTGTGATTGAAGCCCGCCTTGGTAAAGAACTGTGGTACTCGGGTCAGCACAATCACCCGTTTCAGTTCCAACTCACGCGCCCGCTGCAGCATGTAATCCACCAGCGCCTTACCCTGTCCCTGACCATGGTTGTTGGGGTCTACCCCCAGGGAACGCATCTCCGCCAGCCCGGTCTCATAGATGTACAGAGAGGCACAGCCGACGACTTCGCCGTCCTGTTCCGCCACCGCAAAATCGAGAATGTCACGCAGCAGATCGTCGCGACTGCGCGGCAGGGTCTCGCCCTTGAGGGCCCAGTGACCATTGATGGTGTGAATGGCATCCACGTCCGACAATCGGGCCGGGCGCACCATCAGCATCTCGGCCTTGTGGGCATTGAGTCGCTGCTGACTGGCTCCCAGCGCCTCTTCGATGGCCGGCGATTCGATCTGCGAGTCGTTTTGCAGTGACAGCGCATGCTGAACCTGCTTGATGGAGGTGCCCCCCAAGGCTTCCCGCTTGGCCAGGCAAGCATCGATGGTCAGGTGCTGATACACGTCCGACTCGATGCGGTAGCTATACACCTGCAACTCCTGCAGGGTAAAGTCCTCCAGCGGCTTGCCCTGGGCGATGGCGCCGAGCACCACCTCACCGACAATGTGGTGGGCTTCCCGGAACGGAATCCCTTTGGCCACCAGGTAATCCGCCAGTTCGGTCGCATTGGCGTAGCCCTGCTGCGCCGCCGCCAGGGTCCGCTGACTGTTGACCTGCACCCCTTCCAGCACCAGCGTCGCCATGTCCAGGCACATCAGCCAGGTATCCAGGGCGTCAAACAACCCCTCCTTGTCCTCCTGCATGTCCTTGTTGTAGGCCATCGGCAGCGCTTTCATGGTGGTCATGATGGTCATCAGCGAGCCGTAGACCCGGCCGGTCTTGCCCCGAATCAATTCCAGTGCATCGGGATTTTTCTTCTGCGGCATCAGCGAGGACCCGGACGTGACCGCGTCCGCCAGCTCGATAAAACCGGCTTCGCCGCTGTTGTAGAAGATCATGTCTTCCGCCAGCCGCGACAGGTGCATCATCGAGGTGGCGGCCACCCCACACAGCTCGATCACATGATCCCGATCGGAGACCGCGTCCAGGCTGTTGCTGACGGCTCCGCGAAAACCCAGCTCCTGAGCCAGCTTAAGCCGGTCCACCGGGTAGGCGGTTCCCGCCAGTGCGCCACTGCCCAGGGGGCAGGTGTCGAGCCGGTTAAGGGCATCTTTAAGCCGGGTCAGGTCCCGCTCCAGCATCTCCACATAACACAGACACCAGTGACCAAAGGTGATCGGCTGAGCCCGCTGCAGGTGGGTGTAGCCAGGCAGCACGGTCTGGGCTTCGCGTTCGGCCAGGATCAGCAACTGCTGCTGCGCCTTCACCAGCGCCTCCACCAGAATCTGGCCCTGATCTTTACACCAGAGTTTCAGATCCGTGGCCACCTGATCATTACGGGAGCGGCCGGTGTGCAGTTTCTTGCCCAGGTCACCGACCTTGGCGATCAGTTGTTGCTCCACAAAGCTGTGGATGTCCTCGGCGCCGGACGCCAGGATCTGCTCTTCGGTCACCTCCTCGGCCAGCTGATGCAGGGCACGAACCAATTGGCCGTGCTCCAGCTGATCCAGCACCCCCACCTGGGTCAGGGCACCGGCCCAGGCGATGGATCCGGTGATGTCCTGCTGCAGCAGACGGTAGTCCACCGGCAGAGAATCGTTAAACTGCTTAAAGCGACTGTCTGCAGCGCCGCTGAACCGCCCACCCCATAACGCCATATCAGTTCTGCTCCTTATGCAGGGCCGCAATCCGGCTCGACAATGAGAACAACCGAATGAAGCCTTCCGCGTGCTTCTGGTTGTAGACTTCGTCCTCTTCAAAGGTGGAGAACGCTTCCGAGTACAGGCTGTTGGGGCTGGTCCGCTTCACCACCACCGCCTGACCTTTGTACAGCTTAACCACGATCTCGCCGGTCAGGGGCTCGGCCAGGCTGGCGGCCGCCGCCAGCAATGCCTTGGACACCGGAGTAAACCAGCGACCGTCATACAGCACGTGGGAGAACTCCAGCCCAATCTGTTCCCGGAACTTGAACGCCGACTTATCCAGTACCAGCGTCTCCAGGCCACGCAGGCCGGCATTGACGATGGTGCCACCCGGGGTTTCGTAACAGCCGCGGGACTTCATGCCCACCAGGCGGTTCTCGACGATGTCGATGCGACCGACCCCATGCTTGGCCCCCAATTCGTTGAGCACGCTCAGGCCGTTAAACGGGGTTACGGCTTCGCCATTAACCTGAGTCAGCACGCCGTGCTCATAGCCCAGGGTGACGTACTCGGCCGCATCCGGCGCCTGCTCTGGCGACACGCTCCAGGTCCATACCTGTTCGGACGGCTCACAGTTTGGATCCTCCAGCTCCCCCCCTTCGTGGGAGATGTGCCAACAGTTGGCATCACGGCTGTAGATCTTTTCCGCCGAAGCGGTGGTCGGAATGTTTTTGCTGGCCAGGTAGTTGAGCAGGTCGGTCCGCGACTTCATGGTCCAGTCCCGCCAGGGGGCAATCACCTTCAACTGCGGCGCCAGGGCGGCATAAGTGGACTCGAAACGCACCTGATCGTTGCCCTTGCCGGTACAGCCGTGGGACACCGCGTCGGCGCCCACCTGCAGCGCCAGTTCTACCTGGGCCTTGGCGATAATGGGACGGGCCATGGCGGTACCCAACAGATAGGTGCCTTCATACAGGGCGCCGGTCTGCAGGATCGGGTTGATGTAGTGACCGACGAACTCCTCCTTCAGATCCACCACGTGGCAGCTGGAGGCACCGGAAGCAATCGCTTTCTCCTCAACGCCCACCAACTCCTCGGCGCCCTGGCCAACATCGGCCACAAAGGCCACCACTTCGCAATCGTACTGCTCTTTCAGGTAAGGGATAATGGCGGAAGTATCCAGGCCGCCGGAATAAGCCAGTACCACTTTGTTAATCTTTGTCATGGGGGTGTCCTTTAAATCAGAGTCAGTAGAATTGCGTTTTGGGCGTGCATCCGGTTTTCAGCCTGGTCCATGACCAGCGACTGCTCCGAGTCCATCACCTCTGAAGTCACTTCCACCTCGCGGTGGGCGGGTTGGCAATGCAGGAAATGACTGGCGCCGCTGGCGGCCATCATCTGTGCATTCACCTGATAAGGGGCGAACTTGGCTTTGATCTCTTCCATCGGCGTGGCATCGCCCATGGAGATCCAGGTATCGGCGTAGATAACGTCCACCCCTTCCAGGGCGGCGACGTCACTGCTGAGGGTCAGGCTGGCGCCCGACTGAGTCGCCAACGCCTGCGCTTCCAGTACCTGCTGGCCATCGGGGAAGTGGCCCGCAGGGCACACCACCACCATGTCGACGCCCAGCTTGGCGGCGATGATCATCAGCGAATGGGTGACGTTGTTGCCGTCGCCGACGTACGCCAGCTTGGACTGCTGCCAATTGGGGTTGTGTTCCATGATGGTCAGCATGTCGGCCATCGCCTGGCACGGGTGGTACAGATCGCACAGCGAATTGACCACCGGCACCGTCGCATGCTCAGCCAGCTCCACCAGGGTGGCATGATCGAACACCCGTGCCACGATGGCATCACACCAGCGCGACAGGTTCTGGGCGAAGTCTTTTACCGACTCGCGTTTACCCAGGGCGCCATTCTGTTGATCCAGGTAGACCGCATGGCCACCGAGCTTATTGATGCCCACATCGAAACTGACCCGGGTCCGCAGCGATGGCTTTTCAAACAGGGTGGCCACGCTCTTCCCCTTGAGGGCGTCCTGATAAGGGCCGTAATCGGCCTTCAGGGTTTTGGCTTTATCCAGCACCGCCAGAATCTGTTCCGGCGTCCAGTCTTTCAACGTCAACAAGTTCTGCATCATTCAATTCCTTTAGGGGTAAACCTGAGTGCCAACGCTGTGGCCCTCAATCAGACCAGCCAGCTGTTCCGGGTAGCGCCAACTGGCCACCAGAACCCGATTATCGATGGCCCGGGCCGCCGCCTGAGCCGCCTCCACTTTGACCTTCATGCCGCCATCGATGACCCCGCTTTTGACCAGGCTTTGGGCCAGCTCCGGAGTCAGCTCGGGAATCAACTGCCCCTTGCCGTCCAGCACGCCGGACACGTCTGACAGCAGGGTCAGCGGGGCCTTCAGTAACTGACAGATGACCGTGGCCGCCTGGTCGGCATTGACGTTCAGCAACTGCCCCTGAGCGTCGGCCGCCACCGAAGAGATAATGGGTAACATACCCAGACTTAACAGTTGCTGCAGCAGTTGAGGTTGGTTGGCGGTCACCTGCCCGACGCAGCCCAGTTCGGGGTCCTGCACCTGTGCCTGCACCAGGTTGCCGTCCGCCAGAGTCAGCCCCACAGGCACCAAACCCACTTGCTTGGCGGCAGCCACCAGCTTGGTATTGGCAATGCCTGCCAGCGCGCCGGCGACGATGGGCATCTGCGCCTCGGGGGTCACCCGCAGCCCCTGATGCTTGGTGGTGGTCATGCCGTTGGCGCTCAACTGCTGCTCCACCAATACGCCGCCACCGTGCACCAGCACCGGTTGCCAGCCCTTGTGCTGCAACTGGGTCAGGGTGTCGAACAAGCGCACCATGCCCTTGTCGCACTCCAGCAGCGCGCCGCCCACTTTTATGACCATCGTCTTCATGAATACACCTCATGACCAAAATGAATGTTTATGCAATCGCGCGCCTGACTGGCCGCCCCCTTCATCAGGTTGTCGATGGCACTGACCACCACCAGAGTCTGTTTGCCGGCATCGAACTTCCAGGCCAGCAGGCAGCGGTCACTGCCGGCGACGTCATCCACCTTAGGCCAGCTCCCCTGTGGTAGCAGTTTGACGCCGGCATTGCCTTGATACACCGCATAAGCCTCGGCAATCTCAGAATCGGTAATTCCCGCTTTCAGTTGGCAGACGATGGTCGCCAGGATGCCGCGCTTAAAATTTCCGAGGTGTGGGGTAAACACCACCGGATGCCCCAGGTAGGTCTCGATCTCTGGCTGATGCCGATGCCCCAGAACGCCGTAGGGGGTCAGGCTGACCTGGCAGAAATGGGTGTTGAGTTGTGCCTTGCGACCAGCGCCACTGACCCCACTGACCGCATTGATCACCGGCATCGCCGACTCGGCCAGCAAACCGGCTTGCTGCAACGGCTTGAGCGCCAACAGAGAGGCGGTGGGGTAACACCCGGGCACGGCAATGAGCTTGCTCTTATTCAGGGTGTGCGGGTACCAGTCCACCAGGCCGTATTCCGCCTGCAGCAGGTGCTCTGGGTGGGGATGTTCGAAGCCGTAGTACTCGGGGTAGATGGCGGCATCCTTGAAGCGATGGCCGCCGGACAGGTCAAACACGCTGAGTCCGGCCTCCAACAGGGTTGGGACCAGAGTCGCGCTGACCTGATGCTCGGTGGCCAGGCACACGCCCTGGTGATCCTGACACAGTTGCTGCAACGCCTCGGCACTCAGCCCTTGCAGCGGTTGGTCCACCAGCCCGAGCATCTCCGGATACAAGCTGCTGAGCGGCGTGCCGGCGTCGACGCTGGCTTCGGAAACGTACAACCCGCCCAGGGTCAGGGAGTCATCGGTGGCAATCAATTTGGCCAGCGTGGCACCGGCATACCCGGATGCACCAATTATGGCTATAGTGGTCATGAGGAAGAGTCCATTGGCAAACGTAACAACAGGAAAACGTGGGGGCAGCCATAACGGAGGCGACGACCGACTTTATCGTCGTCGTAGTGGGGCGGGCTGATGTTTCCAGAATGCAAATTTCATAGCGGTAGTTGTCGTCTATTTACTGTCACCCTGATAGACTACCACTAATTTATACTTATGCAAATAATTTGAATAAATAATTATGAAGAATTTCCCGGACCTGAAACAGCGCTTCCAGCAACTCATCGCCACCCCCTCCATCAGCGGCCTGGAGGGGGAATGGGATCAGAGCAACCTGCCGGTCATTGAGTTGCTGTACGGTTGGTTCAGCCATCTGGGATTTCAGTGTGAGGTACTGCCACTGCCCGGCCAAACGAACAAGGCCAACCTATTGGCCCGCATCGGCCCGGCGGGTGCCGGCGGCCTGTTGCTGGCCGGGCATACCGACACCGTTCCCTATGATGAGGGACGCTGGAGTCAGGATCCGTTTCAGCTTACCGAAAAGGATCAGCGCTGGTATGGCCTGGGCACCTGTGACATGAAGGGCTTCTTCGCCCTGATCCTGGAAGCGGCGCTGCAATTCGACCTGTCGACACTGAAGCGGCCACTGTACATCCTGGCCACCGCCGACGAAGAGACCACCATGGCCGGTGCCAAAGCCTTCGCCGCCAGCAAACAGATCGCACCGGATTACGCCTTGATTGGCGAGCCCACCGGCCTGCGCCCGGTGCACATGCATAAAGGCCACGCCGCTCATGGCATTCGGGTCAGCGGTCGCAGCGGCCACTCGTCGGACCCCGCAAAGGGGCTCAACGCCATCGAAGTCATGCATGGGGTGATTGGCGAATTGATGACCCTGAAGCGCACTCTGGCAGACCGCTACAATCAACCAGGCTTCAGTGTGCCCTACCCGACCCTGAACTTTGGCCACATCCATGGGGGTGACGCAGTCAACCGCATCTGCGGCTGCTGCCAGCTCAACCTCGACATGCGCCCCCTGCCCGGCATGAACCTGTCGCAACTGCAGCATTTGCTGGAGCAGGCGCTGGCCCCCGTAATGAACCGATACCCGGATTGCATCAGCATTACTCCGCTGTTTCCTGGGTCGGAGCCATTTGCCTACCAGGGGGACAACACCCTGCTGGATCTGGCCCAGCAACTCAGTGGCCAGGACGCCGAGGCGGTGAACTACGCCACCGAGGCCCCCTACATCAACCAGTTGGGTTGCCAGACGCTGGTGCTTGGCCCGGGAAGCATCGAGCAAGCCCACCAGCCGGATGAGTTTGTTCACATGGACTATCTCACCGCCACCCCCAGGCTATTAAGTAATTTCATCAATAAATTCTGTTTATTGGCCGAGTAAACCACTGGTTAATATGGTGACCGAGGCTATCTGAGCCGGGTCATTCGTGATACTTTGAACGATTGCGAAAGCGGTATCTTTGCTAAGGAGTACGATCAAGATGAGCGATATCAACGCACCACTCAAAGCCAACGTCAACCTGTTGGGGCAGCTGCTGGGTGACACCATCGGCGATCATTTGGGTGAAGGTTTCGTCGATAAGGTGGAGACCATCCGCCAGTTGGCTAAAGCCTCCAGACAGCGCGAGCCCGGCGCCCGCCACAAGATGCTGGAACTGTTGAATCAGCTCTCCGATCAAGAATTGGTCCCTTTTGCCCGCGCCTTTAACCAGTTTCTGAACCTGGCCAATCTGGCCGAACAGTTCCACACCATCTCCCGCAACTGCGACCAGCTGGTGTGCGTACCAGATCCGGTGGACCTGCTGTTCGGACGCCTGCTCAATGGCAAGGCGCAACTGGATCCTCAGGTGTTGCTGAAGGAGTTAGGACGGCTGGAGATCGATCTGGTCCTGACCGCCCACCCAACCGAAATCAGCCGCCGCACCCTGATCACCAAATACAGCGCCATCATTGAATGCCTGGCCGAACTGGAAAACCCTCAGCTGAGCGAGCGAGAACGCCACCAGCAGAGCCTGCGCCTGCGTCAGCTGATTGCCCAGATCTGGCACACCAATGAGATTCGCACCCAGCGCCCCACACCGGAAGACGAAGCCTCCTGGGGCTGGGCCGCAGTCGAAGACAGCCTGTGGCACGCGGTACCGGACTTCCTGCGCCAGTTGAACGATCGCCTCGAAGCCCACGCCGGCGTGCAGTTACCACCAGACACCGTACCGGTGAAGTTCTCCAGCTGGATGGGAGGCGACCGCGACGGCAACCCCAATGTCACCGCCAAAGTCAGCGCCCGAGTGCTGCTGAAAAACCGCAAGATGGCCTTGAGCCTGTACCTGCAGGACGTCAAAACCCTGATCAGCGAACTGTCCATGGTTGAGTGCAGCGACGAGTTGGCGGCCCGGGTCGGCACCACCAACGAACCCTACCGGGTGGAATTACGCCGCCTGCGCGATCGCCTGCTGATCAACCTGGAAGAGGTCAACGCCCAACTGGACGGATTCCCCTCCTCATTGGAGCCGGAACAACGAATTCAATCCCGTGACGACCTGTTGCAGCCACTGCAACTGATCTACGACAGCCTGCTGCAATGCAAGATGCGCCTGATCGCCAACGGTCTGCTACTTGATACCCTGCGCCGGATTCACTGCTTCGGTATCGGTCTGATTCGACTCGATATTCGTCAGGATGCGGCCCGTCACGAGAGTGCCCTGGCCGAGATCACTCGCTTCCTGGGACTGGGCGACTACGAACACTGGCAAGAGGAAGAGAAGCAAGCCTTCCTGCTGCGGGAGCTGGCCAACCGACGGCCGCTGCTGCCCGGCAACTGGACCCCTTCCGACGACACCAAAGAGGTACTCGACACCTGCAAGCTGATCGCCCTACAGCAGGCGGAAGCCATGGGTTCCTACGTCATCTCCATGGCCAGTTCACCGTCGGATGTGTTGGCGGTAGCCCTGCTGCTCAAAGAGTGTGGCTGCCCGTTCACCATGCCCATCGTGCCGCTGTTCGAAACTCTGGATGACCTGCAAAACGCCGCCGACAGCATAGAGCAGTTGCTGGCCATCGACTGGTACCATGGGTACATCCGCGGCAAACAGCAGGTGATGATCGGTTACTCCGACTCCGCCAAGGACGCCGGTGTGATGGCCGCCTCCTGGGCCCAGTACCGGGCGCAGGAGTCCCTGGTTGAAGTGTGCAAAGCCGCCAACGTGGATTTGACCCTGTTCCACGGCCGTGGCGGCAGCATTGGTCGAGGCGGCGGCCCGGCTCACGAAGCGATCCTGTCTCAGCCTCCGGGCTCAGTCGACGGTCGCCTGCGAGTGACCGAGCAAGGCGAGATGATCCGCTTTAAGTTTGGCCTGCCCAAGGTGGCAGTTCAGAGCCTGGCCCTCTATACCTCGGCAGTACTGGAAGCCACCCTGCTGCCACCGCCTCAGCCTAAGCAGGCCTGGCGGGAGCTGATGGACAGCATTGCCGCCAGTTCGGTGGACGCCTACCGCAGCATCGTCCGCGACGAGCCACAGTTTGTGCCCTACTTCCGTGCCGCAACCCCGGAGCAGGAACTGGCCGATCTGCCTCTGGGCAGTCGCCCTGCCAAACGCCGTGCCGACGGCGGCGTCGAGTCCCTGCGGGCGATTCCGTGGATCTTCGCCTGGACTCAGAACCGCCTGATGTTGCCAGCCTGGCTCGGCGCCGGAGCCGGCTTGAAAACAGCCATCGATGCCGGCGATCAGCCTACCCTGACCGCCATGTTCCAATCCTGGCCATTCTTCCGCACTCGACTGTCGATGCTGGAGATGGTGTACGCCAAGGCCGAACCGCACCTGGCGGCTTACTACGACCGGGTACTGGTACCGCAGGATCTGCATGGTCTGGGTACCACCTTGCGCCAACAGCTGGAGCAGGACATTCAAACCGTGCTGCAACTGACTCAGGAACAGGCACTGATGGAGCACACCCCCTGGAACCGGGAATCGGTGGAGCTGCGTCATCCCTACATCGATCCCCTTAATTTCCTGCAGGCGGAACTGCTACGACGTTGCCGAGGCAAGGAGGAGGAGTTGGACGACATTCGTCAGGCACTGATGATCACCATCGCCGGCATCGCCGCCGGCATGCGCAACACCGGCTAACCATCAATCACAGCGGGCTCCGGCCCGCTTTTTTACAGGAGGACGCTCATGCGCTGGCTGTTGATCCCGTGGATACTGGCGCTGACCGGTTGCGCCACCAGCTACACCCTGACCGAGAATGAGCTGCAGGATTACCTCAGCGACAACATGACGGTGCAGCAACGGCAATCGCCACTGCCCTTTGTCGATGCCGAGATGACCCTCAATCGCATCGACGTCGCCATTGGCCGCAGCGGCGACAACGTGGAAGTGAGTACCGTTTCCGAGTTGGTGATTCGAACCCCACTGCTGCCGATCCGGGCCTCGCTGACCGCCACCCTGTCGGCTGTCCCCTGGTACCGGCCGGAAGATCAGAGCATCTACCTGAGGGATCTGCAGGTGGTGGAGATCACCGCCACCCCGAAGGAGCTGAACGGACCGCTGCAACAACTGTCCAGCCAGAGCCTGACCGCGGTGCAGCTATTCCTTAGCAATCAACCCATCTACACCCTGGATCAAAAAGACTGGAAGCAGGAGTTGCTGGCCCAGTTCGGGCGCGAACTCACCATTGAGCCCGGCGCCCTGAGGTTTCACTTACGCAGCGGCGATTAACCGGGAAGGCGATCCACCCGCTTCAGGAACGGGTAGTCGGCAATAACCGGCTGCCCCAATAACAGTCGCCGCAGCATATCCAGGGCAACCGCTGCCGACAGCTTGCGGATCAGCGTTCTGGAACGGTTGGCACCGGAACCAAAGGCCAGGGTCTGGCTCCAACTGCCTGTAGGGCCGCTGACACAGAAACAGACGGTACCCACCGGCTTATCGTCAGTACCACCATCCGGGCCGGCGATGCCGCTAACACTGACGCCGTAGTCGCTGCGCAGGCGAGCACGGGCCCCCTCGGCCATCTCCACCACCGTCGGCAACGACACCGCCCCATGCTGCTGCAGTGTACTGGCCTGGACACCACAGCAGATTTGCTTGGCCTCATTGCTGTAGGTCACCAGCGATCCCTGCAGATAGGCCGAACTGCCTGCCAGCGTCACCAGCTGATCGGCGATCATACCGCCGGTACAGGACTCGGCCAGGGCCAGGGTCGCCCCCTGCTCCGTCAGCAATCGGTGAATCTCATTGGCCAGCAGCGGTTGATTTTCCGCCACCAGTGAATCGCCAAGGGCAGCCTTCACCGCCTCCACATAGGCGTGCCACTGTGCCAGATCCACCGCCGAGCGCCGAAACAGCTTAACCTCAATATGGGGCATCGATGCCCGATAGCCTACCGTGACCCCCTCTGGACAGGGCACGGTCAACGCATCGATGTCATTGGCCATGGCCGACTCTGCCTGGCCCAGGGTCAACAACTTGTGCACACTGACCGAGCCCCCTTGCTGAGGATCCAGATCATGTAAGAACGGCAGCAGTTGTTCATTCACCATACGAAACAGCTCATGGGGCACCCCCGGAGTGAAGAACAGCCAGGCCTTGCCCAGCCGCACTCGAAATCCGCAGGCGGTACCCACCGGGTTGTCCACCACAATGGCCGAACGAGGCAGCATCGCCTGTTTCAAGTTGCTCGGCGTCATAACCCGGCCCCGGGCGCTGAACATCTGCTCCATCACCGCTCGCCACTGCTCAAACATCACTACCGGCTCCCCCAGCGCCTGTGCCGCGGCTTCGGCACTGAGATCGTCGCTGGTCGGCCCCAGGCCACCATTAACGATCACCAGGTCGGCCCGTTCGGCGCTGTGATGAAACGCCGCCACCAGATCATCCATTCGATCGCCAACCGTGGTTTTTCGACTCAGTTCATACCCCTGTTCCATCAGAGTATTGGCCACCCACGCGGCATTGGTATCGACAATTTGACCCGACAGCACCTCTTCACCGGTGCAGATCATCTCAATCTTCATAGTGCATCTCCTTGTTGATAGCCACACTAGAGAAGCGCCAACGGGAAAGCAATGAATCGCAGGCATAAAAAAAGCCCTGACCGTCAGGTCAGGGCTTAAAGTCTGGTGCTAATACCCAGAGTCGAACTGGGGACCTCACCCTTACCAAGGGTGCGCTCTACCAACTGAGCTATATCAGCGTA
>NZ_AUDJ01000023.1 GCF_000425405.1 Ferrimonas kyonanensis DSM 18153 | reverse complement strand
CGGTAGAGCTCCGCTTTGCGTTCAACCTGGTGGCGCTCAACACTGGCTAGATTGTCACGCTGCTCGTCGTCACAATAACGGCGAGTAACTTCAGTCCCGCCAAACAGTCGGTGCCATCGATTGAGTACCTCCAAGGTGCTCCAGTCGTTGGCTTGTTGGGCATCGATATGCAGTACCACATGGGTATGGTTACTCATCACCGCATAGGCACAAACTTCGATGGCAAACGCCTGACTTAATTCGAGTAACCGTTTTTCGACCCAGTCGCGGCGGTGTTCGTAACTGATGCCGGTGTAGGTATCGATGCCACAAAGGAAACTGCGGCGAACACAACGACTGACGCAGTGATAGAAAGGGGTATCTTGCAACGATACCTGTTGGCTTCTGGCTGTGGGCATAGTCTCATCCTTGAAACTAACAAAATCACAGTATAGGTGATGGCTTCAGAGCTATCTTAGTATGGGTGTCTGATTAAACTAGAGCTATCTTAGTATGGGTGTCTGATTAAACTAGTATGGGTGTCTGATTAAACTACTTTATCGCAGGCGTTAGGCACTAGGAGCAAAGCGACAACATGTTGGAATACGTATTAATCTATTTAGTACCATTTTTGGTGTTCATTGTAGTAGTTGCAATGCATAGGCTTGTTGAAATACCCAAATTTAAAAAAATTTGTGACTTATTGGTATCACACGGTTTTGATTCCAAGGTTTTAAGTAGAGTCGTGACCTTATCAGCAATTCTATCTGTTTGGTTGGTGCTAGCTCAGCACTTAGTTACCTCATTAAAAGAGGCAGAAAAAAAACAGCAAGAGTTGTCTTCACTCGTGAGGGTATTTGACGAATCCTCAGAGCGTCATCGAGACACTTTAAATTTGATTATTGATGGAAAAAGTAGATATTATATGGGAATTAAGCCTATTGAATTTCGTGCCTTTTCTGTGACTCATATTGACCTGTTGATCAATAATGATCTTGCTAACACCTGCTTTGACTTACCTACTTTGTTTTCTCTAAAAGATGAATTACAGAAGCTAAATATCGCTATGCCGTCAATTCGAGAAATGACAGGTATGTCAGTTGAAAACTCGTTAAAAAATACTTGGGTGACGTTGGAGATAGATTTGGTGGCACGGTCAGCATTATCGCTGTATTCAAAAGCAAAAAACATAGATAGTAATTGCCCTATCGAGGGTAATTAGGTTGTGAGAGAAAGAGCCTAACAAACCCGTGTCCACTTTATCGGGTCAGGATCATTCCCAACGCTTGGCATTTTCAGTTCAAGGTTGGGTTTTGTGTTTATGGCACAATGGTTTAGTTCGGTGGTAGCGTTGCTCACTACTTAACGCGGCGTTAAGTGTCATCGGAGTCGAATATGAATTATCCACCAGAGATCGAGGCCGATTGGAATCAATATAATGAACTGAGGGAGTCAGGTCTCAAGAAACAGGCTAATAGAGCTTTGTTGAATATTGTGAAAAAGATTGAAAATATCGGGCCTGAAAAATTCAAGGGGTTTCTGTTTTCACTATGTGAAGACGGATTAGGTAAAAACCACAGTAGAAAAATACAATACCCGATTTTCGTAAAATGCATTCTTCCATTGCTGCTAAGAGGTTTTGAGTTGAGATCAGCAAAGGAACTCGTGTATTTAGCCAAGGCTAATCAGTCAGGGTTTGGTAAAGAGGTATATAAAGCAATTGGGGATGTTTGTAATCGTGATTTGTTGAAAGAGGCCTTGTTAGTTGACCCTGAGAACATTGTAGCAAAAAATATGTTAGCGGCAGACTATATAGAAGAGCTTTATTTTGGGGCGCATCATTTACCCGATACTCTGATTACAGATTTAAAAACTGCGAACTCAACAATCAAAGAATCAGCAGAGTTTCTGCTAAAAAATGGTAATTGTATTGAAGATCAACTAATTGAAGGACATAAATACTATTCCCGGCTTTATAAGGACTACGAAGAGTGGTTTTCTGGGAACTATACTTATGGTTTTTGTAAATGGTGTGAAGAAAATAATAGAAAGTATGGCTGGGTAAAGTCGTATTACTACAAATGAGGTCAAACTTAACAAGTGCGTCAAAATGACGCCTGGCGGCGTAATTTTACGCAGGCGCTAAGTGCTTATCACATTGTATCCATCATTGAGAAAGGTCATGAGCTATCTTAGTATGGATGTCTGATTAAACTATAAGGCGTATAAGGCGGCTTTGGAACAAAGTAATCAGGAATAGCATGAATCAAAAATCAAAATTTATTTTATGTAGCGCGATAACCATCGTTAGTATGACTTTAGTTATTTCATTCGCTACCAAAGGGAATTTGGCAAATGATTTAGTAAAATATAGAACTGATTTAATATTGTTCATCATCTATTTGGTGATTGGTCCTCTTCTTACAAAGAAAGTCCTATCAACTAAATTAAAGCTTGATGGTATAAGTATTGCCTTTAGTTATCTGTATTTTTATTCTGCATTTTGTGTCTTTTCGGATGGGTATATTGCAGGTTGGTCGCATAGTTCTGATGAAGTACTGGAAAAATTATTTAGGGGAGGATTAATTTCAATTTTATTAATAGTTACGATTTATGTTCCCTTGGTTGCATTGGCTGTTTCTACAATTCACAACATTATTATCAAAACAGTTAGAGATTGGCGCTATGGGTAATTGACACATATGAGCCTTCTCTCAGTCAAGGGGTAATACACACTCCCGACCGACTGAACTGGCAGTGTGTCGAACTAACCAAACGATGCGATTTCGCTTGTCTGATAGAGGTCTTGCCGCAAACACCCATAGAAGCTTTCTTATACGAGACTCTCAGTCGCTGGCAACGGTAGAGTTGCTGACTGCTTCTTAACCCAAGGCGTGGGCAGGCTGAAGCAAGAGATTGAACGGGTAGGGGGCTTAGGTGACCGTGACCTCACTAAGACCTGCTGATTTCTTCTTTGCTTTCTTTCATCTAAACTGTTGTTCCCTTGGATGTATCCTTAAAATTTGAACCAGAAATGAAGATAAAAACAGCAAGTGTGAATGGTTTTGTACCTTTGGAACGCACCGCCTCTCGGGCTAAGTTTACCCTTGGTCAAAGACTGTCGTTTCATCACTGCCATCGCGATCAAGCCAATTGGATAAAACAGGTCTTTACCGAACAGGGCATTGTTCAAGGGATATTTTGGGATGAGAAAAACAACGATGTTGTGTACCAGCTCAATGCCTCAGCACGAGTCGGGAAAATCTACGCTCATGAGCAGGATATCATCCAGTTAAATACTCAAGAACAATCGGCCTGCCCGTGGGGGCAGGTTGAGTCTAAAGCCTGTGATGGAATCATTGTACATGTTGACCATGAGGTTAACGCCACTCAGCTTCTGAAAGACGTGGTCGCAGCGTTAAGACTGAATGTCATTGATTACTATCGGCATAAAAGGAAGCTTCATATTCTGCTGAAGACGGCCACCTCGGTTGTCAGAGTAAGCTACGACAACGTGGCTGAGTTCAAAGTCTTTGCTAAGCGGGTGAATTTCCATCAAGCATCGGAAGCGTTAATGGCCTAACGCGCCATAAGAGATACGCCGTCAGCAGTATTGCTGATGTTCCTCTCCTTAACTGTGCATTCCACCAGGAATCGATGATGGTAAAGATCTACTCGTATTATTTTGAAGAGTTGCTGTTCAAATTTGCTTTTGGAGAGGAAAACGGCGCGGATTCTCCTCGCTGGTTAGACGACGAAGCGTTTCCCCCGTTATCGCCGCGAGACGCTATTAAAGCCTCTCGAGTCGTGGTGGCGACAATGCTAAAAGCCTATCCCCAGGCCGACCCTCAGTTCGATTCTTGTGCATTGAAACGATCCAGCGAATCCCAAAGTGGGTGGTGGTACTACGATATTGATTGGGTCGTATGGCCGCCAGAGTGCGACGGTAGCGATCGAAGCACCATCAATGTTCCGGTGCTACTCAATGGCCAGGTCCCCGCTTTTGAAGTGTTCAGCTACCAGGAACGCTTTAAAGCCTGGGAGTCCTAAGGTTTACTGATAGGTACAGCCTTGCTGCCGCAAAAAAGAGTAGGGCAGTTGACTGAGTTTTCTGTGCAACATCACACCAGCAATGTCGCTATGACAGAGCCAATGTTGACCGCGCTTAAGCACTTTATTGTTACCAATTAACAACTCATTCAACGATTTAGGCTTTGCTGTGGATTCGACCACAGCATGTTTCACGAACCATTCAGCGATGTCTGGCCCGGAGCCTACGTATGGCAATTCCACTGAATGGTTTCGGATTAGCTTCCACCATCATTACCATTACGAACAGGTACTATACTGCGAAAGTGTGTCAGCGCTACCGATAAAGGACAGAGCCATGTCAGCACAAGATAAGTTAGCTGGCTATGCCAGTGGTTTTAGCAGTTTAGACCCTCAAATCATCGCGGAAAATGTGACGGCCGATTATCGGCTTCTCGACAAAAACGGCGCAGTGGTAGAGAGAAATGATCTGCCTCAGTACATTGCTGAATTGAGAAAGCTTGGCGATGAGATGCAAATCTCTGATGTGATGGTCGATGGCGACAAGGCATGGTGTAAATGGCAGATTGGTGAGGTTATTGGCGCCGGCTTGATTCGCTTTAGTGACAACGGCGTATGCCAAGAGCAGTTGTTTTACTCGTAACTAGGCGTGTAAGCGTGAGTAATCACAGCAGTATCGACCACCAACGAGCGATGAACACCAATAACGTAGACAGCGCCATAGCGAACGGTCGAGGGCGACATGACGCTGCAGGTAACCAGGGGGACAGAGCCCATAGGGCTTCAATCCTATTTATCCTCTATTTACCATAATATACATTGTGCGCAATTGCGTATCGAACACGAGACCTAGAACACGGGCCCCGCATTTGAAGCCGATAAATAGCGTTATCGGCATTACCCCTGATTCGCCAGGCCATCCATGGGCTTACGCGCGGCGCTTTGATGACGTTCAACCCGACTGGTGTGCAGATACCGCGACGTGGTGTCGATGCTGTCGTGTCTGGCGTCGGCCTGCACATGGGACAACGGCCGCTGATGAATGTTGATGTCATGGCTGATGCCGGTATGGCGCAAACTGTGTGTGGTCATGGTGCGCATCTCTGCGGCGTCCTGGTTCAGTCCATCGGCCTCGGCGTCATCGGCGGCACTGGCAATGATGCCGTCAATCACTTCCCGAATCTGGCGAATGCCCAGATTGGCATGACGCACGCCAGCATCGCGACCATGAGCCGATGCCTTATGCCGCACAAATAACGGTGTCTGTTCGTCCGGTGCCGGCAGTTCTGCCAATCCCAGATAGCCGCGATACTGTTTCAGTGCATCCAGCAACGCATCAGACACCGCCACGGTGCCAGATTTGCCGGACTTACTCAGCGGCACAAAGAAGCCCCAGACACCGGTTTTTTTATCCCGTCGAAACTGGCCCATCACCGGCGAAAAACCCGGCCTGGCGGCCACTTCGGAGATTCGCAGATAACAACTGTACATCAAACTGATCAAAAACCGGCTGCGCTGGTGCTCGTCCGGCTGCTGTTCGGCCAGCCTGTCTACGCATGCCATCACATAAGACCATTGCAGTTCACTGAACGCCTTTAAGTTTTCATCGTCTTCTCGGGCGGTCAGGTGTTGCTGATTGTTCTTGTAACGTCCGGCCCGCAGCAAAATGGCGGCCGGATTGCGGTCGCCAAAGTCCACATCAATCAGATAGGAAAAGAATGCCGATAACAGTGCCAACTTGGTGCGAATGGCCGAATGAGACAGCTGGTACGCCAACTCCTGACCCAGGTCTTTCTTGCCCAGAAACGGCCGCCATTTGGGGTTTGGCCGCCGTTCGCCGTCTTTAAGCTGAAACTGCGGTACATTGCAAAAGCCGATAAGCTCCGCCGGGGGTTGCTGGCAGAACTCCAGGTAACGCGCCAAGCTGCGCCGGTCCACCTGCAAAATCGAACATTGCTCCACCTGCCACAACCAATGGAAAAACGTCGTTAATTCACTGCGATGGCTTTTGAAGTTGTTCTCAATGGCTTTTTGTTCCAGTAGCCAGTCGTAGGCCAACTCGTAGGTTAACCCGGCATCAGACACCCCACCCTCAATCTGTAACGCTATGTATTTATTGACATAATAATTGGGTTGGTCGAAGTATTTCAAAGTATCAAACAACGCCATGGCCGGTGCGTGCTGGTTCACAAAGTGCGCCTTTTATCGATAACTGTATAAACATACAGTATCATATTAAAAAACCGAGATCAGCCCCCTGCCCTTGGCTGGCATTTTGGTCGCTGAAGTGTGGTATATTGGCGGCTTTTCCGCTGATGGAGTACGGCCAGTTGGTCAACCGCCAAAGTTATCGCTTACTAGAGACCCAGCTTTTTCCACAATTTTCTGAGTCTGCCACCCCCAATGCCGCCCCTGAGTACCCTGCCCTGTTGCTGGGCCAGAGCCGGCTCATCGCCTGCTGGCAGGCGCTGGTGGCTCAAAGCGCCAATCATCTGTATTTGAGCACCACCGTTGGCTTAAGCGGTTTGGCCGTGCTGGCTGATCTTAACCGCCTGACCGGCTCTGCCACTTTGGGCAGCGTTTCGGGTCGCCAAGCCAGTAACGACTCGGTCTGTGACTCGTTGGTGGTAGACCGAATCCTGTCCCGCCAGGCGCTCTATGGCCACACTCGCACCGATGGCGCTACCAGCCCCGGGTTGCTGGGCCAGACTCGACTGTTGGCAATTCCGGTGGAATACCTGCTGGATCGACCATCGGTGTGGTGGCCACTCAAGCAGGCACTGGAAACCGGTCACTATTCTCTAGGCGATCGCCAACTACCGGTTCAATGCCAGGTGGTGATCATCGGCAGTGCGGCGGATTACGATAACCTCAACGGCTTTGACAGCAACTTTTCAGACATCATCAACCTCTACGGCGAATGCCAGCCAGAGATGGAAGCGGTAAACGCCGACCAGCAGAGCCAGTGGATGACCGCCGCCAACGGCGAATGTCGACGCCTGTGCCAGCGCGAGTTGTCCACGGCCGCAGCCACCCGATTGGCCCGCCATGCCAGCCGCCTGGTGGAACACCAGGAGAAGCTGAGCCTGTCCTGGTCAGAGATCAACAAGCTATTCAAGCTGCTGGATGGTGGCACCAGCGACGAAGTCAGTGAGCAAGAGATCAACGCTGCCCTCGCTCTGCAGAGCCAGATGCATAACGCGCTGGAAGAGTCGTCCCATGAATCGATTCGTGAGCAGATGGTGCTGGTTCAAACCCAGGGACAAGCGGTGGGCCAGATCAACGGCCTGACGGTGGTGGATTATTGTGGCCACAGCTACGGTGAGCCGGCGCGAATCACCACCACGGTGCATTATGGTGACGGCGAAGTGGCCGACGTCGAGCGTAAATCCGATCTCGGCGGCAACATCCACGCCAAGGGGATGATGATTTTGTCCGCCTGCCTGTACCGACTGTTTGGCCGCGATGCGCCGCTGCACCTCAATGCCAATATCGTGTTTGAACAGTCCTACCAGACCATCGATGGCGACAGCGCCTCATTGGCAGAATACTGCAGCCTGATCTCCGCCATCGCCGATGCCCCCATTGCTCAGAATATGGCCATGACCGGCGCGGTGGATCAGTTCGGCAACGTGCAGGCAATTGGCGGTATCAACCAGAAAATTGAAGGCTTCTTTCGAGTTTGCAACAGTCGCGGCCTGACCGGCGACCAGGGGGTCATCCTGCCTTCAGCTAACATGCGTCAGCTGAATCTCAGTGATGAAGTTATTCAAGCTGTGCTTGAAAAGCGCTTCCACCTGTATCAGGTCGATAAGGTGGAACAGGCGCTGGAGTTGGTCAGCGACATTCCCCTGGCCGAAGCTGATAAGGACAACCAGTACCCGGAAGAGAGCCTGTATGGCAAGGTGCAATTACGCTTGGCTCAACTGGTCGGTGCAGGTGACGAGCCACTGACACTGCTGGATCGCATCAAAGAGCGACTGAGACTCAGCTGATCGGAGTTGTTTAGTGAACACGCGTTCGCTAATCTGGTGGCATCTTAATTAGAGGATGTCGTGCTATGCAAGCTACTGCCGAGTTGCCCGTTGAGAAGGTCGACCAATTTAGCAAAGAAGAACTGATCGCCAGCGGCCATGGTGCCCTGTTTGGTACAGACGCGCCCCGTCTGCCGAAAGACAACATGTTGATGCTGGACCGCATCATCCGCATCAGCGATACCGGCGGTAAGTTTGGTAAGGGTGAATTGATCGCCGAACTGGATATCAATCCGGATCTGTGGTTCTTCGATTGCCACTTCGAATCCGATCCGGTAATGCCTGGCTGCCTGGGTCTGGATGCCATGTGGCAGCTGGTGGGCTTCTTCCTGGCCTGGCAAGGCGGCAAAGGTAAAGGCCGTGCTCTGGGTGTGGGTGAAGTGAAGTTCACCGGTCAGATCCTGCCAACGTCGAAGAAGGTGACCTACCACATTCACCTGAAGCGCACCATCAACCGCAAGTTGATCATGGGCATGGCCGACGCCGACCTGATGGTCGATGGCCGCCTGATCTACCAGGCGACCGACCTGAAAGTGGGTGTGTTCCAGGACACCAGCACCTTCTAAAGCAGCGCGGCAATGTCCTTGTCGATCTGTTCCGGCTTGGTGGTGGGCGCATAGCGCTTCACCACCTTGCCCTGTTGGTCGATCAGGAACTTGGTAAAGTTCCATTTGATCCCATCTCCCAGCAAGCCCCCTTTCTGCTTTTTCAGCCACACGTACAGCGGGTGCGCCCGGCGGCCGTTGACCTCTATCTTGGCAAACAATGGAAAGCTGATATTGAACTGCAGATCGCAGAACGACCGTATCGCCTCGTCATCACCAGACTCCTGGCTGCCAAACTGGTTGCACGGGAACGCCAACACGCTAAAGCCCTTGTCACTGTACTTCTGCTGCAGTTTCTCCAGCCCCTCATACTGAGGCGTAAACCCGCAGGCACTGGCGGTATTCACCACCAGCAGCACCTGGCCGCGATATTGCTCAAATTCGATGGTGTCGTGTCGATTGGATTGTGCACTGAACTGATACACGCTGGAGTCGCTCATAGCCCTTCCCTGCTGTGATGAATAAAATGTCTAATGCTCTGAGTGTACTCCGATTCTCGCGGCAATCCAGACCCACAGCCGCGCCATAAACCTGAGCCGAGGCTGAGCCACAAAAAAGCCCCCGTAAACGGAGGCTCATGTAAGACGAACTGCGAATTCTACTTGTTAAACATTCCGGAAACCCGACTGTCAATGGCGTCGCGCCATCCTCCCAGCCACATCATTTTGGCGTCCATCGACTGATAGGGACAATTCTCCTTTGAACGCCCTGACAAACCTGCTTGAAATCCACGTGCTTGTGCTCTTTCCAAACGATCCCGTTTTTGTCTTTTCATTTAACGCTCATCCTTCTTTTTTGCCGTCTACAGGTTGAGGAGGCTGTCGCCTCAGTCACCACTATTGGCGATTTTTTGCCCGGGTTCAAGCCCCAATTATGACAACAGAAAGGAATTTCAGTTAAATTACTGAGAAGAAACGCACTATTTTATACAAAAAAAAAGAGGAGCCCGGCTCCTCTTTTATCCTAGCTTGATTAAGCGATTTAGCGGCGGCGACGGAACCAGGCCAGTGGCAGCAGAGCCAGTACCCAGGTCAGTGGCAGCGAGGCACCAGAACGCTCGTTCGGAGTGGAGTCACCATCGGTTTCCAGCGGGATGGTACAGCTGCTCTCGCCGGCGTTGGCACGCAGCACCACCGGACGCGGCAACTGATCGGTGATCGGCTTACCGAAACCATCGGTCTCGATGACAATTTTAGTCACGGTCTCGCCGCTTTCCGGATCGGTCACCTCTTCGGTCACCACCTTGCCATTTTCCACTTTGACTCGTGGCAGTTGCACCAGTGCAGTACCGACGATCTCACCGTTGTCGTTGATGCCGTTGGCTTCAACAATGGTGAAATCCGCTTCGTAGGTAATGCTCTGAGCGAAGGTGGTGTCGTCGGTGATCATGAACTTGGACCAGCGCTTGCCCTCATCGTCCACCACACTGCCGTTGTCATCGGCCACGAAGCCGCGAGATTTACAGGTCAGCAGGTTGTTGAGGTTCACAAAGGTGTTGCTGTCGCCCGCCTCATCGGCCACGTAGTCATACACGAAGGCGTTGCGACGACGAGGCAACTGCGCCTGCACGTCGACTTCGATGTTACCCACCACCAGACCGTTATTGCTGATGTCTTTGGCCAGCGACGACAGGTCTGTCTGGCCGCCGGGGTTAAAGTCGCTTGGCTCTCGGTAGTACTCTTCGCCGGAATTCACGTCATAAACCCAGAACTTGGTTCTTGGGTAGCCGCTGATGTAGCGCTGTACCGTACCGACTGCGATGCCGCCATCGTTAATGGCGGTCGCGGTAGAGCCGCGCAGGCCGTCAACGTTCAGCTTGCTGGGGCTGAGAATGGTGCCGTCAGGCTTCCAGATCTGAGCCCAGCGGTACGACATCAAATTGTTGCTGTCGTTACGCTGGTTGGACTCGCCCACCACCACGCCACTGGCGTTGATGCCCAGGCCCATGGCGGTGTACACCGTGGTATCGGTATCCAGTGGCGTAAACGGCAGATCCAGAGTCTTGGTTAAGGTGGCGGCGCCGCTGGCCGGGTCCAGCTGCCAGATGGCAGGCCGCACCTGGTATTGAATGGTGCCACTGTTCTGCTGCGCCTGAATGCACACGTCCATCGGGTTGGCGGTGGTCGGGTTTTCCAGGAACACGTTCCAGCAGCTGTCGACGACGTCTTCAGAGCCACTGGCCAGGGCGGTACCGACGTAACCGGTGATCTGATCCAGGGTGTTGACGGCGGCAGCGACCGAGTAGCCACCAATGTCCACGGTGGACGAGCCGGACACCTCTGAGGTGTATTCGGTGTAAGGGGGAACCAGGAAGGTCTCATTGCCACCGGACTGCACCACGCCGCGGGCATCGAAGTCGCGAACGTAGAAGAACGGGTCCTCGTCACCTTCATCCGGAGTGGGATCGGCCACCTTGGATTGAGTGCCGGAGGTGCGCCCTACCCGTACGTCACCGTCGGCCTTAATGCCGAAATAGAACGCATCGGAGGTGGCATCATTGTCGGTATCATCCGGGGCACTTTGGTTGTTGATGGGGCTGTGGACCGCGGTCCAGCCATTGCCTTCATCAATCTCATAGGCAAAGTTGTTGCCCTGAAAGGCACGACTGATGTCCGGGCTCAGCGCATCGACGGTGGGGAAAATGACGTCTTCCACTTCGCCGATGATGCCGTCGTCTTCCAGACCGCTGGTGTTGTTGACGCCCTGAGCAATGCCCAGTACCACACCCTGGTTGTTGATGTCGCCACCATAGCCGTTACGAGTGGCGGGCAGCTGACTGGATGCCAAAGAAAACATCTCATCCAAGTTGACGATCTCATAGGCATCCCATTGACGCGGAGCCGCCTGCGCGCCCCATGCCGTCAGCAGGGCCATCGCCAAGGTGGTTTTCTTATAGTTACACTTCACTAGGCTCATTCTTTCCCCTTAGCCTGAATTTTGCATTGTTTCCAGCTCTTCCCATCGGCTGAAACACAGTTCCAATTCTTGTTCATCCTGAGCCAGTTTTGCCAGGATGCGGTTGGTCTCATTCGAGTCCTGATCAAAGAACCCGGGAGCCGCAATCTGTTGTTGCAAGGCCTCAATGGCCTCCTCGAGGGCCTCCATCTTAGCAGGAAGCGCGTCAAGTTCACGTTGTAATTTGTAGGAAAGCTTCTTAGCTTTAACCGGCTCCGATTTTTTCTCCTCTTTCGCCGGTTTATCAGCCACTTCAGCCGTTTTCTGCTGAAGTTCTTCGCCAAAGAACCGAGCGCCGAGTCGGTGGGCGTCGCTGTAACCACCCACGTATTCGTGCCACAAGCCATTGCCACCAAACCACCAGGTGCTGGTCACCGTGTTGTCGATGAACTCACGATCGTGAGACACCAGCAGCAAGGTGCCGTTGTACTCGGCCAGTTTGGCTTCCAGCAATTCCAGAGTTTCGACATCCAGATCGTTGGTGGGTTCATCCATAACCAACAAATTTGCCGGTTTCAGGAACAGTTTCGCCAGTAACAGCCGGTTTTTCTCCCCTCCGGAGAGGCTGCGAACCGGGCTGCGGGCCCGAGCGGGTGCAAACAGGAAGTCCTGCAGGTAACCCAGAACGTGGCGATCTTTACCGTTGATGGTCACCGTCTGCTTACCTTCGGCCACGTTATCCTGTACCGATTTGTCCAGATCCAGGTCGGTGCGGTGTTGGTCAAAATAGGCCACTTCCAGCTTAGTGCCCTGCTTCACCTCACCCTGCTGCGGGGCCAGTTCGCCCAGCAGCAACTTAATCAGGGTCGATTTACCACAGCCATTGGGACCAATCATGGCGATGCGATCGCCGCGGGTCACGATGCGGTCCATCGGCGCGACGATGGATTTATCCGGCCAGGAGAACCCCAGGCCTTTGATGTCGAACACCAGCTTACCGGACAGGCTGCTGCTCTCCATCTTCATGTTGGCATTCCCCTGACGGCTCAGGCGTTCGGCTCGCTCCTGACGCATCGCTTTCAGCGCCCGAACCCGGCCTTCGTTGCGGGTCCGGCGGGCCTTAATTCCCTGACGAATCCAGGTCTCTTCCAGGGCCAGTTTGCGATCAAACTCCGCCGCCTGCTCCTCTTCAACCCGCAGTGCTTCCTCTTTAGCGACCAGGTAATGGGCGTAATCGCCGGGGAAGCTGCTGAGCTTGCCGCGGTCCAGATCCACAATTCGAGTGGCGGTGCGACGAATGAAGCCGCGATCGTGGCTGACAAACACGATGCTGCCGGCAAAGCCTTTCAGCATCTCTTCCAGCCACTCGATGGCGTCGATGTCCAGGTGGTTAGTCGGCTCATCCAGCAACAGCACGTCCGGTTGGCGCACCAGTGCCCGTGCCAGGGCGGCCCGGCGCTGCCAGCCGCCGCTGAGATCGCCCATGGCGGTATCGCCATTGAGGTTCAGGCGACTCAAGGTCTGGCTGATCTGTTGCTCGGCGCCCCAGGCTCCGTGCTCCTCCATCTGCTCCTGCAACCGGTGCAGTTTCGACAGGTTCTTATCGCTGGGGTCGTCGGCCACCAGCAAACTCAGACTCTGATAGCGTTCCAGCAGTTCACCCACCTCCGCCAGGCCCTGAGCCACGTAGTGATAGACGCTGCCCTGTTGCTGCCGCGGTGGATCCTGGGGCAGATAGGCGATCTTGATGCCGGTATCGATGCCCTTGGTGCCGTCGTCCATCTCCTGCAGCCCCGCCAGGACTTTCAGCAGGCTGGATTTGCCGGCACCGTTACGGCCCACCAGACACACCCGCTCGTGGGGCTCAAGAATAAACTGGGCGTGATCCAGCAGCGGCGTGTGTCCGAAGGCCAGTTGGCCATTGTTAATTCTGATTAGGCTCATGATGTTTGGTCGTCTGTAAACTGCGTCAAGGTCAGGGCGTCAAAAGGCCAGCCCAGTTCGCGGCCGCTGCTGTGGCGCAGCACCGGAATCCGTTCGCCATACGCCGCCACCCATTCGGGGGAATCGATGATGTCCTGGCGGTGTACCTCAAGTCCGGCCTCATTCACCAGCGCCTGTGCCAGTTCGCACAGGTGGCAACCGTCGGTATGAAACAGGGTGTACTCAGGCATGGTTCACCAGCCAGGCGTTGTGAATGTGCTTGTTGCGGGCGAAGTCCGGCGACATGGTCTTATCGCTGATGTTCTGCGCCGCCAGGCCCAGTTCCGCCAAGCCGTCGAGATCCATCTTAAAGTTGCGCTTGTTGTTGGAGAACAAGATGGTCCCGCCCGGACGCAGCAGGCGTTTGAGGTCGGTCATCAGCCGCAGGTGATCCCGCTGAATGTCGAAAGTGGTGGCCATCCGCTTGGAGTTGGAGAACGTTGGCGGATCGATAAAGATAAAGTCGTATTTCTGATTACAGCGCTCCAGCCAGGCCAGGCAGTCGGCCTGCACAAACTGGTGCTGGCGCCCCTTGATCCGATTCAGCTCAAAGTTCTCTTCGGCCCAGGCCAGATAGGTCTTGGACATGTCCACCGTGGTGGTACTGCGGGCGCCACCGAGGGCGGCGTGCACCGAGGCCGAACCGGTGTAGGCGAACAGATTCAGGAAGTCCTTGCCTTTACTGTGCTGCTGTATGTGACGACGGGCCAGGCGATGATCCAGGAACAGGCCGGTATCCAGGTACTCGGTCAGGTTAACCTTGAAACAGGCGCCGTACTCCATCACGTTCAGATCGATGGAACGGGATTTCTGCTTCTGATACTGGCTCTTGCCCTTCTGGCGCTGACGGGTCTTAAGCACGATCTTATCCGGATGCACATCCAGCACCTGAGGGATCTGCCACATGATGTCCACCAGCCGTGATTTGGCCTTGGCTTCATCCACGGTCTTTGGCGGCGCGTACTCCTGCACCACCACCCAGTCCTGGTAGCGGTCTACGGCGACGTTGTAATCGGGCAGATCCGCGTCGTACAGGCGGAAGCTGTCGATCTCCTCGCCCTTGAGCCACTTAGTCCGTTGTTTGAGGTTTTTCTTGAGGCGGTTACCAAACTCTTCTCCGCCCCGCGGCTGAGCCGGTTCATTGGACTCCTGCTCCTGGCGAGCGCGAATCTGGTAGTTGGCCAGCTTCACTTCCAGGTTGGAGTTAAACAGCTTGTATTCTTTGTCGCTGCGCATCCGCAGGGCGTTGAACAGCATGTCATCGCTGCACAGCAGGCTCAGCTTCCAGTCACCCCAATGGCCCCGCAACGCGCGACCGAGATCGGAATAGAGGCCGATCATCCCGGACAGGTTGCCCAGGCGTTCGCCATAGGGGGGGTTGGTGACGATGAAGCCGGGCTCTTTGACCTCGGGCCGGGCCTTGAGGGCGTCCTGCTGGCTGAGCTTAATCAGCTTATCGACGCCGGCGCGGGCGGCGTTCTGCTTGGCAATGCCCACCACCCGGCTGTCCAGGTCGGAACCGATGAAGCGGGTCTTGCAGCTGCGGGCGCCGCGATCGCCTCGAACCTGGGCTTCGTTGGACAGCTCGTCCCACAGGGCATCGTCGTGGCCCTTCCAGGCGTAGAAACCCCAGTGTTCGCGCAGCAGTCCTGGGGCCTTGTCCGCTGCCATCAATGCCGCTTCGATCAGCAGGGTGCCGGAACCACAAAACGGGTCCACCAACGCCTGGTCCTGATGTTTGGTCCAGCCGCTGC
The DNA here is from genome assembly GCF_000425405.1 of Ferrimonas kyonanensis DSM 18153. Lineage (GTDB taxonomy): Bacteria > Pseudomonadota > Gammaproteobacteria > Enterobacterales > Shewanellaceae > Ferrimonas > Ferrimonas kyonanensis. The sequence continues at coordinate 112,014 of NZ_AUDJ01000023.1, read as the reverse complement.
GGATCAGCATCGCCGCCGCCAGATTTTCTCGCAGTGGTGCCTGACCGTGATCCAGGCGATAGCCGCGCTGGTGCAGCGGCGCGCCGGAGAAGTTCAGTCCTACGGAAAGGCGACCGCCCTTGAGGACACAATCGATCTTGATGTCCGGATCGGTCTTGGTGATGCCGGGGCGCTGGCCACTGTCTTCGCTGAAGCAATCGACAACGGCGTCTTTAATCTTGAGGGCGCCAAACTGGCTGTTACGCACTTCCCGGTTGGTGCCATGAAAATCCACCATAAAACCGCGCAGGCTGGAGAACAGCGACGGCCAGTGGATCTCTTTGACCTTATGGTACATGTCGTCGGCATCGGTGATCTCGAAATCACTGATCACCATCACCACCCGGCTGGCCAGGCGGGACCACAGACAGATGCGGTATGCGGTGGCAAGATCCGCCTGGAAATGGACAACCGCCAGGCCCTCGTGGACCTCTTCGGCTCCCAGCTGGTTAAGTTCATCGACCAACAGGTACTCTAGACCCTTGGGTACGGCGGCGTAAAAGCGCTTCATGGCATTCCGGCAATTAAGATACAAAACACCCATTATACCTTGATGGCGGGCGTTCGTACCGCTCAATTACCTGGATAGTGCTGCAAAATGCACCAGTTGCGCCAAGGAAGCTAACTGACTGACGAAAAAGCGGGAACGGATCGGCTGTGTGGACGCTAATCGAGGATCAGGCGGCAGAGTGAGCCCGTCGCTTGGCCTGCTGCGCTGGCACCAGCCTATCGTTCATCACTTTGATGGGCTGGAAACACGGCAGCGATTTGCTGGCAGACAGCGGCAAAGCCTCGGACAGCAGCATCACCAGCGAACTGCGCTCTTCCGATTGCACCACCACAAACAAACCACTGCCGTGATCCGTGTCCAGCTGGCACAGCTTACCCACCCGGCTGTAGACGATGCTGTTGCTGTGGTGGAAGTACCAACTCTTGGGCATTCTCGGCAGGGCAAAGAACGCCAGTGCGGTGGCATTGATGGCAATCTGCACCTGCTGTGGCTCCGACAGGGTCAACTGGTTGCCAATGTCGGACAACAGCTGGGTGTAACAGTCGGCGTGCTCGGCACTGAAAACCATGCCCTGAAGGGCATCGGGAATAATCTGACTGGCGTCGTAGGGAGTGACAAACACCATCTCATCCCCCAGGTCGAGTGCTAACCTGGAGTGTTGCGGCTCGAAGAACCAGCGCCAATTGACCGTAGGCATAAGCAACATGAGTGGCATCCTTATTTACTGGATGAAAATTATACTAATATAAATATTCAGGTTTGGGCAAGAAATAAAATAAATTATTTTAAACGATCAATTATATACCAAGGGGATCTCAAATTCGATCCTTTTTGGATCGTCGATCGCGATCGATATAAAAAAGAAAGGCCGCAATATTGCGGCCTGACTATTATTTGATCAATCCGGGTTATCTTTTAAGAAATGCCTCAGTGATCGATTTAATTAAGCACGGGCCATTATAAATAAAGCCGGTATACAGCTGTACAATTTTTGCGCCCGCATCGATCTTATCCATCCCGTCCTGGGCACTGTCGATCCCCCCTACTCCGATAATCGGCAATCGGCCGTCGAGGTACTCGGCAGCCTTGCGAATCACCTCGGTAGAGCGCTGGGTCAGGGGCGCGCCGCTGAGGCCACCCGCTTCGCTGTGCTCGGGAAGGTGCTTAACCGGATCGCGGTCGAGGGTGGTGTTGGTGGCAATCACGCCATCGAATTTATATTTCAGCAGGGCATCACACACCTGCTTTAATTCCTCATCGCTCAGATCCGGGGCGATCTTCAATGCGATGGGGACATACTTATCGTACTGTTTGGCTAACTCGGTCTGGCGATCTTTTAAGCTACCGAGAAGATCATCCAGCATTTCGCCAAATTGCAGAGTCCGCAGGCCGGGAGTATTCGGTGATGAGATATTAACCGCAATGTAGCCGGCAACGTCGTACACTTTATCCATGCAATACAGGTAATCGTTCTTGCCCTCTTCCAAAGGCGTGGTTTTATTTTTACCGATATTGACACCAATAATGGCATTGCCGGGATTACTGGCTTTAATGTTCTTAACCAGGTTATCGACGCCCTTATTGTTAAATCCCATGCGGTTGATGATGGCCCGCGCCGGCTTTAACCGGAATGCTCGAGGCTTATCGTTACCCGGTTGTGGCCGCGGCGTAACGGTACCGACCTCGATGTGACCGAACCCCATGGCCGCAAAGCCATCGATGCTTTCACCGTCTTTGTCCATGCCGGCTGCCAGGCCGACCGGGTTAGGAAAGGTGATGCCCATACACTCTACCGGTGCTGAAGGGACGTTCTGGCTGTAGAACACAGACAGCGGGGTATTAGCGGTATGACGCAGGGAGGTGATTGCAAAGTTATGAGCAAACTCAGGACTGGTCTGAAATAGAAACTTCTGCGCAATCTTATAAAACAATTTTTTTTCTCCTTCCTAAAAAAAGCCCCGGTAAAAACCGAGGCTTGATTCGCTAATGATTAACCATTGGTATCACAACGCATGATCAACAGATTGAGCTCCCGTAGGGCAACAGAGAATTTTGCAAATTCATGTGTTTTGGAGCTGTGGAACTCTGCCATCATGTGTAGCCATCTATCCAAGGTTTGTTCGTTTGCCTCAACCCAGAGGTTGATGATGTTGTCGGCCTGGCATTCGCCTTCGCAGTTGCGCAGTACCACCGAGGTCAACAGTCGCTGCTGCCAGTCCAGGTCTTCCCGGAAGGCGGCCCGCGCCAGTGCCTGCCAATGGTTGCTGACCGGCTGCTCGCTGATCTGGTTCAGGAACCAGTGCAGTTCGATGCCGGCGCCGAGCTTGAAGTAGGTCTCGGCCACCAGGGCAACCGGCTTCTGCTCCGACTTGGCCACTTCGGCAATGTCCAGCGCCGAGAACAGCGTGCTCAGATGCGACATGCGTCGTGCCAACTCAACCGATACGCCCTGTTCAACCAGTGCGTCTTCGTCCTTGGCCAGTTGCGCCACTTCATCCTCAACCAGGAAGCGATCGAATCCGGCATCCAACTCTTCCACCACACCTCGGTAGAAGCTCGATACCGCTTCGATGCTCAGGCTGCGATTACGGTGACGCAGGAACCAGCGGGTCACTCGGCGAATGGTGCGGCGCACCTGCGACAGCAGTTCGCTCTGACGGTGTGCATCCACGTCGTCCTGAGCGTTGATCTGCTGCTTAAGATCTTCGAGATCAAATACCTGACAGGCGATAGAGTAACATATCGCGACCTCTTCCACTGCGGCACCAGTCTCATCCTGCATACGCTGGATAAAATTAAGCCCCATGTCGTTGATGATGTCGTTGGCCAGGTCGGTGGCGATGATCTCACCGCGCAGCGGGTGCTTGCCCATCTGCTCGGAGAAGCGTTGCTGCAGCTCCTGTGGGAAGTAGTTCACCAAACGGCGGGCCAGGAACTCGTTGTCGGTGATCTCCGGCGACACCAGCTGCTCCTTGAGCACCATCTTGGCGTACGCCACCAACACCGACAACTCCGGACGGGTCATGCCAACACCGGCAACCAGGCGCTCATTCAGTTCATCTTCGTTGGGCAGGAACTCCAGCGACCGGTCCAGCTTGCCCAACTTCTCCAGATGCTGCATAAAGCGAATCTGCTCTTTGAGCTGATCGGCGTTGTCTACCTGAGTCACCGAGATGCTCTGGGCCTGGTCGCGGCAATCCCGCAGCACGATTTCGGCCACCTCATCGGTCATTTTTTCCAGCAACAGGTTGCGCTGCTTCACGGTCAGGTCGCCTTCTGCCACCAACTGATTCAGCAGGATCTTGATGTTGACCTCGTTATCGGAACAATCCACCCCACCGACGTTGTCGATAAAGTCGGTGTTGATGCGACCGCCGCTGATGGCGTATTCGATACGTCCTAGCTGGGTCAGTCCCAGGTTACCGCCCTCGCCCACCACCTTGGCCTTAAGGTCGCCGCCATTGATGCGCAGTACGTCGTTGGCGCGATCGCCCACATCGGCGTCGGTTTCACTCTTGGCCTTCACATAGGTGCCGATGCCGCCATTCCACATCAGATCCACCTCCATCTTCAGCAGATGACGGATCAGTTCGTTGGGCGGCAGTTGGTTCTTGGTGGTGCCAATCATCGATTTGATCTGCGGCGTCAATTTGATGGACTTGGCGCTGCGGCTAAAGATGCCACCACCGGCAGAGATCAGGGTGATGTCGTAATCTTCCCAGCTGGAGCGAGGCAGGTTGAACAGGCGCTCCCGCTCGACGTAGCTGGCCTCGGCGTTGGGCGCCGGGTCAATGAAGATGTGCTGATGGTTAAAGGCCGCCTGCAGGCGAATGTGGCGGGACAACAGCATGCCGTTACCAAACACGTCGCCGGCCATGTCGCCGATACCCAGACAGGTAAAGTCGGTGGTCTGGCAGTTCACCCCCAGTTCACGGAAATGGCGCTTCACCGACTCCCAGGCGCCGCGGGCGGTGATGCCCATCTTCTTATGGTCGTAACCAAACTGACCACCGGAGGCGAAGGCATCGCCGAGCCAGAAATCGTAGCTTTCAGAGATGGCGTTGGCGATGTCCGAGAAGGTGGCGGTGCCCTTGTCCGCCGCGACCACCAGGTAGGGGTCGTCTTCATCGTGGCGGACCACCTGTTGCGGTGGGGTCAACTCACCGGCAACGATGTTGTCGGTGATGTCCAGCAGCGCGCTGATGAAAATCTGGTAGCAGGCCTTGCCTTCCGCCAGCATGGCTTCGCGCTCCGACGGCAGGTTCTTACAGACGAAACCGCCCTTGGCACCGGACGGCACGATGACGGTGTTCTTAACCTGCTGCGCCTTCACCAGCCCCAGTACTTCGGTCCGGAAATCTTCACGGCGATCGGACCAGCGCAAGCCACCGCGGGCCACTTTGGCGCCCCGCAGGTGCACCCCTTCCACGCGAGGCGAGTAGACGAAGATCTCAAACTTCGGCAGCGGCAGCGGCATCTCCGGAATCATCATCGGCGAGAATTTGTAGGAGATGTAGCTCTTCTCTGCGCCGTTGTCGCCGCGCTGATAGAAATTGGTTCTCAGGGTCGCCTGCATCAGTTCGATGAAGCGACGAATGATGCGGTCGTCGTCGAGGTTACTGACGTCGTCCAGATAGGTGTTGGCCAGTTCCACCTGCTTGTCCAGATCCCGTTTGGTCTTCGAACTCGGGTTGAACTTACGATCGAACATCTTCACCAGCAAGGTGGCGATGTGCGGGTAGTGGCTCAGCGTCTCTTCGATGTAGCTTTGCGAGAAAGTACCGTCGATTTGACGCATGTACTTGGCGTAGGAACGCAGCACACTGGCTTCACGGCCGGTCAGCCCGGCAGACAGGATCAGGCGGTTAAAACCATCGTCTTCCAGCGCGCCGGACCACACCTTGGCAAAGGCATCCTGGAATCGCTGCTGTGAGGCGTTGATGTCGGCGTCGATGTTGCCGGACAGGGTCATGTTGAAGTCCAGCACCCAGTACACCTGACCGTCGCTGGTGTTGATGCAGTACGGACGCTCTCCGATCACCCGCAGGCCGAAGTTCTCCAGCATCGGCAGCACGTCCGACAGGTGGATGGGCTCATCCTTATGGAACAGCTTCAGCCGAACGTGGTTGCTGTCCAGTACCGCTTCCTGCGGCTGGTAGAACAGCATGCCCAGGTTGTGATCGTCGCCCAGCTTGGCCAGCTTGGCCACGTCCACCACCGCCGCCGACGGCAACACGTCCTCTTTGTAGCTGCGAGGGAAGCCAGGAATGTAGTTATTGGCAATCGCCTTACCCTTGGCCTGGCCAAAGGTTTTGCGCAGGGCGCTGTCGACCTTATCTTCCCAGGAGCGGGTCAGCTCAACCAAGTTGGTTTCCAACTCAGTGACATCAATATCCATATCGTTATCTTCGACTTTTACCAGGTAATGGGTTCGGGCCAGGGTCGACTCGGAGAAGAAAGTGGTGAACTCCACGTCTTCCTGAGTTCGGAAATGCTCCGCCAGCAACTGCTGAGTGTTGACCCGCAGTTGGGTGTTGTAACGGTCTTTAGAGACATACACCATGGCCGAGATAAAGCGACCAAACAGATCCTTGCGCAGGAACAACCGCACCTTGTCGCGGTCCTGCATCTGCAGCACGCCAAGGCCAAACTCCAGCAGTTCCTGCTCGGTGGCCTGAATCAGTTCGTCCCGAGGGTAGGTTTCCAGCACGTTCATCAGCGCTTTGTAATCGTGGGACTTCGGCGCCAGCTTGGAGCGTTGCATCACTCGGTCCAGCTTGCCGGACAGCAGCGGAATGCCGCGAGGGCTGCGGTTGTAGACGGTAGACGCATACAGGCCGATGAAGCGGTCTTCGCCGATCACCTTGCCGTTGTCGTCAAATCGCTTCACACCAATGTAATCGATGTAGGCCGGCCGGTGTACCCGACTCTTGGAGTTGGTTTTGGTCAATACCAGCGGATGCTCGCCCAGGGCTTCGCGCCGGGCGGCTTCAGGCAGGGTCGACAGCAGCAGATTCTCACGGCCGTTCTCCTTGGACCGCATCATCCCCAAGCCGGTTTCCATCAGCGGCACCAACTCGATGTCGCCGGACACCGCTTTGAGGTCGTAGCGACGGAAGCCCAACAAGGTGAAATGATGGTCGAGCAGGAACTGCATAAACTGCGAGCTTTCCTTGTGCTTACCGTCGCTGTCGGAGGCGATCATCTCTTTGACGGTCTCGCCCATCTGGGCCCGCATCGCCTCCCAGTCGTTGACCGAGGACTCGACGTCGGCCACCACCGAGTTAAGTTCATTCTCCAACCCGGAGATCTCCTCCTGGGTGGTGAGGTTGTCCACCTCAATCAAGAACACCGCGGTGCGTTCATCCTTGGGCTTGGCATCCGCCAGCGAACGCAGCGCGGTAATGCGGCCCTGCTTGTCGCGACTGATGGCCAACGGCACGTGGATCAACAGGTGCGAGGTCACCCCGATGCGGTTCAGGGCCATGGACACCGAGTCCACCAAAAACGGCATGTCCGGCTGAATCATCTCCACCACGGTGTGGTTGGACTGCCAGCCGTGGGTGCTTTGGGCCGGATTGAACACTCGGTTAAAGGCCGCGCCTGCGGTCACGGTATTGAGGCTGTTCCAAAGGCTGAGAATGGCGCCGTAAAGGTCGCTGTCACTGCGGGCGTAGAGATCGTCGCGGGACAAGGTCCCGTAGAGAGAGTGCGCGAAACTTTCCAGAAGCGCGGCTTCTTTTTTCGGCATGTTGTTGTGGATGAGGGCCACAACGTTGTCTAGAAGTACGGAAGGGATGGAATCGTTATTAGCCATGTTGCTTATTCCCTCTGCTGCAATGGCACCAGTATTTTATTATGGTTTTTTCCAGCCGCAGCGGCCCCTTCGGCCCCGCGACTTGAAGCGAAGTGTATCACCATTTTTTGGGAACTGTGAGCACAATCCACTTTCGAAAATAGCGGTTATAGGCGGTTAAACAGGAAGATCTGAAAAAAGCGTCAATAATGCACGCTTTCTATGCAACAAAGGCCGCAAATGCGGCCTTTTTATTCATGGTGCCTATTTAGGCAATCAGGCTTTTCGATTAAACCACAACAACTTAACCATTGCTGGCAGGAGAATAATCGCGGCTAACATGTTCACTAGGAACATAAACGTCAACATTATGCCCATGTCCATCTGGAACTTCAGCGCCGAGAATACCCAGGTGCTGACCCCCACCGCCAGGGTGATGCCGGTGAACACCACCGCGTTACCCCGATCGCACAGCGCTTTGAGGTAAGCCTGCTGCACCGGCATGCCCTCACGCAACAGAATCGACATGCTCGACAGGATGTAGATGCCATAGTCGACACCGATGCCCACCCCCAGGGCGATCACCGGCAGGGTCGAGACCGTCAGGCCAATCTCCAGCATGCTCATCAATGCCTGTGCCAGGGTCGACACCAGGTACAGTGGCACAATCACCGCAATGGTGGCACGGATGGAGCGGAAGCTAACCAGACACAACAGGAATACCGCCCCGTAGACGTACAGCATCATCGGCGTCTGCGCCGCTTCTACCGCTTCGTTGGTGGCCGCCATCACCCCCACCGGACCGGAGGCCAGGCGGAACTTCAGCTCGTCGGTGTCGTACTCTGACGTCAGCTTCTTGACTTCTGCCACCACGGTGTCGATGGTCACCGCCTTGTGATCTTTCAGGAACAGGTACACCGGCATCACGCTGCAGTCGTTGTTAAGCAGGCCGGTGGAGGTGGGGATCTGCGCCACCGACTGCACCAGAGTCGCGGTGGTTCTAGGCAGCACCCGCCAGCGCGGGTTGCCCTCGTTAAAGCCGCCGTTGACCACTCGCGCCACCGAGCCCAGACTGGCCGCAGACTCCACCCCGGGCACGTTTTCCATCTGCCACTGGAACCTGTCGATGCGTTCCAGCACATGGTGATAGGTACAGGCTTCCGGGAAGCCCTCCACGATCACCGTCAGTACGTCGGTGGTAATGGAGAACTTGTCGGTAATGAAGGCCGTGTCCAGGTTATAGCGACTGTCGGCCTTTAAGGCCGGCGCCCCGGCATGCAGATCGCCAATCTTCATCTGCTGCGACTTAAGGTAGCCGGCGCCATAGAGCACCACCGCCGCCGACACGATGATCACCGCCCAGCGTTTGGAGGCGAACACCGAAATTGCCTTCCAGACCGGCGATACCGAAGCATGGGCAACCCGCATCTTGGCCAGGTAACGTTCACTGAAGGTAACAAACGACAGCAGCACCGGCAGCAGCACCAGGTTGGTAAGGATGATCACCGCCACACCCAGTGACGCGGTGATGGCCAATTCGCGAATGATGCCGATGTCGATGGACAGCAGGGTCAGAAAGCCGATGGTGTCCGACAGCAGTGCCACGCCACCGGGGATCAACAGGCTGCGAAACGCCAGCTGCGCCGCCGCCTTGGCGTTATGGCCTTCGGCTACCTTATGGCCGACGGCATTGATCATCTGCACCCCGTGACTGACGCCGATGGCGAATACCAGAAACGGCACCAGAATCGACATGGGATCCAGGCCAAAGCCCAGCACCGTCAGGCCCCCCAGCTGCCACACCACCGCGATCAGCGAACACAGCAGCGGCAGCAGGGTCAGCTTGATGCTGCGGCAGAAGTACCACACCATCAGCGCGGTGATGAACAGGGCAATAACAAAAAACGCCACCACACCGGCCGCACCTTCGGCCACATCCCCGGCCATCTTGGCGAAACCGATGATGTGAATCTTTATCTGGTCATCCTGATACTTGACCCGCAGCTCCTGCTCCAGAGTCTCAGCCAGTGCCAGCACGTCCATGGGCTTGGTCATGTCCGTCAGCCCCAGGGCCTGGGCCTCGGCTCGCTCCTGCTCATTGAGGGCGATGCGGTCCAACAGTTGCGCGCTGACCATGGCGGCACTGAAATCATCGGCCACCAGCCGTCCTACGGCGCCGGCCTTTTCGATGTTGCCCTTGACCACCGCCAGCCCTTCCTCGGTCGGCCTGAAGTCGGCGGGGATCACCGGCCCCCCCTGAAAACCGTCTTCCACCACCTCGGTAAACCGGGTTGAAGGGGAATACAGGGATTTCACCAGGCTACGGTTAACCCCGGGCACGAAGAACAGCTGATCGTGAATCTCCCGCAGCACATCAAAGAACTTGGGGTTGAAGATGTTGCCACTGCTGTCCTCGACCGCCACCATGATGCTGTTGGCGCCGCCAAACTGCTCCTGGTGCTTGAGGTAGGTGGCCATGTAGGGATGATTGAGCGGTATGTTCTTGGTAAAGGCCGCATCCATCTTTAGCTGACTGGCACTGAAGGCCAACGCCACCGTGGCAAGGGCAAACACCGCCATCACCAATTTCCGGTGCCGGAACAACAGCTGTTCAATCCAATTCACCATCCTTGTGGTCATAACTGCTCCTTACTGCTTTAAGGTGATGTCTTGAACACCGTGGGAACCGACAACCCAGTACTGTCCGGGCTTCCCTTCCACCACATCCACCAGATCCTGACCTTTGGCCACCTGGTGGACGACAAAATCGTCGCTGTCTTTTTCACGGCGGGCCAGAATGCCGCCGTTGGCAACCAGAATAACGCTGCCGTCGCTCATGACCCGGCCGCCGTTGAAGGTGGACAGGGTGTCGACCTCCAGCGGGTACCAGCTTTGACCCTGATCGGTACTTTGGAACACGTTGCCGCGCAGACCGAAGGCCACCCAGTCGCCTCCCTGAGTCTCTACCATGTCCAACAGAGAACCAAAGTAGATCTCCGGCAGACGGGTCCAGGTCCTGCCCTGATCGCTGGAGCGGGCCATCAGCCCCATCTCACCGACGATAAACAGTGAGCCGTCTTTGAGTTGGGTGATGCCGTTGATGTGAGGCAGCATCGCCGCCCGCTCGGCCAGGTAGTCCTCCTCACTCTCGGCGCGAATCTCCTCCAGATAGAGTCGATCGTCTTCGATGAGCAGTGAGTCGAGAAACTCGAACTGCCAGTGTTTACCGCCATCGGCGGTGCGAAACAGCTGGCCGTAGGCGCCCACGGCGATGCCGTTGTCGACATCGAAGAAATGGGCATCGAGCAGGGGAATCTCAACCTCAGGCAACCACTGCTGCAACTGCCAGCTGGCACCGCCGTCGTCGGTGCGCAGTATGGTGGCGTCATGGCCCAGAGCCCAGCCCTGGTTATCGTTCACCATCACTACCCGGGTCAGCATGGTACTGACCGGCACCTTGGCCTGTTGCCACTCTCCCTTAACGCTTGACGAATACAGAACGTGACCCCGGTTGCCCACCGCAATCATCCCAGCCGAAGTCTGAGCCAGGCTCATCATCGGACTGACGCTTGCTTTGGTGGCATGAATTGCCGGATTGGGCAATGGAGTGGGGACATCCGCCAGGACGGGCGTTCCGATCAGCACAAGCGGAAATAACATTGTATACCGCATAGTTATATTCCATAGCGGGGGCACCGGGGTGCCCCCTATTCTTATTGTGATGTGATTAGCGACGTCCGCTGCGACGCAGTGAGTTGGTAGTAAACTCCTTCTTGACGCTGAACTCCTCATCGAAGCTGGCGACACCGTCTTCGTTATCCAGCCCCATGGCCAGGTAACGACGAGAACTCAGATCGTAGAACACTTCCAGGGTGGTCCAGACCGTCGGCAGGTCGTAGTAGTTGACCGCGTGCGCCATGCCGACGCGATACAGCTCATCACGCTTGTCGTACAGGTCGACCATGCTTACCTGCCAGCTGTCCTCATCCAGATAGAAAGTACGGGTCTTGTACAGGTGGCTGATGCCATCTTTCAGTGTGGCTTCCACCTCCCATACCCGGTGTTTTTCCCAGCGCACCAGATCCATGTTGATGTGGCCCGGCTTGAGGATCTCTTTGTACTTGATGTCGGCACCGTGCAACTTGTAGTTGTTGTAAGGAATCAACAACTCCTTCTTACCCTTGAGGGTCCAGTTGTAGCGGGACGGCGAGCCATTGTACATGTCGAAATCGTCGGTGGTACGCATGCCATCGGAGGCGGTGCCCGGAGTATCGAAGGCCACATTAGGGGCCCGGCGAACCCGGCGTTGTCCGGTGTTGTAAGTCCAGGCCTTACGCGGTTCTTTCTCCTGGTCCATGGTCTCATGCACCAGCAGCGCGGTTCCCGCCAGGCGAGCCGGAGAGGTCACCACCTGCTTGAAGTAGAACAGCAGGTTGTCTTTTTCCAGCGCGGCGGCGTTGGCGTCCGGACGCGAGTAGAGGAACTTAATCTTCTCGTCGGTCTTCACCAGGGTGTAGCTGCCGCCGGCAGTTGGTGCCGCCTGCCCCCGAAGAATGTGGGCGTCGGTACCGCGATAACGCAGGATGTGGTTCCAGATCGCTTCCAAACCGTTAGCCGGTATTGGGAATGGCACTCCGATGGCGGCGTTCTTCAGGCCGTTGCCCCCGGCCACCAGTTCGGCGGTGGTGGCGTTGGCCACCGACGCGTCGTAGATGAACTGAGGGTAAGAGGCGCTACGATGGGTCGGAAACACATCCATCTTGAACGTGTCCGGGTACATCTCGAACATCTTGATGACACCGGGTGTCAGCAGCGCCTTATACTGATCCACGTTGGCGGCGGTAATGGAGTACAACATCGCATCGCCGGCGTAAGGATCGGTGTGGAATTGGCCAGGCTGATAGCCTGCGGGCGCCTGAGTGATGCCGCCATCCCAGGCCGGAATGGAACCATCGGCGTTACCCGCTTTCTCTGCACCCACCGGCGTCAGCGTGGAACCCAAAGCCTTGGCCTGCTCCGGCGTCACCTTGGCGGCGACCCCAAAGCTGCACGATACGGCGAGTGCTGCGGCAATAATACTGAATTTTTTCATTTCCCCTCTCCCCCGTTAGATAGAGAACTTAAGGTTAAAGGAGACAAAGTCTTTGTCTTCCATGGAGTTAGTAGAACCCTTTCCGTCCCAGAAAGCGTTGTAACTGAGATCGGCTGACCAGCGGCTCTGGTAGTCGAAGCTCAGGGTGGCCGAGGCCGACTTGCGCTCTTCCACGAACAGGAACAGTGGATCCGGTGTGGTACCGCTGACGTCGTGAGAGAACACCACTCGTGGCGACACGTTCCAGCCAAAGGCGACGTTGGAATAATCCCACTTAGCCACCAGACGGTAGCCCCAGGCGGAGTCGGTTGGGAAGGCGTCTTCTTCCGGGCCGTTATGGAGAATGTCCAGCACCGCCAGGTTATCTTCCCGTCCGGCAGAGCCGGCACGCTCGGTGCCAGGACCATTCATCCGCAATACCGCTTCGTCGGGCATGTCGTGCAACCACACGCCGCCCACTTCAGCCAGCATCAGGAAGTTGTCCGCGCCCATGGTGGGGCCGAAGATGTGGGTCAGGGTCATCTGTACCTGGGTGCTGTCGGTCAAGACGTAGCCCGGAGCGCTCTCACCGGGTCCGGCTTTAGAGCCGTCGGGCAGCGTGTACTGCGACAGGTCCTTAAAGATGGCGTAGGTGACCGGATCGGCGTTGTACAGCTGCTCGGGCATGGCGGCAAACAGCAGTTCTACGTCATCAATCTGCAGCGGTTCATCCTGACGGTAAGCCACTTCACCGGCCACCGAGGTATCACCAATGGTGGTGTTAAAGGACACGCCGTACAGTTTGATGTCTTCCGGGTACTCCAACTCGGCTTTGGAGAAGGTCTGCAGATCCAGCAGGTCCTGACGGCTGACGTCGCCATTCAGTGCAGCCAGAGTCGCCAGATCCGCGGCCACGGCGTCGGCACCGAAGTTGGCGGTCTGACCGCTGATCAGCGGACGACGGCTGTGGTAGTTCATGAAGTAGAAGCCAAATTCGGTGTCGTTCCACTGCGGCGCAAAATAGCCCAGTTTCAAACCGAACTGGCCCTGATCATCGGGCTCGTTTTCATGGCCGATGAGCGTGGCTTTGGTGGGGTAAGCCAGCGCAAACGGCGCCAACTGCGCCAGGCCAGCCGCCCCGCCCGCTTCCGCAGCCTGTCCGGCAACCATGCTGAGCTGGCTGTATTGCTGCAGCAACCAGTCCAGGGTGTTGTCCGGGTTGGAGGTGAAGCCCAGCTGGGCGTTATTGACATAGCCGCCGGCGCCGGCGAAGTCATTGCTGGAGAAGTAGGTGCCGGTCACCGGCAGACGAGTCTGCTCCCAGCGATACTGGTAGAAGGCTTCGAAGTTGAGGTTCTCGGTGATCCCCAGCGACGCCCATACCATCCCAACCGGAATAAAGGCTTCCTTCAGCTCCGAACCCGGCGCCTGCAAACGCGCCAGATCCACCGGGTTGATGTTGTTGATGCCGTGGGCAATCAGGGTGCTTTCACCCCAGCTGACCACCTGCTCACCGATGCGAACCGACAGCGGCATGTCGCCGATGTCCCAGTCGGCAAAGAAGTAGGCATCGAGCAACCGAATGTCGGAACAGGCGTATTCGGACGCCTTATCATCGGCACAGACGTCGTATTCGGCGCCGGATACCGGGTTGCGGTAATCAAAGTCGGAGTCTTCCATGCGCTTGTCATAGAAGTACATGCCCCGGACGAAGATCCCCATGTTGTCGTACACCAACTCGAGTTCGTGCAGACCTTTGAAGATTTCAGAGAAGGTATCGCCCTGATCGTACAGAACGTTTGCCAGGTCGCCGTTGGCCGAGTAGGAACCCGGCATGGCAAACAACTGGTCACCGCCGTAGATCTCGTTAAAGCGACCGTTGGCAAAATCGAATCCGTAACCGGTCCAGTCCAGGCCTGGCTGGCTGGACTTGGCAATGTTGCTGTAGTTGCGGTCTTCGACCCGCCACGCAGCACCCACTGTCCAGGTTGAATCGAAACTCCCCTCTATCTCTCCCCAATTGAAAGTGACGGCTGCAGCCGGGCCTGACAATATCAATCCGATACTGGCAGCCAACGCTGAGCGGCGAAAAACCAATGCGCCTTGTCTCATTATCGCGGTTCTCCCTTCCCTGAATTTGTTGTTTTGGCATGCATCGCCAAGTAACGACACATTAACCCCATTGTTACAACAACGCCCACAGGGCCGCAACCTTTTTAAGGGAGAGAAACAGGTTAATTTTTAGGGAGTTAACTCAACTTTACTGCCACAGCGGGAGTCTCAATTTGATTCTTAGGCACGCGGCCCCGGTCTGCGGTGCGTAAGCTCTTGAATTTATGGTTTTTTGCGACATCAATCAAAATGCGCCAAAAATGCAACACGCGTTTGAAGTAATAACTCTAGGCTGGCAACGGCAGAAAGTTAGCCGATTTTTATCAACTCGTTAAATTGGCCACTTGCGTCCAGAGTCAATCTGAAACGGCCATGAATGCCGGTGGCGGAAACGAAGGGGCGTAAGAAACGGGGGTGCAGGTGAATCACTTTGCCCTGCAGACTGCGCACCACCACCACCTGGGCCTGGCCCTGATAGTAGCGCTGCATCTGGCTGGCAGTGACAGAGAGATCGAAGATGTATTGACTCATAAAACACCGGCGGCGGCCGAAGCCGCCGCCACTTCCTTAACTCAGACTCTTGGAAACCTTCTCATACAGATCCCGGGACAGATCGCTCATGGCCATCAACTCGGTCAGGCCGGCCTTCATCGCCTGCTGGCGAACGTCATCGTGACGCTTAAAGCCGATCAGCGGCGTGATGATACGGGCGGCACACTGAGGGTTGATGCCGTTGAGGATTTTCAACTGGCGCACCAAAAAGGCATAGCCTTTACCGCCGGCATCATGAAACGCCTTCGGGTTGGCCTCGGCAAAAGCACCAATCAGCGCCCGCACCCGGTTAGGGTTGGCGATATCGAAGCGAGGATGACTCATGGCGGCCTCGATGGCCTTGAGTGCATCGTCCACCCCTTGCGGCGCCAGCGCGGTCTGGGTAAGCCACTTGTCCATCACCAGCACGTCGTCGTGCCAGCGCGCCTCAAAACGGCTCATCATCGCTTCTCGGCTTGGCAGCAGCGCGCGGTTGGCGGCGGTCAACGCCCCCAGGCTGTCGGTCATGTTGTCGGCCTCGGCAAACTGGCGACTGACCCGCTCGTCGTCGCCATCCAGGGCCAACAGCTCCAGCAGGGTGTTTTTCAGGCTGCGCAGGGCGGCATTCGCCTGCCCCTGTTGCTGCTGACGTTGGCAGGAATCGTAGCGATGGGTGATCACCGTCTTCAGGGCGCTGACCAACTGACGCTGAACCTGAACCCGAGCCTGGTACAGCTTCACCACATCACTACCCGGGCGACCGTCCAGCAAGGTCGCCACCGACGGCAGATTCAACAGTTCTGCCACCAGCGCCGCATCGACCTGGTCATTGGCCAGCACCAATTCAAAGGCGCTGATCAGTGACGGCGACAACGGCGCATCGAGGTTGTCAAAGGCGCCGTAGATGGCACCACTGAGCAAGCTTTGCGCGGCATCCCAACGGGCAACGGCATTGTTGGCGTGGGCCATCAGCAGACACAGTGCCTGTTCATCCTGGGCAAACTCCAGTTTCACCGGCGCCGAGAACTCCTGCAGCAACGACGCAACCGGCAGCTCCTCGACGCCTTCGAGCACCAGGGTGCCCTGCTCGTCCATCAGGCTGTAGAGACCGTCAAACGGCTGGCCGTTGACACGGGCGGCGATGGTGTTGCCCTGACTGTCCAATAGCTCCAGTTTCACCGGAATGTGCAGCGGCTGCTTGTGTTGCTGATCCGCCGTCGCTGGCGTGTGCTGACGGAACATTAAGGTGTACTGGGCCTTGGCCGGGTCATAGTGGTCGGTCACGCTCAGGTGCGGAGTGCCAGACTGGCTGTACCAACGGCGGAACAGGGTCAGATCCACACCACTGGCGTCTTCCATCGCCTGAACAAAATCGTCACAGGTCACCGCCTGACCGTCGTGACGCTCGACGTAGCACTGCATCCCTTTCTGGAACCCGGCCTCGCCCAGCAGGGTGTGCATCATGCGGATGATCTCCGCCCCTTTGTCGTAGACGGTGACGGTGTAGAAGTTATTCATCTCGATCACCTTCTCCGGGCGGATCGGATGCGCCATCGGCCCGGCGTCTTCGGCAAACTGGACCCCACGGATGGTCTTCACTGCGGCGATGCGGTTAACCGCCCGAGAACCCAGATCCGAAGAAAACTCCTGGTCCCGGAACACCGTCAGTCCCTCTTTAAGGCTCAACTGAAACCAGTCGCGGCAGGTGATGCGGTTTCCGGTCCAGTTGTGAAAATACTCATGGCCGATGATGGACTCAATGCGGTCAAACTCGGCATCGGTGGCGCTGTCGCCATCGGCCAGCACGCACTTGGAGTTAAACACGTTCAGGCCCTTGTTCTCCATGGCGCCCATGTTGAAGAAGTCCACGGCCACGACCATGTAGATGTCCAGGTCATACTCCAGACCGAACCGCTCCTCGTCCCATTTCATCGCCGCCTTGAGGCTGGCGATGGCATGGTGGCCTCGATGCTCCTGGCCTTTGTCGACAAACAACTGCAACGCCACCGTGCGGCCACTGCGAGTCACGAACTGGTCATCGAGGCGGTCGAAGTCACCGGCCACCAGGGCAAACAGGTAGCTGGGTTTCGGGAACGGGTCTTCCCAGGTGGCGAAATGCCAACCGTCGTCCAGGTCACCGCTGTCGACTTTGTTGCCATTGCCCAACAGGTAGGGGTAATCGGCTTTGGGCGCCTCAATGCGGGTGGTGTAGCGGGCCAGCACATCGGGACGATCGAGGAAATAGGTGATGCGGCGAAAGCCCTCGGCTTCGCACTGAGTGCAGAACACCCCTTGAGATTTGTACAGTCCTTCCAGGGCGGTGTTATTGGCGGGATCGATCTCGGTTTCAATCACCAGCTCAAACTCCGCCAGATCCGCGGCTATGCTCAGCTGATCGTCCTGCAGCTGATAACCACTCTGCGGCAAGGGCTGACCATCGATGGACACCGACAGCAGTTTCATCGACTCACCGGTCAGCACCAGGGTGGTGGCGGCGTCATTCTGACGACGCACGCGGCTGCTGGCGACAATCCGGGTTAGGTGATCGTCCAGACGAACGTCCAGCTTGAGGGTGTCGATGGTAAAGTCACTGGGGGCGTAATCCAGTCGATGGCGCGCTGTCGGTTGAGACATGCTGCGTTTCTCCTTGCGTGAGTCTGTGCCTTCGCGGCGATAACCGAACCCGCACTCTATGGGACCGGTTCCCTCCCTGTCCTCAGAGCGGGAAACGGCCGGTGCCGGTCTGAATAATGGCGGTCAGTATACCAAGAAATTGGCCGCTGCCAGTGCCAAAGCCCTCAACCGCTGGACAATTAAGCAGTTTTACCCGGCCACAAAAAAGCGCCGACGGGCGGCGCTTTGCTGGTTGGCTGGCCGGAACTCAGAGATCCAGCACACCAATGAGGTTGAGGAACACCGCCACAATGGCCACCGGAGCCACAAATCGCAGCGACAGTTGCCACAGCCGGTACAGGGCTGGCGTGGTGTCCAGCGTGCGGCGACTGATCTCCTCGGACACCGCCCAACTGGCGAATACCGCAATGATCAGCCCGCCCAACGGCAACATGATGTTGGCGGTAATGTAATCCAGCAGATCAAAGAAGCTGATGCGAATGTCCCCCCACAGAGACACCACACTCCACTCGGCGCCGGTCAGGGAGAACACCGTCAACAGGCTCACCAGCCAGATGGCAAAACCGGCACTGAACGCCGCCTGCCAGCGACTGAAGCCGCGGTTTTCTACCAACCAGGCCACGCTGGACTCGATCAGCGCGATGGAAGAGGTAAACGCCGCCACCACCACCATCAGGAAGAAACTGCCACCAAACAACTGACCCAGAGGCATCTGGCCGAAGGCGATCGGCAGGCTCTGGAAGATCAGACCGGGGCCGGCGCCGGCCGGCAAGCCATTGGCAAACACGATGGGGAAGATGGCCAGGCCCGCCATCAGTGCCACCAGGGTGTCCATAATGGCGATGTACACCGAGGTTTTAACCAGTGAGGTGTTGTCCGGCAGGTAGGCGCCGTACATGATCATAATGCCGGAGGCCAGCGACAGGGTGAAGAAGCTGTGGCCCAGGGCGATCAGCACGCCATTCCAGCTGAGTTTGGAGAAATCCGCGGCAAACATAAACTGCACCGCTTCACTGAAGTTGCCGGTGGTGGCGGCGTAACCCACCATGATCGCCAGCAGCACAAACAGCACCGGCATCATGTAGTTCACCGCTTTTTCCAACCCCTTTTGAACCCCCTTGCCCACCACCAGCACGGTGCCAAGCACGATGAAGCCGCTCCAGCCCATCAGCGCCCAGGGGCCGGCATTCAGTTCGGAGAACAGGATGCCGATTTGTTCGGCATTCTGGTTTTCAAAACTGCCGTTGAACCCGTACCAGGTGTAGGCGACCGCCCAACCGGCGATCACCACGTAAAAAGAGAGGATCAAAAACCCGGCCAATACTCCGCCCCAACCGGTCACCTTCCAAGCGGAGGAACGCCCGGAGGCCTTGGCCATCAATACCGCCGATCTAGCCGGAGTCTGACGACCAAACTTGCCGATCATCACCTCGGCCATCATGACCGGAATGCCGATCAGGGCGATGCACACCAGGTACACCAACACGAAGGCGCCGCCACCGTTTTCTCCCATGATATAGGGAAATTTCCAGATGTTACCCAATCCCACTGCGGCGCCGGTGGCCGCCAGTACGTAACTGAATCTGTTGGTCCACTGTCCATGATTTTGTGACATCCTTGCTACTCCCTAAGCCGATGCAATGGCTCTGTATTTGAGGGGTAGGTCCCCCCTAGAGCTCTGTTATTGTTAATATATTGTTGCTCAACCTCTAGATTTAGCACAATCACCAGCGGATGCCCAGTCCCGACGACGCGGGACGGGCCGCTGTCAGCAGCACAATCCACGCTAAAGGGCGCCGCTGACCTGAATTCGAACCAGTCGACCTCCCTGCACCTGAATGACGCGCCAAAGTGGCCAGCAATGGCAGCCATTGATCGCGTTAGTTCAGCCACGGCCAGCCGCGATTTGGCCGATAGCGGGAATTTCAGACACAAAAAAACCGCCCGAAGGCGGTTTTTCTAATCAAAGCTCAGGGTTACTTCTGCTTGGCCAGACGGCTCCAGTCCACCATATCAAAGGTGATGTTGGCCGACTCAGCCAGCAGGTAGTCGTTGTCCTCGTCGCTGTCATCCGCCACCAGCTCATCGTCATCGCCGGCGTCTTCCAACTGCTTCAGTGGCTCCAGCCCCTGACGCTGACGCCGCTCGTTGGTGCGCGTGAGCTCGGTGGCGTCGTCCGCTTCCCGTTTGGCCTCACGCTCAGATTCCACCAGGCTGACATAGCCTTTGTCTTTCTCGGCGCGATACTCACGAATGTCTTCCTTCAGGTAACCAAACTCCGGATTGGTGTCGGTACGCTTCAGGTAGTTGGCCGTCAGGGTACTGACCATGGTCTTAGGCACTTCATTGACAGTATCGTAATGGGCCTTTGGCACCGTGTCCCAAGGCAACGCATTGTCTTCCTGGGATTCACCGTACTCGCCGGGCACGAAGAAGCTTGGGTACTCGATGTCCGGGGTTACCCCCTTCAACTGAGTACTGCCACCGTTGATTCGATAGAACCGGGCGATGGTGTACTGAACGTGCCCCATGGGCTTCTCAAACAGATCGTAAGCTTTGCCCAGGCTGCGGTGCTGCTGCACAGTGCCTTTACCAAAGGTCGGCTCACCAATCACCATGGCACGACCGTAGTCCTGCATGGCGGCGGCGAAGATCTCCGATGCCGAGGCGCTGTAACGGTTAACCAGCACGGTCATCGGACCGGCGTAGCTGATGCGACCGTCGCTGTCGCGATTGATGTTGATGCGGCCCCGCTGATCACGGATCTGAACCACGGGTCCCTGCGAGATAAACAGGCCGGTTAACAGGGTTGCCTCGCTGAGCGAGCCACCGCCGTTATTGCGCAAGTCAATGCTGATGGCTTCAACGTTTTCCGCCTCCAGCTTTTCCAACTCTTTGGCCACATCCTGAGAGATGTTGACATAGAAACTCGGGATTTCGATAACACCGAGGCGACGCCCCTGATAGGGACCGTCACTGGGCACATAGACTTCCGATTTTACCGCCCGGTCTTCCAGTTTCACCTTGTCACGAACGATGACAACGGTTTTCGGTTTGGCATTGCTGCCGCCCTTCTTAGGAAGAATTTCCAGGGTCACCTTGGAGCCTTTCGGCCCTTTAATCAACTCGACCACATCATCCAGACGCCAGCCGATGACATCGACGATCTCTTCCCCTTCCTGACCCACACCGGTGATGCGGTCTTCCGGTTTGATGCCACCATTGCTGTCTGCCGGCCCACCAGGAACCAGAGAACGAATGGTGGTGTAATCGTCGCGTACCTGCAGCACCGCACCAATTCCTTCCAGAGACAGGTTCATCTCGGTTTGGAACCGATCGGCGTTGCGGGGAGACAGGTAGCTGGTGTGAGGCTCAATGCTGTAAGCGAAGGCGCCCATCACGTTCTGAAACACGTCTTCGGAGTGGGTCTGACTCAGGCGCTTGAGGGCATTGTTGTATCGCTTACCCAGCATCTCCTTGATCTCAGGCCACTCTTTACCGGTCAGTTTCAGATTGAGGGCATCGTTCTTGACCCGCTGACGCCACAGTTCATCCAACTCAGATTCTGACTTGGCCCACTGGGCGTCTTCGCGGTCGAAGTAATACTTATCGCCGGCCTGATCGAAGTTAAACGGCTTGTCCAGCAGGCTAAGCGCGTAGCTGAAGCGGGTATAACGCTTCTCCAGGGCCACTTGATAGATGCTGTAGGCATCCTTCATGTCGCCTTTTTGAATCGCCGCCGCAAAACCATCGCGATAGCGGTTAAAGCCATCCACCTCGGACTGAGTAAAGATGCTCTTGTTGAAATCGAGCTGCTCCAGGTAGCGATCAAAGATCTGCTGGGAGAACTCGGTGTCCATCGCAAACTTTCGATAGTGAGAACGAGAAAAAAGGTTCGTAACCCGCTTGCTTGCTACCTTGTGCTGGGCTTCCTGTGCCAGTACGGGAATCTCATCTTGAGTGATTACCGGGCTCAGTGCCAGCGCTTGGACGCTAAACAGCGCACCAGCAAACCAGGTTGCCAATCGGGTCATTTTAGGACTCGTTTTCACCATCAATACTTTACTCCTTTAGACCACTGTGGTTCAGATGCGAATGTGTGAGGCCTTCACTTTAACCGTCATGCCTGAATCCAGACGGACCTGAACGTCATCTTTGTTGATATCAACAACAACACCGCTGGCCGGCGCTCGGCCCAACTGAACTTTAACCTTCTGGTCAACGCTCAAAGCCGCGGCTTCAACCGTCTTCAGTTCAGGACGAGGCTTCTCTTCACGCTTGGCTTCAGCAGCCTTGGCGCGAGGGGCAGAAACGGGTTTACTCTTCAGCTTAGACCGTTTCTTTGCCTCAGGGTTTCCTTTGTTTTGCTTGCCCTGCTCAATTTTACGAGCCTTGGCTTTTTCCTGACTCTCTTTCAGCGCCTGTTGAGCATGCTCAACGTGCTGTGCGTCGATTTCGCCACAAGCTTCACCTTGCAGATCAACACGCTGAGTGCCCGCTTTAACGCAACGCAGGTAACGCCAGCTGTTGGTGTAGCGACGCAGCGCCTGACGCAACTGGGTTTTACTCACAGTTTCGTCATCGGCCAGGGCTTCAGCCAGGTCCTGGAACAAGCCAACTTTTAATGGTTTGGCGTCGCCCTCAAGGCTAAAACAGTTTGGAAACTTCTCACACAGAAAGGCGATTACCGCCTTGGTGTCGGAAAGCTTGGTTTGGTTCTCAGTAGTCATTAAACTCTTCCTGTCCCGATTGGTTGGCGAAATGCTCAAACAGGGATTCAACGAACCCTGCCATCATATCCTCGTCCAACTCGACTAATTCGGGATTGTGTTGCCAATACGGCCAGATGGCATCCAACATGGCTTCCAGGGAAGCGGGCTCCATGTCGTCATCGGCCGCGTCATAAACTGCATGATAGAGGCGATTGAGGTTATCTGCAGCAATCTCCTCTTCACCTTCCCAGTCGCCAATGCCTTCGGCATCGACTAGGTAACTGTGGATTGTGACCAGTTCTTTCACTTACAAACCCACCTTTTCTAGATGCGCTTCTAACTCGGTAATCAAGGCTTCAAAGCCGATCTGTTCCTGTTGCTGGAATCGCCCAATCAACGGGCTGTCCAGATCGAGGACCGCAATCACTTTGCCTTGGTAATGGATCGGAACCACCAGTTCAGAGTTACTGGCTGCATCGCAGGCGATGTGGCCGGCAAAGGCGTGCACATCATCGATTCTCTGGGTGCTGTCGGTGGCCACCGCGGTGCCACACACCCCTTTGCCAATCTCGATGCGGACACAGGCAACCTGCCCCTGAAACGGTCCCAATACCAATGTCGTATCACTGTCCACCATATAGAATCCGGCCCAGTTCAGATCCGGGACCGAGTTATAGATAAGGGCGGAAAGATTGGCCAGATTGGCGATAAGATTGGGCTCATCTTCGATCAGGGCGCGGCCCTGTTTGACCAAAGTTGAATAGGAATTGTTAATAGGGGTCGACATCATCATAGTGGTTAAGTCACATAAGGTTGCCATTAACCCAATTTCTCAAAGCCCAGTCAAGTCCGCAGGGCTGGTTAGACCAATTTAAATGGCTTTCCGAGCAAAAAATGGCGAATTTCCTACGGGTTTCGCTATCATAGGTGCTAATACTTCATCTAAGTGGCGGTAAACTTTGTCGAATTGCTCCCTCCTCTGCCCTCATTGCGACCAGATTGTTCGTCGCCGGGCACTCCCCAAAGGGATGCGGCTTTTCTGTCCTCGCTGCCAAAGTCGACTGGCCGATTCACCCTACTGCGACCACAGCGCCCTGGCGGCGCTGACCCTGACCGCGCTGATTCTGTTTATCCCCGCCAACCTGTTGCCCATTCTTGAAGTTAACTTGCTGGGCAGCGTGCGCCAGGCCACCATCGCTTTTGGTGCCGTCATCACCTTTGAGCAGGGGTTCTGGCTGGTGGGTATCGCCATCTTTACTGCCGGCGTGCTGGCACCGCTGTTGGTGCTACTGTCGATCCTGGGCCAACTGGTCCTGCTTAAACTCAAGATCGGCAAGTCGCTGGCCCGGCAGTTAATCAAGTGGCACCCGATGCTGGATCAGATCGCCATGCTGGAGGTGTACCTGATCAGTTTTCTGGTGGCGGCATTCAAGCTCGGCGATTTTGCCGACCTGCACTACGGCGCCGGCACCTTCTGCTTTATGTTGCTGTTTGTGATTACCTTTTACGTGCAATATGAATACAACCGTGACCTGATGTGGCAACGCTATGACCAAACCTATCGACAGTGAGCGCGGCATCGACCGCCAGTGGAAGCTGTGCCGCGGTTGCCACAATGTGGTGGCCGAGCTCAGCCACTGCCCGCGCTGCCACACCCCGGTGCACAGGCGCAAACCCGACAGCTTGCAGCATGCCTGGGCGCTGCTGATCACCGCCATGGTGATGCTGGGACCCGCCAACTTCTACCCCATCACTCAAACCACCAATCAAGGGGTGATGGTGCTGGACACCATCTACACCGGCATAGTGTCGCTGGTGACTTCCGGGATGCTGGGGATCGCCATCATCGTTTTTGTGGCCAGCATCGCGGTACCGGTACTGAAGGTTGTCGGCCTGACGGTGATATTGCTGACCATTACTCTGAAATGGCGAGTCGGCCGTAAACGGCTGATGTTTTTCTATCACGTCATCGAATTCATCGGCCGCTGGTCGATGCTGGATCTGTTTGTGATCGGCATCGTCGCCAGCCTGATTAACATGGGGCAACTGCTGGACGCCAAACCTGCCCCCGCCGCCACCTTTTTTGCCATGGTGATTCTGTTCACCCAGTTTGCGGCAAAATCCATCGATACTCGTTTACTTTGGGATCTTGAAGACGAACATGAACACTAACCAGTCCCCTCGTGTGAGGCGCAAGAAGCTACTCTCTCCCATCTGGATTCTGCCGATTCTGGCGGTGATCCTCGGAGCCTGGCTGCTGTTTACCTACATCAAGGAGCAAGGCACCGAGATCCGCATTCAGTTCCCCAATGCCAACGGCATTGAAGCCCGCAAGACTCTGGTTAAGTACCAGGGCCTGGTGGTAGGGATGGTGCGGGAGGTCGACCTCAGTGGCGACCGCTCCTCGGTGAATGTGCTGATCAAGATGGATCACACCGTCGACGACCTGCTGCGTCAGGACACTCGCTTCTGGCTGGTCAGCCCCAAGGCGTCCATTACCGGGGTCGAAGGTCTGGATGCGCTGTTCTCCGGTAATTACATCGCCATGAAGCCCGGCGAAGGCAAACGACGGGTGCGATTCAATGCCGACACCATGGCACCGGCCTCCGTCGACGGCGCCACTATCATCCACCTCGAGGCCGACAAAGGCGGCTCACTGGATGCCGGTTCCAGCGTCTACTATCAACAAATGAAGGTAGGCGACATTCTGCAGTCGGTGCTGGATCCCGACACCAAGAAGGTTCAGGTAACCGCTCAGATTGACCGCAGCTACGCGCCGCTGGTCAAGGAAAACTCCCACTTCTGGAACGTCAGCGGCCTCAAAGCCGACGCCTCCCTGTCCGGAGTGAAAGTGGAGCTGGAGAGTCTGGCGTCACTGCTGACCGGCGGCATCGCCTTCGATTCCCCGGAAGTGGGTGAAGCGGCCGTCAGCGGCGCTCGGTTTAAGCTGTACCCGGATCGCAAAGCCGCCACCCAGGATCACTTTATCAGTTTCAGTGCCGACAGCGCCGAAGGACTCAAGCCCGGCAGCAAGATTCGCCTGCGCGGCGTCGACATCGGCGAACTCACCGACGTCAGCGCCAGCGAGGATGGCGTGCGCCTCAACGCCGCCATTCGCGACAACTACCGCCACCTGCTGGTCAGCGGCAGCGAGTTCTGGCAAGTAAAAGGGCAACTCTCGTTTACCGGCGCCAAGCACATCGGCAACCTGCTGCTGGGGGACTTCATCAGCGTCGAGCCCGGCAGCGGCGATCCCCAGTACCGCTTCGAACTTGGCAGTGAAGCGCCGGACAGCAGCCGCGACGGCATTGCCCTGACCCTGTACCGCGATGATGCCGCCGGCCTGGATGTGGGATCGCCGGTGCGCTTCAAACAACTGCCCGTGGGGGAAGTCATCGGCCTCGACCTGGAGTCGGAAGGCAGCATCGGCATCGAGGTCTGGATTAACGCCCCGTATCACCAGTTGGTGGGCGGCGACAGCCACTTCTGGCTGGCACAGGGGCTGGACATCAGCGCCGACCTGAAAGCCCTGTCGGTCTCCTCGGCGCCATTCGGTCAACTGCTTAACGGTGGCATCAGTTTCTCCCGCGCATCCGCGGCCAAGGCCACGGCAAGTGCCCGCTACCCGCTGTTGGATGATTTCGAACAGAGTCAGGCGCCCAAACCGTTCTGGGTTAGGCTCAACACCGACAAGGCCGATGGTCTGGCCATCGGTGCGCCGGTCTATTACCGACAGATGGAGGTGGGCAACGTCCGCGACCTGCAGCTCAAGGGGGACCAATTTGAGATCAAACTGGCGCTGGAGGGACGGTACCAACACCTGATCTCCGACAAGACCCGCTTCTGGAAATACAGTGGCGTTCGCATCAGCGGCTCCCTGACTCAATTTGAGATCGACACCGCCGCCGCCATGGCCTTGCTGCGTGGTGGCATCGCCTTCGACAACCTCGATGGCGACGGCAGCGGCGAGCGGGACAAGTGGCTGTACCTCAACCGCAACGACGCCCTGAGTCCCAAGGTACGCGCCACCGTCTACCTGGATGCCGATGCCGACATTCAACAAGGGGCACCGGTGAAATACCACCAGCAACAACTGGGCCAGGTGGAGCGACTGCAATTGACCCCGGATCTGAAACGGCTCAAAGCCACCCTGACCCTGGATCCTCAGTGGCAACAGCGATTCCTGGTGGAGGGCGCCCGCTTCTATGTCGCCGAAGCCCAACTGGGCCTGACCGGCACCAAGAACGTTGCCAACCTGGTGCTGGGCAACCACTTGTCCGCCCTGCCCGGCACCGACGGCGGCCCACGTCAACGGGAGTTCCAGGCACTGACCGAAGCGCCGGTTCCCGATGAACATGAGCAGTCACTGCGGCTGGTACTGACCCAGTCGCAACTGGGCTCAGTCAAAATCGGCAGTCCGGTACTGTATCGCCAGATCACCGTCGGCGAAGTGGTGCGCCATGGCCTGGCCAGTGACGCCAGCCGAGTGGAGATCACCATTGAACTCAAGCCTCAGTATCGCCACCTGGTCAACACCAGCAGCCGCTTCTGGAATGCCAGCGGTCTGTCGGTCAAGGTGGGGCTGTTCAGCGGCGCCGAGATCCACACCGAATCTCTCGACACGCTGTTGATGGGCGGCATCGCCTTTGCAACCGAGTCCAGCACCAACGACAGCAACCAGGTCAAGCCTCTGACCCGGTTCGCCCTGTATGAACAAGCCGAGAAACAGTGGCTCAACTGGCAGCCCAGCTTCTAAACTCAAAAAAGGCGCCCATCGGCGCCTTTTTTGATGTCCTGCCGCTCAGCCGTAAAACAGGTAGGCCACGGCAATGGCGGCGGAGATACCGGCAAAATCGGCGGTCAGGCCACAAAATACCGCATGGCGGCCGTTGCGAATCCCTACCGAGCCGAAATACACCGCCAACACGTAGAAGGTGGTTTCCGTCGAACCCTGGAACATCGCCGCCAGGCGTCCGGCGAAAGAATCCGCCCCATGCACCGCCATGGTTTCTACCATCATTGCCCGGGCCCCGGAGCCGCTCAGCGGCTTCATGATGGCGGTGGGCAGCGCATCCACGAAACGGGTGTCCATCCCCAACCCATGAAACAAGGCGGCACAAGCCGACAGCACCGTATCCAGTGCACCGGAGGCCCGAAACCAACCGATGGCCACCAGCATCGCCAACAGATAAGGCAACAGGGTCAACACCACCGACACCCCCTCTTTGGCGCCACCAACAAACGCATCGTAGGCGTTGACCTTGCGCCGACTCGCCAGCCCCAGGAACGCCATCACCACCCCGGCCAGAACCAGGCCACTGATCTGCGACGACACCTGCTCCAACGCCTGCGCCGACAGCGTCATCAGGTAACTGATGGAGGCCAGCAGCGCCGCCAGAGCGACGCCGCCCCACAGCACCACCACCCGATCCAGCAATCGAATGCGCTGGATGCTGGCCACCGCAATCAGACCCGCCAAGGTCGACGCCAGGGTGGCCAATAAGATAGGAATGAACACATCGGTGGGATTGGCCGCGCCCTGCTGGGCCCGGTACATAAACACCGTCACCGGCAATAGGGTCACCGATGAGGTGTTCAGCACCAGAAACAGGATCTGGGCGTTGGTGGCCACATGGGGGGTGGGGTTGAGGCTTTGCAGATCCCGCATCGCCTTCAGCCCCATGGGGGTGGCGGCGTTGTCCAGTCCGAGGGCGTTGGCCGCCAGATTCATGGTCACCGAGGCCAGTGCCGGGTGCCCCGCCGGCACCTCCGGCATTAGCCGCGCAAACAGCGGTGACAAGCGAGCGGCCAGCCACTCCATCAGGCCACACTGTTCGCCGATGCGCATCAACCCCAGCCACAGCGCCAACACCCCGAGCAAACCGATGGCGATCTCCACCGTCAACCTGGCCATCTCAAACAGCGAGTTGGTCATCTCGGTGAAGATCAGCGCCTGGTCGTGCATCAGCCACTGCCAGATCCCGGATGCCGTTCCCAAAACAAACAGCCCCAACCACAATCGATTTAACACCCGGATCCCCTTTTCAAAACCGCTTTATGCTATATTTGGCGCCGTTTTTTCACGATATTGGTACAGACCATGGCGCACATAAGACAGGATTTCCTCAATTCCATCAGCGAGATCCTACCAGAACACCTTAACATGGACGACTTTGTCCGTTACAGCCAGATGCCACTGCGCCGCTCCATACGCATCAATACCCTGAAAATCGATTGCCCGTCGTTCATTGCCATGATGCAGCCCAAAGGCTGGCAGTTTGAGCCGGTTCCCTGGTGCGACTGCGGCTACTGGCTCACCCGGGACGACGAATCCACCATGCTGGGTAACACCATCGAGCACCTGGCCGGACTGTTCTACATTCAGGAGGCGTCGTCGATGATGCCGCCCACCGCCATGGCCAGCCTGGTGATGGCCCCTGACGCAGTGCTGGATGTGGCGTCGGCGCCCGGCTCCAAAACCACCCAACTGGCGGCCTGGATGGGCAATGACGGGGTGCTGATCGCCAATGAGTATTCGGCTTCTCGGCTCAAAGGATTGCACGCCAACCTGCAGCGACTGGGGATCGGCAACGTCAACCTGACCCACTTCGACGGCCGGGTGTTTGGCCCGACGCTGCCGGAGTGCTTCGATGCGGTGCTGCTGGACGCCCCCTGCTCCGGCGAAGGCACCCTGAGAAAAGACCCCGACTCTCTCAACAACTGGTCGCTGGCCTCCACCGAGTCCATCGCCGCCATGCAGCGCGACCTGATTGAGTCGGCGTTTGTGGCCCTCAAGCCCGGCGGTGTGTTGGTGTACTCCACCTGCACCCTGAACCACAGGGAAAACCAGGATGTTTGCCATCACCTGAGCCAGCGTTTCCCGGATGCGGTGAGCTTTGAAGATCTGTCCAGCCTGTTCGACGACGCCCACAAGGCGATCACCCCGGAAGGCTTTCTTCACATCTGGCCACAGGTGTTTGACAGCGAGGGCTTCTTTATTGCCGCCATTCGCAAGACTCAGTCGGTGGACAGCGACTACCGCAAGCCCCGCCTGGGCCGGTTCCCGTTCGGCTTTGCCAACCGCAAACAAACCGCAGAGCTGGAGGCACACCTGCACAGCCAGTTTGGTCTGGCACTGCCGGACAGCCATACCCTGATGAGCCGGGACAATGAACTGTGGTTGTTCCCAAGCGGCAGCGACGCCTTTATCGATAAGATCCGCATGCAGCGCCTGGGACTCAAAGCGGCGGAGTGCCACAAACACGGCATCAAAATCAGCCATCAGCTGGTGATGCTGCTGGGACAGGACAGTCCGTTGGCGATGGCACTGACTGACGACCAGGCGGTGCAGTACCTGCAAGGGCGGGACCTGGCCATGGACAATCCGGACAAACGTAAGGGAGAGGTGATCGTCAGTTACCGAGGATTTCCCTTGGGCCTAGCCAAATGGGTGAATAACAAGCTGAAAAACTCGCTACCGCGGGAACTGGTCAGGGATAAGGTGGCACTGAAGTAACGCCGCAAAAGGCAGCAGCTAAACCGACACTGAATCAGGGTAAATAAATATGATTCATTGATTGGTCAAAGCTGCTTTTTTCAGCTACCTTTAGATGAGATTTTATACCGGTGCGCTGCGGCGTGCCCGAACAGTTCCCCTAAGCCTGTGACAACTTGGAGTGGTTATGGGCTTTTTTTTGCCTGCAATTTGGCCCGCCGCACCTCTGCGCTGTCCCAGCGCTAATGGCCACGGCTCAATCACCATCGCCATTAGCGCGACTGTCCGATCAACGACGACCGAACAGGGCGTGGAAATTCTCTCCGGTCTGCTGGCACAGGGCATCGTAGGACAGGTGCTTGAGATCCGCCACAAACTGGGCCACCTCTTTGACATAGGCCGGTTGATTTTGATTACCCCGGTACGGCATCGGCGCCAGGTAGGGAGAGTCGGTCTCCACCAGCAACCGATCCAGCGGCAACTTGCGCACCACGTCCCGCAGTTGCTCGGCATTGCGAAAGGTGACGATACCGGAGATGGAGATGTACAACCCAAGATCCAGCGCCGCTTTTGCCATGGCCCAATTCTCGGTGAAACAGTGCAGCACCCCTTGAACGCCCTGCCCCTGCTTGAGAATCGCAATGGTGTCCTCTCGAGCATCACGGGTGTGGACGATCACTGGCTTGTTAAGCTGGTTGGCCACCTCGATGTGCTCGGCAAACGCCTGCTGCTGATCGGCGATGTTGTCTTTGCTGTAGTAGTAATCCAGCCCGGTCTCACCGATGGCCACCACCCGAGGATCTGCCGCTTCCTGCTGCAGCCAATCGCGACAAAACCCCTCTTTGATGTCCAGTGGGTGCACACCGCAGGAGAGCAGCACATCCTGGTACGGCGCCACCATGGTCTTCATCTGCTGATACCCGGCCTGGCTGACGGAAACGCACAACATCTGCTGCACACCGGCGTCCCTCGCCCGCTGCACCACCGGTGCCAATGACTCTGGGGTGGGTTGTTCGGCCAGTCTGTCCAGGTGGCAATGGGAATCTATCAGCACGGGGTTACTCCGGTATAAAATAAGGCGACAGAGCTTAAGGGCTTATAGGGTTGAGGTCAATTGAGAAGAGGATAACTGATCGGCCAATACCTGCTCGATGCGGTGGCGGTGACTGCTGTGATCGGCGCCAAAACGCACGCCGACCCCCTGAGCCCGCTCTTTATCGGCCACCGGATTGACCCACACCACCACCCCTTCGAAGCGATACTCCAGCGGGTCATTGGGCAGGCGATAACTGACACTGACGCTCTGGCCCAATTGCCAGGGTGACAGCGAAGCAAAGAACAGCCCGCCTTCAGACAGAAACCCCATGTACGCCAGATACAGCTGGTTGGCGTTGGCGAACTGGCATTGCAATCGCTCCATTCACGCTCCTGTAGTCCCGAATCAGGGCGAAGCGTGGCTCAGCAGGTGCTGGAACACCGCCACATGATTCAACCCCGACTGTAACTGAAAGGTTTGGTAGGCGTCTGCCACGGCCCGAGCCAGTGGCAATCGGCTGTATACCTGATTGATATAGCTTTTTTGATCCGCTACCAATTCAATATAGAGCAGTTTCAGCGCCAGCGCCGCGTCATCGGCATCCAGTTTTATCAGGGTGTCATCCAGTAACCCGTCGGCCAGGCTACGCTGCCAGGCCAGTTGCCAGGCATCGATGCGCTCCAGCCGTTGTTGCTCCATCGCCTGATGCAGCGCCAGCGGCCCCCCCAGCAACTTCAAATAGCGGCTCAGCTTTTCCGTCGGCAGCGACGGCTGACCAAGGTAAGCCTGGCTCTGGCTCAGGGTTGGCGTCGCCACCAGCAACCGCTGACAGCGGCTGGCTATGGTGGGCAGCAAGCGGTTAACGTGATCGCTGACCAATAAGATGTGCACCCCGGGCGCCGGTTCTTCCAGGGTCTTAAGCAGCGCGTTGGCGGAAGCGCCATTCATGGCATCGGCCTGATGCACCACCACCACCCGGGCTCCCCCCTGGTGAGCGGTGTGGGACAGCTCCTGCAGCAAGGCTCGGATCTGCTCCACTTTGATCACCTTGCCGTCAGGCTTAAGCTCGATGAAATCCGGATGGTTACCGGCGGCCAGCAACTGGCAGCCGCGGCACAAGCCGCAATCTTTGCCCTGTTCACACAACAGACTGTGTGCCAGTGCCAGCGCCAGACGGTGTTTGCCTATCCCCTCGCCACCGCACAGCAGCCAACCGTGGCTGAGACGGTGACCGGCGCGAGCCTGTTGCCACAGCTGCCAGCTTGGCTCCAGCCAGGGCATGGCCGCCAATGATTGCGGCAGGGTATTCACAGCAGCGCCTTGGCCAGGGCGGCTTCGATGTCGGCCTGCACCTGGTCGATGGGCTGAGAGGCATCGATGCTGACGGTATTGGGATCCGAGGCGGCGTGGTCCAGATAGCAGCGACGAGCCCGCTCAAAGAAATCCAGGCTCTCCAGCTCGATGCGATCCAGTTCGCCGCGGCCGCGGGCCCGCTCCAGGCCCAGCTTGGGGTCGATGTCCAGATACAGGGTGAGGCAGGGTTTGAACGCCCCCAGGGTGATGGTCGACAGCCCGGCCACCTCCTGCTCCAGGCCTCGACCGCCGCCCTGGTAGGCCACCGACGACAGGTTGTGGCGGTCGCCGATGACCACCTTACCGGCGGCGATGGCCGGTTTGATCACCGACTCCACCAGTTGCGCCCGGCAGGCGTACACCATCAACAGCTCCGTCAGTGGCGCCATCGCCTCTTCCCGGGGCCGTTTCCAGATTTCACGAATCTCTTCCGCCAGCGGCGTGCCCCCCGGTTCGCGGGTGTTGACCCGCTCCAGATCGGGAAAGTGGCGTGCAAACCACTGGTTAACGCGCTCGATGGCCGAGCTCTTGCCGGCACCTTCCAGGCCTTCGATAACCACAAATGAGGGAATTTTCGGTTGATTCATTATCGCTTTCTTATGTATCGGTTAACGGCCCGGTTGTGTTGCTGCAGCGTTTCAGAAAACTGATGGCTGCCGTCTCCCCGGGCGACGAAGTAGTAGTAGTGACTGCTGGCCGGCTGAGCCGCTGCCATCAGCGCTTCGCGACCGACGATGGCGATGGGCGTCGGTGGCAGACCATCGATGCGGTAGGTGTTATAGGGCGTCTTCTGCCTCAGATCCTGCTTGCGAATGTTGCCCTGATAGGCGTCGCCCATGCCGTAGATTACCGTCGGGTCGGTCTGCAACCGCATCCGCTTATTGAGGCGGTTGACAAACACCGAGCCGATCAGCGGCCGTTCGCTGCCCAGTCCGGTCTCCTTCTCGATGATCGACGCCAGGATCAACATCTCATAGGCCGAGCCGATAGGCAACGCCGACTGGCGGGCGCCCCAGGCGCGGTCCAACTCCTGAGTCAAACGCTCGGCGGCACGTTTCAGCAGGCTACGATCGCTGTCGCCGGCATGAAACTGGTAGGTATCCGGGAAGATCATCCCCTCCGGGTTGGCACCGTCAAAGCCGATCAGCGCCGCCAGTTGCTGCGGCGACGTCACCGTCCGTTGCAACTGTGGGTGGGCGTCGATCCGCTCAAGCACCTGGGCGACGGTCTCTCCCTCCACCAGGGTGATGCGAAACGTCTTCTGGTCGCCGCTGACCAGCATCGCCAGTGTCTGTTTCAGCGATTGCGACGGGTCCAGGTCATAGGTGCCGGCTTTGATGTGGGCCAGAGTCGGGTCCAGCTTCACCGCCAGCTTTATCCAGAATGAGGTCTCCACCCAGCCGCGACCGGACCAGTTATTGGCTACCCGGTTTACGCTGTAACCCTCGGGCAATCGCCACTCGGTGACCTCACTCAATTGCAGCGGCTGATTCAATTTGGCGTCCAGCTGATGCACCAGGTAGGCGGCCCCGATGACGGCAGCCAGCATCAGGCTGAACAGAGAAAGCACCACCTTAGCGGCCAGGGATTTCAACATAGTAATAGACGCTGAATGTCAGAAATGGAGGGTGAAATGGGCACAGGGCGGTCATCGATGCGGATCACCGGCACCGCGCCCATCAGGGCGTTGGTCATAAAGGCGGCGTCGCAGTGTTGCAGTTCATCCCGCGCCACATCCCGGACCTCAAGGGTCCAGCCGTGATCGGCAGCACTGCGAAGCAACTGATGGCGCATAACCCCGGCCACGCCGCAACGGGCCAGCGACGGCGTGATCAGGCGCTGTCCTCGAATCAGAAACAGATTGGCGGCACTGGCTTCAATCACCCGGCCATCGTTATCCAACACCAGCAAGTCGTCGGCGCTGTACTGAGACAGTTCGCGGCGCAGTAGCACCTGCTCCAACCGCCCCAGGGTCTTCATGGCCGCCAACGCCGGTTGCGCCCCTAGGCGCAGTCGAGCGGTGACCAGCGTTACCCCATGCTGTTGCCAGTTCAGGTAGTGCTTGGGGTAATCAAAGGTGGAGACTATCACCGTCGGTGGCCGATCCAGAATCGGATCGTAACCGCGACCCTGACAGCCTCGGGTGATCACCACCTTGATCACCGCCTCGGCGGGATCACAATGGCTCAGTGCCTGATCCAGGGTGTGCTGAAGCGCCGTCCAGTCGGGCTGTCCCATGGACAGCCGCCCGCAGGCGTGTTGCAACCGCTGCCGGTGCAGCGGCCAGGCCACAATGCGGCCACCGCTGACCCTCAGGGTGCTGAAGTGGCCATCACCGAGATTCAGACCTCGATCTGCGGCTGCCAGCTCGTCCGTGCGCTGGCCATCGACCCAGGTCGGCATCAGCTGTCCTGGGTGATCCGGCTGGCCACGGCACCTTGCTGATCCCGGTACTTGGCGTTGCTGCGCTTATTGTACGGTCGGGCACACGCCATATTCAGCTTTTCAAAATTGAGGGCTCCGATGGTCATGCCCGGGCGCAACGCCAGCGGCAGTTTGCCGCTGTTGTAGAACTCCAGCACAATCTGACCAGACCAGCCGGGATCGATGCGGTGCGCGGTTACGTGCACCATCAGGCCGAGCCGCGCCAATGACGAGCGGCCATCGAGCCAGCCGACGATGTCCGCCGGCAGAGTCAGGGATTCCAGGGTCGCGCCCAGGGCCAGTTCGCCAGGGTGCAGGTAGAAAGCTTCCTCTTCGCCGATGGCAATCTCGTCGCTCATGACGCTGTTCAGCGCCCGCTGAACCTCGTCTCTGGGACCAGACAGGTCGATGGAGGCGCAGGTGTGGTCTTTAAACACCCGAAACTTATCGCCCAGGGTCACATCCACGCTGACTCCGGAAATTTTGTCCTGAGTTGGCCGCGGCTCGATCACCACCAGGCCGTCGTCCAGATGCTGTTCAATCTCAATGTCGGTAAGACGCATAGTTCTATCCCTTAAACCTTTGGGTACACTTTTATTATTATTGCCGTGACCGTTAACTGGCCAGCTGGCGGATTTTGGCTTTGAGGAAATCAATGGCGATGCGGTTTTTACCACCGCGAGGCACAATGATGTCCGCATGTTGCTTAGAGGGCTCGATAAACTGCATGAACATCGGCCGTACGGTGCGCTGGTACTGCTCCAGCACCGAATCCATGGTCCGGCCCCGCTCCTCAACGTCGCGACGCACCCGGCGCAGCAGACAGATGTCCAACGGCGTGTCCATGAAGATGGACGCGTGCATGTGCTGGCGCAGGTTCGGGTCGGTCAGCAGCAGAATTCCTTCCAGGATGATCACCTTCTTAGGGGTGACCTGGGTGCTGTCCTGCATTCGGGTGTGCTCGGTGTAGGAGTAGTTCGGTACCTGCACCGACTCGCCGTTACGCAGCGCCGCCAGGTGCTGACACAGCAACTCATGGTCGAGGGCGTTGGGGTGGTCATAGTTGGTTTTGACCCGCTCCTCCATGGACAGGTGACTCTGATCCTTGTAATAACAATCCTCGGTAATCATGGCGATCTGATCGGTGCCCAGATCCTGGCGCAGATCGTCGCAAATGGTTCTGGCGATAAGGCTCTTGCCAGAAGCTGAGGCACCGGCGATGCCGATGATAACGCATTGTTGTTCATTAACCATGATGTGTACTTCAGATAAAAAGTGAAAGAAATAATACTAGTGTGAACCATAGGCGCTCAAGGCGCCTACTCGTCGCAAATCTCGATCTCCAGCGCCGTTGGCTCCGACAAGTTCACCAGGGCCGCGGCGGTCTTATGGGCGATCGCCTTGTACTGGGCGCTGATGTCGCCGTCGGGATCGGCCACCACGGTGGGGTTGCCGCCGTCCACCGCTTCACGAATCGCCACATTCAGCGGCAGTTCGCCCAACAGCGGTACGTCGTAGCGATCCGCGGTAGCCTGACCGCCGCCGGTGCCAAACGGGTGCTCCTTGCTGCCACACTGACCACAGATGTGGTAGCTCATGTTCTCGACAATGCCCAACACCGGAATGTTGACCTTGTTGAACATGGTGATCCCCTTACGGGCATCGGCGGTGGCAATGTCCTGCGGCGTGGTCACCACCACGGCGCCGGCCACCGGCACTTGCTGAGACAGGGTCAGCTGAATGTCACCGGTGCCCGGTGGCATATCAATGACCAGGTAATCCAGATCCGGCCAGTTGGTTTCGTTCAACAGTTGCACCAGCGCCCCGGCCGCCATCGGTCCACGCCAAACGGTGGCCTGATCTTCGGTGACCATAAAGCCAATGGACATGGCTGCCAGGCCATGGGCAAAGGCCGGCTCCATGGTCTTGCCATCGGTGCTGACCGGTTGGAAGTCGTTCACGCCTAACATGATCGGCACGGACGGGCCGTAGATGTCGGCATCCAGCAGTCCCACTCGGGCCCCTTCACTGGCCAGAGCCAGGGCCAGGTTGACAGCGGTGGTGGACTTACCGACGCCGCCCTTACCGGACGACACCGCCACGATGTTCTTCACTCCCTTAACGGCTTCGGCCTGCCCCTCGGCTTGCACCTGAGGCACGCTCAGACCGATCTCGCACTCCACCTCGTCGATCTCGTCGAGTTTGGCCAGGGCATTGGTCAAGGCCATTACCCGCTGGCGGTACTTACTCTGACAGGGATAGGGGTACACCAATCCCAGCTTCAGGCAGCGACCGTCGAGGTCGAGGCTGCGCACCAGACCGGCTTCAACCAGGTTCTGATTCAGGAAAGGATCGATTTGGGTGGAAAGGATGGACAAGACCTTGGCAGACAAGGCCTCGGGCAGCTGATCGTTAATGGGATTCGGATTCACGCTCACGCTCCGTACTGAGAGATTGCGCCAAGTGTACCAGAACTCTCCTCTTTCGCGTGTGCAATATGCAAGCAACAACACACTGGATGGATGAAAATGCGCCGTCTATCGGTTAAACTTGCCGTTCTTCCGTAATTCACTGCATGCAAGAGATAAAATGGCATCTCCACAAAGAAAGATTCTGGTCACCAGCGCCCTCCCCTACGCCAACGGTCCGATTCACCTGGGACACATGTTGGAGTACATCCAAACCGACATCTGGTCTCGTTTCCAGAAACTCAGAGGGCACCACTGTACCTACGTCTGTGCCGACGATGCCCACGGCACCCCGATCATGTTGAAAGCCCAACAACTGGGGATGACCCCGGAACAGATGATCGCCGAGGTGGCCAAGGAGCATCAGGCGGATTTCGCCGAGTTTCAGATTGGCTTTGACAACTACCACTCCACGCACAGTGAAGAGAACCGCGAATTTGCCAGCCTGATCTACACCAGGCTGAACGACGCCGGCTACATCAAAACCAACACCATCAGCCAGTTGTATGACCCTGAAAAAGAGATGTTCCTGCCGGATCGTTTCGTCAAGGGCACCTGCCCTAAGTGCGACAGCGACGACCAGAACGGTGACAACTGCGACAACTGCGGTGCCACCTACAGCCCGACGGATCTGAAAAACCCCAAATCCGTGGTCTCCGGTGCCACCCCGGTACTGCGTGATTCCGAACACTTCTTCTTCGACCTGCCGGCCTTCAAAGAGATGCTGCAGGCCTGGACCCGTTCCGGTTCGCTGCAGGAAGAGATGGCCAACAAGCTGCAGGAGTGGTTTGAGCAGGGTCTGCAGAAATGGGACATCAGCCGCGACAAGCCCTACTTCGGCTTTGACATTCCGGGCACCAACGGCGAGAAGTTCTTCTACGTCTGGCTGGATGCCCCTATCGGCTACATGGGCTCGTTCAAGAACCTGTGTGACCAGCGCGATGACCTGAATTTCGATGACTACTTCAAGGCCGACTCCGACGCCGAGCTGTACCACTTCATCGGTAAAGACATCATCTACTTCCACAGCCTGTTCTGGCCTGCGATGCTGGACGGCGCCGGATTCCGTAAACCCACCAGCGTTTACGCCCACGGCTACGTCACCGTTAACGGTGCCAAGATGTCCAAGTCCCGCGGCACCTTCATCAAGGCCCGCACCTACCTGGATCACCTTAACCCCGAGTACCTGCGTTACTACTACGCCGCCAAGCTCAACAACCGCATCGATGATCTGGATCTGAACCTGGACGACTTCACCCAGCGAGTGAACTCCGACGTGGTCGGCAAGCTGGTGAACATCGCCTCCCGTACCGCCGGCTTCATCAGCAAACGCTTCGACGGCAAGCTGTCCGAGCAGATCGATGCCCCTGAGCTGCTGGCCGAGTTCCAGGCCGCCCAAGACAGCATCGCCGACTGCTACGAAGGCCGCGAGTTCAGCCGCGCCATGCGCGAAATCATGGCGCTGGCAGACAAGGCCAACGGCTACATCGCCGACATGGCACCGTGGCAGCTGGTGAAACAGGACGGCCAGGAAGACAAGGCGCATCAAGTCTGCTCCATGGGCATTCACCTGTTCCGCATTCTGATGACCTACCTCAAGCCGGTATTGCCGCAGATGGCCAGCGACGTCGAGGCCTTCCTCGGCAGCGAGCTGACCTGGGATGGCATCACCACCACCCTCACCGGTCACGGCATTAACAAGTTTAAGCCGCTGATTCAGCGCGTAGAGAGCGACAAAGTGGCGGCCATGGTCGATGCCTCTAAAGAGAACCTGGTGGTGGAAGCGCCCAAGGCACAAGCCGCCGAGGCCGAGGGTGACAACGACGAGCTGGCCAAAGATCCCATCGCCGACACCGTCAGCT
This sequence comes from Ferrimonas kyonanensis DSM 18153, assembly GCF_000425405.1. Lineage (GTDB taxonomy): Bacteria > Pseudomonadota > Gammaproteobacteria > Enterobacterales > Shewanellaceae > Ferrimonas > Ferrimonas kyonanensis. The sequence goes on along the minus strand of NZ_AUDJ01000023.1, from coordinate 72,970 downwards.
TTGACGATTTCATGAAGGTGGATCTGCGGGTCGCCCGCATCGCCAAAGCCGAACACGTCGAGAAAGCCAAGAAACTGCTGAAACTGCAGCTGGATCTGGGCGGAGAAACCAAGCAGGTATTTGCCGGCATCAAGTCAGCCTACGCTCCGGAAGATCTCGAAGGTCGACTGACGGTAATGGTAGCCAACCTGGCGCCCCGCGAAATGAAGTTCGGTGTTTCCGAAGGCATGGTCCTGGCCGCCGGCCCGGGTAAGGATGAACTCTACATCCTGTCGCCGGACTCCGGTGCCAAGCCCGGCATGCGCATCAAGTAAACCGAGTCTCCTCAAGCCCCGCCACCGTGCGGGGCTTTTTAATGGCACTCGCCTCGGCCGGTTGCAGCGCCATGGCCGCCATTCTGGCACTGAAATAGAGCCAGGTGACCGCCCCAATGAACTTGAACCCCTCCTCCACCACTTGCACATGGTCATAGGCCATTGGCAGCCGATGCTGAATCAGATCAGTGACGATGGACAGCGCCAGCAGACCACCGGCCAGCACAAAGGCAAAGCCCTGACTGGACACGATGGTGCGAAAGTGTCGCGCCACCAACGCCAACGCAAACAGGGCGTAGGCCAGATAGCAGATCTTCTGGTTGATGTAACGGTCGTGAATCATGAAGAAATCGTCGATGGCCAACATCGATGACAACGCCGCCATCAACAGCAACAATTCAGTGTAGCGACGCCCCTGGCCACACCACAGGGCAAACAGGGTAATGGCGGTGGCCGATACCCAGACCCAGGTACCGATGTTGGATAGAAAGCCCAGGAAACTGGACTGGCCGCTCTGCTGAGCCGGATCCCGCAGTATCTGCATCAGTTCAAATCCGGACGCGGACAGGGTCATCAACGACAAGGCGTAAAACAGCAGAGCAGGAACACAGGCGTACAACAGGCAAGACAGCGCCCGATCACGGCGCAGCAGCAGCGAGAGAATCTGTTTTGGGGGCATGGTCACTCATCCACAACTCAGGCAGTGCGGCATCCCGGCCTTAACAGTTTGAAACGACGTTCCCAAAATGACGCCTTGAGTATGTCCGCAGCTTCGGGGTTTCGCCAATTCAAAGTAAAAAAAAGCCCCCGCCGGTTGTCACCGGCGGGGGCGTTGTCTCAAGCCGTGATCAATGCTTACGGTGGTACATCGCCTCGATCTCTTTGGCAAACACCTCGCTAATCACCTTACGGCGCAGCTTCAGGGTAGGCGTCAGCTCGCCCTTATCCATGCTGAACGGCCGCGGCAACAGGCAGATCTGTTTAACCCGCTCGTAGCGGGCCAGATCGGTCTGCAGGGCGTCGATGCGCTGCTGGATCTCCGCTTGCGCCTCGGGCAGGCTAACCAGTTCATGATCGCTGCCAAAAGACAGCCCCTGGGCGGTGGCCCACTCGGTGAGCAGCTCGAAGTTAGGCACAATCAGCGCCGACACGAAGTTGCGGCTGTCGGCAATGATCGCCACCTGCTCCACCATGGGTTCCAGGGTCACCACGCCCTCGACCCGCTGCGGCGCGATGTACTTGCCGTTGGACGTTTTCATCAGCTCTTTGATGCGATCGGTAATGTGCAGGAAGCCGTCGTTGTCGAGGTAGCCGGCATCGCCGGTCTTGTACCAGCCATCCACAAACGCCGCCTTGGTGTCCTCTGGGCGATTGTAATAGCCCGCCATCACGGTGTCGGCTTTTACCAGCACCTCATCGTTCTCACCGATGCGCAGCTGCAGATCCGGCAGTGGCAGCCCCACCCCGGAGGTGGCGATGCGATCCAGGCGGTTGCAGGTGGCGGTGGCGGTGGTTTCGGTGGCGCCGTAACCGGCCAGTACCGGAATGCCGATGTGCTGGAAGAAGGCGTTGACCTTATCATCCAACCGCGCCCCGCCGGCCGACATAAACTTCAGGTTGCCCCCCAGAGCCTCGCGCAGTTTGCTCAGCACCAACTTATCAGCCAGGCGCAGGTACCAGGCTGAGATGCTGGCGCGCTTGCGTCCGGCCTGATCGGCCTGGAACTGACGTCGGCCCTGGCGCAGCGACCAGGCGAAGATCAACCGTTTGTGCCAAGGTGCACTCTGCACCTTCCCCATTACCGCACCGTGCACCTTTTCAAACAGGCGCGGTACTGCGCACATCACTTCGGGTTTGACCTCCACCAGCGCCTGCTGTACCGCCGCCGGGTCGTTGAGGTAGGCATTACAGCCACCGCAGCACAGAATGTACAGGCTCCAGCCTCGCTCATAGACGTGGGACAGAGGCAGGAACGACAGCGACAGGGTACCGGGCTTCACCGGCACCACCAGTTGGTGCTGCTGCACCAGCGCGGCAAAGTTGCGGTGATTGAGCATTACCCCTTTCGGCTCGCCAGTGGTGCCTGAGGTATAGATCAGGGTAAACAGCTCCTCCAACTCCGGGTTCTGCTGCAGGGTACGCAGGGTATTGAGGTGCTGCAGATGGGCATCGGTAAACAGCTCGGACAGAGTCAGGACCTTGAGCGAAGTGGCGGCGGGATCCACCTCGATGGCGTCGCTCATGGCCACAACTGTGGTCAGGGTTGGGCAATCGACCGCCACCGCCAGGGCTTTGTGGTACTGCTCCTGATCCCCCACAAACAAAATGCTGATGCCGGCATCGTTGACAATGTAGCCGGTCTGCTCTTCGGTGTTGGTGGAGTAGATGGGCACGCTGACGGCCCGCAGTTGCAGCAGCGCCAGATCCGTTTGCACCCAGGCCAGACTGTTGGCACTGAAGATGCCGATGCGATCCTGAATCCCCACCCCCAGTTCCAGCAGAGAACACGCCAGTTGATTGACCTGTTTGGCCAGCTCGGACCAGGTCAGGGTCCGCCACTGGGTCTGATGCTGATATTGCAGTACCGGCTCGTTGGGTCGCTCGGCAATCTGTTTCTGGATCAGGCGGGATAAGTGAAAAGGATTCAATGAAGTAGGCATAATCTGTCCCATTTGGTGAGTACAGGAATGCTAAGTAATGTCGGCGCCGAAGCCCACCCCATCTGGACCGAGAACCGATCCAGATCACATTCGAGCCGGTCGATTGCTGCCATCGCACACAATATGGCCGCCATCGGCGGCGTCGCTGCGCAATCGGCCTAAGCGCTGACCAACACAGAACCTCTGGCCAGCGCGGTCCAAACACGGCAATCGAGGCCGGTTCGGCGCGGTCTGCGGCGGCAAGCCAACCTGGTCGAGGCGCCGACACAACCCTGCCCTCAGGATCATCACCGACGGCACCACAGCCGCGCCCGGGCCAGGCTCAGTTCACTCGGCGTCGATGCCCCTGCCAGTACGGCGCACGCAGATCCGCTTTTCGCAATTTGCCGGCACCGGTCATGGGAAAGGGATCGCTTCGAAACTCCACCGAGCGGGGCGATTTATAGTGCGCAATCTGCTGCTGACAGAAGGCGATCAGCGCCGCTTCCGACACCGTCTGGCCGTCCTGCAGCCGAACGATGGCGTGCACCTGTTCCCCCCACTGCTCACTGGGAATGCCTATCACCACCACTTCGCTGACGGCGTCGTGGCGGGACAAGGCACTCTCCACCTCCGCCGAATAGACGTTTTCTCCGCCGGTGACAATCATATCTTTAACCCTATCCACCAGGAACAGGAAGCCGTCTTGATCCAGGTATCCGGCGTCCCCGGTAAGAATCCAGCCGTCAATCATCACCGCCTCGCTCTCTGTGGGCTTATTCCAGTAGCCCATCATGGTGTTGCCACCGCGAACCCGCACTTCACCCACCGTCCCCACCGCGCAAGGGCGATGCAGCGGATCCACCACCTCCACCTCGACACAGACACCGGCCCGTCCGGCGGAGCGGATTTTACCCGCCTTTGGGCCCTCCAGTACGTGGTACTCCGAAGGCAAAATGGTGGCGATGGGCGCCAGTTCAGTCTGGCCGTAGGCCTGCATAAAGGCCACCTTGGGCATCTGCGCCATCGCCTGGCGCAGGGTGCCTTCCGGCATGGGTGAAGCGCCATAGACGACCGATTGCAGGCTGCTGATGTCGGCACCCTGCAACTCGCCACTGCTCAGCAACATGGTGATCATGGTTGGCACCAACAGGGTGTGGGTGATTTGGTGGGCGGCGATGGCCGCCACCAGCGGCTGGCAGGCAAAGGCCGGAATGAACACCTGGGTGGCACCGCAGATGGTGCTGGCATAGGACATGGCGATGTCGGCGGCATGAAACATCGGCGCCGCATGCAGGTACCTCATTCCGGGTTGATTCATCTCCAATCCCAGCGCCGCAGACACGCTCGAAACCCACAGGTTATTGTGCGACAGCATCACCCCCTTGGGGAAACCGGTGGTGCCACCGGTGTAATAGATCCCCGCCAACTGCTCTTTGCCCCGGCACTGGTCGTCGATGGCCGATGTGGTTGCCAGGGCCTGTTCGCTGTTGATCATTCCCGCCGGTGTAGCCTTGTCACCGATGTACAGGCAGGTATGCAGAGCGTCCACCTGATGGCGGACCTGCTCTGCCGCAGCGGCAAAGGAATCGTCCACCACCAGCACGGCGGCGCCGGAGTCTTGCAGCGAATAGACGTTCTCCTTTATCGACCAGCGAATGTTAAGCGGTACCAACACCGCCCCAGCCCAGGCGACGGCAAAGAAATACTCGTAATAGCGATCGCTGTTCAGCGCCAGTACCGCCACCCGGTCGCCTTCTGACACGCCGCTGGCCTGCAGCACCGCCGCCAGGCGGGCCACCCGTTGCTGCAACTGCTGCCAACTGTGGTGACGTTCACCGTAAATTGTCGCCGTCCCATTAGGCTGAATCTGCGCCGCTCGCTTGATCATCTGGGTTAATTGCATCCTTGTCTCCATAGTCGAATGCCACGGGACGGAAACGTAACCGCTACGGCTAAAGTCGGCCTATTCCCCTCCGAGGTCGATGTCCATTTGCTATTGCCATCATCGGCCCGAGGCGGGGTAAAACGGCGCCCCATTGCCCCGGCGGTTACCTTGACTCCTAAACGGCGCCTACCTTGCCAGCGCCTCGCGTTCTGCACTGTGTACCCGTCGATGCTGTGGCTGGGCCCCTACTCACAGGAACAGCGCCCGAGCCTCGTCCGGCGACGCCACCTGCCGCCCCGCCTGCTCCGCGAGTCCGGCCATGGCGGCAATCAAATCGCCATTGCCCCTGGCCCGTTCGCCACTGGGCAGATAGAAGGTATCCTCCAGACCGGTTCGAAGCTGTCCGCCCATCTCTGCCGTGGCGCGGTGAACGTCCCAGATCTCCTGGCGACCAATCACCGTCGACTGCCACAAGGCACCGGGTTTCATGTACTTATGCAGCAGTGGCAACAATTCGGCATCGGCGGGCATTCCCGACGCCACCCCCAGCACCAGATTGTAGTTGGCGCTATCGATCATGCCCACGTCTTCAAACATCCCCACCGAGCGGACAATGCCCAGATCGAAACACTCGAACTCGGGCCGAACCTGATGCTGCTGACACACCTCGAGCAGTTCCTCGATCTTTTCCACCGGGTTTTCAAACACCATCGGCGCCCAGGCCCAGCGGCCATCACGACGGGTTTTGAGGTAGTTGAGGCTACCGGCGTTACAAGCGGCGATCTCAGGCCGGCCGGCACGGATGCACGCCAAAGGCCCCTGCTGATCGCGGCTGATGGTACCGGTGGAGAAGTTCAGAATCACCCCTGGACAGGCCTGGCGAATGGCGTCGGCGATGGCACAGGCCACCTCGGGTTCCCAGCTTGGCAGGTGACCTTTTCCCGGCTCCTGGCGCCGAAAATGGATGTGCATAACACTGGCCCCCGCTTCAAACGCCTGGCGGGCTTCCTCGGCCATCTCATTCACCGTCACCGGCACCGGGTGCTGGCCGGGATCGGTCAGCACCCCGGTGAGGGCGCAGGTAATCACTACCTTGTCGGACATGACACGTCTCCTTGTTAATTGCCCTCAAGATACCAAGCGCTTGCTTGGGAGCGCAAGTGCTGTTCACCCATCGAAGCGTCAACGGCCTCATCCTCCCTGTCGGTGGTGGCCGCCTTAGTGATGACCGGACATCTCATCAGCAAGGGTTACCACCGGTTTGGAACCGCGAAGGGGGCTGGTCGCACTAAACCGGCACAAAAAAAGGGAGCCCTTAGGCTCCCTCTTTCGGGGTTCGCTACCCTCAGTTCAAGCTGGCATTAATCGCCAACAGGGCCTGGCCGGGATCCGCAGACTGGGTAATGGGACGACCAATCACCAGGTAATCACTGCCGGCTGCAACCGCTTTAGCCGGCGTCATCACCCGTTTTTGATCCCCTTTGTCGCTGCCCTCGGGGCGAATGCCCGGGGTCACCAGGCAAAACGCCTGCCCCAGCTCCGCCTTCAGGCGCGTCGCTTCCTGAGCCGAGCAGACGACGCCATCCAGGCCACTGGCTTTGGCCAGTTTAGCCAGCGCCAGCACATGCTCCTCGGCGCTGCGGTTGACCCCCAGTTCAGCCAGTTCAGACTCCTCCATGCTGGTCAGCATGGTCACGGCAATCAGCAGCGGCGCTTTATCGCCATAGGGGGCCAGTGCCTCGGCGGCGGCACGCATCATGCGGCTGCCTCCGGCGGCATGCACATTCACCATCCACACCCCCAGCTCGGCGGCGGCGGTCACCGCTTTGGCCACCGTATTGGGAATGTCGTGAAACTTAAGGTCCAGAAATACGTCGAAGCCGCGCTCAACCAGCTGGCTGACAAACTGCGGACCAAAGGAGGTAAACAGCTCTTTACCCACTTTTAGCCGGCACTGTTCGGCGTCAATGCTGTCTACAAACGCCAATGCGTCGTCGATGTTATTAAAATCCAGAGCAACGAGTACCTTAGGGTTCACTTGCATCAATGTCTCCAGGTTGTAGGGTAATAGTTATTGTATTAGGGGCTGTTGAGCTTTGCTGATGAGAATTTGGTCCCGTAGGGCGCGACGAAACTCTTCTAACACGCTCTCACCTTAAGCAATCTCTGAGCGCCTAGGTTTTGCAGCACGCAAACCTTGGCGCAAAAATATTCAGTAACGTTCAACAGGCCCTGGGGCGTGTTTATCTTTGGTGTTTAGAATTTGGCCAAGGATGACGGCAACCAATCAAGAAGTTCGATTGTAGGCATAGTGGTTCTACGTCAAAATCGAACGACGTCGAGTGGTTGTCGTCAGTCCGGCCCCGTAGGGCGCTCATATCAGCTAAATTTCTAGCTCATTTAGAGCGAACACCCAACATCCTGATACAACAATGGTCAGATGCTGCGCAATAATAATCAGCAAAGTTTAACACGCCCCGTTCATTCGCCGTCCAAACCGCGAATGCGCTTGCCTTCGCCCCAGCTTTTGCAGGAGGGACAGTGCCAGTACAGGCTGTGTGAAGGAAAGCCGCAGCGGTGACAGCGGTAGATGGGGCGCAGTTTAATCTGGGCTTCCACCAGCTTCGACAGCAGGTCTACCCGCTCCCGCCCCTGGCCCAGTTGCAGCTGGTCCAGTTGCAGCTTCATCAGGTGATGAAAACCTCGCATGGTGGGCTGGCGCTTGAGTTGATCCAGCAGCAACGCCTCCGCCTCCTGCGGGCCGACGTTTTCGGCGGTGCGATCCACCAACTTCAGCAGGCAACTGACGTTACCATCGCGCTCCAAAATGGAGTGCAGCAACGTCATAAATTGATCGTCCAAATCAAGGGCGGCGTAAATCGCCTCCGCCTGGTCCAGCACTTCCGGCATCATCTCCGGCGCGGTAGCGGCAATCTGGTTCACTACTTTCAGCGCCCCGGCGGTATCCTGCTCCTTAAGCAGCGGCACCTTGGCAATCATCGCCCGCACACAGTGGCTGTCCGTCGACAGCGCCTTGTCCAGCAACTTACACTGCTCCGCAGTATCGCTGGCCAGCTGGGCCAATTCGCAGTAGTAGTGGGCAACGATGGGCTTGAGCTCCTTGCGGCTGACCCGGCCAAACTTGCGGGCCACCTTGATCGCCTTCCACCACTCCTTGGTGGCCTGGTAGATGTGCAGCAACTGACGCTCGGCGTCTTCGCTGTGATCCGGCTCTTTGATCAGCTTCAGGAACAGGTCCTCGGCGCGGTCGTACAGTCCGGCGGCCAGGTAGTCTTTGCCCAACTCCATCATGGCGGCGTCACGCTGCTCCGGCAATAGGTGCGGCCGGGCGATGAGGTTTTGATGAATGCGGATGGAGCGGTCGACCTCACCGCGTTTGCGGAACAGGTTGCCGAGGGACAGGTGGGTTTCAAAGGTCTCTTCGTCCACCTGCAACAGCTCGATGAACAGATCCACCGCCTTGTCCGGTTGATCCGACAACAGGAAGTTCAGGCCTTCGAAATAGTTTTTGGAAAATACCTGAGCTTTCTTACGCTCTGACTGACCAGCACTGCGCTGGCCCATGTACCAGCCATACGCGGCGGCAATGGGCAACAGAAGAAATACCAGTTCAAGCATCAGTATCGATAGACTCTAGCTCAGCAAGGCGCTTTTCCAGCTGTTGGTTCTTGGCGGTCATTCGGTTGAGCTTGAAACGCTGCCGCACCATCAGCAACATGGTGATCAGCCAGCTGACCAAAAAACCACCGAAGAAGGTCACCGCCATAACCATCGGCAGAGAAAATTCACCGCGGGCAATGAAGTAGTTCAGTGTCACCAGCTGATCGTTACGGGCGCCAAAGGCCATAGCAACCAGAAAAAAAACAGCCACCAAGGCAGTGATAAGCAAGGCTTTCACAATGGCTCCTTTAGAGCGTCATGGAATTAGAAAGATTATCTAATAAAAAGAAATATATGACCAGCACGATCTGGTCTCGCCCCGGCAGGGACGATTACGGCAGATACAAAAAGCCCTCGCAGATGCGAGGGCTTTCAATCAATCAACCTAGGTTACTGTTTACGCGTTCGCGTAACTCCTTACCCGGTTTGAAATGAGGTACGTACTTGCCAGTCAGCTCAACCGCATCCCCAGTTTTGGGGTTACGGCCAGTCCGTGGAGCCCGATAATGGAGAGAAAAGCTCCCGAAGCCGCGAATCTCAATGCGATCGCCTTGCTCCAGGGTGGTTGCCATCTGCTCCAGCATCTCTTTAATTGCACCTTCCACTTCTTTTCCGGATAGGTGCGACTGTTTACTGGCCAATCTTTCGATAAGTTCGGATTTCGTCATCCTCGCTCTCCTACAAGCCAATTACAGTCGCCTAATGGGGAGACGCGCTCCCCATACAACAGGCGATTATTGTTTAGCAGCTTTGAACGCTTCTGCCATAGCGCTGGAGAAGGTAGCTTCTTCACGCTGGTTCAGAGTGTCAATCGCTTCCTTCTCGTCAGCTTCGTCTTTCGCGCGGATAGACAGGCTAACGGTACGGTTCTTGCGGTCAACGCCCATGAACTTGGCTTCAACTTCTTCACCGGCATTCAGCACGGTAGATGCGTCTTCGATGCGATCGCGAGAGATATCAGCTACACGGATGTAACCTTCAACGCTCTCACCCAGCTCTACGGTTGCGCCTTTGGCGTCAACTGCAGTGATGGTACCAGTAACAATAGCACCTTTTTTGTTATCAGACAGGTACTTGTTAAACGGATCTTCTTCGATCTGCTTAACGCCCAGGCTGATACGCTCGCGCTCAGGATCAACAGACAGTACAACTGCAGAGATCTCTTCGCCTTTCTTGTAGTCGCGAACAGCTTCTTCGCCAGCTACGTTCCAGGAGATGTCGGACAGGTGAACCAGACCGTCGATGCCGCCTTCCAGACCGATGAAGATACCGAAGTCAGTGATAGACTTAATCTTACCGGTAACTTTGTCGTTCTTGTTGAAGTTGGCTGCGAACTCATCCCATGGGTTAGCTTTGCACTGCTTCAGACCCAGGGAGATGCGGCGACGCTCTTCGTCGATGTCCAGAACCATAACTTCCACGTTGTCACCCAGGCTAACAACCTTGGATGGGTGGATGTTCTTGTTGGTCCAATCCATTTCAGAAACGTGTACCAGACCTTCAACGCCTTCTTCGATTTCAACGAAGCAACCGTAGTCAGTCAGGTTGGTTACGCGACCAGTCAGCTTAGTGCCTTCTGGGTAGCGACCAGCGATAGCAACCCATGGATCTTCACCCAGCTGCTTCAGGCCCAGAGATACGCGAGTACGCTCACGATCGAACTTCAGAACCTTAACGTTGATTTCGTCACCAACGTTTACGATTTCACTTGGGTGCTTAACGCGCTTCCAAGCCATATCGGTGATGTGCAGCAGGCCGTCAACGCCGCCCAGATCTACGAACGCGCCGTAGTCGGTCAGGTTCTTAACGATACCTTTAACTTCTTGACCTTCCTGCAGGTTAGCCAGAAGCTGTTCACGCTCAACGCTGTTTTCAGATTCGATAACCGCACGACGGGAAACAACAACGTTGTTGCGCTTCTGGTCCAGCTTGATTACCTTGAATTCCAGCTCTTTGCCTTCCAGGTGAGTGGTGTCACGTACTGGACGTACGTCAACCAGAGAACCTGGCAGGAACGCACGGATGCCTTCCAGTTCAACAGTGAAGCCGCCTTTAACTTTACCGTTAATGATACCGGTAACAGTTTCTTCGTCTTCGTAAGCCTTCTCAAGACGCAGCCAAGCTTCGTGACGCTTCGCTTTCTCACGAGACAGTTGAGTTTCACCGAAGCCGTCTTCTACGGCATCCAGAGCTACGTCAACAGATTCGCCAACGCTGATTTCCAGCTCGCCTTTGGCGTTCTTGAACTGCTCGGCTGGGATAGCGGACTCAGATTTCAGGCCAGCGTCAACCAGAACGATGCCGTTCTCGATAGCAACAACGGTACCTTTAACGATGGCACCAGGACGAGTTTCCAGATCCTTTAGGGATTCTTCAAACAGTTGAGCAAAAGATTCAGTCATGTTTAAGTTAATTTCATTAGTCATCCATGGCCATCCTGGACATGGGGTAGTTGTCTAAAGCCTGCCTCATCCGTGAAGCTGGCACCTCTTAGCCAGAATTAGCTAAGTTTTTCAAAGCCATTATTGGCCAAGTTTTTCAACGACAAAGCGTAATGCATGATCAACAACTTGATCAATAGTCAGCTCTGTCGTGTCAATAAGTAACGCATCTTCGGCGGGCTTCATGGGAGCCACCTTACGGTTGGCATCGCGCTCATCGCGCTCACGTATCTCCGCCAAAAGGCGGTCAATACTACCACCTAAGCCTTTCTCCTTCAACTGTAAGTACCTACGGCGCGCACGCTCTTCGGCACTGGCAGTCATATAAAGCTTAGCGTCTGCATCGGGGAACACCACTGTTCCCATGTCGCGGCCATCGGCAATCAGCCCCGGGGCCACCCGAAACGCGCGCTGGCGACGCAATAACGCCTCCCGTACCCGGGGAAACGCGGCCACTTTTGACGCGGCATTGGCGCACTCCTGAGTGCGGATCTCGCGGCTGACGACCTCGCCTTCCAGCACCACCTTGATGCCACCGTTGTCATCCGGGCTGAACACCACATCCAGGTGCGCCGCGGTCAGGGCCAGGCCCTCTTCATTGTCGAGTTCAATATTGTGATGCAGTGCGGCCAGCGCCAGCACCCGATAGATGGCGCCGGAGTCCAGCAAGTGCCAGCCCAGTTTCTCTGCCAGCAGGTGGCACACCGTGCCTTTGCCTACGCCGCTTGGTCCATCAATGGTAATCACAGGGGCCTGTCCAGGCATGGTACTCTCCAATTGTCGTTCTATTCGGTCGCTTCACGAAACCGGCTCCGCGAAAGCGCGCCTATTATACAGATTCCCCAGCTAAAGTAAGCCTTTATAGAAACGGGATCCGGGCCGCTGCCACAGCAATACCAGAACAGTGATCCAGGCTGGCTCGCCTTAAAGCGCCACCACTGCCCGGCAGCCACGGCAGGTAATAGAGTGTAGTCAAGGGAGCCGGCGACTGCGGCTCCCTAATTGGAGGTAACTACTGGCTCACCGACGCCAAGCGTTCGAAGTAATCGGGGAAGGTCTTGGCAGTACAGCCGGGATCCAGAATGGTCACGCTCTGTCCCCCCACCGCCAACATTGAGAAGCACATGGCGATGCGATGGTCGTTGTAGGTCTCGATGTCGGCGTGACGCAATTCGGCCGCCGGCTCGATGCGAATGTAGTCTTCGCCCTCCTCCACCACCGCGCCCACTTTGCGCAGCTCGGTGGCCATGGCGGTCAAGCGGTCGGTCTCCTTGACCCGCCAGTTGTAGATGTTGCGAATGGTGGTGGGGCCGTTGGCAAACAGGGCCGTGGTGGCGATGGTCATGGCCGCATCCGGGATGGCGTTCATGTCCATGTCCACGCCGTTCAGATCGCCCTTGCTGCAACGAATGAAATCCTTACCCCACTCCACCCTGGCGCCCATGGCTTCCAGTACGTCGGCAAAATGCTTGTCCCCCTGCAGGCTGTCGGTACCGACGCCCCGCACCTCGATGCTGCCTCCGCCGATGGCCGCCGCTGCCAGGAAGTAGGATGCCGAGCTGGCATCGCCTTCGACCAGGTAATCCCCCGGACTGACGTAGTGCTGGTCGGCGGCAATCACAAACTCACGGTAGTCACGGTTTTCCACCGTCACCCCAAAGCGGGCCATCATCCCCAGGGTGATGTCGATGTAGGGCTTAGACACCAGCTCGCCCTTAACCTCGATGGTCAGATCACTGCCGAGCAGCGGAGCCACCATCAACAGCGCGGTTAAAAACTGCGACGAGATGGAGCCATCGATGCTGACCCGGCCACCGCTCAGGTCGCCGGCGCTGATCTTCAGCGGCGGATAGCCGGGGTTTTCTAGGTACTCGATGTTGGCGCCCAGGGGCTGCAGCGCATCAATCAGGTGACCGATGGGCCGCTCCTTCATCCGCGGTTCGCCGGTCAGCACGAATTCGCCGCTGCCGATGGCCAGCGCCGCCGCCAACGGTCTCATGGCGGTTCCGGCGTTACCCAGATACAGCTCCGCCACCTGCCCGCGCGCCAATCGGCCTCCCAGGCCCTCGACTTCGATGGTGGCTTGCTGTTTGCAATAGTCATAGCTCACGCCCAGTTGATCCAGGGCGGTCAACATATGACGGATATCGTCGGAGTCCAGCAGGTTGGTTAACCGGGTGCGGCCGCTGGCGATGGTGGCCAACAGCAAGGCGCGGTTTGAAATGCTCTTGGACCCGGGCAGCTGAATCACTCCCCCGACACGTGAAATTGGCTCTAGGCGTAACTGCTCCATGACTCTTCTTCCCCACAATAAAAAGGGGCCGCAGCGGCCCCTTTTCAAACGTTCAATTCATTTAGGCCAGTATCTCATCCAACGCGTCCATAAATCGGGAGTTTTCAGACTCCAGACCGATGCTGACACGCAGGTGAGAAGGCATACCATACCCCGCAATGGGGCGCACTATCACCCCTTTTTTCAGCAGAGCCTCATAAATCTCACCGGCGGCGCCCACTTCGATGGTAATGAAGTTGGCGACACTGGGAATGTAACGAATGCCGCGCTGGTCAAAATAGCCTTGCAACCGAGCCATCTCACGCTCATTGAGGGCGATGCCTGCGGCCAGGTATTCGCCATCATCCAGCACCGCCTCGGCCGCCGCCAGGGCCAGCGAGTTGTTATTGAACGGCTCCCGCACCCGGTTCAACAGATCGGTGATGGCGCTGGACGCCACCAGGTAGCCGACCCGCAGTCCGGCCAGACCGTAGGCCTTAGAGAAGGTACGACTGACCATCAGGTTCGGATACTGGGCCAGCCAACCGATGCTGTCGGCGCGCTGGTCGGCCTTCAGATACTCGTAATAGGCCTCATCCAATACCACCAGCACCCGCTCCGGCACTCGGGCCATAAACTCAGCCAGTTGCTGCGGCGCCAGGAAGGTGCCGGTCGGATTGTTGGGGTTGGCGATGCAAATCAGCTTGGTGCGCTCGGTAATCGCCGCCAGCATCGCCTCCAGATCGTGGCCCCACTCTTTGGCCGCGGTCTTGACGGCGGTGGCGCCGCAGGACTGAGTCAGCAACTGATAGACGATAAAGGCATGGGCATCGAAGATCACCTCATCCTCGGCGCCGACGAAGGTGCGGAACAGAATCTCCAGCACCTCATTGGAACCGTTACCCAGGGTGATCTGGTCACTGCTGCAGTGAAGTTTTTGCGCCAGCTTCTGTTTCAGGTAGAACCCGTTGGCATCCGGGTAACGGCACAACTCGGCGGTGGCGGCCTCGATGGCCTGACGCGCCTTGGGGCTCAGGCCCAACGGGTTCTCGTTGGACGCCAGCTTGACGATGTCGCCAATCCCCAGTTCCCGCTCCAGCTCCTCGGTGGGCTTGCCTGGCTGATAGGGCATCAGGCCATCCACACCGGGGTTGGCCATAGATAATAGATCAAGTGACAAAACGTTCTCCCTTGTAGTTATCGGTTGTCGCTTTCAAACTGCTTCATAAAGTCGACCAGGGCCTGGACGCCCTCCAGTGGCATGGCATTGTAGATGCTGGCCCGCATACCGCCCACACTGCGGTGCCCTTTCAACGCCATCAATCCGGCCTGCTCCGCCTGGGCAAGAAACGCGCCGTCCAGGCTGGCATCGGTCAATTGGAAAGGTACATTCATCTCACTGCGATGGCTCGGCTGAACCCGGTTTTGGTAGAAGCCGCTGCTGTCAATAAAATCATACAGCAGGGCTGCCTTGGCCCGGTTCACCTCGGCCATGGCGTCGACACCGCCCTGGTGCTGCAGCCACTTAAACACCTCCCCGGCCAGGTACCAGGCAAACGTTGGCGGGGTGTTGTACATGGAGCCGTTGTCATCCAGCAACCGGTAGTTGAGGATCGACGGCAACTGCGGCTGCCCCTCACCGAGCAAGTCCCGGCGCACGATCACGATCGCCAGCCCCGCCGGACCGATGTTTTTCTGGGCACCGGCGTAGATCAGGCCGTATTTACTGACATCGATATGGCGCCCGAGAATGCAGGAGGAGTAATCGGCGATCAGTGGCTTATCGGTGACCGGCTCATCGAACATCGCCACCCCGTCGACGGTTTCATTAGGGCAATAATGCAGGTACTCGCCCTCGCCGGCCTGGCTGAGGCGGCTGAGATCCAGGCCACCGCCGTCGCGCAGGTCGATGGCGTTGACGCTGGCGTACTTGGCCGCTTCTTTGGCCGCCCCGGCAGACCACTGGCCACTGATGAGGTAATCCACCTTGGCACCGGCGGCCACCAGGTTCTGGGGAATGGCAGAGAAATGAGCCCGGGCACCGCCATGGGTAAACAACACTGCGTAGTCGTCGCCGATGTTCATCAGCTGGCGCAGGTTGGCCTCGGCGGCTTCGGCCACCGCCATAAAGGATGACGAACGGTGACTGAGCTCCATAACCGATACCCCCAACCCCTGAAAATCCAGCAACTCGGCCTGAGCCTTAGCCATCACATCAGTGGGTAACATCGCCGGACCGGCGCAGAAGTTGTATACGGTCATTGTTCTCAATCCCTAACTGCTAAAACAGCCATTTAACACCAACATGGACGCCAGCGCGATGAAAAATAATCGATAACCCCATAACCGCCAGCCACAGCGCCACCTTTTTGGTGCCGCAGGCATAAAAAAACGGACGCCGAAGCGTCCGTTATCAGGTCGAAAACCCCAGCAGGAAGTTACTCTTCGCCGGGGTCCTCGGCCGCATCACCGGCGTCAGCCTGAGGCTGAACTTCGGCGTCGGCAGCGCCCTCGCCTTCGACGGCGGTGTCGTCGACCAGAGACTCGTCTTCTTCGATCTCGTCGATGCGCTGAAGACCCACTACCTGCTCTCCCTCCTGGGTACGGATAATGGTCACGCCCTGGGTGTTGCGGCCAACCTGAGACACCTCATGCACCCGGGTGCGCACCAGGGTGCCACCGTCGGTGATCAGCATGATCTCGTCGTTTTCAGTCACCTGAACCGCGCCCACTACCGGGCCGTTGCGCTCACTGACCTTAATGGAGATCACGCCCTTGGTGGCGCGGCCCTTAACCGGGTACTCGACTTCGTCGGTACGCTTACCGTAGCCGTTCTGAGTCACGGTCAGGATGGCACCGTCGCCACGAGGCACGATCATCGACACCACCCGATCGACGTCATCCAGGCTAATGCCCCGAACCCCGATGGAGTTACGACCGACAGAGCGCACGTTGGTCTCATTGAAACGCACCACCTTACCGGCGTCGGAGAACAGCATGATCTCGTCGTCACCGTTGGTGATGTCCACGCCAATCAGCTCATCGCCGTCGTTAAGGTTGATGGCACGAATACCGGAAGACAGCGGACGGCTGTAGGCGTCCAGGGCGGTCTTCTTGATGATGCCCTTGGCGGTGGCGAAGGCGATGAATTTGCTCGGATCGTATTCACGCACCGGCAGAATCGCCTGAATCACTTCGCCGTCATCCAGGGGCAGCAGGTTAACGATCGGCTTACCACGGGCGGTGCGGCTGGCCAGCGGCAGCTGGAACACCCGCATCCAGTACACCTTACCGGCGTTGGAGAAGCACAAGATGGTGTCGTGGGTGTTGGCCACCAGCAGACGCTCGATGAAGTCTTCATCCTTCATCTTCGCCGCCGCTTTACCCTTACCGCCACGGCGCTGGGCTTCGTACTCGCTCAGCGGCTGGTACTTAACGTAACCGGCGTGAGACAGGGTCACCACCACGTCTTCTTCGGTGATCAGATCTTCCAGAGAGATGTCGGCTGAGGCGGCGGAGATCTCGGTGCGGCGCTCGTCGCCGTATTCGGCCTTGATCGCCTCCAGCTCTTCGCGAATCACTTCCATCAGACGCTCTGGGCTGGCCAGGATCAGCATCAGCTCGGCGATCTCTTCCAGCAGCTGGCGGTACTCATCGAGAATGTTCTCGTGCTCCAGGCCAGTCAGCTTCTGCAGACGCAGATCCAGAATCGCCCTCGCCTGCTGCTCGGTCAGGTAGTACTGGCCATCGCGAATACCAAACTCGGGGGTCAGCCAATCCGGACGGGCGGCGTCATCGCCGGCCTTCTCCAGCATCGACGCCACGTTACCGAGATCCCAACCGCGGGACAGCAATGCTTCGCGAGCTTCTGCCGGCGTCGGCGAGTTACGAATCAGTTCGATGACAGGATCGATGTTGGCCAGTGAGATGGCCAGACCTTCGAGGATGTGGGCCCGTTCGCGCGCTTTGCGCAGCTCGAACACGGTACGACGGGTCACCACTTCGCGACGGTGGGTCACGAAGGCTTCCAGCGTCTCTTTCAGGTTAAACACCTTAGGCTGGTTGTTGCCCAGTGCCACCATGTTGATGCCGAACACCGTCTGCATCTGAGTCTGAGCGTACAGGTTGTTCAGCACCACTTCCGGCACTTCACCGCGCTTCAGCTCGATCACCACCCGCATGCCGTCTTTATCGGACTCATCACGCAGGCCGCTGATCCCTTCCAGCTTCTTATCTTTCACCAGCTCGGCGATCTTCTCGATCAACCGCGCTTTGTTCACCTGGTACGGCAGTTCATCGACGATGATGGACTCTTTACCGGTGCTGCTGGTCTCGACATTGGTCTTGGCACGAACGTAGATCTTACCGCGACCGGTCTTGTAGGCATCGATGATGCCCTTACGACCGTTAATGATGCCGCCGGTGGGGAAATCCGGACCGGGGATCAGTTCCAGCAACTCTTCGAAAGTGACATCGCTGTTGTCGATGTACGCCAGACAGCCATTGATCACTTCGGTCAGGTTGTGAGGCGGAATGTTGGTGGCCATGCCCACGGCAATACCACTGGAGCCGTTAACCAGCAGGTTCGGCACCCGGGTCGGCATCACTTCAGGAATCTGCTCGGTGCCGTCGTAGTTGGGCACGTAGTCGACGGTTTCCTTATCCAGGTCCGCCAGCAGTTCATGGGCCACTTTGGCCATGCGGATTTCGGTATAACGCATCGCCGCGGCGGAGTCGCCATCGACGGAACCGAAGTTACCCTGACCATCGACCAGGGTATAACGTAACGAGAACGGCTGCGCCATACGTACGATGGTGTCGTACACGGCACTGTCACCATGAGGGTGGTACTTACCGATCACGTCGCCCACGATACGGGCGGATTTTTTATAGGGTTTGTTCCAGTCGTTGCTCAAACCGTTCATCGCAAACAGGGTGCGACGGTGTACAGGCTTAAGACCATCCCGGACGTCGGGCAAGGCACGCCCGACGATCACGCTCATGGCATAATCGAGGTAGGAGCTTTTCAGTTCCTCTTCGATATTAATCGGCGTGATTTCGTTAGCCAGATCAGTCATAGACAGATGTTGTCCCTAAATAGCGCCCTGAAACCTCGGTTCCAGTCGCCCCGGCCAAGCCGGTAAAAACGGTGATTGAACATTTTAACACAGTCAAAGCGATTGGAAAGTGGCGTTTCTTATCCTGATAAACAACGACTTATAAGTGGCCATTTTTCACTCAAACTGGCGGTCTCCAATGAGTGAATGACGCAATTTTAACCAGTAGTTTTGACATTTTCCGGCCGCTTTAGTGGTTTTCTCTTCAACCCCTGTCGGCGTATACTGGACCCACTCAATCGGTTCTGTGGTTGCAGCGAGGTGCTTCGGCACACAATCTCACCAGAACCCCTGCAGGCAAGATAAAAAGGACAGAGAATGCAGCAGTCGAACGTTGATCCCGTTGAAGTCGGCAAATTTGAAAAACTGGCGACCACCTGGTGGGATCCGCAAGGTCATTCCAAACCCCTGCATCAACTCAACCCCCTGCGCGCCGGTTACATCGAGCGACACGCCGACGGCTTGTACGGCAAGCAGGTGCTGGATGTGGGCTGTGGTGGCGGTCTGCTGACCGAGGCCATGGCCAAGGCCGGTGCCCAGGCCACCGGTTTGGACATGGGCGAGGAGCCGGTAGAGGTGGCGCGCCTGCACGCGCTGGAAAGCGAACTGGATATCAACTACCAGTTATGCACCGCCGAAGCCCATGCCGAGCATAAAGCCGGTCACTACGAGGTGGTGACCTGCATGGAGATGCTGGAACACGTTCCTGATCCGGAGTCGGTGATTCGCGCCTGTGCCGCCATGGTCAAACCCGGCGGCCACCTGTACCTGTCCACCATCAACAAGACCCCACTGGCTTACCTGACCACCATCGTTGGCGCCGAGCACATCGTTAAGGTCCTGCCCAAGGGCACCCACGATTATAAAAAGTTCCTGCGACCGTCACAGCTGATCCGCTGGTGCGAACAGGCAGGACTGCGGGTCGCTCACGCCGACGGCGTGCTCTACAACCCGCTGACCGAAACCTTTAAATTGTCCAACCGGATGGACATCAACTACATGATTCACGCGGTGAAACCAGATGAAAACCAAGGAAGTGAAAGCCCTACTCTTTGATCTCGACGGCACCCTGCTGGATACCGCTTTGGATCTTGGCCAGGCCGCCAATGTGGCCCTGGCCCAGTTTGGCTACCCTGGCCTCAGCCGGGAACAGGCCTACCTGTACACCAGCCATGGCAGCCGCGGGTTGCTGAAGGCGGCCTTGGGAGAGGACACCTTCGAGCGCACCGATATCACGCCGTTGCGTGAAGTCTTGCTGGCCGCCTACGCCGACAACATCAGCGAGCACACTCGCCCCTACGACGGCATCGAACGGATGCTGAGTCTGCTGGCGCAGTTGCAGTTGCCCTGGGGCATTGTCACCAACAAGCCGGAAGGCCTGGCCAGGCAGTTGCTGCAACAGCAGCCGAGCATGGCCGCCAGCGTCAGCCTGGTGGGCGGTGACACCCTGCCGGTATCCAAGCCGCATCCGGCGCCGCTGCTGAAGGCGGCGGACGAGATGGGGGTAGCCCCGGAGCAGATCCTGTATGTGGGCGACGCCGAACGGGATATGGTGGCCGCCAACCACGCCGGCATGATCAGCGTCGCCGCCCTGTGGGGCTACATCAGTCCCGAAGACCGAGCCCACGAATGGCCCGCCAGCCATCGTTGCGATCGACCCGACGATCTGTTTGATCTGGTCCGTGATCTGGCTCAAAAATAGCCACACAAACCGGCGCTGGAAATTTTTTTCCGGTGCCTTTTTTTTGTCGAAAAAGGGGTTGCTTTTCTGTCAGCGCAATGCTGGTGCAGGTTCCACGAAGCTGGCCCTTTTCTGGCTGCGGTTATTCACACAGTTACCCACAATTTGCCCACATTCGAGGGCCTTGCGCATTCCCCAAAACCGGCTTATCTTGTAGATCATCCCATTGGCGCTACTACATGTAGTGTCCGATAATAAAAAAGAACACTAACGTCGGGGATCGCCGGTCTGACCGGTGATTATCATCTCAAGTACTTACATTAAGGACATGAGACGTGCCTTCAGTCCATTGCGACTGTGTTGTTCGCACGTCGATACTCAACGATGAATAAAAATCTGCTCATTACCAAACGCAGCGGCAAAAAGGAGCCCCTCGATCTCGATAAGATCCATCGGGTGATCTATTGGGCAGCCCAGGATCTGGATAACGTCTCGGTCTCTCAGGTAGAGCTGGCCAGTCACATCCACTTCTTCGATGGCATCGAGACCGAAGCGATTCACGAAACCATCATCAAAGCCGCTGCAGACCTCATCAGTGAAGAGACCCCGGACTACCAGTACCTGGCCGCGCGCCTGGCGGTGTTCCACCTGCGTAAGAAGGCCTACGGTCAATTCGAGCCGCCGCACCTGTACGACCACGTCAGTAAGATGGTGGAGCTGGGCCGTTACGACCAGCACATTCTTCAGGATTACAGCCGCGACGAACTCAATGAGCTGAACGAGCACCTCGATCACTGGCGCGACATGGACTTCTCCTACGCGGCGGTCAAGCAGCTGGAAGGCAAATACCTGGTGCAGAACCGGGTCACCGGCGAAGTGTTCGAGAGCGCCCAGTTCCTGTACATGCTGGTGGCGGCCTGTCTGTTTGCCAACTACCCGAAGGCCAGCCGCCTGGACTACGTCAAGCGGTTCTACGACGCCACCTCCAAGTTCAAGATCTCGCTGCCCACACCGATCATGTCCGGTGTGCGCACCCCGACCCGGCAGTTCAGCTCCTGTGTGCTGATCGAGTGTGGCGACAGCCTCGACTCCATCAACGCCACCTCAGCGGCCATCGTCAATTATGTCAGCCAGCGGGCCGGCATCGGCATCAACGGCGGCAACATTCGCGCCCTGGGCAGCCCGATTCGCGGCGGCGAAGCCTTCCACACCGGCTGCCTGCCGTTCTATAAGCATTTCCAGACCGCGGTCAAATCCTGCTCTCAAGGCGGCGTGCGCGGCGGTGCAGCGACCCTGTTCTACCCCTTGTGGCACCTGGAAGCGGAAGAGCTGCTGGTACTGAAGAACAACCGCGGCACCGACGCCAACCGCATCCGTCACCTGGATTACGGGGTTCAGATCAACCGCACCCTGTATCAGCGCCTGCTGGATGGTGGCGACATCAGCCTGTTTTCCCCTTCGGACGTGCCCGGTCTGTACGACGCCTTCTTTGCCGACCAGCAAGAGTTTGAGCGCCTGTACTGCCAGTACGAAGCCGACAGCAGCATTCGCCGTAAGACCGTCAAGGCGGTGGCCCTGTTCAGCCTGCTGATGCAGGAACGTGCCTCCACCGGCCGCATCTACATTCAGCACGTGGATCACTGCAACACCCACAGCCCGTTCGACCCGAAAGTGGCCCCGGTGAAGCAATCCAACCTGTGCCTGGAGATCGCCCTGCCCACCAAGCCACTCAAGCACCTCAACGACACCGACGGTGAGATTGCCCTGTGCACCCTGTCGGCGTTCAACCTGGGTGCCATCGACAGCCTCGACGAACTCGAAGAGCTGGCGTCCCTGGCGGTGCGGGCACTGGACAGCCTGCTGGACTATCAGGACTACCCGGTACCGGCGGCCGAGCTTGGTTCCATGAAGCGCCGCACCCTGGGGATTGGCGTCATCAACTACGCCTACTACCTGGCCAAAAATGGCGCCCGCTACTCCGATGGCAGCGGCAACAACCTGACCCACAAAACCTTTGAAGCGATTCAGTACTACCTGCTCAAGGCCTCCAACGAGCTGGCCATCGAGCAAGGAGCTTGCCCGGGGTTCAATGAGACCACCTACTCTCAGGGAATCCTGCCCATCGACAGCTACAAAGACGCCATCGATGAGATCTGCGACGAGCCGCTGCATCTGGATTGGGACGGCCTGCGCGCCAGCATCGTTGAGCACGGCCTGCGCAACTCCACCCTGTCGGCGCTGATGCCGTCGGAGACCAGCTCGCAGATTTCCAATGCCACCAACGGCATCGAGCCCCCTCGGGGACTGGTGAGTGTCAAAGGCTCCAAAGATGGCATCATGAAGCAGGTGGTGCCGGGCATCGACACCCTCAAGAGCAACTACGAGCTGCTGTGGGACATTCCCAGCAACACCGGTTACCTGCAACTGGTGGGGATCATGCAGAAGTTCGTCGACCAGGCCATCTCTGCCAACACCAACTACGATCCGTCCCGCTATGAGGACAATAAGATGCCCATGGGCATGCTGCTCAAGGATCTGATGCTGGCGTACAAGTACGGCTTGAAGACGCTGTACTACCAGAACACCCGTGACGGCCAGTCCGACGCCCAGAGCAAAGCGGACAGCGACGACGATTGCGCCGGTGGCGCCTGTAAGATTTAACCGCCAGGGCCCCGCTCAGGCGGGGCGCTGCCACGGATAGGACAAGATTATGACCCACAGATACAGCACATTTTCACGGGAAGCCAACAACGCCCTGAAAGAGCCGATGTTCCTCGGCAACCCGGTGAACGTGGCCCGCTACGACCAACAGAAACACCCGATCTTCGAAGAACTGATCGAAAAGCAGCTGTCGTTCTTCTGGCGCCCGGAAGAGGTAGACGTCACTCAGGATCGCATCGACTTCAATGATCTGCCGGAACACGAAAAGCACATCTTCCTGTCGAACCTGAAATACCAGACCCTGCTGGACTCGATTCAGGGCCGCAGCCCCAATGTGGCACTGCTGCCGCTGGTATCACTGCCGGAGTTGGAAACCTGGATTGAGACCTGGTCTTTCTATGAGACCATCCACTCGCGCTCTTACACCCATATCATTCGCAACATCGTCAATGATCCCGGGGTGGTGTTCGACGACATCGTCGCCAACAGCGAAATTCAGAAACGCGCCAACGACATCTCCAAGTACTACGATGCCCTGATCGACTACACCCAGCGCTATCAGCAGTTTGGCGAAGGCCAGCATCAGGTGGGCAGCGAGCAGTTCACCCTCAGTCGCCGCGAGTTGAAGAAGAAGCTGTACCTGTGCCTGATGTCCATCAACGTCCTGGAAGCGGTGCGCTTCTACGTCAGCTTCGCCTGCTCCTTTGCCTTTGCCGAGCGGGAAGTGATGGAGGGCAATGCCAAGATCATTCGCTTTATCGCCCGTGATGAACAGTTGCACCTGGTGGGCACCCAACACATGCTCAACCTGATGGCCACCAACCAGGACGACAACGAGATGGCCGAAATCGCCATCGAGTGTCACAGCGAAGCGGTGGAGATCTTCCGCCGTGCCGCCGAGCAGGAGAAAGACTGGGCCTCCTACCTGTTTAAAGACGGCTCGATGCTGGGCCTGAATAAGAAGATCATCGAAGATTACGTCGAATTCATCACCAACCAGCGCATGAGCGCTCTGGGGCTTGCCCCGATCTTTGACAAGCGCTCCAACCCGCTGCCGTGGATGAGCAAGTGGCTGGAGAGTGACGCCGTTCAGGTGGCGCCACAAGAGGTCGAGGTCAGCAGCTACCTAACCAACCAGATTAAGAACGAAGTCCACCAGGACGAGTTCTCCTCGTTCGAACTGTAACGGTTGCAACGATTGAAACTGTGGAAAATCCGCCTCAACGGCGGCCGGGAACTGGAGCATGGCAGTCACCACACCACCCTGCTTCAGGCCCTGGAATCCGTCGGCCACTACAGTGAGTGCCGCAGTGGCTACTGCGGCGCCTGCAAGGCCACCCTGGTGAGCGGCAGCGTCCGCTACCTGACCACCCCCATGGCCTTCCTCAAACCCGGTGAGATTTTGCCCTGCTGCTGTGCCCCGGAAACGGATCTCGAGCTCAATCTTGGCTAGCGTCAGGCTCGGCTTCCCCGGTTAACGGCGTTGCCGGCCGGGCCTTGGCCATCGCCACTTCCCGCTCGGCGTATTTGTCCACCGGCGATTGTGGCGGCCGCCACCGCTCCAGAGCCAACTGCGCTTCACCGGTCATCGCCTGGCTCTGCTGCAACGAATCCTCTCCCAGGTGCTGCGCTTCCAGCCACAAAACCTGCGCCACCTCGATGGTGCTGTCCAGAATGACCCGAGCCGCCGCCTGAGCGTTGTCCATGGCTCTGTCTACCCTCTCCTGATTGGCTTCACTGCAGCCACTAAGCCATCCGACCGACCCCATCACCACCAGTACCTTTAACCACTTCATAGGTTGATGCATGACCTGCCCTCCGTCGAATAGCACTAAGCATAGTCCACTCACTCAAGATGGGCGTCGAGGCGGTTATTTCTTCGCCGGGATCACACATTCGTTGATCCAGAAGCAGAAACCTTCACCGCCCGGCCACCATTTTCCCTGTTATCGGATTCAGGCTTTGGTACACTTGCGGCATTGATAACCGGGCAACGAGACCGATAATGACCGAGCCAAACAAGATTCCACCCGAAGGCGCTTCCGCCGAGCTGTTCAACGGTGACATCAACCGCATCATGATCGCCATTCCAGCACCGAGTCACCCCGAGGTGGAGCAGGTACTGGGCAAAGGCCAACACCGCATCAAGGCCGGTGTGGTCTATCGTGTCCCCGCCATCCTGCTCTCCTTTGACTTCGGCAACGGCCTGGTGATGGATTGCCCCTTTGAAGCCAAGGGACTGGGTGAACACTTCGTTGCCCCGACACTGAATGACGACGGCCAGTTGCCGCTGACCCTGCAGGTGTTCGATGCCGAGAACGGTACCCTGCTGGAGACCACCGAGGTGGCCTTGCATGCCGACAACACCCAGGTGCTGATGGACGCGGTGGCGGATCAGCGCAGCCACGACTGGAGCCATCAGGAGTTCATCGGCCAGTTGTCCGAGCTGTATAAGATTGAGATGGGTGAGTTTTTGCAGCTGGTGCAGCAGCGGGAACTGGCGGCCCTGTAAGCCCGCCCAGGCGCACGTAAAACGGGCCCCCTGAGGAGCCCGCCCGTCTGCATTATCCAAGCCCGGCCACTGTGCCGGGCTTTTCAATAGCCTCAGAACCAGAACGACGCCGACGCTTCAATGCTGCGCTCTGCGCCCATCCAGCAGTTGTTGCCATCAAAGCACGCGCCCACATAGCGTTTATCAAACAGGTTGCTGGCCGACAGGCTCAGACTCCACTGCTCACCCAGTTGATAGGAAGCGGCCATGTCCCAGAGGGTATAGGCAGGCACCGTATCGGTGTTGGCCGCATCCAGCTGAGTTTCGCCGACGTAGCGGACACCGGCACTCACCTGCATCGCCTCCAGCGGGTAGTAATCCAACCAGGCTGACGCCGTTTGATCCGCCACCCACACCGGGGTGGTGCCCTCGATGGCCGGATCCAGTGGGTTGTCGGTCACTTCCGCATCCAGGTATCCGTAATTCAAGGTCAGTTCCAGGTTATCCAGCAGACGTTGAGACAACGCCAGTTCCACCCCTCGGGATTGCACTTCACCATTTTGCGTGTATTGGCCAAAATCCGGCGTATTCACCACTACATTCTTCTTTCGAATGTCGAAGGCGGCCACCGTCAGGGTCGAAGCCAGATCGGCATTGTGATACTTCACACCAACCTCCCACTGACTGGCCGTGGTCGGCTTGAACGCGGCGCCGGTATTGCTGTCCACACCGGACACCGGCTCAAATGACTCCGAGTAACTGAGGTAGGGCGCCCAACCACTGTCAAAGGTATAGATGGCCGCCGCCCGGGCACTCAACTCATCTTGATCGATCTCAGTGACACTGCCGTACTCGGTGCCAGCGTAGTTATTGTCGGCGGTGTCGGTGCTTTCATAGCGATCCCAGCGCGCCCCCACAACCAGGGTCAAGGCATCGAACCGAACCTCGTCCTGCAGGTAAATCCCCAGCTGAGTCTGCTCGATCACATTGGCCTGCTGATAGAAGTCCACCGGCAAGCTGGCCGGATCAATCAAGTGATAATCGGGACTGGCCAGATCCAGCATCGGCGTCTGCTGCCCCAGGGTATCGCCATAGGCGACATCGGAGTCCAGGCTGCTGTATTCCACTCCCAGCAACCAGCGATGCTCGCTGCTGCCCAGGCTGGTCAACCACGCCAACTGGTTATCCACCACGTAGCCCTCGATGGACTCATCGGTAAAATAGGCACTGCGAATCAGGTTCTGCTGGTCTGCCAGACCGTAGTTGTACATATTGCGCTGGCCCGCATCGGCATCGGTGTAGCGAAAGTTCTGCAGAAACTCCAGGCTATCGGAAAACTGATGATTGAGTTTATAGCCCAACATCAACACCTGGCGGTCGAAGCGATTCCAGTTGGCGTCACCGGCATAGGCATCGCTGGCTAATTTGCCATAGCTGGCGGAATACACCGTTCCCAAGGCAGGCAACGGCGTCGAGGGCACCATTGACGGATCATCCTGGTAGTAGGCGCTGAGCTCAATGCTGGTGTGACGGCCCATCTCCCAGACGATTGAGGGGGCAATGAAACGACGCTCCTCTCGGGTGGTTTCCTGCTGGCCGTCCCGATCCCGGTACAAAGCGATGAGGCGACCATTGAGGCCGTCGGTTAACGCCCCGGTGGAGTCGAGTGCCAGCTCATAGAGGTCGTTGCTGCCTACCCGACCTCGCAGCTCGGTCATGGCGTCGGCCTGTGGCTTTTTCGCGACCTGATTCACCATCCCGCCCGGAGGCGCGGCGCCATAGAGCACCGAGGTCGGTCCCTTCAAAATCTCAATGCTCTCTGTGGCAAAGGCATCCACCTGGGGCGCCAGGTTCCACAAGCCATTGTACTGAAGCGGCAAACCGTCGTAGAAATTCCGGTAGGTCTCAAAGCCCCGAATGGTGTACTGATCGAAGATGGTGACACTGCTGCGGTTCTCGGCCGTAACCCCTGGCACATAGCGCAGCGCCTCATTGACGCTGTCCACCTGGCGCCGGTCCAGCAACGCCCGGTCGTACACCTCAAAACTCATCGGCGACTCCAGCGGCCGCAACGAGGATTTGGTGCCGGTGGTGCGATAGGCTGCGCCCTGCACCTCAATAACCTCAATCTCACGTCCCTGCTCTTCCTGGCTGGCCCAGGCCGATGTCGGCCAACCCGCCTGGTGAATCACCGGCAACAATGCCGCGCAGACAAGCGCACGGCGCCCTGGGTGATTTCCATTCATTTTTTAATCCCTCATCCATTGATTTCTATTGTGATTATCACTTACCATTCCTGCGAATGATAACCACTCTCATTCTCGTTATCAACAAAGAGGCAATTAATGGACAACAATTGCGCTACGTTTGATGCCACTGCAGAGAAGGAACTCTCAGCGGATCTCAAGGCATCCCTGTTTACTCAACAGACTCAACATCAATACCAAACACGGATGACGCAAGCGATGCGGCTGGTCAGCCAACACATCAACACCAGTGACCGCGCCTTTACCGGCACCCGCCCCGAGGCGCTGGCGACCCTGTTCGCCGAGGTGGATCTCGACCAGCCGCTGCGACGCTGGCAATCCGCCTACACCGAACTCAGCCGCCTGTATCTCGACGACGCCGTTCATTTTCATCACCGCCACTACCTGGCGCATCTGAACTGCCCCATCACCTTGCCGAGCCTGGCGGCGGAAACCATCGCCTCGGCCTTGAATACTGCGGTGGAAACCTGGGATCAGAGCGCCGGTGCCACCCTGATCGAGCAGAAACTGGTCGATTGGAGCTGCGACAAAATTGGTTGGGGTGCCGATGCCGACGGCGTGTTCACCTCCGGAGGCAGTCAGTCCAACCTGATGGCGATGCTGTTGGCACGCTACCGCGCCTGTCAGCGCCACTGGCAGTGGGACCCTCACCAGCAGGGCCTGCCGCCCCAGGCAAACAGATTGCGCATCTATACCTCGGAGCTCAGTCACTTCAGCATCCAGAAAGCCGCCTCCATGTTGGGATTGGGGTTTGATGCGGTGGTCGCCATCCCCTCCGACCGATTCCAGCGCATGGACATGGCCGCCCTGTCACAGGCACTGCAACAGGCACGGCAACAGGGGCTGGTGCCCATGGCCGTGGTCGCAACCGCTGGCACCACCGACTTCGGCAGCATCGATCCGCTGCCCGCCATCGCAACCTTATGCGCTCGGCACTCGGTGTGGATGCATGTGGATGCTGCCTATGGCGGCGGGCTGCTGATTTCACCGAAGTTTCGCCATAAACTGTCCGGCATTGAGCTGGCCGACTCCGTGACCGTGGATTACCACAAGGCGTTTTTCCAACCGGTCGCCTGCAGTGGATTTTTGGTGCGAGAGGCGGCCACCCTCTGCTCACTGACCTACCACGCCGAGTATTTAAACCCGCTGCGCCAGCATCAGGCCGGCATCCCGGATCTGATCAACAAAAGCCTGCAAACCACTCGCCGCTTCGACGCTTTAAAACTGTGGCTCAGCCTGAGAATTCTGGGGGCCGACACCCTGGGACGCGGCTTCGATCAGTTGCAGCACCTGGCGAAACAGGTCTATTGGTTGCTGCTGTCTCAACCGGAAATTGAGGTGGTGCATCAGCCACAGATCAGCACCCTGGTGTTCCGCTACCTGCCGAGCGCTGACGCCAGCGACGAGCACATCGACACCCTGAACCGCGCCATTCGCTCCCGGTTGTCGAATCAGGGCGATGCGCTGATCGCCGCCACCCGCTATCGGGGCCACCAGTACCTGAAATTCACCCTGCTTAACCCTGCCACCGAGATCAAGGCGATCCATCAGGTCGTTCAAAGAATCTGCCGCTATGGTCAGGAACTTCACATCGCCTCTGCAGAAACGGAATTCGCCTAGGACCGCTCATGAAAATCTATGACTTTATTGCCATCGGCTTAGGGCCGTTTAACCTCAGCCTGGCCGCACTCACTCAGCCACTGGATCAAGCCGACGCCCTGTTTCTGGAGCAGCGCAGTGACTTCAATTGGCACCCGGGGATGATGCTGGAAGGGACCCACCTTCAGACTCCGTTCATGTCGGATCTGGTGACGCTGGCCGATCCAACCTCCCCCTACAGTTTCCTGAACTACCTCAAACAGCACCAGAAACTGTACCGCTTCTACATTCGAGAGAATTTCTTCATTCTGCGGCACGAGTACAACCTCTACTGCCAATGGGTGTGCCGGCAACTGACCAACCTTCGTTTCAATACTCGGGTCACCGCCATCAGTTTCGATGCCGAACACCACTGCTACCGCCTGGAAACCCGCCGCCCCGATGGCCAAGACAACGGCCTGTATTACGCCCGCAAACTGGTGATCGGAACCGGCCCAGTCCCTCACCGGCCCGACGGCTGCGACACGCTGGGTGAGCACGCCATTCACTCCAGTGAATACCTTCAGCAAAAACCGACGTTACTTGAACAACCAAGGATCAGCGTCATTGGTGGTGGACAAAGTGCGGCGGAGATCGTCTACGACCTGTTGGATGAACAGCGGCAGCGCTCGTTTCATCTCGATTGGATCACCCGCTCACCACGCTACTTCCCGCTGGAATACAGTAAACTGACCCTGGAGATGACCTCACCGGAGTACGTGGATTACTTCCACTCGCTACCGATGGCTACCCGGGATACGCTGCTGTCTCAACAGCAAAACCTGTATAAAGGCATCAACAGCGACCTGATTAACGCCATTTTCGACCGCCTGTATGAAATGGATCTGCATCATGCCCCCCGAGTCAGGCTGCTGACCAACACCGCAGTGAGTCGAGTCGAGGCCAGCGGCGCTGAGTTTCACCTGAGCCTGGATCATCAGGAGCAACAGCGCCACGCTACCCTGACCACCAACGCGCTGATTTTCGCCACCGGCTACCGTGCAGCCCTGCCCGAGTTTCTCGGCGGCATTGCCAACGAGATCTGCTGGGACAGCAAGGAGCGACTCGCGGTCAGCCGCCACTACGCCATCGACAAACAGCAACGGCTCTTTGTTCAAAACGCCGAGCTGCACAGTCATGGCTTCGTGACCCCGGATCTGGGCATGGCCTGCTATCGAAACAGCGTGCTGCTGCACAAGTTGTTGGGGTGGCAACCCTATGCGGTTGAGAAAAAGATCGCCTTTCAGCAGTTTGGTTTCGATGAGGCAGGCGCGTGAGTCCAAACCAGCTTGCCAAATGGGCACTGATTGCGGTCACCGCGTTTGCGGTGATCAGCGACAGCATGTTATTGCCGTTTTATCCCATCTACTTTGAGGTGATGTTTCACAGCAGCGACCCCTTGCTCACCAGCCGCTATCTGGCCGTCAGTTGCCTGATTGTCATCGTCGCGCTGCCGCTTTGGGCTCGAGTGGCTCGCCGATTCGGTACCCTCAAGGTTCTGATGCTGTCACAAGTAGGGGCGCTGCTGGCCAGCGTCGGCTGCGCCAATGCGCCAACGCTTGCGGTCCTATTTGCCTCGGGTTGGATCATGGTGCTGTTCAAAGCCAGCTACCTGCTGGTCTATCCCTACCTGTTGACACTGGAAGAGGCCAAACACCAGCCTCACACCGTCGGCCTGCTGTCGGTGATCGTGCACCTCGGTGCCATCATCGGCGCCCTGGTCGGCGGCAGCATTCTGCAGCTCGCCCACCCGCCTCAGGCGTTTTTGTGGATGGCCGTCGGTGATGGCTTACAGATACTGGTGTGTGGCTGGTTGCTGCTTCGAGTGCAGCCCCAAAGCCTGGTCGCCAACCGCCAGCAGCCTTGCGAAGACACCACGGCCGCCGCCCGTCGCGCCACTACTCGACCCAAAGTGCAACTGGCACTGATTATGTGGCTGTTCTACTTCAGTGCTTACCTGATCCGTCCGTTTTTCGTTCAGTACTGGCACCGGCTGTCGCCTCAGTCCGGCGAGATTGAAGCCGCCGTCATCTTTGCCATTCCTGCCGCCATTGCCATCGCGGCATTGATGCTGCAACGGCACTCGCGTCAGCCTCGCTGGCTACAGACTCTGGGCCAGATCCCGGTGGCATTGGCCATTGGCGCCGTCGGTTTTGCCCTGCAGGCTCAGCCCCAACCGCACTGGATCATCGTTGGTCGCGTGCTGTATGGCTGGGCGCTGTTCCATGCCACCGTCAAACTGGATCTTAAGATCTTTGCCCTCAGTCATCCTAACGAGTACAGCAAAGACTTCGCCACCCTGCATATCTTCCAGAGCCTGGGCGTGCTGGTCGCGTCCTATGCGGCGGGACAGCTGATGGTGGCCGGCGGTGACCAGCTGCTGTTTGTCTGTGCCAGTGGCGGATTTATCCTGACCACCTTGCTGTTCTGGCAATGGTTTATGCCCCGCGAGAAACGCCTCAAAGGAGCCACGTTATGACCACTGCCACCACCGGCGCCCCAAAGCTGGTCCTGTCTCGATTCCGTCTTTGTCTCGAGGCAACGAACCCCATGAGCCTAAGACCGTTCGAAGTGGCCGAAGACGCCCTGTGGCTGCAGCAGTGGCTGAACATGGACTACGCCGCATTCTGGGGAATGCAAGGGTGCACGGTCGATGAGGTGATCACCGAGTACACTCGGCTCGCCGGCCACAGCCAAATACTGGTGGCCGAAATCGACGGCCAACCTCGTGCCCTGTTTGAGATCTACCACCCCGCAGCCGACCCTTTGTCGCAGCATTATCCAGTGCGTCGGGGCGACATCGGGATGCACATTCTGCTGGGGCCACCCACCCGGCCCATCGCCGGATTTGGCACGGCGGTGTTTACTGCGCTGATCGCCTTTATCTTTCGCCACCCCGACGTGGCGCGGATCGTCGTCGAACCCGATGCCGACAACCGCGCCATACACCGCCTCAACGCCCATGCTGGCTTTCGCTACCAAGGG
Source organism: Ferrimonas kyonanensis DSM 18153 (assembly GCF_000425405.1). Taxonomy (GTDB): domain Bacteria; phylum Pseudomonadota; class Gammaproteobacteria; order Enterobacterales; family Shewanellaceae; genus Ferrimonas; species Ferrimonas kyonanensis. Next base: position 40,895 of record NZ_AUDJ01000023.1, on the reverse strand, counting down.
GTGCTGCGGCTGCCTCACAAACACGCCTACCTGGCTTTTCTCTATCGCCATCAACATTCAATGATGACCAACCACACCAACCCAAGGACTCGGGACACCATGAATCATCACTTTCTCACCCCTGCCAACTGGCACCAGGCCAATCGCCAACTGATCACCAAAGCGCTCAGCGAAGGGTGCCATGAGCGTCTGTTTGCACCAACGCCGTTAGAAAACGGCGACTACCAACTGGACTTTGATCAGGGCCACTACCGCTTTAACGCCGAGCGACTGGCGCTGGAACACTGGGTGATTGATCCAGACAGCATCGAGAAACACCACCAGCAACACAGTGCCCCGCTGGATGCCATCGCCTTCATCGGTGAATTCCAGCAATCACTGGGGATCAGCGACGCCCAGTTGCCGCTGTACCTGGAGGAGATCGCCAGCACGCTGCGTGCCGGAGCCTATAAGTTGGCCCATGGTGATCGTGAGGTCGACACCCTGCTCGACGCCGATTTCCAGACTCTGGAAGCCGCCATGAGTGAGGGCCATCCGGCCTTTATCGCCAACAATGGCCGCATCGGATTTGGTCAACAGGACTTCCTCGACTACGCCCCGGAAACCGGCAACGTCTTTCAACCGGTATGGCTGGCAGCACGACGCAGCCTCTGCGTGCAAAGCTTCAGTAAGTCCTTGTCAGAAAGCCAGCTGTTTCAGCAGGAGCTAGGCGACTCGCTGCTGGCGCAGTTCGAACAGCAGCTGGCCTCGAAACAGCTGCAGCTGAGCGACTACTGCCTGATCCCGGTGCACCCTTGGCAATGGCACAACAAAATCGCCATGGGTTTTGGCGCCGATTTGGCCAATCAGGATCTGGTGTACCTGGGCAGCGGCCACGATCACTATCAGCCGCAGCAGTCCATTCGCACCCTGTTCAATCACACCGCGCCACAAAAGCACTACGTCAAAACGGCGTTGTCGATATTGAACATGGGCTTTGTGCGCGGATTGTCTGCCGATTACATGGACGCCACGCCAGCCATCAACGATTGGATTGCCACCCTGATCGAGCACGATCCCTTCCTGCACGCCAACGGATTCAGTGTCCTGAGAGAGGTCGCCGCCGTTGGCTATCGGCGGCCGCAATGGCAAGGACTGGTGCCCAAGGGGGACGCTCAACTCAAGATGTTGTCCGCCTTGTGGCGCGAAAGCCCACAGCCCCGACTCCAGGGCCAGCAACGATTGATGACCATGGCCGGGTTGCTTCATTGCGGCAACGACGGTCGTTCTTTGGCGGTGGCGATGATCCGCGCCTCCGGTCTGGAGACCGCCCGCTGGCTTGAGCACTATCTGGACGCCTACCTGAAACCGCTGTTGCACTGCTTCTATGCCCACAACCTGGTGTTCATGCCCCATGGAGAAAACCTGATCCTGGTGTTGGACAACCACACGCCCCAGTACTGCTTGATGAAAGACATCGCCGAGGAGTGCGCGGTGCTGAATAAGGACGCGGTCTTGTCGCCGACCATCGCCCGCATCGCCGTTGACGTTCCGGATGATCTGAAGGTGTTGTCGATTCAGACCGACATCTTTGACGGCTTCTTCCGTTACCTCTCGGCCTTGCTGCACCGTCAGCTCGGGTTTGATCAATCTCAGTTCTGGCGACTGGTTGCCGACTGCATCCTCAGCTATCAGGCCAGCCAACCACAACTGGCGGACCAGTTCCAACGTTATGATCTGTTTGGTGCGCACTTCGATCACTCCTGCCTGAATCGGCTGCAATTGGCCAACAATCAGCAAATGGTCGACCTGGCCGATCCTGCCGGCAGTCTGCAGTTTCAGGGCCAACTGACCAACCCGATTGCGGCGTTCGCCGCCACTGAGACCCACTGATGCGTGGTCGTCAACCCTTGACCGTGGTCAGCCCTGTGGCTGACCCGGATTCGGCTATGGCCAGAGATCTGTTTCAGCTGCAACAGGTCAGCGTCAACGTGGATCGAAAAGCCATACTGCACCCGACGTCGCTGACGCTGCAGTCGGGTACCCTGTATGGCCTCATCGGTCACAATGGCTCGGGAAAATCCACGCTGATGAAAGTGCTGGCGCGTCAACTCAGCGCCAGCACCGGTCAATGTCGATTCAAGGGTCGCGAGCTGGACAGCTGGAGCGGCCGCGCCTTTGCCAGGCAGGTGGCGATGCTGCCGCAACACCTCCCTGTCACCGACGACCTCAAAGGCCATGAGCTGCTGGCCATGAGCCGTTTTGCCTGGCAGGGCCTGCTCGGCCACCAACGTGCCCGCGATCGCGCCGCCATTGAACACGCGGTCGCCCTGACCGGAACCCAACCCTTATTAACCGCTGACATCGGCTCGCTGTCCGGGGGCGAACGCCAACGGCTGTGGCTGGCGATGCTGGTGGCCCAGCAGACCGAGGTGCTGTTGCTGGACGAACCCACCTCGGCCCTGGATCCTGGACACCAATTGGAGGTATTGACCCTGATTCGGCGCCTGGCGGTTGAACAGCACAAATGCGTGGTGGTCATCATTCACGACATCAACATGGCCGCCCGTTTCTGCCACCAACTGCTGGCGCTCAAAGGCGGCAGGCTGATCGCCCAAGGGCCACCGGCGCAGCTGATGCAGCCGGAGCCCTTGCAGCAGATCTTTGACGTTGCCATGGAAGTCATTCAGCGGCCGAACCGGGCGCCGCTGGGGGTCCTCAAATGAGACTGACCATGCTGATCCTTTCCCTGCTGTGGCTGCCACTGTCGGCGATGGCCCAGCGGTCGCCCCTGAAGGTGGTGTCGCTGGACTACGCCACCACCACCACCTTAATCGCCCTCGGCTTGCCCCCGGTGGCCATCGCCGATGTAGCGGGTTACCGGCGCTGGGTACTGACGCCGCCCCTGCCCGGCGACATCATCGACCTCGGCAGTGCCAATGAGCCCAACCTGGAGCTGCTGGCTCAAATCCGGCCGGATCTGATTCTGATTACGCCCTACCAGGCCCAGCTGACGCCACTGCTGAGCCGAATTGCGCCGGTTCACAGCTTCTCAATCTACCAGTCCACCGGCGACGCCATAGAAAAGGCCGAGACCCTGACCCGCAACCTGGGTCAACTCCTGAATCTGCAGGCACAGGCGCAATCACTGATCGACCGCAGCCGCGACCATCTGCAGGCCCAACGGCGGCGACTGCAACACGCGGTTGCGTCGCCACCGCCGCTGTATCTGATCAGGATGCACGATGACCGCCATCTGTGGGTGTATGGAAAACACAGCCTCGGACAGGCCGTTATCGACAGGCTCGGCCTCAGCAATGCCTGGCAGCAGCCCACCAACACCTGGGGCTTCAGCGCCCAGAGCATCGAGATACTCAGCCAGCCGCCTCAAGCCAGGATTCTGTTTCTCGACCCCGTACCTCACGGTGGCGTCGCCACCCTAGGCCAGTCGCCGCTGTGGCGACATCAACGCTGGTTTGCCGACAACCACTACCAGGTGCTACCGGTGGTGTTGATGTTTGGCGCACTGCCATCGGCTCAGCGCATGGCCACCCTGCTGGTGGACGCACTGCTGCAGGAGGCACCATGACCCTGTCTCCCATGCGGCTGACCCTGTTTATGGCGCTGCTGAGCGTGGCACTGGCCGCAGTCTCTCTGCATCACATCGCTGGCGCCATGCCCCTGACTCAGCTTTGGCACGGCCCGGCGGACGGCTGGCAACGGTTGTTGCTGCACTACAGCTGGGCCCCGCGACAACTGGTGGCCCTGCTCTGCGGCGCCGCGCTGGGGCTGAGCGGCTGTTTGTTTCAGCAGTGCTTACGCAACCCTCTGGCCTCCCCCTCCACCCTTGGGGTCTCGGCCGGTGCGCAGCTTAGCCTGACCCTGGCGACCCTCTATGCACCGAGCCTGCTGATCATCGGTCGCCCCTGGGTGGCCATCGCCGGTGCGCTGATGGCGGCCGGCATGGCATTGGCGCTATCGTCGCGACGCCGGTTTTCCCCGCTGGCGGTGATCCTGGCTGGCATGCTGTTGAGCCTGTACTGCGCCGCCGCCAGTGCCGGGTTAGTGCTGATCCATCATGATCAGCTCGCTGGCGTATTGCTGTGGGGCGCCGGCTCACTGATACAAAATGACTGGCACAGTGTGCACGCACTGGCCATCACGCTGGTGATCACCGCCCTGCTCTCGACTCTGTTGATTCGGCCGCTGTCTCTGCTCAGCCTCGGCGAACAGGTTGCCGTCGGTCTGGGCGTCCATTTGGGCGGCGTTCGAATCACCGCCTTGATTCTGGCCACCGTCCTCAGTGCCATGGTGGCGTCCCAGGTCGGCATCATCGGCTTTATCGGCCTGGCGGCGCCGGCCCTGGCCCGCCTGTGTGGTTGCCAGCGTTTCGGGCTGCAGCTGTTATGGGCGCCAATCCTCGGTGCCCTGACCCTATGGAGTATCGATCTGGCGGTCCAGGTCATCGGTCCGGTGGCGGGCAGCCTGCTACCCACCGGCGCGGTGACGGGCCTGTTTGGCGCGCCACTGCTGATGCTACTGCTGTTTACCTTGCCCAAATCCCCACCGGCGCTGCAATCCCACTCCAGCCAAACCCGGCGCCACCACCACCCCACCGCGCTGGCGCTCGTCATGGCACTATTGTGCGTGCTGTTGGCCGCCGTTGCGCTGTTGGTCGGGTACAGACTTGAAGGCTGGGCGTTCAACCCGGGCTTGTTACCCTGGCGCTGGCCCCGGGTTATGGCAGCCGCCTGTGCGGGTGTGCTGCTGGCCAGCTCCGGTGTGATGATGCAACGCCTGCTGGCCAACCCCATGGCCAGCCCGGAGCTGCTTGGCGTCAGCGCCGGCGCCGCCATGGGGATCGCCGTCGCCATGATGGTATTTGACCGTTCAGGACTGAGCGGTCAGCTCGGCGGTGCCATCGCCGGGGCTTTTATCACCCTGATGATCATCAGCGCCGTCAACCATCGCAACCAGTATCAGGCCACCACCCTGATCTTGTCTGGCATCGCCCTGAGTGCCCTAATGGAGGGGGCGACCGTCATGATCACCGCCAGCGGCGATCCCCGTGCCGCAACCCTGCTCAGCTGGCTCAATGGCTCAACCTACCGGGTCAGTGCCCCGGTGGCGCTCACCTGTGGCCTGGCCGCCGCCCTACTGCTGACTCAGGCGGCACTGGCACAGCGACCATTGCAAGCGCTGGCTTTAGGGGATGCGAACTGCCGCAACTGCGGCTTTCACCCGGCGAAAGCGCGTTTGGGATTGCTGGCGTTGATCGCCATGATGAGTGGCGCCGCCACTCTGGCGGTTGGCCCCTTAAGCTTCATCAGCCTGATGGCGCCCCACATCGCCCGTCGACTCGGCGCCATCACCCTGGGCCAGCAACTGCTGGTGGCAGCGCCTTTGGGCGCCGGACTGCTGATCAGCGCCGACTGGGCGGGGCGATACCTGATCTTTCCCTGGCAACTGCCCGCCGGCTTGCTCACCACGCTTATCGGAGGGCCCTACCTGTTATGGCTGATGATGACCCGTCGCTGACCGCCACCCCGTTACCGACGCCGCTGGCAACCCGGTTGCAGCACTATGCCAGCCACTGCTCCAGCGCTTGGCAGCCTCAGCAAAGCGCTGACTGGCGCCCTGTTGCCAGCCGCTCGGCCTTAGTCGCCCCCCTTGGAGAGTATGGGGCGGCCATGCTGACCACGGCGACACCGCCGCTAACCCAATCGCTGGCCTCACTGTGGTCACAATGGCATTTTGGGCTGTTGCTGCCACCGCTGCTGCTGGCGGCACTGGGAACCGAGCGCTATCAACTGCAGCCCGACTCACTCCATGGCCGCTATGAACGCGGGCAGCCGAGCGGATTCTGCGGTCACTGGCAACCCAGCGTTGAGGCCAGTACCGATCTGGTGTCCCACAGCCTCAGTACCCTCATCACCAGAGACATCCTGCGCTTGTCTGAGCAAACCGGGTTAACACCGACGATTCTCTGGGGAAATGTGGCGGCAATCGTGGACTGGTTACTGCTGCAAGTGGGGGATGAGCAGGCGCTGGCATTGCGTCACGGGTTGCTGTTTGATGAACAGGCCAAACCGGCTGGACCATTAACTCGGCTGATGCTGCCACCGCCACACTGTGGACAGCGTCGACGCTGCTGCCTTCGTTTTCGACTCGATGAGGTTGACTATTGCGGCGGCTGCCCGATGCAGCGCCCACGCCGACGCCGCTTCGAGGTCGACAGTCAGGGCTAAAGTTGCTGCAGCTTGGCGCGCACCGAATCCAGGTAGCCGTCGCCGAACAGGTTGAGGTGATTGAGCAAGTGATACAGTTGATACAGAGGCCGTCGCCGCTGGTAACCCGGTGACAGCGGCCACTGCGACTCATAGCCACGATAGAACTCGGGGTCAAAGCCGCCAAACAGTTCGGTCATCGCCAGATCCGTTTCCCGATCGCCCAGGTAACAGGCCGGATCAAACACCCGCGCCTGGCCGTCGACAAAGCCCAGGTTGCCCTGCCACAAATCGCCGTGCACCAGGCAGGCCTGGGGTTGATGCTCGGCCAGCACTCGGTCACTGATCGACTCCAGTCCGGCCACCGCCGGCGCCAGGGCCTTGCCAAAGCCGCGCTGGCGCGCCAGCGTCAGTTGCGGTTGTAACCGGCACTGCCACCAGAACCGGGCCCAACACCCCTGCCAGTGGTTGTATTGCACCGTCTCGCCAATGAAATTGTGGCGGTGCCAGCCATAGCCCTGAGGATCGAGGTGATGGGGCTCGGCCTGATGCAGGCGGGCAATGGCGCGCCCGGCCTCAAAATGATTGCCGTGAGACGTCAGCGCCACAAACGGCAACACCAGAAACGCGTGTTCTCCCGCCTGCCCCAAAGTCAGAGGCGACAATGACCAGTCTCCCAGGGCCGCCAGCCCATCGGCTTCGGCCTCAAACAAGCTCAGACACTGATGACGGTTCAGCTTCACGAACCAGCTTTGGTGGCCATCGCTGAGGCAATAACAGTGGTTGATGCAGCCGCCGCCGACGCGGGTCAATTGGGTCGGCGTAAAACCGCGGCCATTGGCCCGCTCTATGGCCGCAATCACCAGCGGCCACGGCGACTGGCTCAGTGATGATAACGACCCGGCGCCGCTCATGGCGCCAGCACCTCGGCCTGCCGGCGTACATGCGCCAGTCCACAGTCGCGGCCCAACTCATAGCCACTGGCCAACGCCTGTGGCGCTCGGGTCAGGCGGCCAACCGCAAACGCCGGCGGCGGCACCAGCACTCGAATGCGGCAATCCTTGGGAGGCTCGGAGATAAACGCCAGGGTTTGGTTGTACTGTCGATGGCGCGCCTCCATGGCCGCCAGCAGCGGCGGGTGCTCCCTGAGGGCCCATCTCAACAACCAGGGAAAACGACTCGGGCGTTTGCGATAGCCCAGAGGCTGGGACAGCACCACGGTAAGATCCCGATAGCCCTGTTGATAGGCCTGGCGCACCGGAATCGAGTCCGCCACGCCGCCGTCGGTGTAGGCCTGGCCATTGAGGGACACAAAGCCGCGGTAGCCCACCGGCACCGAGCAAGAGGCCTTCATCAGCATCGCCAGATCATCGCGGTTGGCACGCAGGTAACGGCCCTGGCCGCTGTTGACCTCGGTGACCCCGATCAACAACGGGATGGCGCGGCGCTCAAAGGCATCGAAGTCAAACGGCAACTCATTGAGGGTAATGGGCCAGAGCCAGTCCAGATCCAACAGGTGGCCACCGCCGAAAAAGCGGCGAAAATTGATAAACTCGGGCCGGCAGGAGTAATCGGCGATGATGGCCCGGGTGCGGCCCTTTTGACCGGACAGGTAAGCGGCCAGCGCCGTGGACCCGGCCGAGACTCCGTAACAGGCGTCATAGGGGTAGTGCTGCTGCTCAATGAAGGCATCCAGCACGCCGGCGGCAAAGATGCCACGCATGGCGCCCCCTTCAACCACCAATGCCCGTTTGCCGTAGGCTTTGTTGGCCTCGCCTGCGTCCATACTCAGACTCAATCCTTATCGACGGTAACGGTAAACACCGGCGCAGGGGTAAGCAGGCTTTGCACCACCTTATGCAGCCGGGCCAACTCACTTTTTACCGTACTCTGGCCGGCACCAAAGAAGCTCAGCTCCAATTGCATCTCCCGACCCACGTACTGGCTGGACATCACGCTGGACTCCGACGTCGCCGACTCCATGTACTGCTCCAGCAGGCGCTCCAGCGGCGGCACCTGAGCCGGATCAACCACAAACGACACCTGCAACCGAATCAATGCAAACTCGGTGGCTTCATGACCTTCAAAACCGGGAATAACCATAACTGTAACCGTTTTATTCTGGAAAGCTGTTTAGCATCAATGATCGCCACTAACTCGCGCTTTGGCAACCAAAATCAGTCGCATTGATGCTGATTCATCTCATAGGCTTTCATTGTATTTTCAAGCAAGTAGGCAATGGTCATCGGCCCGACACCGCCGGGAACCGGGGTAATCGCCGCCGCCACCTTGGCCACCGGCGCAAACGCCACGTCGCCCACCAACTTGGCTTTGCCATCGCCCTCGATGCGGTTGATGCCGACATCGATCACCACCGCCCCGGGCTTAACCCACTCCGGCCCCACCATCTCGGCGCGGCCGACGGCCACCACCAGGATGTCGGCCTGACGGGCCAACTCGGCGCCATTGCTGGAACGGGAATGCACCACGGTGACCGAGCAGTGCTGAGCCAGGAACAGCTGCGCCGCCGGCTTGCCGACGATATTAGAGCGACCGACGATCACCACATGCTTACCGGACAGATCCTCACCGAGTACGCTCTGAGCCAGGGTTACGCAGCCCTGTGGCGTGCACGGCACCAGCGCGGTGGCGTCGCCGAGGCTGAGCTTACCGACGTTGTTGGGATGAAACCCGTCCACATCCTTGGCCACGGCGATGCGATTGAGCACCCGCTGCTCATTCAGGTGCGACGGCAGCGGCAACTGCACCAGAATGCCGTCGACACTGGGATCGGCGTTAAGGCGATCCACCAGCCCCAGCAGGTCTGACTCGGTGGTGGCCTCATCGAGGCGAAACTCCTGACCGACAATGCCCGCCTGTTGGCAGCGGCGGGTCTTGTTGCGTACGTACACATCGCTGGCGGGATTGCTGCCCACCATCACCACAGCCAATCCCGGCAACCGCTTACCCTCGGCGTCCAGTTGTGCCACTCGAGTGGCAATGGTGGCGACCAGGGTATCGGCGACCTGTTTCCCATTGATGATTGCTGCGGTTTCCATGTGACTCCTCGGGGGCTGAAAGAAAAACGAACCATCTTAGATCATCCCCCCTCACTGGCCAACGGCCGGATCATTTAACCGCTGGAATATCCAACACTGCAACGACTCAAAAGAAACGTTGTTTAATCAATAATTCATAACGCTTATGGCCGATTTCCAAGATCTTTATTGATTCTGGTCAAGCACTTATTTACTCTGAGGGTTAACTTAGGTGAAAAGTTAGACAGCCATCTGAGAGTGCCTGGGCACTCTTGCGTCAAGGAAGGAGCAATCCAGATGAGCTACTTTGTTACCGGTGCCACCGGATTGGTGGGACAACAGCTGTTACGGCGCCTGCTGGCCCGTGAAGGCACCCTCTATTGCCTGGTAAAAGACGACCAGGCCGAGCAGCGACTGCGAAAGAGCGCCAGCGAACTGGCGGCGCTGGATCGAGTGCTGCCAATTCGTGGCAACCTCAACGATCCGGCCCTGGGCCTGTGTCCCCGCGACACCGAATCGCTGCGGGACAAGATCGTGCATTTTGTCCACCTGGCCAGCCACTCCGACTTTCGCCGAAACGGCCATGAGCTGGTGAAGGCCAATGTCACCGCCACCGAGCACGCCCTGGCCTGCGCCGAGTTGCTGGGAGCCACCTGCTTCCACCACCTGAGTTCCATTGCCGCGGCCGGGCTGTACCGGGGCTGCTTCGACGAGCAGATGTTTGCCGAAGCCGAACAGTTGACTCACCCCTATTTCCTGTCTCGCCACCTGTGCGAAAAGGCGGTGCGCGAACACAATGGCCTGCCCTATCGCATCTATCGCCCAGGCATCGTCATCGGCGACAGCGAAACCGGCGCCGCCAACCGGGTTCAGGGGCCCTACTATTTCTTCAAGCTGCTGCAAAAGGTGCGCGATGCCCTGCCGCGCTGGTTTCCCCTGGCCGGATTTGAAGGCGGTCCTCTGAACATCGTGCCGGTGGACTACGTCGCCGATGCCTTCGACTGCCTGATGCACCTGGCGGATCAGGACGGCGAGTGCTTCCACCTGACCGATCCCCGCCCTTATCACGCCGGTGAGGTGCTGAACATCATCTCTCGGGCCGGGCGCGGACCGACCATGACCCTGAAGATGAACATGAACCTCACCAGCCTGCTGCCACAGCCGTGGCTGCAACTGGCGTCGCAATACCCGCCGCTGGTGAAACTTGGCCAACGCATTCTGTCGGATTACGGCATTCCACCGGATCTGATGGCGCTGCTGAACTACCCGACCCGCTTCGACAACCAGAAGACCCGTACCCTGCTCGATGCCCACCAGATCCGCTGCCCGGATCTGGCCAGCTACGCCAACCGCTTATGGGACTACTGGGAACGGGAGCTGGATCCGGACCTGTTTCTCGACGACGAACTGAACCACCGCCTGCAACACAAGACCGTATTGATTACCGGTGCCAGTTCCGGCATCGGCGAAGCCAGTGCCGAGCGCCTGGCCGCTTCCGGCGCCCACCTGCTGCTGGTCGGCCGCGATAAACAGCGACTGCAACAGGTGCAGCAGAAGGTGCGCGAACGGGGAGGCAAAGCCCAGTGTTACCTGTGCGATCTCACCGACGAGGCCCAAACCGATACCCTGGTGCAGACCCTGCTGTCCCGCCACGGCAAGGTGGACGTGATGATCAACTGCGCCGGGCGCTCGATACGACGCTCGGTCGCCGCCTCGGTGGAACGGATTCACGACTATCAGCGCACCATGGCCATCAACTACTTTGGCGCCCTTCGGCTGATTCTGGGGCTGATCGGGCCCATGGCCGAGCAGCAGAAGGGGCACATCATCATCGTCTCCTCCATCGGCGTGCTGACCAACGCCCCGCGGTTCAGTGCCTATGTGGCCTCCAACGCGGCGCTGGAATCCTTCTGTCGCTGCGCCGCCGCCGAGTACTCAGACAGCGGCGTACGCTTCACCACCATCAACATGCCGCTGGTAGACACGCCCATGAGTGCCCCCACCCAGCTGTATCAGGCGGTGCCCACCCTCAGCTCGGAGCAGGCCGCCGAACTCATCGCCCAGGCGGTGGTGCATCGACCGAAACGCATCGCCACCAAACTGGGGATTTTTGGCGCCGTGCTGCACGCGCTGTCACCACGATTGGCCGAGATCAGCATGAACATGCTGTTTCGCATGTTCCCGGAATCCGGGGAGGTTCACGAAGACAAACTGAATTACACCGAACAACAACAGATGATTGGTTTGGCTGCGATGCTCAGAGGCATCCACTTTTAGGAGATACAATGAAACTAGCAATGACCCACCTGTACAGCTGCTCCACCGCGGAACTGTTTCGTTTCTTCAGCGAGCCGGACCTGATTACCCAGAAGTACAGTGACATCGACTGTGACAACGTTCGGGTCACCGAACTGACCCCGAAGGACGACGGCCTGACGCTGTCCACCAAGCGGGAGATGGAAAGCAACGTGCCCTCGGTTCTCAAACGTCTGCTCGGCGCTCGCAACGTCGCCAAGCAAGCCGAGCAGTGGCGCATCGACGGCGACCACTACCATTGCCAGATGGCGGTAGAACTGGTTGGCGTGCCGATTAAGATCACCGGCACCCTGCACTTCGCCCCCACAGACAGCGGTTGTGCCAACCACGTCGAGCTGCAGTTGAAGAGCGCCCTGCCGTTTATCGGCAACAAGCTGACCCGCTTCGTCTGCGATGAGATTGAGCGCATGGCCAATGCCGAGCGCGACTACCTGCAGCAGCAACTGGCCAGGGAAACCGCCTGATATGGGCACCCGGGAGCGGATACTGGAGACCAGCCTGGCCCTGTTTAATCATCAGGGCTCAGGCAACGTCACCAGTCTGGACATCGCTGCCGAGCTGGAGATCAGTCCCGGCAACCTCTACTACCACTACAAGGGCAAAGAGGAGATCATCGCCCAACTGTTCAAGGAGTGCGAACTGGCGGTGGGAAAACTGTTGGCGCGGCTCGACCTCGACGCCATCAGCGAGCAGGAGTACTGGGTGTTTCTTAACTCACTGCTGCGGGTCTGTTTGCACTACCGGTTCCTGTTCCTCGACTTTCAAGCCATCGAACAGAGCACCGTCGGCAATCGGGGTAACCAGCGGCTGATCAAGCAGCTGCGTAACTTCACCGCCCACAGCCTTTCTGCCCTGCAAAAAAAGAACCTGGTGGAGATGAGTGCCCAACAGCGGTTTGAGCTGGCGGACAACCTGTTTCTGCTGGGGCTGTCCTGGCTGTGCTTCGAAACCACCCTGGGGCCGGAGAAGGAGGAGGAGGAGATGGTACGAACCGGGGCCAACCGGTTGATGTCTCTGGTCAGCCCCTACCTCAAGCGTCAGCTCAATTTTGCAGACAGCGTTCGATAAAACGGCCGCAACGATCGATGGCCTCTTTGGCCTCGGGAAGTTGATAGAACAGGGTAAACACATGAGGCAGTCCGGGCCAGATGGTCAGGTCTGCCTCTCCCCCCAGGCGCCGTACCTTGTTGGCCAGGCGCACCGAATCGTCCAGTAGAATCTCAACACTGCCCACATGCACCATGATCGGCGCCAGATCGGTCAGATCCGCCGCCAGCGGTGACGCCATGGGATCACAGGGGGTATGGCCATTGAGGTAGCTGTTGCGCAGCAGCATCAGGCTGCCGAGATCGAAGAACGGGTCTTCATTGCGCATCACAAAACCGGACTGGGTGTTCATGGTCAGATCCAGTGCCGGCGAGAACAGCAGCGCCGCCAACGGTTGCGGAAAGCCCTTCTCCTTGGCCTTCAGCATGGTGGTCAGCGCCAGGTTGCCTCCGGCGGAGTCACCACCAATGATGATCTTATCCGCGGCAATGCCCTGGTCCAGCAGCGCCTTATAGGCATTGAAGCAGTCCGACGTCGCCGCCGGAAACGGAAACTCCGGCGCCAGACGGTAGTTGACCATGACTCCGCGAGAGCCGGTAGCCTGGGTCAGGTGGTACAACATGGCGTTGTGCACCTTGGGGGAGCGGAAGCAAAAACCGCCGCCGTGAAAATACAGCAGCACCTTATCACCGGCAGGCCGGCCCTTGACCAGCCACTGACAGGGCACACCGTTGAGGTGATCGTCGATGAACTCCAGGTTGGTGGGGCTGCCGATGTAGGCGTTGAGTTTGTCCAGCCCGGCGATGACTCCGCGCATGGAGAGAATGTCGTTACACCGCTCCAGGCGACTTCGGATCGCCCGGAACAACACTTTATTCAGTGCTTTTGCCCGCCAACTAGACATTCAGCTTCCTTAACTGGCCAAGGTGTTCAGGCGCCGCGACAAGTTACCGACCACCGTCGCTTCCAGCTCATCCAGGCTTTGCTCGAGGTAATCGCCAAAGGCTTCAAAGCCCGGCAGCGAGTGACGACAGCACACCAGGCCGAAGTGCAACTGACCACCATAGCGCAACAGGGTCATGTTGAGGGTCTGGCCGGGCATCAACAGCGACAACGGGTAGGTCGCCACCAGTTCCGCGCCCTGGAAGGTCAGTGCGGTGTGGCTGGCATCCACTTCGGTGATCAGCATGTTGGCCGCCGGCGGCAGATACTGTTGATCGTCGAAACGGGCCACCATCAGCGACAGCACGTTAATGACCGACGAGTAGCGGTTATAGGCCTTAAGGCTGGTACGGTTGGTCTGACGCCGAATTCCCTGATGAGTACGCTGAATCTGGCCCAGGCGCTCAAGGGGGTCCGTCCAGGCGCCGCCCAGTTCTACCAGGCCGACGGAGATCATGTGCAAGCGCTCGCCGGTGTCGTGATCCCGCAGCGGCACCATGGCCACCAGCGGCTCACTCTCCTGCCAGTTATGCTGCTGCAGATAGCGGTGCAGCGACATGTCGCACAGGGTCAGTATCACATCGTCACTCTGAGCACCGGTCAGCAATGCCAGTCGGTTGACGCGGGCGTCGCTGAGGCTGGCCAGGGTTACCTGCTTGGCGCGACCGGCCGCCAGGTGATTAAACGGGGTCCTGGGAGCGCTGAACGGCAGTTTGATCGGGGTGTCGATCAGCTTGAGCCTGCCAGCACCGGCCATGGCCAACAGGCGAGCGCTGTCAAAGCCGACTTTGAGCTGTTTGCGCCAGAATGACGGCTGCAGCACCGCCATCACACTGGTGAACTCATCGTCGTTGTGGTCGCTGATGGACTCGCCCAGCTGCCAGAACGGCACCAGGTGCCCGCGTTGCTCGCTGATGGCAAAGCTGCGCTCCAGCAACTGCACCGCGCGCATGCCATCGGTGAGGGCATGGTGGAACTTGACCATCATCGCCACTTCACCGCTGGCCAGGCCGTCAATGATCCACAGTTCCCACAACGGCCGACTGCGGTCGAGACGGTAACTGTGAATTCGCGCCGCCAGCTCCAGCAGCTGATCGGTATCGCCGGGTTTGGGTAACTTCGACAGACGCACGTGATAACCCAGCTCCACGTCTTCGGCGTTGCGCCATTTCGGCAGCCCGAGGCGGTTACTGGTGATCACGCGATCGAAAGGGGGGGCAACCGGGCCGCCATTCACCATCTGCTGGTGCAGGGTGACGGCGAAATCCGGTTGGTCGACGGGAGGACGAAACAGCATCAGTCCTGACACGTGAAGCGGTGTCGAGTCGCTTTCAAAAAGCAGGAACACCAGTTCAGATAGAGACAATGACGCCATTAGGCCCTCCTTGGAGCTGACACCTACTTGGCCAGCTTTTCAATCGCCTCGGCAAGCTTGTCTACTTTCGCATTCAGCTCGTCGATTTGGCGCGGGTGAATACCACTGAGGCGATAGAACAGGTTGTGAACCCGGGCTTCCACCTCTTCGTTAGCGCGATCCAGGTTGTCTTCAACGCGCTGTTTGGTGTTGGACTCGATCTCGCGACCGCGCTCTACCAGACGCTCAAACAGATCGCTGGACTTGCCTTCCAGATCTTTCGCTTCTTCCACACTGCGGCTGTATACGCCCAGTCCGGCCAACCAGATGTTGCGTGCCAGCTGTTCGTTGTCTACGCCTTCTACAGGGGGGATTCCATGAAGTTCATTGTTCATACTGTGCTCCTTATTCGCCGGTTATTAAGCTGATTTGGTGGTGGTTCGACGGGTCGTCTTCGCCGCAGGCTTGGCGGCTGCCTTAGGTGCCGCTTTCGGGGCAGCCTTGGCAGGGGCCGGCTTGGCGGCAGGTGCTGGCTTAGCGGCGGCCTTGGCGGCAGCGGCTTTTTCAGCGGCCATCTTGTCCACCAGAGCGGTCAGACGATCAATCTTGGTTTCCAGCTCTTCCAGCTGGTCCACCTCCAACCCGGTTACTTTCTGAACCTGGCTGTGCAACTGAGACTCAAACGCTTCTTTGGTCTGGGTTGAAGCTTCGGACACCTTCTCGACGGTAGAAGATTCCAGCTCCTTACCGCGCTCCATCAGCTCATCAAACAAGCCAAAGCCGCGTTCAGACAACTGACCAATCTCTTCTGCACCCTTAGAGTACGCGCCCAGACCGGCCAACCAGATTTTGCGATACAGCGCTTCTTGAGCGTCTACATCAGCGGTTGCTTTTGAACCAAACAGTTTCTTTAACATGGTGCCTCCACTACGGATTAAATTGTCTTTTCATCTCTACCGTAAGCGAAGTTATTAGAAGGAGCATTCTAATCCACCTCGGGAAATTGAGCAGAATCAAATTAGGCGACTAAATAAGCAGGTCGTCCAAGGTTTCTTCAATTCCCTGGCGGATCATCGGCGCCACCGGAACCAGAATCAGTCCCAGTTTCATATCCAGTGTCACCAGTTGTGCTTCGGGAACCAGGATGCCCCGGGCTCCCATGCGACGAAAGGTCATCCGCTCGCCCTGCCATTGCCAGCGAATCTGATACTGGCGTTGCAGGTCATGAGCCATCTTCTCGCTGAGGTCCCGGATCCCCTGGTGTCCGAGTTGGTGCGATCGTTGGATGAAAATTGCGGTCATAAACAAGGCGGTCCATTTAACTTCAAATAATTATAATCATGGCGTCCTGCCAATACACACCACCCTAACAAATGCCCAACAGAACACCAATGATCATTTAGTCGAATACCGGCACCCGGTCATCAAAAATCAAACCAATACATGAGGAATAATTATTCGAATAAGTTGGAGTGATGTATGAGGAATACCGCGAAGTTTGGAGAGTGGTCATTCGCCGAGGAGAGATGACGCAATGACAAGGTCGACGAAACAGAGTGGCCGCCAGCCGCCGTTAGCTGAATTTTCGTTTCGCCAATTTGGTCACCTCGATGAGGGCAACGTCTCGAACCATTGGGTAACAAGGCACGACAATTCAAACATTGGCCTGGGCAAGCACAGAGAAGCCCGGCGAAGAGGCAGGTCTTAAAAAACGGCAATTAGAAGCAACTCATTGGAATAAATCATCACCAAAACCCTTTCTGAGATGACTGGTTACAAAATTAGTTACATCGTGTAATTTTGGTAAAAGTGGCAAAACCCACCCTGGACCCGGCATCATCAATCACTCTGCTTTTGGATGTGTAGCCTTTTGACCCACAATTTAAGGCAGTCATTTTGCTGTGCCAACACCGCCGCCGATGGCCGAGTGGTGGCCAACGGCCAGCGGGGTGAGTCGATCTCCCTGCCCTGCTCTGCCAGCCAGTGTTGACCAAGACGAGCCAGGGCGCTGGCGGTGAAGTGCGGTGGCAGCCCCAGGCTTGCCCTCAGATTTTGCATTAGTTTTGCTGGGTAATGATGCGGCATCGATTTGCGGTCATCGCTGTGACTGGGGAACACCCAGACGCTGGGGCCGGCACTGCGCTGACGACGCTTGAGCAGCTCCAGGCTGGCGGGCGATAACGGCATAATGGCGCTGTCACTGCCCTGGCCGACCTGGGCCAATCCGGCTTGCCAGTCGATGTCCTGCCACTGCAATTGGCACCAGAACGCCAGGCTCCCCAGGTTGGTCAACTGCAGCTGCAACACCAGTTTACGCGGGTCACTGTCTTCCAGCCCATTGACCTCCCGCAGATAGCGCCCCACCTGGGGCCAGCCAACCTGAACGCGATGACGCTTGCCTTGAGACACCTGAACCTGCTCAAAGGGACACGCCAGGGTTGGCGGCAGCCAGCCCTGTTGCAGCTCGTCACACAAGCCGCGTCCCACCCGGTAGAAGTGACGCAGCAGCGCCAGCCGCTGGCGGGCACCGCTTTGCTGTGGCCGAACCACCTGCAAAGCCTGGTCCGGAGTCAGGGCGTCGGCGGCCACCTCGCCCCACTCATCCCCCAACCAGCGCTCCAGTTGCTGCCGTTCCCGCCGCCACTGCGGCCGGTGCTGACGTGCGTAGTCGTCGATGTAGCGACTAATGGCGTCGTTGAGGCTCAATGGTGCCTCAGTCTGAGGCGCCGAGCCCGCCAGGGCGAGGCGCTGTGCCTCCCAGGCCGCAATGGCGGCGGCGCGATCCATCTGCGGGTAGTAACCCAGAGTTATCTGGCGGGTACTGCGGGCACCGGATGGGGTATAGCGGTACACCCAGCGGCGGGTGTGTTTGCCCACCTTGAAGATCAGGCCGGGGCAGTCGGTTTCATTGATGTCGCTGTCGGCGTGCTGATAGCCCCGCTGACTGCTCTGGCCCTCGATGTCGGCAATGGCCTGCTTAATCACCGCCTGGACCCGGCCGCGAACGCCGGTGGCCAGGCATTGATCCAGCAGCGCCAGCACCTGTTGCTTGGGCGACATCTTAATGCTCATCGCTGTTCCTTATGCGTTTATTGCCCATGCCAGTCACAGCCTGGCCGAGTCTCAGTGGTGGCCGCACACCGACCGTGGTAATCTCAGCATTCCAGTAACCATAACGATAATATGGACAAAGAATGTTTAAAAAATCATTAATTTGCGCAACCTTTTTGATTGCGTGCGCCGGTAGCACCACCGTGGTGGCCAGCAGCGATTCCCAGCAAAACTGGGATCTGTCACCTTTGTATACAGATTGGCAGCAATGGCAACAACAGAAAGACACCCTGACCCGCGACATGAAGCAGTTGAGTCGCTATCAGGGCCAGTTGGGCAACGGCGCAGGCCAACTGGCCGACGCGTTGGACCTCTATTATGATCTGGCCAAAACCCTATCCCAACTGTCGGTGTATGCCAACCTTAATGCCGATACCGATCTGCGAAACTCCGACAATGGCGCAAAACGTCAGTCGATGAACATGTTATCCAATCAGTTCGATCAGATCAGCGCGTTTATCAAGCCGGAGCTGATCGCCCTGGGCGATGCCAAGGTCGAAGCGATGATCAACCAGGAGCCACGCCTGCAACCGTACCGCTTTCCGCTGCAGGACATCCTTCGGGCCAAGGCCCACACCCTGAGCCCGCAGACCGAACAGATCATGGCCGCCACCGGCGCCCTCACCGGCAGCCCCTACTCCAGCTACGCCACCTTTACTAACGCCGAACTGCCCTGGCCTCAGGTGGAACTGGCCGGTGACACGGTTACCCTGAATCAAGCCAACTATGCCAAATACCGCAGCCATGGCGATCGGGCCGTACGCAAGCAGGCGTTCGATCAGTTCTTTGCTACCCTCAGCCAGTACCGCCGCACCATCGCCTCGATGCTGGACGCCAACGTCAAAGCCGACGTGTTCAACGCCCAGAGCCGCCACTACGACAGCGCCCTGGAGTCGGCCCTGGCCCAGGACAACATTCCGGTTGAGGTCTACAGCGCCCTGGTGGACACCACCAACGCCAACCTGGATACCCTGCAACGCTACCTGAAATTGCGGGCCCGTCTGCTTAAGCTGCAGGACCAACAGTATTTCGACATCTACACCCCGGTGGTGAAGGCCACCCGCAACTACCCCATCGACACCGGCATCGACATGATGCTGTCCTCCCTGGCGCCCATGGGCGAAAGCTACGTCAACAACATCCGTACCGGCCTTAAGCAGCGCTGGATGGACACCTACCCTAAGACCGGCAAGCGCTCCGGCGCTTACATGAGTGGCAGCG
Source organism: Ferrimonas kyonanensis DSM 18153 (assembly GCF_000425405.1). Classification (GTDB taxonomy): domain Bacteria; phylum Pseudomonadota; class Gammaproteobacteria; order Enterobacterales; family Shewanellaceae; genus Ferrimonas; species Ferrimonas kyonanensis. Next base: position 21,660 of record NZ_AUDJ01000023.1, on the reverse strand, counting down.
CCTACGACGTTCATCCTTATGTATTGATGAACTACAACGACGACTACGCCTCGGTGTCGACCCTGACCCACGAGTGGGGCCACGCCAACCACTCGGTGTTCGCCAACGCCAATCAGCCATACCCCACGGCCGCTTACGCCACCTTTACCGCCGAGATCGCCTCCACCTTCCAGGAGCACCTGCTGACCGACTACGCCCTGGCCAACGCCAAGGACGACGCCGAAAAGCTGTACTTCCTCGGCCAGACCCTGGAGACCTTCCGCGGCACCTTCTTCCGTCAGACCATGTTTGCCGAGTTTGAGCGGGCGATTCACGAAACCGTGGAAGCCGGTGAGCCCCTGAGCGACACCAAAGCCTCAGCGCTGTTTCTCGACCTGCTGCGTCGTTACCACGGCCATGACAAGGGGGTAATGACCATCGACGAGGATTACGGCATTGAGTGGGCCTACGTGCCGCACTTCTACTACAACTTCTACGTCTATCAGTACGCCACCTCCATCGCCGCCTCGGCCGCCTTTGCCGATGAGGTCCTCAGTGGCGACCGCGCCGCCTACGACCGCTACCTGACGCTGCTGAAATCCGGTGGCAGCGACTACCCCTACGATCTGGTCAAGCGTGCCGGCGTCGATCTGGCCACCGCGGCGCCTTACGAGGCGGTGTTTGCCCGCATGAATCGCCTCATGGATGAGATGGAAACCATTCTCAACCGCCAGCCATAACGCCAATTTTTTGACTGGTCAAAAAGGGAGCAAACGCTCCCTTTTTTTGTTATCAGAATCGAGTTTATTGGATCAGAATGATCACAAAGATCTAACCACAGCCTCAGAGCGCGCCAGCCCTAGGTGTGAATTGGGTTTTCCACAAGCTGAACTCTGTCCACTGAAATGGCGGTGATTAACCGGCTCCAGAGTCAATCACTTTTTTATTACAAAGAAACAGCAGCGGTCGCTGACTCTCTATCCAACACACACAAATTAGAAACACAAGCCAAACAAAGCCGCTACTTAACCAAAACCTGATCTTCGCCAATGGATCACAAAAAACCAACGCTTGCCATTTTTCGCTTGGGTAACTTCTTGATCCGGATCAATTTATTAGCCGCTGTTTTAGCGCCTAATATGCGACGTCCATCCTACATATAGGTCATAATTGAATCGACACACCAATATGTTGTGCCTGTCAAGACCGAAAACACAAATTTAAGGAAATTTTGTCATGCCAGTTGTGATTAAGCGAGACGGTTGCCATGTCCCTTTTGATAGCGCAAGGATTTGCGAAGCTATCAGTCGGGCTGCGCTGGCTGCCGACGTCAAAGACGACGACTACGCAGGGCGGGTAGCCCAAACCATTGAACTCGAGCTGGCGGAGTTGCAACAGGTCAACATTGACGAAATTCAGCAGATGGTGGAAAACCATCTGATGGCAGGCCCGTACAAGGCCGTGGCCCGTGCCTACATCGAGTACCGCCACGATCGTGACATCGCCCGAGAGTCCAACAGCCGCTTGAACCGTGAGATTCGTGGCCTGGTGGATCAGAGCAACGCCGCGCTGCTGCATGAGAACGCCAACAAAGACTCCAAGGTGATTCCGACCCAGCGCGATCTGCTGGCAGGGATTGTGGCCAAGCACTACGCCACCCGCCACATTCTGCCCCGCGACGTGGTCAAGGCCCACGAGAATGGCGAGATCCACTATCACGATCTCGACTACGCCCCGTTCTTCCCAATGTTCAACTGCATGCTGATCGATCTGCACGGCATGCTGACCGGCGGCTTCAAGATGGGCAACGCCGAGATCGACGTGCCCAAGTCCATCTCCACCGCCACCGCCGTCACCGCCCAGATCATCGCTCAGGTGGCCAGCCACATCTATGGCGGCACCACCATCAACCGCATCGATGAGATTCTGGCGCCCTACGTCACCAAGAGCTACGAGAAACACCTCGAGGTAGGCGAAGAGTGGCAGGTGGCCGATGCCGAAGCCTACGCCCGTGCCCGCACCGAGAAAGAGTGTTACGACGCGTTCCAGAGCCTGGAGTACGAGGTCAACACCCTGCACACCGCCAACGGCCAGACCCCGTTCGTTACCTTTGGCTTTGGCCTGGGCACCAGCTGGCAGTGCCGACTGATTCAGCAATCGATCCTCAAAGTGCGGATGGTGGGCCTGGGCAAAAACCGTAAGACCCCGGTGTTCCCGAAACTGGTGTTTGCCATTAAAGACGGCCTCAACCACAAATCCGGCGACGCCAACTACGACATCAAGCAACTGGCGCTGGAGTGCTCCACCAAGCGGATGTACCCGGACATTCTCAACTACGACAAAGTGGTTGAAGTCACCGGCTCGTTTAAGACCCCGATGGGCTGTCGCAGCTTCCTGTCCGCCTACGAAGAGAATGGCGAACTGATCCACGAAGGCCGCAACAACCTGGGTGTGGTCAGCCTCAACCTGCCGCGCATCGCCATCGAAGCCAAGGGCTCTGAAACCCGCTTCTTCGAACTGCTGGATGAGCGTCTGGCCATTGCCAAGAAAGCGCTGATGACCCGCATCAACCGTCTGGAAGGGGTGAAAGCCCGAGTGGCTCCGATCCTGTATATGGAAGGTGCCTGTGGCGTGCGTCTGCAGCCGGACGACGACATCAGCGAGATCTTCAAGAACGGCCGCGCCTCCATCTCTCTGGGTTACATCGGCCTGCACGAAACCGTCAACGCCCTGTACGGCACCGAAGCGCACCTGTACGACTCCGAGGAGCTGCGAGCTCGCGCCCTGACCATCGTTGAGCGTCTGCGCGCCGCCACCGACGCCTGGAAAGCCCAGACCGGTTATGGCTTCAGCCTCTACAGCACGCCGAGTGAAAACCTGTGCACCCGCTTCTGCAAGATCGACCAACGCCACTACGGCGTGGTGGAAGGGGTCAACGACAAGGGCTACTACACCAACAGCTTCCACCTGGACGTGGAAAAGAACGTCAATCCCTACGACAAGATTGACTTCGAGAAGCCCTACCCGGCCATCGCCAACGGCGGCTTTATCTGCTACGGCGAGTACCCCAACATGCAGCACAACGTCGAAGCGCTGGAAGACGTCTGGGACTATGCCTATCAGCATGTACCGTACTACGGCACCAACACCCCCATCGACGAGTGCTACGAGTGTGGCTTTACCGGTGAGTTCGAGTGTACCTCCAAAGGCTTTACCTGCCCGAAATGCGGCAACCACGATCCGTCCAAGGTGTCGGTAACCCGCCGAGTGTGCGGTTACCTGGGCAGCCCGGACGCACGGCCGTTCAACGAAGGGAAGCAGGAAGAGGTAAAACGCCGGGTCAAGCACCTGTAGGCATCAGGCAGCAATAACAAAAAGGGGCTGCGGCCCCTTTTTCAGTGAGGCAACCATGAACTATCACACCTACCACAGCGTTGACGTCGTTAACGGCCCGGGCACTCGCTGCACCCTGTTTGTGTCTGGATGCGAACATCAGTGCAAAGGCTGCTACAACCAAAGCACCCAGCGCCTGGACTCCGGCCACCGCTTTCCCGAGGCGTTAGCGGATCAGATCATCAAGGATCTGTCCGATACCCGCATTTCACGGCGCGGACTGACGCTGTCCGGCGGCGATCCGCTGCATCCGGCCAACGTCGATGACGTGCTGGCACTGGTGACCCGAGTCCATAGCGAGTGCCCGGACAAAGACATCTGGTGCTGGACCGGCTATCGGCTGGATGAACTCAGTGCCCATCAACAGCAGCTGTTGCCCTACCTGGATGTACTGGTGGACGGCCGCTTCGAACAGGATCTGGCCGACCCGTCGCTGCTGTACCGCGGCAGCAGCAACCAGATCGTTCACCGCCTGTCCGAGCGGGCCAAGGCCAGCGTGCCCCGCATCAACGACTAACCCCCCAGGCCGCCCAAGGACACTCGGGCGGCCTGGCGCACCAGGTTGCCCTTGCTGATGTTGTAGAAACTCACCTTGGCCAGCCAATCCTCCGGCCCCAACAACCGTCGCACCATCTCCTGCTCATCCAGCCCCTGCTGACGCAGATGCCTGGCCTGATGGCACAGCTGTTTCAGATTCTCCAGCTTCTCCGACAGCGCCTGATGCCCCTGCTCCACTACCCCGCGATGAGGACAGAACACCACTTCAAACTCCAGCTGCAGCACCTTATGAATGCTGTGCATCAACAGTTGCAACTCCTCATCGGCGCGTAGGTAACGCAGGGATTTGGAGATATAGAGATCGCCGCTGAACAGCCAGCCCCGCTCCGGCCAATGGAAACAGGTGAGATCTTTGGCATGGCCCGGGGTGGCCACCGCGGTCAGGGTATCGCCGCTGATCAGCCTGATCCGCTCCGGCAAGGGCTCGGTCTGAACCGGATAGGGCCGGCCCCAGATGAAGCGCTGAATCGGCGGGGTGCGATAACCCGACGCCAGCTTGGCCCGGCCCAGTTCCGGGGCCAGAGGGGTTAATCCGAATCGCTGGGCAATGCGGGCGGCGTTGCCGCTGTGATCTTCATGATGGTGGGTCAGCAGCAACTGCCGGGGTGGCCGGCTATCGAGGAAACGGCGCACCGACGACCACTGGTTGCTGGGACCGGTGTCGATGACGGTTTCGCCGAGGCGATAGACCACGAAGGTGGTATTGATGCCACGATTGAGCCGCCCCACCCTGGCTCCCTCAACGCCCTGATACTCAAATCGTTGTCGTATTGGCATAGCCTCTCCGTCGATGCCGGGTCAATTGCCACTCCCTGTCGGTGCTGGCGCTCGGTGCTCACGGGCTGGCCGTGTGTCTCTGTGCAAGCTAACAAAGGGATCGCAAACAAGCAAGCGCTTGGTCTTGTCCCCTTAAGTTGCCACCGAGGCCCTCACCACGGCCGAGCAATCTTTGCCAGCTGGCGCTTATCCAGCGCCAAAACGACGAAGACCGCCTCGCGGCGGTCTTCATCATCGGGTGGTATTGCCCTCAGGCCAGCGTTCGATGCTGCAGCCGCCGAGCGTAGGCCAAGACGACCAATCCCGCCAGCAGGCAAACGCCATCAAAAACCAGCTCCCAGGCACTGAACACCAGGCACTCACCACAGGAGACGATCAGCTCGGCGATCAGCCAGGCCACCCCGTAATGCACCAAAGGAAACGCCACCAGTAGCAGCGCGCCGAACCGCAACAATCCGGCACCATGCTCCGTGCCATAGGCAATCAGCAGCAGCGCCGCACTCAACCAACAGGCGGGCAGCCAGTAGCTGATCAGGGCAAAATGCTGCAACTCGTTGCTGGCCGGGATCACTTGCATACCGCGATTCTGGGTTTCAAACACCAACGGCAGGTCCATCACCGGCGCCAACAGCGGAAACAGAAACACCGCCGCCGCCAACCCCTGCAACAAGGACTTAAACTTCACTTTTTATACTCCCCAAATTCCGCTGCCTGTTTAGAGCCCCAGTCGTTACCGGAGTTCCCGAGCAACGCTTCACGGCCAATACTCGCCCCTGCTTGGGGCCAATAGCCGCTGCCGGACTCTGTAACACAACGACCCGAAGCGGCCATCACTGAAACGCCGGCGCCACTGCACAACCCCAGTGGTAGCAATTGGCCCGCAAGATTACTGAGGTACCAAGAGAAGATCAACTGCGGCCTCGCTGACGGACAACGCCGCTTCGATGGCAACAACCAAGTGACAAAGGCGGCATCACAGCCGCCCCACCCTAGGGCTCAATGATGGCGAACCCCGGCTCCGGACTGTCAAACAGACGGAAGAAGCTGACGATGTCGACCACATCACCGGACACCTCCAGCTCGTCGTGACCCAGGATCGATCGCAACTCGATCCGCCGGGTGGCGATATCGATGAACAAAGAATGGGTCAGCACCAACGCCGGTACCCCCTCTGGTACAGACTCAGGGATCTGTCGGTAGGTCATCACGCCGTTGGTCACTTCCAACAGGTAATACTCTTTCTTATCGGTCAGCCCCAATACAAACTGATAGTGCTTGTCGCCGGCGGCTTCGTAATCCAGGCGGGTGGCCCATACATCGAGGAAGTGCACCATCGGCGTTTTGGCCAACACCTCGGCCATGTTCTTCTCCATGCTGGGGCCGTCACGTTTCACTCCGTCGATCAGCTCCTGAGCGCCGCTCAGGTACACGTCGCGCCAGGGGCCGGACTCGGCCTGGTAGCCCATCTGCCGATAGGCCTGGGCCAGCATCTGCCTTGAGCGCTGATCCGAGGCATCGAAGAACACCAGGTGATTCAGTAACTCTGCCGCCCAGCGGTACTCACCGAGATCCAGCGCCACCTGGGCCTTCTCACGCATCGCCTGGGCGCCGCCAGCCAGCTCCACATAACGCCGGGCCACGGTGGAACGCGGCAAGGGATCCAGGTGGGCGGGATTGGCATCGTACCAACCATAGTAGTACTGGTAGACGCCACGAATGTTGTGCTTAAGGGTGCCGTAGTAGCCACGGGCCGAGAACGTCTGCTTGAGCCCGTCCGGCAGGTGCACCCGCTCGGCAATTTCATCGGCGCTGTAGCCCTGGTTGGCAAACCTTAAGGTCTGATCGTGAATGAACTTGTACAAGTCCCGCTGCTTAATCAGAAACTCCTGCACACTCTGCTGGCCCCACACCGGCCAGTGGTGGCTGCCAAAATACAGCTCGGCATCGGCAAAGCGCAGCCGCGCCTCATCGATGTAGCGACTCCACTGCAGGGCATCACGCACCTTGGCGCCGCGCAGGGTATAGATGTTGTGCATGGTCTGCGACACCAACTCGGCGCCGCAAAACGCCTTCCACTGCGGCAGATAGAAGGTGAATTCCGCCGGCGCTTCGGAGCCGGACACCATCTGAAACTCCAGGGTGACGCCATCGACCTCGACCACCTCACCGGTGTCATCCACCTCGCGGGTGGGCACCTCGATGCCAACGCTGCCCATGGCCAGGGACTTCCCCAGCCCCAGGTCGACGTGCCCCTTGGCGGAGGCGGTCAGATCCTTACCGTATTGGTAGCCGGCCCGGCGCACCATGGCCGGCCCCGCCAGCAGGTTTTCACTGGTGGCTTCTTTCATGAATCCGGCCGGGGCAATCACCTCGACGCCGTCGCGATCCTGACCCGCCAGCACCCCATCCACGCCGCCGAAGTGGTCGGCATGGGAGTGGGTGAAAATCACCGCGGTTACCGGTCGTTTGCCCAGCTGCTGGTTGACCATCTTCATCGCCCGGGCCGCGGTCTCGGCAGTGGTCAGGGGATCGACGATGATCCAGCCACGCTCGCCTTTAATCACCGTCATGTTGGCCAGATCATAGCCGCGCAATTGGTACAGGCCCGGCGCCACCTCAAACAGGCCATGAATGGCATTGAGCTTGGCCTGGCGCCACAGACTGGGATTGACGGTATAGGGCGCCTGCCCCTGCAAGAACCGGTACTGATCCATGTTCCAGATCGGTTCGCCGTTGGCGTTGTTGATGATCAGGCTGTCGTCGCTGGCGATCAGTCCCTTGGTGGCGCGGTCAAAATCGGTGGGATCATCCAGAGGCAGGGTGTCTTTGACCATATTCTGGTGAGTACGGGTAAAGTCGGAGGCCTCCAGCTCGGACGGGGGAACGGAGGGATCGGTGCATCCGGACAACAGCACCACGGCGGCCAGGAGAGTCGTTTTTATTTTCAATCTATTCACCGTCAGTCCCTTCCCTTTATCCTAAAACGCTAACTTATCACGCCACTGACCATTTAGGACTACATTTCAGCAACTTGGTTTCGTTGTTGTTCAGGAAAGTGGGATAAAGCGACATGGAGTGGTCAGAGGCTTTGTCTGTATTGAATTGCCGCAGCAGCATGAGCCACCGCCGCAATGACCAGAGATCCTCAAAACCCCTATGGGGCCAATGAGGCGCAGTGGCAGCCACTGCGCCCACATCGAAAAGAACCCGCTTCAATGACCCTGTCCGGCACCGGACAGGGGCTTGCATCAGCGCTGAGCCTGAATGATCTCGGTCAACTGCTTGGACAGGTCGATGTTGTCGTGGTGGCCAATAAACCGCTGCGATTGCGGCCCGATGGCGCCCACCGGCACATCGATGGCGTCATGACCGCTGGTGGTCCAGCCGGTAAAGCTGCGATCGCTGATGATCTCGGACAGGGCCCAGTACAGCGCCTCGTTATCCTGATTCAGCGACGCCAGGCGCGCCAGTTCCTGCTCGGTAAAGGCAAACTCTACATACTGGGTCAGGGTCTTGGCCATCTCAGCGGCGGACTGATTGATGATCGCCTTGCTGATGATCGGCAATGAGGCGTTAACCTGCTTCACCACCTTGGCGTCCCACTGGTACTCGCCGTTGTTGCCCAGGGTCAGGCCGCCGGTGGAGTGATCGGCGGTAAACACCACCAGGGTATCACCATGGCGTTTGGCATAGGTTTCCGCCACTTCCAGTGCCTTGGCAAAGTCGTCCATCTCTTTCATGGCGCAGGCGATGTCGTTGCCATGGCCACACCAATCGATCTCACTGCCCTCGACCAGCATAAAGAACGGTTGCTGGGATCCCTCGAACAGCCGCAGCGCGGTGGAGACCATGGCGCTGAGGCGATGAGGCTGGTCCGAGTCGATGGCGTACTCCAGCCCCTTATCGGCAAACAGCCCCATGGCCGGGGTCCGGTTCAGGCTGTCCAGCTGTGTCAGGCTGTCGGTGTATTGGTAGCCCCACTCCAGCATCGATTGCCCCAGGCCGCCGTCGTCCATGGGAAAGTACTTCTGTCCGCCGCCGAGGATCACGTCCACCAGCGGCTGGTTTTCCTGCAGGCGACGGCTGTAAAACTGCTCGGCGATGAGATCGTACTGGCTGCGCAGTTCGGCGTGGGCCACGAAACTGGCCGGGGTGGCGTGGTTAACCTGGGAGGTGGAGACGATGCCGGTTTGCCAGCCCAACCGCTTGGCTTCCACCAACATCGAGTCTAACGGCTGCTTGTGCTCATCGACGCCGATGGCACCGTTGTAGCTTTTTACTCCGGTAGCCAGGGCGGTGGCCGAGGCGGCGGAGTCGGTGACCACGGTGTCATCATGGGGAAAGGTACTGGCGCTGCCCAGCATCAGCCGGTCAAACACCGTCGGCGCCACCTGACCCACCTCACTGTCGGCCTGGTAATAACGGTAGGCGGTGGTGTACGCCGGGCCCATGCCATCGCCGATAAAGAAGATGACGTTTTTGGGCAGAGTCGGGGCCGCCGAGGCAGACGCCGACAGCATCGCCAGTGCCAGAGCAGAGGTGCGCAACATGATAACAGGGTCCTAAAATCAATAAGATTGAAGATACTGCCCTGATTTACCAATTTTTTCCACTGTACAACTGTTACAGCTTTTGCCACACCAGGGTGACCGCGCCCTCGACGCTACCGGCATCGTAACGGGCCCGCAGCGACCAGCCCGCCTTGAACCCCTGGACGATGTTGCGACCGGCGGACTCCTTGCCACCGCGTCCACAAATTTGTACCAGCACTCCGGAGTAACGCAGCAGCCGCTTGGCTTCGGCAAACAATCCGGCGGATCGCGACGGTGTGCACTCGGCGGTTTTCACCACCATTAACTCGATGTCGGCCGAGTTAGGAACATCGCTCAGGCTACCGACGTGCCATTGTATGAGGCTGTCATCAGCACACTCGGGCTTATGGGGCACCACATAGCCAACCTGGTAACCCAGTTTCGCCAGACATTCCGCCAGCTCCGGCTCCACGCCCCAGGCCAGAGTGCGGGCCTGATCCGGGACCCAATGCCGCCATCCCTGTTTCAGATAGCGCCAGGTTTCGGCGTGGCTGATGGCGGGCACGGCCGCAGCAGACTCGCGATGGGCAAATTGGTGCATAACTCCTCCTTGAATCTCGCTGATGCCTCCATACTACCCCCCGCATCACGGCGTTTATTGACCTGACACCATGAAAACTGTGATTTACCTCTATATAGGCATGGCCGTCGGCCAATGGAGCCGATTTACGGCCTCTGGTCAGACCTCAATAGCGGTAATTCAGCGCCAAGCCCATGAATTCGATAGCGTTATTCCACTGCCCCGTGAGCCGACCGAGGCGCCCCTGATCACCAAAGGCCCGATCGATGTGCGGCTCTCCCGCATCCAGATACTCGTAGAACAGCTGCAAGCGCCAGTGATCGTTAAAGCGGTAACTGGCCCCCAGTCCATAGCGAATGAGGGTGTCCACCGGCAGATCCGGGTATTGATAGGCGGGATCGTCCTGGGGCGACTGCTCGTAACCAACCCCAAACTCCAATCGCCAGTAGCGGTTCAGCGGCACATGAACGCCCAGCGCGCCGTTCCAGGTATCCTGCCACTGACGCTCGATCGCCAGCACCGGCTGCTCCCCCAGCTCAAAGGTGGTGGTATCGAACGCATCCAACCAGCCGTAACCCAGGTTCCACAGCACGGTCAGGTAATGAAACTCGTGCACGCCACTGAGCACGGCGGTGGCCGGAAAGGGAAAATTGACGCTGTCGGCCACCTCGCCGTCGCGACCGGACAGGCTGGCATTGCCTTCAAACTGATGGTCGGCTTCCATTCGAAAGCTGAGGCCGAGGCGATGATCGTGGTTGAGCTGGTACATCAGCCCCAGGTTGATGCCCATGTTCCAGCTGTCACCGTCGGTGAACAGTTGCCGCTGGGTCTCGGGAATCCCCAGTGTCTGCTCCAGCTTGGCGTACTCCAACGCCACCCCCAACGCCAACGACCAATGGGAGCTGATGGCATAGGCGACGCTGGGGTTAAACTGCAATGACAGCACCTCGACGTCGGTGACCAGCAAGGCGCCGCGAAAATCGGAGCCGTAGTCCAGTGCCGAGCCTCCCTGAGACGCCAGCGCCAAGCCGAACACCCACTCCCGGTTAAGCGGCTGCACCCAGTACAGCCCCGCCGCCAGCGCATTGGTGCCGGCGTCGCCGCCATCACTGCCACTGGCAAACAGGCCGCTGGAGCCGTTGTCTTTGTAGTTAATGCTGGAGGACACCAGTTGCGACTGCACCGCCCAGGCCGGACGCGAAAACCGCACCATCCCCGCCGGATTGGCAAAGGCGGTTTCCGCCCCTTCGGCGATGGCCGCCGAGCCGGCGCCGGCGGTAGAGGCGCTCAGATTGCCCATCTCGGGAAAAAGCGGCGCTGCGGCCCAACACGGCATCGCCACGCAAGCGGCCAACCCCAAACTCGTTTTCATCCTGTACTCCCCTCATCCCTGATAGCCACAAGGGTAGTCCAAGCCGAGCCGCGGTGCGTTGCCAACCGAATTAAAAATCAGAAAAATGAGCAACCTGCGAAATAACAGCGCAACAGTAATGCTGTCATAAACGCCACCCACACTATTCACCGCTTAATTGATCTGGCTCCTTTCCCTCGGTGCGGATCCACGCTAATTTTTAGACTGCTTAACAAGGAGAACGCAACATGGAAGAACTGAACCAACGATTCGAACAATCCCAACAGCAAGTCAAAACCCTGACCCAGCGCCCGGCCAATGAGCACCTGTTGTCTCTGTACGGGCTGTACAAGCAAGCGGTTTCCGGTGACGTGACCGGCTCCGCCCCTTCCATGTTTAAGATGGCAGAACACGCCAAGTACCAGGCCTGGAAAGCGCTGTCTGGACTGGACGCCGCCGAGTGCAAGCGCCGCTACGTTGAACTGGTGGACTCGCTGCTGAAAAAGCACAGCTAACCCCCACCCACACGGGCCTGACTCCAGGCCCGTTGTTGATCCCCTTCCCTGTGGCCTGCGTACCTGTCAGTATTGCGTTTATTTGAGTCGATACCATGCTGCATCGAGACAAACTCAGCCCGGAGCTGGCCGCCAATCTGTCTGAGCGGGAGATTGAGAAATTTGATGCCCTGGCCGAAGCCTGGTGGGATCCCGACGGCCCGTTCAAAACCGTGCTGGCCTTCAATGCCGTTCGGCTGCAGTACATCACCGACGCCATCGATGCCCATCTGGCCGATGCGGTTGGCCTTGGGCAAGCCAGTGAAAATCAGCCACTGACGGTGTTGGATGTGGGCTGTGGCGCAGGACTGCTGGCCGAACCGCTGGCCCGCCAAGGCCACCGAGTCACCGCCATCGACGCCAGTGCCCACAATATTGAGGTGGCCCGTCGTCACGCCAGACTCTCCGCCACCCAGGTAGACTACCGCCACTGCCTGACCACCGCCCTGCTTCAAGAACGCCAGCAATATGATGTGGTGCTCAACACCGAAGTGGTGGAGCACGTGCCAGACCCACAGGCCCTGCTGACCGAGTGCGGCCAACTGCTTAAACCCGGCGGACTGCTGATCGTGGCCACCCTCAACCGCACCATCAAGAGCTTCTTCGTGGCCATTATTGGCGCCGAGTACGTGCTGCGCGCCCTGCCCCGTGGCACCCATGACTGGCGCGCGTTCGTCAGCCCCACCGCGATCATTCAGGCCATTGCGCCGCAGGGGTTTGAGATCAACGACCTGACCGGCATGAGCTACAACCCCTTCAGCCGCCGCTGGCGCCTGAGCCACAGCGCCGACGTCAACTACCTGCTCAGTGCCCGCAAGCTGTAATCCTCGCCAGTGACCTTGGCGCTAGCCTTGACCCCGAACGGCCTTGTGCACCTCCATCACCACCAATAGCAGCAGGGCCAACAGCAGCAACTGCGACCAGTGCACAAACGACACCGGCTGCACCTGCAGCACCGAACTGAGGCCGGGGGTGTACATCGAGCCGATGTGGATCAGCTGCGCCGCCAGGGTGCCAAACAGCAGCAGCGGATTCCTTAGCGGGTTATGGCGAAACACCGACAAGGTCTCGGAACGGCTGTTGAACACCTGAACATTTTCAAACAGCACCATCAATAACAGGGTGCCGTTGCGCGCCTCCTCGATGCTGTAGCCCTGCATCAGCAACCACTGGAACAACACAAAGGCGATGCCGCCGATGGTCAATGCCGACACCGCCACCCGCTCGATCATCACCCGGTTGAAAATCGCCTCGTTCGGCGGTCGCGGTGGCCGCGACAACTCATTGCCCTCGGCCGGTTCAAACGCCAGGGCGATGTCCTGGATGCCATTGGTGACCAGGTTCAGCCACAGCAGCTGCACCGCCATCAGCGGCAGCGGTGTGCCGGTGATAAGGGCAAGGGTAAACAGCACCAGTTCGGCCGCGCCGGTGGAGATCAGCAAGAAGATCACCTTGCGCACGTTGGAGTAGGCGACGCGCCCCTCCTCCACCCCGGCCAGGATGGAACTGAAGTTGTCATCGGTGATGATCAGATCGGCGGTCTCCCTGGCCACCTCGGTGCCACTGGCCCCCATGGCCACGCCGACCTGGGCCGCCTTCAGCGCCGGAGCATCGTTGGCGCCGTCGCCGCTGACCGCCACAAAATGGCCATGACGCTGCAGGGATTTAACCACCTCCAATTTTTGCACCGGCTCGGCCCGGGCGTAGACCCGCGCTGATTCCGTCAGCCGATCCAGCCCCGGCTCGCTGTCGGCCAGCTTGAGATCCGCCCCGGTGACGATGGCGCGCTCGTCGTCTGCCAGCTGCAGCTGCCGGGCCACGGCCAGGGCGGTAATGGGATGATCGCCGGTGACCATCACCACTCGAATGCCCGCCTGCTGGCAACTCGCCACCGCCTGAGCCGATTCTGGCCTCAGCGGATCCACCATGCCCAACAACCCCAAAAAAGTCAGGCCGCTTAGCCGCCGTTCGGACACAGCCGCCTCAACCGGTTCGTCCATCTGGCCCTCTGCCACCGCCAACATGCGGTAGCCCTGTGCCGCCAACGCCTCGGCCCGCCGCTGAATGCCAGCCCGGTCGATGGCCAAATCCCCGCCGGCCACCGCCATGGCGCTGCACATGGACAGGATCGTCTCCGGCGCCCCTTTCACCGACCACAGGGTGTTTGCCTCGACCCGGTTAACGCTGGCGGAAAACATGTGCTCGGACTCAAACGGAATGGTGTCGATCTCGGGGCACTGGACCGCCAGTTTCTCTTTCACCATGCCCAGCTTGTGCGCCATCACCAACAGGGCGACATCGACCGCGTCCCCCTGCGCGGTCCACTCGCCATCGCGCACCATAAGCTGGGCCTCATTGCTCAGAACCGAGGCGCGGGCCAGCCGACTTAGCGGAACTTGCAGCGCCTCACCGGGGGCGTCACAGTTAATGGTTAGCCTGCCACTAGGAACGATCCCCTCGCCCGCCACCTCCAGTTGGCTGCCATCGGCCAGCTCAACCCGCTTCACCGTGATTCGATTGACGGTCAGGGTGCCGGTCTTATCGGTGGCAATGCAGGTGCACGACCCCAGTGCCTCGACCGAGATCAGGCGCCGGACGATGACGTTGCGATTGGCCATTCGCCTGAGTCCGATGGCCAGGGCGACGGTCAGCGCCACCGGCAGGCCCTCAGGAATGGCGGACACCGCCAGGGCCACCGCCAGGAAGAAGATCTCCGCCAACTCGGTGCCCCGGGCGATGGAGATAAGCGCCACCACCATCGCCGCCACTCCGACGAACACCGCCACCCGCCGGGTAAATCGCTCCATCCGCAACAGCAGCGGCGACTTGGTAACCGGGCGCAACAACACATGGGTGGCGATACGGCCAATTTCGGTGGCCAAGCCGGTATTGACCACCACGCCCCAGGCCCGGCCCCGCTCGACCATGGTGCCGGCAAAGGCCATGTTGCAGCGGTCGCCCGGCGGCGTCATCGGCACGAGCACCACATCCGGCTTCTTGCTCACCGCCACAGACTCCCCGGTCAGCAGGGATTCATCGATGACGGTGTCATGAACGGTGAACAGGCGCAGATCCGCCGGCACCCGATCGCCGGACTCCAGCGCCACCACGTCACCGGGCACCAACACGCTGGCGTCTTTGTCATGCAGCTGGCCGTCTCGAAGCACCCGCGCCCGGGCGGTGACGATCTTCTGCAGCGCCTCGGTGGCCCGCTGTGCCGAGTACTCCTGGATCGAGCCGATGATGGCGTTGAGTAACAGAATGGCGGTTATGAACACCGCGTCAGACCAGGCGGTGGTTACCGCAGACAGCAGGGCCGCCGCCAACAGGATGTAGATAAGCGGGCTCTTAAACTGCCTGAAAAAGATCACCAGCATCCCCGGCGGCTTGCCACTGGGGAGAGTATTGGGGCCATACAGGGCCAGGCGCTCGCTGGCGTGGGACTCCGACAGACCTTGGCGCGAGCTGTGCAGTAACGCCAGCACCTCATCGATGGCAACACTGTGGGGCTGGACTAAGAATCGGTCATTGTCCCGAAGGCTGTCGGCTTCGGCCCGGTCATCCGCTGTTGCCACACCACCACCCCTTCTGTCGACGCTTCGGTTTAGAGCCTATGGTGATTGAGTATAGATTGTTGATCGGCTTGTCGAAAAACCGAGGCCGCCGTTACACCGATCAAAGGGGGAGAGGCTCAAGCCTTAAACGACATCGAAGGGGAACCGGCAACCCACAGCGACTCACACTCCATCGCAGGCGCCTAAGCCAAAACCATCAACGACGCAACGGCATTAACCACCGGCGGATTGGCCGCGCGCGCTGATCCACGCCAGTGCCCGCTGCTCATGCAATTTGATGAAGGCGTCTTTACCCTGGCAGTAACGGACAATGTCGTGGTCACACCTCAGTGCCACCCGTTGTTTGAGCTGGCCATAGGCCTCGGCCACACTCGGGTGCGCCCGCAGATAATCCCGAAACGCCAGATGACGCCGCACACCGGCGCTGCCACCGGCAAAAGCATGGATCTGGTGAGTCCTGTCTTCGCCGCCCTTTTCGAAATAGCGCCGCCCGGCAATGCCGTTTTCGCCGCGGGCCGAATAACCCAGCCTCGCCAGTTGGGCGGTGATCTCCGGCGTATCCAACAACGAGACCGCCTCCACCTCGATAAGAATGTCGATAACCGGCTTGGCGCACAGCCCAGGCACCGAGGTGCTGCCGATGTGATGAATCGATACAGTGAGCCCCGCCAGTGCCTGGCGAAGCTGCGCCGACTCACTGATAAAGGCATCGCGCCATTGTGGCCGATGCGCTACTACTACCACTTCTCTCATTACTAGCGTTCCAGGTTGTTATTACTGAGGCAACGTAACTGGCCATCGCTGCCAATGGTCATCTTCACTCGCTTGTGCACCTCATTCTCCGCCACTCGGCCGCAGTGGCCGGTGACTTCGGCGCCACTGCGCTGCAACCGATAACGGTAATCACCCGGTTGCTGAGCCAGGGTGTAATACAGGGTGTTATCCGCCCCCGGCGCGATGCGGCCAAAATCCAGACGATTGCTGGGCAGGCGCACCGTCACGCTAACAGCCCCGCCAGAGGCGTTAACCACGGTGATGGACGGCAGCACAAACAGGTACCCCTGATACAGGGCCACAGTTACCACCACTGTTGCCACCACCCATTTTGCCAGCCGCTGCCAAAATGGCTCCCTGCCCTTGTTCACATTCACCGCCTTTCACACCATAACTGGCGTTACTTTAGCCGCGAACAAGCAACCGGTGCAAATGGAAGAAAGGAAACAAAGGCCGGATAGGGATGGCGTGAAAGAAAAGCGACTCGAGAAAGCGAAAAGGGAGAAACAGTAAACCAGTGAGGGACTCAGACAACGAGCTAAAAGTAGATAGAGAAAGGCTTAGGTAAAGAAATAGGTAAGTGGAGAAAGGTATCGATAGGAAAAAGATGAGTACAGAAAGAGGTAAGTAGATAAAGGGGAAACGCGCAGATACCGGCGCTTCCCCCGGCGTATCAGGGCTGTCGAACTCCCACCAGGGCAATGCAGTCGTGACTATTAGCTGAATAGACACTGGAAACAAAATAGGCAGTAGATGACAGCACAGCGGCGATGGCCTGATTCATCTCGCTATAACGCGCTAAACCAACACTGCTGCTGGCCAGATAGATAACACCGCAGTGGCGTTCCGTTGGGGTGGCGCGCAAAAATTCCAGCAGACTTTTTTCACTGTCAAAAGCCAGCAACGCATCGGCAACGCTTGCCAGTTCTCGAACATCGGTCACCCCAAGATTCGCCGGCATCTCGTGCGCTTCCAGCTTAGCCTTGATGTTGACCATTGCGTTCCAGACCAACTGACAGTCACCGCCATGTCCATCTATAAAGGCAACGATGCAGCCGCAGCTATCACAGGCCTTGGTAATCGCTTCAATCTGTTCTGAACTGGCCCCGCCCACCAGCAGCAGATCCAGGCCACTTGCTGCAATCGATGTCGATGACAACTGTGCCAGCGGAGTCGCCGACAGTAGTCCAGAAGGGATAGCGCCGCCGCGATGACTCTCGATTGAGTTCGCAAAGGCCAGGCCGACATGGACAGGCTCAAGCTCTGTCATAGCTTCAAACATGGGGGTTCCTGCGTTTTATCTGTAATGGTGGTCTCATCAACGTGCCTGTTTGCCAAACCAAAGTCCGCTGATCGCACTTAGTCACCGTTAACCACATCGAAGCCATTCAGCACTTTACCAAATACAGGTGCGGCTGCGCCGACTTGTAGTTGATGTATCTGAGCACCCTCGCCTTTTGGAATCGCTCACCCGGATTCCAGTTGTCAAAGATGGCCTTACCCTCGATAAACCTAAGCTCAGTAAAGCGCTGGCTCAGCGGAGTATCCCGTTCCCCAAGAATTGGTGCAGACACCCCCTCAAAGCGATCGCAGGTCAAATCGTACACCCGGTCATCGACCAGCACCCAAAAGTGCCTCTCGTCACCGCGTCGATCATAGCCTTCAACCACACACACCCGACACTCGGGGTACTGAGTCATCACCCTATGGGCGAAGTAACGACACGCCCCTTCGCACCCACGATTCGGAAACCGAAACGAACCCACGAACAAGGCAACGCACTCTTCTCGAGCTAGCTCAAAAATAGACCGCATTTCCTTGGCGAGCTCGATGATGTTAGGTGTCATCGGTAGTCATCCCATCAGGGTTCTTAGCGAAAGTGGACAAGTTTAACTTAATGACGTGTCAACATGGCAAAAATGAAATTAACTTCGATGTTATTCAATATTTATTATCTACTTTATAGACCAGATGCCGTCACTCGCTCCTACTTGCCAACGATGGGTATATTTCGTAATGCAATTTGCTATCATCTGGTAATGTCGAAGAATCCAAATCACTACAGTAGGCCACCTGATATTGACTTGCCGTTGTTTCTACATCATCAGCAAAACCAAAGCACTTACCCAAGAATCCATGTTGGTCAAAAACCTCTACGGTAAACTGTATCTGCTCCCAAGTTTCATTTGAGTTATTCGTAATTTTTGCAGGGATTGTAAGTCTGAGCCCTTTGTCTAGAATTCGATGCTCTGAAATTTCAATAAAATCGGGGTTATCAATTGTGATGCCATCATCCCAACCCTCATACTTTTGGTATAAACTGGCAGCCAGAACTACTCCCAGCGTAAAACCGATTCCCCAAGACAAGCCTGTTAACGTCTTTCCAAAATAGAACTTAAAATCTGCCACAGCATCCTCGAAGTAAAAACAAACATTTCATTTTTATGACAAATCATATCGAACAACGCTGATTAATGCCAGCCAAAGGCTACAAATGGATCCCTTGTCTCTGAAACGTCGAAAGCACCGACGCTAACAGTGACAGAAAATTGTGTAATAAAGCCTCCATATGCGTTTATAGAAAGCGCTTTATCAGCGCAGTATAATTTGCGCTAATTCGACACGGTAAACGTTCAGTCTAAAAAGAATAGTTATTGCCCTTTCAATTGGATTAAATTAATGTTTTTTCATGCCATTCCAGAACCTCATCTTTTAATGCTTTCAAATCATCTATCGTTCTTTCAGGTAGTTGACTATATATTTTAGTTATTTCTGCTCGGCTAGATTTCATTTTGTTCAACTTCTTCTCTGGGCTAAAAGCCTCATATACGGAAGCCTTTCCCTTTCCTATAAAGTAGTATCTAATTTTGGGCGAGTTTATTTTTGAGAAATTTACTGAAACTATGGTATATTCAGATTTCACCCCCACAAACTCATCACCTAAACTATCAACCCTAACCTTTCCCCAATATAATCTAGGATACAACCCTTTACTAGAAAGCAAATCTATCTTAATAGATTCAAGTGATTTGTTTTTAAATAGATTTGAATTAAATAATTGAAATTCTTTTATATAATCAAACTCAACCATTCTATTATTTAAACTATTTGCTGAAACCATTCCAAAATGAACACCTATTCTTTCAGGCCTGCTTTCTCTAGCCAGTTTATCAAGGCTTACAGATGGAAAGCCATAAAAAAGAGTACTGAAACAATCTAGCCCATCAAAATATTTAAGTGTAACTGGGTTATCACTTACTACCTTACAAACCACTTTTTTCCCTGGGAAAATTCTATTAAGTAGAGTCAACTTTCGAATGGCTTCTTTCTTAAGAACACGTAAATTTTCAGACTTCTGTGTCAACGTGCACTCATAGAACAGCAACGAGTTTTCACTGATCTCAATGCAATCAAACTCAGCAAGAGATATTTTATTACTATTGTACAGAATCCTTCCTCGTTGATCACAAAAAAAACCTGTTTTTTTATACTTGTTGTTCTTTGGTGTGTAAGGGCCTTTCGAAACAATTCTCCTTTTACTTTCAAAGAGGTCATTAATTTTACCTACCATGTTTTCTAGGAAAGACGCCTCATAAACCTCTCCTTTGAAGTTCATCGTCTTCCAGTGGTCACCTGGAGACTTCAAATAACTGTCACTATGACAGTAAGAATATTTATAAAGACTCAAAATATAACCTCATCAAGGACGTAGATATCATAATTTAATCTGCGATTGTGGCTCTTCATCGTTTAACCGTGGGTTAAAAAAGCCTTAGCTATATCGTTTTTTGAAGTCACAAACAAACTCTGCAGTCGACACGATTAAAGCTAACACACTTTTCGGCGAGTTGAATGTGCACAAGGAAAGTGCGGATATTGCATTAGTTTCTGACACAGTGGATGATGCCGTGCGTTACTACGGAGCCATCCTCCCCAACCTAAGAGCCTTAATCAAGCTGTGAAAATTGCAGGCTACCAAGGCCAATAATCACTATGTGATCGACGAAATTTAGCTTGGTACCAACAATAAACTTTTTGTGTCCTAACAGTAGCAACACAGCATTTACAGCTACCGATTGTCACGTAAAATAGCCTCTATAAGTGTTTCCAGAAAGCACTTAGCTAGCTTGACACTCTGATAGTTCAGTCGGAGGGGATGTATTTTGTCCCTTTACATGGAGAAAGCTCATATGTATTGTTTTTTGTCCAAATATATTTTGGTGCTACAGCATCAACAAAGTCTACGCTACCAGAAAATTCTTTAGCGACGCTCCCCCAGAATCTAACTGAATTACTCAAAGGGTCTATCAGTATTTCGCTCTTTAATTTAAACAACTCTCTGATAATAAAAACTGCGGCTGCTCTACCAAACCCTTTTCCTCTATACTCTTTTGGTACAAAAAACCTCGCCAATTCTATAAAATCACTTTCATTATCATTCAAATCATAGATAACAGCAAAGGCTACAGAACTACCGTCAGCAATCTGAAGATAGGAACAGTCAGCACCAAATCCAACATTAATTTCATCTGTTTCACAAAATGCACTTTTGACTAACTCAAAACCAACCTCAAAATACTCCATATTGACTACATTCCTTTCTGAAAAATACTGCATTAAGGCTTGAACCGCGCTACTACAGAATCCAACGATTAGACGAAAAATCTTAATTGTTAGAAATCGCCATTGAATTCTTTATTAAATCTCTAATTCTGACAACTTTATTGCTGCATGCCTACCCCACGTAGTCCAATGGAATAACATCCCCAAAAATATCATAACAAAACCAAGCCCAAACATCGTAATGCCAAGTTGAACTGGTAGGTACTTAAATGCAGTAGCAAAAAAGAATAGCAACAAAGATATAAAACCTAATAAGACGACCCCCATGGAAAACCAAATAACCGCGTTATTTATCCAAACATCTTTTCTACCAACCTTTAACTCTATTCGCCCGGACTCACCTAAAGCCATAAATGGATAAGCTCTTCTCAGGAAGAACCAACGGGCTTGATCTGGATACTTCTTGTTAATATTTACCAGTGCGTCACGATACGGTTTATCAGCTCGAATGCCATGACTTTGATAAAACAATTGAGCTTCAACACTTTCTTGAATTGCAAACTTCACATTGTCACTAAGGTGATGGTTATCCAAACAATTAATTAACAAATCTAATTGCCTAGATTTTCGTTCATGGAGCCCTTTGTAAACTCCGGAAAGGTCAATTTTATATAGCCAGAAAAGTACAACAGACAATGTAATAATAGAAAGTTGTGCTTTTTCTATAATTTGAACTACCACTTCTAGCACTCGATACTCCCAATTGAATTTTCACGCCTAAAACACGGGCATAACTTCGATACGCCCGCGAGCTTTGACTCATTGGATTTTTACTCTAAAATTCCAAACTCACCCTTAATAAGGTTTAACCGTTCTTTGATTTTTTATAAATTGTTCGTCCACTGATTGGTAAAACGGTCATATGATCATGACCCGATAAAATGGACACGGGTTTGTTATGCCGCGACTCTCTCATATTGCTGCGGACTTTGATAGCCCAGGCTTGAGTGCAATCGACGACGGT